>CAVTQD010000028.1:0-180685 GCA_963736745.1 uncultured Verrucomicrobiae bacterium | reverse complement strand
CATGTCACGCCGGTCACGCGGGAGCGTGACCCTACCGCGCTTTGGGTGGTGTCACGCCGGTCACGCGGGAGCGTGACCCGACCGCGCCTTGGGGTGATGTCACGCCGGTCACGCGGGAGCGTGACCCGACCGCGCTTGGGGTAATGTCACGCCGGTCACGCGGGAGCGTGACCCTACCGCGCCTTGGGGTCATGTCACGCCGGTCACGCGGGAGCGTGACCCTGCCGGGCGTGGCATCCGTTCGAAGACGGGAAGATTGACTAAGGTTCGAGGGTCACCTTCACCGAAGTCAGACCGGAAATCACAAGGTCGATCCCTTTCTGGAAATCGCTCAGCGGAAGACGGTGAGTGACAATCTCATCCATCGGCAAAAGACCCTGTTCAATCATCCGGATGGCCACTGGATAACATCGCGGACCCAAGTGCGACCCATGAAGATTCAACTCCTTTGTGTCACCGATGATCGTCCAGTCGACTGTTACCTTTTCGCGCATAACACTGAATTCAACAAAGGTGCCGAGCTTACGAATCATATGCAGGCCCTGCTCTACGGCCATCGGATGACCCGTTGCTTCAATGTAAACGTCACAGCCGTAACCGTCGGTCAAATCAAGGACCTTCTTAATCGCATCTTCCTTCTTCGGATTAATCCCGAGGTCGGCTCCCGTGCGTTTGGCGACATCAAGCCGATCATCGCTCAGATCAAGCGCGATTATTCGTTCGGCCCCGTTCATCTTGGCAGCCGCAACCATTCCCAATCCCAGCGGGCCGCAACCGGCGATGACAACCGTATCCTGGAATTTTATGTCGCCTCGTTCCACTGCATGGATCGAACAGGCGAGCGGCTCAATGAACACGGCGTGGTGCAACGGTATGGAATTCGGCACCTTATAATTCAGGGCACCTGCAGGAAAAAGCATGTAATCGGCCCAGGATCCAAATGTTCGCTGACGAAATCCATAGATATCGTGAACGCTGCACATCCAGTAAGCTCCGGACTTGCAGTATCGGCATTTCCAGCAAGGGACGATTTGTTCACTGACCGCATGGTCGCCGATTTTGAACCCGTACAATTCCTCGGCGCCGTCGCCGAGTCCAACCACTTCGCCCACAAACTCGTGACCCGGTGTTACAGGGGCCTGACAGTAGCCGATTCGGTGTTCGTCACCCCAGAACAGGGCGGCGCCCGTATAACACTTGATATCGCTGGCACAGACTCCCGTGGACTGCACCCTTATCAATACTTCACCTGGGCCTGGCCGGGGAACCGGACGTTCTTCGAGCCGGTAATCGTGAGGGCCGTGCGCCATCACCGCAGGCATTGTTTTTGGTAATTTATCGATTGTAGCGCTCATAGGAATTCCTTTTGTTGGGGGTTATTTTCTATAGATTCTTAATTCAATACTCTAACCGGGATTGCCGCGCCTGTAGCATCAAACAGGTAAATTTTGTCGGCCGGAAAGTGAAGCATGACGCAATTTCCTCGGTTCGGACCGCGCGAGCCATGCAGTTTGACCATTATAAGTGGTAACTCTGGCGCGAGCTCGACATGAAGATAAGTCTCGCCGCCAAGATTTTCCACGATGTTGACGACAGCTTTAACCGCTCTATTCGCCGGTCCTCCCTCCAGCTGGACGTGCTCAGGTCTGATGCCGACAGTAATCGCCTGATTAGCTTCCAGCGATTCGGCGAGCAAAGGCAATTCCAGCGTCCCGAGGCCATCCGCAGCGAAGGAAATTCCGGTCCCGTTCGAATTGCTCGCGCGGCCTTCCAGGAAGTTCATCTGAGGCGATCCAATGAAACCAGCCACAAACTTATTAACTGGGTGTTCGTAGAGATCCATCGGACTCCCGACCTGTTCAATTCGGCCATCTTCCAAAACCACGATTTTGTCGGCCATGGTCATGGCTTCGACCTGATCGTGTGTTACGTAAACTACGGTGTTACGTGTTTCATAGTGCAAGTTGAGTAATTCAACTCGCATCCGGACTCGCAACTTTGCATCCAGGTTTGACAATGGCTCGTCGAAAAGAAACAGCTTTGGCTGCTTGACAATACAGCGGCCGATGGCAACGCGTTGACGCTGACCCCCTGAAAGTTGTTTTGGTTTGCGATCCAGCATCGTTTCCAAATGCAGCAAAGTCGCGACGCGTTCGACGCGCTTGTGGATATCTTCCTTCGAAAGCCCCTGCAACTGTAAACCAAACGCAATATTGTCGAAGACGTTCAGGTGCGGAAAGAGCGCGTAGTTCTGGAATACCATCGCAACGTTGCGTTTGGAAGGGTGGATATTCGTAATATCTCGACCATCAAGCACGATTCGCCCGCTTGTCACAGTTTCCAGTCCACAGATGGAACGAAGGAGCGTGCTTTTTCCGCAGCCGGAAGGTCCAACAAAGACAACGAATTCCTCCTTTTCAACCTGTAGGTCGATGTTCTTCAATGCGTGAAAGGAATCGTAGTGCTTCTCGATCTGAATAAGTTCCAAATAAGCCATCGGAGTTAGCTACGTACTGTTGGATTGCTGTTGGGGGTTGGCAGGAAGACTCGCAACGGCTCCATTTCAATTGCAACCGTGCCCGAAGATAGTTGCTCATTTTCCGAATTTGTGCGCGCTGTTTTCCACTTTTTTTCGGGAAAATCGAATAAGTGGGCGATCGCCGCAGATTAGATCGGGATCAGCTAATCGATGCGTACGCACGAGGCAATCTCTCGGATGGAAAAATTGACCTGCCCAACCCGCAGTACCGCAGAGCCGCGTTCGGCTGTGAGGAAAAGGTCTTCGCTGTCCAAAACAAGTACCCCTCGAAGAACAACACCGGTTTCAAGCTCGACTTCACAGTCCTCGCCAAGGGGGTATCCCAGCTCCGCTGCCAAGCGTCGCGTACTCGCCTGGCGCTGCTCCCGCCAGAGGGACAAACCATCGACAGAATTGCGGGCGAAATTGAAAGCCAGTTGACGAGCTTGTTGATCTGCTTGCCGTGACTCCATATTTCCACTTTAGTGCGATGAAGAGTTTTTCAGGCGTTTTCAATACTAATGTTGCTGGCGAGCCTGGGCGTGGGTTGAGAATGCAAAATATACTACTTCGTTTCTTCAGCAGCCTTATGTGTCAAATGGGGTCTTTGGTTCTCCTCGACGCGCTTTTGCTCACGAGTACTCTGGCGCTCGCAGATCCACCCATCACCGACCCGATCGCAGATTATCTCGCGATGAACGTACCGGACCGCATTGCAAATGCCGGGAGACTGCTGGTGATCAAAAAGGTGGAGATCGACGTGGAGGGCAACGGGAAGAACGATGTCTTCATAGGGACCTGGTATCGAAACTCGGGACCTAATACCTGGCTCTGGGTCGGCTACTCGCCCACTGCCAACGGCTACCACCGAATCACTCCTGCGGACTCAGACGTCTTGATTGACTTTGACGGCATTTACGTCGGCTATCTTCCAGACATCGGCCGACATGGAATGGCTCAGGCCTATAGCCTTGAGCTGAATAACAAGGATCGGGATCAATCGAATATGATCAGTGACCTCACTTTCTATTACATCCAGGACGGCCAACTGATGCAGACAGGGACCGGGGCGCTGGACCGAGACGACCCTGATCAGGAAGCAAAATTCGAGTACTATTTCGGTCCGCAACGAAAATTGTCGGCAACACCGAGAATTGAATCGCTTACGGTAATGGAATTGGCGCAGCGGGGTTACCACATCCCGCTCTGGCACGCGCCTCTGCCGGCCGGGACCAAATAAGCAAGTATTTCCCGCAGAGTGTCGTATATTGTGGCCTTGGCGGCCGGCAGCCCGTTTAAACTATTTGGGGGCAGCAACACCGTGCCGGGATTCGGGAGGCTGGAAGGCTGTACTGGGGTAGCAGGCCAGCGGAGATTGCGAACAAACGACACTTTAACCTCGTCTAATGCAGATGATTAGGTATTAGTGCAGTGAACAGAGGGAGCTTATGAAAAGATTTCTGATTACCGTTTGTGCGAGTTTTGCGATCACCGCCGGTGGCGCTCTGGCTCAGGAGTTTACGGCCCGGCCGCGCGTTGCTCCCCAAACCGAGCCGCCACATCCGCCTGTCGAACAGAATTCGAATTCCTCCTGGTACAAGAAGTTTGTTGCGGCCCCAAATAAATTGCAGCTCTTGAGCCCGTTCGCGCCTCGACAATATGGCAGCGGCGAGCAAGTTGTGGTTGCTGACCCTCTAGATCCTCAGGAGCGGCCCCATGCTCTCCGATTGTTCTCAATCGCTTTTTGATCTGAGGCGGTGTCGTTCAGGAAAAATTGGCAAAAGAGGACTTAGGACCCATCGGTGTCGGCAACAGCTCAGCCGCGCGTCGCGATCTTTTGTCCCACATTTCTCAAGCCGGAAATGCTTCACGTTTATCGCCAGGTGGCGGGGCTAAGAAGGGTCGCACCTGTCGCCTTAACATTTAAACGGGAAAACGCAGATCGTTTTCCGTTCGAAACAATCCGGTTTGTACGCCGATCTTCTCTTCGCTGGCTGCGCCGAATCTGGAGTGTGCAGCTCAGAAAAATCCCGCAGCAGGCTTATCCGGGAGAAGTTAGCTCCATGGAATTCCTCTTGACGGCGGATCATTGTCAATTGTTGCACATTTATTTTGGTAACAACGGCCTCTTCTGGCTGCCACTTTTGCGGCGGTGCGAATTGCCTGCAATCGTGTCATTTCATGGTGCGGACGTTCAGGTGAATGTAGATTCACCGGCTGCCAGGCGGTTGTTCCATGATCTTTTTGCTTCCTGCTCACTTGTCCTAGCCCGGTCCGAATCTCTTGCCTCTTCGCTTGTGGGCCTTGGATGCTCGTCCGACAAGCTCCGAATTCAGCGCGCCGGCATCCCCCTGGATGAGTTTGCATATTATACTCGTCAGCAACCTATAGATGGGGCGTGGCGACTACTTCAGGCCTGCCGCCTGATTGAGAAGAAGGGGCTTAAATTGACGCTCCGAGCCTTCGCTGCGTTCTCCAAGCGGTATCCCAATGCAAATCTGACGATTGCCGGCGACGGCCCATTGCGCGGCTCGCTGGAGAAATTGGCGGCAGAACTACGGCTGGATGGTAGAGTCAAGTTCACGGGCTTTGTCGCTCAGTCCACTCTGTTAACACTTTATCAGAGTAGTCACCTTTTTCTTCATCCGAGTGAACAGACACCAGATGGCAATCGAGAAGGAGTTCCTAACAGCCTGCTGGAAGCGATGGCCACTGGACTACCATGCATCGCCACCCGCCATGGTGGTATTCCCGAAGCGGTTACCCATCTGGAATCCGGAGTCCTTGTACCGGAATCGGATCTTGCCGGTATTGAGAACTGGCTGAACCGTTTGGCAGCAGACGATCCTCTTCGCGATTCCCTGGGGAGACGCGCCGCCCAGACGATCAAGGAGAAATTCAATTTGACAACGCAGATCCAAAAACTCGAGGAGATCTATTTGAGCCTCTGCAAGCGATGAAAGAATGACGTCAGGAGTTTAGACGTTACTAGATGGGGCGATTGGTACTTGATCGGCGTCCATGCGTGAAGAATTCGATTCGGCTCTCCAGGAACTGGAGAGAGACCCCGTCTCTGCTCACTGTAAATCCTGAACTCCGTGGATTCTTGAACCGGAGCTAAGTTCGAAATGCTATAGACTCAGCATCTTACGCCGGTACTCTTCATCAAGGCGATTCTCGATCCGATCCACCTCCGATTGCGGCATTGGAATATTGCCACCCAGGGAATGGGCTCCGACGAATATTTCGGCGGCCTTCACGGTCATCGCCATCGCGACACGGACTGCGTCCGCCGTTTGGCCGATAGTGATTACGCCGTGGTTCCCAAGCAGGATCACTTTCGGATTTTTGCCATGTGCCTGTTCAAAGTTCTGCACATCCCGGCGGATTCGCACTGCCAGCGCAAGACCAGGATCCTCATACGGGATCAGCAGCGACACGGGCCCGCAGCAAACGACTTCATCCGGAAAGCGCCTTTCTTCTGCGAACGACGTCCCGAGGCCAGAACATAGGATCTGATTGACTGGGATCGGATGCGTGTGACCGACATAATTGACGCCGGGAATCGTTAACAAATAAGCGTGGAAAAAGGTTTCGACAGACGGCTTCAACGCCGTGGGCCGAACCCGGGAATCGCGGAGCAATAATCTTCGATTTCCTGTTCTGAAACGCTTTCCGATCCAGGACCGGAAGGAGCCTGTCGAAGTAACAATCTGTCAGTTCGATCTCAGTAAGCGCGCCAAGGCTGCTCCCACTTGATTTTACGGCGAAAACCTTCTGGTCGATCCGACCGGAAATATTTCCTTCTCCTAGAATTGTCCATTGAGCCCGGCCAAACTCGCGCGAGAGTTCGACAAGCCGCGAATGGACCAGGACAGCGTCTTGTTGTCGCATAAAAAGATCGGATTAAAAGTCTCCACAGAAGTGGACTTTCAGACCGAGCTCATGCATGACAGCAGCTTTGGTAAACATTGCCAGTTGAGCACCGGCGCGGTCCGGGGCGTAAGCCACCTGGATGTGATTCGATTTGTGTCGAGCCATCATCTGGTCGCGACTAATACCTTGCAGGACGGCGTGCATGATCGGCCACTGCGGAGTTGTCAGCTGCCAGCGGTCGTTTGTCTCCTCCTCCGGGCAGTTGCACAACTTCTGCTAAACCAGTATCAAATTGCAATTCGCCGCCGGAAACATAAACACGGCTCCAGACGATCCAGCCTGGCTTGCTGATACCCTTGCAGGTCCCTCCTCCCAGGCGAAAATACATCGGGGGTTGGCGTTCGCTTGAAGTGCCTCCGTACCCGCCAATGAAGTGAGCGGGCGGAGCGCCGCCGCTGATCAAAAAGACCCAGACGTACGCGTCGATCTCGGAGTTCTTGAAATGGCGTCCCCATCTCAGATCATGCAACGTTGTTTCTGGTGGATAACCCAATTCCAGCCAGACGCGGTTGGTGACCAGACCGTCAAAGCCGGCGCATTCGTCGACTTCGTTAAAGTGCGGTAGCGCTTCGCCGGCAAACAATTCCTGCCCGGTCGCCTCGTGATGAACCGGAGGCCGATCAACGTTGTTGAGCAGTCCTTCTACGAGATCCGATGCCGGTGCGAGATCCTTCAGCCCTTGTTGATATTGGATCCCGATCGTCGCGCAACCAAACTCATCCGCGATCCGGACGGCTGCAATATACATCTTGCACTGTTGAAGGACCTGATTCTCCGTCAGATCGGTTTCTTCATTCGGCCCGAAATGGAATTTCATTCCGCGAGAAAGCAGCCAGTCGTAAACTCTCCGGGCTTCCTCATCCGACACCGTGAGCATTTTTGCGTACAAGCGTCGACTGGCTCAATCTCTCTTTATAGACGCCGGTCGGATGCAAGCAGCTCGTCGGGAATGATTGCGTTGTACATACCCATGCAACCCTCGTCGAAAACTCCCATGATCGCTTTTCCAGAAAGAAATCGGCGCGCAATTTTCTCCCCCGCTTTGCGGGACGAACCTGGAACTTTGACATCCTTGAATTTCAACACCTGCGACGTGTCATGTTTGACTTTCCCCTCTTCGAGCCACTCGCGGAGCTTCTTGGTAAAAAATCTGTCTGTGAAATCCTCGCTCCAAAGAGTGCTGTACTTCACTTCGGCTTTGGTGAGGGTTCCGTTCAAATTCAGCAAACCGACCAAACCTGGCCATGTCCCGCTCCAGTTTGCCACCGTGAGAATAGGGCCATTATGCGAAATCAACCCCCCCAGCAAATGCTGAGTGTATTGCCAGACAGCCTCCGCCACGACGAGCGGGGCCTCCTGCGGGATTGACCTGAAAACACGCAAGCCCATCTTCTGAGCTATCGATGAATCCGTGTCCCTTCGTTTCATCGAATGGAATGCGCTCGCTTGACGTTAAAGCCTTCGCGTTGAATTGCTCCAACAAGAGCCTTCTCCATCGCGGCCTGCGCAGGTTCGCATTTTTGGTTTGCCGAGAGACGGAGATCGCCATTGGCGACAAGGTAGACTGTATTCATAAATCAAATTTGCGTGGGCCGAGCCCGATCGAGGATCACGGCAGCACTGATGATGGCGCCTGGCAGCAGTTACCGTCCAGTGTAAACGATTACTGTAATACGCTTAGCCGAGCGCCCATCAGACACTTAACGCTTGGATCGGGCTCGAATGTAAACAAACAGTTCCATTCTTTAAAGACCTATCTTCCAAGACTTCGCCTCGAATTTACCACCAGCGAAACTGGCTGAAGTGTCGCGTAGACCAAAACCAGCGTCACGACAACGATCAAAAAAAAAGTCGAACCGATCAGTATCGATACAAACAACCAGTCGCCTCGGGTCACCGCATTCGCCTGGCCGGCGTACCGTTGCAGGATCTTGTAGTTTCGAATATTCGGCTTGTACCAAAGGACAAATATATCTCCAAAGAACGGCACCATTCCGACGACCGCGTTGATCAGAATATTCAGCGCCATTCGGACCAGCGCGATCTTCGGTAGCCGATGCCGGACACTTCGATACAAGAGTGCCGCCGAAATCAACGAAGTCGCTTGATCACCGAGAAAGGGAATCAATCCGATGATCGGCTCCAGCCCGAAACGGATCCGGGTTCCCGGGATCACGAAAAACGTATCCAACAAACGACTTACCAGCTTGATGAACGGGTCGGGATCGTCAGCCTGCTTCGTTTTCCCTTCGGGAGGCAACACCTCCACATCGAGATAATCCATCCCTTGTTCCGGAATAGGCGGTTTTTGGATCGCTTTCCTTCATACATCCTCTCAAGGAAGCATCGCCTCCATCCAGTCGACTACCGGTGAAACGAGCTCCCGCCCGGGAACTGATTCCTTGCTCTTCTATCCAGGAATCTCCCGCAGCATCTGGGAGTTTGTCGGGAATTTTTTCAGGAAAGATAAAAGCCTTTCGATTGCCTCTGGCGGCCGATGCCCAGCCAATCCGCGCCTAATCGTGTTGATCTTTTCCAAATCGTGCACCGGAATCAAAAGCTCCTCTCGACGAGTGCCGGATTTGAATATGTCGATGGCCGGATAAATCCGTTGATCGCTGATCTGCCGATCCAAAACCATTTCCATGTTTCCGGTACCTTTGAACTCCTGAAAAATGAGTTCATCCATCTTGGATCCCGTCTCAATCAGCGCCGTCGCCATGATCGTCAGCGAGCCGGCTTCTTCCGTATTTCGCGCAGCAGCAAAGAGCTTACGCGGTATCTCCATGGCGCGGGAGTCCATACCGCCGCTCATGGTACGCCCACTGCCTGAAATTGCATTATTGAAGGCGCGACCAACTCGCGTCAATGAATCCATGAGCACGAAGACGTCTTTTCCGGCCTCGACCAAACGTTTCGCCCGTTCGATTGCAAGCTGAGCGATCCGCGTATGGCTCTTGATATCGCTATCATTGGAACTCGCCATAATATCGGCTTTTGGAACGGTTCGCCGGATTTCGGTCACTTCCTCAGGACGCTCATCAACCAATAGGATGATCAGCTTCACTTCCGGTATGATTTCGGACAACCGCATCCGCAATATGTTGCAGGAGCGTTGTCTTACCGGTACGCGGCGGAGCCACGATTAAGCCCCGCTGCCCTTTTCCGATCGGTGTCATCAAATCCATCACACGCGTCGTATACCGGTCCGGAACGGTTTCCAGCCGAATTCTTTCGAGCGGATTGATCGAAGTAAGCTCTTCAAAGACGGGAAGGTTCCGATATTTATCGGGGTCCTCGCCATTGATCAGAAGGAGTTTAAACAACTGCGGACCACGGCTACCCCGACGAACTTCGCCCTTGACCCACAAGCCGTCACGCAACGCATGCTTTCGAACTACCTCCGGCGTAACAAAGATATCCTGCGGCGATTGGACATAGTTCCGCTTAGGATCTCGCAGAAATCCAAATCCTTTACCAGAAACCTCAATCAACCCTTCACCGAAAACCGGGTCGTACCTGGAGACTTCAACCGCAGGAGGAGTTTCCTGAAAACGAGGCGAAACCGGTGCCGTCAACACCGGCTCTTCAACAGGTTCGCTCATTTCAACACTCTTCTGGTCATTTGACTGATCTGCAGGTTCCATGAGTCCCTGGGGCTGCGTTGAGGCAAGTTCGGGCGCATTTTCAACTTTCTGAGAAGGAGCGCCATCCGGACCCTCCAACAACGTCAAATGGTTATTCGTGTCGGAAACGGTTGGTTCGTCGTCCTTTATTTGTTTCTTAACTCTTCTCGCACCCGTTTTGCTTGCTGTCGCTCTTCGCGGACGCGCAACAGACTTCGTTCGTCGAGGTTTTTTCACGCCGTCCACGTCTTGATTATTGAGCAAAGCGGGTTGTTCGTTTGCTTCTGCCATAACTTCCATTTTAGAAAAACTTTTAGTTCCGCACGGTTAGCTTGAAAGCCTTGCTAGTAACTCGTCGGAGATATCGAAATTGCTGTAGACGCTCTGGACATCGTCATTATCCTCGAGCGCATCGCATAATCTCAGAACTTGCGAAGCTAACTCTTCGTTGACGACTGCGACCATCGTGTTCGGTAAAAAGGTTAACTTTTGAGATTCAAATTGGATTCCAGCATTTTTCATCGCCTCTCCGACCTGGTACAGATGATCGTGAGGAGTTGTAACGATGTACAAATCCTCATCCGTGATTAGATCTTCCGCTCCGGCATCCAGAGCGATCTCCATTAGTTTATCTTCATCAACCCCTGCTTTTCCGAGGCGATCTGACCCTTTCGCCTGAACATGTAGGAGACGGCCCCGGATGCGGCCAAGTTACCGTGATTCTTGGCAAAGATGCTTCGTATATCCGCCGCGGTTCGATTCTTGTTATCAGTCGCAGCCTCCACAATAATCGCAACGCCCCCGGGCCCGTATCCTTCATACATCAACTCTTCGACGATCCCTCCCTCTATCTCGCCTGTCCCTTTCTTGATCGCCCGCTCAATCGTGTCATTCGGCATGTTTTGGGCACGGGCAGCAAGGACAGCCGTCCGGAGACGAGGATTTAAATTAAGGTCGCCGCCTCCCATCCGGGCCGCAACCATAATTTCCTTCGAGAACCTGCTGAATATCTTCCCACGCTTTGCATCCAATGCACCTTTAAAGCGCTTGACTTTCGACCATTTACTATGACCCGCCATACTTCGGGTAAAAACAGAATCAATTCAGAAAAAAGGGTTTAAGTTTTACTAGCGACGCACTTGAGAGCGATGAGAAAGACAGAAGAATTCCAAGAGAGAACCGCTGATTAGCGCATCAACAAGCGATACGCCAAACAAACCGCAGATGGACCGGTTTGTCAACTCACTTTGGAGGAAGCTCGCTTCCGAGCGGTCGAATCGAGGATCTTTTTTCGCAAACGCAGCGTCTTTGGCGTCGCCTCCACGTACTCGTCCGGTCCGATATATTCGAGCGACCGCTCGAGGGTCATGCGAAGCGGGCGCGCCAATTGCACACCCTTTCCGTCTCCCTGGCTCCGCATGTTGGTGAGATGCTTTGTCTTGCAAGCATTCACAGTCAGATCGTCCGGGCGAGAATTCTCCCCGACAATCATCCCTTCGTAGACATCCTCCTGTGGGCCAATAAAGAGCTTGCCGCGTTCCTGAACGTTATTCAAGGCGTAGGCAGTTGAAATTCCGCCTTCCATGGCGACCAGCACGCCATTGTCACGATTCGAAATCTCACCCTTCAACGGTCCGTATTCCTTAAAGAGATGGCTCATCGAACCGAGTCCTCTCGTGAGATTAACCAAATCGCTCTCAAATCCGATCAATCCACGAGTCGGAATGATCGCCTCAACCAACACGGTGCTGATTTGATGGTCCATGCTGATAATCTCCGCTTTCCGCCCAGCGAGTGATTGTAGAATATCTCCGAGATTTTCATTTGGCACATCGGCATAGAGCGTCTCAAACGGCTCCAGTCACATTCCCCAGTTGTCCTTGCGAAAGATCACTTCAGGCCGAGATACCAGGAGTTCGAATCCCTCGCGACGCATTTGTTCGACTAGATATTGCAATTTGCATCTCTCCCCGGCGCTGAGCGTAAATATCCCCGGCCGTTTCCGTCTCGATGAATTGCAGCGAAACGTTCGTCCGGCATTCGCGAACCAGTCGTTCCTTGATATGGCGGGCGGTCAGCAGCTTGCCTTCGCGTCCGGCGAGCGGTGAGTCGTTCACAAGGAAGTTCATCTGTATTGTCGGCGGATCGATATCAACGAATTCGAGAGCAGTTCTCTCTTCCAGATCCGTCAACGTTTCGCCAATGGAAATCTCTTCGAATCCGGCAAGACCGACAATGTCGCCGGCACCGGCATGTTTGACTTCAATCCGCTCCAACCCCTGGTGCCCGAATAATGCCGCGACAGTGTCGCGTTCGCGTCGGCCATCCTTGTGAATGCAGACGATCGAATCACCGACTTTTACCCGTCCGCTGACGATTCGACCAAATGCCAGTCTTCCGAGATAATCCGAATAGTCGAGATTGGAGACCAGCATCCGAAAATAGGCTTCCGGCGCCAGAGGAGGCGGCGGGATGTGCTTCACTATTGCTTCAAACAATGGTTCCATCGAGGTATTCGGGTCGTGGATTTCCCGCATTGCATATCCCTCCTTCGCACTTGCGTAAATAACCGGAAAATCCAGTTGCTCATCTGTGGCTTTGAGTTCGACGAACAGGTCAAAGACCATGTCCAGCACCTTATGCGGCCGAGCATTTTCTCTGTCGATCTTATTGATGACAACGATTGGCTTCGCCTTGTTCTCCAAGGCCTTGCGCAGCACGAACTTCGTCTGAGCTTGCGGGCCGTCATGCGAGTCGACGACGAGCAGCACGCCATCCACCATCTTCATGATTCGTTCAACTTCTCCACCGAAATCGGCATGACCGGGTGTATCCACAATGTTGATGTGGTAACCCTTGTATTTGAACGCGGCGTTTTTCGCCTTGATCGTGATTCCCTTTTCTTTTTCAAGATCCATCGAGTCCATGACCCGTTCTTCGACCTTTTGATTTGCCCTGAAGGTGCCGGATTGACGAAGCAACTGGTCAACCAGCGTCGTCTTGCCATGGTCAACATGGGCTATAATTGCAATATTTCGAATACGATCCATAGAAGCCGATGGAGAATCGGCAAGATGGCTGCGCCCAACGAGCTCGTCAACGAGGTTTAAGTTCAAACATCAGTAACCAAAGGGCGATTGGTCCGGATCGCAACAAACGTTTTTGGCGTGGGAGCCCCGAGCCAAGAAGTCAGAAGTCAGAAGTTGCAGGAGTTCAGGACTTTTCGGAAAGCAGGCGAAGCACGTTAATTAATTTCAATGGATGAACCCGAAGGATAGGTGAACCGGATATCGATTGTCTCTCATTCTGCGACTCCTGAACTCCTTCTTCAGACCAAACGTTCAAACCGATTCGAATCGCTGGAGAAAAGCGCTGCCTTCGGCGCTCCGTAGTCCGAGCCGATATTGATTCCGATCGTGCTGCCCAATTGTATTGGACCAGCTTGACGGTGGGTGTGCCCACACACCACAGCGACAAGATTGCTTCGCGCCTCCCGCAACAGGATCCCCATCGAACGATTCCCGAGGTAAGCGCGGAAAAAGGCGTAAATCGACGGAGCCGAATCTGGCGGTAGCGCCCTGAACGGAGGCAGGCCAAGGAGTTCTTCGTAAGGGGGAGTATGCAACACGACAATGATTCGGGAGTTCCCGGCTTCCGACAGACGCTTTCGAACAGCTTCGACCTGTTCACGTGCGACCTCCTGAGGATGCTGTTCGCTCGGCATGAACTGGAAATCGCGCCAGCGCAAAAGGGAACTTGCCGAAGGGCGGCCGCAGAGGTAATCCGCCTCAGTGACCGGGATTCCGTCGTAAGCGAGATTGGGGATGGCAAAGCCGAGATCGTAGTGGCCGTAGCCTCCAACGATCGTAACGTCTTGCAGGTCCATGTTTCCCATATCCAGAAGCACGATGTCGAGGGACTTGGCAGCGGGCACCCAATAACGATCGATGACTCCAGCAAGCGAGTCGCAGTCTCTTTGGGAATTGCCAAGCGTCCAGAAGTCATGATTGCCAAGACAAACGGCGATTGGACCCTGCGGGAAGCAATCGCGCAGGCTTTTCAACGTTTCCCCTGCTTGTTGAGCACTCGACAGGTCGCCCGCTACGACGAATGCATCCGGCCGATGCCGCGTGATCCACTCTCGGACCTTTAATAGTGTCCGTTCCTGCGTACCCCGCAAAAGGTGTAGGTCGGCAGTAGCCAGTATTTTCACACCGGTGCCCCAAAGCCGCCACCACCTGGCGTCTCGACGACGATTGCATCGCCCACTCGAACCTCACTTTGTCCACAGCTGCCGAGATTTTCGGTTCGACCGTCCGAGCGCCGGATGTAGGTTTTGCCGACTCTTCCCGGTTTGCCCCCTTCGAGTCCAAAAGGCGCGATTATTCGGCTATTTGCCAGAACCGCGGCGATCATCGGCTCACGAAAACGAATTTGGCGCGTCACTCCGTCTCCTCCTGGCCAGCGTCCACGACCGCCGGAGCCGCGCCTGATCCGAAAAGCATCGACCAGCACCGGGTAGCGCAATTCCAAAACTTCTGGATCTGTCAGCCTGGAGTTTGTCATGTGGGTATGGACAGCAGAAGCGCCTTCGAAGCCAGGACCGGCCCCTGCTCCACCGCAGATCGTTTCATAATATTGGTACCGGCTGTTTCCGAACGTCAGATTGTTCATCGTTCCCTGCCCGGCTGCGAGTACGCCGAGCGCTCCATAAAGCGCGTTAGTCACGGCCTGCGATGTTTCCACATTGCCGGCGACAACTGCCGCGGGCGCTCTCGGCGCAAGCAGAGAGTTCGGCGGTATCACTATTTTGAGCGCTTCCAGACACCCGTCATTCAGTGGAATATCCTCATTCACCAATGTGCGAAATACGTATAGCACTGCCGCCCGAACGATCGAAGAGGGCGCATTGAAATTGCCCGCACATTCAGGAGATGTCCCAGTGAAGTCAATCGTCGCGGTCCGCGCCTTGGCATCGACATCAATTCTCACGTGGATCTCCCCTCCAAAATCCATTTTTTGGACGAATTGACCGGGCTTCAGCCGGTCGATCACCCGGCGAACCTGTTCCGATGCATTGGCCCGGACATGAACCATATAGGCCTTGACGACCTCAAAACCGAAATGGTCAATCAAGGAGTTCATTTCCCGGCCGCCTTTCTCGTTCGCTGCGATCTGTGCGCGAATGTCACCCAGGTTCTGTGCCGGATTTCGAGCCGGATAGCGCCCGCTTCCTAGTAAGTTGAAACGAACTCGGCTTCGCGGAAAACGCCTCGCTCCACGAGCAGAAAATCGGTGATCATGACTCCTTCTTCTTCGATCGTCCGGCTATTCGGCGGCATTGAGCCCGGAGTCAATCCTCCGATATCCGCATGGTGACCACGACTGGCCACCCAGAAGGTCGGGCGCGGTGACCGCTACCGAAAACCGGTGTCACAACTGTGACATCCGGGAGATGCGTACCGCCTGCAAAAGGGTCATTGAGAGCATAAACGTCGCCGGGCCGAATTCTCGCTCCCCGCCGCCGGATAATTGCACGTACGGCCTCGCCCATCGAACCGAGGTGCACGGGGACATGAGGCGCATTTGCGACGAGCCTTCCCTCGGCATCGAACAATGCGCACGAAAAATCGAGCCGTTCCTTGATATTGACCGAATAAGCGGAGTTCTGCAGTACCGCGCCCATTTGTTCAGCGACCGACATGAACATGTTATTGAATAGCTCGAGCAAAATCGGATCAACCGTCGTGCCGACCACGACTCTTTCAGGGCGTGGGATTTCTCTGCTCAGGAGCAAATTTAAGTCCCGAGTGATCTTCGCCCTCCAGTCCACTTCCACAACCGTCGTCGTCGTTGCCTCGACGATAATTGCCGGGCCATTGATCTGCGAACCAGGTCCCAGTGATGCGCGCTCGAACACGGGGCACGAATACCACTGCTCTTCAAACATGGCATCCACACGGGTTAGAGGTTCGGCTTCAACGATCGTTTCAGGTTCCTGGAGGTTGTCGCTTTCCGGATTCGCTTTGACCGATCGCTTCGAGTGATACCGAGTCAATGACAAACCGGCGGCCTGTGGAATCCATTACAAATCCGAACCGCGCCCGATGCGACTCGAGAAACGCCTTTTCTATTTCCTCAACGGTGCCGGCTTCTACGGCCAAAGGCGTATTGGTCCCCTCGTACCGGACGTTGAATTTCCTTACGATCGTCTCGAGTTCACTGCCTTGGGCGAGCAACTCGGCTCGAGCCTGTGTCTCCAGATCTGCCAGTATCCGCTCCGTTTCTTCGAGCCCGGCATGAGAAAGAAGTTTATCGACAGAACACTCCTTTAGGACGCGGACTTCAGCCATTCCCATCCCGTACGCGGACAGCACACCAGCAAAAAGATGAATGAAGACGCGATCTATGCCAAGGGCATCCGCTACCGAACAGGCATGCTGGCCCCCGGCGCCTCCAAAGGTTACCAGCGCGTATCGCCGGACATCGTGACCACGAGCCACAGAGATTTTCTTGATGGCATTGGCCACATTTTCGACCGCGATTCTGAGAAACCCGCTCGCCAGGCGTTCGGGAGAAAGATTGCCTGTCTCCGAAGCGAGTTCTTTGAACCGTTGCCGGACAAGCTCCACATCGATCGGCAGATCACCACTTGGACCAAAGATTTTCGGAAAGAAACCGGCCGGCAAGCGCCCGAGCATCACATTGCAATCGGTCACTGTGAGCGGACCGTCGCGCCTGTAACAGACTGGCCCCGGCATAGCACCTGCGCTCTCCGGTCCAACCCGCAAACGAGATCCATCAAAACGGCAGATGGAACCCCCTCCGGCGGCAACGGTGTGAATATGCATCATCGGCGCGCAGATCCGAACTCCGGCAATCTCGGTCTCAGCCCGACGCTCAAACTCACCCGCGAAATGAGTGACATCCGTCGATGTTCCCCCCATATCGAAAGCAATGATCCGCGCGAAACCTGCTTGCATACCAACCTTCGCTGCTCCGACAATTCCGCCGGCCGGACCCGAAAGTATCGCGTCCTTTCCCTTGAAACGAATCGCATCTGTCAATCCTCCGTTTGACTGCATGAAGAGTAGTTTCACTCCGGGCAGCGCGGCGCGGACGCCATCGACATAACTCGCTAGAACCGGCGAGAGGTACGCATCCACGACAGTCGTGTCACCGCGATTGGTCAACTTAATAAGCCGACTCACCTCGTGGCTGCTCGACACCTGGTCAAAGCCAAGATGGCGCGCCAGAGCGGCGAGTGACTCGTTCATGCTTTGGGTATCGATAACCATGAATGCTGACGATTGCGATTGAGCGAATCCCTTCCGCCAGCAAGCCCTCGAGCGATTTGCACACTGTATCCAAATGCAAAGGTTCGATCTCCTCTCCTTCAACGGAAAATCGTCCGTCAAACTCGACGACTCTTTCATAAATCTGCTCCGGCAGCACGATCCGGAGATCAAAAAGCCTCGGGCGCTGCTGCGTTCCAATTCGAAGCAAATCGGCGAACCCACGATTTATCAAAAGTGCCGTGCGTACTCCCTTGCGCTCGAGCAGGGCGTTCGTGGCAACCGTCGTGCCCATTTTCACGCTCTCGATCCGATCTGGCGGAATCAAGTCGTCGGGCTCCAGATCGAGCATACGGCGGATTCCTTCGACGGATGCATCCGAGTATTGTCCAGGATTGTCGGATAGCAATTTGGCGGTGCGAAGAGTTCCGTCTGGTGCTCGGCCCACGATGTCGGTGAAAGTTCCACCTCGATCTATCCAGAATTGCCAGCGCGCTTGGCTTTCGTCCATTGTTTTCGTTAGCCTGCATTGCTCGCATAACCCCAGAGTTTCGTAAACAATGCAGGCTCAGCTTCGGAGAAATTCGAGAACCTTCGCGAGCGCCCTGCCGCGGTGGCTCAGGCTGTTTTTGATCTCGGATTGAAGTTCCCCAAAGGTCTCTGTGTAACCTTGCGGAATAAAAAGCGAATCGTATCCAAATCCGCTGTCCCCGCGTTCTTCGAGGACCACGTTTCCTTTGATAATCCCCCCAAAAGATCCTAGCATTTCACCCTGGCTCGCCAGGACCATGACGCAACGGAAACGCGCCGGGAACTCATATCCACCGAGATCCTTAAGCTTATGGATGAGCAGAAATCGATTTTCGGCGTCGTTGGCGTTCGGCCCGGCGAAGCGAGCGGAGTGAACTCCAGGGGCACCCCTCAGAGCATCTACTTCCAGCCCGGAATCATCCGCTAGAACCAAGCCTGTAAAGATCCTCGAAATCGTGATCGCCTTTAGCGCCGCATTTTCTTCGAATGTCGTACCTGTCTCCTGGATATTCGGAGTGTGTGGCAGCGAGGTCAAATCGCGGACGTCCCATCCGGAACCGAGCATTTGACCGATTTCCCTCGTCTTATGCCCGTTCCGCGTGGCGATTAAAAGTGTTTGCATCGTAGGGTGTCCACCTCAAAGTTGCCTCCTCCGATGAGGGTACCCGTTGGCGATCCGAGCCTCGGGATAAGCAACCAGTTTGTGGATCTGCACTAGATAATACCAATGAGCGAGCGACGAAAACAGTTTCCCTTTCCGGAATTCGAGCCAAAATGGCAGCAACTTTGGCTGGCGAGGCAAACATTTCATGCGCCAAGCCCCCACGAACCAGGATTCGATGCCTCGAAACCCAAGTTTTACGTGCTCGATATGTTCCCTTATCCGAGCGGCGAGGGACTTCACGTCGGCCATCTCGAAGGATACACCGCGACCGATATCATCGCTCGGTACAAACGCATGAAAGGTTTTAACGTCCTGCATCCCATGGGATGGGATGCATTCGGGTTGCCGGCGGAACAGTTCGCTATCAAGACCGGGACTCCATCCCTCCGTCGCCACAGCGAGAAACATTAGCCGGTTCAAGAATCAGCTCAGAAAAATCGGTTTTAGTTACGATTGGGCACGCGAATTAAATACGACCGATCCCGGCTATTACAAATGGACCCAGTGGATTTTTCTGAAATTGTACAATTCCTGGTTCGATCCCAAAAAGAAGGCAGCAAGGCCGATCGAAGAACTCATTGCAGCGAGACAGCAAGAATTCCCGCATGAATCCGAGGAAAAACGTCTCGAATTTGTGGATGGAAATCGTCTCGCATATGTCACGGAGGCTCCGGTAAACTGGTGCCCGGAACTGGGAACCGTTCTGGCAAACGAAGAAGTTGTCGACGGGAAGAGCGAGGTCGGCGGATTCCCAGTCGTGCGCCGGCCGATGCGCCAATGGATGTTGCGCATCACCGCCTATGCCGACCGGTTGCTGGAGGAGCTCGAACCGTTGGATTGGCCAGAGTCGATCAAAATTCTGCAGCGAAATTGGATTGGCCGTAGCGAAGGTGCGCAGGCGACGTTCCGGGTCGATGGCCTGAGCGATGTGCTCACCGTCTTTACAACCCGGCCTGACACGCTTTTCGGCGCGACATATGTGGTCCTGGCGCCAGAACATCCCTTGGTTGATCGGGTGACAACTCCGGCACAACGCGCTGCAGTGACGGAGTACAGGGTAAAAGTTTCAGCAAAATCCGATCTCGAACGCACTGACCTCGCCAAAGAAAAGACCGGGATATTCACCGGCGGATTCGCCATTAATCCGGTAAACCAGGAAAAGATTCCGATCTGGATCGCTGACTATGTGCTCATCAGCTACGGAACCGGCGCCATCATGGCAGTCCCGGCCCATGATGAGCGTGACTTTGAATTCGCCAAAAAATTTGGGCTGGAGATCCGTTATGTCGTCGAGCCCCCAATACCGGCCGAATCCTGTTTCTCCGGTGACGGTGTCGCCAAGAACTCCGGATTCTTGAATGGATTGCCAACGGCGGAAGCGAAACGTAAAATCATCGATTGGCTGGAGGAGCAGGGATCCGGAAGACGCTCCGTCACTTACAAACTCCGGGACTGGCTGTTCTCGCGCCAACGTTACTGGGGTGAACCCTTCCCCATCGTTTGGCGTAACGGTAGGCATGAAGCACTTCGAGAGTCGGACCTTCCAGTCGTTCCACCTCCACTCGACGATTATCGTCCGACTGGGACGGTCGAGCCTCCTCTGGCCAAGGCGAAAGCGTGGATCACACTTCACGACGGAGCAACCCGGGAGCTCAACACCATGCCGCAGTGGGCCGGGTCCTGCTGGTACTTTCTGCGTTTCGTTTCGCCGGACGAAGCGAACCGGTTTGTGGACGAAACTGCGGAGCGTTACTGGATGTCCGGAAATGAAACCAGAAACAGCAGGCGGGGAGGAGTCGATCTGTATGTCGGCGGAACCGAGCACGCTGTGCTTCACCTCTTGTACTCGAGATTCTGGCACAAGGTGCTCTACGATCTGAACTACGTCTCAACCATTGAACCGTTCCAGCGGCTGGTAAACCAGGGAATGATCCTCGGCCAGGACAACCAGAAAATGTCCAAGAGCCGCGGCAACGTCGTAGCTCCCGATGACATCGTGGAAGAGTATGGCGCGGATGCATTGCGGCTCTACGAGATGTTTCTTGGTCCGCTTGAATCAACGAAACCGTGGAGCGCGAGCGGCGTCGAAGGTGTCTACCGCTTCCTGGCGAGGGTCTGGCGTCTTGCCATGGATGAAGATCAGGAGGGGCAGTGGCAATTGTCCTCTGCCTTGGGTAATAGCGATCTTAGCGCGAAACAGCTCAAGGTTGTGCACTCAACCATTAAGAAAGTCTCTGAAGATCTGGAGGCGCTTTCTTTCAACACCGCGATTGCGCAAATGATGATTTTTGTCAACGAATTCACCGGCGCGGAACTTCGGCCTGTGGAAGCCATTCGCACTTTACTCACTCTCTTGGGTCCTTTTGCACCTCACCTTGCGGAAGAGCTCTGGTGCCGAATGAGCGGTAAGTTCACCGGATTTGAGGGATTGGCGTGCCAACAGCCATGGCCGGAATGGCGGGACGAATTCCTCATGGAGGAAGAGGTGGAAATTGTGATCCAGATCAACGGGAAATTGCGCGACAAGATGACCGTCAGGAAGGATTTAGGAAAATCGGAGCTTGAGCAGGTGGCGCTTGCTTCCGTGAAAGTGCGGGAAACCACCCGCGATAAATCGGTTCGCAAAATTATCGTTGTTCCAAACAAGTTGGTAAATGTCGTCATCGAGTAGTTGCGATTGAGGATTTAGTTCGGCAGGCCGTTTGCATTCAAGAGGTTTTTGCTTGCCCATCCTCAGTTTTTATTCGAGGGAAAATCTTTGCATGAGCGCTGTACGGACCGACTACCATATCCATACAACTCTTTGCCATCATGCGGTGGGGGATCCGATAGAATATGTGCGAGCCGCGCAGCGGGCTGGACTAACCGAAATAGGGTTCGCCGACCACAATCCGATGCCGGAACATTTCGATGACTGGCGGATGTCGATCCAGGATTTGCCTCGCTATCTTGAAATGGTGGAAGAAGCGCGGTCGACAGGGTTCCCGGTCCGACTGGGTCTCGAATGCGATTTTATCGAGGGACATGAACTCTGGATCGAAACTCTCGCAGGAATGGCTGCTTGGGACTATTTGATCGGAAGTGTTCATTACATCGCTCCGGGATGGGATGTGGACAATCCGAAGTACTTGTCGCGATTCAGAGAGTATCCGGTCGAAGAAATCTGGGCTCTCTATTGGGAAAAATACGTCCGCTGCATTGAAAGCGGGCTCTTTGATTTTGTCGCTCACCCCGATCTGGCGAAGAAATTTGGGTATCGCCCGCCGGGGGATCTTCGGTGCTATTACCAACCCGTAATAGAGTCTCTGGCTAAGCACAATACGGCATTCGAGATCAACACGGCCGGCTTACGCAAGGACGCGGAAGAAATCTACCCGGCCTTCGAATTCATCGAGCTGGCGCGAGAAGCAGGGGTCGCAATGTTAATCAATTCTGACGCGCACTCTCCGGGAGAGGTCGGATATAAGTTCGAGCTGGCAAGGGATCTGGCGCGCCAGGCTGGTTATTCCAAAGTGTGTCGTTTCGAAAAACGCGAACGAATCGAAGTTGATCTATGATCCTGACTTTGCGGGATCGCTCGGTCACGTTCCCTCGCCGCCCATTGGTCATGGGCATCGTGAATATTACTGACGATTCGTTTTGTGGGGATGGATCACTACAAATCGATAGCACAATAGAAATGGCGCGACGCCACGTAACCGCGGGGGCCGACATCATCGATGTCGGAGGTGAAAGCGCGCGCACAAATCGTCCGGAGATCAGCGAGGCAGAGGAGACCGCGCGGATCCTCCCCTTCGTTCATCGCTTTCAGGAATGTCATGAAGGAAAAAGGCCGGTGGACGAAATACAGATATTTCCTCCCTTGCTATCGATCAATACCTGGCGACCAGGCGCCGCAGAAGCGGCTTTGCGATTTGGCGGCCACCTTTTAAACGACATCAGTGGGCTTCCAACAAACGAAAACGCACAAATCGCCGCCAGGTATGGCGCCGGTCTTCTCATAATGCATTCGGTCGGTCTACCGAAACAGCGACACACCGACGTTCAATATATCAGATATTCTTCGCACTCTTGAGAGTTTCTTTGACCTGAAGATCAACCAGGCGATTGCTGCGGGTGTCGCGCGCGAAGCGATTGTCCTCGATCCAGGCATCGATTTCGCGAAACAAAAAACGGATAACCTGCGTATCTATCGAGAACTGGAAATGCTCAAACATTTCGAGCGTCCGATTCTGCTTCCGGTCTCCAGAAAGACTGTGATCGGCGATGTCCTCGGAATAGTGGAACCGGCAGATCGAGACGCCGGAACAATAGCTTGCGTGGTTGCAGGCTTGTTGCGCGGCGGATCGATCTTTCGGGTTCACAATGTCCGCGCCGTTGTGCAATCACTTAAGGTCATTTACCCGATGGTGACTTACCCGAGTTAGTGACGTATCGAAAATTAATTGCATTTCAGGACCCGATTGCCCTTGTCGTCCACACTGCTTAACGCTACCACCACTCGGTACTGTTAAGCGTCCTGAAACCTGCTTATATTCGCGCCGCTTACAAGTGACCGTAAGACCGTGAAGGCGCCACGTATAGTCAACTGGTTCAGGAACCATATCGTCATCGGAACTCTTCTCACCCTGCTGATTCTTTACACAGTCTACGAACTTATATCGGAAGTACTTGTCTATTCGCGCGACGCTTACGTCACCACAGACGTAATCGCCGTCGCACCGGAGGTCAGCGGTCCGCTCGTCGAGTTGGCGGTGAAAGATAACCAGGTTGTTCATCAGGGAGACCTGTTACTTAAGATTAACCCTGAACCATTCCGACTCGATCTCGATCGGCTGCAGGCGAGCCTCGAATTGGCCCGTGCCAACGCAGAAAAGGCAAAGGAAGAAGTATCTATCGCTTCAGATCGGATCGCATCTCAACAGGCCCAGTTTGATGATGCCAAAATTGCCTTCGAACGCGCATCGGAGCTGCGCAAGTCTGGTAACATAGCTCAACAAGCTTTGGACGACGCGCGGCGTACCTATGACGTGGCCATTGCTCTGCTGGAAGTGGCCCGTACTTCACGAGTCACCGCCCAACAGGAAGTATCCGTTCAATCAGCGTCGGTCAATACAGCCCTGGCGGCCACTGCACGCGCCAAATATGATCTCGACCGGACCGTCGTTGTCGCTCCAGTACTGGACGTGTCGCTCCTCTCATCGTTCGCGCCGGTGACTATCTGACAGCCGGTCAAGCAGTTGTGGCAATCGTTTCGGATGAAAATTGGCGTTTGGTGGTGAATTTGCCGAGAGCGTCACTTGAATCACCTTAAAATCGGTCAAAGCGTTTATTGTTACATAGGTTCCGATCCCTGGACAATTCATGCCGGCAAGGTTCGCAGCATAGCTCCGGGTGTTGCCCGTTCGCTTGATCCGTCCCGGGTCCTGCCCTATGTCGACCTGACGACTGACTGGATTCGATTGCCCCGACGATTTCCTGTTGAGATCGACCTGGGCGACTTACCGAAGAAGCAGCGGCTCTTCGTCGGCAGCGACGCCAACGTATTCTATGCGAGGCCCCCGTGAATGAACTTGGTCCGAAGGCGTCAATGCCCTTACACATAGGTGCAATCACTGCCCTCGCCTGCTGGTTGGCTGCGGTCCTGGCTTTCGCCTTGCACCTGGACAACCCTTGGTGGGCGGCGATTTCGGCGTGGGTTGTTGCCAATCCGGAACGTCACGCACTGTTGGAAAAAGCGGCAAACCGTATTCTGGGAACCGTCATTGGCTGCGTTACGTGTTACTGGCTTACGTTGTGGATCGAAAGCCGGCCGGTCTTACAAATGGCTGCAATGTTCGCGATGGCGGCAGTCGGTGTCTATGGCCGTTTTCGCAGCGTGCACAGTTATGCCTGGATAATTGGCGCGGTTGGCGGACTTTCGATTCTTGCGATGAGTCTCGAAACACCCGGACAAATCTTTCACTTCGCTTTATTTCGAGCTAGTGAAGTCATCTGCGGCGTCGTCGCAGCAACATTCATGGAACTGCTGCTCTATCGCAAAGAATCGGCAGTTGGCTCGAGAACCACTTCCGGGAAATCGACGGACAAGACGATCGCGTCAACGATGGATCGTGCCGCTGCGCTTCGCTTGGCGACGATCGGTGGCGTTGCAGTGATGTTGATTCCGATTCTTTGGTCATGGCTGAGTCTGCCGTCCCTCACCCAGATTGTGATTTCATGTCTGGTTGTCCTGGATCGTGACGGCGCTTCAACGCAGTTCCGAGGTCTGCAACGGGTCCTGGGCTGTCTTGCCGGCGGCGCATTTGGCCTTCTTACAATCCGCCTGGGACCAGATTCGTTCCTGATCTGGTCCGCCATGCTGATTGCCGGCGTCTTCCTCTTTTCCCTCATGCACCACAGTGCATCGCGATGGGCTTACGTAGGGACTCAAGGAGGCGTTGCCTTCATCCTTGCCCTCGTCACCGGGGTCGGTCCTCCAGACTCGATCATGCCAGCCGTTAATCGAATCGCCGGAATGCTCTGCGGGGTTGGCATTCTGCTTTGCGTTTGCTTTGTGTTTGGCCACTTGGGTGGAAGCCGGTCGACGGTTCAGCGCGAGACCAAGACTCCGGCATAACCCCGATACCAAATTCGACCCGCCCAGAAGGGCTGAATGGATGTCCATCGTGCCGTCCTCATACCGGTTACTGCTTCTATTTTCAACGCCGCCTCCTCCTAGCTAGCTAGTGCACCCAGTCAGTGACTGGTGCACTTGTGCACCGTCTCCTAAACCTAACTAAACTCCGAAATTGAGGACTCGTCCTCGTGCTCGTCGTCGTCCTTCGTCCTCGAGAATCCCGATGTTTGACACTCAGACGAACTGGACAATAATTGCGGGACAATCGGACTCTCTTCGCTGCAGAAAACGCCGACTGATCGAGGACGACCAGTAATCTTCGGAGTTTAGGCTAAATCCTTATACTTGTTAATCTTTCCAGCCGGAGCACTTTTCGCGTTGGTGATCTAGTGGACCGTCTCCTAAATCCCTTGGGCTTCGCCGCAGGAGACGATACACCAGGGAAAGTCACGCAGTGGACTACAAGCTAACGATCCTTGATCAGATCCGGGTTAAAACCGCCGACTAGTGAATCCCGTGCGCGCATCGATCGCTGAAATTCTATGAGTTCGCTAGTGTACACTTTTCATCAGCTTCGCAAGATCCCCGGGTGCACCTTCGCCATCTAAGATCATTTTAAAGGGATATCGGCACGCTAAATCACGCGCCTCTGCTTAGAGGCCCAACGTGATAGGTGGGATCTCCAAAACGCCATTTTGGGTCTGCCAAAGAGGATCATTGGTTGGCTGTCGAAACAGCGGTTTTCTATACATAAGCTCTTGACCCCAATATATCTCGAGGAAGTATGATGATGGACTGCCTGTTTGCAGCGACAATTCGATCTCAAATGTGCCGGAAGTTTCGGAAATGACAGGAGGGGTCTTGTAACTACCGGAAATGGCGAAGACCGTACACCCTGGTAACGGCGTTCCGGCCCGATTGAATATCGCGCCTTTAATAAGCACGGAATCTGCGCAGGCCGAATGCAGGAAGATCCCACTGAGAGCTAAAATAGCGAAAAAAACGGCTCTCAATTGCCTCTTTGCAATGAATTTCATTGTGAAGCTGGAATGGGATCGATTTGAGCTGGGTCCGGAGTCGGTTTGCTGACAACTTTGATTTCGGGCGGTGACAGGATTCCAAAATCCAAGACATCACCCTTAGCCTTGTCAATCGAAAGCGATTTTGTGATTTCCTTCGTGTCGTAACCTGGTGCGGGAATCCTTATACGCACTCCGCCCACCCTAGGCAAGATATCTGCTGAGATCTCCCCAGCCGTATCGATTTCGGACTGAGCGAGTGAATTTTGATCGTCGAAATATGCCATCGAGATGTCTTTCGGATGGGGTTGCAATTTCGCCGTAACCTTCATTCGACTAACCGGTTTGAATGCCGGCATCACCCAAACTGCAATGCCCAAACAAATCAGGGCTAAAACAAAAAACGCGATGGCTGGATATTGCGTTTGCACTTTTATAAGATTCTTATACTCGATCCGGATCGCATCCTCAGGAGCAACGGCTTGAAGCGTTATGATTCCTTTTTGTAAAAGGTTGAATGACTTCCACACCATGTAAATCGCCAGAGCGGCAGTAACTAATGAAAGTAGCGCCCGCGCAATGAACTGAATGAGATCCAGCATTTCCGGCAGCTTAGACGGTGATAGTGTCGGCTGCCAAGCATAAAGTTCCTCTACTTTCGGGTGAGCCGCAATCATTGAAGTTTACTTCTACCCTTTGGGACCCCAAGGCACGGGTCTGTGACGGGAAGAGGGATCTTTGATCCCTCCATTTCGGCAAAGATTACCCGTTCCGGATAGCTGCGGATGGTTGACGCTTACCTTCCTCCAGCCTCGCAGACAACCCATTTAACTCAGCGAAGCCCAAGAGATTCAGGAGACGATGCACTAGTCTAGTGTCTCTTAAATAATAGTGACATTCTGACAAGAAAATGCTTGGATGTTTGGATGTCCAAGCAGCGTGGAAAGCTTGTGTTGAGTTCCGCTGAAAAAGAGCAACTTCGGCAGTTGATACGCGCCCAGAGCACTCCGCAAGGCTTGGCGCAGAGAGCGCGAGTCGTCCAGTTGGCCGCGCAAGGAATGGGGGTCCGTGCCATCGGAGAGCAGGTCGGAATGCACTTTAACCAGGTCGCGAAGTGGAGACGACGATATCTCAGAGGCGGACTTGGGGCGCTGCAAGATGAACCGCGCTCGGGCCGCAAAGGCAACCTTAGCACGGAGGTCCTGCGCCAGATCGTCGATCAGGCCACGCGGCCTCCGCAGGGCCTGGCACGCTGGACTTGCCGCTCGATGGCTCGGGAGTTAGGAGTCTCCAAGGCGACCGTGCAGCGGGTCTGGAGTGAGAACGAAATCAAGCCGCACCTGACGCGGGTTTTTAAGCTTTCCACTGATCCGGACTTTGAGGCGAAGTTTTGGGATGTCATCGGTCTTTACCTCAATCCTCCCGAGCGGGCAGTGGTGCTTTGCTGTGACGAGAAAAGCCAGATCCAGGCTCTTCAACGCAGCCAACCGGGTCTGCCGCTGGGCAAAGGCCATATCCGCACCCAAACCCACGATTACTATCGCAACGGTACGGTCACCCTCTTCGCCGCGCTGGATTATCTGCAGGGCAAAGTCATTGCTTACACCGCCCAAACACACACCCACCGCCAGTGGTTGGAATTTCTCAAGCAAATCGACCGCGAAATACCTTTAAGTCAGCACGTCCATATCATTCTGGACAATTACTCCACCCATAAACATCCCGTCATCAAGCGCTGGCTGGCACGCCATCCGCGCTTCGAGCTGCACTTCACGCCCACGGGTTCATCTTGGATGAACCTAGTCGAACGCTTCTTCCGAGACTTGAGCCAGCAGGCAATCTTGCCCGGCAGCTTCGGCAGCGTGCGCCAACTGGTCGACGCTATCATGCAATACCTCGCCCAGCATAACCTCAATCCCAAGCGGTACGTCTGGAGGGCTAAAGGAGAGGAGATTCTAGCCAAGATCCAACGAGCCTGGAAAGTGGCCCTTGGCGAAAATAACAATGTCACTATTATTTAAGAGACACATGACTAGATCCTCTGGCTGATCGAGCCTAGCTTGAGAACTTTGTTAGGCGCTGCCATCGAGGCATTAGCCCGGATAAACTCTCTTTTGCTGCTTTTGGACAGTGGCCAATGTAGGTTTCAAGAAATACAGGCTTTTCAGAAAGGTCCATCACTGTTTTGTGTGGGTAATTGCTAAGTTAACTCATGTTTGGGACATCCAGATTAAGCTGACCGGCTCGATGGTAGGCTGCGGTTCTGAAGTAGACGAAGTTTCTAAAGCCACGAGCCATTCGTTTTGCTAGCTGGATGATCCCGTTGACGGCCTCGATTGCGGCGGAGGGCAGCTTGGTATCGAAGTAGGCCAGGATCCCATCCCATAGCTGAACGAATGGTCATGGCCAAATGGTGAAATAGACCAGAGGCGGCTGCGCGCTGCCCAACCACACCACCACCGCAGTTCAGCTTCGGCTAGCTGGCGGTCGGAGTTTGCGTAAATGGCTTGGAGAGTCTCACGCAGACTCATCGCACGGCCAAGTTGAGTGTAGTGGCGACAGAGGTCTTTACGATGCGCTTGACGCTCTGGACTGAGATTCCAGGGGTTGCCGCGTAAAGTCCACATCGCCCCTTTGAGCTGGGCTCCCTCGCGCTGCAATTGGAGGCGCACCTCCTCGAGGGCTTTGCCAGCCAGCACCATGACGTGGAACTTGTCAAAGACGATCCTGGCCTGAGGGAAGTATTGGCTGGCCCCTTTCATATAGGAGGTGCTCATATCCATCGCGATCGCCTCGATTTGGGAGGGGTCCCCGCCGTGCAAGCGTAGCGCCTCGGCAAAATCTCCCAGGGCCTGGACACCGCGTCCCTCGACCATCAGGAGCAGACGTGAGTTCTCAGCGTCCAGCACTTTGGTCACGTAGCGGCGTCCGCGCCGGGCACTGGTCTCATCGACGGCGACCCTTCGTACGGCGCTCCAGTCGCTCTTTGAGTGAGCTTGTTCAACGTAATGCATCAAGACCCGCCACAGCCGGGTATGCACGATCCATGGGTCACACGCGAAATCACTATCCGTGATTTTTATTCGCATCGCAGTGGTTTGCCGGAGCACTCAGGCGATTTGCTGGAAGACCTGGGATTCACCCGCCAGGAAATATTGCATCGCTTGCGTTATCAAAAGCCCGATAGCAGTTTCCGTTCGGAGTATGCGTACACAAATTTCGGAATGACAGAAGCCGGCATTGCGGCAACCAAAATTTACAACTTTACCTGGGAAAATGCCTCCGAGCAGAAATTGTACAGACCCCTCGGCATGGATTCCACTAGTTCGCGCTATGCAGATTTTGTTTCCCGTACGAACAAGGCGCTCGGGCATGTCCAAGAAAATGGCAAGTGGATTCAAAAATACAATCGTAACCCGGATTCTGAGTCCCCTGCGGGAGGTGTCAGTTCATCTGTCAATGATCTCGCAAAGTGGATGCGATTACAGCTCGCGGGTGGGCGTTTTGACAACAAACCGCTCGTCGATGAAAAAGCGCTGTCAGTCACACATTCGCCGCAGATTTTGACGGGATACAGTCCGCTGAGCGGATTGCCAACTTTTTATGGGCTGGGTTGGAATGTTACTTACGACACAGAAGGACGGTTGCGCCTGGGGCATTCAGGTGCATTTGCATTAGGGGCGGCAACAGCCGTGTTGCTGGTACCGTCAGAAAGTTTGGGCATCGTCGTCCTCACCAATGCTTACCCGATCGGCGTCGCGGAAGGGCTAGCATTTACGTTTGCGGATATTGCGTTATACCGGAAAGCCACGCAGGACTGGCTTACGATTTTCGAAAAAGCGTTTTTAAACCCGGCGGCAGTCGGTGTGTCCATCGGAGCGGATTACTCCAAACCGCCCGCATCTCCAACACCCGCTCTCGCTAATAGCGCATATATCGGGACCTATACTAACAGCTTCTTTGGAGACATTCAGATTGTCGAGAAGGGCGACGGACTGGCGATTATTGAGGGTCCTCTCAAATTGACTTTCCCTTTGCAGCACTATGACCGCGACCTATTCACCTACAGAACAGAAGGCGAAAACGCAGTTGGCACGACCGGAGTGACGTTTACAATCGGCCCGGTCGGAAAGGCGACGACGGCTCTCGTCGAAAACCTGAACGCGCGCGGCGAAGGGACGTTCAACAAACTATCGGTATCCGACGGGCCATGAGCCCCCAAATCTCCACTGGATACGAAAGGCCACTGGTCAGAAAAGGACCGGTAAATTAACGGGACCGCGGTTGCCCAAATTTCGGTACCACCTCGTCCTGCGGGTCCCGTCGACGGCTAAGTGCGGCATCCGTCGATACAGCGTCTCCAATGCAATATGCGTCTCCTGCCGGGCGAGCTGCGCGCCGAGGCACGTATGCGGGCCATGGCCGAAACTGAGCAACGCTGCTGGCGACCGATTAATATCGAAGCGGTCCGGATTTTCAAACACTGCCGGGTCCCGATTGGCTGAACTGATCAGGAGTTGGATGATTTGCCCTCGCTGAATCGTATGACCTTTATATTCAAAATTCTCGATCGGAACACGAGGGATCGCGGCCACTGGCGTCTCGAACCGCAATGTCTCTTCGATCGCCTGGTGCATCATCCCGGGATTGCCTTTGAGTTTTTCGAGCTGATCGCCATGCTGAGCAAAAAGCCAGACCGCATTCCCGATGAAATTCCGCACGGCGATATGTCCTGCCAAAAGCAGCAGCATGGCATTGGCAACGATTTCGTCCTCCACGACTCCGAGGCCATTCTTTTCCGCGCGAATCATTGCGCCTAGAAAATCGTCTGCGGGCATCGCTCTTCGTTCACGCAGCAGTTCCCGCGTGTAATCGATCAACTCCAGACCGCTGTTGACCATCTTCAACGTGTTTTCACTGGTGATGGGAACGAAATTGAAATAGTCGATGAAATCCATGGACCATTTCACGACCCTGCTCCGATCGGGCGGATGTACACCGAGGAAGTCGGCAAGCACGTGGGCTGTCAGAAGAAACCCATAGTCCTCACACACATCAAATCGGCCGGACCTCTCGGCTTGATCGAGCAAGGCATCTGCCGATTGCTGGATTTTGTCTCGAAGTCCTTCGATGACTTTTGAATTGAAACCTTCATGCAACGCGCGCCGAATCCTTTTGTGTTTTTCCCCATCTGCCATCAACACCCACGCATCAAAATAGGGCGCGATTTTGTCGAGATCGGCGTGTACCTCCGTCGGAGTTGCCTGCCGCATTCCGGCTAACCGATTCGCACTTAACTGCGCTGCGCCAAACAAATACTGCACATCCTCATGCCGAAAGACGAACCATTGATCAAGCGGCTCGTAATAATAGATCGGTTTGTTTTTTCTGAAATAATCGAAGTCTTCATAAGGATCGTCGATCTTTGCCGGAACGTTAACCCAGAAATTTTCGCCCTCGAACTCGTCAGGTGCGTCCATGGGTGATTAATACGGCTGCCATTCGGATAATTCAAAGCGCCCGCAGGGAACTATGCCTGGGTTACGGGGTCAGCCCGTTTGCTTACTAAAACCGGATTAAGGGATAAGCTGAAAATGCTCTCGCTGTCGGCAAAAGACCGAGTCACCGCCGAGTACCGATTTCATCAAGATGCCTTAGCAGGTCGGCAGGATCTTCGTAAACCCGAGCCGCGCCAGCGCGTTCGAGTTCCTCTTGTCCATAACCGCCGGACAGCAATCCGACACCAAGAGCCCTTGCCCGGCGTGCGGCCAGCATATCCCATATCGCATCACCAATCACGACTGAGTGCTCGATTTTGGCACCCAGGCGGTCCGCCGCCGCCAGGAAAAGGTCGGGATCAGGCTTGGCATACTTAACCTGATCGCGAGTCACTACGGGTATCACGGCAGGATCAATGCCAAGCGCTTCCAGATTCAACTTGGCCGTCTCCATTCGACCACTGGTTGCGACCGCCCAGGGACTTTCATTTTCTGTTAAGTAGTTGAGAAGTTCGCGCGCGCCGGGCAGAGGACGCACTTGATGCCGAAGCCGACTATAAGCGGCGGCGTGCAGTTTCCGAAGGCGTTCGACACGCTCCGGACTGATTTCAAGACGGGTTTCCCTCAGGAGCATGTTGGTGAACAGGCCGCCACTCATGCCGATTCTCCGGTGAATTCGCCAGACCGACAAGTCGATTCCCTCCTCATCCAGTGCCTCTCTCCAAGCGAGCACGTGCTGATAGACGCTATCGACCAGTGTACCATCCAGGTCGAAAAGGAAAACGGTTTCAATGCGAGACATGGCAGTAGTGTTTCGAATCTGTCAATGCTACCGCGCTGCCAGCAGAATCGCAGCCCTTTATTTTAGCATTCAATTGCAGACCTCGATAAGATTCAGACAACGCGCTAGCCGAAGAATTGCCCATGCGCGGAGAGATCGCACCGAACTTCACCAGATATTGCTTAATCTCTTGATTCACAGCATCGAGGCGATGAGCCGGCTCGGCTCCTGGAAACAAAGCCTTTCTCTGATAAACGCCCTGCCTTGTCGCACGGTACGAAGTGGAAAAAACTCGCAACTCTGCTCGACGGTAATACGGCTGAGCATCAATAGCCGATAACGGAATTTTTCAGTGTTACTAACAACTAGGATGCTGCGTTCTATAAACTCGGAAATAGTAGATTGAATTTAGCTGCTATTTGATAACACAAGCACCCGGTGATTGTAATTATCGGGTGTTTGTATTTAATCGACTGGGATTGTGTACCTGGATAATTAGCGCTGATTGCGAATAAACCAAGAAAATCGTCTCTGAACCGGCAGCAGATATAAAAAAGGAATGCAGACGCCAACTTCTCTCCAGATTTACCTGACCTGATCGGATTTCATTGATTTCCCTTTAGAGGATCCACAGCCTCCAGGGAATTTAGTCCCGCCATTTGATACTATAAGTTTGACGAACCCCCTTGTTAAAGCTACTCTCCATGATAGAGGGTGCATTAGTTCATTCGTGGTTGTGTCTTCGTTTGAGTCTGGCACAGCCGTATCTGGGTAGTCTGCTTGGAGGCAGAGACGACGATAAAACAGCGTCTTGGATCCTCAAGCGTGGAAGATGCAATATCGGAAAAGACGCCAGCCCTGAAGCGGCTTCGGACTGACAACTTTTGGGTTTGCCCATTTGACCTTTGCGCTGACGGCCTTCTCCCATTATTAATTTTCCCAATAAGAGGATCACAAATTGCCAAAGCCAAACTATCAATTCGAAAAGCGAAAGAGGGACCTTGAAAAAAAGGCCAAGAAGGAACAAAAGAAGCTACGCAAGCTCCAACCTTCTGATCCAACTCCGCCCCCAACGGTGACGAAGTAGGTGCTATGACCAAATCCGACAAGACAACTGGCCGCAAGCCAAACGCCGCTCTGATGAAACCGGTCCAGCCGGACGACGCGCTTGCGTTGATCGTAGGATCAACGCCTCTGCCTCGCGGTGAGCTGACCAAAAAACTGTGGGATTACATCAAGAAGAACCATCTGCAGGATGAGAAAAAGAGGACTCTGATCAACGCCGATGAAGCGCTCGAGATGGTCTTTGGTGGCAAAAAGCAGGTCAGCATGTTCGAGATGACCAAGCTCGTCTCCGGCCATGTAAAATAGGCGCTGGGTTTGACCCTCCAGAGAAGATTTCTCCGTAGATTCACCCCTGCTTGTTCAGAATCGAAAGGTGCGATGGGCGCTCCTCGATTCCGAGCTCTTGAGTCTCCAGTCTCCAACCGCGCTAAGGCAGAGAACCTAAGGTCCGCCGAAGCTCCGCAGTTATCGGAACCCGTTCCAGCATTTAACCGGCTTGGAGAGCGATTTCAGGCGATTTCTTCATTACATTTTCGACGATTTTTTGGTGAGGTCGGCAAAGACAAGCCCGGATGCGCCAGAAGTTCAGCGGCAGGTTTGTCCGGTCGAGCGACGAGGCGGCCTGCACAGATGTCCGCGTTTTTGACTTTGACGATCACGTCCATGGAGCGGATCGCGGAGACCTCCAACAGGAGTTGACGCGCGCAGGTTCCCCAATCTCTTGGAACGCATCCACATTTCCAGAGCGCGCCAAAGTGCCAGGGCCAAAGAACAAATCAGATGTGGGCTTCGACGCGCTCGGGGTTTTCTGGTGGTAAACGGGTCGAAGTGTCGAATCGCTTTTTGAGGTACGAAACGCCGCTTCGGCCTGTTGGAGTCTGACCTGTCCCTTACCTGCGACGTCTGACCTGTCCCTACCTGCGATCCCTAGCTGCGACGCCGCAGGACATCGTCGAGGGACAGGTCAATTATCTGACGGACTGCTCCTCGGCCATAGTGGAAAACGGCGAAATTTAACTCTAGGAACATTTGTGCCACAGAATTCGCTGCTTTAGCGGCGGCATTATTCTGGGAAGTCGCTGTTTTGTGAAATCTCAGCGCGAGTGCGCTGCATCTGACCTGTCCCTACCTGCGACGTCTGACCTGTCCCCGATGTGACCGATGTGATCTTCGGATATTGCTTAGAATCGAAAGGCGCTATGGCACTTCTCGGTTGTGCCCAGCGATGATCAGTCTCTTCGATGAGATCACCCTAAAAAAAGGAGGTCAAAACACCCTCTATAAAAGGGACAAAAGGACAGGTCAAATAATTGGGGTGAATATGTAAATTTTTAGCTACACTTTTATTATATGTTGTGTACTTTGACTCCTGTTTATGCGTTTCCCCCGAGTCAAAGCTGAGGGTCAGAGTTTTTACCATTGCATTTCAAGAATCGTTGATGGGCGCTTCATCTTCGGGATTTCAGGAGGCCGTTGTTTGGTGGCCGAGAAATTTCTCTCTCTGATGCGCCGCCTGGAGGCTTTCAGCGGTGTTCGGGTTCTGACCTACTCGCTGATGGCCAATCATTTCCATCTGCTTTGTGAAGTGCCTGAACCCAAGCTCTTGTCAGAGACCGAGGTGCTCGAGCGCATAGAAGCCGGCTACGGCCCGGAACGTGTACAGATGCTCCGAGAGCAATTGGCGCGCTGCTCTGAGCAGCCAGATGGAATCGATCAGGTCAAGCGCCTGCTGGATCCTTATCGCAGGCGCATGAATGACATCTCGATCTTTGTCAAAGAGCTCAAAGGCCGTTTTGCCCAATGGTACAACCGCCGCCACGGCCGTTACGGAACCCTGTGGGCCGAGCGCTTCAAGAGCCTTCTACTGGAAGAAGGCCGGGCAGTGGCGACCGTCGCCGCATACATCGATTTAAACCCGGTTCGAGCCGGTCTGTGTGAGGATCCCAAGGACTATCGCTACTGCGGATATGCTGAGGCGCTGGCCAAGGGCTCCGCTGCTGCCCTTGAGGGTATCAAGACTATTTTGGATCTGCCACAGGCCACGTGCTCCAAGCAACTCAGCTCAGAGTATCGCAAGCACCTGTTTTTGAGGGGCGCTGCTGCCACGATGAACAACCCGCCGGCATTTGAGTTGGCCAAGGCTCAAGAGGTCGTCGAGCAGCAAAAGGGCGAACTTTCGCTCCAGGAACGGTTGCGTTGCAGAATTCGCTACTTTAGCGACGGAGTCATCCTGGGCAGTCGCTGCTTTGTGGACTTTCATTGTCAGCGGCTAAAGCAAAAGATCGGATTCAAGCGCAAGAGTGGCCCTACCGCCTTAAAGATCCTCGGTCCAGCCACGCTCTGGGTCTTTCGCAACCTGCGAGTCAGGCCATTCGGTTAAGATTGTCCCGACTTTCGCTTTCCCAACCGCGCACCGGCTCTCAACTGAACGTTTTCGAGCGGAGACGAGCTACACTTAGTTAGGCATCCCGCAAAACCGGCAGCGATGCTCCCTGTGCCATCCGAGGTCTGGACGTTCACCTTTTCTCGCTTACTAGGTCGACTCATCCGCCATTTGCCCTGCTTCTGACCTGTCCCTACCTGCGTGCGCTGCGACGCTGCGACCTGCGTGCGTGCGCTGCATCTGACCTGTCCCTTACCTCTACGACGTCTGACTTGTCCCTACCTGCGATCCCTTCGCTATGCATCTGACCTGTCCCCTACCTGCGACGCGGAACTCGGTTACCATTCAACGTGTACTGCGAAATTCAAATCGCAGATACAGCGGCGCGGAGATCGCTTATGTTCGAACTTGCCCGCCTTCTTTCTACACGATCCGCAGGCATAACCCTGGCTGTCAGATGGGGGCGTCACTGAGGCATAAATGTTTTCACACTTGCATCGAAGACCGGCGCATATTGATCGCCATCTCCGGCCAAGCACGACGCGGTCACGACAAATTTGTTGTTCGATGATCCCTCGAAAAAATAAAAAATCTGCTGCATATCCCGTTTGTTTAGCTGATCTTTCGCAACCAGGCGCACGCCTTTGGCTCCCGCCGAGGTTTCAAACGGTCGCTCATCGGTGACCTGAAAAATGGTGTATACGCCAGATGCGGCTACGTATTGCTTATTCAACGACACATATTTGGCCAGTGAATCGGGAAAGGATTCGACCACGACATTAATATTCGCAACAAAATTGTTTCGCGGAGCATCAACGGCGACATCGTACTTGGACAAAGGGGTACTTTTTACGGACCAGCCTTTTGGCGCTTGATAGGAAAAAATACCTGCCTGGCTGACCGTATCGCCGAGGTCCTGACTATCTCCCGGATTAGCGAAGGCTGGGGTACCAAAGCACAGGATAAGGAGAAGTATATTTCTCAGCATGAGTATCTTGGGCGCGTGAGCTTTCATGGGGCGTCCTCAATATTTCATCCATTTATAATTGCTATAATAACTTTTAATTATCTTTTGTGGGATCAGACGAACTCAATACTTATTCCCCTTCTGGCGTATTTTAAATCGGCTACCATAGCTGCGCCTGCTGCCCAAGGCACCCTTTTTCAAGAGCATGTGTCGATTGGATTGAATCTTAAGTTCCGATTGGCTCATCTGTGTTTCCTTTTTGAGAGATATAGTCTGTGCAGGTACTTGGCGACTACTTAATGTCTATACCGATGGATGCGCGTTTTATTCCCCGGAACTATTTGGTTTTTCTTCGCGGCGGGTAGTATCATGGCGCCCCAGTTCTGCCGCATAAAGTAGCGGGCGCCGGCGGAACAACCCGCAAAGGTGTCGCCTTAGAAAAGCGCCTTGTTTCGTTCGGGCAATCAATCCAGAAGACTCCTGGAATCGGGGCGAAGAAGAACCGTTAATGATCCGCGATTTACAAAGGTAAACACTTCCCTGATGGCGCCTCCACCTGAGGGCGTGCCTATCGGCCCGGTGAGGAACAAACACAAACAACGCCGCGTGGATTCATCATAGCCGCCAGTATGATCTGATTCGCTATCCGCGCGTTGATGCGTTGTCCACGAGCCGTCCAATCCTGGAGAAATATGGATTCAAACGAGTCGGATCCAGCTGGCCTGCACAGTGGCCTCCAGAGCGAAGGTCCTGCTTCGCGGAGCTCGGATACCATTCAGCGTGAACTGCGAAATTTCGACTCGCAGACACAGCAGCGCGCAGACCGTTTAAATTCGAATCTGCGCGCTACTTTCCACCCGAGTCTGTAACAATTTTTCGGAGCGCTACGCAGGTGCCTGCACGAGGATTGGTTTTTCCCTCTTCTTACTGCCCCAAGTGAAGTGGAGCGCGCCATAGGTCCCCAAACGGCGGCGACCCCGAGCGCGATAAAAGGTTCCTTCCAGCTCATTCCCGCCACCGAGAAAGGGCCGACTAGATAAAACAACATGCACAACAGATTCGCGAGCAGGCCAAACACGGGCACGACCATGTGCTTGAATCCGTGGAACGAGTGATGTTCGCGGAATGCGACAATCGCAATGATGTTGCTCATCATGTAAAGCAGGAATGTACCGAAGTTGCTTGTTAACGTCACTATGAGCAAACTTTGCGGGATATTCACCGCAAAGTCGTGTGGGAAGATTCCGAAGCTGTACCAAATGTTTTGAGGTAACGACTTAATCGTGTCATCCGACAAGGCCGCTCCCCCGCAGAAATAGAGGATGACCGCGAAAACGCCGATGATCGCCGAAATGAAACATAGCGTCCAGATTGCCCGGTGCGGTGTCAGGTTCTTTGTATGGAGCACTCCCAGATTACCTGAAAGTTCCTCATCGCGACCCATCGCGAAGGTTACGCGGGCCCCGGTGTTGATGCAGGATAGCGTAGTTCCGATGAGCGCCAGAAACACGGTGAGCGCTTCAATAAACATGAACCACCAGCCGGCCTGAGCACTCCCAAATACCCATGTGCCGACGATCTGCATCATATCACCGATCGGCGCAGGCGAAACGGCTGCTTGCGTCATCTTGTACCCACTGTTCAGGAAGTAATTCGCCGCGAAATACTCGAACAGATAGCAAATGACGCCCTGAATCAGCAGCGACAGGAGAATTGCCCGTGGAATGTCGCGTTTTGCGTTCTTCGCCTCCTCGCCCATCGAACTAACGGATTCAAACCCGACCAAAATCAGAATGGCGACGCACGCCTGGATAATGGCGTAACTGAACCCATGCGGCGAGATGACCGAAAGAGCGTTTGGATGGAATTGAAAGGTCTCTGTCGGATTCTTTGGATCGGTGCCCTTATCGGTCCCTTGATCCGGAGCGTAGGTCAGGGTGAAGTCCTTGTCGCTGCCGTCCGCATTCTTTTCGAAAACGTAATTGCCGTCTTTGTCTTTGGCCGGATTGGTGACCTCATTGCCTTTGTCATCTTTAGTCGTCGTCATCGCGATGACTTTTGAGACCGGGACGCCGTCCGGATTAAGAGTGATCCCTTTAGAGCCCTCCACGTGGTTAACCCGATAAGCGATCGCGATTACTGAGAAAACCACCAGCGCGGTGATTTGAATAACGTTGATCGCGATGTTCACGGAGGTCGCACCAGTGACACCCCGATAAGCGATGTAACCGACCAGGAAAGGAAAGACCAACGAAAACAGGATCATGAATAGCGGACTGGGCACCGCAGAGTTAAAGACGCTCGGGAACAACTGCCCGAGCAGATAACCCGAGAGCAGCGCGGTCACGCCAACCATGACCCCCGGATAAACCCAGTAATAAAGATGACTGGCCCATCCGACCGCAAACTTTGCGATTCGCGCGAACTTGAATGCCTTGTTTTTTGATAAGAAAGCTTGTTCAGCGAAGAAGTAGGAGGAACCAGCGCCGGGATAAAGCTTTGATAACTCGGCGTATGAAATCGCGGTTGCCAAACAGAGCAGCAACGCGACGATGATACCGAACCACATCGCGGCACCGGCCATTGGCTGACCGTATAGACATTGTTGAGCGTAGGTTAACCATAAGAATGCACCTGGTGCGATGAGCGCCATGGCATTCATAGTTAGTCCGGTCAAGCCAAGGGTGGCCTTTGGGGCAGGTGCAATATTTTCTGACATACCTGTAGTTTAATTTATTTCAAGGAACCGACTCGTAAGCACTAGCCGTGCCAAAAGAGTGGAAAGGATCGGCGCCCCTGGGAGACGCATCGTGCAGCGGGTGAAAACATCTGCGTGCAACGCAAAACCGAGAAGGCTGCGTTCACCCGCTCAAGGCAAACCCAAAAACTGGTCTGCGACTTAAAAGCCCGAAAAAAATAACAGGCTGCATAGTTTGTTGTACTGTTTTTCGTTACATTCTCATAAAGGTAAGTCGTACGCCCGCGGATGGTGCCCGGCTCAGTTTACCATTGAGAATCAGCTCGAATCCGAGCACAAATAAGAGCGGTTGGAGATAATGCGCTTTCTGGCTGCGCTCGGCAGGCCGAGGTCAATTTTCATCGTGCAAACATTGGTACGATGCAGGCTGAAAGAGTTCGACAATTTGTTCGGTGGGTCATGATCCAGGCGCGTAGCGTTTTGGCTTTTCCACAAATGTATCCGCGCGTACGATTCGCGATTTGTGGGAGGACGATTCTGTTGTGTTCTCAGCGCCCTGTTTATCGCGATGGTCTCGGCCAGCCGTTGCGCCCAGGCTGAATTTTCTCTGGATGAAGAAAGTCTCTTAGGGTTCGATAAATAGTTACCGAATCTTGTGACGGACTCAATCATTGAGGCAGAATGTTCAGCTGAAATATTAACAACCATCTGCGCGAAACACCTATGCCTGTCCGAAATGATCGCCATGTTGTTCCGGGAAGCGAGCGAACAGCGCCGGCCAGATCCCGGATCATTGGGGAAATTGGTCCGAACGATCTTCTGACAATCACGATGCGCGTCCGTCGGCCCGCCGCTAGCGGTGAACTCCGAGAACAAACCATGGAGTTGAGTCGGCGAGCGCCGCGTGAACGCACCTACCTGACACGCACGCAATTTGCGGCGAAGCACGGTGCGGACCTAGCGGATCTCGCCAAGATCACGGCATTCGCTCATGAACATGGTCTCACCGTCGTGGAGTCCAGCAGAGCGAAACGCTCAGTGAAGCTTTCGGGCACGGTTGAGGCTTTCACCGGCGCGTTCAAGATTGAACTCCACGAATACGGAAAAGAGGGTCGAAGTTATCGGGGTAGGGTGGGTTCGATCAGTGTGCCGACGGATCTGGCCGAGATTGTCGTGGGTGTCCACGGCTTCGACAATCAACCGGTGGCCAGGCCTCACTATCGGCAGCTCACAAAATCGGCGACCAAAAAAGACACAGAGCCTAAAGACCCTCAGGACGGCAGTTTCAACCCTCTGGACGTGGCAACCCTCTACGATTTCCCCCGGGGCCTTGATGGAACAGGCCAATGTATCGCACTGATTGAACTAAACGATATCGACACGAGGACGAACCGGGTCACCGGCGCCGGTTTCAACGCATCTGATCTGCAAGCATTCTTCTCGAACTTGAATCTTCCGACACCGCAGGTAGTCACTTTGTCTACGGACGGGGGCGCGAACAGGCCCGGATCTGATCCAAACTCTGACGCTGAAGTGACCCTGGATATCGAAATGGCCGGCGCGATCGCCCCGGGCGCAAAAATTGCCGTCTACTTTGCACCCAACACCTCCCAGGGATTCATTGATGCTTTAGCCCTGGCGATTCATGACGCCGACAATGCGCCGACCGTCGTCTCGATCAGCTGGGGCAGTTCAGAAGATTCGCTGCCCCAGCAATTTCTTGATGGCTTGGAGGGGGCACTTCATGACGCTGCGACACTCGGAGTCACCGTCTGCTGCTCAGCCGGTGACAATGGTTCCGCCGACATGCCGACAAATACCCCTGGTGCCCCCTGGGACGGCGTGCCGCACGTCGATTTTCCAGCATCGAGCCCGTTTGCGCTTGCTTGCGGCGGGACAAGGCTGGTCAGCTCCGGGACCACAATCACAGATGAACAGGTGTGGAATAACGGTTCTAAGGGAGGTGCGAGCGGCGGTGGTGTCAGTAACAAATTCGCACGCCCGGATTACCAAGGGCCGATTAACATCCCCGCCTCACCGAACGGCAGCAACGGGCGTGGTGTGCCGGACGTTTCCGCAGATGCAGATCCGGGAACGGGTTACCGAATATTTCTGGCCGGCAAGCCAGCCGTCATCGGAGGCACGAGCGCTGTTGCTCCGCTCTGGGCCGGCCTGATCGCCCGCATCAATCAAAGGTTAGTCAGCATCGGCAGCAAGCCAGTTGGCTTTCTGAACCCCGTCATTTATGGCTCTTCGATCGCAAACAGCGGTGTCTTCCGTGACATTGTGGCGGGTACAAACGACAACACGGGAACGCTCAATGGGCGTTATACAGCCGGCCCGGGTTGGGATCCCGCGACCGGGCTAGGCACTCCGGACGGAAACAAACTGCTAAATGCGTTGGGAGGGTAGCAGCGCACGTGGTGCGGTTTGTTATTGCTCGGAAGAGGCAATGCGGGACGCCTGGCCTACTAAACTTGAAGACCAATGATAGGCGGCTAAAAATACAAGACCGACTTGAAAGTCGGCCTCGCATTCTCTTCCGGACTTTCTGCTTTCTAAATCGTTGAACTTTTAGAAGTCGTGTTCGAACTCGCGTTTGGCCCTATCCGCGTCCGCTGCAAGATCGGCCAGCAACTCAGTAAATGCATGCGTCTGTCCGATGAAAAGTCCGTCTGCCGTAAGCGCCTTTACTGCTCCCATGGCGGCACCGCGCGTATTGGTTGGGCGAATAATCGAACAGATCGGGAATTTTCGGCTGAGAAATGGACATGGCTCCGGCATGATCAGATTTGCCTGTAACGTCTCGGTAGTATCAGCAGTCAGATCATTAAACGTCACCGTCGATTTGTTTACCGGATCGATGACAGTCAAAGGAGGATTGCCTGCATTTGCATTGCCTGCCTTGTCCTGCCAAGTTTGAAAGTGCATCGTCTCGGTTGGGCCGATACTGAGCAGTATTTGCAAAACTTCTGGATCGCTTACCCTTTGAGCCAGCGATGGGTATAAGCTGGTGCCACCTCCCTCAATAAAAGCAAAGTGGAACCCGGCCGTGAAGGCGATCGCGTTGATGAGGTTGGTATTCATCGTGTCGTCGTCGGTCCTGGGAATTGCCGTGTGCTGCCCCTTATTTAGAGTGGGGACTGCCTGATCGAAAGAATCGTCGCCGAGATCGGGATTCTTGTTGTCAGCGCGGTACCGACCCCAAAAACTCGTGTCCACGGTGAGTTTTGTGAGATTTGTAAGCCGCCCCTTTTTAGTGGAGCCTGTCGCCTTACTGCCCGGCAACGTGCGAAACTCATTGCCATTAAGTCGAAGAAGCTCGGATATCGATGCGCCTTTCGAAGCTAAGTATGCGATCAGGAATTTCGCGTGGCTGAATTCATCATCGGTGTTGTCGAGGATATATTGTGGCATGTCGCCATCAAGAATCTGAAGGGCGGCCGTGTATGGCGCGTTGCCCCCAGTTGGAATCAACTGAGTGGAAGATGCAAAATCTTTCTCCTGGGTTCCTCCGAGTTCCCAGTATTGTTCCCAAAGATCGCTTTCGAGGATTTCGGCTGCAGCCAGGAAGCGCAGGATCGCGGCATCGCCCCTCGTAAGCCTGCCACTTTGATCGCCTGGCGCTGCTTTGGCTTTGGTCGTTAATAGTGCACTGGCCGGGAGCAAAGTTGCGCCGGCCATGCCTAAGCCCTTTAAAAATGAGCGGCGTCCGACTTCACGACGCCCGCGAGAGTCGAGTTCTCCATCAGCCGAAGGAATCATTATCATCTCACTCGATGCCTTCCGACCGCTGCTTCGTTCTTTTTTCATATGGTACAGTGCAAGATTTTTCGGGGTGGATCTCGTTCCATGAGGTAACTGTAACGTCCGTATTGCCTCGTTTTATTATACCGGTGTAACCCCGATTTTATTCCCTTTCTGTACGGATATTTCTTACAGCGAGCGCCGGGCCAGCGGGACAACCGCCGAAGAAAGTCCGGTCCGTACGGGAGATTGTCCGTCCAGCCTTTCGCAAACCCGGATTTGCGGAACGTTTCGCTGCCATCGTCGCTGCGTCGGCGGATTTTTTGACTCGTTGATCGACTCGCCTTGAATTTGGCATGTCTCATCGACTACCAGTTAAGTGCTCCAACAATAACTTCTTCCCCCCTACAAAAAATATGTCTAGACCAGTCACCTTTTCACCGGCCAATGGGCCGACCTGTCCTTGAAAGAACTCGCTCCTTGGCAAAAAGATGGGCTATGACGGCGTCGAACTCGCCTGTTGGGGCGATCACTTTGACGTCGAAACTGCGCGCGAATCCAAAGAATTACTGCAAAAAGCACTGGGCGCTCTGGCGGACCACGGTCTCACCGCTTCGCCATCTCCAACCATCTCGTCGGCCAGGCGATGTGCGACCTGATCGACGAACGGCACCAGGCGATCCTGCCGCCGCACGTCTGGGGCGACGGCAAACCCGGAAGGCGTCCGCCAGCGCGCCGCCGAAAAAATGATAAACGGCGGCCAGGCCGCGCGGCAATTTTTCGATGCCAAGCCCGCCAGCGGCACGCGATTCCCGGCCGTGGTCAACGGCTTCACCGGCTCAAGCATCTGGCACGCGCTCTACGCGTTTCCGCCGACGAGCCAGGATTTCATCCGAAAAGGGCTTCGCCGATTTCGCCAAACGCTTGCTGCCGATCCTTGACGTGTTCGAAGAGCACAACGTCAACTTCGCGCTCGAAGTGCATCCGACCGAAATCGCGTTCGACATCGCCTCGGCGCAGCGCGCGCTGGAAGCGGTGAAAAATCATCGGCGCTTTGGCTTTAATTACGATCCGTCGCATCTCGGCTATCAGGGCGTGGACTATGTGAAATTCATCCGCGAGTTCGGCGACCGCATTTTTCACGCGCACATGAAGGACGTGTGGTGGGGTCACGGCGACGGCTCGGTCGGCGTGTTCGGCGGCCACACGGATTTCGCCGATCGCCGGCGCTATTGGGATTTTCGTTCGCTCGGCCACGGCGACATCAACTTCGAGGACATCATCGTCGCGCTGAACGACATCGGCTATCGCGGCCCGCTTTCGGTGGAATGGGAAGACAGCCGCATGGACCGCATCCATGGCGCGACCGAATCGTGCCGAAATGTGCGTTCCTATGATTTTGCTCCCAGTGGAGTGGCGTTTGACGCGGCATTTGAGCGGGAAAAAGCTTGATACCGCCATTAGAATCAAGATTCCATGCCGCAGGTCGAATAAAGTTCAGTATAGATGCGGAGGCGATCGAGCCCAATTATGAAGGGGCCATCAGGAGAAAAGTTTGATGCTGCGAGATTTTCAGTCGTTTTGGCCGACCCAAACGCCAGGGTTGTATCTGGTCCTGGTCAGTTTTGTGTTTTACTTGATTGGGCTGATGCTCGGCCGCTGGCTGAAACGTCGAGTCAACGTCGAATTGGGATGGACTTCACACGTATTCATCGCGAGCGCTTCCATTGTGCTCGCATCGTGGCTCCTCCAAGTCGAATTCCCCGGCTCGGCTGAAATTGGTTTGGTTGCCGCCGTCACAGCGGCATTTCCAATCAACGCCTTGCTGCGCCGGTTTGTCTGGCCGCTCTGCGGTTACCCGGGCGAGGCGGCTCGAGTCCCCTCCTTTCTTCCGCAGGTTGTCGCGATAATTGTCTTCCTCTTTGCAACGTTTTTTGGGCTGGCGGCTTTTTATCACGTCACCATTCCCGGCCTGCTGACCGGGTCGGGCGTTATTGCCATCATCATCGGTCTGGCGCTGCAAGAAACTCTTGGAAATATCTTTGCAGGCTTTGGACTTCAGGCCGGGAAAGCGTATCGGCTGGGTGATTGGCTCATAGTCGATGGCAAGCATGTTGAAGTAGTTGAACTCAACTGGCGATCGACCCGCTTCCGCAACAACGACGACGTCAGCTTTGACATTCCGAACAGCCAACTGGCCAAGGCGACGATTATAAATCTCTACTATCCGTCCCGCCGACACGCGGCACGTGTCCGGATCAGCGTGGATCACCGGATTCCCCCAAATGAGGTCAAAGATGCCATGTACCAGGCCGCCTCGGCTGCACCCGGAGTGCTTCGCGATCCACCGGTGAAAGTCTTCCTGATCGATTTTGCCGAATCGGCCGTGCAGTACGAAATCAAATTCTGGTTGATGGATGGAAAGCTTTTTGCCGATATCATCGACGATGTCCGGACGAATGTGTGGTACGAGCTCAATCGGCGCGGGATACGGTTGGCGTTTTCCACACAACAAATTGAACTCGTCCGGGGAGATCGTTTACCGCGAAAGCGCGAAATGGATATGACCTTGCTTGGTAGTCAGCCGCTCTTTTCCTCGCTTGAACAGGATCAACTGGAGCGTCTCGCTCTCGGTTCCAGAAGGATCCGGTTTGGAAAGGGTGAAAGGATCATTTCGCAAGGGGACGCGGGCAACTCGATGTTCATCCTGGCAACCGGCAAAGCCGAAGTGCAGGTCGAGAGACTAGGACGTTCCCAACAGGTCGGCACCCTGATTTCGGGAGAGTGTTTCGGCGAGTTCTCTTTATTGACCGGAGAGCCCCGAAGCGCGACCGTTCTGGCGACGCTCGATTGTGAGGTGCTCGAGATCGCGCAGGAGACGATCGGCATCTTACTGCGGGAACATCCCGAACTGGCCGAGTCGCTCAGCGAAACCGTTGTCGCGAGGCGATCCGCCACCGAAATGCAGCTTGCGTCCGCTCCCGCAAATGGCGATGGCCTCGAAACGGACGTCACCAAAGAGGGCCTTCTTCGGCGGCTCAGGAAATTCTTCCAATTGTAGCGAAGCCGGGCGATTGCAAGGTGTATGGAGGCATTTTCAGATCTGCCCTCGTTACCGGCACTAGACGAGCGCTATATGCGACTGGCACTACGGCAGGCTCGGAAAGGTTTGGGCAAAACGAGTCCGAACCCAGCCGTTGGGGCAGTGCTTGTGCAGGACGGAGCGGTTTTATCGACCGGCTGGCATCAGCGCGCGGGCGGTCCGCATGCGGAAATTGAGGCCATATCGGCTTTACCAAGTCTCGAGGCGGCCGCAGGCTCAACGCTCTACGTGACACTGGAACCTTGCTCGACATTTGGTCGAACGCCTCCGTGCACAGACGCGATCATCGCCGCAAAAATCGGGCGTCTGGTGATCGGGTCTATTGATGCAAATCCAAACCATCAGGGGCGCGGTCTGGAACAGCTTCGTCGCGCCGGTGTCTCGGTCAGGACCGGAGTACTCGAGGAAGAGTGCGACCTGTTAAACGTTGGTTTTACCAAATGGGTGACAACAGGGATCCCCTGGGTGATCGCCAAGGTCGCCCAATCCCTCGACGGCCGAATCACGCGCCCTGCGGGCGAACCCCCCTGGCTCTCAAACAACCGATCTCTTCGTCTGGTTCATTGTCTACGAGGCACGGTAGATGCAATTCTTGTAGGTGCGGAGACCCTTCGCCGAGACAACCCGCGATTAACTGTCCGTACAAACACACCCGGGTTGCAGCCATGGCGCATCGTTGTGACACGGTCCGGGAATGTGCCGGGCGATGCGACGATTTTGACCGACGAAAATCGGGATCGCACCCTCGTTTACCAAGGGTTCGCCTGGTCGGATCTGCTCACAGAACTGGGCGCCAAGGGGGTCACCCGCCTGCTGGTGGAAGGAGGCGGAGATGTCTTGGGCCAACTACGTGATCTGCAATTGATTGATGAGGTTTGGTGTTTTATCACGCCCCTGCTAACGGGCGGATCCAAACCAAGTTTCGGCGGCACCGGGGTTGAGAGCATGGAAGACGCGACCAAGTTGCATCGGATCCGTTACAAGCGTATCCGAAACGATGTGCTTGTAACCGGGCACACGCTCTCGCGCGGGCGGATTCCCGAGCGCGCGCGGTCGTAGCCGGCAAGAACCGCCTTACCGGTGCGGAGTGCGAGCCGGACGCCACGGCGGCGATCGGTGGGCAGGGGCGTAGTGGTATCGGCGATAGTAGTACGGGCGATGATGATATTCGGAATAGGCCACGCCGCCGGGCGGCCCATGGCGCGGCGGACCGACATGCGGGCCAGCCTGCAGATCGGAGATCGAGGCGAGCAGCCCAAGAGTCACCAGCAAAAGTAGAGAGTACCGTTCCACAAGTCCAGTTTTTGAGCTTTTGGACGGTGAGAGACCCCCGGCTATTCGCGACTATCGGGGAAATCATGTGCGTGATTCCCGGAAAAGATTCGGCCCGGGCGTTTCAGCCCGGGCCAAATTACTCTAAGATTTGAGTTATTGCCGGGCATCGGCCCGGAAACGGATCGCAACGCGTATGCCCTAGGAGGCTTTTGGCGTCGCCGAAGGCGAAGCAGCCGGCGTGGCCGACTTCTTGTGATGCTTGTTGTGATGGGCTGCCGCCTTCGGGCTCGCGCTCGGAGTCGGAGTTGGATCCGCGGCGAAGACGCTGGATTGAGCAATAAAGCCGAGGACCGCAGCTAGAAGCAGAATGTGTTTTGTCATAACGATTTCAGTTGTTCTTAATCAGAAGTGTGTTTGGTAGTCACTTTTTTAGCTGAAGCCTGGCCAATCGCGTCTCTTTTGAGAGCTTCATGGACCAAACGCAGCACGCTCCGGACATATCAATCAAGCCGAGAACCAGCCAATAATTGTGATGTCCAAAGCGGAGGCTGGTAATTGCAGTATGTTCTTCATACGTCACCTCACATGCTCAACACCTTGAAAAACGTGAAGTTTCGAAAAAGTTTCAATTTGATGGCCTCTTCCTCATGTTCAGCGGGCAGAAGGCCGTCAGATCGCCTCTTGCGCAAGCAGTCGCTCTCTGATACCTGAGGATGTTGCTTCATCTCCAAGAATAGTTCGGCATAATGGCAGGTTTAAAACTTCAAAATATTGTAAAGCGATTCGGCCAAATCGAAGTTGTACACGGAGTCAGCCTTCAAATCGAAGATGGCGAGTTTGTGGTCTTCGTTGGGCCCTCAGGGTGCGGCAAATCAACCATGCTGCGCATTATCGCGGGACTGGAAGAGGCAACCGACGGAGAAGTTTGGATCGGCGGTCGTCAAGTGAATAACGTTGATCCGGCGAACCGCGGTGTGGCAATGGTGTTTCAAACCTACGCTCTTTATCCACACATGTCCGTCGAGGAGAACATGGGATTCGGCCTGCGGATGGCCAAGCGTCCAAAGCAGGAGATCAAGGAGCGGGTTGCGCGCGCCGCTGAAATCCTGCAGTTGACTCCCTATCTGAGGCGACGGCCTAAGGAGCTCTCCGGCGGCCAGCGCCAGCGCGTAGCCATTGGTCGGGCGATTGTCCGCGAGCCGGAAGTCTTCCTTTTCGATGAACCGCTCTCGAATCTCGATGCGGAACTTCGGGTGCAAATGCGGATCGAGCTTTCCAAATTGCACAGCGAACTGCAGACGACCATGATTTACGTGACCCACGACCAAGTCGAAGCAATGACTCTGGCGGATAAGATCGTCGTTTTGAACGAAGGCAAGATCGAACAGATCGGCGTACCGCTCGATCTTTACCAACGCCCTGCGAACCTGTTTGTTGCCGGCTTTATCGGGGCGCCTAGAATGAATTTCCTCAAGGTGCGGGCCGAACACGCGGGCGAGAAGGCTGTCGTCATCGCAGGTCCGGATTTTCCAACCCGGCCTTTTAGTCTCGAAAGAACCAAACCGGTCGAGGTGGCTCCCGGTGCGGAGCTAACCTTGGGTGTACGGCCTGAACACATCCGCGTCTGCGAACCAGGGAACGGAGCGAGTACTCTTTTAATTGAAGTTGTCGAGAACCTGGGCGATCTGACTTTGCTTCACGGTACGACGCCGGCGGGGAACCGGATTACATTAAACGTGAAGGGATTTCAAAATTTTCGGTACGCTGACGCAGTCGGATTTGGATTCGATGCCAATCACGCGCACCTATTTGACATCGCCGGAAACGCTGTCTGAGCCATTCTGCGCCGGGTTCTGAGAGAAATCGCCGGAGACTTTTCTAATAGTGATCGAAATTCGTCAGTAGCCTCCTGAGCTTGGCCTGCGGCTCAGCTCACCCGAGCCCGGACCAACGCCCTCCTGGTTCATACAGGAGGTCAAAACGAGCGCCCCGGCGATAGCCAGAAGAATAAGGAACAATGAACATCGCTGCCGTCTCATAAACGGCAACATACTTAATGACGGGCGACGCATGTAAAGCACTTTCCGCGATCTGGGCAATTATCCCGCACCGACGCTCAGCGGCGAACCGGAAACGGATGGGGAGGGATTCGAACCCTCGGTACCTTGCGGTACACACGCTTTCCAGGCGTGCCCAATCGACCGCTCTGGCACCCATCCACGAGGAGCTTGAGATACTCCTGCGTCTGAGCGGCGGTTTCAACTTGTTTTCTATGGTACCACCGTCCAGAGGAAAGCGGAAACCCGCTCCAAAACAGATTGTTTACGTCTGGTTGAGAGCCTGAGTGATCGCATCAAGTTCGACCTTGAGCTCGCTTTGGCGTTCCTGAATCACTTCCAGCTTCAATTGGTAGCGGTGCAACTGGATCGTCGCGTGATGAATGTGGCCCTTGATTTCTGTCAGTTGCGTCTGGCTCTCTCGAAGTGCCCGGCGCAACTCGTTTTGGCGCCGGTTCAAATCGTCAGGTGTGCGCCCCTCAAAATGAAATTCCTTCGGCGACGCATTCCGAGCGGCTTGAATCGCCTTTGCGAGCTTGGAGGTTGCCGCCTGCAAAAACTGAAGCGACGGTCCGTGATACTCGGGGACCGACAGTGCGCTGCCGCAGTGTGCGCAATTCACTTCCATCCCGGCTCCGTCCATATCGATCGCGAGCTCTCCGCCGCAGTGCGGACAATCGAAGACGATGTCTCGTTCGGTCACTTGGACCCCGTCGGTTTCAATCTGATCCGGGGAGGCAACGCTTTCCCCGGCGTTTGTATTTAAATTCGCGTCGATCATAGCCAATCTCTGGCAAGAGCAATTCCGAGCATGATAGCCGGATCGCGAAAAATCAAGGGACTGATCTGCAACTTGCGTGCGCCAAGGTGACAGCATGGCTCATGGCGCGTGAGCCACGCTGCGTCATAGTGGCACTCCGTCGCATTGCGGGGCTTTCGCCAAGATTCGCTAAGGTTCTCGTGTTGAGGCGATTATAATGATCACGATTCTTTTTGTCTTTTGGCATGGAAGGTGCGTGTCCCTGTGGCTCGATCTATGGCTAAGATTCTTGGAATTGACCTTGGTACTACTAACTCCTGTATGGCCGTTATGGAGGGTGGCGAACCGGTCGTCATCGAAAACTCTGAAGGCGCGCGTACAACACCTTCGATTGTTGCTTTTGCGAAGAGCGGTGAACGCTTGATAGGGCAAGCCGCAAAACGGCAGGCGGTTACTAACTCGCAGAATACTGTTTTCTCGATCAAACGGTTTATGGGCCGAAAATTTGAAGAGGTCCAGGATGAAGCGAAGCGTGTCCCGTACAAGATTGTCAGAGCTTCAAATGGCGATGCTCATGTCGAGGTTCAGGTAGGCGGAGAGCGAAAGAGTTTCTCGCCACCGGAAATCTCGGCCATGATTCTGGCAAAACTCAAGGCGGACGCGGAGGCAAAGCTGGGTGAAAAAATCACGCAGGCGGTTATTACCGTGCCGGCTTATTTTAATGATTCGCAGCGAAATGCGACCAAAGATGCCGGGCGTATTGCCGGTTTGGAGGTGTTGCGAATCATAAATGAACCGACCGCTGCATCGCTGGCCTATGGCCTGGATAAAAAGAAGGACGAGAAAATTGCTGTCTACGACTTGGGAGGCGGCACGTTTGACATTTCGGTGCTCGAGATCGGTGAAGGCGTTTTCGAAGTAAAGGCGACGAACGGAGATACTCACCTTGGCGGCGACGACTGGGATAACAAGCTCATGGATTGGGTTATTGCCGAGTTTCGTGCGGAAACCGGCGTGGATGTGAGCAAGCAGTCCGATGCACTCCAAAGAATCAAGGAGGAAGCGGAAAAGGCAAAGATCGCCCTTTCCTCTTCGCAGGAGTACGAGATCAATCTGCCTTTCATCACAGCGGATGCAACAGGCCCGAAACATATTCAGAAGAAGCTGACTCGTGCCAAGCTTGAACAATTGACCGATGATTTGTTCGAACGAACGATTCGACCGGTGAAAGCCTGTCTTGCGGATGCGAAACTTTCCGAAAGCGAAATCAACGAGCTTGTACTGGTGGGCGGCATGACCCGCATGCCAAAAGTGATCGATACGGCGCGCAAATTGATCGGCAAAGAACCGCACAAAGGTGTCAATCCGGATGAAGTGGTGGCGGTTGGTGCGGCGATTCAGGGCGGAGTGCTACGCGGTGACGTCAAAGATGTGTTGCTGCTGGATGTCACGCCGTTGACGCTGGCCATTGAGACAGCAGGCAATATCGCGACGCCGATGATTCCCCGCAACACGACGATCCCGACACGAAAACAGCAGATCTTTTCAACCTACAGCGATAACCAGCCTGGAGTGGAGATTAAGGTTCTGCAAGGCGAACGGCCAATGGCCCGGGACAATAAGACGCTGGGAACCTTTCATCTGGATGGTATCCCGCCCGCCCCGCGCGGAGTACCGCAGGTCGAGGTCACTTTCGACATTGATGCAAACGGCATTCTGAATGTTTCCGCTAAAGACCTTGGAACCGGAAAAGAACAAAAAATTTCGATCACCGGGAGCAGCGGACTCAGCAAGGAAGAGGTTGAGAGTTTGCGTAAGGACGCTGAGGCACATGCCGAAGAAGACCGGAAAACCCGGGAAGCGGCAGAGACTCGGAACACTGCAGACAACCTCGCTTACCAGTCCGAAAAACAGATGGCTGAACTTGGTGAAAAGTTGTCGGCAGATCAAAAGAAGGGCGTGGAAGACGCGATTAATGATGTTCGCGAGAAGCTGAAGGGCACGGACATCGACGCGATAAAGAAGGCGACTGAAGAGCTGCAAAGTCGTTTCCAGGCCATCAGTGCCGAGCTGTACAAGCAGGCTGCTTCTCAGAAGCCTGGGCCGCAGCCGGGCGATGCGACCGGTTCCTCCGGCACCTCGGGGGGTCCCGGAAGCGGCACGGCCAAATCCGATGAGAACGTTGTGGACGCCGATTTTGAAGTCGTCGACGACGACAAGAAGAAGAGCTGAAGATTTACAAATTCCCCATCGTGCCTGGCGGTCCAATCCTTCGCCGCCGGCTCGTGGGTCCTAAAACCTACATTAAATAAGAAGGAGGATATATATAGTATGGCAATTAACGTGAAACCTCTCGGTGATCGGGTGATAGTTCAACCGCTCGATGAGAAGGAAGTCAAAAAGGGCGGTATCATTATTCCTGATACAGCGAAAGAGAAGCCGCAGGAAGGCACTGTCGTTGCTCTCGGTACCGGCAAACTCGACGACAACGGTAAGAAGGTCGACTTCAACGTGAAGGTCGGAGACAAGGTGCTGATCTCCAAGTATGGGGGCACCGAGATCAAGATCGACGGCGACAACTATCTTATCATGCGCGAGGACGACATTCTCGGCATCATCGGATAACCAGAACTTTAAAAAAGTACATTAGTATTATTTATGGCAGCAAAACAATTGCAGTTTGATGAAGCAGCTCGGCACGCTCTTTTGCGAGGAGTGGAAAAACTTGCCAAAGCGGTTAAAGCCACTCTTGGACCCTCGGGGCGCAATGTGATCCTGGACAAGAAGTTTGGGAGCCCGACGATCACGAAAGATGGCGTAACGGTAGCTAAAGAGATCGAGCTCGAAGACCCATACGAAAACATGGGTGCGCAGCTGGTCCGGGAAGTTGCTTCCAAGACTTCGGATGTCGCCGGCGACGGCACCACCACGGCAACAGTGCTTGCCGAATCGATCTTCCGCGAAGGTTTGCGGAACGTCACCGCGGGCGCGAATCCGACGTCATTGCAGCGCGGAATTGGGAAGGCCGTCGAGGCCGTAGTCGCTGAGTTGGCGAAGATCTCCAAGAAAGTTTCCGACCGGACCGAAATCGCACAGGTCGCAACGGTCTCAGCAAACTGGGACAAAACGATCGGTGAAATCATTGCCGACGCAATGGATAAAGTTGGTAAAGATGGCACGATTACTGTCGAAGAGGCTAAGTCGATTGAAACCACTCTCGAAGTGGTGGAAGGCATGCAGTTCGATAAAGGCTATCTGTCGCCCTACTTTGTAACGAACGCGGAAAGCATGGAGGCGATTCTTGAAAACGCCTATCATCCTCATCCACGAGAAGAAGATCTCGAGCCTGAAGGATCTCCTGCCAGTACTGGAGAAGGTTGCGAAAGCAAGCCGACCGCTCTTGATCATTGCTGAAGATGTCGAAGGCGAAGCGCTCGCGACACTAGTCGTTAACAAGCTGCGCGGCACCCTGCAGGTTGCTGCAGTCAAGGCTCCCGGCTTCGGCGATCGCCGAAAAGCGATGCTGGAAGATATCGCGGTTCTCACCGGCGGACGTTGTCTGACCGAAGACCTCGGTATCAAACTCGAAAACATCACGCTGGATGATTTGGGCCGCGCTAAGCGGATCACGATCGATAAAGAAAACACCACGATTGTCGAAGGTGAAGGTTCGAGCAAGGACATCCAGGGTCGCGTTAGCCAGATCCGCAGACAGATTGAGGAAACTACCTCAGACTACGATCGCGAGAAACTGCAAGAGCGTCTTGCGAAGCTCGCCGGCGGTGTCGCGGTCATTAACGTCGGCGCTGCGACCGAGACCGAGATGAAAGAGAAGAAGGCTCGCGTTGAAGACGCACTGCATGCGACGCGTGCGGCAGTCGAAGAAGGTATCGTCCCTGGCGGCGGTGTGGCCTTGATCCGCGCACAGAAGGCGTTGGACAACCTGAAACTGGAAGGCGATGAAAGAACCGGCCTCGAAATCGTACGCCGCGCTGTTGAATCTCCTCTTCGTCAACTAGCCGACAACGCAGGCCAGGAAGGCGCATTGATCGTTCAGGAAGTAAAGGCGCGTTCCGGAAGCGAAGGATACAACGTTGCGACCGGCGAATATGTCGACCTGGTGAAGGCCGGCGTGGTCGATCCAACGAAAGTGACTCGCTATGCGCTGCAGAACGCGGCGTCTATTTCCGGTCTGTTGCTCACCACCGAGGCGCTCGTGACCGAGCTTCCTGAGAAGGACAAACCGGCACCAGCCGGCGGCCCGGGTGGAATGGGCGGCATGGGCGGTATGGATTATTAATCTGATTCAATACTGATTCGAAGAAACCCGTCCGGCTGTGGCCGGACGGGTTTTTCTTTGGTCGGAACCCAGAAACCGAAGATAATGCCTCGCGCGGAGGTCACGGCAGAAATGCCCTCGGCTACTCCTCGTTTTTCTTTGGAGAGATCAAACCGGGCAAGTCTCCCAAATCATTCTTCAAATCCTCCTCGCTAGCCGATTCCGCTAACGTTCCAGAAGGTGCCTCGTACCAACCGGGATCATCATAGCTGGTGAGATTTTCTCGAACCTTCACGACGGTAAACATGCCTCCCATGTCGATATACCCGTATTTCCCGGGAGCTCCTACCATCGGCAAACTGTTAGGCGGGACTTTCATCCCCATCTCCCCCATTCCGACCATTCCGGATTCGCCCATGGTCATGTAGCCTTTCACTAACCCGCCCACTTTTTTGTCCAAATTTCCCACCCGCACGCCAATCAAGTTAGGCGCTCCATGACCCATCTGGGTCATAGCATGATGACTCATGTGACAGTGCAGCGCCCAGTCTCCAGGATTGTCTGCGAGGAATTCGACAGTCCGCGTTTGTCCGACCGGGACCAGCACCGTCGTTTCAGGCCATTGCGCTGACTCGGGAATTGGCCCTCCGTCCGTCTCAGTGATCTTCCAGGCATATCCGTGAAAATGGATCGGGTGATGATCCATGGCGCTCAAGTTTCCGATCCGAATCCGGACGCGATCGCCAATTTTCGCAACGAGCGGATCTGTTCCGGGATAAGTTCGACCATTGATGGTGAACACGTTGAAGTCAGTCATCTCGATCGGGTTCGGACGCATGGTTCCCGGATCGATTCGCCATTCGCTCAGAAGGAGAGCAAAATCGCGGTCAGGCAGGGGCCGCCGAGGCGTGCGCGCATGGACGACGAAGAGGCCCATTAAACCCAGCGCTTGCTGAACCATTTCATCGGTATGAGAATGGTACATGTAGGTTCCATGTTGCCGCAAAACGAATTCGTATTTGAAGGTTTCGCCGGGCCCAATGGCTTTCTGGGTTAATCCAGCGACTCCATCCATGCCATTCGGAACTAGCAAGCCGTGCCAGTGGACCGTCGTTTCTTCAGGCAACTTGTTGGTGACGTAAATGCGAAGGTGATCTCCTTCCACCGCTTCAATTGTAGGGCCATGCACTCTGCCGTTATATCCCCAGCAGTGTGCTCTTAACCCCGGTGCAAATTCGTGGGCAGAAACCTCTTCTGCGACCAGATGGAAAATCTTTTTCCCATCCACAATTTTAAAAGGTAATGCCACGTTATTAGGCGTGATGACAGGCATGTAATCTTTCCAGGGTAGTCCTGGAGCGAACTGTTTGTCGGCGCCGCCCTGGTCATCGCCTTTGAACTCCGCCGAATCAAGCACTCGAGGACTGAGGGGCTCGGCGGCGAAACCCGACCGCGCCACAGCACCGACTACAGTTGTCCCAGCCGCTGCCGCAGCGGACCTGGTGAAAAAGTCACGACGGCTAATTCTATTGGGATGCATATTTACTTCTCCTTCTCTGATGCAGCGCTGGTCCGGGCACTTCCCGGTGGCACAATGTTTTTCTTCTCTCCCTGCTGCGTGCGATCAAGGCTACCGCCGACAGCCCGTTCCAGCTCCGCACGTGTTATCCAATATTCCCTGGTGGCCTCGATATATTCGCGCTCCATGTCTGTCTCTTCAGTCTTGGCCGCAAAGAGTCCAAAATTTCCGATAGCCATGGCGTTATAATTTAGAACGCTCTGATTCAGAATTCGGGCCTCATTCGGCAAGAGCTCCTCCTTGTACAGTCGCGCCACTTCCCGTTTGCTTTCGAGTTCATCGAAGAGTTCCTTCACTTGCGATCTGACGTCCACCAAAAGAGCTTCCAACCTTCTTTGCGCTTGACGAAGCGCGGCCTCGCTTCTGGCGATTCTCGCTTGACCCTGATTGAAGATCGGTAGCTCGATTGCGAAAGACGGACCCGTGATGGTCTGCGAGTCCGATTGCCGCTCACTTGCGACTCCGAAGTCGAGCGCTCCGAGAAATCGGAAATCCCTGGTCAATCCAAGCGCTCTGGCAAGTGCCCTCACCTGGAGATAGGCCGCCTGCAAATCGAGGCGTTGGCTAACCGCGAGCCGCTCAAGGCTTTTCCGGGCCAGCTCGGATGAAGGAGGCGGCGGAAGATCGCCCGCGATCTGCCAATCCGTATCCGAGCCCCATAGTCCCATCAGATTGTCGAGTTTCTCCTGATTCCGTCGGATATCCGCTTTGGCAATAATCATGGCGACCCGGGATCTGCTGGAAGCGATCTGCTGCTGGGCAAGCGTCAGGTCGTTGATATTGCCAGCTTGATGCTGCCTCTGCGCAAGATCCAACGCTGCACTGTTGGTTTCTCCAGCTAGCTCGAATCGCGTCAGGAGCTCTTTTGAGGCCTGTAACTGATAAAAAGCGATTTTCACTTCCGCGATGAGTTTGAGCGTTTCGTCGGCCACACGGAGCGCAGCGGCTTCGAGCTGTTCCTTTGCAACGCGGCGCTTGAGCGGGATCATCAAGATATTGAGAAAATCGATCACCCCCCTGAATTCAATATCTGTGCCGGAAGGCGGTTTATCGGGAAATCGAGCCGATAAATCGAGCCTCGGATTGGGTATGGTCCCTGCCTCCTGCAAATCCGCCGCTGAAAGCCCGATCTCCTCAAATGTCGCCTGAAGCGATTGATTGTTTAGAAGAGCAATCTGAATTGCGGAATTCATCGTGAGCGGCCTGCGCAAGAGCCAGCGGACCTGCTCGAGCGTTTGCTGGCGCACAGCCTGATCCTTTTCCCAACGTACTGTTTCGCGTGTTCTTTCCTGGACTGCCCGCTCAACTTTGCCAAACGGCAGATCCTCAGCCGGCAGGCGGCCACTTAGAGAAATCGCAAATAAGAAGAGAAGACTAAGTTTGATTGCAGTCATGGTCGCGCTGAATGATCTGTGAATTTGCGTATTCCTGGTCAGCCGCGTTTGAGACGACCATGAGGGCGACAAAAGAGAGAGGTGGAATCGCTTTATGAATGTGTGTGAGATTGCGTGGTTGAATGACAGAAGGCCGCCGCTGGACAGGCGGCGCGGACTTGAGCTAACTTTGCCGACCTCTCGAAAGGAGAATGTCAGCCCTCAGATGCGAGAGGGCGGCGCGTTCGCGCGAATGGAGAAATGAAGCACGGATTCAAGAAACGAGATCCATTTGGGCGGACCCGGGCCGGTAGTAGCCGCGTCGACAAGCATCTCCGGCGGGTCTATGGAAAGAGTCGTCAGGAAATACGCATAGAGGTTCGAGATGACCGGGCCGGGATCGAAATCAACGTGAACTTTTGCTACCTCAAAGACAGAGCTGAGTAATCCCTTGCAGCAGCCGAGCATACTGGCGCCGTCGTTGGCGTCCGGCCCCGATTTGGCTTGATGCAGCGGACAATGGGCGCCGGAGCCAGCCGCCCCGGGGGCAAGAAACGATTCCAACACGCAATGGTTCGAGCCGCTCAGCCACACAACAGCCAGAGCAAACGCCAGCACCGAGGTGGAGCGTCGCGTTCCGGACCGGAATCGAGGACGACAGAACATTTTAAACACGAAAGAAGCTGAAAGGTGACAAAGATGCAAAAATCTGCGGTTATTTCACACGAAAATCATACGGAGTCGCGAGGGGGCAAGCTATCCGAGATTTCGGCCGGCTGAAAAAGAAAGTTTCGTCGCTAAGGCTGGCGCCCGACGAAGGGAAAGCGTGCACCACAACCATTTGCAATATACATATACCGGGTATATGTATACCTGATGCTCCCTAGTACGCGTGAAAGTATCCGTCGCCGGGCCAATCGTATTGCCGGCCAGGTCGCCGGAATCCAGCGGATGATCGAAGACGATCGATATTGCGTCGATATCCTGAACCAGATTTCAGCCGTCCGTTCTGCGCTCGATTCGCTGGGCGTTGAACTTCTCACCAGCCATCTCCAAACCTGCGTGGTCGGTCAGGATTCGAAGCATCCAAAAGCCAAACCGATGCCGCCATCCGAATTGGTCAATGAGTTGCACCACGTTCTCTCGCGCTTCCTCAAATAAGGAATTATCAATGAAAACCGAACCGCAACCTGCAAACGTGGAACACGAATCATGCCCGAAATGCGGGATGGCCTCGGAGAAAAATCGAATGGTAGCGTCCGCGGCCAAGTACACCTGCCCGATGCATCCGGAAGTCATTTCCGATAAACCAGGCGGCCTGCCCGATCTGCGGAATGGCGCTTGAGCCGGTGGCGCCGAGCGCCATTGCGGACGATCACAGTGAACTAGACGATCTGACTCGACGATTCTGGATCGGAGCGCTGCTGACGCTTCCCGTGTTCCTGCTTGCGATGGGCGAAATGGTGCCTGGGTTAAAGCAAATCATCGGAGCCATCGGGGAGCGTACCTCTCTCTTGATCCAGTTCGCACTAAGGACGCCTGTCGTTCTGTGGGCCGGTTGGCCGTTCCTGGAAAAGGCCTGGAGATCCGTGCTCAACCGCAGCCCGAACATGTTCACGTTGATCTCGTTAGGAACGAGTGCAGCGTATCTTTTCAGTGTCGTCCATCTCTTTTTCGCTGACCTCGGTCACGCCGGGCACGGCGCTAACAGCTATTTCGAAGCGGCGGCAGTCATTACCGTCTTGGCTCTATTGGGTCAGGTGCTGGAACTCCGGGCCCGATCGAAAACCAGTTCCGCGATTCGATCTTTGCTGGCGCTGTCGCCTCAGACCGCCCGGAGGGTCGTTGCCGATCGCGAAGAAGAGGTGCCACTCGAAGACGTTCATGTGGGCGATATTTTGCGAGTTCGGCCTGGAGACCGAGTGCCGGTAGACGGTCTCTTGCTGGAGGGCCGTTCGGAGTTAAACGAATCGATGATGACCGGAGAAGCAATGCCGGTCACGAAGAAATCGGGTGACACTGTCATCGGAGGAACCGTCAACGGATCAGGCAGTTTTCTGTTTCGGGCCGAACGCGTCGGCGACGATACGTTGCTTGCCCAGATCGTCCAACTTGTCGCGAAAGCGCAACGCTCTCAGGCGCCGGTGCAAAGAATCGCGGACCGGGTAGCGGAATGGTTTGTTCCGGCTGTTCTGGTGGTATCTCTTTTGACGTTTGCGGCCTGGTTGATCTTCGGCCCGGACCCCCGGTGGCCGTATGCATTCAATTCAGCAGTTGCAGTCTTGATCATTGCTTGTCCCTGTGCGCTGGGGCTGGCGACACCCATGGCGGTCATGGTGGGTATTGGAAGAGGAGCGCAGCTGGGCATCCTCATTCGCGACGCAGCTGTTCTCGAAAAGCTCGAAAAAATCAATACAGTCGCGTTTGATAAAACCGGCACGCTTGACGGAAGGCAATCCGAAGGTAACCGAAATTGTGGCATTTAAGCCGTATCAGCGTGAGGAACTCCTCCGTCTAGCGGCTGCCGTCGAGTCGCTCAGTGAACACCCGATCGGGCGAGCAATCGCTCAGGCAGCCGGGAATGAGGCTTTGCCAAAAGCTGACGAATTTGAGACGGCCGTCGGCTCCGGCGTTAAGGGTCAAGTTGAGGGCCATCTGGTCTATGTTGGCAAGCCGTTGCACGAGGTTGACCGCCCAGAGTGTCGCTACCCAAATCGCCGATCGGTGGCGGAAAGAGGGAAAAACTGCAGTGACGGTTCAGATCGACAACCAACCGGCCGGGTTGATTGCAATAGCGGACACGCTGAAGCGAAACTCAGCGGCGGCCATCAAACGCCTTCGTGCCTTGAACATTCGATCAGTAATGCTGACGGGCGATAACAAACTCACCGCTCGATTCCTTGCGGACGAGGCAGGAATCGACGAAGTCGTCGCGGAGCTTTCGCCCGAGCAAAAGCAGAAGCAGATTATCGAACAGCAAAAGGGCGGCGCGAAGGTTGCAATGGCCGGAGACGGCATTAACGACGCCCCGGCGCTGGCGACCGCCGACGTTGGAATAGCCATGGGCACCGGGACCGAAGTCGCAATTGAGAGCGCTGGCGTGACGCTCGTAAAGGGCGATCTTGATTTGCTCGTGTCGGCAATTCTTCTGAGTTGCGCGACCATGAGCACTATCCGGCAAAATCTGATTTTTGCTTTTGTTTACAATATATTGGGCGTCCCGATCGCGGCCGGCGTGCTCTATCCGGTGTTCGGTCTTCTACTGAGTCCGATGATTGCGAGCCTGGCGATGTCTCTGAGCAGCGTTTCTGTGATCGCTAATTCCCTAAGGCTTCGTAACAGCGTTCGCGGTCGATAGTAATCGCTCTTCGATTTTGGGCACAACTTGTGATGTTGGTCGCCGCGGTACTTTGGTCGAAAGGAGCAGACGCCAGCCCCTCACGCTGCAGAAACCGGAGAGCTCACTAAATCCCGGTCTCCCGTTTTTTTCCGTTTCCTGGTCGGTTCACCTTTATCCATTCACGGAACTGGTGAATCTGATCCCTCGTACCGACGACGAGCAGCCAGTCCCCGGAATCCAGGACCTGGAACGGACCCGGGAAAAGCATCCGATTGTCCCCGCGCGCAACGCCAACGATCTGGACGCCGGTTTGCCGCGGAATCTCAAGCTCGGCTAATGCGTTGCCGACAAGGCGGCTTGTCTCCTGAACCTCCACAGACTCCAGCCGGATTTCGTCCAAAAGATCGACATGCTCGGTGCGAGGGGGCCGGGAATCGAAAAATGCGCGGACACGTTGAATCTGACTTGCGGTGCCGAGCACCAGGAGTTCATCACCCGGGAACAACTCGGTGTCCGGACCCGGACTGGGGACCGGATAACCTTGCCGGTCAACACCGACAACGGAACAGCCGAATTGACTGCGAAGAGAGAGGTCGCCCAGGCTTTTGCCAAACCACGCTTCCGAGTCGGGCACTCGGATTTCACTTAGACTGAAGTCCCATTCCTGGTGGTCCTTCAGCCAGTCGTCATGACTTCGCTTGCGCCGTTCCTCGGGGGAAAGGATTGCTTCCGCTAGCTCCGAAGCAATCCGATGTTGGACAGTCTGCAGGCGATGACCAAAGAAGAAAGCATAGACGGCTGCGCTTCCCAAGATCGCTCCAAGAAATGACGGATAGGCACCAATCACAGGAGCCAGAAGCCAGATCCAAATAATGAGCAAAAATGCAGCGACCAAATCCAGGCCGACCAGAAGCATGGGACGTTGGGAACCGAACGCAACTTCAACCGCTCCTTTGAAAAATTCGGCCAGCCTTCGCCAGACACCGAGGAGCGGTCCAGCCGCTGCGATGCCAATCACCGCCCAGAACAGGTTAGATGACCAATGACCCGCCTTTGCGGGGAACAGCAGGCTCCATCGCGTAAACAAGAACGGGGCAACGATCAGAATGCCGGACGCGAAGATAATGCTGATTACCAAGGGCGGAAAGCTGCGCCTGGCGAGCCCGAAAACCCGGCTCCTCCTTTGATGTTCTCCGACCGAGGCGAGGAATTGCTGATAGAGTTCCAGCAGATTGTAGAAGAACTTCGGCTGCGCTTTCAGCCAGACGTCGCTGATCGGTCCGGAATGCCGGATCAAAACCGGAGAAATAAGTGCAGTGAAAAGCGCGATTCCGACAGCGATCGGATAGTAATCGGCCGAAAGCATGCCTGCCGAGACACCGAGCTGCGCGATGATAAAGGCAAACTCGCCGATCGGCGTTACCATGAGCGCGGCGCGAAACGCATCTCGATCCGAGGTTCCCGTAATCAATAGGGACGCGCTCAAAGCAAAGGTACGAACCAGAATCGTGACTAATCCGAGCGCCAATATCAACACCCAGTTCTTGAGGAGGAGCGTCGGATTCAGCAACATACCGATCGAAACAAAAAACACTGCTATGAAAACGTCGCGCATGCCTTGCATCGCCCGTTCGACCGTCGGACGCTGGGGTGTTTCGGCGACAATCGCCCCGAGCAGGAATGCACCGAGCGCCAACGAATAACCTGTCTTCACGGCAAGAACGGCGATTCCCAGAACCAACCCGGCAACGGTTATGGTGAGCAGATCTGTCCCGGCTCTGTTCAATTGTTGCAGGGATCTGGGGAGAAGCAGCAAACCGACAACAACCACGACGGTCACGAACACCAGCAAAACGCCGAGAATCCTCCCGATGCTCGCCTCGGCGCCTTTATGCATCTGAGCGACCGACGAAATGAATGTCAGCACAACCACCGCGACGAGGTCCTCCAGAACAGTAATACTCATCGCAAGATTTCCGGCCCGCTGGTGGATCAACCCGCTCTCGGGCAGGATTTTCCCGATGATAGCTGAACTGGATGCCACAAGCATCCCAGCCACAAACAGGCCTTCTGACGAGCTGACTCCAAGGAATGGGCAAATCGAACGGACGATATTAAAAACCAGGATCCCGCCAAGAGCTACCGACAGGACAATGCCTATTCCCATCCTCCGCAGCTTGCCGACACTGAGATCGAGCCCGATCGAGAACATAAGAAAGACCAGGCCCAATTGCGACAAAGCCTCTACCCGATCTTCGTGCACCACGATCGAGAAAGGAGGAGTGTGCGGACCGATCAGAAGACCGGCGAGCAGGAAACCAACGATACTTGATAGACCGATCTTCTGGCACACAAAGCCGCCGATACCGGCAAAAAATGTGACAACCGCCAAGTCTTGAACAAGATCAAGCTCGCCCATGCAATGCTACCGCCTTTCCAAAAAAACAGCGGTTGTTCTTGGTGGGATGATAAAGCTGCCGGTCGAGGGATCATATTGAGTCTGCCTTACAATAAGATCGGCATGGGAGCGGCGAAGGACCGGATGCAATTCCAGAGGACTGCCTGCATAGTCGGGGAGATCGATCCTTTTGCAGATTTTATCAACGTTGAAAAGGACAACAACGCTCTTCGACGACCGGATCGAGCGCAGGTTCATCCCTGTCAAGTATGACCATGGCAATCAGGCCCGGTTGCTGCTCGGGGCCCGCATTATAAAATTTCACCCGTTCTTTTACCTCTTCTCCCGTCTGTAATCGGAACAAAGGGGTCGATCTGCGGACGCGAAGGATGTCTTTGAAATAAAGGTGGGATGAATAGATCTCGTGAAAGCCGGGCCGGATTCCTGGATTCTTCAAAAAAGGTTCCATTATCGGCCAATCGTCTTTGTTGTCCCGCTCAGGCGGCACCCCAATCGCGAAATTATTCGTTTGGCAGGTCCAGTCCAGCCGATTGAACCAGTCCCCGGAATTGTAACTGTTTCGGTCGAATGACTTCGAGCGCAATATGTCGTCGCCGGCGTGGAAGAATGGTATTCCCTGTGCCAACGCCACGAGCGCAATTCCCAGATTGTTCACTCGCACTCGGTCGCTCATTCCAGTCCGGAGTGGCAATTTGTACTGGTTGTTGTCGAAAAGCGTCTGGTTGTCATGTGCCGAAATATAGTTGACTACATCGCTCGGATCCCGGCTGTAACCGGCCGAACGACCATTGTAGTCAAGCTCCGACCCCAGTCACCAAGGCGCCATTTTTATCGACGAGCAGATAATTTTTTGCCGTTCCGGCCAGAGCCAATTTTACAAGATCGCTCGCATTCAGGAGCTGTTGGAGCGTTCCATTCCCTGAATCGTTCTTGTCATACCAGAGACCGTTTATGAATCCTTGATTGGCCACAAGGCCGTGCCCTTTGTCGGAAGGTCGTCCTCCCCGAATGGCATCGCGGCCCCGATCGCTAAATGTGCCAATCGCGGTTCCCGCCATGTTTAACTGAGTCGCGTTTTCACCTAAAGCGTTGGCCGCCACTTCACCGAAGTCCCAACCTTCTCCATACAGATAGATCGTCGGGTCGATTTCATGCAGTGCCTTCTCGATCTCCAGTAAATTGTTTTTGAAGCTGAAACCCATCAGATCAAAGCGGAATCCATCGACTCGATATTCCTTCACCCAAATTTTCAACGTATCGAGCATGAGCTTGAAAAACATACGATGCTCGGAAGCGGTATTCGGACAACAGGTGCTCGTGTAGAGTTCGCCGTTGCCGTCGAGCCGATAGTAATATCCCGGAACCACCTTATCGAGCACCGAGAACGAATCCTGCCCCGCTTCGGCCGTGTGAGTGTAAACCACATCCATCACAACCCGGAGTCCGATCAGATGAAGAGACTCCACCATTGCACGGAACTCCTGGATTCGCGTGATGCCGAATGGATTCGTTGAATAGCTTCCCTCCGGTGTTCCGTAATGATAGGGATCATAACCCCAGTTGTACCCATCCTGGTCTTTAACCGCAGCGATCGCGCGTTGTGGCTGAGTCGAATCCGGTGCGGAAATCGGCTGATCGATCTGTGCAATCTGCTGCTCCCCTGCCCGCTCCGGGACCGAGGTGAAATCAAAGGCCGGAAGCAAATGCACATGGGTCAAGCCCGCCGAGCGGAGACTCCACAGGTGCAGCATACCGTCTGAGAAAATATGCGTAAACGCAGTGTACTTTCCGCGATCCTTCTTCGGAACGGTTTCATCGGATATCGAGAAATCGCGGATATGTAATTCATACAGAACGATGTCGGTTGGGCTTGCCAGCTCCGGTTTCGAAATCAAATCCCATGAGACCGGTTTGCTGAGCGGAGAATTGAGGTCGACGACCAGGCTTTTCAAAGAGTCGGGTGCCAGTCCGACCGAATAGGGATCAGTAACGACGTTGGTGACAATCTTGCCTTCGCATCGCGAAAACACTTCAATCTCATAAAGGTAATACTTGCTGTTCAGCCAGCTCGCATCCCCTGCCAGCGTCTCCCAGACGCCAGTGTTACCCTCAGCCATCGGGTAAATACCTCCAGCCACCTCCATCTGGATCATCATAGACGAAAAGCCGCACAGACCGAGCCGTCGGAGCCCAAAGACGGAATCGGATCCTGTCTCCTGATAGCTGTGCCCCCAGTTCTCCGTCGAAATAGAACAGATCATCCAAGACCCCGGCGACCTGCAAGGAGGTGGTGTCGGCGGTCGCCGTATCGTTCATTTTCGCGAGCACCAATTCGCCCTTCAGCAAAGCAGGAACGGCAGGCATATCCACTTGGGAAATCTTGAGAGCGGTTGCTCCTCTCAGGATCGGAAACTTTTCGACTATCACCTGCGGCAAGCCGCCCCGATCGACGAAAAGCTGCACGAAAGCGCCCCGCAAATCCCCGGCAGATATCGCCGGCCAAAGAATGGTAGAGCCGATAAGTGCCGCTCGGTTCTGCCCCAATCCAACCGATCGTGTCCCGGCTTACCCAGTGTGCCTTTGCGGTATACACGGCCACGATTGTCTTGACTCCTGGTTTCTCGTTGCCGGTTTTTTGCGCCCCATGTGTCGTTTCGAGCTGAGCCAAAGCAGCGAGACAAAAACCCAGGATCGTCTCCCGCAGGTGAACCGAACAACACCCTACTTGAAATAGAGAGTCTTGCTCCCGATGTCGATGATACCGCCACGTTCGAAGAAGAAATCGGCACCGATCAGACCGCCAAACTTGTAGCGTAGATCCTCGGGACCTTCCGGTAAACCTGTGACTCCGATCAGCGCGGGGCCGAGCGGGTAATTGCCCAAATCGAACTCGGGCGCAATTGTTACGCCGACCGGTCGTTCTTTCGAGTGAATCCCTTTTGCATTCACGGTCGTTCCGATCACCGGAATCCCATTCTGCTTTGCCACCTCCGAAGGCACCAAGGTGGCGAAACCGCCTGTGTCAACGACGAAGCTGTACCTGTTCCGTCCGATCCGGCCCTCCACTTCAAGAGCGCCGGAATGTGTGATGCGCATCGGCACAGCGTTATAACGACCCCGTTTTGTGCTTTTGACAATCGCTTGCGCATCCTCCCTCGGAGCTGCGAGGTAAATTCGCTGGTTCCGACAATCGATTACGGCGTTATAACGCTGCAGGATGTCTAACCCGATGATTCCGTCCATCGCCACTCGGTGGCCGGATTCACGGAGTCTGGCTCGAAAGTCTCGGAGATCGATCAATGCCACTGGGCCGGAACCGAGATTATTGCTTCCAACGAAAAGACTATCGACAACCGCCACTGGAACGATCCGATTATTTACCTCGATCTGTTTAGGCACCTGAATAACGCCGAGGCCTTTTGACAATCCGAGTAGTTTTGCCTTATTGGAATCGACGATGCTGAGTGCAGCACCAGTGTCGATTGCAAACCAAGCCGGTCGATTGTTGACCCGGACGGAGACAAAAAGGTGGTTGCCTGTGCTGCGACTCAGCGTTGTACCGTACGCTGCTTGAGTTGCTTCGCTTGCCTTTAAGCTAGGAAAACTGCCACACGCAGAGTAGATTACCCAGGCTACGGCACAAAAGAGTAGTTTATCAAATTGTTGCATGGTGCAGTCATGAATATTACACGATCAGCGGCGCTTTGGTCTGCCGTTTTTCTCATCTTCGGAGTTTACTTCCTTAGTACAGAACTGGGAGTAGCGCAAAGTCAACCGGGATGGGGAGAAATATGGCAGCAACGCATGACAATTGGCCAGGCACAATTAGACAGCGCATTCAAACTCGCAGAGACCGGTAAGGTCAATGAGGCCCTTGCCATGATCGACCAGGTGATTGCGACCGACCCGAACAACTGGCGCTCCTACTTTTTAAAGTCGGCTGTCCTTGTCCTTGCCAAACGTGGGAGTGAGGCTCTTAAACAAATCGACACTAGCATCAACCTCGCGCGAAGAAGCAATGTTTCTGCGGGTCTGTTGGCGGAACTCTACGAGAGCAAGGCGCGAAGCTGCATCGACTACGGTCACTATGATGAGGCGAAAAAGTCATTCGAACAGGCAGTTCATCTCCAACCGACGGATCCGACTACCCTCAATGATTTGGCCTGGATGCTGGCCACTTCAAAGGATAGCCGAGTCAGGGATGGCCGGCGAGCGGTCGCGATCGCCACAAAGGCTTGCATCCTGAGCAATTGGAAAAACGCTTTCTCCATCGATACTCTGGCCGCTGCATCCGCCACCGCAGGAAACTTTGCGGACGCGGTCAAATACCAGCAGCTCGCAATTTCGTGTCTGGGTCCAGACGATCGGAAAGCTCAGCTGTCGGGCATGGAGCAACGACTCCACCAATATTCAAGCGGCCAGACGGTGACTGGCATCTAAGAACCACCTCTCTCTGGCCGCAAGCCGACAGAGGATTGCTCAAGCCCGGGCTCCGAGGCGATTCGTCCGAGCGTCAGTTCCATCGAATATCGGCTGGAAACCTCGCGTAAATCCCTTGAGGATCGTTTAACGTTCGCAGATCTTTCAGCTCCCTCTCGAATTCCTGCACGCCCAACTCAACAGGATCGAACCTGGCCACAGGCGGTCTGGGAGTCGATTTGAATAGCTCCTTGAGTTTTTCGCTCAAATCTTTCCGTTCTGGAAACTCCTTTATCCGCGGTTGCCCACCGAGATGCGCGAGATTTGCTGCGTACTCGATTGCAGAACTTAATCCGCCCATCTCATCGACCAATTTGATTCGCTCCGCTTCGCTACCGGACCAAACCCGCCCCTGGGCGATTTCATTCACCTGCTCAACAGCCATGTGACGGCCTTGTGAAACTCGATTCAAGAACTGGTTGTAGAACATATCGACAGCCTTTTGCAGGATTGCCAGGTCCGTATCCGACTTTTGTTTGATTGGATTAAACAACGTCGCCAACGGTTTGGTTGTGGTGACGGAGTCGGTGGTGATCCCATTGGCGGCGGCGAGCTTTTCAAAATTCACCTCCAACCCGAATACCCCGATGCTGCCGGTGATCGTTGTCGGCTCGGCAAATATATGTTTCGCGGCGGAAGAAATGTAATAGCCGCCAGAAGCGGCATAGCCCCCCATCGACGCGATCACAGGTTTAGTCTCTTCGGCCGCCTTCAACTCACGATAAATTTCTTCGGAGGCAAAACCGCTTCCGCCCGGGCTGTTGACGCGAAGAACAATCGCTTTCACACTCGGATCGACGCGAAACTTTCGAATCTCTCGCGCATATCGTTCGCCGCCCACGTTGCTCGCCGATCCTTCCCCATCGACGATCTCTCCTTCGGCGTAGACGACGGCGATTTTTGATCCGGAATCAGACTGGCCCTTCGGATTTCGCTCAAGACTTCCCAGATAAGAACTAACTGTCACCTGCCGAAATGTATTATGTTGTGGGTCCGATCCGTACTTTGCCTTCAGCCGGTCCATCACCGCCGACAGGGAAACCAGCTCCGTACCCAGCTTGTTCTTCACTGCCAACTCACCGTCGATCAAGCCGTTAGCGTTGATGAGCTGCTCGAGGGAGCCGCTGGGAAGACCGCGCGCCTTTTCTATGGTCGTCGTCACTTCGCTCCATATATCTCCGAACAGTTTTTCGAGCTGTTCCCGATTTTCCGGGCTCATGTTCTCACGAATGTAGGGCTCAACGAACGACTTGTATTTCCCAACTCGAAAAACCTGTACCCCGACGCCGAACTTATTCAGAGCTCCCGCGTAGTAAATAGGGGAACTGGAAGGGCCGCGCAGGATAAACTCGGCTTGGGGATCGACAAAGAGTTGATCTGCTACGGACTCGAGGTAATAGGCCAAAGTGAACGGAAACTGAAGATATGCATATACCGGTCTTGTGGGATTCCTTAAACTTGGCAAGAGCCTCACGAATTTCCTTCAGCGCAGAATAACTCGAGGCATAACCTGTTCCCGGCAATAAATTCCCGCTGATAAAGACACCTTTTATCTTCGGATCGGTGGCCGCACGATTGATCGCTCGCAAAACGTCGCGCAGAGTAACTGGCGTTTCCTGTTGTTCTTCGTTCAAGCCCGCGAAAAGTTGGGATGCGTTAAACTCGGGCGGCGCATCCGAGATGGGCAAAGCAAGGTCAAGAACCAAAAGGGAGTTATCAGGCACCGTTGGGCCCTTTTCAGAGATGCCGATCAGCATTGTGACTGCAATCAATCCGACGAGACCAACAACAAGCAAAAAAAAGATGGCAAAAAGCGCGCCAAAAAAGGATCCGAAGAACGATTTCATTTATATTAAGTATTACGGTGTTTTCTGATCCAGACCCCATGCGAAAACACACAGCAGTCCGAGCTTTCCTCAGACCCCATCGGTGGCATCGAGCCAGTCTTCCAGTTCGTTATTGGAGCACGCTCGGACAAGCTGCTTCATTTCGCAAATGCAGTAGATGATCTGTATCTGGCGAGCCGGCGATGGTCAGGGAAATCGATCGGCGCTTGGGTGGATCTGTCCTGACGCCGGTCGCTGGTCGCCATCCTCGATTGTTCCAAGAATCAAACGCGTCTAAACTTCCGGTGCGCTTTTCATCAGCATCAAGGATCATGCAGCAACGACGCGTCGTCACAGAAAGTTTGCCTTGCGGCCAAGGCCAGCAGGGCGAGCTTCCAGCCGCGGACTTTTTGCGCTTTCTGCTATTCGCGGTATGCCTGTCAAGTCTCAGCAGCCTCGGGAACGGTGAAGCGGTTCAGGATACTAACCGAACGTATCGACGCTCGGCGTCGGAAAAACCTGAAATTCAGAGGGACCTTTTCGATGTCGTCGAAGAGTTTGTCACCGCGGGAGAAAAGGATGATCCGGCCGCTCGAGGCAAATATCTGGGACCGAAAGTCTTTTATTACGGGCACGCCCGGACCCGCGAACAGGCGATGAAAGATATCGCCTCACTTTACCGGAGATGGCCACGACGCAAGTTTGCACTGACGGAATCGATCGATCTATTTGAGATTCCAAATCATCGAGGCGTTTACCGGGTGACCGCTGTCTACGAGTATAAATTCGATAACCAGGATGAGCACCTGTCCGGTAAATCCAAATTGACTTGCGTAGTAGAACATGATCGCCAGGGCACTCGGATCATCGGGGTCGACGAAAAACTTGTGAACCGGAGCACGGAATATCAAAAAGAGTAAAGCACGCGTGAGCTCATTACCGTCAAACAACGAATCGTCAGATCCTGTTTTTGGGAGAGTAGAGGAGCAACTCAAGCGGGTTGCCCCCCGGCTCTCGCAAATTCGGCGTCACCTCCATCGACACCCCGAACTCAGCGGCGAAGAAATTTCTACGACTGATTACCTGAGCAAACAGCTTACCGCGGCCCGTATTCCTCATCGGGTTGCAACGGGGAAGTGCGGTGTCATCACGGATATAATTCGCGTCGCCCGATCCCGGGGCGCCGGTGATCGCTATGCGAGCAGATATCGACGCCCTGCCGATCAAGGAAGAAAGCGATGTCTCTTATCGTTCGAAAAGATCGGGCGTGATGCACGCGTGTGGTCATGACGCGCATTCGGCGATCCTTCTCGGGACAACGCTTGCCCTTTATCGCGCACGGCCGTTGCCGCTGGCCTGGAGAAGCATCTTTCAGCCGTCCGAAGAGGCGGGCCGCGGCGCCTGTGAAATGGTGAAACAGGGCGCACTCGAAGGGGTTGACGCCATCATCGCGCTTCATGTTGACCCGAATCTGCCCGTAGGCAAGGTAGCGATCACTCCCGGGCCGCGAACGGCGTTCTGTCAAGATTTCAAGATAGAGATAGCGGGACGTGGCGGTCACGCGGCGCGACCCCATGCGACGGTCGATCCCATCGCGACCGCAGCTCACCTCGTAACGCTCCTATATCAGGCCGTTCCGCGGCAAACAGACGCGCGTCAACCGGTCGTAATCACGATCGGCGTTATCAAAGCCGGACATGCATCGAACGTGATTCCGGACACGGCATCGCTTGAAGGCACCATTCGGACATTGAACACCGTCGTCGCAACGCATACTCGTGAGATTGTCGAACGCCTTTGCGCTTCTGTTGCCCAAGCCTTTGGCGCGAAGATTACCGCCCAATTCGAAAGGTTATTACCGGGCACGGTAAACGATACTCAGATCGCGACTCTTTCTGCCGACGTCGCAGGGCGACTCCTCGGAGCTGAGAATATTTTGCGCAATGAACCTCCCAGTATGGGCGCCGAAGACTTTGCCGATTATCTTCCGGTTGTTCCAGGCTGCATGATTGGCCTCGGCGCCAAAGGGGCCGACCGCAAAATCACGCCTCTGCATACAGCGACGTTCGATATTGATGAGACTGCTCTCCTGATCGGTGCGCAGCTCTTCGCCGCCGTGCTCCTCGAATGGCCAAAGAGACCGATGCACTTTGCGGATAATTCCAGGTCAGAGTAACCTGCAGACCTAAGATAGAGTAAAACGCAGTTACAAATTCTGAATTTAAGTTTGATCGGCTGCAGCGTCGCCTTTGTTTGCGCGCTCGAATAACATTCGCCAGTAGTCCAATCGTTCTTTCACCCGCCTCTCGAAGCCGTTCTCGGTCGGTTCATAATAGATTCTGCCCTCCGGCAGATACGCTTGCGGTACGTAGCCTCCCTCATAATCGTGCGCGTACTTATAGCCTGCGCCTTCGCCAAGTAGTTTGGAGCCGGTACCGCGCAAAAATTTCGGCACGGCTAAGATTTGCCCTTGTTTCACCTCCTCTATCGCTTTGCTGAGACCAGCCCAGGCACGGTTGCTCTTCGGTGCAGTTGCGATATAGACGGCCGCATGCGCCAACGGAATCTGAGCCTCAGGCAATCCGACAAACTCCACCGCTTGCTGCGCGGCGACTGCGATCAAAAGAGCGTTTGGATCCGCCATCCCGACATCTTCACTTGCGGCAATTACAATCCTGCGCGCAATAAAACGAATATCCTCCCCGGCATACAACATTTTTGCCAGCCAATAGAGAGCAGCGTCCGGATCTGAACCACGCATACTCTTAATGAAGGCGCTGATCGTGTCGTAATGTTCCGTCTCGCCAGAATCGTATGTAACGGCCTTTTTCTGAATGCTCTCTTCAGCCACCGACCGGTCCAGCTGGATTACGCCGTCTGCATCCGGAGCGGTAGTCAGGACAGCGATCTCCAATGCATTCAAACTGCGCCTCGCATCGCCATCACTTACTCCTGCAAGAAAGGCCAATGCGGCCGGATCCGCTTTGATCTTCAGCTTGCCAAAGCCGCGTTCTGAATCGCTCAACGCGCGATCCATTACTTGTACGAGGTCTTCTTGGGAAAGCGGTTCCAGTTGAAAGACCTGTGAACGGGAAATGAGCGGGCTGTTAACGTAAAAGAAAGGGTTATGAGTTGTTGCGCCAATCAGCCGCAGGTTACCGCTCTCCACATCGGGCAGGAGGACGTCCTGCTGCGCTTTGTTGAAACGATGGATCTCATCGACAAAGAGGATCGTTCGCCCGCCGTTTGATCGACGCCGGAATCCCGCGGAGGCCGCCACCCGACGTATATCCGTTACCGAACTTTCCACGCCGCTCAGCCGTTCAAAATGACTTTTTGTCGTGGCGGCGATGATTTGCGCCAAGCTCGTTTTTCCGCTGCCCGGCGGGCCGTAAAAAATAATCGATGTCAGCCGGTCCGATTCGATCGCCCGACGAAGCAATTTGCCAGATCCCAGGATGTGCTGTTGGCCTAGATATTCGTCAAGCGAACGGGGACGCATACGCGCTGCAAGGGGTGCGTCCGGGTCGATGCCGGGCTTCTCAGCATTGTTTGCGCCAAAAAGATCGTCCATCCGCTTAGTTTCCGCGGTGATCACACAAAGTTCAATGCCTTGCGGAACGTCATAACTGCCGAGTCTTATCGATCCGCGTTCACCGAAGTGCAGACGTGCCGACGAAAAGGAGAAGGCTGCCGCTGAGTACGCAATTCCTGATTCCGCAATTCTGTTGCTCCGAGCTCCTTGAAATCGCGATTTCTTAGCTTCTAGTGTGTCCTGGGGTCAGGTTTTTCCGTGGCTCCAAGCAGGGCCAGTAAAATGTCATGAAGACAATTCTCGTATCGGTCGATTTTTCCGACGTCACTCTGAAAGTAGTCAAGGCGGCGGTTCATTTGGCAAAGCCGTTCCAAAGCAAAATCATCCTGGTTCATGTATTCGAACCAGTGAGCCCTCTCATGGCCATCGGCGGCGGGCCGGATACGGTCTCCATGCCCCAAACTCAGGAGCCAATCGCTCCGCCCAATTACAATGAAAGGTTTGGGCGCCTCCAAGAGATGATTTCTTCGATCGGACTAGTGTCAACGATCGTAGAACTCGAGGGGAATCCGGCCGAACTGATCTTGACCGAGGCGGAAAATTCACGGGTTGATCTCATCGTTCTCGGCTCCCATAGTCGCGGACCACTTTCCCACCTTTTCCTTGGCAGCGTCGCCGACGGCGTTTTGCAAAGGGCCAGATGCCCGGTGCTGATTGTGCCGCTGACTGATGCAGGGGCGTAAGGGGAGTCGGGTCGGCGGATGGGGGTATCGGCGTAGGAAGAGTGTTTCACGCAACATCAGGCATTCTCCGCGCACGCCGATACGCCGATACGCCGACACGACTCTCCCGTTGCCTTGCGGCGCGCGGGCAGTTCAGGCTAGACTTCAGTTCTGTGAACTTCGCGACGCTCTCCGGGCTCGCCGTGCTGAACCCCGGCGGGCAAGATCCCGATCAAAGCTTCAAGGACGGACCCGGTCTGCCAGATGAAACGGTTCATCCCCCTATCAACTATCACGCCTACGCAGCCTGCACCCTTGGAGCTTTTTATCGCAGACCCGCGTTCGCGGCGCGCCATCGAAGCGTCTTACTGCTTCTCCGCGGGGATCTGATTGAATCTCAGCGCGCTTTTGCGATCCTGAAAGCCCATGGATGCTTCGTCGCGGTCTCGTTCAAGGAATCAGGGACCCAACAGGTCGCGCGCCAATTGTCGAAGCCGAAGCGATATCAGCGCTTTCGTGAGATCGCCTCAAGCGCGGACCTCTGTCTCTCGAGTACGCCCGACCTCCTCCCGCTTTTCGCTTCGGTCTCCAAGCGGACGGTCCATGTACCAACGCCCTATCCGTTTGAATATGCCTCCTGGAACTTTTCGCGGCCCATTTCCGAGCGGCGCGGTCTGTTTATTGGAACAAGGGAATTCGAAGTCCTTTCTCGCAATCATCTATTAGCCTTATCGGCGGCGCGAAACTTTTCGGTTCCAATTACGGTGATCAATCCGCCCGGCAAATCGGGTTGGCAGCGGTTGCAGGCCCTGAAGTTCCCGGAGGATCAACTCACGGTGGCGGCACCCTTACCATATCCGAAGTACATGCGATTAATTGCCGGCCATCGACTGGTGCTGCAATTCGACCGGAGCTCCGTCCCAGGACAGGTTGCGGGAGACAGTCTGCTCTGTCGAATCCCGACGGTTGGCGGAAACGGTGCGGTGGAACGATTGGCGTTTCCGGAGCTCCACGGGAGCGGGCGAACGTTCGATCAACTCGTAGAGTTGACCAGACGTCTTTTGAACGATGAAACGTTTTACAAAGAACAATTACAGGCGCTGGAAAAGTGTGCGGCCGCGCATCTCTCCTTTGCCAAAGGTCTCGAATCGCTTTCCCGCTGCTTTCCAGGGCTTACTTGAACGGGTCTACCGCCTGCCGTAAGCTCAAGCAAATCCATGACTCGGCAGGCGCACGCGAAACGATTTCCGCTCAAAGAGTTGTCTCTGAAAGCGATTGTCGAACTCTTGCGAGCGAATGGCATGCGGATTACCAAGAATCGCACCCACATAATCGATACATTGCTTCGAGCAGAAAAACCGCTTTCGCTTGATGAAATCCAGGCGAGAACGGGAAAAAATGCGGGCGCGCCGGACTATGCCACGGTCTTCCGGGTGATGACGGTTCTGGAGCACCTCCACGTCGCCCAGAAAGTAAATTTGAACCGTTCCTGCAGTTACTACGAGCTAGTCAACCCGCAGCAGCATTACGACCATATCATCTGCACCGAATGCGGAAGCGTGACTCTGATGATCGATTCTTGCCCGGTGGAAAAAGCGGAGCGCAAAATCGAAAAGCGATACGGGTTTTCGGATATCCGCCATTCCCTGGAGTTTTTTGGGAAGTGTCGTGAGTGCAGGTAGCTGAGGATCGGCAGCAGTTAGTTCGCTAGCGGCTGGAGATTGGTCCTTTTCATGGACCCGCTAGCTAAAGACGGAATAGACTAAAGACGGACCGAAACGCCGTGTGCAGCGAGGAACCGCTTCGCTTCTCCGACGGTGTACTCACCGAAGTGAAAAATGCTCGCGGCGAGGACTGCATCCGCCTTTCCCTGCGTCAGCACGTCCAGAAGATGTTGCAGGGTACCCGCTCCGCCACTTGCTATGACTGGGATCCCGACGGTCGAACTTACGGCGGACGTTAGCTCAATGTCGTAACCGTCCTTCGTCCCATCTGCATCCATGCTTGTCAGCAGAATTTCTCCGGCGCCCCTTCTTTCGACCTCTTGCGCCCATTCCACAGCATCCAGATCCGTCCGGTTCCGACCACCATGCGTGAATACGGTCCAACGACTTGGTCCAGTCCGTTTTGCGTCAACCGCTACTACGATGCACTGAACACCAAAAGCCTCGGCAGATCGGGAAATCAATTCCGGCTCCCTGATCGCGGCGGTATTGATGCTAACTTTGTCGGCCCCCGCAAGCAGCATCTCCCGTACATCCGCTGCGGTTCGAATGCCGCCCCCGACCGTAAGCGGCATAAAACATTGCTCTGCCGTACGTCTAACCACGTCGATCATCGTTCGCCGGTCGTCCGAAGAAGCGGTAATATCGAGAAACACAAGCTCGTCGGCCTCCTGACGGTTATACTCCATCGCGCACTCCACCGGATCACCCGCGTCGCGCAACCGCAAAAACTTCGTTCCTTTTACGACACGCCCATCCGTGACGTCGAGGCAAGGTATAATTCTTTTGGTCAGCATCTGAAGAGTGGTACAGATCGAGTTTGCCCGTTCGTGACTTTTGCCGCATTTTCGACCGATTAGCCATGAATAATTGCGATCAGATTTTAATGCAGTACGAAAGTCCGCTGCCGGATGACTTCGATATGGATCAGGTGCGGATCCGCGCGCGTAAACTCGCGCCGCAATTCGATCATTACCCGGGTCTGATATTCAAGCTTTACGGCGTCAACGACGTGAAAGATTCCGCCACTAACGAGTACACATCGATCTATTTGTGGAACAATCCCGAAGCGATGGTCGGTCTCCTGAAGGGGGATTTGTTCGATAACTACTCTGCAGCATTTGCGCGACCGAGCGTGCGATCATGGCTGATTCACGACACCTTCGGAAATAGTTCGTCACTCTCTGAGGCGCGTTTTTCGGTGCGCCGCATTGTTTCGATTCCGCGTCAGATGAAAGTCGGCGTATTTCTTGACAGCTGGACGCAGCGTGAGCGTCGGACCGATGCTCTTCTCCAGGTGATCGGATTCGATCCCTGGCAATGGCAGTTAGTTGATTTCAGCGTCTGGTCCGGCCACCCGCAGACACCGGACTTCGGACATATTTACTCGCTCGTTCACGTTTCGCTGCCGGAAGCGGCAGAGAGAACGGCTTAACCCGAAAACCGAAGAAAAGAGGTAACCCACTGATTTTACCTGGCTGTTCGCTCAGTCAGCCAGAACCGCGACTTGTCGTCAAAAAATCCCAACACGCCGGTGGAAAACCAATCGCCGTTCGGGGCGTTCATTTCGAGGGAGCCCTCCCTCATAAGATCATCAAGCATTTGCCGGTTCGGGAGGAACGAAGCCCGAACGAATAGCTCTCCGGTTTCGTCCGGTTTCGAAATGACCGGCAAATCGGCTTGCCCATCCGTTGATTTGACGCTCTCGGCGCCGACGGAAACCCTTGCCTCGACGGTCGGATAGAAATTCCCAATCAGTGTGGCGCTTCCTTTCCTCTCGTATTCTTTCAGTGGAAGCGAAGCGAGTGGGAGATCCCCGTAAAAAATCAACTCAATGTTAGCGTGTTGCATACGCCCGGCGAAATAATCGACCTCCTTAGGCTCGAGAGGCGCATCTGTGATGTACACTCTGTGAAACGGCGAAAACGGCTTTCGCAACAACCTTCGAACGATTGGGCTATCAGCCGCCGTACGGGTAGGCTTGAACTTTTCGACCTGATGGTCGAGGCTCCTCCCCGAACGAGCCCCAATCATACTGGTCAAACCTGCCGCCAGATTGCCAAGCAGATGAAGCGCTGAAGCGCAAAGATCTATCTCGCCGGCTTTCAGTTTCAATTGAGACACGAGAAGTTGAACACTCTGCCTCAGCTGGTCTTGTGTCCATACCCGAAATGCCAGGTGACTTGACGTGTCGAGCACCAGAGAAATCAGCGCTGCCGAATCTGCAGGCTGCTCTTCCAGAGCACCCAATTTTCCCAAGCGCAGCCATCGGGTCTGGGAACGAACATGTCCGACAAAAATCTTTAATGGAATTTTTCTGAGGACTCCGTCGAAATGTGATCCGACCCATCCCCTCTTCGAGATGATACAAGCCTTTGGCTCCAGAGCGCTTATCCAGGAAATGAACTCTTCATTTGGAGCCGCATGATCGCACAAAATTGGAACCGCCCCAATTTGGAGCGCCGCCAAGAGGTATACATACATTTCCTGGGAGGGAGCAATTCCGATAAAAATTCGGTCACCCGATGCAACCTTTTTTTCTCGCAACTCGAACGACAGATAATCCACGAGCCGATTCAAACCCGAATAAGTGAGGACTCGGTCTCCGGAGAGACAGCGATCGATTAGTGCCGGAACACCAGGCTGCAGCTCGGATCGCTTTCTGAGGGTTTGAACGAAATTCATTATCAAACTAGGCGCATCGAGAACCGTCTGGTCAATGTCCCTTGCGGCGGAATCACTTGAATGCCCAGCTTCTTTTCGAACGGTCGCTGTTCCTGGTGATCGGGCAATCCCCAGCAGGGCTCAATGCAAATGAATGGATTCAAATCGCTCCAAATCGTAAAATAAGGGGCGTCCGAGAAGTCGAGTTCAATTTGTCGGTTTAGCGCGTAGTCCAGAAGTTTCACCACGTAACTATCGGCTTCGATCGTTTCGAGGAGGAATGATCCGGGTAGCTCAAATGGTTTAATCGGCATCGTCGCGCCGTCGGAGTCAAACTCGATGGTTTCTCCGCTCAAGAAATTGTTGGGGGCGAGATGGCGTCTGTATGATCCTCTCGGCAGAACGACTCGAGCCTGTTCAAAGGACGAAACTGCCAGTCCGGGATGCAACCCAAAACTCACGTGGGATTGACGCTCCACTTCTTCGTTCTGAAAAATGAAGCTCACTTCCACGGTGTTAAGGTATAGAGTGTAATCGATCCGAAAAGAGACTTTGCGCGGATATTCGAACGCTAGAATCTGGTCGGTCGGGAGCGAATAGCTGAGTGTCGCTCGTTCGGCCAATACGACTTGTGGGTCAGCGAACTTTTTGTGCCTCAGGAATCCATGATTTCCGCCGCGGATTTCGTCTCCTTCGTACAACGTCCTTTCACCTTTGATCCGATGTAGAAAATATCCCATGACGGTTGCGTGACCCTGCCAGCCCTTTGGAGCAGGCTTGACCTCTCCATCCCGGTAAAGGTACCCGGTCAAGCCGCCGTCTGTCGCTTGTCTGGCGACGCTTACCAACTCCGCCCCCAGATTATCAACCTGGATCCGATATCCACCCTCGCGATCGGCTATCTCGTGCAATCGATGGCCATCCAGCTCAATAACGCGGTGTTCGAAACGCATAGCTTTACTTACCAGTGGCACAAATGCGTCGCGAGACCAAGCGCTGACTCCAGAAACTCAGAAGTTGCTGGGGTTCAGAAGTTGCAGGAGTTCAGGAGGCAGACAAAGCTCCACGGCTTGACTTGAGCATAAACAGCAAAGAACTCGCAAGCATTGACAACGCGGGGATTCACAGATCGATGCTCCTGCACTCCTGTCGTCCTACGTTCCAGTTCCAACGTATTCAGCGGAATAAGTATCGAATTTGGAGACCGATCCCTCCTTGGGTGTTTGCTTGACATCGTAGACGTTATTTCCAACGACCTGCTGCGTCTGCGTGTCATAGATCATTACCGATTTTGCACCCGACGAATTTGGTTCACGCACGGTATCCACCGCAATGTAGCGAGCCTTCTGGTATCGAGCCTTGCGCGGCGCAGGCGCATTTTCATAGGCGAGCCGCGCCCGTTCTTCGGCATATCGCCGTTGCCGTTCGGTTGCCTTGTGTTTTGCGATGACGTAGGCCGTGACCCCAGCCACTGTGCCTGTGGCAAGACCGATCGCCACTGCTTCCGATGTACTTGCTCCCGCGGCCCTAGCAAGACCGCCTGCGAGAATACCTGCGCCGGTACCAAACACCACGCCGTTTGATTCCGGTGACATATTTTCACATCCGGTTAGAAGTAGCCCTGCGATGAGTACAGCCGATGATGATTTTATCAGACTCGCGTTCATAGGAAAAAAGCGAATGACCACGATATCGAGTCGCAAGAGACAAACAAGCAATATCGTCAGCTCGCCCCGGCGCCTGCCCGGGGTGTGAACATTTTACCCTTTCAGCGCTCTCGCTCAGTCTAAATTTGGACCGATCAATTTTGCCCTCTACTTGTAGGATGCTCCGTTGACCCGACACCATTCGATCGCTCGGGGATTCCCGGCACGCGCGGACCGTTTGAACCATTCGGCGGCCGCCTTTGAATCCTTTTGCAGACCGAGACCTTCCGCGAGACAACCGGCATAAAAGAACATACCATTTGCATCCCCTTTCTCCGCGCCCTGCTTAAACAGGTTCGCCGCGATTTCAGGACTGCGCTGCACACCCTCGCCATTCATATAGAGTACGCCCAGATTGGACAAAGAGAGAGGGTACCCCTCAGCCGCAGCATCCTCGTAGAATTTCCGCGCCTGATCAAACTGACGGAGTTTTCGGAAGTGCGTACCCAGCAGGTCCATCGCTCTCGGCTCGCGCAGCGCCGCCGCTTCACGGAGGAAACCCACGGCCTTAACCACGTCGACCGGTACCCCTTTGCCGTAATAATAACATTCGCCTGCCAGATATTTGCCGACGCGATCCCCGGTATTCGATGCCTGCAGGAAAAACTCCAGTGCTTTTCGGTCATCACCCGGCTGACGCCGGTTCGAGTACAAAAGACCTGCTTCAATCATAGCAGGCGCACTTCCCTTCGCTGCGGCAATTTCAAACCATTTCATTGCCTCAGAGGGATTGTTCTCTCGCGAGAACTGACCGATGATCAGCATGGCAGGGACGATTCCTTTTTCGGCTGCTCGAACCAGGTTCGATTTGGACTCCGCGTAGGACTCAGCATCCGGCTTACCCTCAGTGCTGTGCAAACCAGCAAGCAAGTTCTCCAGTCGTTTAAGCGTTATCGGTCTGTCAGGAAATCTATCGACCAACTCGAGGTAAGCCTTTAGGGCAGCCTGCCAATCGCCCGATCTACCGAGTTCCTGCGCGGCCCCAAGCTTTTCTTGGAAATCATCAATCGGCTGGCTAGGCGAAGGCTGAATCCTTTCCTCCGGAGTAGGCGACGGTTTTATTTTCTCCTCAGGTGTGGGCGAAGCGCTTTCCCGCTCTTCAGGGGTCGGAGAAGGGGTCGCTGGTTCTTCAGGTGTTGGTGTTGGCGTTGGCCTCACCACGGGTGTCGGCGTCGGCCTCTCCACCGGTGTCGGTGTCGGCCTCTCCATAGGCGTCGGTGTCGGCCTCCTGGGCGGCGTCGACCTCACCACGGGTGTCGGTGTCGGCCTTTCTATGGGTGTTGGCCTTGTCGCAAGCGTTGGCATCGGGCTCGGTTGCTGCCGCGGAGTAACGTTGGTCGCAGGAGTTGGATGTGCCGGTCCCGATTTTACAACATACTGCCTGACAAAATACTGGTACGCCGCGTACCCTGCCAATCCGAGTCCTCCAAGCAGCAAAACCACCAGCCCGAATACTAAGATCAATCCTGCCAAAGATGTTCTTCGTTCTCCAGAATCCGGCGGCAGTGGCGGCGGCGCGATGGCGGGAGGTGGAGGCTCTGCCGCCACCGGCGGGACATGGGTGGCATTTGGTGGCGCTGCACCTCCGGAGCGTATGCTGACCGGACCAAGGGCCGCACCTGGTACAAAAGTGTGTTCACTCCCTTTGCTGAATAATTGTCCTTCCAACAAACTGCTCATTTCGACCGCCGAAGACAATTCATCGGTCAAACCTCGACGAAGAATGGTGTTTCCCTCTTCGGAAAGAACCGCAATCGGCGTATAGCGACCGGATGCCTCGACAGTCTTCCTTGGCCCCCCGAGCAGCTCGTAAAACAGCAGGCTGAGCATCCCGAGATAGCTGGCGCGTGGACCATCGCCGGAGGTATTCTGGACAAGCGTCGCAGATCCGGTCCACGTCGCAGAATCGGAAGAGGAAAGTGAAAAATCGACTGGCTCAACCTTGACGCCTAACTGGTTCCATTGCGTCAGCGGTTTCTGCAGCAACCCGGGATTAATCGCTTCTTCAGTTAAACCTGGCGTAGTCAGACGGACACCGGAAACGGTCAAAGACACTTGCTGGAGCCGGTTCGCGTGCGCATGATCGGCAACCGGCGCCAGAAGCTTGAGGACCAGGAGGGCCTCCGGTACAGTCAAAGCGCTCCGCGTCCGGAGGATCTCCACCAGAGGAGGCCCGATCACGATCTCCTGGACAAGAAAACTTTGTTGTCCGGTACTCTCAAGAGAATAAATTTCCTGCAACTCCAGCCGAGGCGCGCGACGGAGTTGGTCGATTTCTTGCTCCAGCGCAGTGTATCGCTTGCTGTCGGATAAGAATTCTCGGTTGAACACCAGCACCGAGACTTTGCGATCTCTTTGGAGATCGTCGGCCAGGAATCGTCGGCCCTGCGGAGTATCGCCGAGGTCTCGGCCAAGCCGGTATCGGTGGACGAGAACGGTTGGGCTATCGGAAGCTTCCGCCCTTTCAGTGGAGAACGCCTCCGTGGCGAGTGTTCCGGGCTGCTCCGCAAGCCTTTGGATGTTGACGGCTGGCCGATTTGTTGCCGTTGCATTTGCCTGTATTGATTCGACGCAACGAATGATTTCCTGGCGCAGATCAGCCGGCGTTTGCGGCCGGTTAGCTCGATCCTTTTCCATCATCCGCTGAACAAGCTGCACCACGCAGGAAGGTGACCCCTGAAGCGGTTCCAGAGGCAGCGGTTTATAAAGATGCTGACTCATGATCTGAGCCACCGACCCGGAGTAGGGCGGTCGTCCAGAGATCATGTAGTACAGGGTCGCTCCAAGGGAATAGATATCCGAACGAATGTCGATATCCCGTTCTTCCAATTGTTCAGGACTCGCAAAATGGGGAGTGCCAACAAATCCGCCTCCAACTGTCAATGCGCCGGAGTCTTCCCCTTCTCTCTTCGCACTCTTGGCGAGGCCGAAATCGATAACTTTCACCACCTTCTCGCCCTCTTCATCGACCAGCATAAGATTCGCCGGTTTAAGATCCCGGTGGACCAACTGCTGCTTTGCGGCAGCGGCAAGCGCTCGAGAAACCTGAAGGGTGATATCCAACGCTTCGATCGGTGTCAGCGATCCGGTCCGCTTCATGTACGCATCGACGGTTTCGCCATCGACGAACTCCATCGCGTAGAAATAGCTCTCGTGATCGGTTCCGAGATGAAAGACCGACGCGACATTCTGGTGCCGAAGAGCCGCGGCGGCGCGAGCCTCCCTCAGAAATCGCTGTCGGGCGACATCGCTATTGAGGTAGGCATTATTGATAACCTTCAAGGCGACTGGACAACGAAGATTCGTGTCGAACGCCTTATAGGTGATGCCCATGGCCCCTCTGCCTAATTCCCACAGACTGCCATCGTCATGCCTTAAGACTTCGTAATGCTGATAACGCTCAGCGTCCGCCATTTTATTGAAGCCTCAGTAAAGCAGAGGCTGATGGAACGCGCAACAGGAGACAGAAGGGAGGAGTTGCAGGAGGGGGAAACTTGCCGGCAGAAATGCAAACGCCTGCGTTGAGTCAACCGCAAATATTGTTGAATTATTGACCGGGCCAGAACGGGGAAGCCTGAACCATGGGCAGACGCGATATTGGCTGCTCCATTCTGCAACTCCTGCAACTCCTGAGTCCTGCCTTTTCTCAATTTCCCAATTCGAACCGCACGGGCGCAGAGAATGCCTGACCATTCGGAGGAGGCGGCAGTTTTGCGATTTTCCTACCAGCTTCTCGAACTGAATCATCCACCACCGCGTTCCCGGAGCCCTCAACGACGTCAAATTCGGTGACCGTTCCATCCTGCTCCACCTTGAGTTTGACGGTGACGGCCAACATTTTTCCAAGTGCCATCTCACTGGTCGGCTGATTCCAGGCTGCCTGGAATCGGTTCGTGAGTATCCCCACGTACCCCGCCAACACGGAATTTCCAGATCCGCTGCCTCCGGCGTCGCCCGGCCCTGTCCCGCCACCGCCGCGCGAATGCGATCCCGGTTCACTCGACACTTGCCCGTGCGATTGTTTGCCGTTTTTCCTGACGGCTTCTGCCTCCAGAGCGCTCGGCCCAGGCGAGGCATTCGGTTTTTCACTTTTCTCCGACTTCAAGGGGGATGATTTGGGTTGCGGTGAAGCACTACTATTTGATCTGTGCTTCTCCCCGTCCTCGATTCCATCCTTCACTTTCTGTTTCTCCGCCGTCTTCTCTTTTAGCTCATTCTCTTTTTTCGGGGAGGCTTTTGGCGTGGCCGAAGGTGCGGGTGACGGTTTGGGTGTCGCTTTCGGACTCGGCTTGGGTGTCGGTTTCGGACTCGGCTTGGGTGTCGGCTTAGGAGCAGATCTGGGCGTCGGCTTAGGAGTTTGCTCGACTGTTGGGCGCGGCGTCGGAGTTGCGGCTCGCGCCGCAGTCGGATTAGGCTTCGGAATTGGCAGCTCAGATTGTTGGGCGACCGGCGGTGGCGTCGAGAGAACGGGCGGTGGCGTCGGCTGCGGAGCTTCCTCTTCCTGACTCGCTTCTTCCTGACTCGTTTCTGGTCTCGTATCCTGCCGGTTGTCCGGCCGTGATTCTTCGTTCGACGCCGTCGCAGATTCGTTCCCAGAAGCGGCCTGCGATTCCGCTGACGCGGAATCGCCGCCGAATGAGCCCGGACTCATCCAAACGACGGTGTCACTATTCTTCTTTGGTTGGAACAGGGCTGCGAGCAGCAATCCACCGAGCAGGACCAGATGGACGACTGCTATGGTGGCGAAGGTTTTCTTGAAGCCTCCGTCCGGATCTTCACTGCGGTAATCTGCCATTCCTCACGGCTCGTTGGGACGCGTCAGGACGCCCACCTTCGAAATTCTGGCTCGCTGAAGGATATCCATCACGTCGATAAATTTTTGAATAGGCAAATCCCTGTGTGGACGCACGACAACTGCCAAATCCGGTTTGTCGGCGTGCAGCGTCAAAAGACGCGATTCCAACGCGGAGGAATCAACGATTTCGTCGTTGATTCGCATGACGTCATCCTTGTCGATCGAAATCGTTTGCACCTGAGACGGATCGACTGACTGGATTGCCTCTCCACTGGTGGGTACCACAAGGTTGACGCTGTTTTCCATCAACGGAGTTGTGATAATAAAGATAACCAGCAATACAAACGCCAGATCGAGCAACGGAGTTACATTGATCTCCGTAAGTGTCTGCAATGTATGCCGATCGGAAAAACGACGCATGCTATTTGTTGACGAGGACCGGCCGGGTCGAGTGGTTAACGTACTTGTGCTCGAACTCCGAACAAAGTTCGGCCGCGAAATTGTCATTCTGAACTATCAAGGAACGAATACTCGTCACGAGGAAGTTATATCCGAACATCGCCGGAATGGCGACCAGCAATCCAGTCACGGTAGTGATGAGAGCGCCCGAGACCCCTGGCGCCATCGCCTGCAAATTTGCAGAGCCGGCAAGCGCCACTCCGGAGAATGTGTCCATAACACCCCAGACAGTTCCAAGCAGGCCAAGAAAGGGCGCACCACTAACGGCCGTGGCAAGCAAGATCATCTGTGATTCGAGACGCAAGGCGGATTCGCCGACCGCTCTTTCCATGGCTGTGGTCACGACTCGCATTTGGGAAGGGGTAATCCGTTCAGCAACTTCCAAACGTGCCCAAAATGTATCATCAACCTCGGTCGAACCTAGCAGATGAAATGCCAGCTCTTTGCATCCGGCCCGATAAATGGAGTAGAGCGGAGAACCCTCAAAGCGCACCTTGGATTCGTAGATTTTTAATGGCTGCCGATCTGACCGAAAGAGATGAAGGAACCGATCGTTTTGTGCCTTTGCCAATCGTACGACCCTGATCTTGGTGACCATGACCGACCAACTAAAGATCGACGCGACGAAGAGCGCTGTTAAGACTAATTTTCCTTCGAATGTCGCTTCGGTAAAAGCGTACACCAGTCCCCCAGACTGAGTTGCTATCAAAGATGTCAACAGCGGCACAGGATAGTATGTTTAGCGCGAGAAACCGTAAAGGCAATCCATTGGATAGCAGGTCGCCGCCGATCCTTGAGATTCCCGGTTTTCGCCTTAGAGGTATCCCGTCATGCCAAAATTCGCTTCTCAGCGCTTCTTGATTGCGATCCTGGCGGCGTTATTCGCTGCGTCCTCCCTTGAAGCGCAAAACAATTACGATGTCCTGGCTCGGGTCCTTCAGCCCTACGGAGCACTCTTTTACTCAAAATCGACAATCAAAGCTATGCAGGCGGACGTGATCCTGAGGGAAGGTCCGCCTTCCGCCACAGAAATTCTCAATCAGCCGTTTCGCGTGTTTCTGCAAATGCCCGACAAACTCCGGATCGAGACTCTTGACCCGCTCCATCGGGTTGTCTTCTGCCGAAACGGACAAAAAGTGTGGGTTTACCCCCATGAAATTCTGGCCGGCATCGTAGCAACCGGGCGACCAGAAAGACAAAGAAGGATTCCTGATTTTCATCTTCCTATCAAAGATCAGCAAATCGTTTGGATCCCTGCTCTGTTTCAGATTCTGCGATTTCAATCCGCGTCAGATGCCACCGGCGCTCCGGCATGGAACCTCGATTTTCAGCTCGCCCCAGAATTTGCCCAAGCCATGAAATGCGAACCATGGACGGTCAGCACGATTGTCAAACAGGACGATTATCAGGTGCGTCATCTCCGGATCGAGAGTAGCACTTGGGTCGGGTCACTTGACATTCTCGGCTCCCGATTCGAAAGAAGTTTTCCGCCTCAAACCTGGGAGCCTGACGCCGAGTTGGCAACCGGAGCGACTCCCGTACCACCCGAACTTTTTGACTCTGCCTTGGAAAAAATAGCGGCCATCGCGATCCCAAGATGAGATCAGGTTTCATCGATAAGCTCATCGAGCGCATCCGCCGCGTCCAACCGGAAGAGGTGCAAAACTATCTTGTCCGGCTTGCGCGCGAGAAGGGTTTTCTGGAGCGGATTTTCGACGCGCTGCAAGAGGGCGTGATTGTGACGGATATCCAGGGTAAGATCCAATTTATCAACGCTGCGGCTGCGCAGCTTTTCGGGGTTGAGCCGGAGGAGGCGTTTGGACGGCCGCTGGAGGAAAAGCTTCGTGGTCTTGACTGGGCGTCTCTGCGGTCGAACGAGACCTCCGTCAGCCGAGATATTGAGGTCTTTTATCCGCAACACAAGTTTCTCAATTTTTACGTCGCGCCGCTCCATTTGCACAAGGATGTCGAGGACTCAAATGCCATGCGGCAGGATCTGGTCGGGTACGCAATTATATTGCGCGATATGACCGAGGATCGCCGGATGGCGGAACAGACAATCGAGAGCGAACGATTGTCCGCGTTGACTTTACTGGCCGCAGGGGTAGCGCACGAAATCGGTAACCCCCTCAACTCCCTGAACATCCATCTTCAGCTCATTGAACGAAAATTGCGCAAGGCTCCTTCGGGGCTGCGCAGTGACATCGGCGAACTGCTCGATACCGCCAAAAGCGAAATCCAACGGCTGGACTCGATCGTCCATCAGTTCCTGCGAGCGATACGTCCCTCGACTCCGCAATTTGAAACGCATGATCTGAACGAGATTCTGGAGGAATCTGTTGCTTTTCTGCGACCGGAAATCCGCGATCGCGACATCATTGTCGAGTTGGAGCTCGACCCAGCTTTGCCACGTTTACAGGTCGATCGCGACCAGATGAAGCAGGCTTTTTACAACGTAATCAAGAATGCGTTTCAAGCCATGAAGTCCGGCGGTATTCTTCATATTCGCTCATGGCAGAGTGAACTTCACGTCTCCGTCTCCTTCAACGACACGGGCGGCGGAATTTCACAGGATCAGATGAGCAAGCTATTTCAACCCTACTTCACCACCAAACCATCGGGGTCCGGATTAGGATTGCTCATCGTGCGCCGGATCGTCCGAGAACACGGTGGCGAGATCGAAATCGAGAGCAACGAAGGAAAAGGCATGAGAGTGACTATCCATCTTCCGTTCGGAGACAAGAGTATCCGTTTATTGCAGGACCAAGCGGACGGGTAACGAAGAATGCGTGGCGCGATACTGATCGTAGATGATGAAAAACCAACAAGGGAAGGGCTACGTCAGTCGCTTGAGGATGAGTTTGACGTCTACACAGCGGGTAATATGGACGAAGCTCTCGACGTCCTCGATGCGGAGCATATCGATCTGGTCCTGACCGATTTACGTCTGGGTGGGCGAGACGGGATGGAGTTGATTGATAAGGTCCTACAGCGGTCACGGCCACCTATTTGCATGCTGATGACCGCCTACGGCTCGGTTTCCACCGCAGTCGAAGCAATGAAACGAGGCGCCTACGATTTTGTTACCAAGCCAGTTAACATTGACGAGCTCGAGCTCAAGATCTCGCGTGCCATCAAAGGACGCCAGACGGAACAGGAAAATGTTCAGCTCCGGCAACAGGTGGACAAACGCTTCGGCTTGGAAAGCCTTATCGGCGAATCCGGGGCGATGCATGAAATTTTCGACACGATTCGGCAGGTGGCCCCGACTCGCGCCACAGTTCTTCTGGTGGGCGAAAGCGGGACCGGCAAAGAATTGATCGCGCATGCAATCCATAATCTCAGCAACCGTAACAAGACGCGTTTTATCGCGTTTAATTGCGCGGCATTCGCGCCGCAGTTGATCGAAAGCGAGCTTTTCGGTCATGAACGAGGCGCCTTCACGGGAGCGATGGAGCGACGCATCGGCAGATTCGAACAAGCGGCAGGGGGCACGCTGTTTCTCGACGAAATCGGCGAAATTGACTCGAATATCCAGGTCAAGCTGTTGCGCGCACTGGACCCTGGCGTCTTCGAACGCGTCGGGAGCAGCCAAAGCATCCGGGCGGATGTCCGCTTGATCGCGGCGACGAATCGGGATCTCGCTGCGCTCGTCAGGGAGGGAAAATTTCGGGAAGATCTGTATTACCGACTTAACGTCGTCCAGATACGTGTCTCTCCGCTTCGTGAACGCAAAGAAGATATTCCTCTGCTAGCGAACACGTTTCTGAAAGAAGTCTGTGAGCGTGACGGCAAGGCCTTTCGGCCGTTGTCTCCCGAAGCAATGGAGGCTCTTCTGCGTTACAATTGGCCAGGAAATGTACGGGAATTGAAAGGTGCGATTGATTCAGGCGTGACCTTAGCGACGGGAAATCAAATTACCGTCCGGGATCTACCCCTGGCAGTTCGTGAAGCATCCGGAGGCCTCGCTCCCCACGGAGTTGGAAACGAGGATCGCATTAATATCCACGACAACGAGGTCCGGCTTATCTTGCGAGCATTGGATGAAAGTGGCGGCAACCGCACGGAGGCTGCGAAAAAGCTTGGGATCAGCCGGCGAACTCTGCACCGGCGACTAAAAGAACTTCAACTGCCCCAATAGCAATTTGTCGGGAGTTGCGGGAGTTCAGGAGTTGCAGAATGGGCGACCGGATCGCGCTATCCAAGAGAGTCCGGCCCGGCCCTTCCCGCGCCGGAAAGGATGCTGCGGCATTCATGGTCGCTTGAACCCCACCTGCACATCATCGATCTGAAAGAGCAAGGTTTTCCCTACTGAACTCCTGTAACTCCTGCCTCCTGGCTTTCAGGCACAGAAGCTGCATTGTTATAGAGCGGTGCAAGCGATAACGACGCTCCGCCCACTGGCTACCGGGAAGCGGATAACCTTAAAAGCATGAAGATTGCACGAATCGATAGGCACATCGCACGACCCCTCGCCATAATTACGAGAGGCAGGAGAATTGAATCGAATCTGCGAAAAGTCGTCTACTCCCTATATACAGGGTCCTGGAGCCGTTGATCCATCCTACATTGTTTAAGAGCGTCTATGCGAAAACTGCGATGGCTTTTCATTCTTATCGGCGCCCTCTTTATCGGCGGGATCTGGTACTATTTCAGTCATCAGAACGGCTCCCAGGATGCCATTGACGCTTCGAAAGCACAAGCGGCGGGACGCGGCCAGCGCGGTGGGACGGGTGGCCCGGTGCCAATTGTCGCCGGGGTGGTCCAGAAGCGCGACGTTCCAATCTACCTCGACGGTATCGGCACCGTGCAGGCCTTCAACACGGTGACATTTCACCCAGAAGTCAGCGGAATACTGACGAAAGTCGCTTTTCAGGAAGGCCAGGATGTAAAGAAAGGCGACCTTCTGGCGGTTATCGATCCTCGCCCACTTCAAGCGCAACTCGATGGAGCGGTTGCCAAGAAAAATCAAGACGTCGCCCAGTTGAATAACGCAAAAGCTCTGCTCACCCGTGATACAGATCTTTTCAAGAAGGGTGCGCTCGACAATCAATCTTATGATACCCAACGGTATCTGGTGGATCAGTTGGACGCGACCGTCCAGTCCGACCTAGCCTCCATCGATAATGCGCAGACGCAGTTAAGCTTTACCCAGATTACCGCGCCGTTTGACGGCCGGTGTGGCATTCGCCAGGTGGACCAGGGAAATTACGTAACGCCTGCATCCACTTTGCTGGTGCTTACCCAACTCAAGCCGATCTCGGTCGTTTTTACTCTTCCGCAGCAGGATCTCCTGAGTGTCAATGAAGCATCTGCCAGAGGCCCTCTCAAGGTGAGTGCACTGGATAGCACTCAGAAGAATTCGCTCGATGAGGGAACTCTCGCGGTCGTGGACAACCAAATCGATCCGACGACCGGCACCATCAAGCTGAAGGCCACCTTCCCGAATGCAAATCTGAAGCTTTGGCCGGGTGAATTCGTAAACAACCGTCTGCTGGTATCGACTCGGCACGACGGGCTGGTCGTGCCGGCGGCCGTTATACAGCGCGGCCCAAACGGAGCGTATGCCTACGTTATTACGCAGGATAAAACCGCGGAAATGCGGCCGGTGCAAGTCGCTCAAATTGATGGAGGACAGGCACTGATCGACAGCGGCTTGCAGGAAGGTGAACAGGTCGTGGTAGACGGTCAATACAAACTGCAGCCTGGCTCTCGGGTGCAGATCACGACGCCGAACCAGCCGGCGAAAGGGAAGCAATTGACGCAGGCTGATGAATCGCCTTCCCCGGGCCAGCCTGCACAGACTAAGGGATCTCCGGGACAACGCGGATCGGAGCAGCATCGGCATCACCAGCAGGATACCGAGCAGCCCGAAGGCAGCTTTCCGCCAGCCACGGCAACCACCAGGGGTTAGTGCCATTTCGGGGACAGCATACCAGGATGAAAACGGACCGGCACGAGACTAGAAAAACGGTATTCGGGCAATGAGGCCCTGAGAGCTGCTGATATGAATCTTTCCGAACCTTTCATCCGAAGGCCGATCGCTACCTCTCTCTTGATGGCCGGCGTCATCCTCCTCGGACTCCTCGGCTATTTTCTTCTTCCAATCTCGTCCTTACCGACAGTCGATTTTCCTACGATCCAAGTGGTAACTCGATACCCTGGAGCCAGCCCGGAGGTCATGACGTCGGCGGTCACGACGCCCTTGGAATCGCAATTCGACCAGATCAGCGGACTCACGTCCATGAGTTCCACCAGCTCGTTTGGAGTGAGTACGATCACGCTTCAGTTTAACCTGAACCGCGACATTGATGTTGCGGCGCAAGATGTCCAGGCCGCTATCAACGTTGCCAGGGGCTTTCTACCGAATGATCTGCCAAGCCTGCCTGTTTATAGCAAGGTGAACCCGGCGGACACCCCGATTTTGACCCTCTCGCTCACCTCTGACTCTCTGCCGATAGATAAGGTGAACGATTTTGCCGACACGCTTTTGGCCCAGAAACTGAGCCAGGTTGCAGGAGTTGGCCTCGTGACGATCGAAGGAAATCAAAAACCCGCGGTGCGCATTCAATTTAATCCGCCAGCCATGGCATCGCTTGGATTGGGCCCGGAAGATCTTCGAAACGCGATCACGCAGGCCAACGTCGATGCTCCCAAAGGAAGCTTTAACGGAGCCCGTCAATCCTACATGATCGGTTCTAACGATCAGCTTCTCAGCGCGGACGCTTACCGGCCGCTGATCATCGCTTATCGAAACGGTGCTCCCGTAAAACTCAGCGATATCGCGAATGTCGTCGATAGCGTCGAGGACGAGCAATTAGCGGCGTGGGTTGGGAACAAACCGGCTGTTCTGGTTGATATCCAACGGCAGCCGGGCGCGAATATCATTCAGACAGTCGATCGGATTAAGCAATTGCTTCCGAAGCTTACTGCCTCGATTCCTCCTGCTGTTAAGGTCTCCATCCTCACAGACCGGACACAAACCATTCGAGCATCGGTTCATGACGTTCAATTCACGTTAGTGCTGACGGTTGTTCTGGTGATCCTGGTGATCTTCGTCTTTCTGCGAAGGGTCTGGGCTACGGTCATCCCAAGCGTGGCCTTGCCTCTCTCCCTGATCGGAACGTTCGGCATCATGTACCTGGCAGGATTCAGTCTGGATAATCTCTCGCTTATGGCATTGACCATCTCGACTGGGTTTGTCGTGGACGATGCCATCGTGATGATCGAAAACATCTTCCGCTATATTGAGGCAGGCGAATCGCCTCTAGAAGCTGCCCTAAAGGGTTCCCGGCAGATCGGGTTCACTGTTGTCTCGCTCAGCTTTTCGTTGATAGCCGTTTTTATCCCGCTGCTTTTCATGAGCGGAATCGTCGGCCGGTTGTTCAGGGAGTTTGCGATCACCCTCAGCGTGGCAGTTATCGTTTCAGCAATTGTTTCATTGACGCTCACACCGATGATGTGTGCCAAATTTCTGAAGCCGATCGACCATTCAAAAGAAGGCAAGTTTTTCAAATGGAGCGAACGGGCGTTTGACGGATTGCTCGATTTTTACGAGGGCGGATTGAAATGGGTGTTACGCAACCGTTTGATCACGCTGATTGTTGCCATCGCTACTCTCGTCGCTACAATCTTTCTTTACCTCGAAATCCCGAAAGGCTTGCTGCCAAATCAGGATACCGGAGAACTGATCGGAGTGACAGACGCAGCGCAGAATATCTCCTTTAAAGCGATGCTCGCTCGGCAACGGGAGGTCTCCGAGATCGTTGGAAAAGATCCAGATGTCCAGAGCGTCGCCGCATTCGTTGGAGCGGGTACAGTCAATGCAACGGTGAATACAGGCCGATTGTACATTGTGCTGAAACCGCGAGACGAGCGTCGGTCGACCGCAGACCAGATCATGGCCCGATTGCACGAGGCAACAAAAGACCTTCAGGGGATCTCTCTCTTTTTGCAATCCGTGCAGGACTTGCAGATCGACACCAAAGTTAGTCGCACCCAATATCAATATATCCTCGAAGACAGCGCTTCGGCGGAACTGTCCGAATGGACGCCGAAATTGCTGGAGCGGCTGAAAAAAGTGCCCGAACTCAGTGATGTCGCAAGCGACCAGCAGACAAACGGCCTTCAAACCGTCATTGATATTGACCGAGCAAAAGCTTCGCGGCTCGGAGTCCAAATCGACGCGGTCGATAACGTTCTGTATGATTCTTTTGGGCAACGCCAGATCTCGATCATATTTACCCAGCTGAACCAGTTCTGGGTTGTTCTCGAGGCTGCGCCGGAGTTCAAGAACTCTCCGAATGTGCTGGACAAGATTTACGTCAATGCAACAGGGGCTCAGCAGGCGGGGAGCATCTCAAGTCCAGGATCGATAACCGCCAACGGCGCTATCACGACAGGTGGTCCCCAGGTCCCGCTCTCGGCATTCGCGACCATGCGGACAACAACAGGGCCTCTCTCAGTCCTCCACCAGAATCTGTTCCCTGCGGTCACCATTTCTTTCAATCTCGCTCCGGGAAGGTCCCTCGGTCAGGCGGTGAAAGCTATCGAAGAGGCAAAGGCCGAAATCGGTTTGCCCGACACGATTGCCACCAGCTTCTCCGGCACCGCCGCTGAGTTTCAGTCCTCGCTTAGCTCTGAGCCTTATCTGATTCTTGCGGCGATTGTCGTGATCTACATCGTGCTCGGCGTTTTGTACGAAAGTTATATTCATCCGATCACGATCCTTTCGACCTTGCCCTCAGCGGGTGTCGGAGCACTCCTGGCTCTCTACCTGTTCCAGATGGATTTTTCGCTCATTGCCCTGATCGGAGTGATTCTGCTGATCGGGATCGTGAAAAAGAACGCGATCATGATGATCGACTTCGCGCTGGAAGCCGAACGCGAAGAGGGAAAAACTCCGGAGGAATCAATTTATCAGGCGTGTCTACTCCGCTTTCGGCCAATCATGATGACGACCATGGCAGCACTTCTCGGTGCGCTACCTCTGGCGATCCAGGAAGGCACCGGCTCGGAGCTGCGCAAACCGCTTGGCATTACCATCGTCGGCGGTCTGCTTGTTTCTCAAATCCTGACGCTTTATACGACCCCCGTTATCTATCTTTACATGGATAAGATTGGGAGGTTCCTGAGCCGGCGCCGCGATAAACCGGCAGTGAAGTCGGCTGAGCTTGAACCCGTACTGACAAGGTGAGTTCAAATTGAGCACTGCGAACCAGCGGGTTTGCTGAGAATGAATATTTCTGAGCCATTTGTTCACCGGCCGATTGCCACCTCGCTGTTGGCGATCGGATTGATGCTCGCGGGGGCGGTCGCCTACAGGGTCTTACCGGTGGCGCCATTGCCGCAAGTCGATTTCCCGACGATCAACGTGAGTGCCAATTATTCGGGTGTGGATCCCGAAACAGCTGCAACGTCGCTCGCCGCACCCCTGGAGCGAAGGTTCGCCAACATCGCGGGCGTGAATGAAATCACTTCGGTGAGTCAACAGAACGGAGCTCGCATCACCCTTCAGTTCGATCTTAGCAGAGATATCAATGGAGCCGCGCGCGACGTTCAGGCAGCAATCAACGCGGCCTCAAGCGAACTACCACCCGGGCTCCCGAGTCCGCCTACCTACCGAAAGGCCAATCCCAATGATCTTCCGGTGTTGATCCTCGCATTAACGTCGGACTCGATACCATTGTCAGCCATTTACAATCAAGCCGAGGAGTTGCTGGTACCCGCGCTGTCGCAGGTACCCGGAGTCAGCGAGGTAGACGTTGGGGGGGAGCCAGAACGGCGGTACGCGTACAGGTCGACCCCGCCGCTCTCGCCTCTATGGGGCTGAACATTGATAACGTTCGAGCCGTACTCCAGGGTCAGAATAAGGATGCGCCGAAGGGAGCGATTGATGGGGATCGCATTAGCTTCACGGTGAACGCCAACGATCAGTTATTCAGCGCAGATCAGTATAAAAATCTTATCATCGGAGAAAAAAATGGCGTCCCCATTCCGTTAAGTGCTGTCGGCCATGCCATCGACGCGACGGAAGACAGGCTTCAAGCCGCTTGGTTCAACTCGAAGCGAGCCGTCGTGCTTTTCGTCCGCAAGCAGGCTGACGCAAACGTCATCGAAACGGTGGATCGTATGAAGGCCATGCTCCCTCAATTGGAGCGATGGTTGCCGCCAGCGATCCATGTTGAGATCCAGAGCGATCGCACGGTCACGATCCGGGCATCGGTCGCTGATGTGCAAGCCTCCCTTCTCATCAGTGTTGGCCTGGTGGTAATGGTATGCTTTGTGTTCCTCCGTAGGATTTCGACGACGTTCATCGCTTGTGTCACCGTTCCGCTCGCTTTGGCTGGTACGTTTGCGGTGATGTATCTCCTCAAATTCAGTCTCGATAATATCTCGCTCATGGCGCTGACGATCTCTGTTGGCTTCGTCGTCGATGACGCCATTGTGGTGATCGAGAACATCGTTCGTTACTTGGAGCAAGGCCTGACGCCGCTCGAAGCCACTCTCAAAGGCGCACGCCAGATCGGCTTCACCATTGTCTCCATCAGCATCTCGCTGGTGGCGGTATTCATTCCACTGCTATTTATGGGCGGAATAATCGGCCGGCAATTCCATGAGTTTTCCGTCACGCTGAGTGTAGCGATCCTCGTTTCAGCGGTGGTGTCATTAACCCTGACTCCGATGCTCTGTTCCCGCTTGTTGCGAGGGGAAAAATCAGACCAATCTCGGGGTTGGTTCTACCGCGCCACCGAAAAGATCTTCAACGGCATGGTCGGGATCTACTCAAGTTCACTGCGTTGGGTGCTCCGACATTCCTTTCTTATGTTGATAGTGACCGCGGTGACAATCTGCCTCACGATCTGGCTCTACACGGTCGTGCCAAAAGGATTCTTCCCTCAACAGGACACGGGCTTGGTGATGGGGATTACCGAAGCCGCGCAAGATATCTCATTCGACGCGATGGTTCAGAAACAGGATCAGGTCACCGAAATCGTGAAAAATGACCCGGCGGTAGCCTCGGTGACATCGGCTGTAGGCAGCGGCGGGGGTGGAAACGGCAACACCGGCCGAATGTTCATCACCCTGAAACCGCAAAAGGAAAGGAATATCACCGCCACGGAGGTCGTCGCCAGAATACGCGGCAAAACTGCCAGGATCCCTGGGATCGGCGTTTTCTTGCAGGCATCTCAGGATATCCGTATCGGCGGCCGCGCCACCAAAGGCCAGTACATTTATTCCCTGGTGAGCCCGAGCCAGGAAGATCTCAACAACTTCGTACCCAAGCTTTTGGCAGCGCTCCAGAAGAACCCCAAACTAAAGGATTTAACCACTGATCAGCAACAGCGCGGGCTCCAATCGAATGTCGTCGTGGACCGGGTCAAAGCTGCTCAGCTGGGAATTCAACCGGAGCAAGTGGATAGCGCCTTGTATAGTTCATTTGGACAGCGGGCTGTTTCGGTAGTCTACAATGATCGGGATCAATTCCACGTTATCCTCGAAGCCTTGCCACAATATCTCGCAGATCCGACTGCTCTGGACAAAATATACATTTCCGGCACCTCACGCGTCCAAGTTCCGCTCAGTGCGATTGCCCATTTTCAAACCTCTAATACTCCGACCGCGATCAACCACCAGGGACAATTTCCTGCTGTTACTTTTTCGTTCAATCTGGATCCGGGCACATCTCTCGAGCAAGCGACAACAATTATTGAGAAAGCGGCGAGCGAAATTACATATGCCAGATACCATTCGAGGAAGTTTTCAGGGAGCAGCGCAGGTGTTTCAGGATTCACTTTCATCGGAACCGGTACTGATCCTGACCGCCATCATCGCAGTCTACATCGTCCTTGGCGTCCTTTACGAAAGCTACATTCATCCGATCACCATCCTTTCGACGCTGCCCTCGGCCGGGCTCGGTGCATTGCTAGCCCTTCTCCTCTGCAGAGTCGATCTGTCAATCGTCTCGATTATCGGAATCATTCTGCTGCTTGGCATCGTAAAGAAAAACGCAATCATGATGGTCGATTTTGCGCTTGAAGCCGAACGGGACCAAAACCTTGCTCCGGCCGATGCTATCTACCAGGCTTGCATCGTTCGGTTTCGCCCCATCATAATGACCACCCTGGCTGCAATGTTCGGCGCGGTTCCGCTTGCATTAGGCCACGGAGACGGGTCCGAAATTCGGCAACCGCTCGGCGTTTCGATTGTTGGAGGTCTGATCGTTTCACAGCTTCTGACATTGTACACGACGCCTATCATCTACCTCTACCTGGATCGGTTGCGTGGGAAACGGCGCGAAACGGCTCCCCTCGCCGAACCGCATCCTGCTTGACATCCCTTTGAATCTTTCCTCAGCTTCTGCTCCGGTTGTGTCGATTTTATAGCGCGTAATCACCCATGTACCGGTTGAGCTGCAGAGTTTGAAAAACGCTGCTGCATTCCTCCAAAGCTTCGGCCGTCGATTGATAGCGATTCACCAGTTCCAGCAGGCGAATCAGTACGTCCAGTTTTTGATCGGCCAACTGCCCTCCGTCACGGACCCTTTCCAGACCTTCATCCAATTTTCCCAGCGCGTCGCGCAAGAGTCGGAAAGTGACGTCGACAGTCGCCTTTCCGCAAACATTCCGCAAACGTATCCAACATCTTTTTGAACTCCGTCCTCAAGCCGTTCGAATTCCGGACCCAACGGCGGACTTTACCGTCTCCGGCAGAACTTGGATGTCAGAAATTAGAGCTTCGCTCTGCATCACCAGCGCTTGCAAACCTCTGATCAGCCGGCTGATTTTAGCTCGTTCTGCAGCAGAACATCCTTTCATTCGAATTTGACGCGCCGCCTGCTGAGCTTCCACCGGTAAAAGTGCCAACTGGGTCCGAATCCTCTCTGGATGCGGTTTGCGGTTTAAGAGCGCCTTCAGCTGAAAAAGAAATTTTAGGAGATCGTCCCTGAGCAAATTCTGCGGCAGCACCGGCCAGATTAATCTTCCTACGAGCGCGGCAATGACCATTCCAGTGGTCAATCCCAGGAACGTTTCGATGATCGTGAGGGACGGAACTGGTTGTTGCGGGTTGAGCCCAACAAACACGCTGACGCCCAAAATCGCCACTTGCGTCCAGAAGGTGAGACCGGGGAGTCGGGCAGTGAAAAAACCCAAGGCAAACAAGATGCCGAACAGAGCCAGATTCATGACGGTATAGTTCGCCAGAACAGGTGTGCTAAGATGAAGGAGAGCGACCGTCGGAATGAAAACGAGCGCGGCAAAAAAGACGCGCTGGAAGATTCTTAGATCCCCTGCCCCCCCCGCCCGCACAAAAGGACGGCTCAAAATGGTAAATACCCAGGCCGCAAGCGGAATAACAGCTGGCCCCGGAGGATGAATCCAGCGAAGCAGCAAAAGTGCGATCACCGACGCCAAGGCGCCCTTGATTCCGGTCCGGACCCAAAACCAATCGATGGTGGGCAGAAAATCCCATATGACCTTTGATTCCGGCTGGACCTGACCGAATCTGGGCAAACCTTCTGCCGCGCTGTGGATATTATCGAGATCGTCGCACACCGCCTGTATGGCCGAATAATGACCCAGAAACGCGGTTACGATCTCTCCCGGTAAGGCGAGAAACAGATTCTCTTGTCCGCCGCGGATCGCGCTGACTTTTTCTTCCAGAAGCGCGAAACGCGCTTTCAACCGGCTGGGCGGCAACTTCTCATACCTGAGTCGCGGCCGGGTAAGAATTGCAAACTCTTCCGAAATCGCCGCATTCACGGCTTCCATTTCATCACGCAACTTCTCGAGAATCGGGGTCTCGATCTGACGCCGCCGTTCCAAATCGAGCGCCGACTGGAAAAGATCCGTCAAAGAGACCACGAACGCGTTGTAATTCGCCAGGCGCGCGCGAAAATAGGTGCTTTCGCGCGCCCCGGCTTGTAAAAGATTCCGCAGCGTAGAGAGCTGCAGTGCGAACGTCTCGCGAATCTGCTCCACTCCATCGGATATTTTTTGTCCGTGAATATAGGCGTCTGTTTCGATCGAAAGGAGCTTGCCTGCCGTCTCCAACGCCGAACGGCCGGCTTCAAAAAACTCCTCTCTTGCATAGCGGGGCCATAAGATGCTTGTCACGATTAGCGCACTCAAGGCTCCAACCAGAGTTTCCAGCATGCGGTTCAGCCCGGTTTCCCAGATCTGGTCCGGTGCGTTGACGCCATAGGTCGCCACGGTGAGCATTGTAAGGCCCACCAGAAAATGGAAGTAGGGAGTCTGACTGGCGGGATACTGACCGAACTTATAAGTGGCAAATGCCATCACAAAGAAAATGGCGATGAGCAATATAACCGGCGATGAGCCATAAGAACCGACCAACCAGATTCCCAGGAGAGCTCCGCCGATCGTGCCGAAGACTCGCAAGATCGCTTTTACAGTAATTGAACCCACATACTGAGAGTTCATCATAACAACGACCGTAAGAATCGACCAGTTAGGATGCTCGAGCCGCAAAACGAGTGCACAGTACAGTGCCAGCAGGCCTGCCAGCCCAAGTTTGGTCCCGTATTGCACTCGCAGGTCTCCAAACAGACTCTCAAGAGGCCATTGGACCGTAATGGCAACAGGGGATGCTTCGCCGCGAGCGATCATATTCGGGAGATCACACTACTGAGAGCGGCAGAGTCGCGTCAATGTTCGAGAGATCCAGGCCGTTGTCGCAGAACAGTATTTCTGTTAGCTTTCGAGCCGTGACCTACAATTTAAGCGTTTTCGCAGAGGCGAATCGGCCGGAAATCAGCTTCTTGGGCCTGTGCATACCCTGGATTTTTGCGATTTCTTTTTTTGGCTTTCTCGCAGGATGGTTGGTAATGGCGATCCTGGAGAGCACTGGCTTGTCGCGACATATCTGGCATCTGCCCCTTTTCTTCCTGGCCTTGGTCGTTCTGCTCACTAGCATCTTCGGATTCGTCTGCTTTCCATGAAGGCGCGTCTTTTTAATTTTTTCCTAACTGTGGTCATCGTTTGCCTGGCTGTTTGGGCTGCCTGGGCGCTTTATCAGCGCTACATGCACGACCCCTGGACACGGGATTCCCAGGTCCGGGCGAATGTTGTCGGCATTGCACCCCGCGTGTCCGGCCCTGTCATTCACGTCGCGGTCCGTGATAATCAGCAGGTAAAGTCAGGCGACTTGTTGTTTGAGATCGATCCGGCCGATTTTTCTGCTCAGCTTAACATTGCCGCCGGTCAGGTTCTTAACAGTGAGGCGAACTTGAAGCAGCGGCAGCAAGATCTCGATCGACAAACTAATCTCTATAAGAATCATGTTGTTGCGGAAGAGGACTATCAGAATGCTCAGGACAACTTGGCGGCTGCACAGGCTCAGTTAGCCTCCGCAAAAGCAAATCTGGAGCTCGCGCGATTGAACCTCAGTTATACAAAAGTCTTTGCTCCAGTGAATGGATATGTCACCAATATGACTACCAGCGAGGGCACCTATGTGGGCGCTGGTAAACAATTGATGGCTCTCGTCGATGCAAGCTCGTTTTGGATCGCCGCTTATTTCAAGGAGACTCAATTATCCCATATCGAAATTGGTCAGAAGGCCAACGTGACGATCATGGGTAGCCAACATTCGTTTCAAGGTGTGGTCCGAAGCATCGGCTGGGGTGTCTACGTCCAGGATGGATCCGGCAGTGATGCCACGGGCTTGTTGCCGACTATTAGCCAAACCGTGGATTGGGTCCGCCTTCCGCAACGATTCCCGGTCCGGATCGAGCCTTCAAGCACTCCCCCCGTTCCTCTACGGATCGGTCAAACTGTATCCGTTGCGTTGATACCGGATGTTGAGCACGCCGAAGCTCCCTCTCAAAAAAGCGTCGTTTCGCCTTAATGAGGAGAGAAAAGCGCTAAGCACCCAACGCCGTCCCAACTGGAAGTGCGAAACCGCGCACAAATTCCACCGCACTCATTCTGCGTTTGCCTTCGAGCTGAACCTCCAGCAAAAGGAGCGCTCCTCGTCCACAGGAAACCAGGACTCCGCGATTGCCAAGGCGATTGACGACCCCTGCTTGTCCTGACACACGATGGACCGGCAAAGAACGGTGGATCTTGAGTTTTCTCGCCGAATCCTCGGTGGTTCGTACGAGGGTGAAGGCACCCGGCCACGGATTCATCGCGCGGATTAGCCGATCGAGATGACCGCAGTCCTGAGACCAATCGATGCGGCCGGATTCACGTTCAAGCTTGGGCGCGTAAGTGGCTTTTGAGTCGTCCTGCGGGATCCTGGGCGCTTTGTGAGAGAGGATGAGATCAAACGCCGAAGCGAGTGCCTCCGGTCCAAGGATTGCCAGTCGATCGTGCAGTGATCCTCCGGTCTCTCGCCTCCCAATAGCGGTCGGTCTAGCCAGCAGAATGTCGCCTGTGTCCAGACCTTCGGACATATACATTACGGTGAGACCGGTGGACCGATCACCTGCGAGAATCGAGGCCTGGATTGGAGCCGCGCCCCGGTGCCTGGGCAAAATCGACGCGTGTAAGTTGAGACAGGCAATGGTCGGCATCTCCAGAAGTCTTTTCGGGAGAATCTGGCCATATGCCATGACCACAATCAGATCCGGCGAAAGCTCCGCGATCCGCTCCAGATCTTCGGCCCTGCGAATTTTCGCCGGTTGAAAGATAGGCAGACCGAGGGTAGTCGCCAGGGTTTTTGGGGCTGGCGGCGACAAGGTCTGAGAGCGACCAACCGGCTTGTCAGGCTGCGTCACAACCCCGACAAGAACTATCACCGAAGAGTGGGCAAGCCATCGCAATACCGGCAACCCGATCTCACCGCTGCCGATGAAAACGACGCGAGGCTTGTTGTTCATCGCACGTAACTGGAGACCAAAACGCGATCAAGCGTTAAAAGTCATTACGGCGTCGTGGGTGCTCCAAATTACTTCGACGATATCCTGCAGAACCTTCACCGGCGGTTGCAGCGCATCAATATCCGTGACAAGCCCAGGGTAACAACCCAAAACAGGCTTGGTCTCTTCCTCGTAGGTGGCGAGCCGTTTTCGGATCACATCTTCGTTGGCGTCATCGATCCGGTTATCTTTGATCGCGCGTTTTCGGAGGCGACGAATCAACTCCTCGCGTTTCGGGCAGGAGAGGTGGAACACCTGCTTCACGTCAATCAGGTTCTCCATCAGTTTCGCTTGATGGACGTTTCTGGGAATTCCATCCAGCACCAGAGCGTCGATATCCGGCTTGAATTCTCCTTCGAGAACCTGCGCTTCAATTTTTGCTCTCCAAAGTTCGACAGTCAGGTCGTCCGGGACTAGCAACCCTTTACTGGCATAGGCGATAAATTTTTGCCCCACCGACGTTCGCAAGTCGAGCGATCGAAAGACCTCGCCGCAAGCGCAATGGAAAAATCGGGGCACCGCTCCGAGGACTTTGCCCTGAGTCCCTTTGCCGCTGCCAGGCGCGCCCATGAAGAGAAATGTGATATAGCGATTCATACCGGGGGTGTTGTTAGCGAACAGACGGGAGCGGATTCAGAGGTATCAGCGCGCAAGTTGCGTTCAAGTACCGTGACTGAAGTCGATCGCCATCGGTCTCCTTTTCAGGCACGAAACTCCAGAGGAACCGCACGGAAGGCAAGAGTTTTTTTTCCGAAGAGCACACCCTGGCAGGTACCAGGGATTCAAGTTTTACCGTGGCTCGGCGAGAATCTCGCTTGTCCGCATCGAGGAATCCTCAGCTGCACTTGTTATCTGATTGGCTTCTGTTTGAGACTAAGCTCTATTAGGCGGGTGTTCAGTTTAACGGTCCTCGGGAGCGGGAGTGCAGGCAATTGTGCGTTAGTTGCTACAAGCCAGTGCAGGCTTCTTGTAGACGCCGGATTCAGTGCCCGTCAGATTACCCAACGACTAGAGTCCGTCGGAATGCGTCCCGAAGATTTGGACGGCATCATCATTACGCACGAGCATAGTGATCACGTCTGCGGTCTGGAAATCTTTTGTCGCCGCTTCGGCGTTCCGATCTATGCAAATCCTCTGACCGCGGAGACGTTACGTCGGGGATCGCTCGCGGATTTTGCAAACTGGAACCTGTTCGCGACGGGCGCGGTTTTTTCAGTGAAGGATATTGAGATACAAAGTTTCTATGTGCCGCATGACGCCGTCGATCCGACGGCTTTCGTGTTCACCGCGGATCAGGGCTCGATCGGGTTTCTGACCGACCTCGGCTACGCGCCGAAGCTCGCGCTGGAGCGTGTCCGGGACGTTGATACCCTGGTTGTCGAAACCAACCACGACGAGCGGATGCTGCAGGAAGACAGCAGACGACCCTGGTCGGTGAAACAGCGCATATTGTCCAGGCACGGCCATCTCTCAAACGACGCGGCTGCAAAATTTGTTGCAGAGATCGCGGGACAGCGACTTCGTCGTGTCGTCCTCGGACACCTGAGCCGCGATTGCAATCGCGCGGATCTCGCATTGGAAACGATGCAACGTTTCGGTGTTCAGGGAATCGATCTGTTTTGCGCCCAACAAAACAGTGTCAGCCCCACTTTTGGCGTGTCGAGGTCGATACCGTCAACGATTGGCCACGAGATAAATCCAGTTCGCCGTGAGAGCGAAAATCATCAGCGAGCTCAGGGCACGTTTGATCTTGGAGGGCAGATGCACTAAGCGAAGCCGCGGAAACCGAAAAAGCAAAACGGCGGCAGCATAGAAATCCACCAGAATTGTTCCGCCGTAACATATAAAAATAAGAGGGTTGTGCCGCCAAGCCTCGACCAGGTCTCCGCGCGACAGCGACATGGCGCATCGGGTAGCACCACAAGTTGGACAAGGTATTCCGGTCAAATGGCGGACCCAGCATCCAGGCCAAGGCATTCCGAGCTTCAGATAAAGATAACAACTCGCCGCAATTCCAACGGAAACAATCAGAACAAGAAACTCGAAGTCGGTTTCTTTTGGAGCCAGCGGCCGAAAAAAAATGCCGAACCTGCGGCTAAGTATTTGCATGATGGAGCGAGGCAACGACGGCGGCAATTATCGCGATGTAAAGGACAAATATGACTCCGATACAGACGAAGATCGGGAGTAGAACCGCCACCGCGGCCCGCCAACCTTCGGTCCTGTGCACCTTCGATAAACCAATGATCGTGCACACCAGCCACCAAATGCCCGAGACAAGCCCTCCAGCGCAAGGCACCAGAGCGAATACCCAGGTGCTGTAAGAATAGCAGATCACCCGATAAGTGGCCTCGTAGCTCTTGGAGGTTCCTTTAAATAGCGCGAGACAGAGATGCGTGATTCCAGCGTTCAGGAAGGTTAAACCGACCAGCAAAGGAACCATGACGACCATAACCCCGACATTCAACAGCGGGGGCAATCCCGCATTGATACCTGGCAGCGCATTCGAATCGTTGTGCGTCGCTCCCGCGGTCGCTGCAAACACTCCGGATAAAAGCAGCTGATAGATGGTCGTGAAGAAAGCGTAGATGACCACCATCATTAGATTGAACAAGAACGGCGCTGCAAACCCGCCACTCGTCTTCATCCGAGAGAAGCTGACAGTCGGGTTAAAGAGCACCTCCTTCCAGGTTTGTGTCAGTGCTTTTACAAAGCCCAATTCGTTTCGCCGTTCCCATGCCGGGCCATCTTCTGCGCCCGCGACGGTCGCTAACGTATCTTCGCCCAAAGGGGGCGGGACATCGGGCGAGGAGGGGGAGATCGAAGGGAGTGGCGCGGATTGCCCTTGCTGTGCCGGCATCTGCAGTCCGGCGAATTCCGCAAGCGGTTTCCAACTCTCCATGCCTTCCTGCCAACCAAGATCTGTTGGGACATACTGACCCTGATTTAAACCCCGCTGGACTTCTTCTAAAGTAAATGTGCCAAGATTTTGACCCGCACGATTGATCCAGATCTTCATGACGCATCGCGTTGTAGATGATAACAGGGGGATACGTCAAACCGCATCGGGGAAAAATCGCAGGCAAAGTGTCCGCTTCGCTTCTCAAGAACCGAGCACAGCGGGACGCTTCGGCTACTTTCCTTGCTCGGTGGGCTTCGGCCCATTCATCAGAGCCAGGATGTGTCGTCTCTTGGCATCGTAAGGTAGTGCGTGGAAATTGCGGATCTCATCCAGACGCCGAGCACCATTCAGCGTATCCAGGTAATGAGTATAAGAAGAGGCCAATTCTCCCGTTTCCAGATAACGTGCTCTAAGATTGTCATCGTGAAAAGCAACCTGAGAGCGCGATTCAAACATGTGAAATCGCAGCCACCGCCGGTCCGTACGCGAGATTCGTTGCGTTTTTCGGAAGAACGCTACAAAAAGCAGCAGCACCATATAGGTGTCGACCATGCCCTGCAATTCCAGATTCCGCGCAAAATCCTCGCTATCGATGCGCCGCAAGCCCGCTTTAAACTGCAGAGCGGCATGTAATGCGTGGTTAATTTCTTCCACAAACATAATCAGCGACCGAATATTGCTGTTTGAAAGTCCGCCGCGCGGGTCGTGCCGTTCGAGTTGTTCGATCAGCCATTTGGAGTAATAAATTCCGACATACAGCCGATCATCCGAGGTCCGCAAAAATGTCCTGGCAAGTTCGCTTAATTCGCGCGCGGACGCTCCGGCCAGCTTGGTTAACTGCGAACAGCGCGCATGGTCAATCAAGCATTCCTCAAGATTGATTCCGACTGTGGCGTAAGTTCGCTCAAAGAGCCGCTGAACTTCGCTAAAGAGTGTTTTGTTCATTCAAAGGTCGGCATGAATCGATTGTCTCCAATATTAACAAACTCGTCCGTCAGGCAGTTCAAGGCCAGACGGCACTCGTGAAAGCGATCCGCTAATTTTTCGAACAGGCCGCTTAACTCATACCTGCGCGCTACGTCATGGGTCGCTAAAGCGTAAAAACTTGTCCGACCCATCTCCTCGTAGAATGAGAAACTGGGAGCGCCTCGCTGGCTCCGGCTTTCGATGCTCTCGTAAAATATGCCGCTGATGAACAAGGCGTAATTGCCAATATGCGCCCTGATCAGAAATGTTTGGTATGAAGTGGCTGTCTTCAGCGCCAGTAAAAGGTCCGATAGATAAAGGGTTTCGAGATTCTGAACCGGCCCACGCAGTTGCCGGATTTGGGAAAACTTCTCTAACAGCGAAGCGACATAGTCTGTCAATGTGCGGTCGTCGATTCCCGAACGCTTTAAGACCAGTCGGGCGAGGATATAGAAGTAGAACTGCGGCGAAATGGTCAGATTCCCTGGCCCTTCAAGTACAGCGCGCACAAGCTGCTCATGGTCCAGTATCTGATCTCTGGTCTCTATATCTGTCAGCAACTCGACGAGGCCAACCTTATTTCCAGGGCTTTTCGCGAGTGTACGGACCACAAAATCGAAGTCTTCCCCGGTAAATCTTGCCCGACAGTTCGCTTGAATCATCGGGACTACTCACATAGCATAAGCCGTGCCGGGTTGAAAAGCATAATTGCGCGGATTCCAGCGACCGCTTTTGCGCAAGGGCTATTTCCCATTGCTCAGATTCCGTTGTATCCTCACCCCTGCGTGCGGTTCGATGCCAACTCGTCTTTTCCAACTTTTCAAGTGGCTGACCCTGCTCTCATTCATTTTGCTGCTTTCGTGGGCAGCGTATTATTACTATCACAAAGGGTTCGGAAGACATTGGCGGGCCTTGCTCACCAAGGAATTCCACTCCTTTGGCCTCGAAATCCAGGTCGGGCGCCTCACATTGGACCCGTTTCGGGGCTTGGTTGCTAAGGATCTCGAGATCTACGATAACGATCGCAAGCAGACGATCCTCGCCGAGATTAGCGATCTCTCCCTGGACATCAACTACGCCAATTTGTTCCAGCAAGAACCGGCACTCAACGCTGTCGATCTGCACGATGCCAAGATTTCGATACCGATCGATCCGGCGACGCCTAAAGCGGGACGCATACGCCTCTCGGGGCTTCAGTCGCGGATCTATTTTTTCCCAGGACGCATCGAGGTCCGCCAAGCTTCCGGCGTGATCTTCGGGATTCATCTACAGGCGTCGGGCACGTTGGTTAATCCTGCGGCCTTTTCGCTTCTTCCAGGTTTGGAATCCCGCGACAGCACAGAACAAAAGACGCAACAAAATTTTCTCCGACTTCTGATCAAAGAGATTGAGTCGCTCCATTTTTCGGGAGAACCGCCTCAACTCGACTTCACCTTTCAGGTCGATCTAGCAAGTCCTGCCACTCTGCGGTTGCAGGGAGGGCATCTCTTTGCAGCAAGCCTTACTCGGAAAAACTATCCACTCCGAAATCTGGACTGCCAATTCTCTCTCGAGAATCAGAAACTCGATCTCCGGAAGCTTTTCATGCGCGACGGGCGCGGCGAACTATTCGCGACCGGAAATTGGAACCTGGCAACCGGCGAAAAAAATTTCCAGCTCCGCAGTGGGCTTGACCCTGCGAAACTGCTGGCCAACGATACCCGATTCCCCTGGGTGAAAGAGCTGATATTCGACGGGCCGCCGGAAATCGAAGTGAGTGGCGTGGCCCGGCGAGATGGGCATTTGCAAGTTCTTGGAAAATTGAATTTCGATCAATTCTCCGTTCGAAATGTGAAGTTCCAGAGCATGAAAGCCGAATTCTCGAAATCGGGCAGGTCGTGGATGGTCATGAACGCGCAGGTGACACATCACTCTGGAATATTGTCAGGAGATGTATTGAATCGTCCCGGCGACTTTCGGATGCGGATCAACTCGGCGTTAAATCCAACCGAACTGATGCCACTATGCCCGCCGAAGTTTCAACATGCCTTGGCCGATTGGGAGTTTCAGACTTCACCGGTGATCCAGGCCACTTTTTCAGGCGCGACCCCGGACTTCACGAATATTTCGGGGAGCGGACAAATCTGGCTCGGAAAAACAAAATATCGCGGCGCACTTTTGAACTCGGCTTCCTCAAATTGCGAGCTGCGGAGCAATGTGATCCGGTGCGACCAGGTGCGGGTGATCAGGGATGAAGGCATCGGGACCGGCAGATTCACCTATGACTTCGGTCAGGATAAACTCACGATCGAAGATGCCCAAACGAATCTCTCTCCTGGCGTGGTAGCAGCATGGATCGATCCGTGGATTGGCAAAGTTCTGCAACCATTCCGGTTCACAGATATTCCAACCATTCACGCTACCGGAATAATCCGGCTCAGGAACGAATCCGCCGAAAATCTCCAAATTCGCATCGTTGCTCAGAATCCGTTCGCGTATCAATTTGACGGATGGGAAATACCTTTCGGCAAGGGGGCGGCGGATCTTTCCATGCTCGGAAGTAATCCCGCAGATTTCGCCGTCGGTGGAGCGATCAGCGTGCAAGAGGCCAGGGTGAGCGGATCAAAATTCCTTGCCCCTTTGTTGACGCGTCTTAAGCCGCTCGGATTTCGTGAACCTCTGGACTCGAACCTCAGTTTCAAGTTGGACGCCGTATCGTTCCGAATGATCTCATTTCAACTGGCCTCCGGCTCACACGCAGTGCGTCTCGAGGGTTCCCTGTTCTTTTTGGGAGGGCTGGTCGATCTCAGCGGAGTTGTCGATAACGGCCCAATCAGTGTCCGCGGCCTCGGCACGATCGAGGAGCCGATATGGGAATTGATTTCGCCGGCACCAAAGTAGATGCTCGGCTAAAGACAACCGGACGCCAATAACCGTCCGCTCTATTACAAATCGTGCCCGGCTGCGTGGCATCCCCAGTCGCCTTTGCCAAGCTGATATATGAGATCACTCGCTGCTGCCAGTGCCGTCCTACTCCTTGCATGCAACCTCGCTCAAGCTGCCAGCTTGCTTTCTGAACGGCAGGCTCGCAGCAGGGCGATCAACGTTCTGATTGGCGATCCCTACGGGCGGACGCCCGCCGAAGTCGCCAGGAACATCAAGGAAGTTCGACTGGTCCAAGACGGAAACACCAAGGCATGCGGCCCCAAAAAACGGCCGGCGTGGGAATTCCACATCGTTGTGGTGACAACAAATAAGGACCAATTCAATAACGGGATCATTGACGGCTACCTTGCGCTCGATGCACGCACTGGCAACATTCTCTGCGCCAACTTGCCGTTATTTGACTAGCAATCGGATTCTTTCGGTTTGAACGCTTGAGTCCAGCGGGGAACAACCAGCCGACACGTCGGGGGCCCTGCGCGGTTACTTGTTAGGATCCAGAGTCACTTCTGTCAAAAAGATGTCAACGAAAAGTGTCAAGCCGCCAAAATCAGCTCGAAAAAGCGAACGAAAGCTTTGGAGAATCGATGAGTCAATTCCGTTGCTCGGGGCGCACATGTCCATTGCAGGCGGACCCGCGGAGGCTTGGAGCGCGGCCGATCGATTGGATGCACCGCGATCCAGATCTTCGTGAAGAATAATATGCAATGGTTTGCCAAGCCATTTTCGGAAAACGAGTTGGAAGCCTACCAAAAATACGCGGATCCACCAAAGATGGTCTTTGGGCATGCGAGTTACCTGATTAACCCGGGGGCAAATAATCCGGAATTTCGGGAGAAATCGATCCGCGCGCTCAGCGAGGAACTGAGCAGGGCGGAACAGCTCGGTCTCCCATTTATTGTGCTGCATCCCGGAGCACACATGGGAGATGGCGAGGAAGCCGGTTTTGCCCGGATTGTTTCAAGTCTGGACGGAGTGTTCGCTTCGCTGCCTGTCGGCAAATGCCGGATCGCGCTCGAAATCACCGCCGGCCAGGGAACTTCCCTTGGACATACTTTCGAGCATCTTGCGATCATCATCGAACGCTCGAAGTTCCCGCAACGTCTCACGACTTGTCTGGATACCGCCCATCTCTTTGAAGCCGGATTCGATATTTCCACCGCAAAAGGCTTCTGGGACACGATCAAAGAGTTTGATCGAGTCATCGGGAGGGATCGCCTCTCGGCCTGGCATTTGAATGATTCCAAAACGGCACTCGGTTCCCGCGTGGATCGTCATGAGCACATCGGGAAAGGGAAGATTGGACTGGCGCCGTTTTGCGAGATCATGCGCTCAGAAGGTTTTGATGCCATCCCAAAAGTCCTTGAAACTCCCAAAAAAGAGGATCTGAAAGAAGATGTGCAAAATTTGAAAGTTCTGCGCGGGTTGCTTTTGGAGGATTAGGGATTTCAGAGTTCAGGAATTGCAGAATGGAGAAACTCTTCCCAGCGTGTGCGCATTGTTTGCCGCTTTCCAAAAGGAATTCCGCGCTATGGACAGTCGAATCACTATGCATCTGGACCCGCAGGCGGTTCCCTCCTGAACTTCTGCAGCTACGGAGCTCCTTCTCCCCCGTGACTTCCTCGCTCCCTCCGTGTAAAGTCCTGGTTTGATTCTTCAATGGACTATCTTCAGAAAGCGCGGCGGGTCTTACAGATTGAGATTTCCGAGTTGCAGCGATTGGCTGTTCGATTGGACGAAAGGTTCGAGCAGGCGGTCCAACTGTTGCTTGAAACCGTGCAAGCCGGTCGCAAGATAATCGTTATCGGTGTGGGAAAATCCGGTCAGATTGGTGAAAAAATTGCAGCGACACTCACCAGCACCGGGTCGCCGGCATTCGTGCTCAGTCCTGTCAATGCTCTGCATGGCGACCTCGGGATCGTGGCCGACGGTGACGTGGTCATTGCGGCCAGTTACAGCGGTGAAACCGCGGAATTGCTGAACATACTCCCCGCGCTGAAACGATTCAATGTTCGCATGATCTGCATGACCGGAGATCCGGGGTCTACTCTGGCCAGACATAGTGAAATCATTCTCGATTGTTCGGTCGAAAAGGAGGCGTGTCCGCTCAATCTCGCCCCTACCTCGAGCACAACCGTCATGCTGGCTTTGGGCGACGCATTGGCCATGGTTCTTCTCGAAGTGCGCGGTTTTGGGGAAGATGATTTTCTCAAGTTTCATCCCGGCGGACGATTGGGCCGCTACCTTCTGCAGCGAGTGCGCGATATCATGCGCGGTGAAGCTCGGATGCCGATTGTCTCTCCACAAACCGAAGTACTGGCCGTGCTGCATTCAATGAATGAGCATCGGGCAGGCGTGGCTGTAGTCACGGATTCCTCCGGAGCGTTGGCCGGGATTTTTACCCATGGCGATTTTGTTCGGGCGTTCGAGAAAAACCCGGGGATGGTTTCCGATCCTGTCGAACGACATATGGTTCGCCACCCGATCACCATCCAGGCTCATAAACTTGCTGTTGAAGTATTGAACATCCTTGACCAACATCGAATCGATGACTTGATCGTCGTGAACGAAAACAATGAACCGGTTGGGATTATCGATTCTCAGGATTTGACGAAACTGAAGCTTCTGTAATGAGTAGAGGCTGGTGTCAGATGCGGAGGAAACGCAGATCGGCGGATTCGTTTCTGTTCGTAAAGTAAACGCGATAATTTAGTAGAGACTACGCATCTTTACAGGAATCCGGAACGAGCAACCGGCACTGACAGCGACAACTTGTTTTATGGCAGCAGCAAATGATCTTAGGAAAGGGATGGCCATTCGCTACCACGGAGATGTCACCGTCGTATTGGATGTTCAACACCGTACCCCGGGCAATCTTCGAGCCTTCGTTCAGGCGACACTCAGAAGTATTCGCACGGGTAAATCGAGCAATGTGCGCTTCAGTTCGACCGAGACGGTCGAGTTGGTAGATGTGAATCGGCGGAAGCTGGAATACAGTTACAAAGACCAGGACGGATATGTCTTTATGGACCCTGAAAGTTACGAAACGGAGACGTTTCCGCCCGAGCTCATCAATGAAGCTGCGAACTATCTGACCGAAAATTTGAAGGTGGATGTACTCTACGCGGAAGGCAAAGCGGTTGAAGTCGAGTTACCTTCTTCGGTGGAACTAAAGGTGATTGAGTCTGCCGAAGGAATCCGCGGGGATAGCGCGAATAACGTGCAGAAACCGGCGAAACTTGAGACCGGCAAAACCATCCAGGTCCCTCTTTTTATCAAGGAGGGCGAAGTCATTCGGGTGGACACTCGAACCGGAGCGTATATGGGTCGGGCGTAAATTCCGGATCTCCGCAGATATCGCAGATTCTGTTGAGGCTCGCCTTTGTCCTTGGCGGGCTGGTAAATTGCGAAGACAGTGGAATCTACCGTTAAGAAACGGCGGCGGCGCAGACTCAAGACCGGCCCTCGGACGCACGAAGAACGCGCCGGAACAGAATGGGTTGTTCCTGTTCGCTGGCTAAAACAGATCATCGCCGTTTTTCTCGTTCCGCCAGCCTGGATATTAACTCGAGCCTTCTTCACCAGCTTTTCCACTGCGACCGTACAACATCGTTTCTGGGCATCAGAAGAATTCTGGTTTTTTTCGTTGGGCACAGTGCTTTGGATTATCGCTTTCTTCGGACTGCCCAGGCCGATGTTATTGTATGTTTTTGGACACGAACTTACACACGCCATCTGGACCTGGCTAATGGGAGGCAGAGTGAGCCAGTTTCGGGTCAGCCGGACCGGGGGCTATGTCGTTACTGACACGAACAATTTTTGGATCTCACTGGCGCCTTACTTTTTCCCGATCTATAGCATTCTCGCCCTGCTCCTGTACGGCGGGATCGGCGTGTTCGTTGATGTGGAACCGTATAGACGATGGATTTTCGGGATCGTCGGGTTCACCTGGAGCTTTCATGTGACGTTCGCGATCTGGATGTTGTGGCAGGGACAGACCGACCTGATCGAGCACGGCACCTTCTTTTCGATGATGGTCGTTTATCTCATCAATTTTTCGGCGCTCAGCATCATGCTCATTGTGGCCTGCCGGGATGTCACCTTCAGCTACTTCGGCAAAGAACTGCTCGACGGCGCCATCGAGTTCTCCAATTGGCTCCTGCATTTAGTGCGGCTAAAAATTTAAAAAAATTTCGTCTTGCCGGGGCCGGAAATGAAAGCGCCGCACTCCTGATTCTTCGCTTGTCAGGCCTTCAAATGACCAAAATCGGTGTGCCAATGGCTCGGCAACCTTCGAACTTTCAATTCCGGTAGTTGCACAACCACCAGCATCTGCCGGCAAGTCACAAGAAGCACACCATCGCTCGGCCGAATGATTGTAAACGCACACCAAAAACGGCTTCGCTCGAACGTCGAGAGCTCGCCATGGACCCGCAACACATCCCACAAACGGGCTGGCCGCCGATAATCTATTTCCGTTCGCACCACGACCGGGCAATTGCCTCGGTTCAACATTTCATGCAGAGGCCATCCAAGTTTCTCTGCGAGCAGCGACCGGTTCGTTTCAATAAATCTCAAGTAAGCGATGTTGTGCACGACGCCACCTGCGTCCGTATCGAAAAACATGACGCGAACTTCTGTTTCTAAACTTGGAGTCTCCATCAGAACGAGTCAACGCGACCGGTTGCAGTACCTTAGAAGGAACTATCATTCGATGAAAGGGGTTTGTCTGAAACGGCACCCTGGAGTTTGAATACGGGATTGCGAGTCCCGAATGAACCAGAAATTCGCCTGTTTTATCCCGCCGTACAACCACGCTAGCCCCAATAAATCACAAATTTGAATCATAACTTAGGTTGAGAATGTTATAATCATAAAAGATGATTTCTCCAGAGCCCGCGGTCGCGAATATCTGGCTGTCCACGACGGGTTTTCTGCCAGTTGGGGTGCAGTGGCCCAAGATGTCCCTCTTCAGAGACAAAAGTTTCCGGGTAGACCGCGCTCTCGCGAGCCTGCAGTGGAGATCTTCGGGTTTGGGAAAACCCTAGGAGGGAGCGTGCAAGGCGCCGAGCCGCTGGTGAATCAAGGCGAAGAGCGCTTTGAGCGGATATGCCGAGCAGAGTTCAATGTGGATACGCCTGACGCTGACCGTCAAGCGGGCGGCAATTTTAAAGAGTCGCAAACGAATTTGGCCGATCGAGGCAGCTTCGAGTTCGGTGCCCGTTAAAACTCCAGCTTGTAAAGTACTCATGATCAAGTGAGCAAAGGCCGAAAACCATAGCCGCAGTTGGTTGGAAGCCATCCAGTGGGTACTGGTGCGATCGGCAAAGAGATCCATTTGCTGTTCTTTAATGCGGTTCTCCATGTCGCCGCGGGCGCAATAAAACTTCTCATACAAAGCAGCCGGTTCAAATCGAGCCGCTTGGATAGGATCGGCCCAACCATCCTTGGGCAGGTTGGTCACGATAAAGCGCGGATTATCGCCTTTGGGTAAAATCTCGGCTTTTCCAATCACCCGTCGTGCTTTAGTCCAGCTGTTGAGAGTCGAGTATTCAAATTCGGTGAAACTCCGACAAGGCATCTCTGCTTTTGCCTCTTGAATCTGGGCTTTGAGGCTCTCAAAATTCGCCTTGAGTTGCTCCCCGAGCCGCTCGTTACGTGCCAGGCCAAAACAGTAGAACACCCCGTTGTCTTCGCACCAGGCCATGATCGCATCACGGGCAAAACCGCTATCGGCGCGCACGATGATCCGCACCTTGCTGCCGAAACGTTGGCGAATGGCCGGGACGATCTTCTGGAGTGCTTCAACCGTGCCCTCGCTGGCATCCCGCTTGCAATCTCGCAACTTGGCCAAGAGCGGAATGTTACCGCAAAAGCAGTACAGCGGCAGGTAGCAGTAGGCACGATAATAGCCGTGAAAATAGGCGCCTTGCTGGCTGCCATGGAGCGGATCGTCGGTTGCATCCAAATCCAACACGATCTCGGCACTCTTGCGTGGAATGGCTTTGACTCCACGCTTGATGAGCAACTGCTCGATCTTATCGGGCTGCGCCTGGATCTTGTGGTAACGAGCGTCGATGGCCTCTGCGCTCAACTCCAAACGATTGAGCGTAGACTGAGCAGCCAGCGCTTTGCCCTTATCGCGCTCCAAGATCCGATCCTGTCCGAGTGGATCGCTCTTGCCGGCGATCAACCCATGGATGGGATCAAGCCGCAAATGGTCATGATCATTGAGATCTTCGTAGCCCAAGACTAGGCCATGAATCCGCTGACTGACAAGCTCCTGAACGCTGTGTTCGATATAACGCTGGTCACGGTAGTCGACGAAACAGTCGGAAAAATCTCGCAACAGACCGCTGTGGCGCTCCAGTTCGCGAAGTATTAAGCCGCCCCCATCGCTAGAGAGGTAGCCGCCCCCGAAATCTACCTCTACTTTTCGGTTACCTAATTCTTGAAATAGCCAGCGTTGTTCTCTACAGTCTGTCATCGAAGCGGCGTCCTTTTTGTAAAGTTTAACTTGTTGAACACCAAGAACTTACAAAAATAAGGCGCCGCTTTGCTAGCTTTTTTGTGAGTTTTTCAGGCTAGTGATACCGGCGAAGCGATCAGTTCGGTTGTCCGGCAACACTTCCACCGGACCAACAAACGTCGCAGGGGTTAATTAAGGGGCTTTGACGGACACTTGGTTTGAAGCCAGGCCGTCGATCCCTGCAACATTGTACGCGGTGACAGCGAAGTAGTAGGTGGATCCACTTTGCTGCATGGGAACCGTCACTGTGGTTTTATTTCCAAGATCGGTAGTCTGGGTGTAATTGCCGCTGGAAAATCCTGCATGCAATCGATATCCCACGGCGTTTGTGTCGGCGTTGCCTGTGGCTGCATCTGCGTTCCAAGCTAATGAGACGTTGGGCGTAGGTGTCGGTGTAGGTATCGGTGTGGGTGTCGGCGTAGGCGTAGGTGTAGGTGTGGGTGTGGGTGTGGGTGTGGGTGTGGGTGGTGTGGGTGTGGGTGTGGGTGTGGGTGTGGGTGTGGGTGTGGGTGTGGGTGTGGGTGTGGGTGTGGGTGTGGGTGTCGGTGTGGGTGTGGGTGTGGGTGTGGGTGTCGGTGTCGGAGAACCCGCTGCGCGGAAAGCCACCAAATGCATTATCCACGGGCCCGCACTGCTGAGTGGCGCGGTGGCGTGGTAGGAACCGAGCGCTGTGACCACACTATCTTCGGCAATGTCGCCGCTAGGGTTGGTGAGGAGGCGCTGGGTCCACCCGCTACCCGGCCCCGTCGTTCCCGTCCATACGACGTTGGCTCCCAGCAGCAGGTCATTGGCATTCTTAGTGATCAGAGTACCGCTGCTGCTCGTCGCACTGTTGCCAGTAGCGGCCGCGCTCACGTCCACCGGGTTGGTCGGATCAATACCGCTATATTCCAAGATCCGAACGTCCGCAGAGATCGCTGCGGCGTTAAACTTCACCGTAACTCTGTTCGTGCCGGCACTGGCAGCCGAAATGTTCTTGGCGTAATAAATTGATTGGGAGAAGGGGACCGCGCCCATCAGCACCGTTGGGCCAACTGCCAACCGATAGACGTTCCCTTTGGAGTCAGTCAATGAGTTGATTAGCGTGGTTGAATCGTTCCATGCCACGATGACAACGTTCAGATTCCCAGCGCCCTGTTTGACCTGATATAGTACCGACATTCGGGTGACGGGCGATTGATGAGCTGCGAAGTTGCCTTGGACATAGGTCAGTACGGCTGGTGTCGGTGTTGTCGGTGTTGGTGTTGGTGTTGGTGTTGGTGTCGGTGTCGGTGTTGGTGTTGGTGTTGGTGAAGCCGCCGCACGGAATGCTGCGATCTGCATCATCCAGGGGCCTGCGCTGCCCAGAGGTGCGATGGCACTGTAGGAACCGAGCGCTGTGACCACACGATCTTCGGCGATGTCGCCGTCGGGCTTCGTCAGCAACCGCTGGGTAAATCCGTTGCCTGGGCCGGAGGTGTTTGTCCGTACCATGTTGGCTCCGATTAAGAGGTCAATAGCATTATTGGTTATTATTGCGCCGCTGCTACTGGCGGCGCTGTTCCCCGTCGCACCCGCGCCGACGTCCAGAGGGCTGACCGGATCAATTCCGCTGTATTCCAAGATCCTAATGTCGGCCAAGGCCGCCGCCGCGTTAAAGCTCAAGGTCACCGTGTTGGCGCCAGCGCGGGCAGCCGAAATGTTTTTTGCGTAATAAATAGCCTGCGATAAAGGGGCAGCGCCCGTAAGCACCGTTGGGCCCACCGCCAAACGGTACACGTTCCCGTTGGAGTCGGTCACTGAACTGACCTGCGTGCTCGCATCATTCCATCCGACAATAACAACATTTAAGTCCCCGACACTCTGGGCCGCTGTGTATGCCAGCGTCACCTGCTTCTGAGAGCTCTGAGGCACCACACTGTTACCCTGGACGAAATTTGGCGTGCTCGCTAGCGCGCTGGAAGCAAACAGGACAATCGCAATACCAGCAAGGGGCTTCAATTTTTCCAGAATCCGACCTGAAAGGCGAAAAAGAGCGTTCCTTAGACTTGAACATCCGATCTGTTTTGGCGTGGGAGCCTCAGGAGAATTGAGCTGACGGTTTGATCGGACTGTAGCAGTCCAAATAAAAGATAGGAGCGCTTGCATAACTACAATAATAATTATAATTACAGTAATTTCCTATATTTTGAAAGATGACTTACGGTTGTTCGTTGGTATGCTACTTGCTTGTAGCCTTCGATTTTTTTCGCATCCTCAATGACGGGCTCGCGAGCGTGACTTTCCGGGTTGGGGGCCTGGTGCGCCGGTCACGCGGGAGCGTGACCCTACCGGGGTCGGGGGTTCTGGTGCGGCGGTCACGCGGGAGCGTGACCCTGCCGGGTTGGGGAGCCCGGTGCGGCGGTCACGCGGGAGCGTGACCCTACCGGGTTGGGGAGCCTGGTGCGGCGGTCACGCGGGAGCGTGACCCTACCGGGTTGGGGAGCCTGGTGCGGCGGTCACGCGGGAGCGTGACCCTACCGGGGTCGGGGTTCTGGTGCGCCGGTCACGCGGGAGCGTGACCCTACCGGGTTCGGGGTTCTGGTGCGCCGGTCACGCGGGAGCGTGACCCTACCGGGTTGGGGGTTCTGGTGCGGCGGTCACGCGGGAGCGTGACCCTACCGGGTTGGGGAGCCTAGGGCCAAGCGCTTGCCCATTTAGTTAGGTCGGTTCAAGAAATTTATGGTGTAACCGTACGGTAAAAGGCCGGGTTGAAGGTCCCGCCCCCGTGAATATTTTGTGTCTGGTAGCACAGCTGGGCGGGGATCGGTGTCACTTTAGTCGACGAGGCAGGATCGATCGGTGGCCAGACAGTCCCTGTGGCCCCGAATTCCGGCGGTGCAGTCGAACGATACAAGGAAGCAGGCAACGCCTGACTCGCCAAATAGCTTGAGGCCAGGCTGCCGGAAGGAACATTTCCAGTCCAAACAACGCTATTCGTTACTGAATCCCAGTTGCCGCCGCGCAGCAAAGTCTTTTCGACTTTGGCGGTAAGCGTCGTGTTCGGCGAAGTCGTTCCTCCGTCATCGAAGTAACCTAATTTGTAGATGGAGGGTTTCTGACCAGCATCTGCGCTGATCTGATATGCCTGCGCTGTATTCGCAGATCCGTAATGACCGATCATGTTGCCGACGATATTCTCGTAATTGTTATAGTAGGCAACCGCCAGGGCATACAGTCCGCCGGTCATCGGTTGACCAGTGTCCGGATTGGTTGAGGTCATGTTGAGATAATTTCGAAATACAGTGTTGTGGCTCGATGAACCGTGCGCAAAATCGAATTCGAAACTGGGCGCCACGTTGCCTTCCCATAGATTCATATACGGATGCGCGCCATGCGTGTCGTTTTCAGGGAGAGAATTATGATACTCGCCCATGTAAGGGTCCACCGCGTAATTGTAAGCCCATACGTTCCCGCTTCCTCCATTCATGATCATTGAATGCCGGCCGAGCCTGATAATGTTATTCTCGACCAGATTTTCAGAGTTTCTGAACTCCATGAACACGGCGTAATCTGACCCGCTATTATGGTTGTACGCGTCATTGGTATAGTTGTTTCGAATCTCGCATCCATAACAATCCGACAGATAGATATTGGACCGATCGACCGCTAAATCACTCTCGCAATTGATCACCCAGGAATGGGCGCATGACTCCAGGTTGATATTCTTATAAAGAATCCCGGTTCCGCTTGAGGCGGTCGATTGCAAACGCAGGTTTTCCAAACCGGCGTTCTCCACCATACCAGGCAATGTGTAGACGGTGGGACTGTTGGTGTACGAGAAATAGAGGGGACGTTCAAGTGTCACTGTGGTGCCGCTCACGGCCGTTACCCGATCAATCTGGGTCATTGCATGGGTCGGCATGTCATGACCCGAAGCGCCGTCACCAGCGTACCCGAGGGTATTGACCAATGGATTCCCGTCCGAATCGTTCGGATTGGTCTGGGTGACGACCAGATAGGTTCCCACCTTAACCCCGGTAACGTTCGAGAGCGTGATCGATTGAGCGCCCTTGGTGGCCGATGAGGTAATGGGAATAAAAACGGCCTGGCTGGACGACAAATAGGTGTTTCCGAGGCTGACGATATTGGCGCCGTCGCCGTATTTCAGGATGGTCTTATCCGGTCCTGAACCCCGTAGGACCACTGATTTATTGAGGTAAAGTCCGCATTCGTAGACACCGCTGGCATAGTCATCACCATGCGCGTAACCGACTTTGGAACCGCGGTGCAGAATGTAGGTGCCAGGACCTAAAAGCACCACTGAGCCTGCCGGCGCCGCATTGAGAGCGGTCTGGATCGCAACGCTATCGTCAGCTGTTCCACTTGGAGACAAGGTAGCGGAAATCGGCCAATTGGCACTGGGTATTCCTCCGGGTATGCCGGCCTTTGTCCAATCTATGACTCTCGAAGCTGGCAGGAAAGAGGGCGTAGGTGTAGGTGTAGGTGTGGGTGTAGGTGTGGGCGTAGGTGTAGGAGTAGGCGTAGGTGTAGGTGTAGGCGTAGGCGTAGGTGTAGGTGTAGGAGTAGGTGTAGGAGTAGGTGTAGGTGTAGGAGTAGGTGTAGGTGTAGGTGTAGGGTAGGTGTAGGTGTGGGTGTAGGTGTAGGTGTAGGTGTAGGTGTAGGTGTAGGTGTAGGTGTAGGTGTAGGTGTAGGTGTAGGAGTAGGTGTAGGTGTAGGTGTAGGTGTCAGGAGAACCCGCCGCGCGGAAAGCCACCATGTGCATCATCCATGGGCCCGCACTGCTGAGGGGCGCGCTGGCGCTGTAGGAACCGACCGCTGTCACCACACGATCTTCGGCGATGTCGCCGTCGGGATTGGTGATCATCCGCTGAGTCAATCCGCTGCCTGGGCCGGTCGTCCCCGTCCATACGATGTTGGCTCCCACCAGCAGATCCTTGGCATTCTTGGTGATCACAGTGCCGCTGCTGCTCGTCGCGCTGTTGCCCGTCGCGGCGGCGCTCACATCCACCGGATTGACCGGATCAATGCCGCTATATTCCAAGATCCGAATGTCCGGATAGTTCGCTGCCGCGTTGAATTTCACCGTGACAGTGTTCGCGCCGGCCGTGGCAGCCGAAATATTCTTCGCGTAATAAATAGCTTGCGAGAACGGGATCGAGCCCGTCAGCACCGTTGGGCCCACTGCCAACTGATAGACGTTGCCTTTAGAGTCGGTCAATGAATTGACCTGCGCGGTCGAATCGTTCCATCCCACGATGACAACATTCAGATTCCCAGCGGTCTGCGCGGCCTGTATATGGTACCGTCACTGTCGTCAGGGGCGACTGCGGCGTCGCATAGTTGCCTTGGACATAGTTGAGCGCTGCCGGGGTTGGTGTAGGAGTAGGGCAGGTTGGGAGTGGGAGTAGGTGCGGGTGGTGCAGGAGAGCCCGCGGCGCGGAAAGCCACCATGTGCATCATCCATGGGCCCGCACTGATGAGGGGCGCGCTGGCGCTGTAGGAACCCACCGCTGTCACCACACGATCTTGGACGATGTCGCCGTCGGGATGGTGAGCATGCGCTGGGTAAATCCGCTGCCTGGGCCGGTCGTCTGCGTCCATACGATGTTGGCTCCCACCAACAGATCCATGGCATTGGTGGTGACTACCGCACCGCTGCTGCTCGTCGCGCTGTTGCCCGTCGCACCCGCACTGACGTCCACGGGATTGACCGGATCGATGCCGCTATATTCCAAGATCCGAATGTCCGGGATAGTCCGCCGCCGCGTTGAAGTTCACGGTCACGGTGTTGGCGCCGGCGATGGCAGCCGAAATGTTCTTGGCGTAATAAATAGCTTGCGACAGAGGAGCCGAGCCGGTCAGCACCGTTGGGCCGACGGCCAAGTGATAGAGGTTGCCCTTGGAGTCGGTCAGTGAACTGACCTGCGCGCTGGCGTCATTCCAACCGACAATGACAACGTTGAAGTTGCCAGCGCTCTGCGCCGCGGAGTATGCCAGCGTGACCTTGGTCTGGGGAGTCTGGGGCACAGTACTGTTGCTCTGGACAAAATTGGGTGTGGCAGCCATTGCACTGAATGCAAAGAGCACGATGGCCAAGGCAGCCAGAAGAGGAAATTTTGCCAGAAGAAGATCCAGAAAACGAAAAAGAGTCCTCGCAGAAGCCCAATTCGGGGTCCGGTTTGCACGTTGCGAACGGGAAAGAAGAAAATGAGGTTGAGACAGTTTAGGATTCGCAAATCGGGCAGCTTGCATAGAATCCATATTAATTATAAAAATAATAATTCTCCTATACTGTTCTAAACGAGTTACGGTTGCACGCTGGTATGCCAGCAAACCCGGGTCCCAGGTGCGGCCAACTACTACGAAATTGGCGGGCTTGAGATGGCCAAACCGGGCACGCCCAGCTCTTTAATGGCCTTCGGGCGCGATGGTGACAGCTGAGCGCCCTGCACAGTTCGACGATGAGGCTGCTGACGTGGCGATTCTATCCTACGCGGTTCGCAACGGGCATCCCTTGTCGCCGGATTCGCATTACGCCTCGGCGCGCGCGTGTGGTGTGCCATTAAAACTTCGTCCGCACGACGCTGGCACTATCGCTTTCCACTTTGCAATTCCTGAACTCCCGCCTTCACAATTTCTGAAGGATCCGTGTGAGCTGCTCTGCTTTTGTCACGGGCAGTTCACAGGCGAAATTTTGGCAGACGTAAGCGGCGGCCCGTCCTTCAACCGGTCCCATCAGTCGGATTGCCTCAATATGTTGGGCCAACCAATTCTGGCCTTCGCCGCCGTCCGCCAACAACACGACTTTGTTCGGCAGATAAAGTTTTCGAATGACGCGGAGAAGTTCTGCCGTTTCAAACAACTCTCTCTCGCCCGCCACCACAATCTGTGTCGGTTCGGTCACTGTCACGTCCAACGCTGCCAGCATCTGCGGCAAAGCAGCAGGCATCCGTTCCAGCGCAGCGTGAAACGCCGCAAGAACGCGCTCCGCCGCCTGCTTGAATTCTTTTTTATCAAAAATACTGCCCATTCTGACCAGATTCATTGCTGCAACTGAATTCGCAGACGGTTCCGCTCCATCGTGATGCTCTTTCATCCTGAACAAGATATCGCTCGCGTCTTCCTCGGTGCTGAAATATCCGCCGGCCGGATCGGCAAAGAGAGCATCCATTTGGGTCTGCAATTCACCTGCCCATCGAAGCCAACGGACATCAAAATCAGCCTCATACAGATCCAGTAGACCCTGTATCAAGAATGCGTAATCTTCAGCGAACCCATTGGTCGCACCGGCCGACCCACGATAACTGCGGAGCAATCGGCGTTGGTACAATTTATTTTGCAGGAAGTCTCCGGCGCGCTGAGCCGCGGCCAAGTAACGCGGTTCGCCCAGTGCTTGGAATGCCTTGGCGAAACCGGAAATCATCAGTCCATTCCACGCTGTCACAATCTTGTCATCGAGATGCGGTCGCGGACGCTGATCCCGGACTGCCTTCAGTTTTTGTCGCGCGGACGATGCCAGTTGCGAAACTTCATGCTCGCTGCGGCCGGTCAACTTCGCCACCAGCTCCGGGCCATTCTGCAGGAACAAAACGTTTTGACCCGCAAGCTCCCGCTGTGGATCGCTCGCAGTAACAACATTCCCGGCCCGTTCAACTCCATACATCCTGCGAAAGATCAGCGATTCATCGGGCGTGAGCAGACGATCAATCTCCTCCTGCGTCCAAACGTAGAACGCCCCTTCTCGTTTGTCCGCTGCTCCCTCCTGCGGTAAACTGTCGGCGTCCTCGGCTGAATAAAAACCGCCTTCGGGCGAGGTGAGATCGCGCAGGACATAGTCCAAAGTTTCCCGAAGCGTTTGCTCAAGTTCTGGATCGGCCGTTGCTTGTACTATCTCGGTGTAGGCAACCGCGAGTTGTCCCTGATCGTACAGCATTTTTTCAAAATGCGGTACATGCCAGCGGTCATCGACAGAATAGCGATGGAAACCGCCGCCGAGATGGTCGTAGATTCCGCCCCGCGCCATTTTCCGCAAGGTGAATAGCACCATATCGAATGGACTCGTCTTTTGGGTTCGCTTCCAGTAGCGAAGGAGGAAACTGAAGACGGACGGGCGAGGAAATTTCGGCGCTGAGCTAAATCCTCCTTCCTCGGGATCGAAACCGGATGCGAACTGCCGATAGCCGTGCTCCAGCCAGTTTGTCGTCAAGGGACTTGATTCCAACGTGTGCGCCTCGCGGAGATGAGCTTCGATCGCCTCCGTGTACTGGGCGCCTTGATCCATAATCTTTTCGGGATTTTTCTGCCAGAGATCTGCGATTCGAGTTAATAAGCTCCCGAATCCAGGTCTTCCATATTGATCATCCGGCGGATAGTAGGTGCCGCCCAGAAAGGGTTTGAGCTCCGGGGTGAGAAACACACTCATCGGCCAACCGCCTGAACCAGTCGTGCTCTGCACGAATGTCATGTAGACTCGGTCCACATCCGGTCGCTCTTCCCGGTCTACTTTGATGCTGACGTAATTTTGATTCAGGAGATTCGCGATCCCTTGATTCTCAAACGATTCGCGCTCCATCACATGACACCAGTGACAAGTAGAATATCCAATCGACAGAAAAATCGGCTTCTTCTCTCTTAGCGCCTTCTGGAACGCCTCCGGTCCCCAGGGATACCAGTCAACCGGGTTATGCGCGTGTTGAAGAAGGTAGGGAGATTTCTCCTGAATCAGGCGGTTCGATCGACACTCAGTCGGCATCGGCCAAGAAAACATGTTTTGGACGACCAGGAAACTGATTTGGATGTTTCAGGGACCGAAGTGCCTGGAGCAATGACAAAGCTGGTTCAAAAATGTATCCGCACCACGCGCTTTGTTATCCCAGTGAATATTTCCCAGGCGATGGTTCCGGCTTTGGCCGCCAGTTCGCTGGCCAGAATTTCCTGATCACCCTGCCTGCCAAACAGGACAACTTCGTCACCCGGTTCGACGCGTTGAAGGTGAGTCACGTCGACCATGACCTGGTCCATCGTCACTCTGCCTAGTAACCGGCACCGACGCCCCCTGATCAACACATCCGTTTCCTGACCAGACAAATGGCGGTCGATACCGTCGCCGTATCCAGCGCAGAGTGTCGCCACTTTCATTTGGCAGGGGGTTACGAATGTTCTTCCGTAGCTGATGCTCCGGCCGGCCTCGAGAGACCGGATCAGGACAACTCTTGTTTTCAGGGTCATCGCCGGCCGGAACCTCCCCTGGAAATCGCGCAGCGGCGAAATCCCATAGACACTCAAGCCGACGCGCACAAGATCTCCATCCATCGTACCCTGCCCGAATCGCATCACCCCGGCGCTGTTCAATATCGCAGCCGGTGGGTTCTCGGGGAGTATACGGGCCGCTATCGCTCGAAACCGTTCCAGCTGTCGGGCCGTGTAATTTTCGTCTTCATCCGCCACAGGAAGATGGGACGATAATGCCGTCACCTGAAGTTGAGACATCGCACAAATCGCACAAAAATCTGAGCTCGCCTCCTGCTCCGACGATCCGATTCGTCCCATCCCGGTATCGATGGCAAAATGCACCGGCATCCGTTCGCCCGCGGGCACGCATTTTGCGTATCCGGCTGCCTCTTCGACGGTTGAAATGGTAGGGATAAACGCCTCATCGAAAATTGGTTCCCGCTCTTCGGGCAGTGCAGGACCGAGAATCAACACAGGAGCCTGCGCACCCGTCGAACGGATTGCCCGCGCCTCTGAAAGACTTGCAACGCCGAACAGGTCGACATCTCTGTCGAGGTGGCGCGCAACTTCAGGAAGGCCATGGCCGTAGGCGTCTGCCTTTACGACGGCGATGATACGAATCCCGGGGCGCACCATGGATCGTATGGTCCGGAGATTGGATCGCATCGCCTCGAGGTCTATTTCTGCCCAGCAACGAAAGGATGTAGTCATTGAGAGCCGAGCCAAAGGAACGCTGTGAAAGCGAGCAGGACAACATTTCGAATCAACGGAAAGGTCGTGCCGGTGGCGGCGAACGCTTTTCCAAAACAGCCGCAATCGATGCCGAGCCCTCGGAACGTTGCGCTAGCCAGAGCCAAGGTGAAAACGAGCAACAAACAAGTGATCAGCAGCAGAGCTCCCTTCTCAAGTCTTTTCACCATCAGGAACAGGCCCGCCAGGATCTCCAACCATGGAAGATATACCGATACGAGAACGGTCGGGACCCATGGAATGAGGTGATAACGCTGGATCTCGATTGCGAATGCACCCGGATCATACGCCTTTGTTGCGCCCGCAAACACGAATAAGCCAACCAGCGTAATTCGCACCAGTACGCGGCACACCTTCAAAAACCGCGGCCAGTCAGGAAGATGCAGTCGGCTGATCATTTTCTGTTCTTCCACGCCTCCCACCCCCCTTTCAAAACAAAGACGGAAGAGATCCCGCTCTTTCGAAGACGTTCGGCAACCTCCCGGCTTAACTCACAGGTTGACGCACTACAATAAACCACGACCTTTTTTTCCGGTGCCCATCGGTCAAGAAAATTGGGAAACAACTGGTCCCAACTTTCCAGATTCAGCAGTATCGCGCCCTGGCACGTGCTCGGCACCGTATTCATCTGCTGATCGGGCGTCGACCCAGAGTACGTTTTCACCCCAACCCAATACTGTTGGAAGCAATTCTTCGCCCGGCGCCAAAGTCTCCTGGGACCACGGTGGACGCAACGGGTGGAACGCCGCAGTCAAACTTGCGGGAATGAGCGCGGCCAGGAGAATCAACAACGCCTGGCGAACTACCAGTGTACCGTCGCGCATCATTATATGCGAGACGGTACACCCGTCTCATTTAATGCGAGCGTAGGCGTATTTCGTCTCCGGGTTATCAGGCGGGTAATCTGTTCGGATCATGAGCGTGGCCGCCGCCGGCTGCGCAACGCTATCCGGAGTGATTTGGGCTTCATATTCCTTGCCCGGTTTCACTTCCGTCAGCTTAACCTTCAAGGCTGGATTATCCGAGGTGACAGAAACAACTTTTGCCGACGCATCATCCGCGATCGAGATGTGGATAGCTTTAGGATCGGGTTGTTCACCCACCCGCCAAAGAACAATTGCGGGCTCAATGTTGACCGTTTCCTGTATGTAAACGTGCAACTTCAGGATCGTTGGCTTTTCCGGATTCGCACTTGTGGCGACCGTAATTGCCTTTTCCTGCCTCCCGGTCCGGCCGGAAAAAATGAATTTTGCTTCAATCTCACCTGATTCGCCCGGGGCATAGTTGGTCTTGCTCAAGGCTGCTGTTGTGCAACCACACGAAGTTCGCACGTTCTGGATCTGTATGGCCTTTTGGCCGGTATTAGTAAACTTGTACTTCGCCACGACTTCCTTGTCCTGCGGCTTCGAGTTGAAAGTTTGTTCAGTGGTTTCCCAGGCTAACTGGCCAAAAGCTGAGCCGGCGACCAAGCAGAGTAAAAACAGCAATACCTTCATAGGGGAACTTTCGATTTAAGGCGGATAAATCCGGTTAGAAGAGAAAAGCACAAATTACTTAGCTTGCCAGAGCTGAAACCACAATGTGGGAACTCGAAATCTCCTGTGCTACTCTAAAAGCAACCAGGAACCGAGAACTGTCTCTATGTATCAGATCGTTTTCAACGAAATCAGCGCGGCTGAAATGGCCAGAATCCCGAAAGAACTTCAACTGGAGCTGCTCGCCGAGTTCCAGTTTTTGCCTGACGACTTGGACAGCCTCGATTCCAAGGCATTCGGCGTCATCGAGCGGGAAGGAAAACGTCTCTATCGTTATCGAACCAACGATTACCGGATCTACTTCGAGCGCAGCAAGGAGGGCGTACTCGTACACCGAGTCCTGCACAAAAACACCATCCGGGATTTCCTTTTTCGTTCGAAGCTCCCGATGGCGGAAGATGAACAGCTGCAAGAGCATGCTGGTTTCTGGAAACTGATCGAAGAGGGTGAACAAAAAAGGAAGTGAAATCCTGGCCGCGACGCGTTCGCTTTTCTTTCCCAGGCGACCTCGTGTCCCCGGCACTCCCGCTGTGAAACTCAATCTATCTATTCATAACGTCCTATGGATCTCCTTCACGAGCTGATCGATAACGAAGAAAAACGAAGAACCGCTTTTCCGATTTGCCAGAACAAGATTTTTATGGCGCATGCCGCGGTCACTGCTTTGCCGCGTGTCGTCGCGGACGCCGTCATTCGCTTTACCGAGGAGAGTGCCACTAATTTCGAGAACTTCGCGGTGCTGCTGAAGTCGATCCAGGAAACGCGAGCATCAGCGGCCAGCCTAATCGGAAGCAGCCCGGAGGAAATCGCTTTGATCGGTCCGACATCTCTTGGGCTCAGTCTCTTCGCGAACGGAATCGATTGGCGGCACGGAGATGAGGTGATCTGTTACCTGGATGACTATCCAGCCAATGTCTACCCATGGCTAAATCTGCGGTCGCACGGTGTGACTGTTCGTTTGCTGCAACCTGCGAAAATCGGAATGTTAACTCCGGAGCTCATTGAGGAGGCGCTACCCCGAGAACAAGATTGGTCGCTCTTGCTTCCTGTAGCTTCGTTTCCGGATATCGCATCGACCTGAATGCGATCGGCAAATTGCTCAGAGAGAAAGAAATTCTGTTCTCTGTGGATGCCATTCAAACCCTCGGCGCTTTTCCAACCACGGTCGAATATGTCGATTTTCTCAGCGCCGATGCGCACAAATGGATGCTGGGCCCACTAGCCATCGGAATCGTGTATGTCCGCAAAGAGTGCTTCGATCTGTGCAGGCCGACCCTCCTTGGCTCATGGAATGTTAAGGCGCCGGGATTTATCGCCCAGGAAGAAATCGAATTTCAGCCGACCGCCCAACGGTATGAGCCTGGGGCAATGAACGTGATGGGGATCTTTGGTATGAAGGCGGCCATCGACATGTTGCTTGAAATCGGCATTGCCAGCGTCGCGGACCGTATCCTGACGATTAGCGCCCGACTCGCCGGCGGTCTGCAGTCCTTGGGATTTACATTGCTTGGCCCGGCAGCCGGCCCGAACGCCTCGGGTATTGTCACTGTATCACGCCCTGGAACTGATATGGAGTCGTTATTCGAACGGTTGACCGCCGCAGGCATCATCTGTTCCTCTCGGCAGGACCGCCAGGGGCAGCATTACATTCGTTTCAGCCCTCACTTCTACAATACCGAAACGGAAGTGGACGAAGTCCTGAAAGTAGTTGCGAGATAGACACCGAGAACGATTGGGAGGCAACTCCGGCTGGAGGCCTTTGCTAAATAATTTTTCGGCGTGGCGCCAAGCCCCGAATGACCAGCGAAGTGAGGGAAGCCTCGCGGATCATAAACTCAGGACTTTACTGTTCAATAGACATTCGCGATAGTGCGCCTCCTCAAAAATGGACCAGATCGGCATCGGATTAGCAGGCCTCGGCAATGTAGGAGCGGGTGTCTACAAACACCTGATCCAGAACCGAGCCATTATCAGCGAACGAGTCGGTCTTGAGCTCGCTGTGCGTCGGATTGCAGTCAGAAATCCCGGACTCGTCCGATCGGTGCATCCTCCAGCGGAGATCCTATCGAGCCGTTGGGAAGAACTCGTCGAAGACCCCGCAATAGACATTCTCGTCGAGTTGATGGGAGGAATCGATGCTCCGTACCATTTTATGATGAAGGCTCTTGATGCCGGAAAAGTCGTCGTGACAGGGAACAAAGCGCTCCTGGCTGAGCGTGGATTCGAAATATTCGAGAAAGCGGCCGAGAAGGGTGTCCCGATCTTTTTCGAAGCCGCGGTCGCCGGTGGTATCCCGATCATTAAATCGATCAGGGAAGGGTTCATCGGAAATCACATCGAGTCCATACACGCTATACTGAACGGTACGAGCAATTACATTTTGTCCAGAATGACCGAGAAAGGCATGGATTTTCCTGAGGCATTGCGGGAAGCTCAGGAGCAGGGCTACGCCGAAGCAGACCCTTCCCTTGATGTGAATGGCTGGGACGCGGCGCACAAAGCGATTATTCTGGCCTCGCTGGCTTACGGATTCTGGGTCAGCACCTATCAGATCCACGTTGCCGGCATCGAGACGGTAAACGCGTCGGATATCCGATTTGCGGACCATTGGGCTACCGTATTAAATTAGTTGCCACCGTCCGAACCAACAGCGATGGCCTTGTCGAAGCGCACGTTCATCCGACTCTCGTGCCGAAGCAGCATGTCCTCGCTTCTGTGAACGGAGTATTCAATGCCTTGATGGTTCGAGGTGATCTTGTCGGCGATACTCTGTTCTACGGACGCGGAGCCGGCCAGGACCCAACGACGAGTTCCGTGATCAGCGATCTGGCACAAGCTGCCATATGGTATGATTCGGGCGGGAAAGCCTTCGGATTTACCCCGCACGGATTGTATGGAAAATGTCTCCCGATCGAACAGGTCTCTTCCGGGTATTATCTGCGATTGTCCGTAATCGATGCGCCGGGAGTGCTCGCCCAGGTTGCGAGTATTCTGGGATCGCATCAGATCGGAATCTCCTCGGTTATCCAACCGGAGGGGCATGAGGGAGACGCTGTGCCACTGGTCCTGATCATCCACGATGCGCCGTTTGATCGAATGCGGACCGCAGTTCAAGGCATTCAAAATCTGGATTGCGTCAAGGCGCAGCCGATGTTGCTTTGGGTTCTCTCATGAACGAATCGCGACAATCGCCCGGAGGTACCATCGGCGTGATCGAACGATACCGCGAGTATCTTCCGGTGACGGAAGCGACGCCTGTCGTTTCGTTGAGCGAAGGCTCGACGCCCTTAATTTATTCACCGCGCTTGAGCGCAATTGTCGGCCGCGGTTGCCAGGTTTATCTCAAACACGAGGGTTTGAATCCAACTGGGTCATTTAAAGATCGCGGGATGACTGTTGCGGTCAGCAAAGCCGCTGAATTGGGTTCGCGACTCGTCGTTTGCGCTTCCACTGGTAATACATCTGCTGCCGCCGCGGCTTATGCTGCGCGGGCCGGCATTCAATGTGCGGTGTTTTTGCCTTCAGGGAAGATTGCCATGGGTAAACTCGCCCAGGCGTTCGTCTACGGCGCGATCGTGATCGCCCTCGAGGGCAATTTTGATCAATGCCTCAAGTTGGTCCGCGAGCTGGCGACTGAACCAGGGATTTCGATCGTAAATTCCATCAATCCCTATCGTCTTGAAGGGCAGAAGACCGCAGCGTTTGAGATCATCGATGCCCTGGGCGATGCCCCACATCTCCATGTACTGCCCGTGGGGAACGCCGGCAACACGACTGCCTATTGGCGGGGCTACGTTGAGTTTCACCGGCTCAAGCGGGCAACCCGGCTTCCACGAATGCTCGGATTCGAAGCTGCCGGCGCGGCGCCCGTCTACTACGATCGCGTCATCGAAAATCCTGAAACCGCAGCATCCGCCATTCGCATTGGAAACCCTGCCAGCTGGAATATGGCGAATGCAGCATTTAAGGAATCCGGCGGCGCGATTGACATCGTTACAGACGAAGAAATATTCGCGGCCCAAAGCTGGCTGGCATCCAATGAAGGCCTGTTTGTAGAACCTGCCAGCGCCGCTACAGTAGCCGGCCTTCTCAAATGCCGTCAGAAGGCGTGCGCCTCCTGTCCGTTGCCGAAAATTCCGGACGACTCTGTTGTCGTCTGCACGCTAACCGGGCATGGCCTGAAAGACACCGCAGCGGTGATGAATGACAGCGTGAAACCTGTTTGTGCCCCAGCCGACAAAGCCGCAATTCTGTCGATTCTGGAAAAAGCAAAATGAGTTTGATTGTGCAGAAGTACGGCGGAACATCCGTCGGAACTCCCGAACGGATCCTGGAGGTGGCTCGACGCATCCTGGGAACGCAGCAGGCAGGCAACCAGGTGGTTGCGGTCCTATCGGCCATGTCTGGAGTAACGGATAACCTGATCAAACTCGCACGCCAAGTGGCGCCACATCCGGCCGAACGAGAAATGGACGTTCTACTCGCCACCGGCGAACAAACAACGATTGCGTTGACCGCCATGGCGATCAACGGCCTGGGCGGCCGCGCGATTTCGTTGACAGGCCCTCAAGCCGGGATCGTTACCGATGGTGTCCATACAAAAGCCAAAATTGCCAATATCACGCCAAAACGCATCCACAAGTTTCTGGATTCGGGTAACATTGTCATCGTCGCAGGGTTCCAAGGCGAGACTCTGGATGGCTTGATCACCACACTTGGCCGTGGCGGCTCAGACCTCACCGCCGTCGCGCTCGCTGCTTCGATTAGAGCCGATCTTTGCCAGATTTATACCGACGTCGACGGCGTCTACACCTGCGATCCGCGCATCGTTAAAAACGCTCTGAAGATTCCGGAGATTTCCTATGATGAGATGCTCGAGATGGCCAGTCTCGGATCGAAGGTAATGCAATCTCGTTCGGTCGAGTTTGCCAAAAAATTCGGCGTCATTTTCGAAGTAAGGAGCAGTTTTAACGATCAGCCAGGGACCCTCGTGAAAGAAGAAACAGCCGGCATGGAGAAAGTAGTCATCCGCGGAGTGAGCGTCGACCGCAGACAAGCAAAAGTCACGATCGCCGGCGTACCGGACAAGCCAGGCATCGCCTCGCGAATATTCAATGAGATTGCGACGATTAACGTAAACGTGGACATGATCGTGCAGAATGTCTCTGCAGCCGGCACCACCGATATTTCGTTTACGACGCTCGCGGATGAATTAACGAAAATAGAAAAGCACCTCGGCCCGATTGTTCAGGAAATCGGCGCTAAGGGGTTTGCAGCTCAGGGAGGGATCGCCAAGCTCAGTGTAGTCGGCATCGGTATGCGTTCACATTCTGGTGTCGCTGCCAAAATGTTCGAACTTCTAGGAAAGGCCGGGATCAATATCCAGATGATTACGACCTCCGAAATCAAGATTTCAGTGATCGTCGATGAGGCAAGTGTCGACGAGGGCGCCAACATTGTACACGCCGGTTTCGGGCTAGGCCGGGCAGCACTCTAGGCGGTCGTCCCGATTTGCTCGGTCTTGAAGAAACAAGTAAAGCGAACGCTGCGCCTACCAACTTCTCATCCTTCGTGGACCAAATCCGATTTTACACGTAGTCATCAAGGACATGTGGAAAGGACGCTTTCAACAAGAAACTGCCCCTGCGGTTCAGCGTTTCACTGAATCGATCTCATTCGATTGGCGACTTTACAAGTTCGATATCCAGGGCTCAATTGCCCACGCTTCGGCCCTGGAAAAGGCCGGGCTGCTCGCACCGGAAGAGCTGCAAGAGATCAAGTCAGGCCTGAAGGCCATCGAACAGGAAATCGATGAAGGACGGTTCAGATTCCGGATCGATTTGGAAGACGTTCATATGAACATCGAATCTGCGTTGACTTCGCGGATCGGTTCCGCCGGTGCGAAATTGCACACCGCTCGAAGCCGAAATGATCAGGTCGCCCTCGACTTGAGGCTCTATCTCCGGCACGAGACCGACGAAGTCAGCGACCGGATCGAAGCCCTACAGCACGCCTTGCTCGGGCTCGCGGGAAAATACCAGGAGACAATCCTCCCCGGATACACTCATCTTCAGCGCGCACAACCGGTCTTTTTCGCACACCATCTGCTAGCCTACGTGGAAATGCTGGCGCGAGATCGCGAACGCCTGATGGACGGTCGTAAGCGGATCAATCGTATGCCGCTCGGATCCGGCGCGATCGCTGGATCGACGATCAGCCTCGACCGGGAGTATATCGCCGCGCTGCTCGGCTTTCCGGAGGTGACCCGCAACAGCATGGACGCGGTCAGTGACCGCGACTTCGTCGCCGAGTTTCTATTCGCTCTGTCCCTCCTCGGTATTCACCTCTCACGTCTCAGCGAAGACTTGATCCTTTTTGCATCCTCGGAATTCCGGTTCATCAAGATCAGCGACCGCTACACGACAGGGTCCAGTTTAATGCCCCAGAAGAAGAATCCGGACGTCAGCGAACTTACCCGAGGCAAAACAGGTCGCTTGGTTGGGAACCTTGTTTCGCTTCTGACCACCCTCAAAGGTCTTCCGATGACCTACAATCGCGATTTGCAAGAAGACAAGGAGGCTGTCTTCGATTCGGTCGATCAGAGCAAACTAGTGCTCGAAGTCTACACGGGAATGATCCCTGAGATCGAGGTTGATTCAGAGCGTACGCGCGAGGCCGCCAACGATCCCGGCCTGCTCGCCACCGATCTCGCCGATTACCTCGTGCTCCATGGTGTTCCGTTTCGGCAAGCTCATGAAGTGATCGGGAAACTAGTCGCCTATTCCATCGAACAACATCGTGGATTTGCTGACCTTAAATTGGAAGAGTTCCGCCGGTTCAGCGAGAACTTCGGGCCGGATCTGTTCGCAGTCCTAGACCTTGATCGCGCGCTCGACCACCGAACAGCGACCGGTGCGCCTTCACGAAAAAATGTTGCAGCGGCATTAGAAGCGTGGAACGCAATCCTCCGTGAAAAACTCTGACGACTGGCAGATTCTGGAAATTAATAGCCTCTTCAAGAACCCTCATATCGAAGTGTTCCAGGAGCGAATTATCCTTCCAGGTGAAGTTCGCGTTCGTGACTGGACGGTGGTACGAAGAAAACAGGCCGTAGTGATTGCGCCCCTAACCAGCCAGGGAAAATTTGTTCTTATCCACCAGGCCAGGATTCCAGTTCGAAAAATTCTCTGGGAATTTCCTGCAGGCCAAATTGACGGTGTTCTCAGGCCTGAAATGGAGCTAATTCGCGAGACCGCGCTGCGCGAGTTGACCGAGGAGACCGGCTATTCATTGGCCGCCGGTGGCGAACTCACTTATCTGGGGCATTATTATTCGTCGCAAGGATACAGCGATGAGACACCTCACCTGTTTTTGGCCCGGCCTGTCCAAGAAACCGGATCTGGCCATCAGCCGGACGAAAGCGAGTCAATCTTGGAATGTCGGGAATTCAGCTTGAAAGATTTAAGTTCAATGATTGCAGACAACGTGATTCAGGACGCGAATACGCTCGCCTTATTTGCCCGGCTCGCGGCGAAAAGATTGATCCCATGAAGATCTCGAGGATTTTCAAGTTTCGTGAAGGCGAACAGGGCGAGGCGGTCAAACCCTTTCTTGATCACCTTGAGGACTTACGCTGGGTCATCGTAAAGATGGCGGTCGCGCTCGGCGCCGCCATGCTCCTGGCATTCTGCTTCCGCACGCAACTGGTTCATATCCTTCAGGGTCCTCTTAAGGCGATCGATCCAAAGTTGCTGAAATCCCTTGTTTCTTTGGGTGTTGCAGACTCGATGACGATCTCCTTCCAACTTGCCTTTTACGCCGGAATCGTTCTCGCTTTTCCGTTCCTGATTTACTTTGCCGGACAGTTCATCCTGCCCGCTCTAACCCCGCCGGAAAAAAAAGCTATGCTGCCGGCTGTCGGAATCGGCTTCGGCCTTTTCCTCGGTGGTGTTGTCCTTGGGTATTACCTGGTTTTGCCGGCGACTCTTCGATTTTTTTTCCGAGACGCTCAATCGCTGGATTGGACTCCCACTTGGACCGTGCGCGACTATTTTTCGTTCGTCACCCAGCTATGCGTAGGGTTTGGCGCGGCATTTGAACTGCCTGTCATCGTCCTTGTGCTCGTCCGCCTCGGTGTTTTGTCCGTTGCTCTTCTTCGCCGGACCCGGGCGTATGCGTTCCTCCTGATTTTTATTGCCGCGGCATTTTTGGCCCCCACTCCTGATGCGGTTTCGATGGCAATGATGGGCGGCCCCATGTACCTGCTGTACGAAATCTGCATTCTGGTTGCCTGGCTGATGGAACGGAAGCGAAAGAAGGAAGCAGATGCGCTAGCGCAGAAGAGCAGTCAGTAAACTCTTTGGCTCATCACTCGCCGACCCGCCGACACCGCTTCCTTTCCCTTCCCGTCCGCTTGCCTCTGCCCGATTTTGCGCCTAATATTGCCGCTCCGCCGGTGCGCCATGGCTAGGATTTACATCAAGACTTATGGTTGCCAAATGAATGAGCGCGACTCTGAACAAGTGGCTCAGATGCTCATGGAACGCGGCCATACGATCACGGTCAAAGAGGAAGAGGCGGACGTTGTTTTGTTGAACACGTGCAGTGTTCGGGACCTGGCCGAACAAAAGGCGCTTGGCAAAATGGGGATGCTACGCGCACTTTCTCGTGATCGCCCGGTCGTATACGGATTTCTGGGATGCATGGCCCAAAGCCGCGGATCTGAGCTTCTGGGTGAAGCACCGCACCTGGATCTGGTCGTCGGAACCCAGAAATTTCATCGAGTCGCGGAATACGTGGATCAAGCGATTGAACGAAAATGGACCGCGCGCTTTGACGACGTTCGGTTTTCCATCGTGGACGTGGAACAAGAAGCGAACTCCCAAAGTACGATCCGTGACCATGTTCTCGGCAAACGCCAGGTAACGGCTTTCGTCTCGATAATGCAGGGATGCAACATGCATTGCACGTTTTGCATCGTCCCTTATACGCGCGGACACGAGCGAAGCCGGCCACTCAAGGAAATTGTCGCCGAGGTCAAAACCCTGGTCGAACAGGGTGTCAAAGAGGTGACACTGCTGGGTCAAATCGTGAATCTTTACGGGCGGCACGAATTCGTCCGGGCAAATGGGAAAAGCCCATTTGTTCAATTGCTCGAAGCGCTCCAGGAAGTCGCCGGACTCGAGCGTATCCGGTTCACCTCTCCTCATCCGATCGGTTTTCGGGACGATCTGATTGAATCTTTTGGACGTTTGCCAAAGCTCGTTGAGCACATTCATTTGCCATTGCAGTCCGGTTCCAATCGGATCCTCAAGACGATGCATCGAACGTACACGGCCGAGAAATTTGTCTCGCTCGTTGATCGGATACGATCCGTCACGCCGAACATCGCAATCACCACAGACATTATTGTTGGTTATCCTGGTGAAACTGACGACGACTATGCGAGGACGCGTGAACTTGTCGACCGGGTCGGATTCGATAACGCGTTCATATTCAAATACTCGAAACGTAAAGGCACGCCTGCGGCGGAGATGGACCGGCAATTGCCCGATTCCGTGAAAGAAGCGCGGAATCATGACCTGCTGGAATTGATCAATTCCTGGGCCAAACGCCGGAGCGAACCATTTATCGGCGGAGAGGTCGAGATTTTATGCGAAGGTCCGAGCAAAACGAACCCGGCCCGGCTGGTCGGTAGAACGCGCGGAAACAAGATTGTGGTGTTTGAGGGTGAGCCACGGCACATCGGTGAGCTTTTGAAAATCCGGATCGCTCGTTCCACGGGTTACACATTGTACGGTGAACCGGTCCCACGGTAGGCGAAGAGTCTCGCTTTGCATTGGCTAGCAACCCGGGACGGATTGCCTGCTCGTTGCGTTTCCAACTTGCGCGTCCGGAATCTTGGGCTAATGAACAACCTCCTACATTCATGGAATATCCTCCTCGCGTTTACGACCTGAGCCTCCACACAGTCGGCCTGATCGTGGGTTTCATCCTGTTGGCAATACATATCATTGCTCTAGTCCGCCCAGAACAGACCAAAGGCTGGCTCGCTCACTTGCCGCGATCAAAGCCACTCGGCATCGGTTTTCTCGCCGTGGATTCCCTCTGGGCATTCTGGCTCGTATCGAATATGGATCTGGGCGAATTTTCGCAGTACCGGACTTGGCTCCAAGTGGGCGTTCCAATCGCGTTTCTGCTGACTCTGACTTTCGTTGATGAATTTCTGGCCGTCCGTGCGCTCGGCATGCTGGCGCTGCTCGCTGCAGAACCGGTATTGTCGGCGGCTTTTCTCCGCCCGGAAGCCGCTCGCTTGTTGCTTGTCGTGCTCGCCTACGTCTGGCTCACCCTGGGTCTTTTCTGGGTTGGCATGCCCTACGTTTTGCGGGATCAGATCGACTGGATCACGAAAACCGGCCGCCGATTCCGAGCCATCACATTAGCCGGACTCGTGTACGGACTGGTCGTGCTGGTCTGCGCAGTGGCAATGTTTTAGGAAGTTGGCAGTTGCCAGGCAGAGGAAGTTGTCAGGCAGAGGAAGTTGTCAGGCAGAGGAAGTTGGCAGTTGCCAGTGCCAGTTTTCAGGCAGAGAGGCCGGGGGGATAGGAAGTTGGCAGTTGCCAGTGCCAGTTTTCAGGCAGAGAGGCCGGGGGGGATAGGAAGTTGGCAGTTGCCAGTGCCAGTTTTCAGGCAGAGAGGCCGGGGGGATAGGAAGTTGGCAGTTGCCAGTGCCAGTTGTCAGGCAGAGAGGCCCGGGGGGGATAGGAAGTTGGCAGTTGCCAGTGCCAGTTTTCAGGCAGAGAGGCCGGGGGGAGTATCGTTCGTTCTGCAGTCGGAAAAGTGCGTTGGATTCACTATTTAGGTTGGATCCTGGCTAATGGTGTAACATAGTATGCATGTGTTATGACTTTTAAAACCTATCGGGATCTTGTTGCGTGGCAAAAGGGAATCGATCTTTGTGAATTGATTTATCGTGCGTCTGCGTCATTTCCGCGTCACGAGCTTTACGGGCTGACTAGCCAAGTCCGCCGCGCTGCAGTCTCTGTGCCCAGCAACATAGCAGAGGGTGCAGGGCGAATTACGAAGGGGGAATTTATCCAATCGATTGGTCACGCTCGTGGTTCCCTTCTTGAGACCGAGACGCAGCTGATCGTGGCCAAGCGTCTTGGTTATATCAGCTCCAACGAAGCCGACGGACTCTTGGAAGTCACAAACGAGGTCGGCAAACTGACCAACGGCCTGATCCGTTCGCTAAAATCCCACTGACACTGACAACTTCTTCCGTTCCTTCCCACTGACTACTGGCAACTTCCTCCGTCTCTTTCCACTGACTACTGGCAACTGACACTGACAACTTCTTCCGTTCCTTCCCACTGACTACTGACAACTTCCTGCGTCTCTTTCCACTGACTACTGGCAACTGACACTGACAACTTCCTCCGTCTCTTTCCACTGACTACTGGCAACTGACACTGATAACTTCTTCCGTTCCTTCCCACTGACTACTGGCAACTGACACTGACAACTTCTTCAGACCTCCAACGCCTTTCCGAGCTTCGACAGGACCTTGAACCCCTTGTCTGTAACCACTCCATCGTCCTCGATCCGAACGCCCCCGACACCGGGGTAGTAGAGGCCAGGTTCGACTGTCAGGATCTGGCCCGTCTTGAACTTGGTCTTCGCGATCCGAGGTTGCTCGTGGATCTCAAGTCCGAATCCGTGCCCTAATCCGTGGAAAAAACCGACCCAACGACCGTCTCGAATCTCTGTCGGATACCCTTGCTGCAGAAAAAATTCAGTGACTTCCTTCTGCAGGGATACACCGGAACCGCCAACAACTATTTTCTGCAACGCCAACTTCTGCGCATCGAACACCGTCCACCAAAGCGCGCGTTGAGCCTCATTGGCTTTTCCTCTTACAACCGTCCGGGTAAGGTCGCCATAGTAGCCTGAGCGGGCATCTTTCGGAAAGACATCCAATATGATCAGAGAATCCGCCTTAAGCGGGCCCCTTCCACGATCGTGCGGATCACACGCCTGTTCGCCGCCGGCCACGATCGTGTTGGTGGGCACCCCACCCGCGTGCAGAATCGCGGTATCGATTTCGGCGCGCAGCCTCTCGGAGGTTAAGGCCGTGCCTCCCCAAACGAGCCTTTTTCCGGACTTGATTTCGGCTGCCTGAAGAACCTCTATCCCGCGAGCCATTCCGACCTCGGTAATCCGTATAGCACGACGGATCGATCGCAGTTCCTCTTCAGTTTTGAATTCGCGCTCGTGCCAGAACAGGCCGGGAATTGGAACGACCGTGACTCCTTCCTTGGCAAGTTCGTTTGCCAAACCGATTGGAAAGTCGTAAGGAACTGCAGCTTTCCGGACGCGGCGCTGCCGCAAAAAGCAAGCGATTGTCTTTTCGATCGGTGGCTTTCTATTAGGCCCATTCGCCAACGGACTCTCAATGCTCGACAGCGCTATCACCTCATCGACCTTCGCTTCTTTTTTCCCCGGTCGATTTCGAGATCGCTTAGCAACACTGTCGTTTTGCCCTTCTGCTTCAGAAACAAAACTGGGTCCGGAACAGAAAATTTCGTCGCGTAAAGTAAATCGGCGGATTCTTCGCTTGAGGCAAAGATTAGTCGCGGAAGGCGATCATTGATCATGGTGAAATAGGAAACCGATTCCGTGTTCTCTTGTGTCTTTTTTGGCAGGCCATCCTCTGCGGTCTTGGCCGCATCAACCTGCCAGGCGAAACCGCTCCGCCAATTCCAGAAAAGGCGCCAGCGAATCAGGATTCCCAATGGCCTCCCGACTGACCGATTCCGAGAGTGCGATTCCCTGGAAGATGCGCTTTACGGGCACCTCCAATTTTTTCCCGTTCAATGTTTGCGGAATTTCGGCAACGTTGAAGATGCCATCGGGCAAGTATCGGGGAGATAACTCCGTTCTGATTCGTTCACGAATTCGATTTATCAACAAATCATCGAACACGTCCGCCTCGCGCACAACCACAAACAGGAGCAGTTTCCCTGGTGTTTCCTCCCCGCTGCGACCAAGTCCGGTTGTGTCGACCACCAGCGATCCAAGGATTTCAGGGAGGGATTCAACGACCTGGTAAAATTCGCTCGTGCCCATCCGCACCCCGCCGCGATTCAGCGTTGAATCGGAACGACCGTAAATCACGCACTGGCCGCTATCCGCCTCGATCTCAATCCAGTCTCCGTGGCGCCATATCCCAGGAAAATGCTGGAAATACGCCTGGCGAAACCGGGAACCGTCCCGGTCGTTCCAAAAACCGACCGGCATACACGGCATAGGCGCAGTCAGCACCAGTTCGCCCACCTGGTTCCACACCGCGGTGCCACGATCGTCCCAGGCTTGGATCGGCGCGCCCAAACCCCGGCACTGCAACTTTCCCGCATAGACAGGAAGCCAGGGATGCGAAAGAACGAAGGCCGTACAAACATCGGTGCCGCCGCTCACCGAACCCAGCCAGACGCTCGGCTTGACGCGGTCGTATACCCATCGAAAACCATCGTACGGCAGTGGCGCGCCAGTCGATCCGATCGACCGCAACGATTGCAGACGAAACTCCTTTCGCGGCTCGAGCTTCTCTTTTTGACAAGCCAGCAGGAAAGGCGCGCTGGTGCCGAAATAATTGATCTCTTCGCTCTCGATCAACTTCCAGAGAACTCGTAGATCCGGATACTTCGGGCTTCCGTCGTAGAGAACCGGGACAGCGCCGATTGCAAGGCCTGAAATCAGAAAGTTCCACATCATCCAACCCGCCGTGGTATACCAGAAGAATTTGTCGGCGGGACGCAGATCCAGGTGCAAAGACAAAGCTTTCAAATGCTCAAGAAGAATGCCGCCATGTCCGTGGACGATTGGTTTGGGCACTCCGGTCGTCCCCGAAGAGTAGAGGATCCAAAGCGGATGATCGAACGGCACTTGGATCGAATTGAAGCGGCGCATCAGACTGCTGCCCGATCAAATCGGTCCAGTACAAGATTGAAATTGCGGGTCCGAAGTCCGACACCTGTTCGTAATAGGCTTGTTCGAGCAGGATCACGTGGCGTAGCGTCGGCATGGCCGCCGCAATTTCCACCAGCGCCTTCGCGCGATCGTGGCTCTTTCCTCCGTACCGATAGCCCGTAACCGCAACGAGCACTTTCGGTTCGATCTGGGAGAGGCGATCGATGACGCCTCGGCTGGAAAGTTCCGGCGGACAATTGGACCAGATCGCTCCGAGGCTAGCCGTGGCGAGAAAGGCAATCAACGTCTCGACACGGTTTGGAAGAAACCCTGCCACGCGGTCGCCGCATTGCACGCCAAGACGCTTCAACGCGGAAGCCAGTTGTTGCACGCGCGTGATCAATTCTCCTCGGGTCAAAATCTGCCGATTCTCGGACACTTCGGGTTCGGCGCAGAAAAAGACTGCCGGACGGTTATCGGAATCGTCCACTTGTTTTGACCCGAATCGAAGCAGATGTTGGGCATAGTTGAGAGTTCCGCCCGGGAACCATTTCGTGCGAATCGGATCCGCATCACGCCGAATAACTTGCTCCGCTGGAGTAAAAAATTGAACATCAAAGAATTCGGCAATCGCGCTCCAAAAACACTCAAGATCTCGAACTGACCAATCGTAGAGAGCCCGATGATCTTTGAGATCCAAAGACCGCGTCTCTCTCAACCATTCCTGGAATCGCGCCAGATTAGTCCCCTTGATCTTGTCGGGATCCGGCTGCCAGAGTGGTTCTGCGGTGAGAGGAACGGATTCCATTGCTGGTCTCGATTAACTAATGCCTCCGGTTGAGAAACGTTAGCTAGAAGCTCTCGAGGGAGTCAAGAACTCAGCAGTCGCAGGAACTTGCAGTATTGCACTCGATTCAAGCCGTGGATCTTAATTTTGCGCCACTGGACTCTACCCTCTGGGACTCCTGAATTTTTGAATTCTTGAATTTTTGACTCCCGACTCCCGCCACCTCGCTTCAACGACGTATTTACGGCGGACGCGCTTGACAAATCGCAGCATCCGTCTTTTTTAGACGCTTTCCTTAGTACACAAACCAAGCCCACTGACTCACGTGACTACCCCGAACATGATCACCGTTGAGAAGCTAACCAAGAGCTTCGGACCTAAGCTCGCGGTCGATAATATTTCATTTTCGGTTGAGAAAGGCGAAGTCCTCGGATTTCTCGGACCGAACGGTGCCGGCAAATCGACCAGCATGCGCTTGATCACCGGCTTATCTGCCGCCCTCCTCCGGCAAAGTCTCGGTATGCGGTTTTGATGTCGGTCGAAGAACCGCTGAAAAGCCGGCGCAAGATCGGTTATCTACCTGAAAACGCGCCAATTTACAGCGACATGTCTGTGTTCGGTTTCCTGAGGTTTTGCGCGGAGTTACGCGGGCTTTTCGGCGAGGCAAAGAACAAGGCCATCGAGCGTGTTGTTCAACTCTGCTTTCTCCAACCTGTGCTTGAGCAAAGCGTCGATACACTCTCCAAAGGATACCGTCACCGGACTTGCCTGGCGCAAGCGATCATCCACGATCCCGAAGTGTTGATCCTGGATGAACCGACCGATGGGCTCGATCCCAACCAGAAACACGAAGTCCGCACCCTGATCCGGCGAATGGGGCAGGATAAAGCGATCATTTTTTCGACCCATATTCTCGAGGAAGTGGAAGCCGCATGTACCAGGGCGATCATTATCGATCGAGGGAAAATCGTCGCCAACGGCACACCGGACGAGTTGAAAGCCCGCGCGCCATTGGCCGGAACGATCATTATCGCGTCTCCGAGGAATCACCTGGCAGGCGATTGAGACCGAGCTCGGCAAGCTTCGTTTTCTGGAAAAATCTGAGCTGATCTCTGAATCTGGCTCCCGCGTCACGTGCCCGGCTCCAGCCCAAAGGGGATTTGTTCGCCGAAGTGCTGGCGTTGGCGCAGAGACAAAGATGGCAGGTCGAACATCTAAACGTCGATGAAGGCCGATTCGAAGATGTGTTTCGGTCAATCACGCTGCCAGACACCAAAAGAGCTTCCGCTCGAATGAAAACGATTTGGACGATCGCACGCAGAGAGCTGGGAGCATATTTCTCCTCACCCGTCGCGTATGTCTTTATCGTTATTTTCCTGCTTCTCACCGGCTTTTTTACCTTCATGGTGGGACGATTTTTTGAACGTGGGTCGGCGGATCTGCTTCCATTTTTCGTCTGGCATCCCTGGCTTTACTTGTTCCTGGTACCGGCAGTCGGGATGCGGCTCTGGTCTGAGGAACTGCGCTTGGGGACCATTGAGCTCTTGTTCACGATGCCGGTGACTCCTTGGCAGGCAATTCTTGGAAAATTTCTGGCAAGCTGGTTATTCCTGCTTATTGCGCTGGTCGCTGACGTTCCCGATGGTGGTGACCGTCGCATACCTTGGGCATCCGGATCTGGGCAGGATTTTGTCCGGGTATGGCGGCAGTTTTCTGATGGCCGGCACCTTCCTGGCCATCACCTGTATGACCTCTTCGCTGACGCGCAACCAGGTCGTCAGCTTTATTCTGTCTGTGGTGATCTGCCTATTTCTGATCCTTTGCAGCTGGCCGCCGGTCACCGACATCCGTTGTCAATTGGGCACCCGCCTGGCTGATCGATGCGTTCGCCGGGATCGGAGTAATGACCCATTACGAAGGCTTCCAGCGCGGCGTTATCGATAGCCGCGATCTGCTCTTCTTTCTTATCTATGATTGTGTTCTTTCTTTTCACCACCAGCGTGATTCTTCGCGCGCATCGAGCATAGCCGTATGAAAGGTAAATTTGATAGTTTACTCTATTCGGTCGTCGGGGTGATCGCGGTTCTCATTATCATCGTCGGGATCAACCTCTTGGGCGGCCTCTTCAAGTTCCGATCCGACCTTACAGAGAACAAGCTCTACACGCTTTCGAACGGCACGAAGAAGATCCTTAACAAAGCTCGATACCGATGTGGTGGTTCGGTTTTACTTCAGCAAGGATAATGCCTCCGTGCCGGTTCCTCTCCGGACCTACGCGCAGGAAGTGCAGGATCTGTTGGAGGAATACCAACAATTCAGTCACGGCCGGATTAAAGTCGTGAAATTAGATCCAAAGCCGGATTCAGACGCAGAAGATTCGGCAAATCTGGATGGTATTGAAGGTCAGGACGTCAACTTGACGGACAAAATCTATCTCGGAATAGCAGTCAGTTGTCTTGATTCTAAAGCGACTATCCCATACCTCAGCCCGGATCGAGAGACTTTGCTTGAGTATGATTTGTCCCGGGCGATCTCAAGCGTCGCGAATCCAAAGAAGGCGGTGATTGGCGTGATGAGCGCGCTCCCTGTCACCGGGCGTGAGGCGTCTCCAATGATGATGCAAGCAGCGCCAACAACCAAGCCAGCCGTGGATTTTCCTGACCGAACTCAAGGAAAACTATGTCGGTCCGCGATATTCCGCATGACGACGGACAAAATCGATGACGATGTCTCGGTGCTTGTCGTTGTCCATCCCCAGGGCATCAGCGATCAGGCTCAATTGCTATCGACCAATTTTTGCTTCGCGGAGGCAAAATGGTGGCGCTGCTCGATCCCTACTCTTTTGTCGAGGCCCAGACTGCCGGGCCATATGGAGGAGCCGCCGGATACGATTCGACACTGGCTAAGCTGCTTCCCGCTTGGGGAATCCAATTTTCCGTCAAGAAAATGCTGGCGGATCCCGACTTTTGCCACTCAGGTGCAACGCGAGAATGATGTTCAATCAGATCCGACGATCCTCTCGGTCACGAGCGACGGCATCAATAAACAGGATGCGTTAGGCGCCGCCATCAATGATCTGCTGATGCCGTTTGCCGGCGCGTTTACGGGAAAACCGGCAGAAGGTCTGAAAGAGGATGTTCTGATCAAATCCTCGAATCAGGCAGGACTTGTCGATCGTCAATTTCGATGGAGGCTGGAACCGACGCGATCGCAAAGAGATGAAGAGCGCCAATACGTCGTATCCGATTGCGATACGATTGAGCGGAAAATTCAAGACCGCCTTTCCAAACGGTAAACCGGAGGGAAAAAGCTCCCCAGAACCGTCCCCCACCCCAACGCCTCAAGCAGCCCCTTCGGCTTCACCCACACCGAAAGTCGAGAGCATCTGAAGGAAGGCAAAGTCCGAAGGGGTCGTCATTCTGGTCGGTGACTCTGATTTCGCATACGATGCCATCGCCGGACGAGCTCAACAGGTATTGACCCAAACGGTCTTCGTACCGTCCAACGGCAACTTGAATTTCATTCAGAGCTCCGTGGAACAACTGGCCGGAGATTCCGATCTGATTGGTATCCGGAGCAGATCCTCCGGCAACCGTCCATTTGTTGTGGTGAACAAAATGGAGGCTGCTGCCGCAGCAAAAATACCAGAGTAAAATCGACGAACTGGAAGACAATCTCAATCAGACACGGCAGAAATTGGCGGCCCTGCAAACGAGTAAGCAGTCTGATCAGAAAACGCTATTGTCTCCAGAGCAACAAGCCGAGATCAAAAAGTTTCAAGAGAACGAGGCCACGGTTAACAAAGAATTAAAGCAGGTGCGCAAGAATCTTCGTCAAGAGATCGATTCGCTGCAGAACACGGTGAAATGGGTCGATATTGCCGGGATGCCCGTGATCGTCACCCTTGTCGGTTTGACGCTGGCCTTCGTGAAACGCCGTAGACGCGCCGCGCGATGAAGAAGAACCATCTCCTGTTATTGCTGGCTGTTGCGATTGTTGTGGGTCTGGCCGGCATCTATTTCCAGATCTCACAATCTGCTCGATGGAGCGATTCCAAAACCGATCGAACGATTTTTCAAAACCTTGCTGTGAACGATGTCACAAAAATCCAGATCCGATCCACTTCCGGCACCGTGACGCTGGAGAAGAAGGGTGACGAATGGCGGGTAGCCGAAAGAGATGATTATCCGGCTGATTTCGCAAAGATCCGGGATCTGATCAAGATTTTGTGGGAACTGAAAGCCGGACAAGAAATGCAGGTTGGACCGTCTCAGTTTGGTAGGCTTAAGCTCATTGCACCGGGCCAGGGCACCGAGGCCGGAATTGAGATCGAGCTCAAAGGTGAGAAAGAGAAACGAGATCGCCTCACTGATCATTGGGAAGTCCGTTGACCGCAGCAACGTGGCGACCGGTTCAGCAGCTACCGGGAGATTTATCTATAATCCAGCTGCCAAAGATCGCGTTTACCTGGTTTCCGAGTCTTTTTTTAGCGTCGATCCAGTCACCGTGGGGTCGTGGTTGGACAAAACGTTTATTGCTCCGGGAGAACTGAAGGAGATCGATCAGGCAGCCTGGTCCAATAACCCGGGCTGGAAGCTCATTCGCGAGGATCCAAAAGCGGATTGGCAACTCTTGGATCTGCAGCCCTGGCGAAAGCTTGGATAAGTCTTTCGCTCAAAGTTTCTCCACCTTTTCACCGACCTTCGTGGATGTTCGCCCGCCCTCCGTTTCCCCAGACGAGACCGGCTTAAAGGATCCGTTTAAGATCAGCATCAAGACGTTTGACGATTTTACCTACACTTTCCTTCTCGGCAAAGAGGGTCCGGATAAAACGCGTTATCTGCAACTGAGCGTCACCGCCGATATTCCCTCGGCACGAAAACCGGATCCGAACGAAAGCGCGGAGGAGAAGAAAAAGAAAGACGAGGAATTCGACAAAAGAACCATCAGTCTTAAAGAGCGGCTCGAGAAAGAAAAGCGATTTGAAAAGTGGGTTTATCTCGTCCCTGGCTGGAACCTTGAACAAATTTTAAAACGTCGAGACGAGATTGTTTCTAAGGCCTCACCGTCGCCCGGTCCAGAGAACGCCCCACTTCCAGAACCTTCATCTACGCCTTCGCCCGGCCCGGTTGGCTCTCCGACTCCAGAGCCTGGATCCGCGGCTTCGGTCAGTCCGGTTGCCGCTCCATCTCCGGAACTTGGATCTCTCGCGCCTCCCGCGCCGAGCCCCGAAGGGTTGGCGACCGTCTCTCCAACTCCGGGCGAAAGCCCAAGTGCCAAACCAACTCCGATTCCGGCCTCGACTCCTCAAACCGGAGGCTAGTGCATCGCCTCATAAGTAGCTGGCATATGGTTGCGTTGATAATGGGTCGGCGGCTGTGTCGCATGTCGGTAAACTAGTGCACCAAGTCAGTGACTGAATATTTTTTGCCTTGGCGTCGGAATTAAGGCTAAAGGGAAATAGTGAGGCAGCTGACGGAAAACAACTTTTACAACAAGTTCGATGTTGAAAGTCTCGATCGACGCGAACCGGACGCGTATCGAACGGCTTTCCAAACGGACAGAGACCGCATCATTTACAGCTCGGCTTTTCGCCGGCTGCAGGCCAAGACCCAGGTCTTTCTTTCTGGAGAATTCGACTTTTACCGAACAAGGTTAACCCATTCGCTCGAGGTTGCTCAAATTGGGCGCTCTATTTCGTCGTTCCTGAAACAGACCTCCCCTTTTCTCAGCGAACACTTTTTCATCGATCCGGATCTGGTTGAGGCCATCTGTCTCACTCACGATCTTGGTCATTCCCCATTTGGGCACGCTGGAGAACGCACGTTGCACCAGTTGATGAAACAGTTCGGCGGATTTGAAGGCAATGCACAAAGTCTCCGGATCATCGCAGAGACGATCTACTCGGGACTCGATACTCGTCGCGGGATGAATCCGACGAGGGCCTTCATCGATGGGATCCTTAAATATAAGAGACTCTTCCGAGAGGATTTAGAGGCTTCCAACCAATTCTTATATGATGAACAGGATTACCTGCGGACCTTTGTGTTGGGCGACGCCAGTTCCTCAGAAATCAGTGATCTGAACCATTTCCGGAGCCTGGAGTGCGAGATCATGGATTGGGCCGATGACACGGCCTATTGCCTCAACGATTTAGTGGACAGCATGAACGCTGGCTTTCTTCGTTTCGAAAGAGTAAAACGTTGGGCAGAACACCAAAATCTTCAGGGAGATCACGCTCGACACGCGGAAACGATTCTATCAGTGATCCGAGAGGAGAAAGCAGAAGCCCGGTTAAGCAAAAAAATCGGGTCTTTCATTCGGTGTTGTTCGTTAATCGAGCGTTCCAATCCTGCTTCTTCGACTACGAACCGATATCGCTTCGGTTTGTTCGTCGATCCAGCCGTCCGCGCCGAGTCTGATTTCTATAAGCGTCTTTCACAGGAGCTCGTTTTCGACCATTCGCAGCTGCATCAACTGGAGCGCAAAGGCAGAGTCATTCTCGAAGGCATTTTCGAAGCCTTTTCCGAAAGTTACCTGGATGGCAAAGGCTTTCGTCTGATGCCGGAAGGCTTCGATCGGATAATTCGCCTGAAACAGGATCGACGCGCCCGCGCGCGCATTCTCTGCGATTACATTGCCGGCATGACGGATGGATTCGCCATCAGAACCTACAAACGATTGTACGACCCTGATTTTGGCTCACTCCTGGACATCGGGTGATCCGGCGAATCGAACCCTGCCCCGTGTGAATCCCGGTAAGCTCCGCGCGTGAACAACTGTGGATGACGGTGAATAACCCTGGCGGCTCGATTTTTGTTCTTGGTTCTCGGAATCGCACTTGGTAGTTATTCACAAGCTTTAAGCGCACGTTACTTGCTGATCCTAAACTGGTTACGAAAAGTAAGACGGGTAATTCACAAGCTTAATAAGAAGAATCTTGGTGGCTCACAAAGGAGCAATTCATCTTAAGCTGTTAACAAGTCCGGGCTCGCAGTGCTCATCAAGCCTCAGTATATTCGAAGAGCCGCATGAAACCGAAGTCCATGTGGAGATTCTGATGGCAGTGAAACAGGGTTAATCCCGGATTATCCGCAAGAAAATCGACTTCAACCCGGCTGAAACCTTTTACGAGAACGGTATCCTTAAAGATGCCTGCCGTTTCTTTTCCGTGGATCTTAGTGATTTCGAAGTTATGGCGGTGCAGATGCAAAGGGTGCATGTCGTCGCTCTTATTCACGAAGGCCAGTCGATAGCGGCGCCCCTGCTGAATCTTAATGGGTTCGCTCTGAAAGTAAGGTTTTCCGTTGATCGTCCATATGTTGAATCCGCCTTTGCCTCCGTTGATTTTGCCAATCTCCATCGGAATTACTTCGTCCGGCTGGATCGCTGATTTGGACTCGCCGAACAGGAGGTAGTTCCAGTCAGATTTGCCAGGAGGATGCCACTGCGGTTTGCCGTTTCGATTTGCGTATTCCACGACAATTCCCATCCCGCGATTACGATCTTCGTCTAAGGGTGTACCCAGGATCCAAACGCCCGGATTGCTCATCTCTACGATCGCGTCAACGCGTTCTGCGGATCCAAGTTCTAGCACTTTGACCGTACTCGGGCGAGGGATGACATTACCGTCCAAGGCGACCACGTGGAATTCGTGGCCGGGCAAGGCCAGCTTAATAGTCTCTGTGGCACTGGCATTGAGAATACGAAACATCACTCGCTGGCCTTCCCTAACTCGTATCGGGTCACCGTATCCCAGGCATCGACCGTTAATGGTAAAGGTCTGGTAGCCGATCTCCCAACCATTCAATTTCTGACTCTTGTCGGCCGCTACCTCCGCTGCCAGAGCAGGATCTTCTGGTTTTCCGCCCTCCTCTTCCATCTCACCGCTACTGTAGAATGGATCAAACTCGTGCGTGGCCAGAAACACTTCCTGATCATAACGGCCAGAATCTTGCTTCGGTTCGACGTACACGATGCCGAACTGCCCTGTGTACAGGCCACCGTAGAGATTGCTTCCGGGCATTACGTGCGTATGCACCCACCGGATGCCGGCCGGCCTGGGAATAAACTGATAACTAACTTGGCCATGCGGCGGGACTACAATGCTGCGCTCTTCACCCGCGCCGTCGACTTCGGAGGGGATGAACTGACCGTGCCAATGCACGAATTCGGGAGTGTCTGTGTCGTTAAATATTTGTACCGAGACTTGTTGGCCTTCTCGCAAACGGATCAGCGGTCCCGGAACTTGGCCATTGTAACCGACAGTACTAATTGTCTTGTCTTGCCTGACATCGACTAAGACATGGCCAATGCGCAAGGTCACGTCTGCTGGTCCTGTCTTGATCTGGGGGATTGATGTCGCCGCCGGTGTCGACATTCGCATCGAACTCTGCCCCGCGGCTGAAATCGGGAGTATCAGTCCACTTCCAGCCAATGCGCTAGCCGACAAAAACTCCCGCCGCGAAATGCAATGGTATTCGTGTTGTTTCATAGTCGTAGATTGTCAAGGATTGTGACGAGATTGATTGTGCGTTGCTAGTCTGACCACAGTCCGCGCAGGCAGCGGTCTAATTTGAGCAAAAGGTGGTCAGAATAGTTCCAGATTCGGACCGAAATTTAGGCGTGATACAAATTGCGGAGCGGTTGGAGCGCTCCGTAAAATACCGCACCTATAGTGGAGGTTTGTTATGGGGTTGATAATATTGCTAGTTGTGCTTGTTCTGGCGATCGCTGCATTGCCGCGCTGGTCCTACAGTTGCGGCTGGAACTATTACCCGACCGGCGGATTAGGTTTACTATTTCTGGTCATCATAATCGTCCTTTGCGGTCTTTTGGCGACAACTCTGCGATGAGCATTTGGATTCGCTTAGTTCCTGAGAATCGTCGGTGACTAATCCCTCACCTCCCTAGCTAACTAACTAACGGCGGAGAGCTATCATTCCAGTAGTGGTCGTCCGTTGGCATCTGCTGAACCAGCTTGAAGAAGTGCGGGTTAGTAAGTCGCACGGCCGCCAGACAGGTCGAAGGCCGCTCCAGTCGTGAACGAGTTCTCTTCAGTGGCAAGCCAGCAGATCATGGACGCCGCCTCCCCCAATTCAAGCATGCGTCCGCGCGGAATCTTGGACAGTATCATGGCCAGAAAATCCGGCGCTTGACTCAAGGCCAAGGTCGTCTTGGCAACCGCAGGCGTCACGCAATTGACACTGATATTGTAAGCTGCGAGCTCTTTCCCGAGCGACTTTGTCAGTGCAATGACCGCGGCTTTGGTGGCGCTATATGCCGGCGCCCTGGGGTTGCCTTCCTTGCCGGCGATCGAACTCAAGTTGACAATGCGTCCATAGTTGAGAGCGATCATGTCCGGGACGACCGCCCGGCAGCAGTGAAACGTCCCGAGTAGCCCAACATTAACCACTTCCCGGAAAGCTTCTGGCGGATATTCCCACGTCGACGCGTTCGGGCCGACGATAGCGGCGTTGTTGATCAGCACGTCGATCTTTCCAAAGCGCTCCCGCGTGTCCGAAACGGCGCGTTCGACCGCGGCGAGATCGGCGATATCCGTATCGAGCCCTTGAACACGGTCAGACTTCGCGAGTTCTGCCACGGTTTTTTTTAGCAGATCGCAGTCACGGTCCCAAATGCTGACTTTTCCTCCTGACGCGATGATTCTTTCGACAACGGCTCGCCCGATGCCTTGTGCGCCTCCGGTAACGATGGCGACGCGATTCTCGAAGTCGTATTTGTTCACCGGCGCGTCCTCCCAGCAAGCATCGAAGAATCTGGGCGTGGCGCCAACGGTCCATCAATCAAAATCCCCGTGCCGCAAATGCCACTTGTACGGTTGTACGACCTTGGATCCATATGAGAATTAGCAGGTCGGTAGTTACCGAACTCTTTACGCTCAAAAATGGATAGCCAAGCCGAACGCCGCACCTGTCGCTTCGTGGACGGCCTCGCTCAAAGTCGGATGAGCGTGAATGGTGGCTTCGATTTCTTCAAACGTTGCTTCGAGGGTGATGGCCAGGCCGAGTTCAGCGATTAATTCGGTCGCTTCCGCCCCGATAATATGCGCGCCGAGGATTTCGCCATGTGGTTCAGCAACGATGAGTTTGACGAAGCCTTCGGGTTCACCGATGGCGAGAGCCTTGCCGTTGGCTGAAAACGGAAACTTACCGACCTTAAATTTCAAGCCCTGTTCTTTCGCTGCTCTTTCCGTCAGACCGACGCTGGCAACCTGGGGCTGGCAGTAGGTACAGCCCGGGAAAACGCGCACGCGCTTTGGTTTATGGGTCGAAAACATGCCTTCGATCGCCTGGATTGCTTCCCAGCTGGCAACGTGCGCCAGCCAGGGCGGCCCAATCACATCCCCTGCCGCGTAAATCCCGTTAATGCTTGTCGCATAACGATCGTTCACCTCGATGAAGCCATTCTTGTCGAGCTTCAGGTCAATACCTTTTGGTACTAACGGCGCTACACCGACGGCCACCAACATGCAGTCCCCTTCAATTTGCTCCTGTTTCTGACCTTCGATCGTTACGCTGACGCTCTGATCATGGACATCGGCTTTTACCACCTTGGTGTTGGTAAAGATTTTTATTCCCTGTTTCGTAAGAGATTTCTCAAGGGCGACACTGACCTCCGTATCCTCCACCGGAAGAACATTTGGCAACATTTCAACCATTGTCACCTCCGTGCCGAACGCATTGAAAAAATAGGCGAATTCGACGCCTATAGCCCCTGCTCCGATCACGATCAGGCGCTTGGGCTGCTTCTCCAGGATCATTGCGTCATGACTGTTCAGTACGGTCTTGCCGTTGGTGACAAGTCCCGGCAGGTCGCGGGAGACAGCGCCGGTCGCAATCAGGATATTTTCCGATTCGATAGTCTCCTCGCGGTTCTCCCGGGTCTTATAAATGACTTTGCCCGGTTCAGTGATCGAGGCTTCGCCGCGGAGATAATCGATCTTGTTTTTCTTGAATAGAAACTCAACTCCGCCTGCCAGCTTGTCGGCAACACCGCGGCTGCGCGATATGATCTTGCTCCAATCGTAGGAAAGATTTTCGAACTTGAAGCCGAAATCGGCGGCCCGTTTCTGGAGCAGATGGTACAGCTCGGCGTTCCGCAAAAGAGATTTTGTGGGAATGCATCCCCAATTGAGACAGGTGCCCCCTGCCCGTTCCTTTTCGACGCAGGCAACTTTTTTACCAAGTTGAGCAGCGCGAATGGCTCCCACATAGCCGGCGGGTCCGCCGCCGATAACAACCAGGTCGTATTTCATAAGAACTGACTAATGCCTCAAATGTCTAATGCGTTGCAAAACTCAACAAAGGTTCATCTGCTGGCTCGATCTGATCGCTAGCCGTCGGAAATGACGCTCTCAGATCAGCAGCAGTATCGGGTTCTCGAGGAACTTCTTCAACTCGCCTAGAAACTGCGCGCCGACCGCACCATCCACGACCCGGTGATCGCAGCTCACGCCCAGAATGATCCGTTGCCCTGGAACCACCTGGCCAGCCGCATTGATCACCGGCTTCTTCATGATGGTTCCGACCGAAACAATGACCGCTTGCGGCGGGTTGATGATCGCAAAAAACTGTTCCACACCGTATGCGCCGAGATTTGAAACAGTGATCGTGCCACCCTGGTATTCCTCGGGCTTCAGTTTTTTCGATCGGGCGCGAGTCGGCAAGATCTTTAATTTCAGCGCTGATCTGAGCCGATGGTTTTTTTCTGCGCTTCACGAATGACCGGAGTGACCAGTCCTTCTTCCACAGCGACCGCGCAGGCGAGCTGTACATTGGCAAATTGAATGATCGAGTCGCCGTTGAATGCCGCGTTTGCCAGCGGGACCCGCGTGGCCGCAACTGCAGTGGCCTTGAGGATAAAATCGTTAACAGTGAGTTTGCCAAGGCCGGCGGATTCCGCCGCAGCATTAATCTGCTGGCGGAGGCTCATCATCGGTTCTGCGTCGATCTGAGCTTGGAGATAGAAATGCGGGATCGTTGTCTTGCTCTCCAGCAGGCGTGCAGCGATCGTTTTCCGCATGCCGGATAGAGGTATCTTTTTGTCTTCCGGCGCGGGGACAACGGCCGGCGATTTCGCGGGGACAACGCCGGCGGTTTCGGCGCAACCGGTTGCGGGGCGACCGGGCAGCTGGTTGCGGGACGACCTCTTGTTTCATAGATGATAGATTTGCCGGCCGCGACGACATCTTCGCGAACGATTCGCCCGCCGGCCCGCTCCCCTGCAGCTATCCAAGATCAACGCCCATTTCGGCCGCAATCTTTCTGGCCAGCGGTGAAGCTTTTATCGCGGCCAGCGTGCTCAAGAGTGCTCTTGAGAGTCATGGCAGCCTGGCCTGTCGAATGTTGCGGACTCCAGCGTTGCGGCAGGTGCCTTGGTTTCGCGCTGTTTCTTCAGGTGGACCGGCGCGGGCTTTGGTCTTGCTTGCTTCTCCGCGCGCCGGTTCGTTCTCCTGAACGGGTTTCGGTGCGGTCGAGCATCGATTTCTCGTCTTTGCCCACCAGGAGAGCGAGCTTTTGGCCGACTTCGACCTTCTTCGCCGTCCTTGACGTAAATCTCGGTTAAGACGCCGTCATCGAATGCCTCCATCTCCATGGTGGCCTTGTCGGTTTCTACCTCGGCGAGGACATCACCGACCGCGACGGTGTCCCCCACTTTCTTGATCCACCTGACCAGCGTTCCTTCGGTCATGGTGTCACTGAGTTTTGGCATTTCGATGGCGATAGGCATAGAATCAAAAGGTTAACAGATTTGGAGGACTTTCGCGATTACGCGCTGCGGATCCGGCAATTGTCTCTTTTCAAGCGGCGGGCTGTAGATCGCCGGAGCGTCTAGGCGGATACGCGACCAACCGGCGCGTCGAGCTCGTCAAAGATCTTTTCCTGCAAAGTCGCGGCAATCTGGGCGCCGACGCCGCAGAACGGTTTGTTTTCTTCGACGACCAGTGCGCGATGGGTTTTGCGGACGGAATTCAGGATCGTTTCCTCGTCCAACGGGCGGATGGAGCGGAGGTCAATGACTTCAGCGTTGATATCATGTTCGGCTGCGAGGAGTTCGGCTGCTTTCAGAGAGGTGAGTCACGGCGCGGCCGTGCGCGATGATGGTGATGTCGGTCCCTTGCCGTTTGATTTCGGCGACGCCCAGCGGGATCAGATATTCTTCTTCCGGAACCTCCCATTTTTCACCGTAAAGAAGCGTGTTCTCCATCACCAGCACCGGGTCGTTGTCGCGTATGGCGGTTTTCATCAGACCTTTCGCATCGTAAGCCGTCGCCGGAACCGACAACTTTGAGTCCGGGAGTTGTCGCCAGGAGATTCTCCGGAGTGTGAGAGTGCGTGGCGCCGACATTCGTTCCGCCGTTGGCCGGGCCTCGAATGACAATTGGCACATTCACCAGGCCGCCGGACATGTAACGGATGCAACCGGCATTGTTGATAATCTGATCGAATGCGACGTAGGCAAAGCTCCAGAACATCAGCTCCATGACAGGCCGCAGACCAAGCATCGCCGCGCCGATGCCCATGCCGATAAATCCGGCTTCGCTGATCGGTGTGTCGACAACGTCGCTTGTCGCCAAATTGTTTCCAAAGACCTTCGGTGACTTTGTATGCGCCGTTGTATTGGGCGACTTCTTCTCCGAGGATGAACACGTTCTCGTCGCGCTCAATTTCTTCAGACAAGGCGTTTTTCAGCGCCTCTCGGTAAGTAATTAAAGACATAGATTTCGATTCATGGTGTCAGGAGTTGAAAAAGTAGCGACCATGTTTGGCGGCATCTGTTTGATGATCCACCTCCCAATAAACGTCAGTTAGAATTTCACTCTCCTCCGGGAATGGGCTCTCTTCGGCGAATTGCACAGCCGCGTTGCTCTCTTCTTTTGCTTGCACGATCGATCTCCTCGACTTCGGCTTCGGTGATGATCGCCTTCGTCGAGCAAGATGCCGGCTCCAGATCCGGAGCGGGTCATGCTGCGTTTTGTACTTCTCGATTTCTTCCGGTGTCCGATATTTCTTGGCATTAGCGTCGGCCACCGAATGGCCATAGTAACGGTAAGTTTGAATTTCGAGGAGCGTCGGCTCGGACTCATGGTGTGCGCGATCGATGGCGATCTGGGTTTTGGCCCGAACCTCGTAGAGGTCTTCGCCTTTGAAAACGTCCCAAGCCATGTTGTAGGCGTCGGCCCGCTTGGCCAGAGATTCCTGAAAGGCTGAGGAACGCTGCTGGCTCGTTCCCATGGAGTATCCGTTGTTTTCGATGATGTAGATCACCGGCAGCTTGAATAAGGCTGCGAGATTGAGGGATTCGTGGAATGTTCCTTGGTTGATCGCGCCATCCCCAAGATAGCAGAGGCAGCATCCGCGGAGTCCCTTGTACTTGAGCGCGAAAGCGATCCCAGCGCCGAGCGGAGTCTGGCCTCCGACGATGCCGTGGCCACCCCAATAATTCTTGTCCGGGGCGAAGAAATGCATCGATCCCCCCTTCCCTTTTGAGCAACCGGTGGCTTTGCCGAACAGTTCGGCCATGCACGCCTTCGGGTCCATGCCGACGGCCAAGGCATGTCCGTGATCGCGATAAGCGGTAATCACATGGTCGTTTTCTCCCAAGCAGCGAGATGGTGCCGACGGCGACAGCTTCCTGGCCCGAGTAAAGATGGAGAAAGCCCCCCATTCTTCCCAAGTTGTAATATTTGAGTGAGGTCTGCTCGAATCGCCTGATCCGGAACATCTCGCGCAGGAAACGAATTTTCTCCTCCTTCGTTAACTGGCTGTTGATGGCGGCGTCGGCGTGGATCGACCAGAGTTTCCATAGTGATGACTGTCCGTGCTAGATTTGGTTGCGGGCTGCGGGAGGCGCCGCCTCGGCGATCCGAGAGCGAGATTGGTGAGAGATCGCTTGGGTGACCACGAAAAGCGCGGTGAAGAAGAGGTCGCTGAAAACCGTATTACGGAAAAAGAGCAGTGTCGGTGGGAAACCCGGTAGACCGATGGTTAAAGCCTGCCACCATCCCGGCAAAGTTTTCGCGTAGTCGGCCGTTAAGATCCAGGAGGCAGTATTGGTAATCAGATAAAAGAGGAATGAGCCGGCGAGCGTGAGGCGCAAAAGAGATAACACTTTATAATGTTGTTGTCTTCGAACCATGTATCCGAGCAGCAAGATCAGCCCGAAACAAAAATACCGGGAGAGCATCTCGGTATCGAATGAGCGGTGCGTGATAATGCGCGTTGAGGATAAGGTCGGCTACGAGCAAGGGTCCGAGGCCAAGCAAGAAGAATGAATCTTGCGCGGAAGATAGGCCGCGCTGCAGAGTAGAATTGCGGCAAGGGGAGAAAAATTTGCCCAGTCACCGGGCGACCAGCCAAGGCGTAGACAGACCCGGTAAAGGGTGACGGCGAATATCAGGATCAGAGCAGGAAACATGACCGCGAAATAGTCTGGTAACGGTTCAACGAAATCAATGTGAATTGAAAAATCAATGGCCAGGTTTAAAATAAGGAAAGAACAGAAAAGTTTAATGTTATAAATAGTGCGGAGGTGATTCCGCGGCTGGAGGAATTGCGGGGGACTCGGAGGAACCGCCGTGTTGTGAGACCCTGTGCCCAGCGTGATCTGTTGGTCCGTGCAATGCCTGCGCTCGACAAATCGAGAGCAGCGGGAAGCATGACACTACCAATTCTGGATCATAAGGTGGAGTTCTTCCATGACAGTATCGATTTTCTTGAGGTCTTTGCGGCGTCCTTTCTCCGGCTTGATATCCAAGGTACGACAGAGGGTGATCATATCCCGCAGATCACGAATTTGAGCTGGTCGGCAACTTCGGATTTTTGGTTTGTTCGAGGACAGTTTCCCGGATTTGGGTCAATTGGGTTTCGACGCGTGTCGAGTAGACATTGATCGATTCGCGAAATGATTTGCGAAGGAAGTCGAGTTCCTCCGCGACAGATTTCATCGGTGAAACTTCGAGGGATTTTGCCATGGCGATGAGCAGTTAAGGGAATGTGCAGGAAAGGGGTGAGATTGTCACGCGAAAGCCCGTAAGGTTCTGGTGCAAAAGACGCGGAAATGAGCTAGGCGACAAGCTTCAGGACGTCAGGAGCGAAGGCTCCAGCTTGTTCGCACGTGGAACAGTCCGGCGAGGCAGGCGCAGTAGTCAGGAGGTCGAAGTCGGCTCAGAAGGCGCTCTATGCGACAGAGTTGCAGGACGATCAGGAGACAGGAGGGGCAGAATCCGACCAGTGTGATCGCGGAAGGCCATCGTGATTCCACGTGGAGCAGTGAGGGACGACGGACGGAGCAGTCGGCTGATGTTCCACGTGGAACAATGAAGGCTGCGAGACGCGCTGCCAACTTGCCGGCGTCGGCTGCTCGCTGGCTCTGGGCCTGGCTGCCTATTGATTTTCTTAAAATATAAGGAACCATTCCATGATGTTCGTCTATCCCAAACGCTACCAGGTCCTGGTGGTCGGCGGAGGTCATGCCGGTATTGAAGCGGCCATGGCCGCCGCGCGACTGGGATGCCAGACGATGATGCTGACGCAGAATCTCGATACGATCGGCCAGATGTCTTGTAACCCGGCGGTGGGCGGATTGGCCAAGGGACACATGGTGCGGGAGATCGATGCGCTGGGCGGCGTGATGGGCCTGAATACCGATGCGACCGGAATCCAGTTTCGTACCCTTAATTCGAACAAGGGCCCAAGCGTGCGAGCGCCCCGAGCCAATGTGACAAGAAGGCGTATCAGTTCAGGATGAAGGCGTTGGTCGAGGCGGAGCCGAACCTGGACCTGTTGCAGGGGAATGTCCTTCGGATTCTGGAGGAGGGAGGTGAGGTGAAAGGGATTGAGACGACGCTCGGGCTGCAAATCGATTCGGAGGCGGTGATCATCACGACCGGAACGTTCATGCGTGGCCTGTTGCACGTGGGTCTGCAGAATCAGGCTGGGGGACGAATGGGGGATGGGGTGTCTACGGTGAGCGAGAGCCTGCGGGAGCTTGGGTTTGAAATTGGACGGTTCAAGACGGGGACCCCTTGTCGGCTGAATGCGCGCTCGATCGATTTTAGCCGATGCGAGCGGCAGGATGGAGACGAACCGCCTCCGCGGTTCTCCTTTCGTCGCGGAAGAGCTGAAGAGAGGTCCGACGACCTTTTCACACTGAACGAATTCAGCGACGATCTGTTCCACGTGGAACAAATGCCTTGCTGGATTACCCATACGACGCCGCGAACCCACGAAATCATCCGTGCGAACCTGGACAAGTCACCGATGTATTCCGGCCGAATCGAAGGGATCGGACCTCGCTATTGCCCGTCGATCGAGGATAAGGTCGTAAAGTTCGCCGAAAAACAGCAGCACCAGCTTTTCCTGGAACCGGAAGGACGCCATACCCGTGAATATTATGTCAACGGTCTGTCGACTAGCCTGCCCTTCGAGGTCCAATACGAATTTATCCGTTCCATTCCCGGCCTGGAACAGGCCGAAATTATCCGCCCCGGTTATGCCGTTGAGTACGATTATTGCCCACCGGTACAGCTCCGCCCGACGCTCGAGACACAAAAGGTCAGCGGCCTCTATTTTGCCGGACAGATCAACGGAACATCCGGTTATGAGGAGGCAGCAGCCCAAGGGCTTGTAGCCGGAGCCAATGCCGCCCTCAAGATATTGGGTAAACCGGCGTTTTATCTCAGTCGTTCAGAGGCCTATATCGGCGTTTTGATCGATGATCTCGTAACGCGTGGCACCCAGGAGCCCTACCGAATGTTTACCAGTCGAGCCGAGTACCGGCTCATTTCTGCGCCAGGATAATGCAGATCTCCGGCTCACCCCCAAAGCGTGGGAACATGGGCTCGTTTCTGAATCGCAATGGATCGCTGCCGCAAAAAAAATTGAGGCGATTGCCGAAGCCAAACGATTCGCGCGCCAAAATCCGCATGGATCAATTGCGTTTCGATCAATTGTTGCGGCGGCCAGATTTTAACGTTCGCACTCCTGCCGAACGATCTGCCCGGCGATTTCCCAACGGAAGTCTGGGAGCAGGTTGAAACCGACCTGAAGTACGAAGGGTACGTCAAAAGACAGGAGGATTCCATTGCCCGGGCCGAACGGGCGGAATCGAAGGTTATTCCCGATCGGCTCGATTACGAAAGGGTTCAGAGGCCTGCGGGTCGAGGCCCGTCAGAAATTCACCAAGATCCGACCGGCCACCCTTGGGCAGGCCGGCCGGATCAGCGGCATCACGCCAGCAGACATCGCCCTGCTGACCATCTATCTCGAGAAAGGGTAGCGGGACAGGAAACTGGCAGAACGGAGAGCGCGGCACAGCGATCGCCTTAGCCTCGCAGCCGCCGCTGACCTCTGGTTTCGTCGCTGCCGATTCTCCAGAATACCGCTTGACATATGGTTAGGTTCCTAATAATTAAGTTCATTAATTTTATGCGAGGTACGCTCACGCTTCTGAAAGGATTGCCAAGATACGAGGTTTTCCTCGAGGAGGCCAAACACTTCCCCGGCCTCGATGCCTCGGCCTGTTACACCTTCTTGCAACTGTTACGGACTGGCGATGAATTGCTGGCGCTTGATGAACAGGTTCTCGCATTCGCATGGGACGCGGCACGGTCGATTCAATCTGCTGATGATGCTCATGAAATGCACCGAGGGCCAGGCGACCCCGGCGGGTCTGGCGGACAAAAACCGGCGTTACCCGCGCCACTATCTCGGGTTTGTTGGATGGATTGGAGAAGGATGGGCTGATTGAGCGGCGCCCCGATCCGGAAGACCGGCGCCTGATCCGAGTTCATCTTACCGCGGCGGGCCAAAGCTTCCTCGATAAAATCCGTCCTGGCTATTGCCGCTGGTTCTCCAGCATCGTGGAGCCGCTTAACGAACAGGAGCGGCAGCAACTGGTCTTTCTGCTGGAAAAAATTAGGACTCGTCTCAGTGAACTTGCCCACAATGGCGGAGCGCCGAGCGCTTAGAATTGAGTTTTGTCTATGAAGAAAAAGCCATTCTGGAAGTACCTGCTATTTTTCGTCGTTCTTTTCGGCCTGTTTCTTGCAGTTCTCTTTGGCTTTGGGTTTGTGAAATTCACGCAAATTCAGGGTTTCATCAAGTTGGCCAAATCAGGAGCGTTCGAGCCCCCGCCGACGGCCGTAACGACTGACTCGCCAAACAATCGGAATGGCAACCGACGCTCGAGAGCGTTGGGAGCGTCACGGCAGTGAATGGCGTGACGGTCAGCACTGATTTGGCCGGCATCGTGCGCCAGATAGCCTTCGAATCCGGAAGTAAAGTGCGTGCGGGAGATTTGCTGGTTCGTCTGGACACGACTCAGGAGGAAGCTCAGCTCCATCAGGCCGAAGCGCAACGGGATTGGGCTGCAAGTGACTTTGAAACGAGATAAGGATTTGGTGGAGAAACACGCGATCTCTCAGTCCGACTATGATAATGCCGAGGCAAGCTTATCGACAGGGCCAGGCCTCAGTCGATCAATACAATGCCGTTGATCGCGCGGAAAACGTTGCGTGCTCCGTTCGATGGAGTAACAGGTATCCGCCAAGTGAACCTCGGCCAATATCTGAAAGAAGGAGATCCCGTGGTGACGCTCCAGTCGTTTGATCCGATCTACGTCAATTTCTCGCTTGCCGCAGCAGGATCTCAGTAAACTCGCCGTCGGCCAACCGGTGACGCTGCAGGTCGACGCTTACGGCAGACCGGACTTTAACGGCAAAATCACGGCAATCAATTCGCTCGTCGACCAGGCCACGCGGAATGTCCAGGTCCAGGCGACGTTAGCGAATTCTGATTTGAAGCTTCGTCCCGGGATGTTTGCGAAGGTGAGTGTCTTAATGAGCGAAAAGCAAAACGTCGTGGCGATCCCGGCCACCGCGATTCACTATGCGCCTTACGGCGATTCGATCTTTATCGTTTCCGAAATGAAAGACCAGCAGGGGAAGGAGTACAAAGGAGTGAAGGAACAGTTTATCAAGCTTGGCCAGTCGCGCGGCGACATGATTGCAGTTGTTTCCGGACTTAAGCCCGGCGAAGAAGTAGTCACTTCAGGTGTGTTTCGGCTGAAGAGCGGCGCTCATGTGATTGTCAATAACCAGATACAAACCCGATAGCGAGCTGGCTCCGAACCCTTCAGACAGTTGATGGCCGGAGAGACAGAAATGCAGTTTCACAGATCTATTCATTAAGCGGCCTGTCGTGGCGACGGTCGTGAATCTGATTATTTTCATTGCGGGTACCAGGCCATTCGCAATATCAATGTCCGCCAATATCCGCGGAGTGATCTGTCGGTGATCACCGTGACGACGGTCTACTACGGCGCGGACGCGGATCTGGTGCGAGGCTTTCTTACCACGCCTTTGGAACAATCGATCGCGAGTGCGGATGGGATCGACTACATGGAGTCCTCGAGCCAGCAGGGCACGAGCACGATCAGTGTCCACCTGAAGCTGAATTACGATCCGAACGCGGCTCTGGCACAGATCCAGACGAAGGTTGAGCAAGTTCAGGAACCAATTGCCGCCCGCATCGCAGTTGCCCGTGCTCCAGATCACTTCGACGGACAACCAGTTCGCCTCGATGTATCTCAGCTTCTTTTCCAATGACCTGGGCCGCAACCAGATCACGGACTATCTGACTCGAGTCGTTCAGCCGAAATTGTCGGCCATCAGTGGTGTACAAAGCGCCCAGATCCTCGGCGCGCGGACCTTCGCGATGCGGATCTGGATGAAACCTGACCGGATGACGGCCCTGAACGTTTCGCCGACACGACATCCAAAACGCTCTGCAGAACAATAACTACCTTGCCGGAGTGGGTCAGACCAAGGGGTCCATGGTGGCCACCAGCCTGGTCACCAATACGAATCTGGAGACCGCTGAAGAATTCAAGCAACTGGTGATCAAACAACAAAACGGGGCGATCGTGCGCCTCCGGGATGTCGCGGATATTGACCTTGGCGCGGAGGACTATAACTCCGATGTGCGCTTTTCCGGAAGCACCGCGACGTTCATGGGCGTCTTCGTTCTGCCCACCGCCAACACCTTGGATGTGATCAAGCGGGTGCGCGCCGCGCTACCGGACATCGAGCGGGAACTTCCGACCGGAATGCGTCATGGCAATTCCGTACGATTCCACGCTGTACATTCAGAACGCGATCGACGACGTGATCAAGACGCTGACCGAAACGATCCTGATCGTCATCATTGTGATCTTCCTTTTCATGGGATCTTTCCGATCGGTGTTGATTCCGGTAGTGGCGATCCCGTTGTCGTTGGTCGGCGCCTTCTTCTTGATGCTTCTATTTGGGTTCACGCTGAACCTGCTCACCCTGCTCGCGATTGTCCTCGCTGTCGGGCTTGTCGTTGATGATGCCATCGTCGTGGTTGAAAACGTGGAACGGCATTTGCAGGAAGGGATGAAACCTTTCGATGCGGCGATTAAGGGCGCTCGGGAATTGTTCGGTCCGATCATCGCCATGACCATTAGTCTGGCGACCGTGTATGCTCCGATTGGTTTGCAGGGTGGATTAAGCGGATCGCTTTTTCGCGAGTTCGCTTTCACGCTCTCGGGTGCTGTCGCTATTTCCGGCGTCGTTGCGCTGACCTTGTCGCCGATGATGTCCTCGAAGCTCCTCAAGCAAGGGATGGCAGAGCGTGGACTCGCGGGATGGATCACACGCCGATTTGACGGTCTGCGAACGAGCTATGCGAAGACGTTAACCTGGTCGCTCGGATATTGGCCGGTGATCTGTATCATGGCAGGTCTTGATCATCTGCCTGTCGGTGCCGTTTTACTTGATGTCGGCCAAGGAACCGGCGCCACGAGAGGATCAGGGCGTGATTTTCGGAATCGTGCAGACTCCGCCAAACGCGACGCTCGAGCAAAATATGCTGTTCACCCAGCAGATGAACGATATCTACAAGAGCTTTCCTGAGACTGCGCAAACCTTCCAGATCACTCTGGCCACCCAGGGCTTTTCCGGCATGGTTGCGAAGCCATGGACTGAGCGCAAACGAACCATGGAAGAGGTACTGGTGGACGTAAACCATAAACTATCCCAGATTCCCGGAGTCCAAATTTTCGCGACAACCCCATCGCCGCTGCCCGGGAGGAAGCAATTTCCCGGTGGAGTTGGTGATCTCCTCGACGGCTGAGCCGCGGGAGATCAACGAGTTCGCTCAGCAATTGGTGGGAGCGGCATTCAAAAGCGGCAAATTTGTTTTTGCGGACAGCGACCTGAAATACGATCTGCCGGAGGCCAACATTGTCTTCGACAGAGACAAAGTGGCGTCGATGGGACTGAATCTGCAGCAGGTTGGCGGTGACCTTGCGACATTGCTTGGCGGCGGGTACACCAACTACTTCAGTATCCAGGGTCGCAGCTACAAAGTCATTCCGCAGGTGAAACGGGTCAATCGACTCACGACCGATGATTTGAAGAATTTGTATGTGACCGGACCGAATGGCCAGCCGATTCAGCTTGCGACCTTTGCCAAGATTGAGACAACTGCCCAACCGCGATCGCTGAACCGTTTTCAGCAGTTGAACTCCGCGACGATCGAAGGATTGCCGAATAAATTCTCGGGAGCCACCACGGACGATGCTCTGAAGGTGCTCGAACAGGAGGCTGCCAAGATCCTGCCGAAAGGGTATACGATCGACTACACCGGCGAATCGCGACAGTTGCGCAAGGAAGGCGATTCATTCCTCACGACCCTGGCGCTGGCTGGGATCCTGATTTATCTCGTGCTGGCGGCTCAATTCGAGAGCTTCCGGGACCCCTTGATTATTCTGATGGGATCGGTGCCGCTTGGTTTGACCGGAGCGCTCAGCTGTCACATTTCTCGGCAAGACGACGATTAACGCCTACAGTTACGTGGGCTTGGTGACGTTGGTCGGGCCTTGTCTGCAAAAACGGCATTTTGATTGTCGAATTTGCCAACAAACTTCAGGAAGCGAGGTCTGGACAAATTCCGTGCAATCATTGAAGCGGCTGGAACGCGTCTTCGTCCAATTCTGATGACCTCGGTTGCAACGGTGGCGGGTCACACGCCCCTTATCCTTGCCCATGGCCCAGGCGCCGGTGCACGAAACAGCATTGGATGGGTTTTGGTGACTGGAATGATTATCGGCACCAGCTTTACGCTGTTTGTCTTACCGGCTGTTTACCTTCTGATCGCGAAGAATCACTCGAAAGACCGCGAACGCCAGTGGCGATTTTCCCAGATGCCGGAAGAAAGAAAACTGCAGCCCGCGCTTGCCTAAAGGTCCCGGATTGCATTTAACTCAGCCGCGAAGTCGAGAGACTCGTGCTGCCGGAGCTCGGTTCAATAACCACTGAGTGTTTAATGAAGGACAACGGCTGGCCGATGAAATAGAGTGACTCGCCGCACAATAGGAGCGACGAGAATCTCCGTCGGCTGATAATACGAGCGTCTGGCAGGATTCCAGGAGCGGCCAAATTAACCAATTTGGCCGTTCTTTTTTTCCACCGGCAAACGCACCATCTATCATCGCCGATCGCGCATTGTGGTGTGGCTTCGCCGAATCTGCGGTTCACCCCTTGTTCCGTCTCCTCGGAGAACACGGGCAGTGCCGCGACCAGATTTGTTGGCAGCGGGCGCACCCGTTCAATCACCTCCGGACCTAACCGTTTGCCGAGTTGGTAGGCGCTCGCCATCATTTCCAATTTCGCATCGAGGTTGTCGATCAGGTGGAGAGTCATGGCTTCGGGAGTTTTGGGTTCGACCGGAGAACCGAATTGTTTTTCGCCATGATGAGAGGCGACAAGATGAATCAAGTGAAGCCGGACCAGTTCCGAGTCCGGGGAAAGCACGTTCCAGGATGAGAACTCTGCGCTCTCTTTCAACCGTTGCCAGAGCCGGTTCACCAGTTCGATCCCGATGGAGACATGACCGATTAGTTCCCCCCGGATATCGTGAGGCATGATAAAGCTCTCTTTCGGGAAGCAGTTTTCCCAAAGTTTGCCCGAGTCGTGAAAAAGGACGCCGGCCAAAAGAAGGTCGCGGTTCAGGGCAGGGTAGACCGCCGCTACGGCATCGCCTGCACGCATCATTTGCGCGACATGCTCTACCAACCCGCCGCGTCTGGCGTGATGGTAGTTTCGCGCGCCTGCGGCTCGCCGCAGTCGATCTCCAAATTCGCGCAGGAACAACAAGAGATAATTCGCGCAGACGAGGATCTCGTATCGATGCGGTAAACGATTCAATCGCTGAATAGTCAGTCCTTTGCCTTTCTCGAGTTTGAGGCGGTCCAGCCAGCAGATCGGACTTCTCCGCGGCCGTCAGAAAACGCATCTTCCAATTTCTTGCCTCAAGTCCGAAAGCTGGGCTGACAAAAAAATCGCCCTGAATCTCGACGAAATCGCCGGCGCGAAGTTCAGAGCAAAATCCGAAGGAAGGATGATCGCTCCAGACCCGCAATGGGAAACTGGCCGTCCGATCTCGCAAGAGAATTTCAAGATATGGCTTTTGATCCTTCGTCTGTTTTGTGGCGACCCCATCGATCTGAGCATGCACTGAACCGGCAGAATGTTCCGCAATGGTCTGCTGCTTCAGTTCTTCGATTGTGGCGGGAACGGTGGCCATTCCTTCTTATCCAACGGCGCCGCGGGACATCCAATCAAAATTTGCTCGTCACTGAGGGGCCGAAATCCTAGCCTTCGCCCGCCAAGCTGCTATGATTCCTATGGTCGCTATGATTGGGAAATTACCCCGAGCCTTCTTTACAAGCTGTTTACTGCTGGCTGTTTGCGAATCAAAGACGCTACAGTTTTCACACGCAGAAGAATCGTCTTCACGCCCCCTCCGGTTGACGCAAACGGAGGTGAATCACGACCCGGGTACCGAAACGACAGGTCCATCGAAGGTTCTTGCCGAGGTGACTCCAGGCAATCTTGCTTACAAACGCGTTGCCGCAAATCTCGATAAAGACGGTGCTATTTATCTCTATTGGAACGCGGAGAAAGTGTTGGGTGAATTGGATAAGAAATTGGAATCTGTCCGCGAGATGGCGGTGTCAGATCCAAGTCTGTCTCAGGACGAAAAAAACAGCCTGCGCAAGAGCTTCGATCTGGGCATACACTTGATTCTCAACAGCGGCCTCCAAGGGGTGAAGGCCTTCGGATTCAGCTCACGAGAAATCGAGTCGGGTCTTTTTCTCAACAAGACGTATACCTACCTTCCGGATCGCTCCGGGTTTTTGTGGGATGCGTTCGCAAAAGCGCCGCACGATTTCCCGTTTGTCAAAATGATCCCGGAAAACACCGAGGGATTTGCATTTTTTGATTTTGACCTCTCCGTGGTCTGGCGTGTCGTCTCCAAAGAGTTGGGCAGCTCGGATATTCCAGAAGTCGCGAAATGGCAGCAACGTTTTTCGCAGCAGGCGCAGGCCTTTACCGGATTAAGTCTGGAGGATGTGCTCGCCTCGCTAGGAGACCAGGTTGGCATGATGGTGACTTTGAACCGGAAGAGGACGGTTAAGATACCGTTGGGAAATGAACCATTTGAGATGCCCGAACCTGCTGCCGCATTGGTTTGGAAGGTTAAAAATGATAAGCTGTTCGATCGGCTGGACGCGTTGTTTTCCATGAATCCAAAGGTCTCAAAAATCGATGAACCCGACATTCGCATGCGCGTGATGGAAGGAATCGAAGAGATACCCTACCTGACGCCGACTCTGGCGCGGTATGGAGACTATTTGATTGTTTCAAGCAGCGAAGAGCTTGTTCGTGGAATGAGAGATGCCGAGACGGGTAAGACGCTCGGAATAACGTCTTCTTCTGATTTCAACACGCTGGCGGCGGGCATGGCTGAAAAAGGGAATAGCATTGCGTATGTGTCCAAAAGTTTCCAAAAGACGCTGGGTGAGCTGCGAATAAAATACGGCCAGCTTCGGGAAAGCGGGAATCCGCTCCAGGAAGGGATGTCGGCCAAATTCTTTGCGTTGGCTGCGGATGCTGCAAGTTACACCGTTGGCGGAGCGACTGAGGACGGTTGGTTCACGACCGGAAAAACCACGAAGGATCTGAACGAAATTCTTGGGGAGTTTTTAGCGCTTCCTGCCTATTATCTCGCCGCTGCCGCGGTCGAAGAGATGAAGCAGGCAAGAGGAACTGAGAAACTGGCCAAAATAAAACGGAACCTTGCAGACTTGCGGGCGGCAAAAGACGAAGCGATTGCAGAAAAAAATCTGCAAGAGGGCCAGATGCTGAATCGGCAGGACATCGAAGAGTACATCGCAGAATGGCCTCGTTCGGTCGTTGGCGAGACTTACGAAGTCGGGATCGTCGGCCAGCCGCCCTACGCCACGGCGCCTGTCGATTTCGGAGACTATCGCGCCGGGGCGAAGATCGAGCCTTAGATCCTCTTGGTATTTGCATCCGGGCTATTTTGGCTATTTTTTTTGGCGAGCCATGGACAAATATGATGTTGGTATCGTCGGCCTGGGTTGGCCAGGTGAACGGCATGCAGAAGGTATTCAGGGATCCGGCCTCGGGCGTCTGTATGCCGCGTGCGATCTCAACGAAGAACGGCGGAAGAAATTTGCGGCAAAATATTCGCCGGAAAAGGTCTTTGGCAACTACGATGAGATGCTGGCCGATCCTGAACTCGACGCGGTCGTTGTCAGTTTGCCGAATGCGCTTCATTTCCCGGGACACTGAAAGCGTTGCAGGCCGGTAAACATGTGTTGTGCGAAAAGCCGCCGACTTTGAATGCCGACCAGATGCGACAATTGCACGGAGAAGCCGAGCAACGAGGATTGATCTATTTTTTTGGCCGGCAAATGCGCTTTTCCGGTTCGGTGCAAGCGGCGCGAAGGGCGTCGGCTGAAAGGCGGCTCGGTGAGATTTATTTTGCCAAAACGATGTGGGTGCGATCAAGGGGAACCCCGGGAGGTATTGATGGATGGTTTACCGATCGTTCGCGGGCAGGAGGAGGCGCAGTGATCGATCTTGGAGTTCATGCGATCGACGCTGCCTGGTACTTGATGGGAAATCCCAAACCGAGAACCGTCTCAGCCCAGACCTATCAAAAATTTCCTCAGCTGGTGAAAGCACCTGTCTTTGATGTGGAAGACAGTGCCTGCGGGATGATCCGGTTCGAAAATGGCGCCTCTGTCCTGTTTGAGGTTTCCTGGGCGGCGAATCTGACAGACGACATCCCTCTGGGAAATGGGGCACGCGCGAACTATTCAGTACAACCGTTGTTCGGACCGAAAGGATCAATCCGCATTGTGGACACTCTGCAGTTGCATCCTTCGGTCAAAATCCCGCCTTTGTCCTTATTCGAGGATCAGGATGGAAAACTGGTCGATAGTGAGTTGCCTTTTGTGCCTGTCGCGCACGAATTTGTTTCGCAGATGCAAAATTTTCTGCGGGCAATCCGGGGCGAAGAAGCCGCGATCAATAGTGCGGTCCAGGCGGTTAGCTCATGGAAATGTTGGATGCAATTTATCAGTCCAGCTTAACCGGCAGGGAAGTCAGCCTGAGGTGAGGCAAGGGATGCGGCCGTAGGAATATATGTCAGGATGATGAGTCTTAATAGTGTGATGGGCACGAATACGGCCAACTGACCGGCGGCGAAAAGCAGGCAATTTCGGAGAGTGGACACAGTCGACGCAAATCTATGGGACGATTAAACATATTTACCATCTCGTTCGCCCTCGTGGCGGCACCTTGCTTCGGGGGATTTATTCCTCTGGTTTCGAGCGATCCGGACTTTGTGGCAGTCGGGAAGAATCGAGGGTACTACCTGATTTCATCGGATTCCGGGAAATGGTGGCGTTGGGGTCTGGCCCGCGCGCCCGTCCAGGAACCTCAGGCTTTCACCCACGGATATGGCGATGACGCCATCGCTATCCCGTTTGACACGAATGGCCGGGTTGCGTTTGCTCCTGTCTACATTTATACGATCAGGCCCGAAAACGTGCAAAGGCGGCGTCTGGCAGCGCTCTTTGAAGGTGTGACCTCGCAGGCTAATGTCCGACAGATCTTCGGCAGACCCACGATCCAAACCATTGTTCGCGGATATCAGATCTGGTATTACGAGATCCGGGTCTACAATCCGTTTGAAGAATTTCCTGATATTCACGGGTAGGCGAAGCGGCCGCTTTGCTTCTTCAACGCTGAGCAAACCGAGACGGTTTGCCTGCCACGTTCCCAGGCCAGGGCGATATTGGTTTCCGCTGTGGGCGTCCTGTTTTCAGCTCGTACTTGAGCGCCCGCGGTTTTTCGCGCATCTTCGCGGCTCGGCACCAGGCCGCTGTACCATGAAGGCATCCGAGATCAGGCAATCATTCTTGGATTTTTTCCGGGAACAAACAGCACACGATTGTGCCATCTGCGAGCTTGCTTGCCAGATACCCCGAATCTGCTGTTCACGAACGCGGGAATGAACCAGTTTGTTCCCTATTTTCTCGGCCAGGAGAAACCGCCATTCATACCGCCTCGTGTTGCCGATACCCAGAAATGCATCCGAGCCGGCGGCAAGCACAATGACCTCGATGATGTCGGCTTCGATACTTATCACCACACGTTCTTTGAAATGCTCGGCAACTGGAGTTTTGGGGATTACTTCAAGAAAGAGGCGATCGAATGGGCCTGGGAGCTGCTGGTCCAACGCTGGAAGTTCCCGCCGGAACGCCTTTACGCCACGGTTATACAATCCCGGAGAAGGTGATCCGGGGTCGTTTGACGAGGAGGCCCACGAGTATTGGGCAGATCGCTTTTGCGAAAGCCGGCCTGGATCCGAAGATCCACGTCGTCAACGGGAACCGCAAAGACAATTTCTGGATGATGGGCGATACCGGGCCTTGTGGTCCCTGTTCGGAGATCCACGTTGACCTGACCGTAAAGGGGGACACACTAGGGAGATTGGTCAATCAGGGAAAGCGCTTTCTGCATGGAAATCTGGAATCTGGTCTTTATCCAGCTCAATGCCAACCCGGACGGCGGATTCTCGCCGTTGCCCGCCAGACATGTCGATACCGGAATGGGCTTCGAGCGGGTCGCCGGCATTATCGAATGCACAGACGGTTTCCGGGATTTCACGGCACCAATTTCCAACTACGAGAGCGATGTCTTCCGGCCGATCCTCCAAAAAATTTCGGAACTGAGCGGCAAATCATACAGAAGCACTCTGCCTAGCTCCCGTTCAAACCTCTCGGAACAGGAAAAAATCGATGTCGCTTTCCGGGTTGTGGCGGACCATATTCGAACGCTCTCCTTTGCTATTGCGGACGGAATTGTTCCGAGCAACACAGATCGCAACTATGTCCTCAGGCGAATCCTTCGCCGGGCGGTAATGTTTGGTCGCTATCTCGGATTTGGTTCCGAGGGATTTCTTAGTAAACTGGTTCCTGCAGTCGTTGATAACTTTGGATCGACTTTTCCGGAACTCGAAACGGAGCGCAAAAAGTTAGTTGAAGTGTTGGATAGCGAGGAAGTTCTATTCAATCACACTCTGGATCGCGGTTTGCGGATTTTCGAGGAAGAATATAACAAACGAATCGACCAAACTTTTCCCGCCGAAGACTGCTTTCAGGCTCTATGACACCTATGGATTTCCCGTCGATCTGACGGAAGTGTTAGTTCGAGAACGCGGATTGGCGCTCGATCTTCGAGCAGTCGAAAAGTTGATGGAGGAGCAGCGCGAACGGTCACGCGCTGCGCAGGAAAAGGAAGTCGTTGCCGCCGGTCGAAGAAACTGTTCCAACTGAGTTTGTCGGTTTTGATCGCGATGAAGCCAAGGCGCACCTGGTCAAGGTCGTCCGCCAGGAGAATCAGACGTTTGCGATTGTGGATCGGTCCCCTTTATATGCCGAGATGGGAGGACAGGTCAGCGATACGGGCGAAGTTGTCTTTTCAGGATCATAAGGTCGTGCCGGTTCAGGGTGTCAGCTAAGCAAGGGCAAACGTTCTACCTGAAACTTGCCGGAGCCGATCGATATTAATAGTTCCTCGCGGAAGTTTTACTAAAGGTAGATGCTCCCAGGCGCCGAATGATTGAGGCTCATCATACGGCTACGCATCTGCTTCACTGGGCGTTGCATGAAGTTGTTAGCAAGGAAGTAAGTCAAAAGGGTTCATTCGTTGGTCCGGATCGATTGCGATTTGATTTCAATAGTCATCCGGTTTCCCAGCAACAATTGCGAGATATAGAGGAGTTAGTCAATAGTCGCATCATTGCGAACGATACGGTTAGCTGGATCGAAGTACCTTATGGAGAAGTTAAATCCCGAACGGATATAATGCAGTTTTTTGGGGAGAAATATGGGGCGGAAGTTCGGGTTGTGCAGATTGGCGGGAATGCGGGGAGGCTGGATGGTTACTCCATGGAATTGTGTGGTGGCACGCACGTCCGGCGGACCGGCCAACTTGGATCTGTTCAAGATTGTCAGTGAAGGAGCCATTTCCGCCGGCGTCCGCCGAGTGGAAGCTCTCACGGGTCTTGTTGCCTTTCGTCATCTGCAAACACAGTTGGATCAGAGGACGAGGAAGATTGAGGAACTGAATCGTGAGTTAGCGGAGTTGAAAAAAGCGCTGGAGAAGGAGCGGACACAAATCCTGCAGCGTGAAGCAGAACAGATTGTAGGGACTCTTTCCGTCGATAAGCGCACTCTGGTGGAAGTCATCGATGGGGCCACTGCGGATCAACTTCAGTTAGTAGCGAACTTGCTCAAAGCGAGAGGATTCGCAGGAGTCGCAATATTGTTCGGTAAAGGCGCTGAACAAATCCATCTCTTGGTGACCGTAGATCCTTCTCTGACCAAAACGTTCCAGGCTGGGAAAATTGTTCAGGAACTCACCGGCATTCTGGGTGGAAAAGGGGGCGGGCGCCCGGACCTGGCCCGCGGTGTTGGCAAGGATCAGACCAAACTGGATCTCGCGAAACAGCGGGCCCTGGAGTTGACGGCGGGGATTTGAGCGTTTGAGGAACCGAGCACTTAAGGATTCGGGCTGCAGGTCAGGTCTGTTCTCGCCGCGGAAACCCTCCTCGCGGCACCTTGGCGCTTTCCTTTTTGTGACTGATCATGGTAGCCTCGATTCCATTGCCAATGAACGACGAATTGCAGGATTTCATCGCCGACGGCGCTCGACGGATTACGCCTGCCGATCTCGACAAACTGGTTCGTCTGCTGCCCGATATTCGTCTGGCTGTCACGCAGGTGACGGAGTTCCCGGATCTTCCGGATCAGGTCGAGTTTCTGGCAGAGATCATCGAGGATTTTCATGCCGGTCTGAATCGTTCGATTCCGTTTACCGCGATTGCTGAATCCGCTTTTGCCTTTTCTACCTCCGAAAAGCAACCGACATCATTCCGGACTCGATTCCGCGTGTGGGTTTTGCCGATGACGCGGCAATTATCACCGCCGTATTCGAGAATTACAAACGACCATTTCTGAAGCATGTCCTTGCCCGCAGCGCTCGGAAACCGATCGAGCACGACCCGGATTCAAGACTTAAGGATTAAGCGTGCGCTGGGGGCATGCCCTGCGGACAGTATCAGGCGATTGTTTTCTGACATCGTTCCTCGAACGGCGACGCGATAACGCAGCGAATTCACCACCATCGCGGAGCTCGGGCCCCATGTCTGCCTACGAGAGTTTGGCTGCGAGGACCTCCATTTTCTCGATAGCGGGTGGCGCAGCGAAAAGGTCGAGTGAGCGATTCGGTTTTTGGCTTCGCAGTTTTTTGTGATCCCGCAGATCGAAGAGGACGTTGCCTGATATCGGTGATTGGCGCGCAATGATGCGCGTTACTTCGAATTTAGGGGACAGGTCAAATATCAGGCCACTTTTCGGCTACGTATTGTAGCGTTGGGAGCGAACCGACGGTACCAAGAGGCTGGAGCGCCTGAATGGGTCGATTTGGGACAGGCCAAACAACGCGGCCTGCAATTCGCCGGTCGCCCAATATTCAACTTTGGCCGGCTTGACGCTTACGCCGGAAAAAGCGCCAGAAGGGTTATCGACTCATGTACGACAACTCCAGAGGAGTAAACTCTGGTTCTGATATAACGGGAACGATGATCCAGGGGTCTGCTCCGACTGAGGCGTACACCATTCTCACCATTATGAAGGCCCAATCAGCGTAAACCTCAACGTCTACGGAGTCTGCGACCGATGCGTATGTCATTGGACTCCTTTCGTCCAATAGAAATATACGTTAAGGGAAGATCCGCTTCAATATCCGGGCGTCAGCCGACAAAAAAATATCGGCGAAATGCTCGGGAATGAGCAAGCTTCCTACGTATCGACGTCGTTTGACTCCAACACGCCGGCGCGGGCACCGATGTCTTTGGATCTCAATAATTACCATAATAAACATTGCGTATCATAATTGCGATAGTATGATCTTTTATGGCTCACTTATTCTCGCGCTCGTTTGGTGCTGATGTTTCCTTCGGTCTTCCTGCGGCAATGGTGGGTGCAGTCATTCATCCTCGTCCTCGCGGAGATGCCCGTTTGGTGGAACGTGAATGGAGCGCATCGCCTGCGGTGATGTTTGTGCTACAAATGAGCGTCGGAGCCGCAGTCGCTGCAGGTACAATTCTGGCTCTCTTCGCCTGGAGCGGTGCTGGCTTGTAAAAGCCACAGTCTGGAGGCAGCGGCTGCCTTCAAGATCGGTTCTGGTGGCGCGATGCTGGACCTTAGCACTTGTCGCTCCTGGTCATTATGCCCCGGCGACGATCCCGACGTTATTGGCGGATTCTAAGTGTCACCAAACGGCAACCAGACCCGCGCAACAGTGTTTAACGACTGGTACCCGAATTTGGATGTACGTCTCTTGGTGGGGGAAAAGTCGCAGTCCTTTAGGGAATGTCTCTCCTCGAAATGCCCTCGCTCTCTTCAGGACCTTCCCGCGAGAAAAGGAAAAACTACAAGGTCTCGAATGGACTTCGGACCACAGGAACCGATTCAGGAGCAGATTTGCGCAGATTTGGGGACAGGTCAGATGTCGGGATCAGCATTTGACCTGTCCCCAATGTACGTCCTCCCCAATGTACGTCCTCTTATTTTACGATGTCTTTCCCAGTCGCTGCTTGGCAGCGCTCCACTGAAATGCCGCCTTCCTTTGAGGAAGGACTTGAGAGAAGCATCAGAGGGAAGGGTAATCGAGCTGGACGTAGCTTTGACGCAAGCACCGCGTGCACCGATATCTTGCAACTGAGACCTTTTGGAGAAAATTCTACGTCCTTTCGGGCGAGCAAAAAGGCGGCGACGCGAGCGGCTTGGGAGATATTTAAATCGAATCCGTACGGGCCGGAGAAACAATATATTCAGCCAAGGCAGAACCAGATCTCAGAGTCATTTTCTAGGCTTCCGAAGAAGCCGTAGTAAGCGTGGATATCGGATCCCACGACGTTTAGAGCCGATTTAGGGACAGGTCAGATGTCGGGGCAAGCATTTGACCTGTCCCAAATGTTCGCTCCGTCCCCAATGTTCGCTCCAAGGATGGGAACGGACTCGTTACATTTTGAACACCTTTGGGGGAGTCTCACCACACCGGGCACCCAATCAAACGCGATCCTGGGGCATCCTTGGGGCATTTTGTTTTGGTGAAAACGGCTGAAACCGTTTCAACGGTGGTCAAGGCGTCGCGTTTGGAAGAAGCCGGACAATGTCCTCAGGGATGTTCAAAAAACGGGGCGCGTTTCCATCGCAGATTTCCAACCGCATGCGACCTTCCAGTTGGAGTCGTACGAATAATTTCTTTGCTCTGTTGTCCGAAACGCCTCGAATATTGTGGTGACAATCGTCGCCGGAATCACTGCGCTCTTGTTTCAGCGAGTAGCCGCTGGGCAAGATTGATTCGTCAAATCGCCGAAGATTGGAGGTTCTGAGCTGACTGTTGGGTAAAATCTTTGGGCATGGTTGCAAACACATCCGAAGGGTCCACGTAGGATACAATCGTGTTCGACGACGGATATCCCACTCCCGTCACTTGAATTGTGGAATGCTTCACTGCGGAAGCGTCCGCGGTAACGATCCCAATACCGGAAATGAACGAAGAGAACAAGTTCCATGTGGGCTTGAAAAAAGAGTTGATTCTTTGGACCACTTCCGGAAGAGAGAGTCCCTCCTCAATGTCGCTCTCTGGATCGGACTCGTTCCAATATCGGAAAGATAAGTCGCTCTGGACCTCAAAGGAGTGGTCATCCTCGCCAATGTATAGCACCACAGTGACCCCGTTGTTTTTGGTCGGGAAAACGTCCAAAGAGGAAATTCCACACGACATTGCGTAAGATGCAACCATCTTCGCGCTGGCTAGAACGCGATCCGAAAGGCGATTTCCAGTTCCGAAATGCCATCGATCCTCAAGCAGTGCGAGCTCATCGATTCGACGAATTACGTAAGGCTCGTCGTAGCCAAACTGGTAGCCAAGCGCCCTCGGATTAAACCCGTACTCAAGGCGGTTCATTTGTAACACCTATTTTAGATGTAGACGCGGCCACGTCCTGGACGGTCATAATCGTATGGTTCGTGACTTCCTCAAGCTTTTGGATCGAAGCCACAATTGCGGCGCCAAGCGTCTTGGCCACGGTGAAAGAAGCATTTTCAAAGTCTGAAGCGGAACTCCGTTTCTTAGCAACGTCAACACGACGTCTCCACCGCCCACCGCTATCGCAAATCCGTTAAAATAAAGAGACTTCTCCTCCGGGAGAATTGGTATCCCTGCCACCGGACCAGAGAACGAAGGGGCATTCGCCGGCTGCTTTTGTTCGGGTGGGTTCGTCGGCCATCACTTTGCGCAGATGCGCAACTTCTAATTTGATTCCGAATTTTTGTCACGGTCAGAATATACCATTTTAGCGGTTTATCGCATTAAAACTGCCGTTTTGATTTTCATTGTGTCTCCTTATGCATGTGCAAGCTGGATGATCTTTCGCACTGTGAGGATTGGTGGCATGATCTCTCCCAGAACTTTTTAGCCTCAGCGCGTCAGCAGGTAGTTCACGAACGCCGAGCAGGCGACAAGCATGAATTGTGCGTCGCCGGAAATTCAAAAGTCGCTTCTAATATGTTGAAGAGGAAATACCAAACATCTTCTCCAAAGAAACCACGCTTGAGCATCCACAAGGACGTCTCCGGCCCGGTGTATTCATCAATTCGTCTGTGATAGAGCTCCGTCCAAATTTTTCGGAAGAGAAACCGCAGAGGAGGTAACAGATCTAGGCCTCCCTGGAGATCATCGATCTGATTCGCGCGGTAAATAGAGATGTAGAAAATGTCCCAGAGCCGATTGCGGGTGTAGGCACTTATCTCCTCAAGCTTCCCCTGCACCGGCGGAGGAGTCTGTAGCCCTTTCGGCGGGAGAAAGTGTTTTCGAACATATTCAGCACGGACAGCTATGCGATCTGCTAATCAGGGACGTTGCGTGTTTTGTTACGAGTCGGCCTTTTTTGGTTGTAAGTCGTTGATTCTGAGAAAGAACTGGTGCGCGATACAGGGTGCGAACACGTTAACTCCCGCTGGGAAAGCCGCAGCAAGGGCGAAAATAGGGCGTAAAAACTAGCCTAGGTTGAATCCTTCGAATCGTTGTACCTCCGACAAATTTCCAGTTCGGATTACGTTGAGCTTCGGACATAGCTTTCAGATCAATGGTGATTTTCATTACGGGGGCGGGCTTTTCTTCGTCGGACATACAGAACATGACGAAGGGGATCGTTTCACGCGAGGAAGCGTCACATATTACCGCTTGGTTTCCCGGAGACTTCGTACATTGTGCCTCCATTTAGGGAAAACCCGTCTGTCGAGGCTACGATAAGGCGAAATACTTTAACCCTGGAATGGCCGTTCCTTCGCGCCTGTTTTTCGATACTCGGCTCGCTCTGGAGAAAACCCAGTAGGTTGTTACAATTGGTTACAATCCCAACGCCCGCTTACGCGCCCATTCGTCGATTTGCACTTTCGAAAACCGGAAATCCTTACCGGATCCGGGGAGGGGAATGCGGGGAAACTTGCCGAGCCTGACCCATTTCCGGAGCGTATCGGGATGCACACCGACGTATTCAGCGGCGATTTCCGCTGACCAGAGACGGTCCGGGAATTCCGGCTTTTCCTATTTTAAATCGTTCTTCGGGAGGAAACGAGCCGGGATGCGACAGATTCAGTAAGGCGTAACTGTCGATCACACTTTTATAGAACGGGGACTGATTTGCAACTTATCCAAATTCCTAGGACGAAAGACCGGTCGAAAGGGGGGTCCTCCCGGGACGGCGGAAGATGACCAGTGCGGAGTGGAACCCGGCTGAGTTCTCGTCGTCGCTGAACTTGAGACGCTCAAGCAGGCTGGATTGTTCGGAGAACGTTTTTAAAGATTGAGCTTTCACATTAAGGACTAGGGGCTCCGCAAGATCGTTCAACTCTTTAGCCGGTCTGGTGCGGTGTCAACTCGCAGGGTCGGATTCCTTGGCGCTGCGGGAATTGAACCAATGCTGGATCGCCTCGTTCCGGCTTCGATCCGGGTCTAAGTTCCCGACCCTCACCAGCAAGTTAAGGAGAGTTAGTTAAGCATAGGTCTTGTTGTCCCTGAGTCAGTAGTAGAAATTCTACAGCGATTCGAATCGCAGCGTTGCCGATCTGCAGAGTTTGAACTTGCCGAAGAGTTAAAGAACGCTCTTCGGAATTACCAAAAAGCTGATCGGGATCTTGGTGATATTCTGTGGGAGCCGCGAATTCGTGAGTTCGTCCCAGCAGATCTTCGTTTTGTACTTCACGGCCCTGCTGACTGATGCGCGTGGCCATAACCTCCGCAATCGGTTATGTCATGGGCTCTTACGCATGAGGAGCTGCGCCCAATCAGCGACCGCGTAATCCACGTGCTTTTATGCCTTGGCCTTGGGTTCAAGAAGGCCGATCCAGAGAAGGAACGGCCGAATCGAGCGGGGTGGCCGGGGGCGCAAGGAATGACCGGTGCCGATAAGTCGGTGATTGTCGCGGACCTGTTGGCACAGATCGGACACCGGCTGGGATTTTGGGTTTATCCTAAAAGAAGACTTGTCACACGCCGTGCCGCGTTCAGAGTCAAGGCTGCGAGCCCGATCACCGTGAATCCGAACGAGAATTTTACTTTAGAGAATTCCGAACGTGAGGTAGAGATTGGCCTTGCGGAGGGTGAAAAAACCTGTGCTTTGAGCCTCAGGTTCCACTTTGCTTTGAGCCCCAGTTGCTCAGCTACCGTCTGGCGGTCAAGGTACACGTGCTCCGAGCAGATCTTATCGCCCTCAACCTGAGTGGAGGTAGCTATCGGATAGGCGACGGTGCGACCGGTAGGTGGGGTGCCGTCCATAAACGGACCGGTGTGCGTGCCGTGTAACACCCATTGGGTGGCGACCGAAGCCTCCTCCGGTCTCCCATCTACTAATGCGCGGGATAGTGGTGAGCACCAAATAGGCAAGGGTGCGCCGGTCTACCATCTGCACCACCGGCAAGCTGGCGATAGGTCCTGCGTAACGGTGAGAACGTTGAAGCGGCAGATCCGGAAGAATTCATTGAATCCTTTCATTGGTTTTCCTCCTTTGCAATTTCCGCCATCAGCTCCTTTGTTGAAAAGTTCGGGTAGTACCCGCTTCAGATATTTCAATAGGTGGCGCGCATCGCCCGCTGTCCTGGATTGACCGGCGCGGAGTCGGATCATCAGCCTGTCCTTGTTATCGATGTCGGGGGACTCCAGGAGAGTTTCAATGCGGGGGTCGAAAACTTCTCCAACCCACGGAACGGGATCGGGATAGATTTGGTGAAGGTGGTCTTTGGCGAATGTGAATCGAGGTTTCATGCTGTCCTCCTTCGTTCTATGATGTCCAGGGCCGTCCAATAAAACTCGCTCAGGTCGCGGGCGTTCTTTGATAGGATAGCTTTTAAGGATGAGTGTGCGGAATCGTTCTTGGCCGGACCTGCCGACGCATTTGTCGGACTGAATTTCTCCCGCAGGCTTTGGCCAATTCGTGGGTGTACGGAACAAATTGTGGGTGCATCGTCTATAAGTACTCGCAGCCCTGCCCGGACGGTTACAAGTGTTCTTAAGCAGCTCTACGTACGTATAGTAAATGAAGAGTCTAACCTTTGGAGAGATTCCGCACACTGTAAGAACCCTTACCATCACAGAAGCTGCCGAAGCCCGTCGCGTCGACGAAGGCACCATGCGCGGTCTGTGCAAGTCCAGGAAAATTAAAGCTATCCGATGGAGCGACCGGTCAATCCGTGTGCGCCAGTTTGACCTGGAAAACTTCCTCAAAGAAAATGAGGTGAAAGAATGAAAAAGGAGCAACCTACGCGGTCGCGTCATTGGACGACGGATTCTAAGTTTGGTGTCCTTGGTGTGACAAAGAACACGTTCATCGGTGGTTACCTGAATTCAGGAATCGACCACAAGGACGCTTTTCTCATTTTCCGGACTCGGTGATGGTGTAGGTGGCGAGGCGGCTTGCCATTGCACCGGAGCCGTTTGGTTACCAGGATTTGGAATCGGCTGAATAGTGTGTCAATCACCTCTTAGCTCATTGAGCTGTTGGGGATGCAAATCAGTCCAAAAACGACGGAACATCTCTCAAAAAATGTTCAGGCGATTTTTCTCGTCTTCTTTGTATCCGAGTTTTTCAAAATGGTGACGAAAGGGCTTTTTCAGCTCTTCCGGTTGTTTGGTCCCGAAGTCTTTTTTCGAATTCAACTGCCCACTTTGCGACTAAAGCCGGCATGTTCTATTAAGCGACCCATCTTTCCATCTTCTCGTCGTA
>CAVTQD010000027.1:0-65089 GCA_963736745.1 uncultured Verrucomicrobiae bacterium | reverse complement strand
ATGAAGATTAGGATCTGGCCCAGCCACGATGCGATGCTCAGCGCTTTTACGGCGGCCTTTGTTCTGCTCTGCATCTTCCATGGCCTTTTGATAGCCGCAGCTGTGAGACTTTCTCTTTCGGTTTGGGGAGTACAGGTCAAGACAATGGCCGGCGCGAATGCTAGCTTTTTTAAATAGACCGCCACGATTAAAGCGATCGCGGCAGCTGTCGGATTGCACTTAAATCGTAGACTGAGCTTCGAGGTAGTCCACGAATTAAGTACAGTGCGACACCACCTGTCGTCCTCGTGACTATAACTGATAAAAACCTGGTCTTTCACCTCGTTACTTTCTTCCCAGCGAGAATTGTTAATAGCGGATCCGCTCTACATCCTCACGGAGGACGACCTGTTGCCGGCGGTCGTAAGGTTTAGTGGTTCGGCCGTCGGCGTGTGTCCGAATACCGAAATCTGCTTACTTCCAAAGTTTCGCATAAAGCGTATATAAACAGTATATAAGCAGTTCGTATTGAATAAGTTAAGATATTCTTTTCGTCGAAAGCTACCTTCCAAGTAAGCATAATTCGGGCAATTCCTAGGTCCTGAATTGTGCTTACTCGTCGGATTGGCGCCCGAAAAGTGCTTACTTGTCGGATGAAATTAGATCTTTGGTCCGGATTTTGACGGCACTAAATTTGATTTTGGAACGCTTGTTACGAGCTACGACGGCAATGAGAAGAAGATCGGAAGATCGTCCACTTGTCACAATGTATATCAACGTTGTCAACCTCGCGAAGCGCATGGAGAGTCAAGAATGCCAAATCCGAAATACGCTGCCTACGAGCCCGCTAGACCTTACTTCGATCTGGTTCGAGGGGCGCTAGGCGACCTTGTTGATGGCGAGCACTTCTTCGACATCGTCGCTGACGACGTCGTTTACGAGGTCCTCTACGACTTTCCCGGTTGGCCTCGCGTAATCCAAGGACGCGCCGATCTGATGGACCAGTTCAGGGGCTATGGCAACAACATCGAGCTTCAATCCGCCGATAAGTTGATTACCCACAAGGCAGACAACGGCCGTGTCGTGGTCATCGAATATGAAGTCCATGGGACCATCCTCGCGACAGGCGTAAAGTACAACAATCGGTTTTGCTCAATCATAAAGATTGAAAACCGAAAAATCTCGCACTGGAGAGACTACATGGACTCTCTCGCGGCCTGGAACGCATTGACGCCGCACGCTCGCTGAAAGACCGAACAGTGGTCCGCTACGTGACGCTTATAGTCTTCCCGGTTGAGACTTGAGAGCGGTTTGCGCCGCACTTCGACGGCCCAAAAGAGGAGCCTCGAAATCTCCCTCTGGTAGCTCCTCAAAGTGTGAGCAGAATCACGATATTCAGCCAGCCCAGACGCAGATCGCTTCAATGTCATTCGCAGCCGCAATCTGGCAACTCCTGCGCTCCGCTCGATTTGCTCCTGAGGAGCCGTCTAAACCGGGGGAGAGGCTTGTCGGCAAACCCAACAACGCTCTCGACCGCAAAACCGGGGGATTTTTCACCTGTTTGTCGGGGCTCCATCTTCAAGATTCCGGAACCGAACCGTACGCCTGAGATTCTTATGATAAAATGAATTATCATAAATTTTGCCACTCTATCGTTATGTGTATAACATTATATCGGTGTATTTATTGTGTTCTCGACATCTTGGCCGCTTTTCGGCTAAAGGGAAGGGGAGATGAGTCGCATCAGTGACACGCGCTTCCGAACCCAGTAAGCCGCCGCAAGCTGGTAACAGCCGGACGCCAGGCCCACGAAGTAACCGTTGATTTGATTTACGCTGAGATCCGGCAAGGCAGCCGCACCACCATCAACGACGAACTGAAACTCTGGAAAGACGAGCAGACTAAGGTTGACGCGCTCAGAGCAGCCCTACCGAGACCCGTCGCCGATGCCATGCTTATAGCCTGGGCGACGGCGGTTGAGCACGGAGAAAACACCTTTAGTAAAAGAAGCGAGGAAATCGAACAGGAATTGGCGCAGGCACACGACCGAACCGTCCAATTGCACGAAAAGCTCGCAGATCTGCAAAGGGAAAACTCAGCACTCCAAGCGGAGCTTGATCACAGCAGGAACGAGCTGAGCTCAATCCGGCAAGAGGCCTCAACTGAGCGTACCGCCAAGGAGAGTGCGCAAGCGCGGCTGGACATTCTGGAGAAGGAAGTCGACGCCGCACGCGAAGGAGCACAAAAAATTGTTCTCGAGATGAAGTTGGAATGCCAATCGAAAGTAGAGGTCCTAAAGGAAAAGGTGTCTGCCGAGGAAGAGAAATTTCGAGCTGAAATAACACGAGCCACGGAGCAGCTCGAGACGATCCGCAAACAGGTTCTTGAACAGGTATCAGTGGCTCAAAAATCGAAAGAAGAAACAGAATTTCGTCTGGAAATCGCCCACAAAGAGAATGCGCGGCGAAGCGCCGAGATCCAGAAACTACGAACCGACCTTGCTATTCAATTCGAACTTCGCGAACAGATGCTAGAGGCCAAGGCGAAGGCTGAGAGCAACCTGGAGCGGCTTTCAACGGAGCGGGACTCGATCGTTCGCGACCTGGCCAGGGCTTCCGGGAGACTGAGTGCACAGACTGCACAAATCGAATCACTCGAACGCAGAGCGGTATCGGCAGAATCCCGCCTTGAAAAAGAACGAAGCGACGCGTTAAGCCTCAGAAGTCCACGAAGCAGCAACGATCGAGACTGCACGCTCATCCGCCTACAGTTGTGACTGATTAATTGCTGAACGTTGAAGAGAGACTTTAGAAACTCCCTACAAATTGGATTATGGTTTGGACTGTCGCGATCAGTAAATCCTGGATCGATTGTTTGAGAAGCCCCCGGCACGAGCTCGCTTGAAGCCATGAAGGTTAGAGACATCTGCAAAACTGCGGGTTCGCCCGTCTCGAGGCCGCTCTCGACCTCCGGTACGCCGAACAGTACGAAAATAAGGTCTTCCAGTACCGCTCGGCGTTGCGTCATCCCGTGGTGAATGAAGCTGTCACAAGGGCCCTGGATAACCGCTTTCCGCATCGGAGTTGATTCGACAGCCGTGGCCGAATTCTCCGCCGGCAACGCGGGTTGGAAACCAGCGAGTTATCGGTTCGAGCTGGTTATGGGGACACCTGAAAAAGGGAATTTTATGTAAATTTCCCTTCTGAGGTGTCCCCTTAGAGCGCAAATGAATTTCGAGCCTCCTCTGCGCTTCTCTTCTTCATGAAACCCGTTCACCGCATCTATGATGTCGGTCAGAGTTATTTCGGTTGCTCAGAGCAGGCTAAATCGGATCGTGAGAGCGATCAGATAGGATGGGACATTGGTGCATTTTGATTGAGCACGAAGGGTAATGCGATGTAAAAGCCAGCAAGGTGGCGGCGCGAAAAAAGAATCCAGACCAGAAGGCTCCTGTCGTAGATTACCGGCACGACACGAAACGGAAGAATATCCCGCCGGCTGGCTTGGCGGCGCAAGGGAAAGTAAGTGAGGCGCCGAAGTTGGAGTTTGCTTACAACCCGCATTTGCCGCCGTTGTTGCGATCTGATCCGGAGGGCGGGAGCGATAGATTACCGGAGCTCTTGCGAGAGGCATGTGGCCGACCGTTGTTGAAGAAGGAGGCGCTGTTTTTGGCGGAAGCTCTGAAAAATCACGAGCCATGGCTTGAATGGGCTGGCAAGCGCGAGAGAAAGGGGTTCGAGGTCGATCCGGTGGCGCTGCACATTCATGAACGCATCTCGGCACAGGCGATCTTGAAAGTAGTGGCGCGCGAATCCGTACAGCGCGATTTGTTCGCCGATCCGCAATTGGAATATCAAGAGGCGGTGCAGTTTTACGAGCACGACGTGGACTGGACGAATCGGATGATCCTTGGCGATTCGCTGCAAGTGATAGCGAGTTTGGCGCGGCGCGAAGCGCTAGCGGGCAAGGTACAGATGATCTATGTCGATCCTCCCTACGGCATCAAGTTCGCATCGAATTTCCAGCCTGAGATCAGCAAGCGGGACGTGAAGGACAAGGAGGCGGATCTCACGCGCGAGCCAGAGATGGTGAAAGCTTATCGCGACACCTGGACGTTGGGCGTTCACTCCTATCTTGCCTATCTGCGTGACCGGCTGATGCTTTGCAAAGAATTGCTGGCGGATACTGGCAGCATTTTTGTGCAAATCGGGGACGAGAATTTGCACAGGGTCCGCAGTGTGATGGATGAAGCGTTTGGGGCGAAGAATTTTATCGCCATCATAGTGTGTTCGAAGACTTCGGGACAAACGGCCCGCCATCTACCTCAAACATGTGACTACTTGCTTTGGTACGCGAAAGACGAGGCGCAGTTGAAATATCGTCCGGTCCTCACCAACAAAGCGCTCGGCGAAAATGCTGACACGTACTCGCTATTTGAGTCACCGTCGGGGGAGATAGCCCGTTCAACTGAACTAACGCTTCAACAGGAGCTTTCGAACAAAGGTTGGAAAGCCTTCACGCTCGGTGATATCACCTACAACGCCAAGGTCGCCCCTCGGGACCGGGAAGTGCGATGTTCTTTCCCGTGCAGATGAACGGGCGTGAATACCTTCCATTCGCAGATAGAGGATGGACAACAACCGCTGAGGGCATGGCGCGTCTTGCGAACGCTGATCGTTTGCAGCCGCTCGATACTCGACTTCGCTACAAGCGATTTCTGGACGACTTCCCCGCCTATCCGATCGCGAACTTATGGAGTGATTTGGGTGGTGCTTCTGATCGGGTATATGTCGTACAAACAAACGTTCGGATCCTTCAACGATGCCTGCTGATGACAACGGAACCCGGTGACCTTGTCCTCGACCCAACGTGTGGCAGCGGCACGACTGCTTATGTCGCCGAACAGTGGGGACGGCGTTGGATTACCGTCGATACCAGCAGGGTGGCGTTGGCTTTGGATCGACAGCGACTGCTGACGGCGAAGTTTGATTACTACAAACTAAGGTCGGTAACGGTGAGTTTGCAACGGAATTCGCAAGGTCCCTGGCTGAGTGATCCCGCAAAGGAAATCGAAGGTAAGTGACATTTGAATGCAAGACTGTGTCGCACGTCACGCTTAAGAGCATCGCGCAGAATGTGGCTCTGGATGCCATCTTTGCAAAACATGCGCCGATACTCTGGGCGAAGCTCCAAGCGCTGAACAAGGGTTTGTTTGTCGTGACCACTGAGCTGCGCCAGCGACTTGCGGCCAAGCTCTTAGAAAAAGAAAAGCGAGAGGGTAGAAAGTCGATCACGGAGGCGGATCGGCGCCGTTGCCAGTTACCCAAGCAGGAATGGAAGGAGTGGGAGGTACCGTTTGACGCGGATGATGAGTGGCCCACGCAGTTGAAGTCGGTACTGACCGAGTATCGCGCGGCATGGCGGGCGAAGATGGGTGAGGTGAATGACTGTATTGCCGCAAGCGCCGAGCAAGAAGAATCGGTCGATAAGCCTGAGTTGGAGCGCAACGTAGTGCGGGTGTCGGGCCCGTTCACGATGGAGGCGGTGATGCCTGCGGAGGAATCACTCGAAATACATGCCGATCGGCGGTGAGCCAGAGAAACTGGAGACATTTGAGCCGTCGGAGTCGGTGGTGAATGCCGAGGCGTATCTCGACAAGATGCGGCGGCTGTTAGAGGCCGATGGCGTGCGTTTTCCCAACAACAAGGTGATCAAATTTTCGCGTTTGGAGCCGATCCAGGGCGAATTTTTGCACGCCGAAGGGGAGTGGGTGGTGAACGGCAAAGGCGTACAACGTGTGGTGGTATCGTTCGGCCGCAGTTCGGTCCGGTAACAGCGTGGCAGGTAGAAAACGCGCTGCACGGTGCCAGCAAGCGCGGCTATGACGCGATCGTGTTTGCCGGTTTCAGCTTTGATGCGGCGGCGCAAGGTGCAATCCAGGAGGACCCGAATCCGCGCGTGCGCTGTCACCTAGCGCATATCCGACCTGATGTGAACATGGGCGATCTTTTAAAGGAGACGCCGAACGCGCAGATTTTCACGGTGTTCGGAACGCCACGCACGGAGTTACGGACGGCAGCCGATGGAATGTTCGAAATCGAGCTGCAAGGAGTCGATATTTACAACCCGGTGGACAACTCGATCTTGGCGACGAACGCGGACAAGGTAGCGGCGTGGTTTCTGGATAACTTACGATGCGCGGACGTTTTGTATCACCCAGGCATTTTTCCCTGACAAAACGGCGTGGTCGAAGCTGGCGAATGCGCTGAAGGGTGCGATCGATGATGAGCGATTCGCTGCGCTGAGCGGGACGCGATCTTTGCCGTTCCCCGCCGGCAAATACAAGAGGGCCGCAGTGAAGGTGATCGACCCCCGGGGAAACGAAGTGATGCGGGTGCATCGGTTGGAGGCCGCATGACAGCATGGCTCTCGTGATGAGGAAGAAGGTACCGAAAAGTCGAGGCGGTCATGGGTGAGACTGGGCAAACCGAGATTCCAGTTCAGCCGGTAAACAAGCCTATTCTTTGCAACCCGTTTGCTGAGCCGACCGAGCATTGGGTTTATAACACGAACACCGGCGAAGCCACACGCGCTCCGGGGCGGCGCCCCGCAAGCTATTGGTATAAGACGCAACTAACTGGCAGCATGCAACGCGAATTGTTCGCCGAAGAGGAACGCGACGATCTGCCATTGATTAATGCGTTGCGCGAGGATGTGAAGCGGTGGCGCGACGCGAGATATGAGAACGCGACAGCAGTAACCAAACATCTGCTGACGCACTGGTGGCGCAAGGATCGCATGCGCCGTCTTTTCTTCTGCCAGCTCGAAGCGGTCGAAACTGTGATTTACCTCAATGAGATCCTGGGTTCCGGCAAGAAGCCGCGGTTTAAACCAGCGCTGAGCATCGAGGATTATCAGCGCTTGTGCAGAGGCGAGAGGCCGGAGTCTCTTGGCACTCGTGAGCGAGCCGTTTTTCCGAGCTCATCGATCAACCTAATGAATCATGGTTACCGCCGCTGATGCGCTACGGCTGCAAAATGGCGACAGGAAGCGGGAAGACCGTGGTCATGTCGATGTTAATTGCTTGGACCTTTTGCAATCGCGGGCGTGTTCCGGGCGACACTCGGTTCCCGTCGCAGCACCTGTCGTTTGCCCGAATCTGACAGTGAAAGAGCGGCTCCAAGTTTTGCGGCCCGAGCACGAAGGGAACTACTATCAGGCTTTTGAGATCGTGCCTTCACAACTCATTCCCGAATTGAAGAAGGGTAAAGTCCTCGTGACCAACTGGCACGCATTCGCGCCGGAATCGCCGCACGCCGAAGGCGGAAAGAGTTACGTTGTCGTAAACAAAGGAGAGGAGAGTCCGGAAGCGTTCGCTAAGCGTGTACTAAGCGATCTTTATGAGCGCGCGCCGATCATAGTCTTGAACGATGAAGCGCATCACGCCTATCGACCGGCCCAGGTCGATGTGGCGCTCAGTCCAGAGGAGAAAGCTGAGCGCGAAGAAGCGACGGTTTGGGTGTCCGGCTTGGATAGGATCAACCAAGGTTGTGGGGTAAAGTTCTGTGTCGATCTATCGGCGACACCGTTTTACCTGTTCGGCAGCGGCTACATCGAAGGATCGCCATTGCCATGTTGATCTGCGATTTTGGATTGGTGGATGCGATCGAGTCAGGAATCGTCAAAATTCCTCGGATTCCGGTGAGTGATACGACTGGCCGGCCCGATCCGAAGTATTTCGCGCTGTGGAAACACATCACGAATAACCTTCAACCGGGCGAAAAGCTGCCCGGCGGCAAACCTAAGCCCGAAGTCATATGGCGCGAAGCTGAGGATGCGCTCAATACGCTCGCGAGCCAGTGGAAGGAGCGCTTTGACTATTTCGTAAATGCCGAAGCAGAGAAAGAACACATCCCGCCCGTGCTCATCCTAGTGTGCGACAACACGGACATCGCACAGCTTTTCTATCAAAAGATTTCTGGCGAAGAGACAATCGAGGTGGTTGAGAATGGCGGCAGCGCAGGACGGAAAAAAGCCAAGACCAAGGTCACTTACGGCAAAGGCAGGTTGTTTCCAGAGTATTTTTCGAATCGCGAAGGCTTCCACCCAACGCTGCGGATCGACTCAAAGTTGATTGCCGAAGCAGAAAGCGATGACCCCAAGGCAACGCGCAGCGAAGCCGCCGAAGCGCTGCGGCAGATCGTCGATTCCGTCGGAAAGCCAGGAAAGCCAGGCGAAAAAATCCGCTGTGTGGTTTCAGTGCAGATGCTCACTGAGGGCTGGGACGCGAATAATGTGACTCACATCTTGGGGCTGCGCGCATTCACCAGTCAGTTGCTTTGCGAACAGGTCGTAGGGCGCGGCTTACGCCGAATGGATTATACGGTCGATCCCGAAACGGGAATGCTTACCGAAGAATATGTAGATATCTATGGCATTCCCTTCTCAGTGATTCCCTTTAAAGGGCGGCCCACGAAAGAAGCGGTACCGGAAGACAAGCCAAAGAACCACGTCTACGCAATGCCTGAGCGGCCAGACTTCGAGATTAGATTTCCAGTAGTCGAGAATTACGTTGTCGCATTGAAGCAGAACCTCATCAAGGCGGATATCGAAAAAATGGAGGTACTATTATTAACGCCTGACAAGACGCCGACAGCGGTATTCGTCAAGCCTTAAGTCGGATACCAGTATGGCCATCCGTCGTTAAGTGGGGGATTTCAGACGCAGCTCCAAGATCGCGAGGAATATTACCGGAGTGTCCATCTCCAAACGATCAAGTTCGAGATCGCACGGCAGGTCGCATGGGGATTAACAGAAGGCACTGGTAACGGCGACGCGAAGCTTCGACTCCGATCTCGACACCAACTTTTCCCGCAGATTTACCGTCCTGTGGATGCGTATGTGAACCGCAAAGTTGATTGGAGGCACTGCCATCCATGCGAACTGGGACTCGAAAAATATGCAACTCTAACTGCAGAACGACTCCTAAGCGCCATCGAACCGAATGACGAAGAAGGCGAACCCCCGCTATTGCCAATCCTCAATCGCTATAAACCTATTGGTTCGACCTCTGACGTAAACTTCAAGACGACCCGTGTATGTCACGCGACAGTAAAGAGTCAGTTGAACCAAGTAGTCTTGGACACGGAAACCTGGGAACAAAGCGCAGCGTTTTACCTGGAAAAGATGGCAGTAGATTCGACCGGCGTCGCATTCTACGCGCGAAACGATCATCTGGAATTCACGATCCCCTACGAATACTTCGGCATGAGTCATGCCTACGTGCCTGACTATCTGGTTCGACTAGATAGCGGCGCGATGGTGATCCTTGAAATCAAAGGCTTTGAGGATGATCAGGATGCGCCAAGCACCAGGCCGCCAAACGATGGATCTCCGCAGTCAACCACTGGGGAAAGCTCGGGCGTTGGGCATTCCACGTCTGCAAAGATCCGCAGTTGCTGGAGAAGGAACTCAAATGGCTAATCAAGAATATTGTCTAAGTCTGTCACCGGCAATGCGTCTAGTCCACGATTGACCAACGAGAACAATTCGGACGAAATCCTCACACAGGTCTTAATGGCTTTGCCCGAAACTGAAGAAACCCCGCACTTGCCTGACCGACGATGACGATTGGAAGACCCTGCCACAGCGGCTGTTTTAAAAAGGGTGCTCTTTTTGATGGGCTCGCGACCTTAGTTGGCATAGTATTTTGATCCCCGATTGTCGAAGGCAGGGCGAGTGCCCTCCAGCACATCGACTAGATACTTGTTGATCTGTGGGGATTCGATTGCCCCCATCGTATAAACAACCCGGTTTCCGTCCGCGCGGTCGATAAAGGCATGAATGATCTGCTCCGCGTCGCAAACGACCGCGATGTTCGGGCTGTGCGTCACCATGATGATCTGGCGGCGCTTCTTGACTTCCTTGATGACCGGGATAAGCAGTCGGTAGACAGTCTGGCTGTCGAGATTCTCTTCGGGCTGGTCAACGATGATCGGATTATTGCTCTTGTCTACGAGCAAATAAAAGACCAGCAGCAGCGTTCCCCGCTCGCCCGGCGAGAGATGACTTAAGTCCTTGCCGTCGAGCTTCAGCGAGTACTCGGGCTCCAGGTAAGGAAAGGCCCACAGGTAATCGTAAAGCTGCTTCGGCTCCACGTGCTTGCGGAGCTGGGAGGCGATGTTCATTTTCCCGTGCTGCGCACCGCGCATGTCGTGCAGAAGATACGACGTGACCTTCTCCGCGAAAGCAATAGCGTCATCGACCTTGTTGAAGTCGTATTCGGCGCGCAGCTCTTCCAGCATGGTCGCGCCCTTGTCTTTGCCGCAGAATGATCCGACAACGCCCTGATTGATGTACTTCTCAAAAAGATCCTGCTGAAGCGCGCGCTCGACGATGCTGCTGTCAAAGGTGAGCTTAAAGCCTTCCTTGATGATGACGCTGCCTTCGATGAGTTCCTGGACCGACGCGAACAGTTCTCGGTAAACGTCCTTTATGGCTGCGATGCTCTCATGCACCTTCCGAGCCGCCACCCGCCGCTCTTCCTCCACGGCGGCGATTTCCTGCGGGAGCAGTTCCTTGATGTACTTAAGCTGGCCCTCATACCATCTGAGAGTGTCCGCTTTCGCGGCATCACCCTCGATAAGTTCCTTCTGCTGCTGCCAGGTTTTAAGCGCCTCCTGAAAAGCCTGGTAGTGCTTGTTCGGCGCGTCCAACTTCTCCTGCAGCGCCTTGATCCTCGCCTCACAGGCAGTCTTCTGCGCAAGAAGGCTACTATCTTCAGTCGGAGAGAGGGCGCCATCGACTTTGGCTTTTTCGGCAAGAAGGTCATCGCGCTTTTTCGTTAGCGCGGTCTTGTCGATCGTCAGGGTAATAATCGTCCCGATATCCAGAGAGAGCTTCTTGCAGTCGGCAGCGCATTCCTGCTTGATCCGCGTGAACTCAGCCTCGAAATTATCGAGTTTTCCTTCCAGCTTCTTTGCAAGCGCGATGTGTTCGGTCAGCGTCTTATGTTTAACCTGGTGCTCGGCGATCTGCGTTCCCAGTGCGGCCAGTGTCGTTCGTTCCTTTTCCAGCTCTCCGGCAACTCGCGCATAGACCGCCTGCTGTTCCGGGCTCAGATTGGTCGGCTGTTCGACCGTCGCCGGCTTGATGGCCTCGTGCGCTTCCAATTCCTGCCGCTTCAATTTGAGCTTCGCTTCGAGCTGGGCGGCGTAATCGGCGGTGCCTTTGACCTCGAGGCGTACCAGTTCTCCGTTTAGCCGGGAAATCTCCTGTCGCTGTGCGTTTCGCTGCTCCGCCAGCTCTTCGGTCTTGTACTCGATCAACTCGTCGAGCGATTCCTTGCCGAGCCTGTCGGCATCGCCGATATGCGAGAAAATCACCTTGCGAAGCTCGCGCTGAAACTCGCTTTGCTGGCCCGGCTCCGTTTCGGTGCAAACCTTTTCCAGATATGTTTGCGGGATGTACTTGACCAGCTCCACATTGTTGGGATCGGGCTTCGCGTTTAGCGAGGTCACGCTCTTTGTGCCGTCTGCCCAGTGAAGTTCGACCTCGAACTGCTTTGCAATCCTGCCATTTCGCTCGCAAAAGCGATCCTTCGTGAGGAACGAGAGGTACTTGGCGTCGCAATGCGTGTTCCCGGCCAGGGCCAGCACGTCGGCTAGCGCGCTTTTGCCCGTGCCCTTATTGCCGATGATGGCGACCATGTCGAAGTTGAGGGGGATGTCGCAGTCGAACCAGACGTCGCCGTTCTCCGCATTGCCGCTTCTGTGGATGCGGGCCTGCGAAATATATCGGGTGGGATTGCTTCGTACCTCATCCATCTTTGGCGGGAGGCGCCCGATGTACACACGGTCCTCCGGCTCGTTGATGATTTGCCGCAGCCCGGCGAAGGTCGGGTCGGCTTTGATCCAGCAATACTTGTCCGTGGGTTTGGAGAGGTGGTCCTTGAGCTTGCCCAGCTCGTCGTTCACGTTGTGCGAGTCGCTGCCCTTGATGCAGGGCTTCCGGCGGCGGAACCATTTCCGGTACTGATCCTCGGTGAACTTGGTGTTCTTCCAGAGAAAGAAATCCGCTTGCGCCTTATTGGACGAACCAAGGATATCCGCTTCGCAGACGAGCCCTTCCTTAAAGAGCGTATCCGTGTCGGGATTGATGGTGTCTATGCCGCCATACTCATCGTAGGGAAGCCAGATCAGGAAACGATCGGCAAATGTTCCGTCATGCTGCAGTTCCTGGCAGGTTTCGCCGAAATGGACGGATACCTCGTCAAGCAGAAACTGCGCATCGGAGTATCGGCTGCCAATCGAGGTGCCTTTGACCTTGAGGCCTTTCAGGAAGGTTTCAATATCATCTGGCGACACCTCCGGGCTGAAGATCAAATGAAAATTGATCCGAGGGCCGGACTTCCTTCTTGTCGACGACCACATTATTCATCCGGCATTCGACCGTCGGCAGCAGTATCTTGCCTTCAGCTTTTCAAGAGCTTCTCGATAGGGCTTGTTGCCTTCGGCTGGCGCGCCCGGTCGTTCAGCCGTCGCTGAATTTCTTTATATCCGGCGATAGAAAAATAGTCGTTGATGCCGATGACGTCGCAGTCTGCGTTGCCGAGCTGGATGATGAACTGGTTCCAGTCGCCCTTAAAATTGTGGGAGGCGGGACTATGGACATGCAAGTCCCACTTCCGCCATTTCGCTCCCTTTATCCAGTTCATGTCTGTCCCTAAGAGAAGTTCAAATTTTCCGATGGCGCCCGATTCTGTCTATGAATCCGCCCTGACCGTGACGAAGGCGGCGACGTGGAACGACTGTACGCCGGTGAGCTGGTGCAGGCCGTGCGCCTCGCACACCAGTCTGCGAACCGGCGTGTCGCGTTCAGGTAGGCCTTGCGGGCGTGGTCGCTGTTCATTCTGGGCGATGAAGAACTCCAGGACCCGCTGCGCCGCCCTCGGCGTCGGCGCGGACAGCTGGAGGTCCGCGGCTACAGCCATTCTTTGCGGGAGTTGATCTCCCGTATTCGTGATGGAATCAGTCATTGAGAGCCTTACGTAGCGACTTAAGCAATTCCTCGGCATCCTCGATTTTCTTCAGCACACCGGTATTGCCTTTCATCTCCTGAAGGGCGGTCCATGGCACATTTTTCATCGCTTCGATCGCAGCTTCCAGTTCGGCGAGGAGGCCATCCTTAGCCTTCTTCTCAATCGGACGCAAACGTAGCTGTGCAGACTCTAGATCACCTTCCTCGCTTAGAAAGTGCGCTCGCGCCACCGGATCCGGCAGGATGGCCCGAAGCTTCCGCAGATCCTTCGAGTTCGTGATGCGCTTCTGATTTACCTTCTTAACCACGGCGTCGATGACGCTGGGCACCAAAAGCTTCTTGCTTACTCCCATCAACTCACGCGCCCAGGTGATGGCGGCGCTGGGATCACGCAGTTTGGTGAACTTCTCAGAAATCTCGAAAACCTCAACGAGCTTGTCGAGTTCACGGACTGTGATACCTAGGATGTTGGCCGCGCTGGCTCGTCCCATCAGATCGACAAGGTAATACGCAACCATCTCCTTTTCCTTAGCATCCCACTCCTTGCGCTGGCGGTGAATGTAAATCCATACGCGTAGCCGTTCGTCCTCTGAGAGTGTCCTGTCTGTCACCTCCACGGGAATCCGGCGATATTGCTCGCGTCCGCGCTCGACCAAGAGGCGCGAGTTTGTCCAACGCCGATCACCGTCGATGATTCTAAATTTTCCTGGCAGGTCCGGGTGGGGCTCGACAAGGAGGGGCTCGAATAGCCCCTCATTCGCTTCGATCTGCCGCTGGAGTTCATCGTCTTCCTTTGGCCCAATTCGTGGCTGATTACCGTTCGGCACCACGTCATCGAGATTGACCTTGGTGCGGTAGGTGCGCAGGACCGTCCGGTCGAGCCGGCGCTCCTGCAATTCCACGATGTTCGGCCGGAACTCGGCTATGGCGGGATTGGTCATTGCTCGGTTTCTTCAAGCTTTAGCGCGTCGTCGGGTGCCGTGCCGATAATGCAGCTGATTTCTGTGGACAGTTCGGCTTTGGCCTTCTGGATCGAGCGGATCGCTTCGCCCTGCTTTTTCCAGGCGATCTCATGCCACTTCTTCTCCTTGACCTGGTGATCAAGCAACTCGTCCGTATGCGCATCGACGCGGCCAAGGAGCTGGGTGCAACGTTCCGACGTAATGAAGGCGTAGAGCGCAGCTGCCTTGTCCTGCCGCTCGGCGCTGCTTAGGCGCAAGTTGTGCGTCTGCAACAGGTGCTGACGGATAAGGGCGACGACCGTCACTACCCGGGCCGGATTGGCTAGCAGCACGCCATCCTGCATGTGCAGCTGCCGCGCCCCTTGCGGGAATTTGTGGGTGGACAGAATTGCGTGCTCGGCCCGTGCCGCAATCTGATCCTCTACCAGCTTCGCCACATGCTCATTGCGGAATGCCTTGTGATTCTTCGAGTCATAGATGATCGTCCCGCATTCGCGGCCGTTGTGAAGCACGACGTGATGAACGTCGGCGCCCGGAGTGCCTTTGGCGACGCGTTCGATACGGTCGTCGGGAAACTCCTTCTTCAGCGCCTCAAACAAATTGACTTCGGCGCCTTCGCCAAGCTCCTCGGCTGTCTTGTTTTCGAGAGCGCGCTGCAGCTCGGTCACCTTGTTCGACAGCTTTTGTGTTTCCTCAAAAGCCTTAGCCTTCGCCCCGTTGATTGCGTCGTCCTTGGCTTTTTCCAGAATTTCGCGCTGGGAGCTGAGGCGTTCATTCAGCGCGAGTTCATATTGCTCTGACAGCTTTGCGAGCTTGCCTTCTGCCTCCGCACTCTTCGCATGGGCTTCGGCGACAGCCTTGTCCTTTTCGGCGCTCCTGTCGCGCACGAGTGCTTCGGCGGCCTCGGTTGCCTCCTGACGGACGCGAATAGCTGCGGCGGCCGCATCCTCCTTTACTTTCGCGACTTCGGCGTCTTTGACCTTTTGTATCTCATCGAGCTGTAGCTGCAGGGCAGCGCCTTTCTGCTCGGCAGCGGCCTTGGTCGCTTCGATCTCCGTTATCCTGGCTTGCAACGCGGCCTCTGATTGCAGGCGTGCGCTTTCGATCGCGGCAAGCTTCTCCGCCACCGCCGCTCGCGCCAACTGTTGCGCTTCTGCATGGATTTCGCTTTCCTTGGCCTTGGCTTCAGCCTTCGCTGCCGCCAACGCCGCCTCGCTGTCCTGACGGAGTCGCTGCAATTGCGTCTGCAGTGAAGCGCCAGTCTGCTCGGCGGCGATCCGGCCCGCTTCCGCTTGCGCCACTTGCTGCTGTAACCCGGCCTGCATCTCCTGTCGGCTGCGCTCGGCTTCCGCGAGCTTTTCCGCGGCAGCCGCTTCGGCCGCCTTCCGTGCTTCCTCGCGCGCGGCGGTTTCCCGGGCGGCACTGTACTGGCGCTCAAGCTCTAGGTCAGCCTTGGCCTTAGCGTCCGCCTGGGCCTTGTCGATAGTATGCTGTTGTTCAAGCTTCGCCGTGATCGCGTCCGCCTGCTGGCGCTCCCTCGCGGCAATCTTCCCACTGATCTCTTGGAGTTTGTCAGGCGGAATCTCCTGTTCACACCACGGACATGTCTCACTGTAGATGTGCAGGTGAGGCAACGGGGACTGGCGAAACGGTGACGTGGAGGCCGAGGCGGCTGGCTGCGGGATCATAATGATATCTCTATAGGTCCTATTTTGTCCTATTTTGTCCTATTTTGTCCTATAGTCAAGCGAAATTGGCGTCGCGCCAGCGGATGCCGTGGCGAAGACTTTGATACAGTGGCCCCGATCCGCTGGACCAGATTATCGCTATGGACCGCGATGAAGGGAAGACTTCCTCATCGCAAAAAGGCGGCTCGCTGAGCATCCGAATCAACCAAACTCCATACCAGAATCGGCTCAGAGGAGCAGCCTCATTCGACCCGGCATAGTCCGGCACCCGGCATAGTCCATTCTACAGACAAAGCGCGATCCTGGAACGGGAGACCGGCATCGAACTGTCCCGAGCGACTCTAGATGGTTAGGTGATGCGGGTTGGTGAATTGCTCCGGCCCATCAGCGGGGCCATGGCCCAAGAGTTGTTGGCCGGAAACTATGTCCAAGCCGATGAAACGCCCGTGGGCGTTCAATCCCAGAGGGCACGAGGCAAAAATCACCAAGCTTACCTTTGGCAGTACAGCAGACCGGCCGCGGCGGGGTAAAGCACCGTCAGCATCGTGCCACATTACGATTGGGATATTTCCGGCGCAGAAGTAAGTAAGCACATTTCGGGCGCTTCAAAGGTCAAAAGTCACACGATGCAGAGTAAGCATATTTCGGACGCAGAAATAAGCACATTTCAGAATTCGGACAGAAATCGCCGAACGGTCCGGCGAGTACACAGATTTCAGGCGCGGAAGTACACAGTTTTCGGGGAAGTCGGACAGCAGAAATGACCTGTATTTAAATTTTGGCGGCCGAGTACACATAATTCAGGCGCAGAAGTACACAGTTTTCAGACTTCGGGCACGTAATAAGACAGCGACCGGATCAATTCTCCTATATCTATTTTATATTACATCTATTGTATGATGTTATGTTTATTCCGTTCATTCTGACTTTGTTCCGCATCTGTGAATAACTTGTGAATTTGCTTCATCCCCCTTTGCCAGCGCTCGGTTTTTTCGATAACTATTCACCCAGCCTTGAGCATGGGTTGAATCACAGATGAAAGAAGACTATCTCGAACGCGGTTTCAAAAAAATTCATGATGATCTTGCCTTTCTGATGAATTGTTTCCGGGAGGTCCTTGAGGAACTCGGCGAAGTGCACCTCGCAGCAAATCTGCCCTGGATCAATCCGGTCAGAATCGATCTGGCGCCCAATCCGCGACTTTGCCAGGCCTATTCAATTGCATTTCAACTCTTGAATATGGTCGAGGAAAACGTCGCCGCACAGGTCCGACGCTCGCGGGAATCCGAAATCGGTCTGACCGGCGAACCGGGTCTCTGGGCAGATCACTTGCATCGACTCCATGAATCCGGGATTTCGGAGTCATTAGTTGCAGGCCAACTCAATAAAATCCGGATCGAACCCGTGCTGACGGCTCATCCAACCGAGGCAAAGCGGCTCGCCGTCCTCGAACAGCATCGCGCACTCTATAGCTCAATGGTTCGCCGCGAAAACCAGATGTGGACACCCCTGGAGCAAGAGGCGATCCGAGAAGAAATTAAAGTGACCCTGGAGCGGCTCTGGCGCACCGGCGAAGTGCACCGCACGAAACCGGGCGTGGCCGAAGAACGCCGAAACGTGATCTATTATCTCCAGGAAGTTTTCCCAAGCGTCCTGAATGATGTTGACCTGCGGCTTAGACAAGCCTGGATCAATGCGGGATATCATGCCAATACGTTGGTATCGCCTGCAGCGCTGCCCAGAATCCGGTTCGGCACCTGGGTTGGCGGTGATAGAGATGGTCATCCGCTGGTGACTGCGGAAGTGACCCGGGAGACATTCTGGGAACTGCGCCGCTCAGCTCTACAGGTCCTCCAGAATGCGGTAGGCGCAATCTCACTGCACCTGACGATGACACGTCATGAGCAGAAGGCCTCGGATGAACTGATTGAAAATATCAGCAAACTTGCAGATGAGTTGTCAGCCGATTCGCTCCTCCAGTCACGTCCGGAAGAGCCTTGGAGACAGTTCTCACTGTTAATTCATAAAAAGATCGCTGATACCGCTCTTAACCAAGGATATACGACGCCATCGGAGTTGCGAAAAGATCTTCAGCTGCTCGCCCGCTCCCTGGATGAGATCGGCGCCTCCAGAATCACCCGGTCCGAGATATTACCAGTCATCCGTTTGGTCGATGTTCTCGGCTTTCATGGCGCGGTTCTGGACATCCGACAGAACAGTGCGTTTCATGATCGCGCGTTAGTGCAGTTACTGGACCGAGCGGGCCTTTCCGAGGCCCAATCGTTTGCGGATTGGAATCAAGACCAAAGACTTCCTTTTCTGGAGTCGGAGCTTCTTTCCCGCCGACCATTTTTAGCCCCGGGAACTTCGATTGGACCCGAGGCGGACGCGGTCTTGGACTGTTTTCGCGTGATCAAGGACTATCGAGATCAATACGGAATACGCGGCATCGGCTCACTCATCATCAGTATGACTCGTGGAGTGGCGGACCTGTTGGTGATGTACTTGTTTGCCCGCGAGGTGGGACTCTGGATTGAAACCCCGGGCGGACCGGCTTGCCAACTGCACGTTGTGCCCTTGTTCGAAACGATTGAAGACCTGGAAATCGCGCCTGTGGTTGTGCAGAAATATCTCTCTAACGCGTTCACTCGAAGGAGCTTGTCCTTGCAGAAAGAGGCTAGAAACGGTTCTCGCCTTGTCCAGCAGGTGATGCTCGGTTACAGCGACAGCAACAAGGACTCCGGAATGCTGACCAGCCAGTGGTCGCTCCATTGTGCCCAGGAAACTATCACTAGTATCGCGGACGCCTTAGACGTACAAGTGCGATATTTTCACGGTCGCGGCGGAACAATCAGTCGTGGCGCGGGACCGACCCATCGTTTTCTGGACTCGCTTCCGAACCAGACGATTCGAGGTGATGTCCGGCTGACCGAGCAAGGCGAAACGATCGCCCAGAAGTATGCGAATCGAAGCACGGCCACTTACAATCTCGAGCTTCTGTTGGCCGGTGTGACAGGGACCACGTTGAGACAACGAAATACCCGGGAGCCGGTCGACGGCGCAATCTCACTGGTGGGCAGGCTCTCCGAGCTGAGCCGCGAGACTTATCGTGGATTGCTTAAGATGGAGGGGTTTATTGACTTTTACCGGTCAGCGACGCCGATTGATGCGTTGGAGCTGAGTAGTATCGGGTCGCGACCGAGTCGTCGCACGGGGCAGCGTTCGTTAACAGATCTTCGCGCGATCCCATGGGTGTTCAGTTGGACGCAATCCCGATACTATTTGCCTGGTTGGTACGGAATTGGGACCGCGCTAAAAGGGCTTCAGGGCATCGATCCGGCAGGATTCGATCAGGTCGTGCATCTACGCAAGTCTTCGCCGTTCCTGCGCTTTTTGCTGACGAATGCGGAGACGGGGATTTCGAGTGCCGAACGGACGATTATGGAGCTTTATGCAACCTTATGTCCTTCTGAAGAACAGGTTACCGCGGTTTTTCATCGTATAACGGAAGAATTTGATCTTGCACGATTGATGCTGAAAGAAGTGCTTGGCAGCGATACTGCGGCTCGCCGGCCCCGGTTCACCAGGACCCATCAGATTCGAGCGGACGCGCTGATGGCGTTGCACACGCAACAAGTGAATCTCTTGCGAGATTGGCGAGCGGCCTTGTCGGCGGATGACAACAAATCAACCGACCGCCTTCTTGTTGATCTCCTGGTTTGTATTAACGCAATTGCAAGTGGCTTGAGAACGACAGGGTAAGGGGGGCACGCTGTCGGCGTATCGGCGTATCGGCGTATCGGCGTATCGGCGTGTTCGGCGTATCGGCGTGTTGGCGTTCGCAGAAGCGAACGTCGACGCGCCAGGACGTTTTCATGAGTTGGGAGGCGGAAAAGAGCCGCGCGAGAATTCATGGTGAATTTCGGCATTTGGCACTAGGACATAGGCAGGGAGGCGCCGGACGGTTTTGCCGCCGGCAAAAGATCTCTCGATAATCTCGTTTGCAATCAAGATGGCTTGGCGAACGGCTTGAAGCCGACGAGATAGCCGCTTGCGCTCGATCCGCTCCAGCCAGGCGCTGGATTGATCGGCTTCTTCGAGGACGAGACACATCTTGGATGCGAGCCTGCTGCGGCGCCTCATGCGTTGGGTTGCCCGGTATTTGGCCGCGGTGATCGCGACGCTTCGGATAAGCTGCGTCGCGATCATTCTTGTTCTCAATTCCGAAACATAGTCATCGATCAGATCGCGCAGGGCGCCCAGGAAATGAGCCGTCAAATTCGTAGTCATATAACACTTGATGATAATGTTATATGAACTGGGTGGTTTGTCAAATCGAAAGCGCTTTCGGGTCGGCGTGGATGCTGAGAGTCAGGGTGCAAAGATTGGATCCCTTCGCTGCCCGTTGACGTGGGGCATAGTTCGTTGTTTACTAACAGACGCAGGGGAGCCTCTGGCTGAGAACTCCGGATGTATCGGAGGACCCTTTGAACCTGAAACGGCTAATACCGTCGAAGGGAGCAATCTCCAGGGTGGTCCTGCAGACTGAATGCCATGACCACAAGTGATTCATTTTACCCGAACAGCCGCCGGATTTACTCTCTTGGCAAAATTCACCCCGATTTGCGAGTGAGTTTGCGAGAGGTTTCCCAATCCCCCACCCAATTGCCGGACGGCAAGACCGAAGAGAATTCAAACGTCATCGTTTACGACACAAGCGGACCGTGGGGTGATCCCGGCTTTCGCGGCGATGTCGGCGAAGGATTGCCGCCTCTTCGGGTTCCTTGGATTCTGGGTCGGGGAGATGTGGAGGAGTATGAAGGTCGCCGGAGGCTTCCGGTCGACGACGGATACCTGAGCGAAGTGCATGCTCAGAGTGCCCTTCACAACGGCCGGCGCGGACAACTGGAGCTTTTTCCGGGTCTGAAGCGCGCACCGCTCCGCGCCTCGGGAGGACATCCTGTCAGTCAACTCTGGTACGCGCGACAAGGGATTATAACGCCGGAAATGGAGTACATCGCGATTCGGGAAAACTTGGGTAGAGAGCAGGAGCGAGCTTCCCCCGGCGTTAACGGGCGCCGGCCCAATGGAATTCCGGAATACATCACGGCGGAATTTGTCCGAGAGGAAGTTGCGCGCGGCCGGGCGATCATTCCGGCGAACGTTAATCACCCTGAACTGGAACCGATGATCATCGGCCGCAATTTCCTGGTAAAGATCAACGCCAACATTGGGAATTCGGCGGTGGCATCAAGCATTGAGGAAGAGGTCGAAAAGATGCGCTGGGCCACCAAATGGGGCGCAGACACCGTCATGGACTTGTCGACCGGAAAGAATATCCACGCGACGCGAGAATGGATCATTCGCAACAGCCCGGTACCGATCGGGACAGTGCCGATCTACCAGGCGCTCGAGAAAGTTGGCGGACGCGCGGAAGAGCTGACCTGGGAAATCTATCGGGATACGTTAGTCGAACAGGCAGAACAGGGTGTCGACTATTTCACCGTTCACGCGGGCGTTCTCCTGCGCTTTATCCCGCTTACCGCAAAACGGAAGACCGGGATCGTCTCGAGAGGCGGGTCAATCCTTGCCAAATGGTGCCTTGCACATCATCAGGAAAACTTTCTGTACACGCACTGGGACGAGATTTGCGAAATCATGGCGACCTACGATGTGAGCTTTTCGATCGGTGACGGGCTGCGACCGGGATCGATAGCTGACGCGAACGATGATGCGCAGTTTGGCGAACTAAAAGCCCAAGGTGACCTGACGAAACGAGCCTGGGAATTAGGTGTTCAGGTCATGAACGAGGGGCCGGGTCATGTGCCGATGCATCTGATTCAGGAAAACATGGAGAAACAGCTCGCTTGGTGCCATGAGGCCCCATTCTATACGCTCGGACCGTTAACAACCGATATCGCACCCGGATATGATCACCTGACGAGCGCGATCGGAGCCGCGATGATCGGATGGTACGGCACCGCGATGCTCTGTTACGTCACGCCAAAAGAACATCTTGGCTTACCGAATCGAGAAGATGTGAAAGCGGGGGTGATTGCATATAAGATCGCTGCGCATGCCGCTGATCTTGCTAAAGGGCATCCGGGTGCACAGATCCGCGACGATGCGCTGAGCAAGGCGCGGTTCGAATTTCGTTGGGAGGATCAATTTAATCTGAGCCTCGACCCGGAAACTGCTCGTTCATTTCATGACGAAACGTTGCCACAGGAAGGCGCCAAAACAGCGCATTTCTGTTCGATGTGCGGGCCGCATTTCTGCTCGATGAAGATCACCGAAGATGTACGAAAATATGCCGAGGAGCACGGATTTGACGGGGCGGAATCGATCGAGGTCGGGATGCGGGAAAAGGCGGACGAATTCCTCAGAACCGGCGGCGAGATTTACCGGTGAGCAGCGGGTTCAGCAGAGCCAGATGAAGTCTTGCCGTTTGGGCATCTGCAAGTTAGTCATCTGCAAACGAAAGTGCGCTTTCCTAGGCACCCCCTTTTCATAGAGTTATGGATTATCAAGGATACGATCGCGACTTCAATTTGACTAATAAGGTAGCGCTGATTACCGGCGGGGCAGCCGGAATTGGCAAGGCAACCGCAACGCTGTACGCCGTTAAAGGCGCGAGTCTGATCCTCGCTGATCGCAGTCCGGGGCTTCACGAGGTTGTCAAAGAAATCTTTCCCGATCCGGCCACAATCGAAGCTGTGATCGGGGATATTACAATCGGTGGCGACCGCGAACGAATTGTCCGGCGGCTATACCATTCAGTAGCCCAAACTTTCGGGGCGAAAGTCTCCGGTACCAAAGGCGTCGCTGGCCCAACCTTCACTTGATAATTCCGATCTTTGATCGGTCGATGGTGACAAAGACGGCCGTAATCAGCACGATCCCCCGTGCCAAGCTTTGGAGATACGCATCGACTCCCAGCATGTTCATTCCATTACTTAAAACCGTGGTGATAAACGCGCCTAATATCGTGCCCTGAATGCTCCCGATTCCTCCCGTCAATGGCGTTCCTCCCACCACCACCGCTGCGATCACATCCAACTCTAGACCGTCTCCGAGCTGGGCGGTGGCGCCGAAGGCACGAGCACTTTGCAACACTCCAGCCAAACCACATAACCCACCGAGCAAGGTAAATGTGATTATTTTAACCCGGTCCACCCGAATCCCGGTTAGGATCGCAACGCGCTCGCGACCACCAATCGCTCGAACTTCGCGTCCATAGACCAGATTCGAAAAGAGCAAACTCGCTAGTACCACAATTACGGCGACAATCAGTGCCGAGTTAGGTACGCCGAACTGACGCCCATTGTACACGTCGAGGTAGCTCGCATCGGTGATACTGATCGGAGCGCCTCTCATGATGTACAGCACGATTCCTCGATACGCGACCAAAGTGCCGAGCGTAACCATAAATGAAGGTATTTTGCCTACGGCGAATAAAATTCCGTTAAGCAAACCGGCTGCTAAACCGATAAGCACCGCCGGAACGACCGCCGCTATGCCAATAGCGGAAGAGCTTGCCGCTGCAACCATGGCGGCCAGGGCAGTCATTGATCCGACCGAAAGGTCAATCGAGCCGGAGATGATAACAAAAGTCATGCCGACCGCGACGACTAACAACACGACCGTTTGTTGGAGGACAATAAAAAAGTTGTTCAGCGTTAAAAACCGAGGCGATTCCAGACCGAACAGGGCGACCAGAGCGGCCAGTAAGAAGATCGGAAACAGCCTCCGAATGGATGGAGATCTCCCACGCCGCGCTTCCGCTCGCGTTACTTCAGGATCAGGCAATTCACCATCGTTTGCGTTTTCTGCCGGCTTCTTCAACAATACCCGTTCCTTCCTTCGGTCATGTCATGTAGCTAACCACCTCTTCTTCAGTGCAAGTTGCCGGTTCAAGAAACTCCCGGCTAATTCCTCCATTTCGAAAAACTAAGATGCGGTCACTTAAGCCAAGCAACTCCGAGAGATCCTCAGAGACAAAGAGCACACCAGCTCCAGCCTCCACCAGATTGCGAATGACCTGATAAATCTGCGCACGAGCGCCAACGTCGATACCGCGGGTCGGATTGTTTAGCAGAAGCAGCTTTGGTTGAACCGCCATACACTTACCAAGGACCACCTTCTGCAAATTTCCTCCACTGAGAGAGCTGCAAACCATCCTGGGCGTTTCCGCTTTGATCTGAAGTTGCTTGAGCAGTTTTGTTACCAGCGCCCTTTGCTTTGGAAAGTCTACCAGCGGCCCACTGAGCACTAACTGAGCCAGCATCAGATTCATCTCCACACTGAAGTCCATCAGCAGTGCTTCGCCAGTGCGATCTCCGGGTACATAAGCGATCCCTTTCCGCCAGGCATCAAACGGCCCCCGAGGAAAAAAATTCTTGCCCCGCCAGCTGAGGCTGCCAGAGTGAAGCCGCAATTCGCCAATGGCTGCTTCCAACGCCTGTTCGCCGCCGCTTCCTTTTAATCCGCCGATACCGACTATCTCGCCACTTCCCACCGAAAAACTGATTTGACGAAGTTTCAAACCGGCACTCGCGCGTGAAAAGGACAGGAGCGATTCACCGGTTGTGCGGTCGCGCCGTCGCGGGAAAATGGAAACCCCAAGTTCGCGGCCAACCATTTTTGACTCGATTTGCCGCCGATTGAGTTCGCCGACCGGATAGCTCCCGACGTATTTGCCGTCTTTCAAGATCGTAAAACGATCAGCCAGGCGATCGATCTCCTCCAGGTGATGGGAAATGAAGCCCACGGCAATGCCGCGCTCTTTGAGATGGACCACAACCCGAAAAAGCAGATCAACCTCTTGCGTATTAAGAAAGGCGGTAGTTTCGTCCAGCAGCAAGACCTTAGGTTCGTAGGAAAGCGCGCGGGCAATTTCGATAACCTTCAGTTGGCCCAAAGAGAGCTTGCTGACATCAGACAGGACGGAGAAATCCGCCCCGATCTCCTCCAGGATCTTCGACGCCGCCCGGCGCAAGGACCTCCAGGCGGTGAATCCAAATGAGCCGGCAAATTGACGTAGTCGATCCGCGAAAATGTTCTCGGCGACGCCGATCGTCGGAATGATCGTCATTTCTTGGAAGACTAAGGCCACTCGTGCCCGCTGGGCCTCGAACAAGGTCCGGGGACGATAGGGCTGACCGTCCATTCTCATCTCACCACGGTCAGGTTGAACGACCCCGGAGCACACTTTGAAGAGGGTCGACTTTCCAGCTCCGTTTTCTCCAACTAAAGCGTGCACCTCGCCAGACTTCAGGGAAAGCTGGACGCCACGCAGCGCTTGAGTCGCTCCAAAGCTCTTGGAAATATCACTTAGTTCGAGCAAAACCTGCTGGGGACGGAACGGAAACTAACTTATCGGTTATTTTCAGCGCGACAGTAAGTCCTCCTGGTGCCCCTTGTTAGCGACTACTTCTGTGCGTTGCTGTAAACCAACTCTAACGTTGGTACCGCGCTTGGATTGAAAATTTTCGAGTGTTGCTTCCAATCATATTCAGGAATCCCTTTCGGGTAATCTTTGCGAAACTGCGGAATGAGTTCCTTGGTGAGCGGCAGCAGCTTCAACTTCAGATTGGCATCTTTGGCGTCAATCGGATGCTGATTGAGGTAGTCATTCAAAATGGTGAGAGCGAAACCGCCTTGGAGCCAGTGCCCTCCGATATCGAACAACAACTCACCATTTTCGATCGCGTCGACATTTTCGGGGTTTAAATCCATGGCGACCACGAGCACATCTTTCCCCGGCGTTTTTCCGGCGTTTTTCAGTGCAGCCATTACTCCCGTCGCTGTACCGCCATTTGCTGCCCAAACGCCCTTGATGTCGGGATTCCCTTGATAGAGCGATTCAAAAGCAGTCTGAGAAGTGTCGCGCACGAAATTGCCATTAACAGAGCCGGCCAGGCGCACATCCTTATTCTCTTTCAAAGCACGGTCAAAACCTTTGCGACGATCGATCGCGACGGAAGTCCCTGGTGTCCCATCGACGACCCCGACAACTTTTTCACCTTTCTCATTTGGTTGAAGCGCTTTAAAAAGAGCAGTCGCCATTTCGTAACCGGCGGTTTCGTCACTTGGTCCGACAAAGGCGATGTAATTAGGAAATCTCTTATCCTGCGGACTGATGTCGGGAAGATAGACATCGGCAAAGACCACCGGGATATTAGCCGCCTTGGCTTCGGTTAACACCTTGACTCCCGTATTCCAGTAAGCGACGTGAATGATTCCATCCACGCCTTTGGCAATCAAGTCCTCTACGTTTCGCCCCATTTTATCGGGGTTGTTATCGGCGTCCAGCACGACTACACCAATCCCGTAGGCCTTTGCGCCTTGTTGGAGAAAGTCAACGTAGCGATTCCAAAACTGGGCGGACAAGGTAGGAACAGTCACGCCGATCGTCACCTTTTTGGGTGACTGTGCAAGCGCTGACGAAAATGAACCGGCGAAGAGAACGGAAGCCGCGGCGAGCGCAGCCAGATAGCGACCCCGCAGTGACGATAAATTGTTCATAGAAATCATGGAAAGTTGGGAGAACGGACTTGACAGGACCCAACGGTAACCAAGGCACGTTGAAAGAACAAGGCAAAACCGACTGTTATTCCCTTTTCACCACCGCCGGGAGCAAGCGATATTCTCCTTGACCGATCCTCGCTTCTCTGTCGGAATCTTGAAATCAGCGAATTTTTCCTCGGTCCGAAAAAAATCTACCAAAATGTTCATCCTCCAGAAATCCCCGGCTTCTCGACTTCCTAGACTCGCGCTCTTCATCGCGATCGCCTTTCCGATGGCAGCCCAAGCTGAAGACCAGAAATATAGCTGGCCCGATAATATTCCGCCAGAGGCGAAAGAATTGATGCAGCCTGTACCGCTTTCGCCGAAAGGCGAGATCGTCCCGGGATTCCCAGAGGGAGCTCCCGCGAGTTCCGCAGACATTTTTCAATTCACGCCGGAGATGGTCGAGAAATTGAAAGCAGGCAATTACAAAGTTGGTATCGTAATGCACACCATGGATGCCGGCTGGCCAGCTTTACAAATCGGCGGCATTACTAAGACGCTCGATGAATTTGGGATCAAGATCATCGCCAAAACCGATGCGAAGTTTCAACCTGGTCAGCAGATCAGCGATCTGGAAAAAGTCATTGCTCTGAAGCCGGACGTGATCTTTTCCATCCCGATCGATCCGAAATCCCAGTCGACCGCTTACAAAAAGGCAGCGGCCGCCGGCATCAAACTGGTGTTCATGGATAATGTCCCCGTCGATATGACACCCGGAAAGGAGTATGTCTCCGTCACCGCCGCGGATAATGAGCAGAATGCGTTTTATGCCGCAACGGAATTAGCCAATGCGATCGGAGGAGAAGGTGAGGTCGGTATCGTCACTCTGGTGTACGACTACTACTATTCAGTTGCGGCTCGGAAAGTGGGCGCTCTGAAAGCCTTTGCGAAATTTCCGAAAATCAAGGTCGTTGAAGTCGGAACTTTTACGAGTCCGGAAAAGGCCTACGGGGTGGCGACCGCAATGTTAACTGCTCATCCGAAAATAAAAGGTATTTTCGCGGCTTGGGATACTCCGGCACAACAGGTGGTGGCCGCGGCCAAAGCGCTCGGGCGCAAGATTGTAGTGACTACCAATGATCTCGCAGCAGATAGCGCAATTAACGTTGCGCGGGGTGAAATCCTAGCCATTGGCGCACAGAGACCCTATGATCAGGGCGTCGCAGAAGCAAAATCCGCGGCATATGCATTGCTGGGCAAAGAGGTGCCGCCTTACATCGAGGTACCAACTTTAAGGGTGAAGAAGATCAATTTGCTAAGCGCCTTGAAGGAAGTAACCAAAGAGGATCCGCCCCAATCGGTCCTCACCGTTGCCGGTGGGCAATGTTTTTGATACCGCCTCGGTTTCGCCTGGCTTAGGATTCACCAGGTTGCCCGGCGAAACCTGCTGGTTATGTCAATTCCGCTAGTGTACCGTCTCGCAGACAATGGTGATGTCGCTGCAGATCAATTGGCTGTTTTTCAAGGCGCCAGCGAAGCGTCCATCTCCGGATCTATACTGGCCGAGCGAGCAACGCAGAAAAACGCGGCCCGGAGGGTTGCGTTGAAAATGGGCCGGCAGTTGCGTTGCTCGTCGGTTACGTGTCGATTTCGATATGCGCCCTTCTCGCGCGATGCCGACGGCCCATTTTGAGCGCAACGACATCGTCATTGTATGCCAGACGATACACTAGATTCTCTGACCGATCAGGATGCTGTTTTTCTCAATCCCGGTCGGACACTATTGGAGATGCGGGGCATCAAAAAGGCCTTTAGCGGACACGCTGTCCTCAAAGGAATCGACTTCACCGTGAACGCCGGCGAAGTGCACGCACTATTGGGCGAGAACGGCGCAGGCAAGTCGACACTGGTGAAGATCTTAATGGGCGTTTACTCGTGCGATGCCGGTGAGGTCCTCTTGGATGGGAACGACATCACAGCACGTTCAGTCAAACAGCACCTCAGCTCGGGGATCGCCATGGTGTTTCAGGAACTGAGTCTGCTTCCAAATTGTACTGTCGCCGAAAATCTCCTGTTAGGACGGGAACCGCTGCGCCACGGCTGGAGGGTTGATTTCGCGTCTTTGGTTCGCCAGGCACAAGATCTGATCGAGCGGTATGGATTTGATCTCCGGGCCACGACTCGCCTCCGTCAATTGGGCTTTGCGCAGAGACAGATGGTGGAAATATTAAAGAACGTTTCCCGCGGAGCTCGTGTACTGATCCTGGATGAGCCAACGTCTTCGCTCAGTGTTCGCGAAGAGGAAAAATTATTTTCCATTCTTGGGGATCTTAAGGGACGGGGGATGGGAGTCATCTATATCAGTCATCGATTAGCGGAAATCTTTCGCCTAGCTGATCGAATTAGTATTGTTAAAGATGGCGGATTGATCGGACCGATGCGCACCGGCGAGACTGACTATGATCGCCTGGCGAAATTAATGTCTAAGTCAAGTGAACAAGCCAAGGTTGTTCAAACCGGCCTGCCAGAGCAAGTCAAGGGAGAAGGAAAGGTGCTTGCGATTGAAAACTTGTCCACCGGTCGAAAATTAAAAAAAGTTAGTTTTTCGATATTGGCAGGCGAGGTAATTGGTTTGGCCGGCCTGGTCGGCAGTGGTCGATCGACTCTAGCGAAAGCGATATTCGGTCTCTTAAAAGATGCCGAGGGCGAGCTTTCCGTTGCCAATCGCCCCGTCAGGCTGGGTCATCCTCCCACCTCAATTCAAGCGGGAATCGGATTCGTGCCAGAAGACCGGAGATTGGAGGGTTTGATTCTCGGCCACTCCTTGCGCGACAATCTCGCCCTTCCTAGTCTTGACCGCTTATTAAGTGGAAATATTCCGCTCGTTTCGCGGCAGAAGATCCGGCGGCTTTTTGCGAAGTTCCAGCAGCGGTTAGCAATTAGATGTCGTCACGGCGATCAGAAGGCCGCCGAGCTGAGTGGCGGCAACCAGCAGAAAATTGTGTTTGCCAAATGGCTTGCCACCGAGCCGAGGGTTCTGATCCTCGATGAGCCGACGGCAGGGGTTGATATTCAGACTAAAGTCGAAATGAGACAAATCATCCGGGAAATTGCGCACGAAGGGGTTGCCGTCTTGCTGATTTCATCTGAGCTCGACGAGATCGTTGCCACTGCCGACCGAATCCTGCTGATGGTCGATGGTCAGATCAGCGAAATGCAACGCAAATGCGAAACCGAAGCGGAACTGCGCGGCGCTCTGCAATTGGCTATTCGGCAAACCCGCCAACCGCACCACCAAGAAGTGGGCTTGGCTTAGCCATGCATCAAAAACCGTCGCAGGCGCAAGACGCTCACACCGGGCAAGTTAAGGAGTGGCTTCTCTCGCATTTAACGTATGTGATCTTCACCCTGATCACGATCTTTTTCCTGATCTTTTCGCCCAATTTCGCAACGGTCCAAGCCGCGGCTTCCATCTTACAGATTACCGCGCTGGTCACGATCATGGCAGTTGGAGCGACATTCGTGATCGTTTGCGGCGAAATCGACCTGTCGGTCGGATCTCTCGCCAGCTTCTCCGGGATGATTGCCGCTATTTTAATGGATCGAGGCGTGCCTGGTGCCTTGGCCGTGGTGCTCGTTTGCTTGCTAGGCGCATTTATTGGCATGGTGAATGGCTTGCTGGTGACCCGGGCGAAGATTCCTTCTTTTCTCGTCACGCTGGGCATGCTGAGCATCTTGTCAGGGCTGGCTCTTACGGTAACGAACACCATGCCGGTGCCGATTGTCGATGAACTGTTCAACCTGGCTTTTTGGAACGCGCAATTTATCGGTATTCCGGCGCCTGTTATCTGGACCCTCATTGTGGCCGTCATCGGCTTTGCCTTGTTACACTTGTCACTGTTCGGCCGAAGAGTCTTTGCAACGGGCGGGAGCGTCGTCGCGGCAGAATTTTCCGGCGTGCGGACGGGACAAATTAAGGTTTGGTCATTTACCCTCAGCAGCCTCACTGCGACACTTGCGGGTTTGATGTTAGCTGCTCGGAGCTCCGGAGGTAATCCAAGCCTCGGTCAAGGACTCGAGCTAGATGTCATTGCTGCAGTGATTATCGGCGGAACGAGTCTATTCGGCGGTTATGGGTCCGTGGTCGGCTCCGTTATCGGCGCGATCTTTATCGGCATTGTCCAGTTCGGGCTTTTGACGATGGGATATAGTACCAGCATCCAGGAAGTAATTAAGGGGGCGATTATCGTTGTCGCGGTTTCGCTCAATCGGCGCTGACAGGAAAGCCGCTGGAACAAAGGTACCCGGTTGCCGCATTATCCGAGTCTCAAGTTGAGGGCAGGTCGGTTTGTTCGTCTCCGTCCGAGCAACCCGCGGTGGATAGCATCAGCTTGTTCGATCAAAGACCGATAACGAGAGGACGATTGGAGAACCGGCGATGGAGAAAAAATGCCGCCTGGTGCTTCGACACCGACGATCCCCTCGCTGGCGACGATGGATTCCTCTTTACCTCTCCCAATCGTCTCGTCGTCGTTCTCGACCGCTCAAAGGTCTTGAGGTCTCAGCCCCGACCTAATCGTTCGATTCGGTCTTGAAGACAAGACGGCGTGCAAATCGATCGTTACTTTGGCGCCGTAGAAGGACGAACGTGTTGTTGTCGCCGTACATCGCCCACGGACCTGGAGGCACTTCGCGGAATTCTGTGAATCTCCAATCACACGCGTCTTTGTTCCCCAGGCCAAGGTAATCACGGACAGCTGGAGACACATCCAAACCGGCACCCTGATTTAAGTTCGGTCTCGGACGTTCGTTGCCAAATACATATTGCCAGTGATCGGTACGGAAAGGCCCACAATCTTCCCACTGAGCGTAACAGACCCTGTTACCGTGACGGATAGCAAGCCATCGGCCTTTGAGAACGGTTTGGCCATCACGCACGAACGCTTGCTTAAACCAGGGAATCACCTGGCTGGCTTCCGATTTAGTACGGCCGCCTTCGACATCGTTGTAAGGCAGGGCGACGTAAAACGGATTCTGGCGCGGAACGAAATTGACCGGAATAAAATTTCTTCGGGCACCGGGCTCGGGGGTATCGTACCCACCGTAGCTATAGTACCAATTTTTGTCCCAGGAGCTACGATCGTTAGGGACCGGGTTATTGCCGCTTGGACGTTCCCCGATCCAAAAGATTGTGGTGACGATCCCAAGTTTCCACGAGTACCGCCCGGGTCCTCCGCTCAGCGCCGCTCCCCGCCCCATCAAAGAAGGTCCGGTCATGTATCGCGGACCATCACCGGTGAACACGGTCTTCGTCGGTGACATGATCACTTTGGGTTCGATCTTCAGCAGAGCGTTTTCACGCAGCTTCATTGCGTACTTAGCAAAATCGGTACTACTCTCGTACTGAGACTGCGCCGAAGCTTTTCCGCCGATAACTGCAACAACACAAACCGCAAGAATGAGTGACAGCCTCATGGTTAAGTATTTGCCTTTGTACGGGCAATCCGCTTGGCAGTGCAAGTGCTTTTTGCACTTTTAACCGTAAAACACTCTATTTTTAGACAAAATAGCGAGTTTGAGCCGATTCTTCAGAAATTTTGCGACAGAATCTAGTCCACCAAGTCAGTGACTAGTGCATCGTCTCATATGTAGCTGGCATATGGTTGCGTTTAAAATGGGACGCCGGCAAGGCGTGAGGAGGGCGCATATCTGAATCGATACGTAACCGACGAGCGACGCAGCCGCCGGCCCATTTTCAACGCAACCCTCCGGGCCGCGGCCGGTTGGCTGTTTTTCCGCGTTGCTCGCTCCTTACGTATCAATCTAGATATGCTCGTCGCTCGTGCGCCTTGAAAAACAGCCAACTGACCTGCGGCCATATGCCAGCTACATATGAGACGATGCACTAGTCCCAAAATAAGCGTGTTCCGAATGCGGCGCGACGAACTTCTGGCTTCGGCCAGGGCAATTTCCTAAAAAAATGGTGCAAATCCGGCGGTTGGAGCGACCGGAGGTCGAGAGTTGGTTCCGACGGGCCAAAATAACTAAAACGTTTTGAGTTATAATTATTTTGGAGGGCCGATTTAGCTCGCCAAGGCGTAGCGCTGCCTTTGGAACGTCGTGTTCTGCCTCGATCATCGCGCATTGGTCGATTAGGCCTGCCTCAAGCAGGTGCCATCCGACGAAGATTTTCCCAGGCCGTAAAGAAGTCTTTTAGCCAGCTGTTGTAACCCATGAGCCGATAAATGATTTTTCGACCGCTGCGCACGATCTGTGCGGGCAACAATACAATGGCGTGCAGAAAGCGACGAAATTCCATCCGGACTAACTCCAGACCCCGCTGCCGATTGGGCATCAGCAATCCATACCAGGATTTAAGATTCCACGCCAGGGCACTCATGACCATATAGGCCCAATTACTCATTAGGTCGTCGACTGGCATGCGCATGGCGTTAACGCCGTTTTTGAGTTGCTCGATGACATTTTCCTGCTCGCAACGCTCGTTGGCCAGAGCCACGATCTGTTCCGCGCGATAATCGGTGTGGTTAGTGATGTAGAAGAAGTATTTAAGGTCTTCAAAGAGCACCAGTTCCCCTTTCTGGACGCTGATGTTTTTGCGCACCACCACCAGCCGATAGCTGCGCCCGCATTTGAGCGGCTCATATTCGAACTCCGCGACAGTTTCGCCGACCAGCTTTTTATTCGGATAGCCTTTAAAACGCACAATCCCCTCCTTGATCCGATGGGGCTTGCGTCGGGGCTCAGTGGCAATTTCATAGCGAGCCAGACGTTCAAGGGGCTTCCAGGACTCTGGCGGCAAGGCTTCAGCCAGTTTGACTACTTTAGGATGAGCATCCATGCCAAAGATAAATTTGATCCCTTGGCTATCCCAGCGGTCCAACTGGGCGCTCAACGTGAAATCGGTGTCCCCACGCAAAGTAATTTCACCGGCATGCGGGCGCACTAACTCGATGGCCCGATCGATCCAGGGCACACAGCCTTCATGACTGACCACATTGCCCGGTCGGTTCACCAGATAAAGGACCTCACGGCTGTTGGCTAAGGAGATTATCAAGGGCGCATAACCCCAGATCCCTTTGTAAGAAAGCGCCATGCCTCCTTTGCACTCTCCCAGCGTCGGAGCCATCGTACCGTCTGTATCAATAAAGGCGTGCGACAGAAAACCCCGAGGCTGTTCTTTCCAGACCCGTTGTCGCGTAGCATTGATGGCTTCCATCAGCGCCACCACAGAGTCTTGATCGAAGCGTCGGGTAAAATCTCCGCTGGTGGTCGGATCAGGAATGCGCTGGGCTCCCAGTCCATCCAGAAAAGCTTCATCGTTGCGACGTAACTCGATGTCTTCGAGCCGCACGCCATCCAGCAGGGAGTTATAGGCCAAATTCAACACGTGGTCGCTTTCGTGATAGGGCAGATGTCTCTTGAGCAGCTGCACCCGCGCATCAATCTCTTCGGCCAAGCCCAATTTCTGGCCCATCAGGTGCATGGCACCGATGCCACCATAGTTGAGCGACCGGCTCCGTTCGGCCATCTCAAAATGGATGTTGGTGGCGCTCATCATCGGCGCCTCTGTGGCAGTCCACCGACGCTCGGGATCCAAACGGCGTTCGATTCGACGCTTGCGGTTTCGCAGGATTTTGGGGTAAGTTCTGTTCACTCGAAATGCTGTTTTTTCTTGGTTGCGGTAGTTTGGTCACTTCCCAGCGAACCAAGTATTTAAGAGCATTTCGAGTCTTTTTCTTCCCATCGCGCCTTTAAATCACGCTTCCTTAAGGACTAGTAGCGTCTCAAAATCGTATCTTTGAGAAAACGCGAATCGTCGATGTTGGGATAATCAAGGGTAAAATGAAGTCCCCGGCTTTCGTTGCGAGCCAACGCGCTGTCTACGATGAGGCTTGCGACGGTACACAAACTTCGCAATTCGAGGAGGTCCGTCGTGACCCTGAAATCCCAATAAAAGTCCTGGATCTCGCGTTGAAGATTGCGCAGCCGGGTGCTTGCACGCAGCAATCTCTTTTTAGTGCGAACGATTCCCACGTAGTCCCACATGAGCCGTCGGATCTCATCCCAATTGTGATAAATGACAACGAGTTCATCGACATCCTGAGCGTGACCTGGGCGCCATTCAGGCAGATCAAATGCCTGATGATATTTGGAATATTTCGGCTTCAAGAGTGCCACTGAACACCGCCTGGCCATAACCAGTGCTTCCAACAGCGAATTGCTGGCTAATCGATTGGCCCCGTGTAACCCAGTGCATGCCACCTCCCCCACCGCAAAAAGACCCCGCAGCGTCGTGGCACCTTCGAGATCGGTCTTTACTCCGCCGCACTGGTAATGTGCGGCTGGAACGATCGGGATCGGCTGCTTTGTCATGTCGATTCCAATGCCCATACATGTTTCATATATGTTTGGGAATCGCTCCTTCAGAAACGCTGCAGGCTTATGCGTAATATCGATGTACATGCATTTTGCGCCCGTCCGCTTCATCTCTGCGTCAATTGCACGTGCCACAATATCGCGGGGCGCCAAAGCACCGAGCTTATGATACCTCGTCATGAATTCGCGCCCGGACGCATCGACGAGTTTGCCACCCTCTCCCCTCACCGCCTCGCTAACCAGGAACGATTTTTTCTCCGGATTAAAAAGGCAGGTGGGATGAAATTGAATAAACTCCATGTTCGCGACTGCTGCTCCGACTCGCCAAGCCATCGCGACTCCGTCTCCGGTCGCCACATCGGGATTCGTTGTATAGAGGTAAACCTTGCCGCATCCACCAGTGGCGAGGATCACACGATCGCTCCGCCACGTTTCAACATTCCCGGTGGCATCATTGAGAGCATAAATACCGATCACGCGATCCTCGGTTGTATAGCCGAGCTTCCCTGTGGTGATCAGATCAACGCCCATGTGATTATCCAGAATCCGGATGTTGCGCTCCTTGAGCACCGCATCGAGCAAACGCTGCTCAATTTCGCGTCCGGTCGTATCGTGATAATGAAGGACGCGTCTCTTGGAGTGTCCTCCTTCTCTACCCAGGTCCAGTTCGCGTTGGCCATCCTCCAGGGTTCTTTCGTCGAACTGGACTCCAATCCGCATCAATTCCATTACTGCAGCGGGACCCTCCGTGATGATCGTCCGCACGGCTTGCTCATCGCAAAGTCCGGCGCCCGCGACCAAGGTGTCTGAAATATGCAAATCGAACGAATCCTCTGCGCTGGTCACGCACGCAACTCCGCCCTGCGCCCAAGCAGTATTGGAGTCGGTCGCTCGACGTTTGGTCACGATGGCGACAGAGCCATGTTCAGCAAGTTTGAGCGACAAACTCAGACCAGCCACTCCGCTGCCGATGACGATAAAATCAGCCTGGTTCATCGGCCTCGTTGGTCCTGGGTATGTCTATGTTCCATGCGTTCGTCTGTTCTCCAGCGGTGATCGGCACCGCCAATTATAAATTAGGCGCGGGCGCCACAGCTGCATCGATAAGGCTCAAGATTCCGCGCAACGGGATTGCAACCCATTTCGGTCGATTATTGAGTTCGTACCGAAGTTCATACAAAGCTTTGAGAATCAAAAAGCTGCGGAGCAATAGCCGCAAGTCCTCCCGATCTTTTGGGATGAAACAAGCGTTCGCGGCCGTATCGAGGTAAGCCGTCAAGAAGACTTGGCTTGCCCGAGTCGACCAAAGATCAGCATAGGTTTCAAGGGTCGGCTGGTCGACCGGACGGATCGTCCTGGACTCAAGCAGCCCGTGATGCGCGGCGTAGTTAAAGGAACGCAACATTCCGGCGACATCGATCAAGGCGGATCGCTTCAACCTGCGTTCACCGATTGGTCTCCCCGGCTCGCCTTCAAAATCCAGAATAATAAAATCCTTCCCGGTGAACAAAAGCTGACCCAGATGATAATCTCCGTGAATTCGGATTTTTTTCGTATCGATCGGGTCGCGAAGCAGGTAGTCGTGATAGGATGCTAACTCGTCATGTCGTCGAAGAACATCCTCCGCCAAACTCCTTGAATGTTCTTCCAGACCGCTGAGAGTCCGTGCAAGGAGAGCGAACGTTTGTTTGGTTTCGCTTCGAATGGATTGGAATACTGAGCGCTGGTGCTGCAAAGAAAAAGGCTCCGGAGCAAAATTGGGCGACTCGGTGTCGTGAGCAAGAGCAAGGTGCATCTCTGCAGTTCGTTCTCCTAACAGACGAACGGTTTGGACATGAACGCCTTCAATGATGCCGAGAAATGGCTGCGGAATCTCCTCCCATAGACCAACCGTTGGGGCTGGCGGCAGTTGAGGGTCCTCCAGGACTCGATCGAAGTATCGACTGACAGCGCCCAGGGCCTGCGACCATCCGTCCTGTTCATTCGGCGTAAACGACTGAGTCATCACGAGGGAAGCCTCATCCTGGCCGGGTGCAACATACTGGATGTCACCGAGGTAGGTGGGTACATTTGCAAAGCCGCACTTCTCAGTCAGCTGTTTGGTCAATTCAAGATCCGGGTTGACGCCTTCTTCGAGCTTCCTAAAAAGCTTCAAATAAATCTTATCATCGTAAATCACGGAGCTATTGCTCTGCTCGACCTTTAAGAATCTGCTTTGTTGGGGCGGGCCGTCCTTCAAGGCTGCCGCAAGATGAGCTGACTTCGTGGAAACCAATTTTCCGGATCTGCCAGCCAGCGTTCGCCCCTCCAAGATCAGGTCAAGCAGGGTCCGCTGAAAAGCCTGGGAGCTGATTGCGTCAACCAACAGATCACCTCCCTGACCGATTCGAGCGATGATCGTCGCCGGAAATTCCACTTCGATATTGCGCGCTTCGTCTCCAGACACGACGCGTATCGGTAATGCGTACAGTTCTCGCAGACCTTCCGCGTAATTAAAAGCGACTATCAAAAGGCGGCCAAGACTATCGCCCGGGAAATTGATGAGATCTAACACGCTGACGCTCAACACCGCCCGAGTTTTACTGCGAAACCAGCGGGTGTTTTTGATATAAGTTGCCAACTCTCGATCCGCGAAGCGGGACCCGGCCGGGGTTAACCACCAGGCGGGATCGCCGTTAAATTGAATGACCGGCAAAGATCTCTCACCGTCGGCGACTCCGGACGCGTCCGGGGGCGTGAGCAACAGCCAATACGAAGTGTGGGGCCCGAGCGTTATCGGATATTTGTTATCCCGAATCACCGGAAATCGGCCATGGCCAAATGTATCCTCAGGCACCCAGCCAATCCAATTCGAAAGGTCCAGATCGACCGCCTGCGAAAATCTTGACAAATTCACCACGACCAAAACCGTCTGTGTGTCATAGGTTCGAGTAAATGCGAGCACTTTGTGGTTGGAAGGAGTGAGCATCTGAAAATCGCCGTGACCAAACGCGGGAAAGCGTTTCCGAATCGAGATCACCCGCCGCATCCACCAAAGCAACGAGGAGAGATTAGTTTCTTGAACCTCTACATTGACCGCCTCGTAGTGATACTCGGGATCGAGATTGACCGGCAAATAGAGTGCGTTCGGATTGGCGCGAGAAAATCCGGCGTTTTTATCGGCGCTCCACTGCATCGGGGTGCGGACGCCATTGCGGTCGCCGAGATAGATGTTATCGCCCATCCCGATCTCGTCTCCGTAATAGAGAATCGGGCTCCCCGGCAACGAGAACAATAATGAATGAATCAACTCCAACTTCCTCCGGTTATTTCCCAAGAGAGGCGCTAATCGCCTGCGAATGCCAAGGTTGATCCGCGCGCGAGAATCTCGAGCGTAAACGCGATACATGTAATCGCGCTCCTCTTCTGTGACCATTTCAAGCGTCAATTCGTCATGGTTACGAAGAAAGATGGCCCACTGACAGTTATCGGGAATAGCAGGAGTTTGTTCAAGGATGTCAACGATTGGATAACGATCCTCCATGTGCAGCGCCATGAACATTCGCGGCATCAAAGGAAAATGGAAACACATGTGGCATTCGTTCCCCGTGCCGAAATATGCGACGGCATCCTCCGGCCATTGATTCGCCTCAGCCAGAAGCATTCTATCTGTATATTTCGCATCGATGCGCGCCCGCAGTTCCTGCAAAATCCGATGGGTTTCCGGAAGATTTTCGCAGCTTGTACCTTCCCGTTCGATAAGATAGGGCACCGCATCGAGACGGAGCCCATCCACACCAAGATCGAGCCAGAAATCGAGGATCTTGAAGGCCGCTGCTTTCACCTCAGGATTGTCGTAGTTGAGATCGGGCTGATGAGAAAAGAAGCGATGCCAGAAATAGGATTTAGCGATTGGATCGTAGGTCCAGTTGCTGACTTCATAGTCTTTGAAGATGATTCGGGCTTCCCCGTATTTGGTCGGATCGTCGGACCAAACATAGTAGTCGCGCCAGCTATCTCCTGGAATTGCGCGGCGAGATTTCTGGAACCAGAGATGCTGATCGCTCGTGTGGTTCAGCACAAGTTCGGTGATCACGCGCAACCCATTCTGATGAGCGGCATCCAAAAACTGTTTGAAGTCTTCCAAGGTGCCATAGGAAGGATTGACGGTAAAATAGTCGGCAATATCATAGCCATCGTCCTTGAGTGGCGACGGGTAGAACGGCAGAAGCCAGATTGCGGTAACGCCAAGATTTTTAAGGTAGTCCAGCTTGCTCATTAAGCCCTGAAAATCTCCGATGCCGTCACTATTCGCATCGCAAAAGGTTTTAATGTGCAGTTGATAAATGACGGATTCCTTGAACCAGAGCGGTGCTGGCGGCTTGGTGAGTTCGAGGGTTTGGGCCTCGTGTGTTTGAATCTGCATAAGAGGATGTGCGTTCGGGTTTCGGGGTTCAATGGAGCTTCGAAGAAGTTTCCACAAAGTTTCGCATGGTCAAAACTTCATGCGGACCAACCGCGGAGGACAAGAGTCAGTTGTCAGTAGCTATCGGTGAAGCAAGCGTCGGAGGGTTGAGACGAGGAATTGTCGAATGGGAGAGAAACGAAAATCGCCCTTGCGCACGTACCGGCCGCCCATTCTGCAACTCCTGCCTCCTGACTCCGGGCTCTCGGCGCAAATCCACCTCGACAATGTCTTGCCGAGGCATCTGGATCGAATAAAGATTCCGGCGCATCACGATGCAGCAGAAGCAACCGAAAACCGCCCCACGCAGGACTGATCATTCGTCCGGGCGCCCAGCCATTCTGGTGGCGAGCGGGATCATGCTCAGCAGAATCGCAGGACTCGTTCGGGAACGTGCATTGGCGCATTTTCTAGGCACGTTGCCAGCAGCCGACGCGTTTCGAGCGGCTCTGAGGATCCCAAATTTTCTTCAGAACCTTTTCGGCGAAGGTGTTCTATCAGCGTCATTTATCCCAGTTTACTCGCGGCTTCTGGCTAGTTCGGACGAGAAAGAAGCAAATCATGTGGCGAGTGTTGTCGGATCGCTCCTGGCTTTGCTGACATCGCTCCTGGTTATTCTGGGGATTATGAGCACGCCGCTCCTGATTGACGCGATCGCGCCGGGATTTACGGGCGAAACGCGACAACTGACCATCAGACTTGTTCAGATCCTGTTTCCCGGAGTTGGCGCGTTGGTAATGTCTGCCTGGTGTCTCGGCATACTGAACAGCCATGGCCGATTCTTTCTCTCCTACTCCGCACCGGTCCTTTGGAATCTGTTTATCATTGCAGGACTGCTCACGTTCGGCACCACCCAATCACTTTCGGACCTGGTCGTAATCACAGCGTGGTGTTCAGTGCTTGGCAGCCTTGCTCAGCTTTTCGTTCAAGTGCCGACAGTCCTGCGTTTGACTCGACAGCTCCGCGTTTCGCTGGATACCGAATCAAGGCACGTACGGAGCGTTCTTGTGAACTTCGTCCCGGTATTCGTCAGCCGTGGCATCGTCCAGTTGAGCGCATACATCGACAATGTTCTGGCAAGCCTGTTGCCGTCGGGCTCGGTCGCCCTCCTGAATTGTGCCCAGACCATCGGTCTGCTCCCGATCAGCCTGTTCGGGATGTCAATCTCCGCAGCGGAGCTCCCAGCGATGTCCCGCGCTCTTGCCGGTGACGAAAAGGTGGTTCGCGTCGAGCTTTCAAGACGCTTAACCGCAGCAATGCGACGCATGGCTTTTTTTGTTATTCCGGCCGCAATGAGTTTTTTTGCTTTTGGCGACACCCTTGCGGGACTTCTTTACCAGTCTGGGCGATTCACCCATGTCGATACCATTTACGTTTGGGCACTCCTGGTCGGTTCTGGAATCGGGCTGGTCGCCTCCACATCCGGCCGCCTATGTTCGTCTGCGTTCTACGCACTCCGTGATACGCGCACGCCTCTGCGCTTTGCCACCATACGGGTGGTACTTACAATTGTACTTGGCTATTTGTCGGCATTCCCGATTCCGAAGCTTTTGCATCTGGATCCCAGCTGGGGATTGGCAGGTTTACCTGCGTCGGCAGGTGTGGCCGGCTGGATCGAGTTCTTGTTGCTCCGACATGCACTAATAGGCCGCGTCGGCTCATTTTCAGTTCCTCGCATGCTTTTATTCAGGCTTTGGAGCATAGCCGTTTGTTCAGCGGCTCTGGCCTATCCGCTGAAGCTTTTAATCACCGGACATCCCGTAATCGCCGGGCATGGTAGTTCTTCCCTGTTACGGATTCCTCTATCTGGGCGGGGCCCGATACTTGCAAATTCCGGAGGCCGACGCCTTTCTCGGTCGCCTGCGACGGCGCAAATAAACAGAAGAAACTAGAGAGGATTTGAACAGAAGGCAGCAAGGGAAGCGAAGGTGCGGATAGAAAGCGCCAGTGGATCGATGTCCGGTGTAGAAGAGCGATGGTCTTGGCTCCTCTGCCGCCCTCTGTTCAAATCCTCTTGCGTCCTTCCGTGTCACGAGCCAGAAACCGCAGATTTCGCTGCGGTTAGCTCTTATCTTCGATTTTCGGATTTAATTCCCATCTCCGACCTTGCGCGATGTCCGGTTTCCAGTTAACCGAGAGCAGACCTGCATGGCACAAAAGAACGGAAATCACCCGCCGAAACGTTGGCACGAAGTGCTCAGTGAGCGTGGAGGAGAACCTCGCACACCTTACTGGGATCTTGTCGCTCAACTGGAGGGTGCGACAACCGCTAATCTGCGGGAACTCGAAGAACGGCTGGACGCGACACTTCGAGAACTTGGAGTCACTTTCGAACTCCCGTCCGGCGAACACCACAACACCTGGTTTTGCGATCTCTTGCCACAGATTTTCACGAGCGGCGAATGGAGCCAGATTGTACGCGGGTTCGAGCAAAGAATTCGGGCGTTCGACATGTTCCTGGCCGACGTCTATGGCCAACGAGAAATTCTGAGGAAAGGTGTGATCCCTATTCAGGCTGTTCTCGGGAGCCCGAACTACCAGAGAAGCGCGGTCGGTCTTAAGCCAGGTGGCGGATATTTTTTGCATCTAAGCGGCATTTGCATCTGCAGGGACAGTTCCGGCGGTTTGCTGGTAAAGAATCACTATCTCAGCCATGCTTCCGGTCTGTCTTACATGATTCAAAACCGGCGGCTGCTGGCGCGTGTTTTGCCCGAACTGTTTCAGAGTCAACCAGTTGAGTCGATCGCCGATATTCCAACTGATATTTTGTTGAAGTTACGAGCGATCGCGCCTCAGCCGGATCCCTCAGTGGTTCTGCTTACCCCGGGTGTGGCCAGCGCGGTTTACTCGGAGCATGGATTTCTGGCAAGGAGAATGGGCATTCCTCTGGTGGAAGGAGGAGATTTGGTTGTCTTGGACGATTCCCTTTTTCTGAGAACGGTTTCTGGCCTGGAACGTGTTGATATGATTTACACGCGCCTAGCCGACGCCTGGCTCGACCCACTGGTGTTCAGGCGGGAAAGTCATCTTGGAATTCCGGGGCTGGTCCACTGCATCCGCAAAGGCAAGGTGTCGATCGTGAACAGCATCGGATCGCAACTCGCGGATGACCGGAGCCTGCTTCATTTTTCCAATGCAGTGATCCGTTTCTATCTTGGGGAATCGCCTATTTTGCCTTCGATACAAACCTACTGGTTGGGAGATTTGGATCAGCGTGAGATGGTTTTCGAACAACCTGATCGGTTCCAAGTCCGGGCATTGACAGGAGAGACTTTTCTAATATCCACAGGCGAAGGAAAAACCTGGAACGAGATCCGGACAGAGGTGCGGCGCGCGCCACATTTGTTCGTTGCACAGCCTGTCGAAGATTGCGCCGAAACCTTGTGCTTCTCGCAAGGAAAGAAAACCACCCGGCTGCAAGACCATATCGTCTACGGCATTAGAGACGGGAACCGCTTCGAAGTTTTTCCCGGTGCTCTGACACGCGTATCTGCGACCGAACAGGGCCGGACTGAGTCCCAACATGGCGGCGGCGGGAAAGACACTTGGGTCCTTCAGGAAGTGTCGACCACCATCTCAACGGCTGAGCCGTTTCGGCGACCGAAAATCTTGCCTACCAGACCCGTGACAAGCCGGGTTGCAGAGGGTTTTTACTGGCTGGGACGGTACCTGGAGCGCGCAATGACAATTTCGAAAATGATCCAGGTGATCGAAACGATCGAAATGGAGGAACTGTCGTCCGCTGAGCGAAGACTGTATCGACCCGTCTGGAACCGGCTCCTGCCGCCGCTGGAACACGCCATCAAGAAAGGCAGACGCAGCATGGCGAGCCCAATCGAACGATACCGGCTGATGCTCGACTCCTCTGAAATGGGATCGGTTGTTTCAATCGTGCGCAAGGCGATGCGCAATGCCGATTCCTTGCGTGAAGCCATCAGCCCGGAAGCATGGTCGGCATTGGCGGCCCTGCGAGCATTTTTCGGTCGCAGCCGTTTTCGGTCGGGAGCTACTGACGACGAGGCGCGCAAAATGACGCGTCGCCTGTCGGAGACGGCGGTAGCAGTCATCCCGCAATTCTTCGCAACCGCGCAACTCACGATGCTTGCCGACGACGGCTGGCGATTCAGCGAACTTGGTCAATTTGTTGAGAGGGCAATCACCACCGCCAATGCGACGCGGAGCATCACCCAGTCGATCGTCCGGCGGCTGGAGTCGCTGCACTCCATCGAGATTGAATTGTCTGCGTTTCTACGTCTTCTTGGTTCTCGCGACGCGTACCGTCGCATTTACCAGACGAGAGCTGAACCTCCTCAGGTTTTGGAATTTCTGTGGCAGAATGCTGAAATGCCGCGATCGGTCAAATATTCACTCCGGCGTTGTGCCGAGATTCTTCAGGCGTCTCTTCCGTCCGGATCTTCCGCTGCGCAAAAGGCTCAATCGTTTCTCGACGAATTGCTCAGAACGATCAGGAGATTGGATTGGTACAATTTCTTTATCAGTGAAGACGAAACCAACATTCGTTTGCTTCGTCGCGAAGAGTTGCTTTTGCTCCTGGATGTGTTGCTCTCAGAAACGCAAGAACTGCATCATATAATAACCGATAATTTCCTGAGTCATCAAAGTATTATTTCGGATCCGGAACCGACGTTGTTCTGAAGTCAGGAGTCAGGAGTTCAGGAGAAAAAAGGACTTGCTGGTGCGCATGTATAGCGAGCGCACGGTTGAATCGGCGGCAATTGCCGCCCGAAAACTTCAGCCTTGGGAAGGGGTGCCTCCGGTAAGGGCCCAATCCGCCAGCCTATTCTGCAACTCCTGAACTCCTGAACCTCTGACTCCTGACTCCTGACTTCAGACTTCTGACTCAACACTTTCGAGGATCAGGGGCGCTGGATGCGATCAAGGAACTTTTCAAGGTGACGCGAAAGCCCAACCAACACTATTTGCCTTCGGACCCTTAATGAGGGTAAGTGTGCTGCGGTAAGGGAGGTTAATGCTTTTCCGCGTCACACACATCACCGACTATCGATACGGAGAACCGGTCGCAGAAGCGTACCTCGAGCTCCGATTGACGCCACCGAATCGGGAAATACAGACGGTGCGCGAACATCGCCTGGTAATAGACCCGGTAAGCCGAACCTCAGGCTATCGCGATTATTTCGGAAACGAGGTTTCTTTTTTGTCTCTACCGTACCGGCATACACGGTTGAGAATCCGCAGCGATGCGATCGTGCAAACTATTTCCGGCACCCTGCCCGCCGAGAGCTTAGATCTGACCATTCAAGAATCGCGTCAAATTCTGACCGGCTCTCTCTCATTGGTGTTTGACTACCTGCAACCGACCGACATGGTAAAAATTGGTCGGGAATCTGTGCAGTGGGCAAAGCGTTACCTCAACGGACGAACTACATTGAGGGAGGGGCTGGAGGCTCTCAACAAGGCGATCCACGAAAATTTCCAGTACAGAAAAGGCGCCACCAATTTTTCGACCGATGTTGGATCCGTCTGGCGTGATCGCATTGGGGTCTGTCAGGATTTCGCGCACATCATGCTGAGCGTATTGCGAACAGCAGGCTTGCCCTCTCGCTACGTCTGCGGCTATATCGAAACCTCACCGGTAAGAGGGCAAAACGGCGAATCCAAGAGGCTGATCGGTTCAGTGGCAACCCATGCTTGGGTGGAAGTACTTGTGCCCGGACAACAATGGGTTGCCCTTGACCCTACGAATAATCGCTGGTGCGGAGAGCAGCATATTTCCGTTTCTTTTGGACGGGACGCCAGCGAAGCTTCGCCGATTCGTGGAACCTTCAAGGGAACCGGGCATCAGACGATGAAGGTTCAGGTCAGGGTGACCAGATTAAAAAAATAGAAGGCCGACAAGGGCGATCTCAAAACGCACAACTTTATTGTTTGGAGCTCGATTTTTATGCACGTCAAGATAGTCAACTGGATGCGTTATTCCTATGAGGAACCGGTGAGTTTCTCGCCGCACGCAATTCGGCTTTATCCCCGCATGGACCAGGCGATCACCACGCACCAGCTTCAAACCATCGTGAACCTCGAAAGTGATATTCAGTACCGCCGGGACCTGTTTGATAACATTGTGGCAAATTGTTTTTTGCCAAAGCCCGGCCAGATATTGGAGATCCGCGTCGAACTCGAAGTTGAACTCTGGCCGAAGAATCCGTTTCATTTTCTGCTCTCCCCTCGCGCGCTCGAACTTCCGTTTGAATACACGCCGGAAGAAAACCGAGTCTTGGCCCCGTACCGGATTATCAATCCTGAAGAAGCAGCGGATACTGGGGAAATCTGGCAATTGAACGGAAGACCGAACACCGTGGACGCGTTGGTCGAGCTTGCCGATACCTTGCACAGAGAAATTGGGTACGAAGTACGATCCGAAGGAGAAGCGCGGTTGCCGTCAAGGACCATCGAATTGCGGTCGGGCGCCTGCCGGGATACCGCACTGCTTTGCGCGACGATCTTGCGCCAGATCGGTTTGGCCGTCAGGGTTGTGAGCGGTTTCCTTTGCGAGTTCCACGTTGATGTAAAGGATCGGCGGGCAGAGAGCGGTCTGCATGCTTGGGTTGATGTTTTCCTTCCCGGCGCCGGTTGGGTAGGGATCGATCCGACGAACGGCACATTTTGCGATCATCGTTTCATCCCGACCGCTGTGGGTGTGCGAATGGCGGATATCGCACCGATTCAAGGTTCGTACTTCGGTGAGCATCACGGTGAATTTGATTCGCATCTGGACCTCAGTTTGCTCGTTGAGAAGGATCTGCCAAAGATTGCCAAACACGTTGAGAAGATGTTGGCCAGCGAGCAAGTCATCCTGACAATGGGCGGAGAGCCAACGTTCATACCGACCAAGCCTGAAGGTCCGGAGTGGCACTTTGCAGCAGCCGGGCCGACGAAGCTCAGGTACGCGCGCGCCTTTGCGGAGAAAATTGTGGAGACTGTTTCGCCTGGCGCAATGATCCTGTACAGCCCTGGCAAATTGTATCCGGGCGAAGTTAACCCAAGATGGGCTCTCCAGGTATTGCACCCTGATTCGCAAGAAACGTTTGGGATCCCAGACACCGGCAAAGAAAGCGGTCCTGACGGTAAAACGATAAAGTTTATCCGGGATGAACTGATTCGCGAACTGGGAGTGGAAGACCGGTGGCTGCAAGCAAAAGATCCGCATGCTCCCCGAACGCCGGTCTGGGTGTTGCCGCTCGATTTCAAGGATGAAAAATGGATCACGGAACGATGGAACATTCGCCGGGTTGAGCTTTTGAAGACGGAAGGACCGGCTGGGCTTCGTCTTCCTCTTAACCTGCTGCCCGAAGACGCAATCAAGCGGGCGCTGGTTCTGGAAACGAGTAAAAAGTGTCTTACAGTCTTTCTTCCGCCTCTCCTGACTGAACAATGGGAGCGAATGGTTCGCATCATCACGGCGGCCATCGGTGACCGTTGCGCGGTAGAATGGCAAGGATATCTTCCGGTCGATCTTCCGTCGACTTGGACACGGCTCGGTTTCACGGCGGACCCTGGAGTTCTGGAGGTCAATCTGCCACCGTGTAAAGATTGGTTCGAATTCCAGCGGTGGCTTGTAATCTTGGAAAAACTCGGAACGGCGGCAGATCTCCGAACCTTCCGCGTAGAGCCTTTCCCGGTCGGCACCGGCGGCGGTTCTCATCTGCTATTTGGGGGAATCTCGATCGACGAGAATCCGTTCTTCACGAGACCCGGCTGGCTCGCTTCGATCCTGCGATACTGGCAGCATCATCCGTCGCTTTCTTACCTTTTTACCGGTCGCTATGTCGGTATTTCCTCGCAGGCCCCCAGGCCGGACGAAGGCGGAAACACCCTCCTGGATCTGGAATTGGCCTATCGCCAACTGGAAAACCTGCCGGCAGGTGATTCTCGTCTGCAAATCAACGAGTTACTCCGGCATCTTCACACCGACGTCTCAGGAAATACCCATCGAAGCGAAATAAGCTTCGACAAATTCTGGAGTCCACCCGCTGGGTTTTATGGTCTCATTGAGTTTCGAGCCGTCGAAAGTCTTCCGAAGGCAGATTGGACCGGAGCTGTCGCGTTGCTCTGGCGCGCTCTGCTGGCCTACCTTCTCAAGCAGCCTTTCCGTGACGCGCTCAAAGATTACAATTTCGAATTGCACGACAAATATTTTCTTCCCACACCGCTCTGGGCGGATTTGACAAACGTGCTAAGCGAGCTTGCCCAATTCGGATTCGGATTTGACCCGGCGATATTCCGAGAGATATGGGAATGGCGCTTTCCGACGCTGTTGAACGAAGAAGGATTGACGATACGCAAGGCGTTGGAAGGCTGGCCTTTACTTTCTGAAACTCCAATCATCGGAGGGAGCACAAGCAGGTTTGTGGATAGCTCGATCGAACGTTTCGAACTAGCCGCAGCCAGCGGCTATTATCAGCAATACGCCCTCTTCGTGAACGGACGCGAATTGCCATTCCGGTCGCTTTCCTCCAAGGAATCGATCGCGGGATTGCGCTATCGGAAGTCCGCACTGTATCCGTCCCTTCATCCACACATTGGAGTTCAAGTGCCGCTGTCGATTAGCTTGGTCGAACGTGAGACCGATCACGTCCATAAACTTTTCAGGCTGCATCCAGACTCCTCAAGGTTTGTAGAAGAGCCCCCGGCCGAATTTAAACGCGGAAAGCCGTGTGAATCGCCCACGCCCGGGATGTATACCTGCGATCTGCGAATCGAAGCGGTGTCATATTCCGAATAAAATGATCTCCGAGGAAGGAAGGAGTAATTTTACCACAAAGACAAAGAGAACGCGGAGAATTCGGACTTCTATAGTTTCAAAACCCTGATTCCTTGTTCTCTGTGCCTCTGTGGTAAATCCATCTCCCCCGTGCCCTCAGTTCCTCCCTCTGAGCTCTCTGTCTTGCACTTTGCATAGCGATCACTTAAGATCCGACTTCAGCAAGGTTGCTTTTTGAGATGAAGCTATTCACTTACACAAAATGGGATGCATTGCCTGTGCTAGCCGGGTTGCTTCATTGCACGTTTGTCGTGATTTTGTTTTTCATTTTCCCTTACGCGCCTTGGTGGCTCCTGGTCTGCATGGGATTCATCTACTCGATCAGCGTTTCGTGGAACATGAACGGCATCTCGCACAATCACATTCATAACCCCTACTTTACCTCGAGGGTGTTGAATCGGTTATTCAGCATCTTGTTGTCGGTGACGCTCGGGATCTCTCAAACCTTTTACAAATATGTTCATCATCGGCATCACATGGGGAATAGCGACCGGCCGGATGAGAACGGTAATTGTCACGACTGGATATCTATTTATCGCCATGGACATGACGGCGAGGCGGAAAATCCGTGGAGCTACATTTTCCTCAGTTACTTGCGCGAAGATCCCAAAGCAATTTACGCTGAAATCAAAAGAAAAAATCCGGTCGACGCAAAGTGGGGAATCACAGAAATTGTGATTCTCGGGATCACGATCGCGGCCGGTCTGGTCTTGAACTGGAAATTCTGGATTTATTTTCTCCCGTTTTATTACCTGGGGCACTGCTGCAGTTATTTAAACGGGTACTTTCTTCACTACGGCGGAAATCCGGACAAACCAATCGCGTGGGGAGTTAGTTCCTATGACAAGTGGTACAACTTGATTTGGTTCAACAATGGCTATCATGCCGAACACCATTTCCGGCCGAAAATGCACTGGACCAAGATGAAGCGGTTCCACGAAGAAATACTCGAAGCGCAGCGCAAAGAGGGCGTCCGGGTAATTATCCCTCCCCACGCCTTGGGGTTTCTAGATCCGGGGCTACCCCCTCGGAAAAATGCGACTGGTCGCGTCACTGCGAATCCGTCCAAAGAACCAACCGGGGCGTAGGCAGAACGTATCAGCGCGTCGGCGACGTGAATGTGTGGACGCTTGTAAAGTAACATCCGCTTCAGCCTGTGACGGGCGGCCAAGGCGCAATGACCTTCGCATATTCTCGAAGGCATTACGGATAAATACTTATCGGCAACTCGATCTATGAAAGGGGTCGTTATCACCGGAGTCTCAACCGGAATCGGGCATGCGTCTACCAAAGCCCTGCTCAACCGCGGATTCCGAGTGTTTGGAAGCGTCCGAAATAGCGAAGACGCCGGCCGTTTGCAGAGGGAATTCGGCGACATGTTTGTGCCGCTGTTGTTCGACGTAACGGTCGAATCCGCGGTTCTGGCCGAAGCGGCAAGAGTGGGCCAACTTTTGGGATCTGAAACACTGGACGGGCTAGTGAACAACGCAGGCGTCGAGATCGCCGGTCCCCTGGCCTACCTGACGACGGAACTATTCAGGTACCAGCTCGAGGTCAATCTGATAGGTCCGTTTGTTGTCACAAACGCGTTCTTGCCTCTGCTTGGCACAGATCCGGCGAGGAAAGGAAACCCCGGAAGGATCGTCAATATCAGTTCAACCAGCGGCCGCATTGCCGGTCCATTCACGGGTGCCTATGCGGCATCAAAATTTGGATTGGAAGGATATTCCGACAGCCTGCGACGTGAACTGATCTTATTCGGAATTGACGTCATTGTGATTCGCCCTGGGGCAATCGTGACTCCAATCTGGCAGAAGTCGGATACCGGGCTGATCGAACGATTTGGCGAAACGCCCTTCAAGGAAGCATTGGCGAGATTCGAACAGTACGCAGCCAACGAAGGCGCAAACGGCTATCCCGCGGCGGTCATCGGAAATACCGTCTGTCATGCTTTGACCACCAGGAACCCGAAGGTACGCTATGCAGTCGTTCCGAACCGTTTGACAAATTGGATTATTCCGCAACTAATCCCGATGCGAACCCTCGACAAGCTCGTCGCTCAGTTCATGGGAATCAGGCGCAAGCCCGGAATCTGAACTCAAGGATCGCCGGGAGATTTTTGGCAATTAATACTCCTTCGATAGACCTTTTTTCTTCTTCGCAGGAGCAGAAGGAGGTGGTCCGGCGGAGTCTGAAGGATGAGCTAAGTCGTAGGTATCCGATCCTACTTTTGCACGGCGCTCCTCCTTCAGACTGGCGCGCAGCGTCTGGACATCGTCATTAACGACCGAGGGCTGAATGAAAACCAATAGCTCGTCTCGCTCACGATTGTTGGTCGTGACCTTAGAACAAATTTCCGAGGTACGGCAGGTCCATGAGGTAAGGGATACCGCTGTTATCCTTAGTGATCTTATCCTGAATCAACCCGCCCAGAACGACGGTGGCACCGCTCGGGATGGTTATGGTCGTCGTCAACCTTTGACTATTGACGATCGGGACCTGGTTTCCGGAGATGTTAACATTGCTGCCGAGCGTGTCATTAATTTGCGCAATTTTAAGCGTGACTTCGTTGTTGGAATTAATCAGAGGAATCACTTCAAGCCGGAGTTCGACATCTTCGTAGCTGACGGTGGCAGCAATCGCAGTGCTATTGCTGTTATTAATTATGCCACCTGTGGTTCCAGTTGTAAGATTGCTCAGCGTACTCGTAGGCACTGGGACACGCTGACCACTGGAAATGACGGCTCGCTTGTTGTTTGCGGTGTAAATTGCCGGGCGTGCAAGGATTTTGAAATTGCTGCGGCTGTCGAGTGCTCGAACAAATACGCTAACGGCATCGCCGATCGCACCGTAAATGGTCAGGCCCTGCAACGCGGGAATGGTAGCCGCGGTAAGAAACCGTCGAGGGTTCCCAATGACTTGTCATTGCTCGCGATGATGCCGGCAGAATTCAAGTTAGAAGATGCAATGCCGCTAGTTCCGCTAATTTTCTTGAAGGTTTGAAACCAGTCGACCCCGAGCTGATAATTGTCGGTAAGGGCCAACTGACCGATCACGGTCGAGAGATAAACCTGCTGCGGGCGGTGGTCGAGTCGATCGAGAATCGTCCTCACCTTGCGCACGCTCTCCGGCGGACCTATCACAAGGATTTTATTATCTTTGGAATCCGATATAATCCTGGAGCGACCGACAGCGACGGCCTGCGGCCCTAGCTGTTCGTTCGGTTCCTGAAGCAAATCTTCTCCAGCTCCAACCGAACCCGCATAACCGCTTGTAGAACTGTATCCTCCTGCCATGCTCGACGATTGTTGTGGCTGCCCAGATTGACGGTTCGATTCTGCTGCTGTCCCTGCTGATTCTGCTGTGTTCGCCCTGTCCCTGTGGGTTCTCCGTCTGATCTTCGACCAGGATATCCTGGAGCACAGGAAGAACTTCGCCGGCTGAGATATACCGAAGATGGTACTCGAGAGGTTCCGAAGCGCCGACGGCTGCATCGAATTGTTGAATAAGGGTTTCGAAATAAGGGATGGTTTCCGGGCGCGCGATCACGAGTATCCGGTTGGTCCGCGTGTCAGCGATGACTTGTGCCTGACTGCTCAGTAAGCCGGCATCCGAGCTGCCAGTAGCAGTCGCAGGCGGAACCTGCTGGGCAGCGGCAGGCTGGCCGGGCACGGCGCACCCTGGTCCCCCCCTCTTGCTCCTTCCTCTGGTATTCGATTAACTTGTTGATCGTGTCGGCCACGCGTTCCGAGTCAGCCCGCACCAGCGGGATAAACTGGGAAACCGTCTTCGCAGGCGGGAGATCGATCAGTTGCTGAAGCGCAACCAATTGGCGAATCACCGTGGTGCTTTCCGTAATTAGGAGCGCTTGCGCACTATTGATTGGAACAAACGAAGTATAGGCTCTCGGAAGAATATGGGTCTGAAAGACAGTCAGCGCTTCGCTGGCAGTGATATATTTGAATGGCATGTAATAGCTGATCACTTGCTCCCCTTCGGGGATCGAATCGGCGCCGGTAAACAGGCGAACACCTTCACTGCGCGGATTCTTGCCGGTATTAATGTTAATCACCTTGACAGTGTTCGGCTCTTGCGCAGGAACAAGTACGATATTATTCAGCAACAACGATGCCTCGATCAGCCGGACAAGCTCGCTTTTTGGCACCGGCTGGGGAACCGAGATCGTGATCGGCAATGCATTTGCAGAGAGATTGCTATCCTTGATCAACACTTTGCCGGTAAGTTGCTCGTATTGCATCAAAACTGTGTCGATACTCGCATTGATTGCCTGAAAAGAGCTCAGAGAATCGTCCCCGCCTGGAGGATCGCTGGCGATCGATTCACGATCTGCTGACGCCTTCGCCGCCGAGAGATGTATCATCACACCGAGGAATAAAAACGAAAGAGGGCGAGAACGCATGAGATTAGATTATTGTGGCTGGGGTTGGCCGGGAATATTCTGGGCAGGGGTCGGAGTACCGATCGGTTGCTCAGTCACCGGTGGCGGGGTGAGCCGTTTGCGCCGCACTTCAGAGGCTCGCGGGGGCAGCGCGCGCCTCAGGTTGCGATTGCGCCGTTCCTTGCTGGTTTGGGCCAAATCGCCCCATTTGCTGCCCGTTCAGTGCCGCTTGAGCCTGGCGCGACATTGCAGGCAGGCTGCGCCGCCGGGGCGCCCGGGATTGGATTTTGGACACCCGTAGTCGGTATCGCCGGCTGCTGGCCAACCTGCGGAGGAGGACCGGGCGTTACTGTTACTGTTTCCAAACGGAACTTCACAGATGCCTTCTTCAGTGCCATTTGAAAGCAGGACCTCTGCATTTTTTGGATCCGCACTTTATGTATCGCGAGCAACCGGAAACCATTCGAATTTGGATCCGTAGTAATCCGTTGCACTTCGTTAGTCTCTGTATTCTGTACAAACACTACGTCCCTGCCGCCGTCGTTGAGCCAACTCGACGAGGAAATATTTATCAAACGCTTTTGGCTGCACGGCCTGTGCTACAGGCGTGACGATGTGTGAACGGATTTCGCTCCCAGATTTTTTGATAGCGGTCCGCTTTATAGCCGACTGGAGCGTCGTCAGACGCCGTTGCAACCAGATACCTGCCCCTGACAGATATCGTCAGGATGAATAACAAACGCAGACCGGGACTTGATTTACGATTTCGGAGCATACCAACGGGCAATCTCCAGCTCAAGGGAGACAGTAGGAGGGTCGTTCGCGCTTTTCAAAGAAAAACTCGTGATCGCCTGGAACAACTCCGGTTGCTGAATCTGAGCAAGCCACGTGATGACATTCTGTAAACCACCGCTCAGCTTGAGCCGAACCGTAACGGCTTGATAGTTCGGTGTCGACAGATTTTCTCCAAAGCTTTGTTCCTGGATCTCCAATTGATTGGCTTTTGCAGCCGTAACCACGGATTCGAGTAAAATGGATTGCGGCACCTGATCTGCACGGATGCGGGGCTGGGTCGTGTCGATCCATTGTTTGCGCTTAAGCCACAGATCTTTTTCTTTGAGCCACAAGTCATTTGAACGCTCCTGGCTGCGAACATCGGCAATTTCCCTCCTCAATCCTGACATTAACTCAAAGAGATAGCTGAGACCGTAGAAGTTTCCGGTCGCGAACAATGCAACGACAAGAATGATCGATAGTCGCTTCTCGCTTTTAGTTAATTTTCGCAATCTTCGGATCTCCTTCTATCGAAAACTCGGCGCGCCCATCCGGCCTTAATATAGGGCTCGCCATTTGCCAGCTATACATCTGCAGCTCAGACTTAGCCTTGATGTCCTCCGCAAACTTGAAGGCGGCTGGAGAAGTGCCGGCTTCGCCGCGAATGACGACTTTACCATTTTGGATTTCGAAAGCGGTAAGGCGCAGGCCGTCGTGCGGCAGCAAACCGGCGATCTGGTATAGCAATTCTACCGGGTACAGCTTCGGATTGACGGCCAATTCAATCTGGCGCCAGCGTTCAGCCGTTTCCTGAATCGCGGCCACTGTCGGCGCCTGCTCTTGCAGACGTCGACGAAGATCATTTGCCACGTAACGCTTCCAAAAGATATTTCCGATGAGTCCGAGCACTCCAATAACATAAATGGCAGCAAGCCATCCAATTGCAGAGCGGATCCGCCGCCTGCGCCGCCTTCTTTCATGGAGGTAGGAGACCTCCGGAGGCAGTAGCTTTGATCGGATCTGCGGCAGGTCGGGCGGCGGTACGGCGTCGCGTGTCACTTTCAGACCGAGATGCCGTTGAAGTCGCTCGCTCTCTTCCAGAGTGAATTCGCCCCACAACGTTATTCCGAGAAACCGTTCGCACAAACGCTGAGACTCAAGCTGGAATGCGATGCACTTCAATTCCAGCGCGGCAGTCTCGGAGAGCTCGCTGTCGCCAAGGACCTGTACGGTGACTGCGTCCCGTCCGCGCGTCGCGGCGACGGTCAAGCGTCCCTGTTCGCGCCAGATAATCAGCCGATCTTGCGGGAGAGCAAAAGTGTACGCCGAGGGCTCGAAACGCTTCACCCGTTCAAAGGCCAATTCCTTCGGAAACTCCGGCTGCAAAATTGTCGCAATTGCCAAGGCCTGGTTTTCGCGGGTTTCGATCACGCGGTAATCCACCGCCGAATCTCCACTGTTCTTGCTGAGCAGCCCGCATTTCTCCAGTTGCAGATGCAAGATTTCAGGAATTACCGCCCGATCGCTAGTGGCTAACCAAGCAGGGAAAGTAAACGTGTATTCGGCCGGCAAAGAAACTACCATTTCTCCAGGCACTTCCGACGGAGTGGAAGACGCCGGACAAAGTGCGCACGCTTGTTCTCGGAGAAAGTCCAAAGCTCCCATTCCTTGCCATCGACAGCTCGCAAAAAATGAGTGTGCGACTTGTCTATTTTTCCTGCCATGACAAATAAGTGATCGGGATCGTATTCCGGCTGGTTACTACGACGATTTGTTTCTCGTAGCCGGCGATTATGCCTGTGCTCTCGATCCGGTCAACGACACTGGTTAGCGAGAGTAAAATCTGTACCAGTTGAAATTGCTCAGGACTCATTCCGAGTGCCGCACGAACCTCGTCCATGCTGTTGTAGATACGATCGTCCAAAGTAAAAGGTTTACCATCGGGACCCCATCGATATTTCACAAATTGATCCGCAGTAGCCGGCGAGACGCCCGTAATTAACCCAATCGTATCGGCGTCAGCCAGGTTTACGTCGATTTTACCATCTCCCCAAATAGTAAAGAAATTCATCCAGTCAGCTTGTTTTTTCATGACCGGAGCAAATTCCGGTACAACACTCATCTCTGCAACGGAACTAAATTGCGTTGTAAGCTCTGTGGCAGGGCGAGTTCGCGGAGGCGGGCTGATCGTTCACCGGCTTGGTAAGATATTTTTTCAACCCTTCGACAGCAGCATCGGCCGTTTCGGAGCGACGCCCCAGCGAATAAAAAGGTTGCTTAACAGATCATCGCGCCCGTTCTGCAAAATGAAATTAATATTCAGCTTGATCGATTCGCTTGAGATCAAAACATGGAACCGCCCTCCGTCTGGCTTCGTCTGCTCAAGGAGCGCCCTGTCCATATTTTGAACCTGCGGGTCGATTCCGAAGGCCAGACCGGACTCGGCAAGTTGCCGCGCTCGGAACTCTTTGTTCAACGCACCGTACTCATCGGCATCGTTACTGACGAATCCGACGGTCGCCGTGACCAACCCGGTCAGCAAAATGATCGCAAACAAAACCAGCAGGAGTGCAGATCCGCGACGACGACGAATAAATGCCGCCTTCCGTTCCGCTGGCTCGGTTGAACCCGCTGACCGCTTCACCAGTGCACCGTCTTGCATATCATGGTGATGCCGCCGCAAGTCAGTTGACCGTTTTTCAAGGCTTGAGCGGCCGCGGCCCGGAGGGTTGGGTTCAAAATTGGTGTAGGCGAAGAGCCGTCGCTTTGCTTCTTCAGAACCGAGCACGTTTCGCACACGCGCAGATTGAACGCAACGACATCACCTGATATGCAAGACGGTGCACTATGTCCCTGTTTGAGCGATCGGCCATTGAAAAACGCAGCGGTCCGTGTGATTGCGTCCGGCAAGTTTAAGGGTGAGTTCCACTAAATTCGGCTTCCTGGCGATATCGGACCAGTCCGCCGACCATTTCCCGGATTGCTGATCAAAAAAACGCCACCTCAGTTGGTCGACATCATCTGCCAATATGAACCAGTCCCCCTTTCCTTCTCTTGAGGTAATTATTTGAAGCGCTTCCGCTTTCCTGCAAAACGCTGAGCGCCAATCTGCCGTCCGGTTGCGGCCGGCTTGCGATAACGACAGTCCCGAAATTCGCCTCGGCATGCACCCAGGAAAAGCTGAAGGGCGCATAACGGAAGATCAGTTCCAAGGAACCGTTATTATTTCGGGTCTGGAACAGGCATGTCCGCGGCATGGAATAAAAGTTGCGCCGGAGCAATTCACAGATTCCGTCTACTTTTCGTTGTTGAGTCTGCAAATAATTGATGTCGGCAGTCGCCTTCAATGTGGTCTGAATGATTTGAAATATCATCACCACCACCATGCTTAAGATCGCAAGGGCCAACAGCACTTCCAAGAGCAGGTAACCGGAGCTATCAACCTTCTTGCTCGTTCGTTCCATTTTTTTCGGATATCGGGACCTGCAAGCTTCCGCTGAGCAATTCATTTTACTCATGGTTGGTAGACGAAGAGCTGCGCATGGCTTGACCGGGCCTGACCGGATGCTTTCCAAGACGCTTGCACGATTGATTTCGTACAAACTAGGCAAGGGCACTCCCCTCGCCGTCTTTGCTTGAACCGCGCGGACCTCCGTCTCGTAACGCACTCGCCCGTCGCCCACATGCACTACCGATTTACCGGGTTGAATTTTAGCGCGGCGGTTTCCGCCAGTAGATTTTGGAGTTCCAGGCGCACCTGAGACTCATCGCGAAGAAGGATCGATGCATCGACAGTCTGATGGAGCGCGGTTGTAAGCGACACGGCGACCACACAAAAAATCGTCAGCGCCAGCATGATTTCCCAGAGAATAAAACCGCCGGAACGCCTTGAAATAGTGTTAATAAGTCGTGGCTGCAGTCGTCGTAATGAGAGCTCCTTATTGCCCAGAATTCAGCCCAATGTGGCTTTCTTAACACTGGGATTCAAGTCACTGTATAAATGACTCCTCGTTTCTGAATTGTTGCTGTCAGCGGATCGACTCGGCATCGCACCCAGTCGTCCTTGCGTTGAAAGAGAAATTCATTGGTTCACAAAGACCGTTTTGGCGAAAAATACCAGCTTGCGTCTGTTTTCTTGAGGAATTCACGATCGCCTAAACGCTTAATTGCGAATGTCACGTCGGTCGGAAGACCATAATTGATCGGCCTTCCGGTCCGGAATCCTTGCTATCATTCACCGCACGGAGAAGATAAGCATTATTTAACAATAGCACCTCGTAGGGGCGATTTTCCATCATCGCGTCTCGCCGGGCAGTCCTGGCAAAGGTCTGCAATTCGCGGATGGGTCCTTGCAGCTTTTCCTCATCCGCAAATGCGCAGCGGGGGCACCGCCACCGCGAACATCACGGCGATGATAAAAAGGACAACGCATACTTCGAGAATGGTGAATCCCGTGCACCCGGTCCCGCGCGGAGGCGGGCAGCAAGCCTCCGTGAGCGACCGGTTGCTCGAGCTTCTCATGGACGGGAAAATCAGTTCACCCGCCGGTAGATGTTATTAGGCCCTTCTTTTCGGTCAGGTCCAAATGAAAAGACATCTACACCGGAAGGATCTCGCTTTCCGGGGTTACGATATTGATAAGGGGTATTCCAGGGATCGACTGGCATGCTATCCATCAGCTTTGTCCAGTTCGCCGGCTTTGTACCGGTTGTAGGCATAGTTATGAGTGCCTCTAATCCCTGGCTTTGATCCGGCATTTGATAATTGCGGGCTTCGTACAGCTTTAGGGCACTATAGATATTGTTTATATCCTGTTCAGTACGCTGAATCTTAGCAACGTCCAAGGCTCCGGTCATCTTGACTATCACGCCGCCAGCGATCACCGCGATGATGGCAACGACCAGCATGATCTCCATCAGTGTGTAGCCGCTCGCCCTCGAACGAAATACTGCGGGCTTCTTCATAAGGCAACAAAACTCAATGGGCAAACCTAGATCAAGGGCCAGTTAAGTCAATTCTCGACGATACTCAAGCTGCAACAGGAAATCTCGAATTGCGACTTTGAGTGCCCGGCGGGGTTTGAAACTGGAAGTGATTTTCGCCTACTGGAATTTGATCGCCACCGAGAATTAAGACTCCTTTTCGCCAACCGGCAAAACTGCATGGTGCCATCGTCCCCTTTTTCGAAACCCGGATCGGTCAGGTCGGGAACCTCCAACGCCAATGTTCCGACCACGGCGCCATTGAGCCAAAGAGTGAGCGTTCTGATCGAGTTGCAACCCGTTGACCAGCACTTCAAGCCGCACCCGTGGAAACCTTGTTCGGCACGGATACAGAGAATTCAATCGCCTTTCTCGATTCGTTCCGCCTGATCGGTTACCGAAGTCGTCAGAATTCGGCCTTCCCAGGAGTCCGCGATAGGTGTGAGCGGACTGCCATCCACTTCTTCAGGCGCAAACATTTTTCCGCCGGTCGTGACGAGCGCTCCGTTCGGAACATTGTCGACCAGGCGAACGACTCCAGGACGCGCCCAATCCAGGCGAACACGCAATATATTGAGCACCGCCTGACTCGATTTCAACACGACCTTCCCAGGTCCACCCATCGTTGGGCGATTTATCAGCAGTGTCCGCTGGTTAAGCAAACCGATATTTTCAAATAAATTCGGCGTCGAGCAGTTCACGTTTTCCAAGCGCGCTCTCCCAATAGACACTGAAATATCCTCCAACTTCCTCTTGAAAAACGACGGTGAGCGCCAGATCGTCATCGTCCGCGCCGGGCACTACGGGAAATGAAAGCTCTGCCTGCGATTGCGGAGACGGCCACCGGCCGGTCCGGGAATCCAAGCCGGGAACTCCAGACGACCCGTTGCCTTGAGGTCAAACGTGAATGAATCCGCGAGACTACAAATCAACGACGCCCAAACACAATATTCCTGCAGCAACCGTGATATGACCTCGGTTCATGCGCCGAGCATTTTGTAGACCCATGACGTACTCGAGGCAAGAAAATCGAAAGGCAGGATTCAGGAGTCAGAGTTACAGGAGTTGCAGAATTGATCTGGCATTTCCGCCTTGGCCATGGTTGCGAGTTTTATCAAGTGCACTCAGTTCAGACCGCGATTCTTCATGTTGTACGATGCAGAATTACGTTTCCTGACTCCTGGCTCCCAATTGACTTCTCCTATCCAGATTCAGATTGAGTCATGAACATTACCGATCTCACCCAACGCCCGCCAAGGAGTCCCGCGATTGAAGCTAGGAGGTTACGTTATTTTGCCGAGGATGCTCGACAAAGGCCGAGCGCCGCTGGGCGGCAAAGCCGGCGAATACCATTTCGCCTGCCCTATTGATCAGCATTTCCTCTCGTTCACAGGGTTAGCTGCTGAAGACATCCGAATCAGTTGAAGCAAGGAAAATCCGACTGCGAGGTGCTTGCCTGGATTCGGGAACATGCGAAACAGAATGAATGGGAAATCTTCACTGGTCTGAATTTCATCTTCGCCGTGGACCGACCGACAATGAGAGCCGCCAGTATTTCAACGAAATCGCTTCAGAAAATCGCTCCGGATCGAGACGATATTGCGACTTGGTTTGATCTTCTTGAGTTGATGATTTCGTCGAGTTTTGGCGGTGCAGCGTGAGTCAGAAGTTCAGGAGTTGCAGGAGTTCAGGAGATACAGCATGGATTGCGAGTCTTTCCGCATTATGGATGGTGCGAGCCGCATTAGATTTGCGCTCGAATCACGATTGCAAGTCTTCATTTTGACGCAGAAACTTGAACTCCTGTCCTCTCACTCTCCTCGGTAGCTGCAGCGTGCCCACGGCGTCTCGTGAATGACGATCTCACAGAGGCCGGGGCAGTGCGGGGTTAGTTTCTGCCAGAACCACGCCGCCATCAATTCGATCGTGGGATTTTCCAATCCGGGAATATCATTCAGATAAGCGTGATCCAATTGTGCCACCAATGGTTTCATTGCGTCACCGATTTGAGCATGATCGTATATCCATCCCGTTGCCAGCGCTGACCTCTCCCTCTACCGAAACTTCTATCCTGAAACTGTGTCCGTGCATATTCCCGCATTTGTGGCCCGGAGGCACCTTTGGCAATGTCTGAGCGGATTCGAAAAAGAAATCCTTTGTGAGTCTGGCCTTCATACGCCCTTCATTTCCGGGGACCAAATGAATTTATGCATTTGCAGCTGGAACCGGACCTTAAGGTTGTCCTCCAGCAACCATTCGACGATCTCGCGAGGATCGATCCGGCCAAAGATTGGAGAAAACAGCACGGTCCCGCAGCGATCGATCAGATCAAATTCGGCGATTTTTTGCTTGGACCAAAGGTAGTCCTCACGTGAACCGATGACGAACTTCACTTCATCACGTCGCTGAGGGCAGCAATATTCTGCGTACCGATTGCGTTCCGATTCACCGCTTCCGGGCGTCTTGAGATCCATGATGCGATGCACGCGCAGGTCGATCTCGGAGATGTCGTGCGCACCGCTGGTCTCGATCAAAACAATCTTGCCGCGGTCACACAGCTCTCTCATGAGCGGCAACACGTTCCGCTGCAGGAGAGGTTCGCCTCCGGTGATTTCGACAAGCGGACAATCATATGCCAGCACCCGCTCAACGATTTCCGGCAACGTCATTTTAGCGCCCGCGTAAAATGCATAAGCCGTATCACAATATGTGCATCGCAAATCGCAAAATGTCAGCCGCACAAAGACGCAAGGCAACCCTGCCCAGGTGCTCTCCCCCTGAATCGAGCGATAGATCTCGTTGATAGTGAGGCTTAACGTCTTGTTCTGCACGGGTGCGGATTGGACATTGCACGCATTTCTCAAAAGAATCAATGGATCGAGCGGAACGTCAACAGAAGACAGAAGTCAGAGCCAGGACCAAATCGATTGAGGAATTCGGTTGTCACTGGGCGTAAGTTACCGTTTGCCTTCGATCGATCCGGCGCATCTACTTGAGCTACAGAGCTTAGCCTCCTGAAATCCGGAACTCCTACAACTTCCGCCTTTTGTCGCTATCCAGATCGCCGCAAAAAACCATCACTGCGAATCTCGGCTCTCAAACCTCCTCGGCCCTTCATGGCGATCTTCTGCTCCTGGAGCGAATGCCAGCGTCCATCCAATAGCAGGGACGACATTCTTCTCTCCCAAAAAATCGGACGCCCTGGAGCTCAAACTCAAATCCGATCAATTCATTCAATCGGACACCGCGAGTGATCACGTTTCGACGAAAAACTTCCGGTCCGCGTACCCAAACCCCGAATTGCAAGCAGAGATCCTGATACGTTTCTTCCTCGAAGAAAGTGATCTGGCCTTTGTAACCTTTTTTGTGCGCCGAAGTACCTGTCCCCGGCGATTCCTTTTCCGGCTATGCACTGAATCTCTTGCAACTTCGACGCTTGCATGTCGCCAGGCGGCTTTTCGTGATGGCCGAAGTAATTGTGGCCGGCCGAGACGAACAAATGACGAATCTTAAAATCAACGCAAACCACGGTTTCAAGGATAATCCCGGCTGGGTATTTGCTCGTAAAGCGATGGAGTATGCGTGAACGCAAAACGGCAGGTCGCATCCGTTTGCCACGACTCGGCGAAGAAGCCTACGTCTGCAGACTGCATTAGAGCAGTAGTACACCCCGACGCACACATGGAATCCCCTAGTATTCGAGATTTTTGCGTCCGCCGGCATTCAATCTCATGGATAAGTCTACGAACGACGTCGACCATCTCGCAGTGGAGGAACCGCTAGAAATTATCCTCCGTTTCCGCAGACGGGAATGCTTGTGCGCAAACCGATTTCAATCACCATGCGCACCCCGGGACAAGACCAGGAGCTCGCTGTCGGCTTCCTCTATCACGGAAGGCATCCTTCATCGATCGTAGACGCCATTGAGGAAATTGCACTTCGGCGCCGATTCCTCGATCACGGTAACGGTTACCGGCAGCCTCGATCTGAAACGGCTTGAACGTCATTTTTATGCGTCGTCGAGCTGCGGCGTATGCGGAAAAGCCTCGCTGCGAGGCTTTGCAGATCAATCGGGAAATTCTCCTTGATCCCTCCCAGCCAAAGCATTCGGTCGACTTTCTTGCCCAAACGCCCGGGTATTGTCCGCGAAAAGCAATCCATCTTCGAGCGCACCGGGGGACTTCATGCAGCCGCGCTTTTCGATGCGGAAGCAAAATCTCCTTCGGATTTGCGAGGATATCGGCCGGCACAATGCAGTGGATAAACTGGTTGGGGCAGAGTTGCTGGCAGGCCGCACTGATTTCTCGGATCTACTGCTCTTCGTGAGCGGACGAGCAGGATTCGAGCTGATTCAAAAATCGATCATGACCGGCATCCCTTTTATGGCCGCGGTCGGTGCTCCATCGAGTCTTTCCGTTGAACTTGCTCGGAGATATGGCTCTACGCTTATTGGATTTTTGCGCGAAAATCGATTTAATTTATATTCGGGATCGAACCGTGTGCTAGAGACGGAAGGGAATGCACCCCCAGAGGAACTTAGTAATCCAGATGCGAAGCGAGACATAGCATTTATGGAATCCCCTGGATTGAGCAAATCATCATCAGATCGCTATGAAAGGCGCGAGACCGGCACGCCTGACCAGCCCAAATCGCAACTGGCCAAGGATGGTCGCCTGGCACGCCGAAGGGACGGTTCCAGGAGCGCAGCCACCGGTTGAAATTGCGGAAGCCAAACAGCGGGAACACCAGGGGAGCGCGGCCGGCGTTGCAGCTGTTGTCCAGACCATGCGGCATGTCTGGGGCCGGATGGGCATTATTCGCGGTACCGCAGGCGTTGCTTCAGGTCAACCAGGTCGACGGCTTCGACTGTCAAAGCTGCGCCTGGCCGAGCCCAGATGAATCACGGCACGTCGCCGAGTTCTGTGAGAGCGGAGCCAAAGCGGTCTCAGACGAAGGAACGCGAAAACGGGTGACTCCGCAGTTCTTCAAAGTACATAGCGTGAATGACTTGCTTGGTCGCTCCGACTACTGGCTGAACGAGCAAGGCAGGCTGACGCACCCGATGATATTGAGGGAAAAGAGCAACCACTACGAACCGATCGCCTGGGAACAAGCTTTCAACCTGATTGCCGGCGAACTGAACTCCCTCGGTTCTCCGCATGAAGCTGCGTTTTATACCTCTGGACGCGCCAGCAATGAAGCAGCCTACCTTTACCAACTATTTGCGAGAATATTCGGCACGAACAATCTCCCTGATTGTTCGAACATGTGTCACGAATCGAGTGGCGCGGCACTTAAAGAAACGATCGGGATCGGCAAAGGGACGGTGACATTGGACGATTTTCTGAAGGCAGACACGATCTTCGTGGTAGGTCAGAATCCAGGCACAAATCACCCGCGCATGCTGAGGTCCCTTGAACTCGCCAAGGAGCACGGCGCAAAAATAATCAGCGTCAACCCTTTGCCCGAGGTTGGCAATTTCCGGTTCAAAAATCCAAATCCGCAGAATTTTAAGAACCCGCTGCAAGCCGCCGCCACACTCTTCGGTGAGGGTGTTCGGATTTCGGATCTCTGGCTTCAAGTGAAAATCAACGGGGATCTCGCGCTTTTCAAGGGCCTCATGAAGGAACTCCTCGAGGAAGAACGGAGATCTCCCGGGAAAGTTTTTGATCACGAATTCATCGCCCGACACACGAGCGGGTACGAAGATTTGTTGGCCGCGCTGGAAGTTGCCGATTGGCCGGAGATTCTGGATAGCAGTGGGCTTACGCGAGACCAGATTCGTAAAGCGGCCGATATCGTACTTGGGTCCAGGAACGTCATATGCTGCTGGGCGATGGGCCTGACCCAGCACAAGAATTCGGTCGCTACGATCCGCGAAGTCGTCAACTTCCTTCTGCTCCGCGGCAACATCGGGCGACCGGGAGCGGGCGTTTGTCCTGTTCGCGGACATAGTAATGTCCAAGGCGACCGGACAATGGGCATCTGGGATAAACCGAATCCATTGTTTCTCGAAAAATTAGCGCAGCGATATGAGTTCGAACCTCCGAAGGAGCATGGCTGTGACACGGTGAACTGCATTCAGGCGATGCATCGTGGCCAGATCAAAGTCTTCTTTGCGCTGGGCGGAAATTTCCTGTCCGCCACGCCTGACACGGAGTTAACGGCGGAAGCGTTGAGCCGCTGTCGTCTGACGGCGCATGTCTCGACGAAATTGAATCGAGCCCATCTTATCACCGGACGCCAAGCTCTGATCCTGCCCTGTCTCGGCCGTTCTGAAATCGATCAGCGCGCAACCGGTAATCAATTTGTTACCGTCGAAGATAGCATGGGAATCATCAATCCCTCCCGGGGCACTTTAACACCTGCGTCGGAGCATCTGCTCAGTGAGCCTGCAATAGTGGCACGCTTGGCAGAAACGGTGCTCGGCACGAGGTCGAAGCTGCCCTGGGCGCCAATGGGGGGATGATTACAATTTAATACGAGACGAAATCGAACAAGTCATTCCCGGCTTCGAACAGTTCAATTCCAGGATCTCCCGCGGCGTCTTCTATTTGCCGAATCCTCCGAGAGACGAGAGAAAATTTCCTACCCAGAACCGGCAAGGCCAATTTTACAATCAACCAGATCGAGCGCCCTCTGGTCGAAGCTGGACAGTATCTCCTGATGACCATTCGATCCCACGACCAATTCAACACGACGATTTACGGATTGGATGATCGCTATCGTGGAATCTACAACGGGCGCCGGGTCATTTTCATGAATTCCGAGGACATGAAAGAGGCTGGTCTGACTCAGGGACAGCCGGTGGATATCACCAGCCACTTTGAAGGCACGAGCGCCAGGCGAACCGTTTTCTCGTTGCTCCTTACCCGATTCCGCGACGGTGCGTGGCAGCCTATTTTCCGGAGGCCAACGTGCTGATTCCAATTGGCAGTGTGGCAGAAAAAAGCAATACTCCGACATCCAAGTCGGTGATTGTCACCGTTTCGCCGTCGCCGGATGTGGAAATTGTTAGCCGCACGCTGCGGGCTGAAGCCGCTGAAGTCGTACATGCGCCTGTCGCACCGGCACTCTCAACGGGGGCGTAATCTTACGACTGGGAGAGAGCTGT
>CAVTQD010000026.1:0-150564 GCA_963736745.1 uncultured Verrucomicrobiae bacterium | reverse complement strand
GCTGCAAAAAAAGACTGGCGAATTTCCGGATCTTGCTGGACCGCTGATCAAGGTCGCGACAGGCGGTAACTGACATCAATCAAACGAAGCGAAGACAGCTCGCTTGCCGGCGGGATATTCAAGACCGCCGGCAACCTGGATAGGTCGAAAGAGTAAACTGGAAAGTGGCCCCGCCGGCATCATTCGCGGTAGCCCATAGCCGCCCGCCATGACTCTCCACAATGGAACGGCTGATCGAAAGCCCCATTCCGAGACCGCCCGGTTTGGTGGTATGAAACGCTTCGAAGATCTGCTCGATGTTCTGTGGATTGAGCCCGATGCCGGAATCTCGCACTCTCGCCAGCGCCTGCATCTCACCGCGGGCCTCGGTCTCGATCACCAATTCGCGGCTGCGGCCTTCCACCGTGTTCATCGCATCGATGCCGTTCAGAATCAGGTTCAGCATGACCTGTTGCAATTGCACGCGGTCTCCAAGCACGGGCGCCAAATCGGGCGTTAGATTCAGACGCAGGGTCACGCGTTTGCTGTTCATCTCGCTGCGGGTCAGTACGATGACTTCGCGAATGGTCTCGTTAAGGTCCAGGGGCTCTCTTACCGTTTCCGCCTTTTTGAGCAGAGTCCGGATGCGAGCAATGACCTCGCCCGCACGAGCCCCATCGCGGATGATGCGTTGCAGGGCTTGGCGGACCTCGGCCAGCTCTGCTGATTCTCCCTTCAAGCGGGCCAGCCAGCGCAGACAGGCATTCCCATTGGTCACCACGCCGGCAATCGGCTGGTTTACCTCGTGAGCGATCGAAGCGGCAAATTCCCCCATCGTCGTCACCCGCGTCACATGGGCCAGCTCGGCTTGTGTCTTCAACAGGTCAGCCTCACGGCGGCGCAACTCTTCCTCCGCCTCTTTGCGGCCGGTAATGTCACGATAGATGACGTATGTGCTGATTTGCCCGTCCGAAAGGGGGACGGGCGCGGCGACAATGGATACGTCCAATCGCTCGCCGTTCTTGCGCCTTCGCACCATCTCGGAGTCTACCCTTTGAGCCGCGGCGATCCGGCTAGTATTTTCGTCGAAGCCGGGCCACTGGTCATCGGGCACGACGAGATCTTTGAGTTTTCGCCCTAAAGCTTCTTCAGGGCTGTAACCAAAGACGCGGGTAAACTCGCGATTCACGCGGGTGATTTCATTGTCCGCGTCCAGCAAAACGATCGATTCCGGCGCCAATTCGAAAAGTTCATCAAGATGTGCTTTTTGCCTTTGCATCTCTTCCTCGGCCCGTTTCCGCTCCGCATTTTCCTTCTGCAGGTCTGCGTAAAGGCGGGCGTTCTCAAGGGAAATGGCGGCCTGGGAGGCGAGCAGATCGAGGACAGCGAATCGCGCCGACGTGAAGACGTGCGGCGTGAGGTCGTTCTCCAGATACAACGCTCCGATCAACTGGGTCTGCTTGACCAGCGGCAGACAGAGAACGGAACGGGGGCGCTTCCGATTGACGTAATCGTCAGTTGAAAACTGATTCGGAGCTAACGCGTCATCCAGGATGACGCTCTTTCTTGAACGTACGACATAGCGAAGAATGGACTCTGGAAGTTCTGCGGACGTAGCGGGCACCTGTCGGAAACGAACCGTAACCGATTCACGGCTGGTCCCGGCTTCCGCAGCGATTTGAAGCGCTTCGCCCTGGGGCAGGATCAGAAGACCACGCGCGGCACCGGCGTGCTCGACGGCGATAGTCATAAGCGTTTTGATCAAATTCTCCAGAACAATCTCGCCTGAGACCGCTTGCGACGCCTTCATCACGGTTCCCAAATCCAGCTGCTCAACAGACGTGCCGATCGCGGTCGTCGGACGCGGAGATGCCGGCTCTCCGATGCCAGGGTAACGCTGTTCGAGCTGTTGCACCTTGCCTAGTGCGCCCCAACGCAGATAACAGTAACGCGCCTCCCGCAAATAGGATTGGGCCACTTTTTCGAGGCCACGCTTTCGATAGAACTGCGCTGCCAGCTCGTTAGCGATGCCCTCGTTCTGGACAAACCGATTCTCACGTGCCTCCCGGATCGCCTCCTCGTACAAACGCATCGCGTCAAGATTCCGGCCTTCGACACGGGCAATCTCGGCCATCAGTAATGCGTGTTTGTCGGCGAAAGTCGACGGGCAATTTTCCGCCCACTCGCGCAGTTTCTCCCGGTGCACCGTCAGGAGATTGCGCCAGGCTTGTTGCTCGTCGGCAGAACCGTTTTCATAGAGCGCCGTCACCGTCAACGCGGCGTAGTAAAAGTAGTCCAGCAGCTCCAGATGGGCGCCTGAGGCCCAAAGCAGCTCCTTCGCCTTGTTGGCTGCCGCGAGAGCCTCGGTGTAGTCGGCTGACAGGAACCGCGCCTTCAGTTTGAGAATCCAGTAAAAGCAGACCATTGCGCGCATCCTGTCACCCGTCAATTGCGCCTCGAACGTCGCTTCGTCGAACTGCGCATCGTTGAAGGTGGAGAATGTCGCTGTACGGCCCTGCATGGTGGCGATGAATCGCTGCTGGCTCACGAGAATGTCCGCGACGTCGCGGAACTTGGCTTTGCGGACGTAGTCCAGGCCCCTCTCCGACTCACGCCAGACTTCGTCGAGCGGATCGCCCCGAACGAGAAGGGTCGTGACGGATTGGTCCATGCAATAGCAAGCGTACGTAAGATCCCCTGTCTCGGTGGCGACGCGAAAGGACGCCCGTATGAAGTCGATCGCCGTCGTGACGGGTCGCGTCCAGAAGGCCACCACGCCCATCAGTTCGTAGATTCTTGCCTTGTAGGCGATGAAGCCATGCTTTTCGACAATGTCGCATGCCAGTTTGGCGAAGCGATATCCCTCGTTGTAACGGTGGAAGTTCGGGCCGAGGATAAGTCCGAGGCTCACATAGCTGTACGCGGCAGCGCCGCTCGTCCCATGCTGCATGCTGAGGTTCACCATTCGGCACCGGAGCAGGCAACACAAATTGAAGTCGGTGAAATAGGCCGGAGGGTCCATCGCCGAGAGCACCCCCATCGCAGCCTGCAATTCCGGATCGGTCATCAGCGGCAGATCGATCAGGCCCTCGATCGAGTGTCCCTCCAGATTGCGCCAGACCGTCTCGTATTCGGCCTGAATCTGTTCCCAGGTCGGATGTGCCGGGAGGTCAATCCCCAACAGACGCAGGCAGGTGAGCGCGCTGGCCACGGCTTGCGGGTATTTCCCATTCACGATATGCAACTGGATCTTGAGATGATGAACGGCCGCCCGGTCGACCTTCGATGCCCCGCGCTCCAATAACGCGTCAAGCAGTTGCTCGGCTTTGTCGAAGTGTCCGGTCAGGTATTCGCACTCCGCGCGTTCCAGCCACAAACTGAACATTAACGCGTAATGGCTCCCCCAGTCGGTTTCGTCGAGGAGTGCCATGCCTGCCGCAAAATACGCGCAGGCAGATGCATAGGCGGCCGACGCCTTGGCCTTTCGCCCGGTGCGCAGATCAATCGTTGCCACCTGCGCTTTCTCGTCTCGGTCGACCAGTTGGGTCGCGCCCTGATTCAACTGGTTCGCGACATCGAACAGATGCTCGGAGAGATCGCCGCAGCCATGCTCGCCAACAGCACGCGGCCGATGCGCAGGTGGACCTCGGCACGGTGCTCTTCTGGGATCAATGAATAAGCCGCCTGCTGGATACGGTCGTGGAGAAATTTGTAGGCGCTCTCCAGACGAAAGACGAGCCCGGCGTGGACGGCTTCCCAGAATGCCGTATGCATCGCCTCCTCAGTTTCTCCGTAAACCAGAGTTAGAGTGGCGATCTCGGCGACGTTGCCCAGGCAGGCGAGCTGTTTCAGTGCTTCCTGGGTGCTGGCGGAGAACCGCCTCAGTTTCCCGCCCATCAGCTCCACCACGTTGTCGGTATAGCCCTTGTCACGAATGCGCGCGAGGTCCCACGTCCAGGCGGCGGTTCCCGGGTCGAAGGCAAGTACACCTTCTTCGGCGAGCATTGCGAAGAATTGGATGGCAAAGAAAGGATTGCCGGCGGTTTTCTCATACACCAATTGCGCCAGAGAGTACGCGCGCTTTCCCTCGCAACGGAGGGCATCGACAACGAGTCGGCTCACGTCCTCCATGCCGAGGTTCGCCAATGCAATCTCTTGGATTGGCACTCCAGCGTTGCGGAGCTCCGCCAGTGTGCGCATCAACGGGTGAGAGGGGCTCACTTCATTGTCCCGAAAGGCGCCGATAAGAAGGAGATGCCGCACCTCGTTATCGGTGATCAGATGTTGGAGGAGCTGCAGAGTCGCCGCGTCCAGCCATTGGAGATCATCCAGGAAGAGGGCGAGCGGATGTTCGGGTCGCGCAAACACCGCCAGGAGCCGCCGGAAAACCATCTGAAAGCGGTTTTGCGCATCCTGCGGGGACAACTCGGCAACGGGAGGCTGGACGCCAATGATAAGTTCGAGTTCCGGGATCAGATTTACCATGAGCTGTCCATTGGGACCGAGCGCCTCATTGATCGCTGCGCGCCAATGGCCAAGTTCACTTTCGCTCTGTCCCAGGACCTGCCGGGCCAGGTGCTGGAACGCCTGCGCCAGCGTTGCATAGGGAATGTCGCGTTTGTATTGATCAAATTTGCCCGACGCAAAGAGTCCCCGTGACGGGACCAGCGCCTTGTGCAGTTCATTGACCACCGACGACTTCCCGACACCGGAATAACCGGACACGAGCACGAGTTCCGTCGTCCCCTGGGTGACTACGCGTTCGAAAGCGGCGAGCAACTGTTCGATTTCACTTTCCCGCCCGTAGAGCCTTTCCGGGATGAGCAACTTGTCAGACATGTCGTCCGCGCCGAGAGGAAAGGGATCGAGGCAACCGCGGGTCTCCCATTCTGTGAGGCAGCGTCGCAGATCCGCCTCGATACCCGCGGCGGTCTGGTAACGGTCCTCCGCGGTCTTCGACAGGAGTTTCATGACGATCGCGGAGACGGGCTCCGGAATGTTCGATATCCGCTCGCAGGGCGAGAGCGCTTGGCGCGCGAGGTGGCAGTGGACCCATTCCATTGGATCGCCGGCGGTGAATGGCAGCGCTCCGACGAGCGTCTCGTAAAGGGTCACGCCCAGAGAATAGAGATCGCTTCTCGAATCGATGGACCGATTCATTCGCCCGGTTTGCTCCGGAGCCATATACTCCAGCGTCCCGGCGATGACTTCGGGCGCCTCGGGAGACTGCCGCTGGCGCGGCAGGCGCGATGTCAAACCTAGACCTGTCAGCCAGGCTTCGCCGGCCGTGGCGTTCACCAGAATATTGACCGGCCTAACGTCCCGGTGGATGAATCCCTGCGCGTGGAACCGGCCAAGCGCTTTCACGATACCGATGGCGGTACGGAGGAATTGCTTGATATCCAGCGGTCCTCCGATCAAGCGATCCAGCGAGTCTCCGCCAGGATCTTCGAGCACCAGCACCTGGCGACCTCGGTAGTGGGCAAGATCCTGGGGCCGGGCCGCCCACGCCGAGTCCAGTTCATTCCGCAGCCCATAGACATGGTTCATCCGCTCAATACTGGCGGGGGATGGATGATCCGAAATTGTCGCCATCAGGAGAACGGACAATGGATTCCCTTCGAGCCCACCCCGCAGAATGACAAACTCCCCGTATTCAGTGACCTTCTCGAAGGAATAGCCGGACAGGTCCATCTGGGAAGTGCCTTAGACTCGATCTAACACGGTATCCGGCGATGTCTCGCCGCGAGGTGCGCTCCGCTTGATGATGATCTTCGCATAATCGCTTCGCTTTCTTATCATCAAAGCAGTGACGAGTTCAAGAGGCCAAGATCAGATAGGCATGCACTTGCCGGGTTGGCCTAAACAAAGCTTCCAAATTGCATCTTCAGGACCCGATCAGCGACATCGTAGTGGTCATCGTCGTGAGTGACTGCAACCACCGTCTTTTCCTGTTGCTTCAGCCAAGGTAGAATTTCGCGGTAGAACTTGCGCCGGAAGAGCGGATCCTGTTCGGCGGCCCATTCGTCCAACAAAAGGATCGGTGTATTTTCCAAGAGCGATAAAACTAGCGCGAGGCGTTTGCGCTCTCCACTGGATAGATTCACCGCGCTTATCTTATCGCCCACGATCGAAGTTTTCCGTGACAGATTGGTCAATTCGAGCAACTCACGGATCCGACCTAGGTCGACATCTTTGATGCCGTAGAGTCGATCAAAAAGATGAAAGTCGGAAAGGACGGTTGAGAATAGATGTCGATAGCTCTGCCGATTCTCGCGATCTATCACGGTGCCGTCCACTGTAATGGTCCCGCGCAATGGCGGGTAGAGTCCGGCGAGGACTTTGAGGAAGGTTGATTTCCCGGTTCCGTTACCGCCGGTGATGAAAACCAATTCGCCTCGCGAAAGCTGGAAATCAATCGACTCCAAGGAAAATGTGGAACCGCCGAGTTCATCTTGGTAACTGAAGCTCAGACCGGCGCAGCGGAGGGTATCGAAGCGAAGCGCAGGATAAATCGCAGACATCGGATCGGCGAACCCCTGTTCGTAGATCGAATCAAGACGCTGCTCGATCCGGCGGATCTCTCGGATGGAGGCGGTAGCTTCGGTCACGAAAGGCAGATTCCCAACCACCTGGCTAAAAGGACCGAATAGAAACACGACAAAAGTCGCCAAGGTAGGCAACTTAGGCACTTCAGCCGGCGAAAGTGTGGGTAAGAGAAAAACCAGCGCAGCGAGGACCATAAACAGGGAGGAGGTCATTATCAGGACGATGCGATTGAGTGCAAAACCGGCTTCGTTTCGCATTTCTTTCGCCTGAGCCGCCAGAGGCTTTAAACCGAGTTCAGCAAAATCGTTTGCCTTAGGTGCGCTCATCTTCAGTTCTATGAACCCGTCAATTGAATCGCCGAACGTATGAACAAACTCGTTATCCTGTCGCACGGCCTTCGATAGCCATTGGTTGCTCTTGATCTGACATTCCTCAAACAACAGGAAAAGGAACACCACAACTCCTCCCAGGATGAGAAAGGCGGGCGTCGAAACGAACAAGATAATGAGAGCAGCGCAGCAGACGAAGACCAACGCAGTGAAAGCAGTGATAGCTCCTGTTGCCGCTCGTGAAATGTTCGAAGCGTGAGCTGCGACTGCGTTATAGAGCGCCGCGCGTCCAATATTTTCGACCGAAACCAGGTCCGAATATCGAATTTTCTCGCTAATCCGCAGCCGGAGCTTCTCGACGATTTCCTCTACGATTACCGTGGTGCGCCGTAACACCAGGCCCTGGCTGAACCAATAAAAGAGGATGGCCAGCAGCGCGGTTAAAAGCTCCGAAAAGCCCGACTCGTGCCGCACGGCCTTTTGGACCGCAGTTGTAAGCGTATAGAGGAGAACCAGATTAGTGGCTGCACCTAAGCAGGCAAGGAACAAAAGACGCTTGTCGAAAGCTTTAGTCTCTTTTTCTAAGAATTGGAAAAATTCCATAAAGTAGCAAGGCTCGCTATACTGTTAGGCTGCTGCCTCCCCCATGATTGAATACGGAAGTAGGTAACGGAACTTTGTAACGTTGATAACCGTGCTCGAACCCGGCCCAGTCAACGGCGACGCCTCTCAGGTACAGCTGGGACAGGCTGGACAGCAGAGTACGCCAGTGAGAGCGATCTTCGTGACCGAGCTCAGAACCAATCGTTGGCAGCAAGAGACATTCTTGCCGTTCTCTCACGCTGGTCACTTCGCTAAGAATCGAGCTTGGTCCTACCTGCAGGAATAAGCGATATTCCTGGTCTAACAGTAATTGGACGGCTTCGTCTGCACCTGCCGCCGGTGTCGTCAACTGATGCGGCCAACCATCTGCCGTGCAATCGCTGACCGTAAGCATTCGCCCCAGAGCGCTTGAAACGAGAGGGATCTTGGGCGGCGAAAAATCGACGGTCTCGAGTAACCGCCTGAATGGGCCCTCCGTTTCCACTGGAATTCCTACGCCATCCAATTTTCGCGTGAGTCGGGACCGCTCTGTGACAAGTTCGAAGCGTCATCCAGGCAAAATATCCCGGAAACACAGGCCGCCGCGTACTCACCGGTGCCGTAGCCCACCAGCCCGACTTTCGCATTTTCCGCGAAGCGGAGTGGCGCCTTCCCTCTGGAGCGCCCGAAAAAGGGGCTTAGGTTGTCCACACATTTTGAAGATCGGTCTTGTAAATTTTGGGAGGAGGTTGCTGTGGTAGCGGCCAGTTGAGCTGATGGATAAGGGCGGCCTGGGCAGCTTCGGGTTGAGTAACCCGTTCCAGGCAGATGCACCCGCCGGCTCGCAACTTGAACCAGACTTCGACCATTTGGATGCGCCCAAATTGGTCAAGCAACTGCCACGGGGTCAAGGAGGGGGCGCTGGCCTTGAGTTTATGTTTGAGACACACCCACAGACAGTAGCCCAGGAATGCGACCATGAGGTGAGCTTCGACCCGCTTTGGGGTGAAGTGCCAAATGGGCCGGATGGCCAGATCGCTTTTAAGGGCACGGAAAACGGCTTCGACTTCGGTCAGCTGGATGTATTGGGTCCAAAGTTTAGCCGGATCGTTTCCCTCCAGGTTGGTGCGCAACAAGTAAGCTCCGTCGCGACTTGTGGCCAGCCGTAGGGCGTGGCGATCCCATTGCCAGCTTAGTTGCAGCTCTTGGAGCTCAATTTTGACATAACGCCAAGCTTGGTGATAGCGCTCTTTGAGTCGACCCAAGTGCAGAAGCACTTTGGCGGGGTCTTTGAGCCGCCCGTGGCGAAGGAGTCGGCGCAGCCGAATCAGATCGCGCATCAAGCCGCGCACCACTCGGGAGCGCATGGCGCTTTCCTTCTGCGCGCGGGTACGACTACGGGCCAGGACATAGGTTTCATTGTTATCCTGGGCGATGAGTTGGACTTGGACTTCCGCAGTGATTGACTGCCAGTCGCCCTCCAGCAAGCGGCGCTCATGAACTTTGAGTTGGGCCCGGGGCGTGCCGACCAGGTAACTGGCCCCACGCTCTCTCAGCCTTTGGAGATTGTCTTCGCTGACAATCCCACGGTCAAAGATCCACACCCGACGGGCACGGCCGTGTTTGCGCTCCACCGCATCGAGCATCTGCTCCAGCGTCGTCACATCAGCCCGGTTGCCTGCAAAGACTTCGTAGGAAAGTGGAAAACCTTCCGGAGTCACCACCAGCGCCAGAATCAGTTGTCGGCAGTCGGGCCGCTGATCGCGCGAGTGGCCGTAGCGGGCTTTCTCGACCTCTTGAACTTCGCCTTCAAAGTAGGTGCTCGTTAGATCGTAAAGCAAAACATCGAAGCTGGCACCGAAGAGATCTTTCCAGCGCCCAGCCAGATGTACTTCCAAGGCTTCCTTGTGCTCGACTATCCGGTCCAGCGCCCGATAGAGTCGATCCTTTTCCGCCACTTGCTCATCACTGTCGAGCAACGCCGCCATCGCTGTTTGCGGAAACCACTTCTCGTGAATAGAAAGCTCGCTGCGCGGTGCAATCAGCCGATTGACCGCCAAAAGCTCGACCACTTTGTCCCAGGGCACCGCACCGGTTTCCTCCCTAAGGACTTGGTGCCAGAACTCTCCCAGTTCGAGCTCCTCCCACAACTTGCATCCTATCCAGCAGGCTCCAAACTGCCGCGGTCGCCGCACCACCAGGCTGGAGAGCAGCACCTCGGCTACATCCTCGGGAGCCGCCGTCGCCCTCACCTCTCCGTGCCGATCACTGAAGAGTCGCATCTGATGACGCCGCCCATCCTCCTGGACCACTTCGATCGTGCGCTGCCAGCGCTCAAGTTGCGTGGTGTTCAGTTCACCCAAATGCAGCACCTGACGCTGTAAGACCCGCTTGCGACTTACCCGCAGGCTCTCACAGAGCGAATAATAGATATGAGCCTTGCCGTCTTTGAAGATGCGGTGGGTTTTCAAAAACACTTCCCTATCTTCTCAGCCCCTAGCACGCTCTGTCTATGGGCTAGGTTGTCACACGCGCCGAATCAGGCCTCTTTGCCTCGTGTTCCCAGGGAGCTGCCGCGTAAAAAATCTTAAACCGCCAAAATCTGCGAAAGTCGGGCCAGCGCATCTGGTGCGATCCCCCACGACAGCCACATCCGGGCCAGAGCGTATTGCACCGCGAAAAGCGCTGTTTGGATTGATCCCGTTTCGCCTCGGGAGAAGAGCTCTTCCGGGCTCGTTAACAGGTTGGAAAAAGCATTGCGGCTGCCGGAATCTTTACCAACAGCCAGGCACTCATCCAGTGCCTCACGAAAGATAGGCTGTCCTTCGTAAAGTTGCCGACCAATACCAGCGTACTCTGCTCCCTCTCCGGTGAAGAGAAATGCAAGCTTCGGGAGGGCTAGGTCTGGCGCACTCACAGTTCCGGCGGTGTTCGAACCCGTTCGAATGGCGTCCAGTTGCTCTTGCGCGTCTTCCGGCGAATCAGTTACGACTGCGAGTCGATAAGGGAACTGGGAACGTCCGGTATTTGTGGTGAAGCAGATGTCCGGCAGCGACGGCAGCAGATCACTGGAAAAATAATCAGCGAACTTTGCAGCCAACTCGCGCAGCAAAGGCTCGGATCGCGCAGAGAGGGTCAGCAGATGAATTGGTCGCTCCACGTCTGGATGAACGGCAGGCCGGCTGGGGGCTTCCTGAACAAGAAGGTGAGCATTCGTCCCACCAAAACCGAAAGCGCTGACACCAGCCAGAGCGGGATACTGATCCTCCGGCCAAGGCTCGAGTTTCGTTGGAACACGTAGCGGTGACTTGGCAAAATTGATATACGGGTTTGGCTTGGTAAAATTAACATTTGGTGGGATCATCCGATGCCTTAACATCAAGGCGACTTTTATGAGGCCGGCGATTCCGGCTGCCGACTCGAGATGTCCGAAATTGGTTTTTACGGAGCCGACGGCGCACCGCAGGCCGGGTAAACGATCTTTGGCAAGAACTGCTCCCAGTGCCGCCGCCTCGATGGTATCACCAAGCAGGGTGCCGGTAGCGTGCGCTTCGACGTATTGTACTAGCCCGGCGGATGAATCTGTTCTTCGGAGTGCCTCTCGAAGAACGGCCTCCTGGGACCAGCGGTTAGGCGCCATTAATCCGTTGGAACGTCCATCCTGATTAACCGCACCGCCCCGGATCACGGCATAGATAAAATCTCTATCGGCGAGCGCCTCTTTTAGAGGTTTCAAGACGACGACTCCGGCACCTTCTCCGCGCGCGAATCCATTGGAACCGGCATCGAAAGCCTTGGTTCGCCCATCAGGTGACATCGCTCCGGCCCGGCTAAAAAAAATAGTTCCGACCGGAGAAAGAATCACGTTTACGCCTCCCGCCAAAGCGACCGGATGGCTCTCCCCGCCCCATAGACTTTGGCAAGCCAAATGCACGGCAACCAACGAAGAAGAGCAAGCGGTGTCGATCACCATGCTGGGTCCGCGCAAGTCAAAGCAATACGAAACGCGATTGGCGATAATCGATGTGGCGCCGCCGGTGCCGCTGAAAGCATCGATCAGCTCCGGGCTAGATGCTTGCAGATGTCCAAAATGATTATTCGTTGCCCCGACGAAGACGCCGCAGGCGGTCCCCGCCAAATGATGCACAGCCTGACCGGCATCCTCTAAAGCCTCCCAAGCCATTTCGAGCAGTAGACGCTGCTGGGGATCCATTTTTTCCGCTTCGCGCGGCGGAATTCCAAAGAAATCTGGATCAAACGCTTCAACCTGGTCGAGAAAGCCGCCCCAACGCGTATTCATTTTCCCTGGGACTGACGGGTCCGGATCGTAATATTGCCCGATGTCCCAGCGGTTCGCCGGAACCTCGGAAATTGCATCTACCCCATTCTTCAACAGACTCCAAAACTCATCCGGCCCGTTTGCTCGAGGGAAGCGGCAGCCTATTCCGATAATTGCGATAGGCTCCATCTACTTGTCAAATCGGTCGTTCGACCAGCTAACGGCTAATGTCTTGCTGAAGCACGCCGGTGGCCACCGCACGGATGTTCGGGAAATCCCACGCAATCGTATTTGGCAACGGTGTCCGTAACCATTTAGCGAGCGCGTCGGCCAACTCGACCGCCGTGACCGAATCGACTCCGAAGTCCGCGAAGGGACGCACCGGATCGATTTGAATAGCGGGTACCGCGAGACGCCGGCCAACCCACGCCCGGAGCCAGTTTTCGATCTCAGCGGGATTGATAACGCGGGACTGGTCACTGCCCGCAATTTCATTGTCTGGGAGGTCGACGCGGTTCTTTTCCGCTACCGCGGTTGAGCGAGATTCCGGTGGAGGAGCCACCACGGGCGAGGCACGGCGCAGCAAAGGGTCCAACGAGTATTCTACACCAGCACAGTGCTGATCAACATCGCCAATGTCGGCGCGATATCCCTCGGCGATGGCGAAAAGCTCCGCGGAAGTGAGCGGCTCCGGATAATCCTCGGATGGAGCGCTCAAGCGTCCAAAACTGCGCGCCTGCTCCCGGCGCAGCCAAGCAGCGGCGGAAGCTGCGTTGCTATAGTCAGATGACTTCTGGCGGTATTCCACTGCTGCTAACCAAAGCGTCCATACGCCAAAGTCGCCGAGGAGTTGGCACATACGCTGAACCCTTCCGGGCTGATCAGCGCCGTCGCCGCCGCTGACATGGCGTTGCTTCACGATCTCGGCTGCTTCCGCGATTTGAGTGACAACGGCGGAAGCCCGGACATGCGCTCGCAGGAATGCGGCCAGCGATTGGCTCTGACTGACAAGACGTGATCCGAGAAACATCCACATCGTTTCGGTAGGCCCTTCAAAAATTCGCAACAGGCGTGCGTCCCGGTAAAGCTGGGGCGCGAGGTTCGTTTCAATGTAACCCCGCCCCCCGAGCATCTGAATCAATTGATCCGCTGCGATACCAAGCGACTCTGGACCAACGATCTTGGCCAGCGCATAAAACTCCTCGGGAACTTCGAGCCCGTCATCGAGCCAGCCCGCAAAAGCGTCCACCAGATGATCGAGGGCGGCAATTCGCTGCGTAAGGACCGTTAATCGGTCCCGCGAAATAAGATTATCGACAAGGTTCCCCGTGGAAATCGGCCGATGACCAGCGTAACGAAGCATGAGTTGCACACAGCGCTTCATGGAGCCAATTCCGGCCGCGCAAATGCAAAGGCGACCAAATTTCATAATGTCCTGGGCGACAACCATCCCCTCGCCAATCTCGCCAAGAATATCTTCGGGACGCACCCGAACGCCCTCGAGGTGTACCGTGTTCTGCACCATCCCGCGCATGCCCATAGTGAGTTCCTCTGCGCCTTGACGCAGACCGGCGGCACCTTGCCGGACGAGAAATGCTGTAATCCCGCGATTCGCGCCCTCACCATCGAGCAGATGCGCAAACACGACGAGATAGTTGGCCCATGCGGCGGTGCCGATCCATTTTTTCGTTCCGTGTAAGTTCCAGCCGCCGGCCGAGTCCGGTGTTGCGGTCGCAGTGATCGCCCGCGGATTAGAGCCAGCTCCTGGCTCGGTAAAAGCGAAGCTGGCCAACTCTCGGCCGGAGGCTAGCCGAGGAAGCACCGTATCGCGCATTGCTTCGGTTCCGTAACGGAGCACCGGACGCAGCCCCAGGGCGTTATGCACACCAACGAACGAGGAAAGAGTGGTGTCAATCGCGGCTAGCTGGATTAGCACACGCAAAGCGTCGCGGTTATTCAAGCCTGCCCCCCGGCCTCCGGCGGAGCTTGCAGCCCAAGGACACCATGGTTTCCAAAATCGAGCACAATGTAGGGTGGAATGCTGCGGCGCTCGTCTATCAAAAACGAATTAACCCGCATATCTCCGTACGTCCGCAGCCAGGCGATTATGGCATCTGCGCGAACCCGGCTGTCGCCGTCGTCCGATTGCAGCACGGTTGACTCCTTCCACACAAAGACGCTGTCCAGCTTACCCTCGATAAAACCGGTCTTCGCACCTCGACGATAAAGCTTCCCGCTTGAGGTCTTGGGCAACGTGAACGGCTTGAGCAAAACTACGGCGTGTGCCGCCAGCTCATGAGCTTCCGCCACATTGCGGCGAATTGCCGCGACCACCGTCTCACCATCCAGGTTTTGCAAAGTCGCGCGCCGTACTTCGGCGGCGATAACCAGGCGTTCTTCTCCCTTTTCCACGATTCCGAACGCTGAACAAGCGGCCGGTTGAATCGCGGCGTGGCTAACTTCAACAGTTCGCTCGATATCCTGGGGATAATGATTCTGTCCGCGGATAATGATGAGGTCCTTCATTCGCCCCGTTACGTAAAGCTCACCGGCAAACATGAAGGCAAGGTCACCCGTGCGCAGAAACTCTTCTTCGCTATCAACCAGAGTCGCGCGGCAGAACTCGCGCGTTTCGGCATCCTTGCGCCAGTAGCCGCTCGTGATGTGCGGACCACGCAGCCAGATCTCGCCGACAACACCTTCCGGCAGGCCTCGCATTGAGAGAGGATCGACGATGCGAAGATCCTGGCCAACGGCCGACTTCCCGCAGCTGACGAGGATAGTGCTGCGCCGAGTTGAAGAGTTGCTGGGGACGCCGCGTCCGGATTGTAGTAAGTCGGCGTCCACCTGGAGATAGTTTGGGCCGGTGCCAAGCCCTCCGCCGGTGGCGAGGACGGTGGCTTCGGCGAGTCCGTAGCATGCGAACAGAGCCTCTCGACGCAAGCCACACTCCCGGAAGGCAGTCGCAAACCGGTCGAGAACAGAAGCTTCAATTGGCTCTGCGCCACTGTACAAGAGTTCGAGACAACTCAAATCAAGCCCGACTTTTTGCTCATTAGTAACCGCGCGCGTACAGAGTTCGAACGCAAAATTCGGCCCGCCAGTGGTGCGTGCTCGAAAGCGTGATACCGCCGAAAGCCAACGTACAGGCTTTTGCAAAAAGCTTGCCGGTGACATGAGCACCGTGCTGGTTCCGAGGTACAGCGGCTGAAGAAGATTACCGATCAAACCCATGTCATGGTAGATCGGCAACCAGCTTACAACTGAGGAGTCGTCGTGCTGACCAAACGTTTGGCGGATCATCGCCTCGTTGGCCATAATGTTGCCATGGGTCACCATTACGCCGCGCGGCGCGCCGGTAGAACCCGACGTATATTGCAGGAGCGCCAGCGTTTCCGGCCTGAGCACCGGTAGACACCAATCCTCGGAGCCAGCTGTACTGACTTCTTCCGTCGAAATCGTAGGGAGGCTCCCGGCCCGTTTTTCGAGCCAGGAATTGATCCGCAAAAGCACTTCTTTGGAACTCAATACCAGCCGAGGCTGGGCGTCTTCGAATATTGCCTCAATCCGCGGCGCCTGACGCGGCTTGTGTGGCGGATAGGTAGCGACCGCTACCGCGCCGGCATAAAGACACCCAAAGAAAGAAACCACAAAGTCCAGACCTGGTGGTTGCAAAAGCAACACACGCTCACCCGGCGATATTTCTTTCAATAAATGAACGGCTAATGCGCGGGCGCGAACATCCAATTCTGCATAGGTCAGGCTTTGCTTTGCATCTTCTCCGTCCAGCAAAAAAGTGACTGCAGTTTTGTCAGATTGCTCGAGAGATCTGCGGCAAAGGAGCTCGACGAAATTGCTTGGCGGCACGCTTCGACATTGTCTTGGAACGCCGCGGCGATAAAGGCAATTCTAGTGCCCTGTCCCCGAAATAGCAGGTATATTGCCGGAGGTCAGTTGGCTCTTTTTCAAGGCGGTCCGAGCCGGACTGGCGGTAAAGCGCCCATCTCTGAGTCATACGGGTCGAGCGAGCAACGCGGAAAAACGGCCAACTGGCCCCGGCCCAAAGGGTTGCGATGAAAATGGACCGGCGGCCGCGTTGCTCGTCGGTCACGTATCGGTTCAGATATGCTCCCTCCTATCGCCAGTCCGGCTCGGACCGCCTTGCCGGCGGCCCATTTTGATCGCAACAAAATATCTCGTATTTCGGGGACAGGACACTAGGCGCTGGCGGATATTAAAGGCGGAGCCGAGCTGACCAATGTCTCTGCTTCGGAGAATTGGACTAACGATTGAATAATGCTCGCTGATTCTGATACATCTCGGCCGTTGTGCTTATTTCTGCGGATGAAATCGGTTTGCCTTTATCGGCTGCTCAACTCGGGATCTGGTTTGCGCACAAGCTCGGTCAGGGTACTCCAAACTATAACCTTGGCGGGTGGACTGAGATCTATGGACCGGTAGACCCGAAGTTGCTCGAGACAGCTATCAGACAGGCTATCAATGACACCGAAGCCTTGCGAGTGCGCTTTGTGGAAGACGGCGATGGACCCCGACAAATTGTCGATCCGAGTTTCGAAGCACCATTGCCACTGTTTGATGTAAGCAACCAATCGGATCCCTTAGTGGTTGCCGAGGAGCGGATGAAGGCCGATTTGACTGAACCGGCTGACCCTTCGCACGGCGGGTTCTCGTTTGCGTTGTTCAAAGCCGCGCCCGACCGGTTTTTCTGGTATCAGCGTTACCATCACCTTCTGATCGACGCGCTGGGTTCCCTGCTTTTTATCCGGCGAGTAGCAGAGGTGTATACCGCTCTCGTCAATGAACATCCCTTCGCCGACAATCCGTTCGGCTCTTTGAAACGCGTGATCGAAGAGGATGCGGCCTATCGTGCATCGGAGCGTTTTACACGTGATCGTCAGTACTGGCTCGATTTGTTGGCCGGTCGACCAGAGACACCCAGCCTCAGCGGGCGGCCCTCGATGCCTAGCAGTGGCCTCGTGAGTCAGACAGCATGGGTACCGTCGTCCATTACCCAAAAGCTGCGCTTGGCCGGCCAAAGGACAACGACGGGTTTAGCGCCCGTCATTATGGCGGCCACCGCCATCTACTTGCATCGTCTAACGGGGGCTGAAGATGTGTTGATCGGTCTGCCGGTCACGGGACGGGTGGGGGCAAGTTCACGGCGCACACCGAGCATGCTGGCAAACGTGATTCCGCTGCGACTACGGGTACATCCGGGCGTTAGCCTGACTGAAATCATGGGGCAGGTCAGTGAGCAGATACACTGGGGATTGGCCCATCAACGTTATCGAACTGAAGACATGCGCCGAGATCTTGGATTACTGGCACGCGATCAGAAGTTGTTCGGTACAATGGTGAACGCCATGGTGCTCGAGCACGGCCTGCGCTTTGCCGGACATCGCTCCACGATGCATAGTTACTTGACCGGCCCAATCGACGATTTGTCGATCAGTGTTTACGACCGAGTCGATCATGATGCGGTAAGGATTGACTTCAACGCCAATCCAACGCTCTACACTGCGACTGAGTTAGCTGATCATCAGCAGCGCTTCCTCCGACTTCTCGAATCGATCGCTGAGAATCCTGGTTGGCCGATTGGACATCTGGATCTTCTAAGTCCGGAAGAACGCCGTCAGATTCTGGTTGATTGGAACGACACGGCCAGCGACGTGCAACGCAGCACTTTGCCTGCTCTCTTCGAGGCACAGACGGAGCGAAGCCCCGAGGCTGTAGCGGTGGTCTTTGAGGAAACCACTCTTCCTTACGCGGAACTGAATCGCCAGGCTAACCAGCTAGCACATTTGCTCGTTGGCCGCGGTATCGGTCCGGAGAGCTTCGTCGCGCTGGCCCTGCCACGGTCGATCGAAATGGTTGTTGGGCTACTCGGTATTCTGAAGACCGGGGCCGCCTACCTGCCGCTGGACCCGGATTCGCCCACGGAACGACTAGCCCGGATGCTGGGGGACGCCCAACCGGTCTGTGTTCTGACAAATGCCGAGATCGCTAACCGGTTGCCTGAGAGTATCTCTCAGGTTCTGCTCGATGACCCAGACGCTATTCGCGCTTTCGCTCAGGGCCACGAGACAAATCCCCTGGACATCAAACGCACCCAATCTTTCAGTCCCGACAGCCCGGCCTATGTCATCTACACGTCGGGCTCTACAGGCGGCCCAAAAGGGGTGATCGTGACGCACGCCGCAATCGTCAACCGTTTGCTTTGGATGCAATCGGCGTACGGGCTTCGTTGCGACGATCGCGTATTGCAAAAGGCGCCGGCCAGTTTCGACGTTTCGGTCTGGGAATTCTTTTGGCCTTTGATCCAAGGCGCCGGCCTGGTGATCGCAAGGCCGGGTGGACATAGGGATCCGGCCTATCTCAGTTGCCTTATCCGCACCCAACAGGTGACAACCGCGCACTTTGTCCCCTCCATGTTGCAAGCGTTCCTGGATGAGCCTGCTGCATCCGGTTGCAGGGAGCTCAGGCGCGTTTTTTGCAGCGGTGAAACGCTGACTGCCGAGCTTCGAGAACGGTTCTTCTCAATCCTTGAGGTTCCTTTGCATAATCTATATGGGCCAACGGAAGCTGCGGTCGACGTAAGTTTTTGGCCCTGTAAGGCCGACGAAGGCCCGGTTCCGATTGGCCGTCCGATCTGGAACACGCAGTTGTATGTCCTGGATTCCGGCTTGTGCTCGCTGCCGGTTGGGACGGCGGGTGAGCTTTACATTGCCGGGGCGGGGCTGGCGCGAGGTTATTTGAATCGGGCAAGTTTAAGCGCGGAGCGTTTCGTCGCTAATCCGTACGGGCCACCGGGCAGCCGGATGTATAGAACGGGGGACCTGGGGCGGTGGCGTGCCGATGGGGTGCTGGAGTTTTTGGGCCGGGTGGACCAGCAAGTCAAGATCCGGGGCTTCCGCATTGAGCCCGGCGAGATCGAAGCGGCGCTGCTGCGCCATCCTGAGGTGGGTCAAGCTGCTGTGCTGGCTCGAGAAGATCGTCCGGGCGACAAGCGGCTGGTCGCCTACGTGGTGCCGGCCGAAGGCCAGAGCCCCGATTTTGCTGCCCTCCGTGCTGACCTGGTTCAAACTCTGCCCGAATACATGGTTCCGGCTGCGATTGTGCGCTTGGAGGCTTTGCCCTTGACGCCGAACGGCAAACTGGATCGTAAGGCACTGCCGGCCCCGGAGATCTCAACTGGCGCCGCTTATCAGGCACCGCGAACAGCGCAGGAAGAGATCCTCTGCTCGCTCTTTGCCGAGACTCTGAATGTTCCCAGGGTTGGTATGGACGATAACTTCTTTGAACTGGGTGGCCACTCCTTAGTGGCGACTCGCCTGGCGAGCCGCATTCGCAGTACGCTGGGGGTTGAGCTAGCGATCCGCAGCGTATTTGAAGCGCCGACAGTTGCCACGCTTGCGGAGCGGCTCAACGCTGCTCAAGGGGCCAGAGCACCGCTTAAGCCGATGTTACGTCCGGCCAAGATCCCGCTCTCTTTTGCGCAACGCCGGCTCTGGTTTCTGGACCGGCTGGAAGGACCCAGTCCGACCTACAATATTCCGGTGGCGGTGCGCCTCAGTGGGCCGTTGGAGGTGAGCGCTTTGGAGGCGGCATTGGGCGACTTAGTCCGGCGTCACGAAAGCCTGCGTACTATCTTTGCCGAGGTCCAAGGGGTACCCCATCAGCTCATTGTGGAGCCGGCTAAGGTCCAACCGGTACTCAAAGTTGTGCCGGTGAGCGAAGCGGATCTTGCTCTGGCTCTGAGTGCGGCGGCCGAACAGAGCTTTGATCTGAGCACTGAGATACCCTTTCGGGCCCAGCTGTTTGGTTTGCAGCAGAACCAACATGTGCTGCTGTTGGTTCAACATCACATTGCCAGCGACGGCTGGTCCTTAGGACCGCTGGGGCGAGATTTGGCAGGGGCTTACGCAGCCCGCCTAAAAGGAGAGGAGCCCCGGTTAGAAGCGCTGCCGGTGCAGTATGCTGATTACACATTGTGGCAGCAGCAGCTGTTGGGAACCGAAAGCGATCCCCGAAGCGTCATTGGGCGCCAGATTGCTTTCTGGACCAAGACGCTGGCGGGACTGCCTGAGCAGCTGGAACTGCCGACTGATCGGCCCCGGCCGGCGGTGGCCAGTTATCGAGGGGAGAGCGTTCCCCTGGAGATCAACTTGGAGTTGCACCGTGGTTTGCTGGATTTGGCACGAGATCATCGGGCCAGCCTCTTCATGGTGCTGCAGGCTGGGCTGGCAGCGTTACTGAGCCGGCTGGGTGCAGGGACCGATATACCTATTGGCAGCGCGATTGCTGGACGCACCGATCAGGCGCTGGAAGAGTTGGTGGGCTTCTTTGTCAATACCCTGGTCTTGCGAACCGATGCCTCGGGTGAACCCAGCTTTAGCGAATTACTGATCCGGGTGCGGAACGCGGATCTGGCCGCCTTTGCGCATCAGGAGCTACCCTTTGAGCGGTTGGTGGAGATTCTCAACCCGGCGCGTTCACTGGGGCGCCATCCGCTCTTCCAGGTGATACTGGCCTTCCAAAACACTCCGGGAGCAAGCCTGGAGCTGCCGGAGCTCGAGGCAAGGCTAGAGTCAGTGCCTACCCGCACCGCGAAGTTTGATCTTTTGTTCAACCTGAACGAGCGCCGTGGGGCAGAGGGCATTGCGGAGGGGATTAACGGGTTCATAGAATACCGAACGGATCTCTTCGAGTCCGGCACGGTGCAGTCCATCGGGCGGCGACTGGTGCGTTTGCTGGAAGCGGTGGCGGCCGAGCCTGCGCAGTCGATTGGACGTATCGATATTCTGGAGCATGAGGAACGGCGCCAGCTGCTGGTGGATTGGAACGCGACGGAGTGTGAAGCGGCTGCGGCCACTTTGCCGGAACTGTTCGAGGCGCAGGTTGCCCGGAGCCCGGAGGCGGTGGCGTTGGTCTTTGAGGAGAGCAAGCTCAGTTACGCTGAGCTCAATGTGCGGGCCAACCGGTTGGCGCACCTGCTCATAAGCCAGGGGATCGGCCCGGAGCAACTGGTAGCGGTGGCCCTGCCCCGGTCTTTCGACATGGTGACCAGTCTATTGGGTATCCTCAAGACCGGTGCGGCCTACTTGCCGCTGGATCCAGATTACCCCGTGGAACGGCTGGCTTATATGCTCCAGGACGCTGAGCCGGCCTGTGTCCTGACAACTGCCCGGATCGCGGAGCGTTTGCCCGAGAGTATCACTCGGATGCTCCTCGACAGCCCGGAGACGGCCCGAGCTCTGGCCCGGAGCCAAGAGACCGATCCCTCCGACGCCGAACGCGTCCAAGCGCTCCACGCCCAAAATCCAGCGTACGTCATTTACACCTCCGGCTCTACCGGTGAGCCGAAAGGAGTCGTTGTCACTCATCAAAACATTACACGGCTCTTCGGTGCTACCGCGCATTGGTTCGGTTTCAGTTCCGACGATGTCTGGACTCTGTTTCATTCCTATGCCTTTGACTTCTCGGTCTGGGAACTATGGGGAGCGCTGGTGCATGGCGCTCGACTGGTGATTGTGCCTCACCTTTTAAGCCGCTCGCCGACGGAGTTGTTCGAGTTATTGGCGAAAGAGCGAGTGACCGTGCTCAATCAGACTCCTTCGGCCTTCTATCCACTAATGGATGCTGAGAGCCAAAACCCCGAAATTGGTCAAAGACTCTCTCTGCGTTACGTGATCTTTGGTGGCGAGGCGCTTGAGCTCGGGCGCCTTGCCCCCTGGTTTGAACGGCATCGCGACACTGCGCCGCAGCTAGTCAACATGTACGGCATCACCGAGACCACGGTGCATGTGAGCTATCTGGCCCTTGATCGGGAGTCGGCGCTAAGCGCAGCCGGCAACCTGGTGGGTTGCAGCCTACCGGATCTTCGCGCCTATATATTAGATAGCATTCTGCAGCCTGTTCCAGTGGGTGTGCCGGGAGAACTCTATGTGGCCGGGGCAGGGCTGGCCCGGGGATATTTAAAGCGCCCAGGCTTAAGCGCCGAGCGTTTCGTGGCCGATCCGTATGGAGCCCGCGGAAGCCGGATGTATCGCACCGGGGACTTGGCGCGCTGGCGTGCAGGCGGGATGTTGGAGTTCCTGGGCCGGGCCGACCAGCAGCTTAAGATCCGTGGTTTCCGGGTTGAACCCGGCGAGATTGAAGCGGCCCTGCTGCGCCATCCCGCGGTGGCCCAAGCCGCCGTCCTTGCTCGAGAGGATCGTCCGGGCGACAAGCGCTTGGTCGGCTACGTGGTGACCGCCCAGGGCCAGCAGCTCGAATTCAGTGCTTTGCGATCTCACCTGTCCACCAGTTTGCCCGACTACATGGTGCCCAGCACCATTGTCATCTTGGAAGCTTTGCCGTTAACACCAAACGGAAAACTCGATCGCAAAGCTATTCTGAAGTTGCAGCCCATTCGTCGGGAGACGCTCTCCGAAAGCGCTGGGCCCTTGACAGACACCGAGTGGCAACTCGCTCAAATTTGGCAGAACGCTCTCAACGTCGAATCGGTGGGCCTCGACGACAATTTCTTTGACTTAGGCGGCGATTCCATTCTCATTCTCCAAGTCGTTGCGGCCGCACGCGCAGCCAGTTTGCACTTCTCGACCCGCGATTTATACGGGGCGCCAACGATTCGCAGCCTCGCGCAAAAGATGGAGTCCTTTAAGGCCGCCAAGGAGTCTGTTGTTGATATCGCCCCATTTAGCTTGGTGTCCGCCTCTGACCTGCCAAAGTTACCAACCGGCTTGGAAGATGCCTACCCGCTTGCCCGGCTTCAAGCCGGCATGTTCTTTCACGCGGAATTCGAGCCCGATTCGGCCATCTTCCACGATATATCTTCCTTTCGCCTGGGCCTTCCTTTTGAGCACCAGCTTTTAGAGGAAGTTCTACAGAACTTAGTTTTACAGCATCCGATTCTGCGTACTTCGTTTCACTGGGAAGGCCTAAGCGAACCGCTGCAATTCGTTCACCAGTTCGCAATGTTGCCCCTCACCGTCGATGACCTCGATGGGATGTCCGCAGAACAACAAGGCGCGGCTAAGAGCGCCTGGTTTGAGCGCGAAAAGCAAAATCCATTCGACATTACCAAAGCGCCCCTGGCTCGGCTACACGTTCATCGTTTCACCCGAACTGAGCTACAACTCAATTTCAGCTGCCATCATGCTATCCTTGATGGCTGGAGCCTCGCCACCTTTCTCGCCGAGCTGATGCGGGCATACTTAGCCCGGTTAGACGGGCAAGAATCTAGCATTGCCAAGCCCAAATCTAAGTTCCGCGATTACATTTTCCTGGAACGCAAAGCGGTCGAGTCCGAAGCGAGTCGCGGCTATTGGCGTGAGCGGGTTGCAGACTTGATGGTTAACCCTATCGTCCGCTCATCGAGGCCACGGGAAGAAGGTGAACGCCGGAGTGTCGGTCTCCAGCCTGTCGAAATAACAGAAAAATGCTCTTGTCGATCTTGAGCGGGTCAGGCGCCAAATCGGCGTGCCGTTGAAGAGCGTTCTTTTGGCTGCTCATCTACGCGTTCTGGGGCTCTTGAGCGGCACCAACGATGTCGTCAGCGGCCTCGTCATGAATGGGCGCCCTGAATCGGCTGATAGCCGAAATACACTGGGATTGTTCTTAAATACGGTACCATTCCGATTGAGTATCCATCCCGAAAGTTGGCGGGAATTCATTCGACGAGTCTTCGAAGCCGAACAGGATCTGTTACCGCATGCTCGGTTCCCTTTGTCGGAGATTTACCGGCTCAGCTCCAGTCACAAGCTCTATGATGCAGGTTTCAATTTTACGCACTTTCATGTCTACCGGGCTCTTTTGCAGTCCGCTAAGGTGGATGTGCTTGAAGTTTCGGTTTTCGAACAAAATGATTTTGCCTTCGTCGCGAATTTTTCCGTGGATCCTGTCAGTGGCCGCGTCGCCCTGGGTCTGAATTATTCGCTGAAGGAGTTTTCGCCTCAACATGTCGCACGCATCGGGCGACTACTACCTCAGAGCGCTTCACTCCATTGCCGAAGCACCAGAGTCCCGGAGTGGGGCGAATTTGCTCAGCCCGGAAGAACGCCGCCGGCTGCTGGTGGAGTGGAACGCGACGGCACGTGAAGTCCCGCAGGCCAGCTTGACTGAGCTGTTCGAGGAGCAGGTTGCTCGCCGCCCGGAGGCCGTGGCCGTCGAGCATGGCAGCACGGTTTGGAGCTATCAAACGTTGAATAAGAGAGCTAACGAGCTCGCTGCTGCGCTTGCCGCGGTCGGTTTCCCAGCCGGGAGTCTGGTTGGTCTGTCCCTCGATAGGTCAGCCGAGATGGTCGCCTCGATGGTCGCGATCCTAAAAGCCGGGGGAGCTTACGTGCCGATCGACCCCTCTTACCCCGTGGCGAGGCGCAGACTGATGCTCGCAGGGGTGGAGGTATTGTTGACAACGCGGGGCCTGGAGTCCGAGGTCGAGAGTTCTGGGAAGACGGTGATTTACGTCGAGGATATAAACGAGTCTAAAAGCTCCCGGGCCTCGCCATATTCGGCTGGACGGGGATAGCCGCGCCTACGTGATGTACACCTCGGGATCAACGGGCAACCCGAAAGGTGTCGCGATCCCGCACCGGGGTGTGGTTCGACTGGTTCGCAACACCAACTATGTTGATTTGCGGCCGACCGATGTTGTTGCTCAGGTTGCCAATTGTTGCTTTGATTTAGCGACCTTCGAAATCTGGGGTGCGCTCCTCAACGGGGCCAGACTGGTCGTAATCGATCGGGACGTCACCTTGGCTGCAGCGGAGTTGGCATCGGAAATCAGGCGACGCGGAATCACAACCCTGCTCCTGACAACTTCGCTGTTCAATTTAATGGCGCGGGAACAACCCGCCGCTTTCTCTGATGTTCGCTATGTCTTGTTCGCAGGAGAGGCAGCAGACCCGCATAGCGTCGCCGCGGTCTTGAAAAAGGGTGCACCGCAACATTTAATCAACGCCTACGGACCAACTGAGACTACGACATTCGCTCTGTACCATGAAGTGAAGGAAGTGCCGGATGGGTCTGTGTCGATCCCGATCGGGAAGCCGATTGCAAACACAACGGCGTTTGTCCTGAATGAGCACCTGGCTCCGGTTCCGTTTGGTGTTATTGGGGAACTCTACATTGGAGGAATCGGACTGGCAGAGGGTTACCTCGGGAACCAAGAATTAACCGCGGGAAGATTTGTCTCAAATCCTTTCGGTGAAGGCCGGATGTACAGGACCGGAGATCTGGCGCGCTATCGCCCCGATGGCGACATTGAGTTTCTGGGTCGAGCTGACCAGCAGCTTAAGATTCGGGGTTTTCGCATTGAGCCTGGTGAGATCGAGGCGGCGCTGGCCCGCCATCCCGGGGTGGCCCAGGCGGCGGTGATCGGGCGCGAGGATCGGCCGGGGGACAAGCGGCTGGTCGGTTATGTGGTGGGCGCCGATGGCGAGGGAGCTGAGCCCGCGGTGCTGAGCAGTTATCTTGGCCGACTGTTCCCCGAGTACATGGTGCCAACGGCAATTGTGGTGCTTGAAGCTCTGCCGTTGACCCCCAATGGTAAGCTGGACCGTAAGGCGCTGCCGGCTCCTGAGTTGAGGGCGAGCGCCACGGCCGGCCGGCGGGCTCCAGGCACGGTTCAGGAAAAGATACTCAGTTCCCTTTTTACGGAGATCCTTGGTGTTCAAAGGATCGGACTGGAAGACAACTTCTTTGCGCTGGGGGGCGACAGCATCAGCTCCATCCAGCTTGTAAGCCGAGCCCGCAAAGCCGGATTACGGATCACTGCACGGGATATCTTTCAGTATCAGAGTGTCGAAGCACTAGCCTCCGTGGCGAGTAACGTAGAGACGCTGCCTGCTGCCGAGCTCGACGGGGTAGGCACGCTACCGCTGACCCCCATCATGCGCTGGCTCTTGGAGCGTGAGGGCTCGATCCGACACTTCAGCCAGTCGATGCTTTTGCGGCTGCCAGCCAGGCTGAGGGAAGAGCAGCTCGTCGGAGCTGTGCAAGTTCTGCTCGATCACCATGACGCTTTGCGTCTGCGGATGGTGCGTGCCTCGGGTAGCGGTGATTGGAGCCTGGAGATCCCTGCGCCTGGGACAATGGTCGCCGCGGCCTGCGTGCGGCGGGTGGATGTGTCGGGGCTCGACGAGCTGGCCCGGCTGGCTCTCATGAGAGCGCAAGCGCAAGAGGCCAGGACGCGTCTTGATCCGCAAGTTGGGGTAATGCTTCAAGCGGTCTGGTTCGACGCAGGTGACGATCAATTGGGGCAGGCTTCTCTTGAGCATTCATCATCTGGCCGTAGACGGAGTCTCCTGGCGGATCCTGGTGTCTGATCTTGCCGCCGCCTTTGAGGCGATCGCTGCGGAGCAGCTTCCTCGGCTGCAAGCCTGCGGCACATCGTTTCGGCGTTGGGCAGAACGGCTCAGTGCGGCGGCCCAAGAGCCGGCCCGGCTCGAAGAGCTGCCCTTTTGGAAGGCCACCCTCAGTGAGCCTGATCCGTTGGTGAGTGATCGGCCCCTTGATCCTGAGCGGGATAGCTTTGCCACCACGCGACACTTCACTCTGAGTCTGCCGGCAGAGGTTACTTTTCCGCTATTGACCAGCGTACCGGCTGCCTTCCACGGTCGAGTTAATGACGTGCTGCTGACGGCCCTGGTTGTCGCAATGGCCAGCTGGCGCGGACGCCGCGCACCAGGTAAGCGCACTAACGCGGTGCTAATTGACCTGGAGGGTCATGGGCGGGAGGAGCTCTTTGCTGGAGTTGATCATTCACGGACGGTGGGCTGGTTTACCAGCCTCTTTCCGGTGAGGCTTGACGCTGGCGAGCTTGATTTAGAACAAGCTTTGAAGGGCGGAGCGGCCCTGGGCCAGGCGTTCAAGCGGATCAAGGAACAGTTGCGTGCGTTGCCCGATGCTGGTCTGGGCTATGGCCTGTTGAGGTACCTCCACAAGGAGGCGGCATCGGATCTGGCAGTGCTAGGCAGCCCGCAGATCGGCTTCAATTATTTGGGTCGCTTCGGCGAGTCCGAGGCAACCGAGTGGGGAATCGCGCCTGAGGCTGAAACGGTGCTTGGCAGCAGTATAAATTCCGAGTTGTCGCCGGCCCATAGTCTGGAAGTCAATGCGATCGCTCTTGAGCGGTCCGATGGCCCCCAGCTGAGCGTTACCTGGGCATGGCCCAGTACGCTTTTGTCTGAGCAGGCGGTCAGGGATTTGGCGCAGGAATGGTTCCAGGCGCTGAGGGCACTGGTCCGTCACGCAGCGGAGCCGGGGGCAGGAGGGCATACGCCCTCGGACTTTCGGCTGGTGAGCCTGACCCAGGCGGAGATTGATCGGCTGGAGAGCGAACACACCGGAATCGAAGAGATCTTGCCGCTTTCGCCTTTGCAGGAGGGCCTATTGTTTCATGCTCTCTACGATCCTGAGGCGTCGGACCTTTACGCCGTGCAACTGGTACTGGGTTTGGAAGGATCATTGAATGGGGAAAAACTCCGAGTAGCCGCCCAAGCCGTGCTGCGGCGCCATTCCAACCTGCGCGCCTGCTTTTACTACGGTGGTCTGAGCCAGCCCGTGCAAGTCGTCGTGCCCGAGGCGGCTCTGCCTTGGCGTGAGATGGATTTTTCAGGGTTCGATGAGTTGACGCGCAAGGAGCAGTTGGCTCGGTTCCTCAGCGAAGATCGCGCTTGGCGATTCGACATCGGCTCAGCGCCCTTGGTTCGTTTCACCTTAATTCGGCTTGCTGCCAACCAACATCAGCTGGTCATCACCAATCATCACATTTTAATGGACGGCTGGTCGCTGCCGGTGCTGTTGGGTGAGTTATTCGAATTTTATGCGAGCAACAGTCCGGATAACGTTTTAGGGCGGGTGACCCCCTATCGAGAGTATCTGGGCTGGATCGCCGCACAGGATCGGGCCGAGGCTGTCGCTGCGTGGCAGAACGCGCTGGCGGGGTTGGAGGAGCCGACCTGTCTGGCATCGGTTGAGCCTGGGGGCAGGGCCACGGCGCCCGAGCAGATAGTGCGGGAGTTACCGGAAGCCCTGACTGAAGCCCTCCTCCAGCAGACCCGCAGCCTGGGGGTGACGCTGAATACCATCCTGGAAGGGGTGTGGGCCATGGTGCTTTGGAAACTGAGCGGCCAGCAGGACGTAGTCTTTGGCACGACCGTAGCGGGCCGGCCGGCAGAGATTGCCGGGATCGAAACCATGGTTGGATTGTTTATCAATACCATACCGGTGCGGGTAAGGCTGCGTCCAAGCGAGCCCTTGAGCAATTTCTTTAGCCGGCTGCAGGCCGATCAGAGTCAACTTGTAGGTTACCAGCATCTGGGTTTGACTGAGATCCAGCGGGTGACGGGCTTGGGGCAGCTCTTCGATACGCTGATGATCCTGGAGAACTATCCAGTGGATCGCAGCCGGCTGACCGAAGTGGTGGGCGGGCTGCGCTTCACCAGCGTAGAAGGTTACGATGCCACGCACTATGCGCTGAGTCTGATCGCGATCCCTGGGCGGCGGCTGCGGTTGCGGCTCCAATATCGCCCGGATCTGTTTGAGCGAAGCACTGTGGAGTCCATTGGGCGGCGTCTGGTGGGTTTGCTGGAAGCGGTAGTGGCCGAGCCGGCGCGATCGATCGGACGCATTGATATCCTGGAGCCCCAAGAACGGCAGCAGCTGCTGGTGGACTGGAACGCGACGGAGTGTGAAGTGGCTGCGGCCACTTTGCCGGAATTGTTCGAGGCGCAGGTTGCCCGGAGCCCGGAGGCGGTGGCCTTGGTCTTTGAGGAGAGCGGGCTCAGTTACGCGGAGCTCAATGAGCGGGCCAACCGGTTGGCTCACTTGCTGATTAGCCGCGGCATCGGACCGGAGGATCTGGTGGCGATCGCTCTGCCCCGCTCCATTGAGATGGTGGTGGGGTTGGTGGGCATCCTCAAAGCCGGTGCCGCCTATCTGCCTTTGGATCCGGACTACCCTGCTGAGCGGCTGGCTCATATGCTCCAGGATGCTCAGCCGGCCTGTGTCCTGACCATCAACCGGATTGCTCAGCGGCTGCCGGGTCGGTTCGCGCAGATCCCGGCTGACGACTTGGAAATTTCCTGGGCTTTAGCGCAATGCCAGGAGTCCAATCCCTCGGATGCTCAACGAATCCAACCGCTGCAGGCCCAGAACCTGGCCTATGTCATGTACACCTCCGGCTCCACCGGCAGGCCGAAAGGAGTAGCGATGCCAGGAAGCGCATTGGCAAACCTGCTTGCCTGGCACGGATCTGTTTTCCAAGGCGGACCCGGAACTGGGGTTGTGCAGTTCACGGCGATTACCTTTGATGTGTCGATCCAGGAAATTCTCTCCGCGTTGCTCAAGGGAAAGACGTTATTCGTTTCCACCGATGAAATTCGCCGGAGACCCGAGAAATTCATTGATTGGCTTGACCAGCACAGGATCAATGAATTGTTTGCAACAAACTACGTCCTCGAGGCGCTTGGCGACGCCTCTGTTGAGCGACGCTCCGCACTAAGCGCTTTGACCAGCATCGCTCAAGCCGGCGAGGCCTTTACCCTGAAACACCGGCTGCGAGACCTGTTTGGTCTGGGATCCAGAGGACTCCACAATCATTATGGCCCGACCGAAACGCACGTTGCCACTGCTTACGAGTTTCCGCCGGACTCCTCCTGTTGGCCTTTCCATGCGCCGATTGGCCGTCCGATCTGGAACACGCAGTTGTATGTCCTGGATTCCGGCTTGTGCTCGCTGCCGGTTGGGACGGCGGGTGAGCTTTACATTGCCGGGGCGGGGCTGGCGCGAGGTTATTTGAATCGGGCAAGTTTAAGCGCGGAGCGTTTCGTCGCTAATCCGTACGGGCCACCGGGCAGCCGGATGTATAGAACGGGGGACCTGGGGCGGTGGCGTGCCGATGGGGTGCTGGAGTTTTTGGGCCGGGTGGACCAGCAAGTCAAGATCCGGGGCTTCCGCATTGAGCCCGGCGAGATCGAAGCGGCGCTGCTGCGCCATCCTGAGGTGGGTCAAGCTGCTGTGTTGGCTCGAGAAGATCGTCCGGGCGACAAGCGGTTGGTCGCCTACGTGGTGCCGGCCGAAGGCCAGGGCCCCGATTTTGCTGCCCTCCGTGCTGACCTGGTTCAAACTCTGCCCGAATACATGGTTCCGGCTGCGATTGTGCGCTTGGAGGCTTTGCCCTTGACGCCGAACGGCAAACTGGACCGTAAGGCACTGCCGGCCCCGGAGATCTCAATTGGCACCGCTTATCAGGCACCGCGGACAGCGCAGGAAGAGATCCTCTGCTCGCTCTTTGCCGAGACTCTGAATGTTCCCAGGGTTGGTATGGACGATAACTTCTTTGAACTGGGTGGCCACTCCTTAGTGGCGACTCGCCTGGCGAGCCGCATTCGCAGTACGCTGGGGGTTGAGCTAGCGATCCGCAGCGTATTTGAAGCGCCGACAGTTGCCACGCTTGCGGAGCGACTCAACGCTGCTCAAGGGGCCAGAGCACCGCTTAAGCCGATGTTACGTCCGGCCAAGATCCCGCTCTCTTTTGCGCAACGCCGGCTCTGGTTTCTGGACCGGCTGGAAGGACCCAGTCCGACCTACAATATTCCGGTGGCGGTGCGCCTCAGTGGGCCGTTGGAGGTGAGCGCTTTGGAGGCGGCATTGGGCGACTTAGTCCGGCGTCACGAAAGCCTGCGTACTATCTTTGCCGAGGTCCAAGGGGTACCCCATCAGCTCATTGTGGAGCCGGCTAAGGTCCAACCGGTACTCAAAGTTGTGCCGGTGAGCGAAGCGGATCTTGCTCTGGCTCTGAGTGCGGCGGCCGAACAGAGCTTTGATCTGAGCACTGAGATACCCTTTCGGGTCCAGCTGTTTGGTTTGCAGCAGAACCAACATGTGCTGCTGTTGGTTCAACATCACATTGCCAGCGACGGCTGGTCCTTAGGACCGCTGGGGCGAGATTTGGCAGGGGCTTACGCAGCCCGCCTAAAAGGAGAGGAGCCCCGGTTAGAAGCGCTGCCGGTGCAGTATGCTGATTACACATTGTGGCAGCAGCAGCTGTTGGGAACCGAAAGCGATCCCCGAAGCGTCATTGGGCGCCAGATTGCTTTCTGGACCAAGACGCTGGCGGGACTGCCTGAGCAGCTGGAACTGCCGACTGATCGGCCCCGGCTGGCGGTGGCCAGTTATCGAGGGGAGAGCGTTCCCCTGGAGATCAACTTGGAGTTGCACCGTGGTTTGCTGGATTTGGCACGAGATCATCGGGCCAGCCTCTTCATGGTGCTGCAGGCTGGGCTGGCAGCGTTACTGAGCCGGCTGGGTGCAGGGACCGATATACCTATTGGCAGCGCGATAGCTGGACGCACCGATCAGGCGCTGGAAGAGTTGGTGGGCTTCTTTGTCAATACCCTGGTCTTGCGAACCGATGCCTCGGGTGAACCCAGCTTTAGCGAATTACTGATCCGGGTGCGGAACGCGGATCTGGCCGCCTTTGCGCATCAGGAGCTACCCTTTGAGCGGTTGGTGGAGATTCTCAACCCGGCGCGTTCACTAGGGCGCCATCCGCTCTTCCAGGTGATACTGGCCTTCCAAAACACTCCGGGAGCAAGCCTGGAGCTGCCGGAGCTCGAGGCAAGGCTAGAGTCAGTGCCTACCCGCACCGCGAAGTTTGATCTTTTGTTCAACCTGAACGAGCGCCGTGGGGCAGAGGGCATTGCGGAGGGGATTAACGGGTTCATAGAATACCGAACGGATCTCTTCGAGTCCGGCACGGTGCAGTCCATCGGGCGGCGACTGGTGCGTTTGCTGGAAGCGGTGGCGGCCGAGCCTGCGCAGTCGATTGGACGTATCGATATTCTGAAGCATGAGGAACGGCGCCAGCTGCTGGTGGATTGGAACGCGACGGAGTGTGAAGCGGCTGCGGCCACTTTGCCGGAACTGTTCGAGGCGCAGGTTGCCCGGAGCCCGGAGGCGGTGGCGTTGGTCTTTGAGGAGAGCAAGCTCAGTTACGCTGAGCTCAATGTGCGGGCCAACCGGTTGGCGCACCTGCTCATAAGCCAGGGGATCGGCCCGGAGCAACTGGTAGCGGTGGCCCTGTCCCGGTCTTTCGACATGGTGACCAGTCTATTGGGTATCCTCAAGACCGGTGCGGCCTACTTGCCGCTGGATCCAGATTACCCCGTGGAACGGCTGGCTTATATGCTCCAGGACGCTGAGCCGGCCTGTGTCCTGACAACTGCCCGAATCGCGGAGCGTTTGCCCGAGAGTATCACTCGGATGCTCCTCGACAGCCCGGAGACGGCCCGAGCTCTGGCCCGGAGCCAAGAGACCGATCCCTCCGACGCCGAACGCGTCCAAACGCTCCACGCCCAAAATCCAGCGTACGTCATTTACACCTCCGGCTCTACCGGCCGGCCAAAAGGAGTGGTCGTTACCCAGGGTGGTTTGACAAATTTCCTGGTGGCGATGCAGGAGCACTTTGCGCTGGAGCCTCAGGAGCGGCTCTTAGCGGTAACTACCGTTGGGTTCGATATCGCCGCCCTTGAGTTATTTCTCCCTGTTATTAGCGGTGCCCGGGTGGTGATTGTGCCTGGGAGACAGTTCAGGATCCAGCGGCACTGATCGGAATGATCAAGGCAAGTGGCACGACGATGCTGCAGGCGACCCCGACACTTTGGAACGCGGTTACCAACAGTGCTCCGGATCTTGGCGGGCTGAGGATGCTGGTGGGCGGAGAAGCCTTGTCCAGGGGGCTCTGGCAGAAACTGCGAACTTCCGGGGGATGCCCGGGTGACCAACCTCTATGGGCCGACGGAGACGACGATTTGGTCCACCTGCCTGGAGGTGGATGAGGATGGGGTGTGCGCGCCTGGCATAGGGCGGCCGATTTTGAACACGCGGGTATATGTGCTGGATGGGAACCTTCAGCAGGTACCCGTTGGGGTTGCCGGTGAACTCTACATCGCCGGGGTGGGGCTGGCGCGGGGTTATCACCGGCAGCCAGGGTTGAGCTCCGAGCGTTTCGTGGCTGATCCTTACGGGCCTCCGGGCAGCCGGATGTATCGTACTGGAGACCTCGGGCGGTGGCATGCCGATGGGGTGCTGGAGTTTTTGGGCCGGGTGGACCAGCGAGTCAAGATCCGGGGCTTCCGCATTGAGCCCGGCGAGATCGAAGCGGCGCTGCTGCGCCATCCTGAGGTGGGTCAAGCTGCCGTGCTGGCTCGAGAAGATCGTCCGGGCGACAAGCGGCTGGTCGGGCCACGTGGTACCGGCCGAAGGCCAGGGCCCCGATTTCGCCGCCCTCCGTGCCCACCTGGTTCAAACTCTGCCCGAATACATGGTTCCGGCCGCGATCGTGCGTTGGATGCTCTGCCCTTGACGCCGAACGGCAAGCTGGACCGTAAGGCACTGCCGGCCCCGGAGATCCCAGCTGTGCTCCGCTTATCGTGCCCCGCGAACAGCGCAGGAAGAGATCCTCTGCTCGCTCTTTGCCGAGACCTCTGGCGGTTCCCAGGGTTGGTATGGACGACAACTTCTTTGAACTGGGGGCCACTCACTGCTGGCGACGCGTCTTGTGAGCCGCATCCGGAGTACGCTGGGCGTTGAGCTACCGATCCGTAGCGTATTTGAAGCGCCGACTGTTGCCAAGCTCGCGGGTCGGTTCGAAGCCGATGCCGGTTCAGTAGGCGTCATACTGCCGCTCAGGGCAGAGGGAAGCCTCGCACCAATTTTCTGTGTCCACCCAGCCGGCGGCCTCTGCTGGTGCTACGCGCGGTTTCTGCAGCACATCAGCCCCGACTATCCAATTTACGGCCTGCAGGCACGCGGTTTTAATCATTCGGAGAGTTCTCCCCACACTCTGGATGAGATGGTGGCCGATTATCTCGATCAAATTCGCGCAATTCAACCGGTTGGCCCTTATCATCTGCTCGGCTGGTCCTTTGGCGGACTTGTGGCTCACTCGCTGGCAGGTCGCCTCCAGCTTCAAGGCGAGAAAGTTGCTCTCCTTGTCCTGCTCGACAGCTACCCCATCGATTCAGAGATTCCGCTCACCATCCCTGGCGACCGAGAAATCATCATCGCCCAACTCGAGGCACTCGGATACGATCCAGCAGGCTTTTCGGAACAACCGCTTAACTTGTCAGACATCAAGAAGCGCCTCCGTCGAGAGGGTGAAGTCCTATTTGACCTCGAAGACCATCACCTCAGCGCAATGCTGGCGATCTACAGAAACAACGTACGTTTGGCGGGCAATTTTGTTCCGGCAAAATTCGATGGCGATATTTTGCTTTTCACCTCGACCGAGGAGGAAATCAATCCTCCAACGGAGGCCTGGAGACGCTACGTCACGGGGCAGATTGTTGTTCACCCGGTTGTCTGCCGGCACGCGCAAATGATACGGCCGCTTCCGATGGCGGATATCAGCCGGGTAGTCGCAACAGAGCTGGAGAGGCGGCGCGCCACCGTGCATGACCAATCACCGATTGAAAACTGAAGGACCCACACTATGACCAATCCATTCGAAGACGAAAACGGTACCTACATGGTGCTGACCAACGACGAGGGACAACATTCGCTTTGGCCTGACTTCATCGATGTACCAGCCGGCTGGGCGGCAGTCCATGGCCCAGCGAGCCGCCGATCGTGTCTGGACTATGTCAACCAAAACTGGACTGACATGCGACCGAAGAGCCTGATAAACAGTATGAATGCTTTTGCCGGTTCGAAGCCCATTAAGTGATTGGCGTTGAGAGCAAAAGTTGCTAAGTGTTGCCCGTTTCCGTTGGGTCAGTGAGATTTCCCGCAACCTGCTGCGGGTTTGCCAAACTGCACGTAATGCTCGACTTATGAAAATCCTTCTTGTCAGTCCTGGGCAAGCGACCAGCCTCTTCACATTCTCCGATGTCGAAGATATCACCGGCAGCCCGGCTTACATGCCGAATCTTGCGCTGCCGACGTTGGCCGCAATGACCCCGGCCGACTTCGATGTCACGGTGGTGGATGAAATGATTGAGCCGATTGAACCATATTTTGAGCAACACTGGGACTTGGTCGGCATTACTGGATACATCACTCACGAAAAGCGCATGTTTGCGGTAGCGGACGAGTTTCGCCGACGAGGCGACTTGGTGGCGATCGGCGGCCCCTATGCGACCCTCTCTTCCTCCAGAGTCCGCCAGCACGCGGATGTTCTTTTCGTTGGAGAAGCGGAAAAGACTTGGCCCGAGTTTCTCAATGATCTTCGCTCAGCGCGATGGAAAGATGAATACCGAGCCAATGAAGCAGTGGATCTCGGCGTCTCTCCGATCCCGGACGCATCGAAGCTTAGAAACAATGCCTATTGGATGGGTGTCGTTCAGACCAGTCGCGGTTGCCCTTTTGAATGCGAGTTCTGCGACGTGATTATCTACCTTGGGAGGAAGCAGCGCCATAAGACACCGGAACGCGTGGTGCTCGAAATCGAGCGTATGTACCAGGCGGGCTATCGTGCCATCTTTTTGTCCGACGATAACTTTACGGCGAACAAAAAGAAATCGTTCGAAATTGTTCGCGCGATTGCCGATTGGAATCGGACGAAGCCAGAACGAACGTCATTTTCGACCCAATTGTCGGTTGATATTGTAAGAGATCCAGAACTGCTGCGTGCCTGTTCCGATGCTGGTTTGACTCAGGCTTTCATCGGACTGGAAACGCCGAACCAAGATGCTTTGCGCGAGGTGAAGAAGCGTCAAAATGTCCGATCCGATCTCATTTCTGATGTCCACACTATTCAAAACCAAGGGGTGATGGTTCAGGCGGGAATGATCAGCGGCTTTGATGCGGACACATTGGATTCATTCCGGAATCAATACAGTTTCCTCCAGTGGGCAGGTATTCCTATGGCGTCGATCACTATGTTGAACGCACCTGAGGGGACGCCTCTGGAGAAGCGGTTGATGCAGGAAAAGCGTCTTAAAGAACGGCCAATGGATGATTTTTTTCTCAGCACAAATATCATCCCGAAACAGATGACTCTGGGTCAACTGCATTACGGAACTCAGTGGTTGCTTAACAAGCTGTATTCACCGGATGCTTTCCTGGAACGGGTAGCAGTCCTGAGCCAAAATCTTCCCCAGGCCAAGAGATTTGAGAGCCCAGCCCCAAGAGCGAGCGTTCTTTGGCGCAATATGATCCATTCATTCGAACAATTGGGCCCAGAATTTGGCAGAGTGCCGCGCGAAGCCTTAAAACTGTTCCGAGGAAAGGACACGCATTCGCTGGGAACGGCTCTGATCTTTTACAAGAGCGTCGTATCGATGCTTCGAAGAGAAGGGCTGTGGGATCAAGCGCTTGCCAGTTTGGAAGCGCCGGATTTTCAGAGCGTTCCATCTTCTGAAGCCTCGTACTTTTCACCGGCAGAGAAAGCCGTCGCCTGAATTCCTCGCCAAGTTGCCTGAAATGTCACCGTTAACCGAACCAGACAGAAGTCGCAGAGCCTTCGCCATCCAAGGGTGGCTAGTGTCGCAAATTGCTGAGCTGATTGAAGTCGTGCCGAGCGAGATCGACGTCACCAAGCCGTTTCAATACTACGGTCTGAACTCGGCTGAGGCCGCTGTCCTTTCTGTGGATTTGGAGAATTGGTTGCAGGTCACCGTGCCCCCAACCCTTGCGTGGGACTATCCGACCATCCAGGCCGCGGCCGGCTACCTGGCCGATCAGGCACCCGCGGAGAAATCCGAAAAGACCGGCCAGGATCCCAAGAATTAATCGGTCTCGGTGTCGCTTTGCGAATTTTCCGTTTACTTGGTTTGTGGTGGACCTCTGAAGTCAGCTACTTTGCGCCGTGGCTCATTCACTGTGGGTACGGGGGGCATTCTTGCAGAGCGCTTTCGCTCCCTGGCCCCACCTGTCCGGAGAGCAATGTAGCATAGGCTTCCAGCCTGTGTCGGTGTTCACTGCGGATGGGCATCCAAGATCGTCAAGGATTTCCGCGCTGGTTCAAAGGCCCCGCACAACGCGAGCAAAATACAGGCTGGAAGCCTATGCTACATTGCGCCGTGGCTCGCTCACTGTGGGTACGCGGACATGCTTGCAGAGCGCGTTCGCTCCCTGGCCCCACCTGTCCGGAGAGCAATGTAGCAAAGGCTTCCAGCCTGTGTCGGCGTTCACTGCGGATGGGCCCCAAGATCGTCAAGGATTTCCGCGCTGGTTCAAAGGCCCCGCACAACGCGAGCAAAATACAGGCTGGAAGCCTATGCTACTTTGCGCCGTGGCTCGCTCACTGTGGGTACGGGGGGCATGCTTGCAGAGCGCGTTCGCTCCCTGGCCCCACCTGTCCGGAGAGCAATGTAGCAAAGGCTTCCAGCCTGTGTCGGTGTTCACTGCGGATGGGCCCCAAGATCGTCAAGGATTTCCGCGCTGGTTCAAAGGCCCCGCACAACGCGAGCAAAATACAGGCTGAAAGCCTATGCCACTTTGCGCCGTGGCTCGTTCACTGTGGGTACGGGGGGCATGCTTGCAGAGCGCGTTCGCTCCCTGGCCCCACCTGTCCGGAGACCAATGTAGCATAGGCTTCCAGCCTGTGTCGGTGTTCACTGCGGATGGGCCCTAGATCGTCAAGGATTTCCGCGCTGGTTCAAAGGCCCCGCACAACGCGAGCAAAATACAGGCTGGAAGCCTATGCTACTTTGCGCCGTGGCTCGCTCACTGTGGGTACGGGGGGCATGCTTGCAGAGCGCGTTCGCTCCCTGGCCCCACCTGTCCGGAGAGCAATGTAGCATAGGCTTCCAGCCTGTGTCGGCGTTCACTGCGGATGGGCATCCAAGATCGTCAACGATTTCCGCGCTGGTTCAAAGGCCCCGCACAACGCGAGCAAAATACAGGCTGAAAGCCTATGCTACTTTGCGCCGTGGCTCGCTCACTGTGGGTACGGGGGGCATGCTTGCAGAGCGCGTTCGCTCCCTGGCCCCACCTGTCCGGAGACCAATGTAGCATAGGCTTCCAGCCTGTGTCGGCGTTCACTGCGGATGGGCCCCAAGATCGTCAAGGATTTCCGCGCTGGTTCAACGGCCCCGCACAACGCGAGCAAAATACAGGCTGAAAGCCTATGCTACTTTGCGCCGTGGCTCGTTCACTGTGGGTACGGGGGGCATGCTTGCAGAGCGCGTTCGCTCCCTGGCCCCACCTGTCCGGAGAGCAATGTAGCATAGGCTTCCAGCCTGTGTCGGTGTTCACTGCGGATGGGCCCCAAGATCGTCAAGGATTTCCGCGCTGGTTCAAAGGCCCCGCACAACGCGAGCAAAATACAGGCTGAAAGCCTATGCTACTTTGCGCCGTGGCTCGCTCACTGTGGGTACGGGGGGCATGCTTGCAGAGCGCGTTCGCTCCCTGGCCCCACCTGTCCGGAGAGCAATGTAGCATAGGCTTCCAGCCTGTGTCGGTGTTCACTGCGGATGGGCCCCAAGATCGTCAAGGATTTCCGCGCTGGTTCAACGGCCCCGCACAACGCGAGCAAAATACAGGCTGGAAGCCTATGCTACTTTGCGCCGTGGCTCGCTCACTGTGGGTACGCGGGGCATGCTTGCAGAGCGCTCTCGCTCCCTGGCCCCACCTGTCCGGAGAGCAATGTAGCATAGGCTTCCAGCCTGTGTCGGTGTTCACTGCGGATGGGCATCCAAGATCGTCAACGATTTCCGCGCTGCTTCGAAGCCTTCTTTCCATGTCGCTGTCACCACGGAATGACTCGCAAAATGCGAGTCCTTTTTGGATGCAAACTCGCGAGGTGCGAGTCGGATCTTGTTCGCAGCCCACCTGTCTCGTTCGTAAGTAGCTGATAATCAGGGCACTTTGTAATTCGACAGTTTTTGGCATGGCTTACGCTTTAGACGCTCTATTGCAACCGAGAACGAGAATGGACAGTATCATACGAAATTTGGATGGTCCTCCAGGTCTGGAGACTCGTCTCTTCAGGTTTGCAGATTCACCGGCAAGGACCTGTTTGATTTATCCGAAGTCTGCGAGATCGGCATCATGAAGCGGCGAATACTTCTGTGGCTCTGCCCGATTCTGATTCTTTTTCTAGGTGTCGGTTTGTACGCGGTCTTGCTGTTCAATCGTCTCGGCGGGTCGATCAACGTGATTCTGAAGGAGAATTACGAGAGCGTGCTCGCGGGCCAGCAGATGAAAGAAAGTGCGGAACGAATGGACTCGGGGATTTCGTTTGCCATGGCTGGAGAAGAGCGAAGAGGGCGCGATCTTTTCAACGAAAATGTTCCGATTATTCAGAAAGTCTTCAGAAGGAGCTGAACAACATCACTCTCCCTGTGGAAGGGGAAATAGCGAATAAAATCAGGGAAGCCGAAAGTCGCTATCAGGTGCTGGCGCAGACTTTTTGGGAGACGTCCGAACCGGATGCCAGGCGCAAGATGTATTTCACCGAGCTTTTGCCGTTGTTTACCGAGATCAAGAACAACGCCCAGGAAGTTATTCGCATCAACCAGGAGAACATGGTGCTGGCGGACCACCATGCCAGATCGCTGAGCGCCGATTCCACCCAAGCCATGGTGGTCCTCCTGGTGTTTGGTGTCGCCTTGGCAATCGCCCTAGGATACGGACTGCAGCGAGCCATTCTTAAACCGATCCAGACCTTGACCACGGTCTCCAAAGAACTGGGTGAAGGCAAGCTTGACCAGGTGGTGCCCGTGGAGTCCCACGATGAACTCGGGCAGCTCGCCGACGCTTTCAATAAACTCGCTGCAAGATTGCGGGTTTACCGTCAGACCACAACGGACCAGCTCTCGCAGGCGCGCCACATGACGGAGATCACTTTCTCTGCGTTCCCCGACTCTATCCTGGCGCTCTCGCTTGACGGAAAAATCAATTTTGCCAATCCAGCGGCCGGAAAGCTTCTTCAGAAGCTTAACGGCGAGTATGGGCTCCCGCTTGCAATCCAGGAAGAGGTTGGAAAGGTGCTGAAGGGCGCCCCGGACAGCGTTCCGACGAGCTTTGAAAAGGCAATTCCGGTTCGAATTGACGATCATGAGACCTTCCTGCTGCCCAGGGTCATCGGAATGCGCGACGAGGCGGGGAATATGTTCGGAGCTGCCCTGGTTTTGCAGGATGTAACCCGGTTCCGCCTGATGGACGAGGTGAAGACGAATCTGGTTTCGACCGTCAGCCACGAGCTGAAAACTCCGCTGACAAGCATTCGCATGGGACTTCACCTGTTGCTGGAGGAGAGAATCGGTCCGCTCAATCCAAAACAGCTCGAATTGTTGGTAGCGGCGCGGGAAGACTCGGAACGTCTTCTGCGGATGATCAATGACCTTCTGGATTTGGCACGCCTGGAGTCCGGCCAGACGCGGCAGCTGCTGGAGGCCGTCTCGCCGGGTAAGCTGGTCGAAGAGGCGCTCCCTGACCTGCGTTCGCTGGTGGAAGCACACGACACGCAATTGGTGGCGGAAATTGCGCCGGATCTCCCGGAGGTGATGGTCGATTCCCGCCAGATTAATCACGTATTTTCCAATTTGGTCTCGAATGCCGCAAGGTTCTCTAAACCCGGTGAGGATGTTGTATTGTCTGTGAAATCGGTTGGTAAAACCGTTCGTTTCTCGGTGCTGGATCATGGACCTGGCATTTCGAAGGAGTTTCAATCACGCGTTTTTGAAAGGTTTTTCCGGATTCCAGGGACCGAAGAATCGAATGGGGTCGGACTTGGGCTTGCCATCGCCAAGGAAATCGTCGTTTCGCACGGCGGAAGCATTGGACTTCATAGCACACCGGGCGAGGGGAGCGAGTTTTACTTCGATCTTCCTGTGGCCAGAAAGAGCATCAAAGGAACAACAACGTGAGTGCGAAAATCCTTATCGTCGACGATGAGACGAACGTGCGGCTAAACTATCGGATCACCCTCGAAACTGAGGGGTACGAAGTATTTGAGGCGGTCTCAGCTCCTAGCGCGCTGGAGGAACTGATCGGACGATCGTTTGATCTCGCGATTCTTGATATGCGGATGCCCGCGATGGACGGTCTGGAGTTGCTGGCAAAGATGCGGGAAATGGGAATGACCGTCCCGGCGATGATCGTTACGGCCTACAGCGATGTGCCGCACGCTGTGCAAGCAATGAAGCTGGGGGCGATCGACTTTTTGCAAAAGCCTCTTCGGCCTGAAGACCTCCGCCGAATCGTGGCCGAGATTCTAAAACGTCACGCCCCGCGAAACGATCACCAGGCGGAAAGTTTCAACTCCCACATTGTCGCCGCCAAACGTTGCTTGAATTTACAAGCATTCGCGAAGGCCAGAATACATTTGATCAAGGCCCTGGAGCTAAACACCAAGTCAGTCGAAGCCTTCAATCTGGCTGGCGTGCTCGCGGAGATGCTGGACGACGTCGACAAAGCCAAGAAGTACTACGGCCAAGCTATCAAACTGAATAAGAACTATGAGCCGGCGCAACAGAACATGCGCCGGCTATTTGAAATGCAACACTTCGGTTCCACCTCGGAGCCTCTCAATCTGGGAGAAACCTAATGGTCGTGAGGGAGATGTCTATCTTGAAGTGGGCGATTACTCTGGACAACCGCGCGAGGCGCCGCACCGACCGCGCTAAACACCACCTACATTTCCAAAGACAAACCAATAAACGAAATCACATGACTGACATTATCTACATTGTCGCAAGCATTGTTTCAGGAGGGATCCTGATCCTATTTGCATGGTCCTGCAGCAAAATCTAAGAACAATCTGAGTATGGAAAACGTAATTGTCGGCATCGTATCCGTAGGTTTAATCGTCTATCTCCTTTTTACTATTCTGCGACCCGAGAAGTTCTAACTCTCCCGTTTGCAAATTAAATAAATATTATGAACATCTCAGGCTGGTTTCAGTTGGCACTCTATCTAGTGCTGCTCATTTTAATCACCAAGCCCCTTGGCATTTATCTTTTTCAGGTACTTGACGCGAACGGGAGAACTTTCCTGGATCCGGTGATCAAGCCATTTGAACGGTTAACTTACCGGATCTTTGGGGTGAAACCCGAAAAAGAGCAGAATTGGATTCTCTACACTACCGCGATGCTGATTTTCCAGGTGGTAACGATGCTATTTACGTATCTAATTCTGCGCTTCCAGAACTTTCTGCCCCTGAATCCGCAGGGTCAAGCCGGGGTTACGGATCACCTTGCTTTCAATACGGCTTGGAGTTTCACTACTAACACGAATTGGCAAAGCTATGGCGGTGAATCGACAATGAGTTATCTGTCGCAAATGCTTGCACTGGCATCGCATAACTTTTTCTCCGCGGCCGTCGGCATCGCAATCGCCGCTGCAGTGGTTCGAGGGATCGCGCGACACTCTACCAAAACGATAGGTAATTTCTGGGTGGACCTGGTGCGAATTAACTATTATCTGCTTCTTCCTATCAGTATCGTATACGCGGTTTTTCTGGTAGCCCAGGGCGTTCCGCAGAACTTTAAACCTTACGACTCTACAAAGGTCGTGGAGGTACAAACGGTTCAGGTGCCGAAGAAAGACGATGCGGGAAATCCGGTGAAGGATGCCAAAGGTAACCCGGTAATGGTCGACCAAAAGGTAGACTCCCAGAGCATCGTGGAGGGACCGATCGCATCGCAGATGGCGATAAAGATGCTCGGCACCAATGGCGGCGGATACACCAACGCGAACGCGGCTCATCCCTTTGAGAATCCAACGCCACTCTCTAACTTTATCCAGATGCTCTCGATTTTTGCGATTCCGAGTGCCTTGACTTACTACCTTGGGAGGATGGTTAATAATCAAAGACATGGATGGACGGTCTGGGCGGCGATGGCAATTGTTTTTGTGGCCGGCGCGCTGGTTTGTTGGGGAGCTGAGGCAGCTGGAAATCCGATCGTGCATCAACTGGGAGTCGATCGCGCAGGCGGCAACATGGAAGGCAAAGAAGTTCGATTTGGTATTTTTGACTCTGCGCTATTTGCGACGATAACGACCGACGCTTCATGCGGTGCGGTCAATTCGATGCATGACTCTTTTACTCCGCTAGGCGGATTTGTGCCGCTATTCAACATCCAACTGGGAGAAATCATCTTTGGCGGAGTTGGTTCCGGTCTCTACGGAATGGTCCTATTTATCGTGCTGGCAGTATTCATTGCCGGGCTCATGGTCGGCCGGACGCCGGAATATCTCGGGAAAAAGATTGAGGCATATGATGTCAAAGTCGCATCGATCGCGATCCTGCTGATGGCGTTTTCGATCCTGGGTTTTTCTGGTTGGGCTGCGCTTACCCCATGGGGCCAGGCAGGAACAAACAACAGTGGTCCCCATGGTCTGAGCGAGATCTTTTACGCTTACAGTTCATGTACCGGTAACAACGGCAGCGCATTCGCCGGTCTCACGGCGAACCCGGCAAGTGGCGATCCTCACTATGATGTCACCCTGGCTTTCGCAACGATCATTGGTCGGTTTGGGATGATCGTGCCGGTGATGGCATTGGCCGGCTCACTGGGGCGCAAGAAGCTGGTCGCTACCGGTGCGGGTACGTTCCCCGTAACCGGTGCGTTGTTCGTGACGCTGCTCATCGGAACGATCCTGCTCGTCGGTGCACTCACCTTTCTACCCGCGTTAACACTTACGCCAATTCTGGAACATTTCCTGATGCTGAACGGAAAGCTGTTTTGAGCGACGAAACTTACAACTGACAACTACATTGAACTTGATTACTTACTATGGCTGCTAAAGCTCATTCAATTTTCGATCCGGCGATTATCGTGCCGGCCATCGGTGAATCGTTCAAAAAGCTGAACCCGATGACTCTCGCCAGAAACCCGGTGATGTTTGTGACCGAGGTTGGAGCTCTAATCACCACGGTGCTTCTGGTCATAGGGCATGGCGCTCATTTCGGATTTCAACTCCAAATTGCGGTCTGGCTTTGGTTCACGGTGCTGTTTGCAAACTTTGCAGAAGCGATGGCCGAAGGACGAGGCAAGGCGCAGGCAAAAGCTTTGCGGGCGACGCGAACGGAGACATTTGCCAATCGCCTGAAATCGGACGGAACAATCGAAAAAATTGCCGCAAACCTGCTACGGAAAGGGGATTTAGTGGTGGTTGCTGCCGGCGAACTCATTCCTGGAGACGGTGAAGTTGTCGATGGAGCAGCCACTGTCGACGAGTCAGCGATTACGGGCGAATCTGCGCCCGTGATCCGCGAGTCCGGCGGCGACCGGAGTGCGGTGACCGGCGGTACGAAAGTCTTGTCCGACATCATTAAGATTGAGATTACCTCGAACCCGGGAGAGACCTTTCTGGATCGCATGATCACCCTGGTGGAAGGTGCATCGCGCCAAAAAACCCCAAACGAGATCGCTCTAACCATCCTGCTTTCGGCGCTGACGTTAATCTTTCTGATCGCGATGATGTCGCTGAAAGCCTTTGGCATCGCCTCTTCGGTTGACTTTACGATCCCGGTCCTGGTTGCCCTCTTGGTCTGTTTGATCCCGACGACCATCGGTGGATTGCTTAGCGCGATCGGTATCGCCGGGATCGATCGCCTGGTTCAGAAAAACGTTCTCGCAATGAGCGGGCGTTCGGTGGAAGCGGCGGGAGATGTCGATGTACTCTTCCTGGACAAGACCGGTACGATCACAATCGGGAACCGTCAAGCAACCGAATTTCTGCCCGCTCCCGGAGTGACCAAAGAGCAATTGGCGGACGCTGCTCAACTTGCCTCCCTCGCCGACGAAACTCCTGAGGGCCGGTCGGTGGTCGTTTTGGCGAAAAACTATGGAATTCGTGCTCGGGAATTTAGCGAGATGCCTAAGGTGACTTTCGTGCCTTTCACGGCCCAAACACGGATGAGCGGTGTCGACATGGATGGCGTGAGCTACCGGAAAGGATCCGCGGACGCGATTCGTGGCTATGTCGGCGGTAAAATGCCCGAAGCTGTCGAGAAGGACGTTAAGGCGATCTCCAATTCTGGAGGTACCCCTTTAGTGGTCGCAACGCGGGAAACAGTTCTCGGCACGATCCAGCTCAAGGATATCGTGAAAGGCGGACTGGCAGACCGGTTTGAACGATTCCGCGCAATGGGAATCCGAACGGTGATGATTACAGGGGACAACCCGTTGACCGCCGCGGCAATCGCTAAGGAGGCAGGCGTGGATGACTTCCTGGCCGAAGCGAAGCCGGAACACAAGCTTGCGCTGTGTCGAAAAGAACAACAAACCGGCCACCTTGTTGCTATGACCGGTGACGGTACTAACGATGCACCCGCATTGGCCCAGGCCGATGTCGGTGTGGCGATGAACACGGGCACTCAAGCGGCAAAAGAAGCCGGGAATATGATCGATCTCGATTCAAATCCGACCAAGCTGATCGAAATCGTTGAGATCGGGAAGCAATTGCTCATTACGCGCGGTGCGTTAACCACCTTTAGCATCGCCAATGACGTCGCGAAATACTTTGCTATCTTGCCCGCAATGTTGGTCGGCGCATTTCCGCAGATCTCTCCGCTGAACATTATGTTCCTGAAGTCGCCGGAGAGCGCTATTCTAAGCGCAGTCGTCTTCAATGCAGTGATCATTATCGCATTGATTCCTCTTGCGCTGAAAGGGGTAAGATTTCGACCCCTCGGCGCCGCCAAGATCCTGGCGCGAAACCTTCTTATTTACGGCTTGGGAGGAATCATCCTGCCGTTCATCGGTATCAAGTTAATCGACATGTTTATCACGACCATTGGCCTTGCCTAGTCGGAAAAATGCTTATTCTATGAAAACGTTTCTTAAAGAACTCTGGACATCGATCGTTGCCACAGTGGTGCTTTGCGTGGTTGTCAGCGGTGTCTATCCGGTATTGATCTGGGGAGTCGGGCAGGTTTTGTTTCCGCATCAGGCAAATGGTAGCCTGATCGAAAAGAACGGCCAGATCGTCGGTTCCGAACTGTTAGCTCAGGGATTCAGCGGGGCGAAGTATTTTCATCCAAGACCGTCTGCTGCCGGAACCGGATATGATCCAACCAGCTCTGGCGGCTCAAACCTGGGACCGACCTCGCAGAAGTTGATCGACGGAATCAAAGCGAACGTCTCTCAGTATCGGCAGGAAAATGGCCTGTCGACGGACGCAGTAGTCCCTGCTGACGCGGTGACGGCGTCAGGAAGCGGATTAGATCCTCATATCAGCCTTCAAAATGCCCAACTCCAGATTGCCCGTGTCGCCAAGGAACGAGGTGTAAGCGAAGAGGTGGTTCGCGCCGAGGTCACCAAAGCCACGGATAGTCCCTTGCTCGGGATCGGCGGTGATCCCGGAGTGAACGTGCTGAAGGTCAACCTGGCTCTCGACGCGCTCGCGCCAAAGGGCGCACTGGCAGAAAAGAAACCATAAATTGCTGCATGCGGCGTGGTCCGCCTGCGCGATCCGATGGCAAGACGGCGTAAGAGTCCAAAGAGCAAAGTGGAATCCGACGATTAGATTTAGTCTCTATTTGAAACCTCATGCGAATTGCCGACAATCCCAATCTGAAGCCTACGCCGGATGACTTTTTAGCGATCATCCGCCGGCAGCAGCTCGGCAAGCTGAAAATCTACCTCGGACCCTGTCCTGGAGTCGGCAAGACCTACCAAATGTTGATCGAAGGAAACCGCCTGCGACGACAGGGGGTGGATGTCGTGATTGGTTATGTCGAACCTCACGATCGCCCCGAGACCACTGCACAGATCGACCAATTGGAGATTGTTCCACCTCTGCTCGCGAAGTATCACGGTATCACCTTGAAAGAGATGGATCTCGACGCCGTTCTTGCCAGGAAGCCAACGATTGCGCTGGTCGACGAGCTGGCGCATACAAACGCGCCGCAAAGCCGGAATCGCAAGCGCTACGAAGACGTGCAGGATCTGCTGCGCGCTGGGATCAACGTGATTGCTACGGTAAATATCCAACACTTCGAGTCGCTCTATAATATCGTCGAAGATGTGACAGGCGTTAAGGTGAAGGAACGTGTGCCAGACGAAATAATTACGCAGGCGGACCAAGTCGTTAACATTGACCTGCCAGCAGAAGATCTTCTCGAGCGCCTTCAATCCGGTAAAATCTACCCCAAAGAAAGGGTCGAAGCCGCGCTGGCGAATTTTTTTACCCCTAAAAATTTGACCCGGCTTCGAGAGATGACCCTGAGCGAGACGGCGAACATACTAGATCGCCGGAACCGCGAAGGTGCCGAAACGGATAGCAATATCGGTGGCCTCGGTCAGGTCATGGTCGCAATCAGCAGCCAAGGACCTGATCCCGGGCGATTGCTCCGAAAGACCGCGCGCCTGGCCGCGCAGCTGAATGCGCAATGGTACGCAGTCTACGTTCGCACGCCTAGCGAATCAGCGGTCAAGATTGACGCGACGGTCCAGCGCCAGGTCGCCGATACCCTCGAAGCGGCACAAAAAATGGGCGGACTGGTGATTTCTCTGAAACATGAAAACGTGGCCCAGGCCTTGATCTCTTTTGCCAAGGAATACGGCATTACGCATGTTGTGCTGGGACGTCCTGGCAAAAAGACACTTCGATTATTTAGCCGGGCGCTCCATGACGAGTTAATCCAAGAGTTACCCGGAACAGACCTGGTCATAATCTGATCATGGCCTGCGCCGTTTTCATCGTGGGAAGGGTGAAGATTCTATGACGTTGGTCGCGTGGATCGTTTTCGTTATTAGCGCTCTGCTCGAAGTGGCTGGCAACGCAGCAATTCGTACAGGTTTGAATGGCCGGGGTACCATGTCGATTCTGTTAGGTTGCATTCTCCTCGGGTCGTACGGACTGATTGTTAATTTAGTGCAATGGGATTTCTCCAGGATATTCGGCGTCTACGTTTGTTTGTTTGCCTTGGTCAGTGTTCTTTGTGGAAAATTTTTGCTTCAGGAGAATATACCCGGCACGACTTGGCTTGGCGTTGGAGTCATACTGACAGGTGGGCTCATTATACAGTTCGGATCACAGAGATAGTGAAGCCTGCTCACTTGGCTCGACCGGCGCTGAACGCATTCAATACCGCGGAGGCGGCGAAACTGATTGCGATATTGGCGCTCAACGCGATCAACCCGATGTAGATGGTGTAAGTCTGCCCGCCAACTTGGAACGGAAACACCGGTTTCAGTTGCATGGCCTCTACCATTCCTGTACCGACCATCATTCCCACAAACCAGCCTGCCAGCAGACCTCGCGCTTGCAAGGAAGTCTGGAACAATCCAAAAACGACCGTCGGAAAAATCTGGAGAATCCAGACGCCGCCCAGAAGTTGAAGATCGATAGCGTATTGGGTCGGAAGAAAGACAATAAATACCAGCGCTCCGAGCTTCACCCCGAGAGAAACAATTTTGGCGATGGCGGACTCTAGGGCGGCATCGATTCCGGGATCAATAAATGCCTTCCAGATATTGCGAGTAAAAAGGTTAGCTGCACCGATAGACATAATAGCAGCCGGGACAAGCGCACCAATGGCGATGGCGGCAAAACTGAACCCTGTGAACCATGCAGGGAAAACTTTTATGAGGAGCGCAGGAACCACTCCGGTCGGTTGATCCAGTTTGATGCCGGCCGCGATGGCCATGTAACCAAGCAATCCGACTAGTCCCAGGAGGACCGTGTAAATCGGTAACAGGATGGCGTTCTTGCGAACTGCGTCGGCACTAGACGAACTCAGAACTCCGGTCATGGTATGCGGATACATGAAGGCCGCCAGCGCCGAACCAAAGGCCAATGTTGCGAATGGAAGCATTTGTGTCGATTTGAGAGTTAATCCGGCAGCGCCGCCTTTTGCCTTAAGCGCTTCCTGAGCGGCGTGAAAGACCGCGCCATACCCGCCCAGATGAAGAGGTATAACGGCCACTGCCGCAATCACCACGATGTAGATCATAACGTCTTTAACAAACGCGATCATTGCCGGTGCTCGCAAGCCGCTGGTGTAGGTGTAAAAAGCGAGAATGAGGAACGCGATAATGAGAGGAAGATCTCTCATCATTGTGTCGAGCCAGGGAAATTGCGAAGCTAATTGACTGGCGCCGGGCAACGAAATGCTGCCGAATCCGAGACCAGCGATGACGACCTGTATGCCGATTAACTGGAGGGCAATATAGGGCATGGTGGCAACGATCCCTGTAATCGCCACCGCCAGCGCAAGCGATTTGCTGGCATAGCGATCCCGGACGAAATCTGCTGCGGTCACATGATCGTTTTCGCGGCAGATTTTCCAAAGGCGCGGCATTGTAATAAAGACGAGAGGATAAACAATAATCGTGTACGGCAGTGCGAAGAAGCCATAAGCGCCCACTGAATAGACCAGAGCGGGGACTGCGATCACTGTGTAGGCCGTGTAAAAGTCGCCACCTATCAGGAACCAGGTGATCCAGGTACCGAATCGGCGACCACCCAGTCCCCATTCATGCAGAAGATTCAGGTCGCCCGCCTTCCATCGCGAAGCCGCAAAGCCGAGAATCGTCACAAGCAGAAAAAAGAAGACGAAAACAGCTACAGCTGTCCAATCCATTGATGTTGGCTTCACCTTGTCTTCAGGTAGACGATGTATATCAAGAGCGAGGTGATCGGGATCCAGAGGAACTGGTACCAATAAAAGAACGGGAACCCGAATAAGACAGGCTCACTGGAGTTGTAGAACGGTACCCATAGCAAAGCGACAAAGGGTATCAGTAAGAGAAGAGCCCAGGGACCTAGGGATTTTTCGGGGGTGGGTGGCATGAGTTCAGGGGTCAGGAGTCAGGAGTCAGGAGTCAGGGTGAACGCTGCAACTCCTAACTAGCTAGTGATACTATCTTTGGTCAAGGCGCCGTTTATCGTCCGCCAGATCTGGCGAATATTGTTGTTCTGTAACTCCATTGGCAATAATTCCTGCGGCAGCCCCTGGTAACAAACTGGCCGGACAAACCGCTGGATTGCGGCTGTACCAACTGAGGTGAACCTGCTGTCCGTCGTGGCAGGATATGGACCCCCGTGCTGCATCGAGGGAGAGACCTCCACGCCGGTCGGATAACCGTTCCACACTATGCGTCCCGCCTTTTCCCGCAATACACGCAGCAAGCGTTCGCTCAATGCTTCGTCCTTCGGTTCGGCGTGAATCGTCGCGGTTAATTGGCCATCAAGCTTGCCCGCCAGTTGAATTAATTCGTCCGCATTCTCGCAATTGACCAATAAAGTCGCAGGCCCAAATATTTCCTCATGCAGGCCTACTTCTTCGCCGAATTTCTTTCCATCGGTCACTAACAAATAGGCTCCTCCTCCTATTCGAATATAATCTTTCGCTTTGGAGAGAGATTCTTTGAAACGTTTTGAAACCGCATCGTTGAGCATGCAGCCTTTCTGAACTCCGGCTAGTACCTCGCCTAGTCGGGAGGCAAACTGGCCTGAGGCCGCGGATTGCGACGCGAGGACTAATCCTGGTTTTGTGCAAAACTGGCCCGTTCCCAACGAGACTGATCCCGCCAATCCGGTGGCGATCGTTTCCCAACGTTTTTCGAGCGCTCCTGGCAGGACGAAAAACGGGTTCAGACTCCCCATCTCGGCGAAAACGGGTATCGGCTCAGGACGTGAGTTTGCGGCGTCGAAGAGCGCTCGTCCAGCCCTTGTGGACCCGGTGAATCCCACCGCTCTGATCGAAGGGTGGCGAACGAGTTCAAGGCCGATTTCAACACTGGTCTCCTCGATCATCGCAAACACGCCTCGTGGCATCCGGCAGTCCTCAGCAGCATTCAAGATCGCAGCCGCAGTGATAGCCGAGGTTTGAGGGTGTCCAGGGTGAGGCTTCACCACGACTGGACAACCCGCCGCCAGCGCCGAGGCGGTGTCTCCTCCCGCAACTGAGAATGCCAGAGGAAAGTTGCTGGCGCCAAATACCGCCACCGGACCTAACGGCATCAACATCCGGCGAAGGTCGGGTTTTGGGACCGGCTTTCTGTCCGGATCCGGCGTGTCGATCCGAGCATCCACCCAGGACCCCTCGCGAACGAGATCGGCGAACACCCTGAGCTGGTTCACGGTACGCGCTCTCTCGCCGACAAGGCGATCCACAGAAAGAGAAGTCTCCTCGGCGCACGTTGAAATCAATTCCTGGCCGGCGGCCATGATCATGTCGCCGATTCGTTCCAGAAATCCTGCGAGAACTTCGGATCCAGGGCTGCGATAACCCACGGCGGCTTCAACGATTTTTACAAGTTGTTTTGGCATAGGAGAGTCTTCGGTTCTGAGTTAAAAGTCTCGGCTGCGGCTAAATCAGCCGACGCTTCGCGAGGCTTCGCATCAGTTGAGCCGAACCAAAATTCCAGGGCTCGCAATCATTGGTGTGCCGCATGCGATTGGCAAGAGCGCCGAGTTTGTCCGAATTGATTTTCACGATGTCGCCGATTTTATGGCTGAAACCCATTCCGGGCACGTCGCGATCCTCCGTCGGCGCGAACATCGTGCCGAGAAAGAGGACAACGCCATCTGGGTATCGATGATGCGGTCCGATCATCTGTGCAACAAGGTCGCTCGGATCCCTGCTGATCTTGGCTAACGATGAAACCGCGTGAAGATGGAATCCATCTTCGCCATCGATTGTCATGTGGACTTCCATCTGTCGGATGTCTTCGAGAGAAAAGCTCTCGTCGAAGAGCCTGATAAATGGGCCTACAGCGCAGCTTGCGTTGTTGTCTTTCGCCTTGCCAAGCAGCAGCGCGGACCGGCCTTCGACATCTCGAAGATTAACGTCGTTGCCGAGCGCTGCCCCTTGGATGACGCCGGCGCTCGAAACGACTAGGACAACCTCAGGCTCAGGGTTGTTCCAAGACGACATCGGGTGAAAACCGGCATCATGACCGTAGCCGACTGCTGACATCGGCTGAGCCTTTGTGAAAAGCTCTGCGTCTGGTCCGATCCCAACTTCCAGGTATGGCGACCAGAGCCCTTTCGTTATCAGGAGCTCCTTCAACGAAGCCGCCTGCGGACTGCCCGGTTTCAATTTGTCCAACGCCTCGCCGACCGATGCGAGTATTTCGTTTCGAATCGAGGAGGATTCCTGCGGATTACCGCGGGCCTGTTCTTCAATTACTCGTTCCAGGAGGCTTACGGCAAAAGTCACTCCCGCAGCTTTAACGGCCTGCAAGTCGATTGGCGCTAGCAACCACGGTTTTCGCGGATCGCGCTCATCGGGTGGAGAATTTCGCAGGATTTCATCGAGCGTTCCAAGTGGTTCGCCCAAAAGACCCGAGACGCTCGCAGCCGGCGTCTGCGCTTCACACAATTCGCACATCGTCGGAAACGTCTCGCTGATATCGAGCAGTACCTTGTCACGGACAACGACGACAGAAGGTCCTTGAACTTCAGGGCGCCATACTCGCCCTACCAGGCAGCCGTGCGGCCAATCTGTCGGGAGAATATTGTGATGATCAATCCCGGTTTTCCAATTCATAGGGAGCTTGGGTTAATCCGAAAAGTCCGAAAAGAAGCGCTGCACTAAGGTGACCCTTGCGACACCGAAGGATTGGCTGCGTTCTTAATCACCAGGCGAGGAATTCCACCGGAAATCGATGCGCGGTAGATCGAACTTACGCGCCCGTCTTTGTCCGCATCGACGAGCAGAAATTCGGTGTCGCTCAGCCAGCAGGAATCCGAAGCGTAAGATTTTTTCGGCGTCAGTCGCGTTGATTTCCCCGACGGTATATCGAAGAGCCAGATCGCGGGGGGCGGCCCTTCCCATTCCTTCGGAGATTCTTCTCCGTCCATGTTTGCGTCGATCAGCAAACTTTTGCCGTCATCGGAAATGCTTAAGCGCTTTGAACTGTCCATTTCACCCTGTGGAATGATCTTGCTGATTTCCCACGACGCAAGCAAATCGCCGTCAAGGCCGAACCGGCAGATGTTCTCGAGGTCCTGGCAATAGATCGACTTGGCGTCAGACGCCCAGCAGACCGATGACCAGCCTTGATCCCGAGCCGGCATCTTAAAAAATCGAAAACCGCTTCCGTCCGCGTTGATCAGACCAAGCCGCCAATGGTTCTCAACAAAAATCTCGAACACTATCAGCGCGCCGTCCGGGGACCATACCGGACCGAAACAGTTGTTGCTCGGCGTTTCTTTGAAGACCTTCGTTGCGCCGGTGGCTACCTCCGCCACGGCAATATAGCGGAGCAATTCCTTGCCTCCCGGAGGTGATATCGTGAATACAACTCTGCTACCGTCCGGGGAAATCGACGGATCTGCGCCTCCGGTCAACTTCCGCATTTTGGTCCCGTCAAGGTTCGCGGTCCAGAGTGTTGAGTCGCGAGCAAAAACGATGCGCCGTTGCGGCCCGCCTGGCTCTTTGGAAAGCGATGAAGCGATTGCCAGAGTTAGGAGTGCCAAGGGAAGGAATCCCATTTTCATGACGAACATTGCGTACAGAATAAACAAATCGGCAATTTCACGGAACCCGAGTAAAACAAATTTTTAGTGCCCTGCAAAGTAGCGCGTTTGTGACCTCCTGCATCGTTAAGTCGGCCATGCTTCGGCTGCGACCTTTGGTATACACAATGCATTTTTAATGTGAAGTTCTGAATGCGGAACCGAGAATTTGCGTGTATCCTTTGTCCTTCTTAAGGAGTACGCTGATGAAAGCCACCTGTAGGGGCGATGCCCTTTCCGGCTCACAACGCCTCAGTCGGCGAAAATCGGCCCCCGAAGGGTCGGAAGAAAGCCTTTTCAGTCTTTTGCTGAAGATTGAAACCCGGCTGATTTCCCGCGTGTCGGATGGTTCCAGGCAACCAGCTGGAAGGCGCCAGTCCTCAAAGGCGAAGGCACCTAAGCTGTCGGGGCGCAGCAAACTCTCTCGCTATATTGAGTAGTGGATTTGCTGGACCGTTCCGGATTGGAAGTTGGCAGCGCACTCTTTAATGGATCAAGCACTTGCATCGACCCAGGTCTCGGACCGCCGGCTCATTCAGTTTCGGGGCGGATGGCCAGACTCGCGTTGCGCTGATGAAAGATGCGGAAACAGTTCAGGTCCTCACGATCCAGGGTGGAACATATGCGCTGGCCCAACAGGAGCCAGGAGTTGCAGGAGTTCAGGAGGCAAATACCTTTGGGCGGGAAACAAATAATGTGTGTATGGAATCGACTGTTAGTGCACCGTCTCATTCTGCAACTCCTGACTTCTGGCTTCTGACTTCGTGAAATTGTTTCATGTTGCCGACGTGCATCTTGGTCGTCGACGCTTAGATGGCCGATTGCCGGACACCGACCTTGCTGCGGCCTTCAGTTATGTGGCGGAGAAAGCGATTGAAGAGAGGGCGGACGTTTTTCTGATTGCCGGCGACCTCTTCGACCGGCCGACGGTGGAGCCGCCGCATCTGCGCCAGGCACAAAAGGTCCTCGGCCGTCTGAATACGAACGGAATACTGGTGGTCGCAATCGAGGGGAATCACGACAGAACCTTTATTCATTCTGAAGAGGCCACCTGGATGCAGTTTTTGGCTGAAGACGATCTTCTGGTGCTGCTACGGACAACTTTCGATTCAAGTGGACCGATTCTGACTCCGTGGGATCCTGCCCGAAGAGCAGGGTCTTGGATCGATTATGGCGGGATTCGTTTCGTGGGAGCCGGCTATCTTGGAGCCGCAACACCGTTCAAGGTCCGTCAAATCGTGTCGCGGCTGGAAAATGACAAAACCCACGTCCTTATGCTGCACGCCGGGCCGGATTATTTTGTCGGAGAGGGGGGCGGATTTTCTTCACCCGATTTGAAGGCGCTCAACGAGAAAACATGTTATCTCGCGCTTGGCCATATTCACCGTCCCATGCGGCACGGTAACTGGGCCTGCAACCCTGGATCATTGGAGAACTGTGATGTGAGCGAAGCGAGCTATGACTGGGATTCACAAGGGGCCACGGTTCCTCGCGGCTATGCGGTTCTGGAGATTGACTCAGCTCAACGCCATAAACCGATCGAGCTTCGGATTCACAGTAATCCACGCCGCCCGGTGCACCGTCTGACCCTCGATTGTTCACCTTTTGGAAACAAAACGAAAGACGGTGCTGCTGGCCTGATCAAGGCAGCACTGACTCTGGTTCGTGCCGCTGGAGCTACGCCAGAATCTGTGATCGATCTCAGGCTGACGGGAAGACTAAACCTGAACCGCATCGCTCTTGACCAGGCATCGGTTGCCAGCGAGATCGAGATTCAGGCCCGGGTTCTTGCCGTATCGATCGATTTGGGCGGTTTGGATCTCGGAGGATTGCGTGCCGGCGAACAAGCAAAAAGTTTTTCACGGGAAGAGCTGGAGAAAGCTGCGATTCGGGAGGTCGTAGCTGCAAAACATCTTTGGGGAATGGAGCATCGAGCGGATGAATTTTCCGCATTTTGCTACGAACTTAAAGAGGCTGTCCGGCAGGACAAATCCGGAACCGAGCTGGCGGAACAAGTTGGACGGAGCCCTCTCTTGGAGCTTATCGCGACGTCATATTCTCAGGCGCCAGAAAGTCAGGCGGTCCAAGCGACTCTGGAGGGCTCGGCATGATTGTCCAGTCGATGCGGCTAAAGAACATCAAGTCGTACGGAGAAGGGCTCGATGGGGAAGGGGTGACAATCTATTTTGAACCTGGAGCGAACCGCATAGCGGGGAAAAATGGACATGGCAAGACAACGCTGATCGAAAGTCTGGGATACGCCCTCTTTTTGACTGAGCCAGTTTTTGAAGAGAGCTTTCAGCTGGAAACGTATTTTCTTCGGGCGGGAAAGAAGCTGGGAGAGATCGATGTTACGTTTGGTCATCGGGGCGAATTATATCGTATTGAACGTGGTCTGGGCCCGAACAATAAGCGCAAAACAAAAGTTGTTCAGCTGGAGGACGGGAGCACTTGCGCGGAAGGTGAACGAGAAGTTTCTGCATTTCTGTGTCGATTGTTTAATTTGCCGGATCCCAAGCGTTTCTCGGAACTCTTCTGGAAGTTGATTGGCGTTCGGCAGGGCCGTCTGACATGGCCATTTGATTCGAGACCGAGTGCGGCCAAGGATTTTTTCGAACCGCTGCTGGATGTGGCGATCTTTCGTGAGTGTTTTCAATCGCTCAAACCGGCTGTGGAAGAATTCATTGCCCGCCTCCATGAGCAGGAAAAAATCCTAGCAGGCATCGAAGAGCGAATTCGAGAGCGCGGCGATAGTGTTGCCATGCTCGAGGCGAAGCGCCTGCGATACCGCGACATTGAGCTGCGACTGCAGGCGACAATAAATGTTCGGGAAGACGTTGCGCAGAGGTTGGCACAGCTCCAGGCGACGGAGGTCTCTCTAAGAGCGGCCGAAACTAAGAGGGACGCCGCACGGAACGCCTTCATTTTAGCCCGGCAGCAATGTGAGATCTCCGGTCAGCGGATGCGAGAATCAGCGGAAGCCGCCGCCGTCGTTGAGTTGGCCGCCCCAGGCTACGACTCATTCGGGCAAGCTGAACAAGAACTGCAGATTCTTCGAGCAAAAGAGGCGCAACAGCATCGGCTTGATATGGAAATAGCCCACGCAGAGAAGAAAAAGATCGAGTTTGACGGAAAGGCAGACGCGGCGCTTTCGCAGATGGAAATTTATTGCCGGCAGAAAAAGGGAAAGGCGACGGAGCTGGTGAACATCCGTGAACAGATCAAAGGGCTCCGAAATCGTTTGTGCGTTTCTCAAATGGAATTCGAAAAGCAGAAGAACCTGGCGAACCGCGCGACGCGTTCGCTTTCTGACATCCGTCACTTCGTGGGCAGTTTTGGTACCATGCTTGTGCATGGGGAGACAATATTGAAGAAACTAAAGGGCATGGCGGCGGATCTCGCTGTGAGTGATTCGTCTGTCTTACAGAGGGCGCAGCGGCAGGAAGTGACCGCGGACGAGGAGTTGCAAACCGTCCGTCAACAACTCGCGGCGGCGAATGCCGAGCATGCCGCGCTCCTGAAACAGCTGCAAGAAATCGGAGGCGGGATTTGTCCTTTTCTGAAGGAGCAGTGCCGGCAGTTCGATCCTTCCAAAGTGGAGGGAGACCTCAAAGAAAAGAGCGCAACAATCGAAGTCCTGCAGAAGAAGAGAGGATTTGCCGAGACCGCCGTGCGTGCCGCGCAAATTGAGCACGAAAAGCTGCGTAAGGAAGAACAGGATCTGGCCAGGAAGAGCAGTCAGCTTGAACAGACGGTCGTTGATTTTCTTTCTGCTTTTGAGCGTCTTGCCTGGGGAAAAACAGAGGAAGCGGTGAACGGGTTGCGGCAATGGATTGAACAAATGCAGTCCATGCCCAACTGCGCGAATCCAGACGCCAAGGTTGTGGGCGCGGATACGTTTGAGCATAGCTACCAGCGAAAAATCGACTATTTGTTTGATTTGGAGAACTGGTGGGAAAGGACTGAAGTTGTGGTGCAAAAGCGGATTCATGCTGTTCTGGAGGAGGAAGGGCGCAGGAACTCGGATCAACGGGATGAAGCCAACAGCATAGACCACTTTCAGAAGATTGAATCTGAAGTTGGGAAACTCGCAGTCGCGGAGCATGAACATGGCGAAGCTGCCGCCGCCTATCGTAGAGAATCTGTGGCGCTGGAAAAAGTTATTGCGGAGCTGGATGAACGCCGCCGTGCTATCGGATTCTTGGGTGATGAAGTCACGGTGCTGGAAAACAAGCAACAGAAGCACCGGAGCGACTACCTGCGGTATCTTGGGGCGAAGCCGTTGGCCGACGAACGAAGCTCCCGCGAACTAGAACTGAGTGCTCGCCGAGAACAGGAGGGGCGCGCAGCTGCGGAGTTGAGGGCTTGCGAGTCTGCCTTAGCGGAAATTAGCAGATGTTTTGACGAAGCTGCGTTGAACGCCGTACGCGGAGAATATGATGGGATGAATGCCGCAGTGGCAACCGAATCGGCGAATCTGGAAAATGCGCGGCTGGAAATTGATCGGGAAGAGCGTCGTTTTCGGGAGTGGCAGGAAGCCTGCGTCAGGCGTGACGAAATCATTTGCATCATCAAAAAATTGGCGGCCGCCATAAAATTAACGGAATTAGCGCGCGTCGTTCTGAGGGATTCGGCGCCCATGGTGGCTCAGCAACTGTGCGATCGAGTCGCAGCACAGGCTCAACGAATATTCAACCGGATCAACCATGATCCTGTGGAATTGAGGTGGGAAGCCGCGCCGCGTTACAGTCTCCGAGTCATCCCCGGGGATCGGCGATTTGCAATGCTTTCAGGCGGCGAACAAACAAAGCTTGCATTGGCTATGACCCTCGCCATGATCCGTGAGTTCAGCGGGTTACGATTCTGCATTTTCGATGAGCCCACTTACGGGGTGGATGCCGAAAGCAGGGATAAACTCGGGGATGCCTTGCTTGAGTCGCAAAAATTTGCGGAACTGGAGCAACTCATTCTCGTTTCACACGACGATGCCTTTGACGGAAAGATTGAACACTCGATTTATTTGCGGAAAACAGCGGCAAACGGGACCGAAGTTGTCCAGTTCCCCAGAAATGTGAATGGCCGGGCTAGCCAGAATTCAGTTCCTTGCGGAGCTTGACCTCAGGGCCGGCATGACGCGTATTAGTTCACCCAGGAGACACCGAATGAACCGTACATTAGCCACGCTCGCTGCAGTCGGATTGACGCTCGCAAATGTTTGGGCCCAGGACAAACCGTTGCCGCTGCCCGACAAATATGAACAGCCGCTCGGGACCTGTTATGAGGAACTGAGATATCCATACCCGACGGCTTATCTGAACCTGTTCGCCGAGGGTCAAGATCTGCGAATGTGCTTTATGGATATCCAACCGCCGAAAAACCCGAACGGGCGGACGGTTGTTCTACTTCATGGGAAGAATTTCTATGGGGCTTACTGGGCGGATACTGCCAAATTTCTGACGGACCGCGGATTCCGCGTGATCATCCCTGACCAGATCGGATTCGGGAAATCGTCCAAGGCAGATATTCATTACAGCTTCGATTTTCTAGCCGCGAACACGGCCGGCCTGCTCGACCTGCTTCAGATTCAGAAAGCGACGATTATTGGGCACTCGATGGGCGGTATGCTGGCAATCCGGTTTGCCAGATTATATCCAGGACGCACGGAAGCGTTGGTCCTTGAGGACCCGATTGGCCTGGAAGATTACGCGTTGAGCGTGCCGCCCGCCCCGCTCGAACAACTCTATCAACAGGAGATAAATCTGAGCCTGGACGAATATCGGAGGTATGTTCAGAGCTATTTCGTGACCTATCCGAAGGAGAAAGCGGAACTGTTTGTGGAGCCCCGTATGCGCGTCAGTTTGAGCGGCGACTATCCACGCTGGGCACTGTGCGCCGCTCTAACGACTCTGATGATCTATCAACAGCCCGTTTGCTACGAACTCGCTGAAATCAAGGTTCCCACACTTCTCATTGTTGGCCAGGAAGATCATACTGCTGTGGGTAAAGATCGTGCGCCGATAGACCTGCGGCGAAATCTGGGCAATATCCCCGAGCTTGCTAAAAAGGCTAGCCGAAGCGATTCCGGGCGCGCGACTTATCGAATTGCCTAATGTGGGGCACATTCCTCACCTGGAAGCCCCAGACGCATTTTACCAGGCCGTTGAGGACTTCCTCCGGCGGTAGGGGGAAACGTGTCGGCGGGTCGGTGGGTCGGAGGGTCGGCGGGTCGGAAGATTGCTTCTTTGCACAGGTAAAATGTGCAGGAGGAGGTCTCGACAATATTAATGAGCTTAATGAGCGGTTTCAAACCGCATCCCGTCTCGTTGGGAAACGTCCTTATGGAAAGACTGGAAACTTTCAGAAACCCGCGCTAAAAGCACAGCCATGTCTCGATTGCTTTCACTGCTTTGGGTCAGCCTGATTCTGGGTTCGGTCGCGATCGCACAGGACAAAGGTGAGCATATCGTACTGACCGGCGCCCCATCACTGATGGCGTGGGAGAAATACAAGATGCAGCCACATGATAACTGGTGGATGAATTTCGTGCGCGCAAGCCGGCTGCGGATCGATCAGCTCCGAAATCAATTTGGCCCGTCGGCGCGGATTACCTGGCTGGTTTATCAGCGTGGCTACGAGCGCCGTCAAAAGCAGGAACACGAAAATCTTTTCAGCATTATCGAGTCGGTCCGGGATAAGTACGGACTCAACCTGGTTTTTTTCAACAACACTGCGCAGCTCTGCTACTATCTCAATTACGGAGCGGATCGGCCCCACAACAAGATCGCCTCATTTGATTATTTTGGACATTCGAATCGAGCCTGCTTCATGATCGATTACAGCAACGAGATAGGCAGCGGCTCAAAGGTCTGGCTTCATGAAAACGAACTGAAGGACAAACTGCATCGCGGGATATTTACGCGTGACGCCGCAGTACAGAGCTGGGGATGCTACACCGCCGAAAGCATGTCGAAGATGTGGTATCAGGCAACGGGCGCGAAGATGATCGGTGCTGTCGGCAAAACGCAGTATATGACAAATGAATTACCTGTTCTCGTGTCTGCCACAGGAAGATGGAGCACAGGATTTTGATGACCGGTGACAGGTGAACAGCAGAGTCATCGAAGACAGGTAGTCGCCAACCGCTTTCAGTTTGCCTGATTCCGCTACCCCCCTGACTACGCCTACGCGTTCTCCGCTATGACCCTTTCGGAACTCCAGCGAATCTACGCCATGCCCTATTTTGATTTGATCGAGCGGGCTCGCTCAACATTTACGTCGCAGTGGAGCAAGAGCGAAGTGCAGCTCTGTACCTTGCTGAGTATCAAGACCGGTGGGTGTAGCGAGGATTGTGCCTACGGTCTGCTGTGGCGGGATCATCGGAATGGGAGAGACCGAACTTGACCGGCTGAAGATGCTCGAGGTCTTGACCAATTTTGATCCGCTGCCGGAGAGTGTACCGATAAACTGCTTAATGCCGATGCCAGGCACCCCTCTCGAAAATCAGTTGCCGGTCGATATTTTCGAACTGGTTCGTCTGATTGCAACGAGCCGGATTGCGTTGCCCGAGTCAAAGGTTCGATTGTCCGCCGGACGCACCCGGCTCTCGAAAGAGGCGCAGGCCCTCTGTTTGTTCGCAGGGGCCAACTCGATCTTTTACGGAGATAAACTTCTGACGGCTGAGAATCCCGGCGTCGATGACGATCGCGAGTTGCTGAACGCTCTTAATCTCGCCGCGCAACCTCCTTTTGCCGCGGGCGCTGAGGATAGGAGTTCAGGAGTCAGGAAACTTCTGGCGTGTCAAGCGTTGTCTTAAGGACTCCTGCCAGTAAGTCCGCGGACCCACGAACGAGACGGCCCCAAATAGCATTGGGACGTATTTCGTTTGCGCCGAGGGTCCTTCGAGAAATCGGAAATCGTTAGAAGTTGGGAGCGGATGAACCACAGTCGAAGGACCGGAACGCCACATCCCATTCTGCAACTACTGAACTCCTGCAACTTCTGACTCCTGGTTTACCATGATTTGTACGGAAGAAACTTGCCACACATCGTGACTTTTACCCGGTTGCCATTGGGGTCATGCACTTTTTCGATATCCATCGTGAAATCGATGGCGCTCATAATGCCGTCGCCGAATTCTTCGTGGATTAGCTCCTTGATTGTCTGTCCGTACACCAGGTTGATCTCGTGGAAACGGTAAATCAGTGGATCTTTCGGAATGTCCAGAGCATTCCCTTTGGTTGGGAATTGCTGAAGTACGACCGAAGCTTCCGTCGGCAACCCGAGCAACGTGACGAGTTTGTCCGCTTGTTCGGCTGACATGCTGTTTTGCCCAAGACACACGGAGGTGGTCCAGACCGGCGATTTCCCAACCCCCTTTGCGATTTCCTGCCAGGTAAACTTTTTTGCAGCCTTGGCGGCCCGAATAGCTGAAGTGACTTCTTCACGCGTCATACGTTCCAGTTTCGTTCGCTTTTGAACGCACTGAAACAAAATTTGCGAATGGAAACTGCATTGTTCCAGGGAGGATGGTCAATTCCACTTGCCCTCTCCGGCGGGGAATGCGATTTCGCTTCGCGGACATGGATTGGGGCACGACAAAATGGTAAAACTCAACTTGCGCGAATCTGAAGTAAGGGCAGTGTCCGATTCGGAAAGCGATTACTCTGTATGACTCAGGACGAATTTGATGATTTGATTCAGGAGATTCGTGAAGAAGATCCTGAGCAGCTGGACTCGGAGTTTTTTATTCGAGATAAGCCACTGAAAGAGGATAAACTGGCCAAGTTCGAGCAGAAGGCCGGATTCACCTTACCGGAGGAATATCGAAATTTCCTAAAACGGTTCGGAGCCGGAGACATTGGCACGATTACTGTGCTTTCACCGGATCCGGAAAGCGATTTTTCGCTTTGGAAGGGCGAGGAACCCTTTGAAAAAGTCAGCTGGGTTCCCGTTGTCGATGACGGGAAGAGCAACTTCTATGGGTTTGTTGTTGAAAGCGGTGTCTGTTCCCGTGAGGTCTGGTTTGCAGATCAAGACCTCGGTTACGAGCTTTCCGGGACCGATTACGAGGATTTTTACCAACTCATTGCTACTGAAGCGTTTGGCGTCGATACGTGAGTTGCGGCGAGGGGGCCTTTGGACCCTCTCGACTGTTCTGGTCGTTCCTCGATCTTTATCGGTGATCAAAGAGTGAAAGAAATCGAGGACGACGAGGAAGAGCAGGATTACGAGGGAATCAACACACCCCCGTGGATAAGAAAATACCACCCCGCTTTAGGAGTCAGGCTTGGCTCGGAACAAATAGGAACAAGCTGCATTTGGCACGGTCGTGCTCCATGTTGCTCCGGCAGCGGCAGCAGCAGGAGTCAGGAGTTGCACTATCCGCACCGTGCCGCTTTGCTCCTGCAACTCCTGAACCTCTGGCATCGCCACTCACTTCCGCGTTCGGCGCTCTCTTTTGATCATCTCGGCAAGCTCGGCGGCACTTTTTGTTAGAAGCTTTCGGGTTGCTCGCATGGCTCCGTTCGGATCTCGCCGGGAGACTGCTTCAGCGATTTGCCTGTGCTCCTTCAGGTTCCGGGTAGCCGGTTTACCCGCCCGTATCGAGATTTCAAAGTTCGTTCGTAATAAAAGCGAAAATGCCGGGACCAGAGCGATTAGAAGCCGGTTGTGAGTGGCTTCGAAAAGCAGCTCGTGGAACGCGACATCCACGTCGATAACGTTTTGCATCTCGTCGGGAATTTTCTCCATCTGGTCGTACGTCTCGAAGATTTGTAGCGTTTCCATGGCTGACGCATGGGTCGCTGCGAGGGCCGCGACCGTAGGTTCGATGATGGAGCGCAGTTCCGACAACTCGTCCAGCAGATTGTCTCTGTTCGCCAACGCCGTAAGCATCCAGCTCAGCACTTCGGGGTCGAGCAGGTTCCAGCAGAATTCCGGTCGAACGATCGTCCCGGCCCGGCGCTCGGTTCGCACAAAGCCTTTGGCCGCAAGAATCTTGACCGCCTCTCGAACCGCATTCCGGCCCGCTCCGAAGCGATGCGCCAACTCTGGTTCGGTCGGCAACGTCTCCTCCGGCTTCCAGACGCCGCCGGCGATGTTGCGTCCGAGAGCGGAAACGAGGCGGTCGACGACGCTGACCGAGCGGGTCGCTTCGCGGGCCTTGGGCTTCAAACGGGTGTTCGCGGATTGTTTGGAGTTCAACATCGCCGAAATTTCCTGAGCTAGTTTCGATGCTAATTATCTTTCATCCCATGTAAAGCAAAATGGAGGATGTCGATCGGCGGTCGGTGCTCTTTGCTTTAGTCAGGTAGCCCGCTTTCCGAAGGGCAACGAGAATTCAGGGGATATCAATCCGTGCCAGGCCCTTGTGTCACCTATTTTATTCCCGCTGCCGCCATGACGCCCTGGGTCACTCGCTTCTGGAACATAAGATAGGCGGCGGCTGTTGGGATAGAAGCCATAACAGCGATTGCCGACGTTTTCGCGAAGGCAACGCCATAAGCGGATTGGACCTGCGTCATCCCGACCGGAATCGTCAGCATCGGAGTCGAGTTGGTGACGATAAACGGCCAGAAAAAGTTATTCCAGGCACCGATGAAAGTGACGATGGTCATCGCCCAAATAATGCTCCAATTAAGCGGGATATAGATGTTAAAGAGAATTCTGAAATCGCCCGCCCCGTCAATCACCGCGGCATTACGGAAATCTATCGGGACTTGGTCGAAGAACCGCTTGAAAACGATTACCGATAGAGGCGTCGCGATCTGGGGTAGGATAATTCCCGCATAGGTATTCACGAAATGTAATTTGTTCATCAGCATAAACAGCGGGATCGCCATCGCGCCAAACGGAAGCATAAACCCGACCAAAAGCGCCAAATTAATGATCCCCTTGGCTTTAAAATCGAGAAGGGAGAGAGCATAGGCGCACATCAAAGCACAAGAAATAGAAAAAAAGGTAATCACTGCGGATACCAGGACGGTGTTCAGATACCAGCGGAAGATCGGGCTGTTTTGAATCACGTAAATGAAAGCCCCAAAATCGGGCGGAAACGGTACGAAAGAAGGCGGAAGCGCGATGGTATCTGTTTCGCTCTTAAAAGCGGTGGCGACTATCCAGTAAACGGGAAACAGCCAGGCCAAAGCCATAATCACCGTCAGTCCGGTGCAAACCCAGCGCTAATAGTCGACACACCTTGCTTTTTCATTTTGAACGTCTCCCCTGCAGGAGTCGGAATTGTATGGCCGATATCAGTGACATGATCACCACCAACACGATCGCCACCGCGGAAGCGTAGCCGCCCCGATTCAGCTGAAATGCCTGACGATACATGTACAGGAGAACAACCATCGTGGAGTTGTATGGTCCCCCTAGCGTTAGGAGATACACCTGGTCAAAAATTTTGAATTGCGCGATGAGTTGAAGGACCAAGACCAAACTTGTTACCGGCCAGATCAGCGGACAAGTAATCCTGATAAACTGCTGGAAGCTATTCGCTCCGTCAATCGACGCGGCCTCATAGACATCGGACGAGATATTCTGGAGGCCGGCAATGAAAAGGAGCATGTTAAACCCTACTGTCCACCAGATCGTGACCGCTGCCACCGCCGGCATGGCCCACATCGGATCCTGAAACCATGCGATCGAACTTCCAACCAGATAGTTAATAATTCCGAAATTTGTGTCAAGAATCCACAGTGCGGCGGTTGTCACTACGCTGACCGGCAGCACGAAAGGCAAAAAAAACGCCGAGAGGATAGGTAATCGCAATCGTTTTAAACGAACCACTAATAGAGCCAGAAAGAAACCGACCGCGGTATTGGGCACGACGGTCAAAAATATGAAGTAAAGCGTGTGCCAGACCGCAGCCCAAAAATCCTGGTCATGCATTAACTCGACAAAATTTTGCAATCCGACAAAGCCTCCCTGGCCCGCGATATCCGAGTTAGTTAGGCTCAAATAGCAAACCTGGATTGCGGGATAAATCAGAAACACCCCGTAAAAGAAGAGAAACGGGGCAACGAAAACCCAGGCGTTTGACCGGCGCTTTCGGCGCTTCGTTCGCCGGTCATCTAGCTGAGCTTTCGTCATAGCAGAGAAACCACCCTCCCGGGTTGGCCTACTGCTGTTGCTTTGCAAATTTTTGCAGTTCGTCGATGAATTGACTGTATCCCTTGTCGACAGGCAATTGCCCGTTTATGGCCGGGATCAGGAAATTGCTGATCGCGCCAAAACTCGGGCTGCCGACACCAAATATTGGTATCGCGGGCTCGAATACGACATCTTTTGCCGCGCCGGCGCTATATTGGTTATTCGGCGACATTTCCTTGTAGGCAGCACTCTCTTGAACGGGAAGGTAGGCTGGGATGTGACCGCCACCGGCCCAGGTCACTTGCTGAACGACGTAGGCGATAAACTTCAGCGCCGCCGCGACTTTTTCCGGAGAGGCCGGTGTCTTCTGATTGTTTGGGATCGCCAATTGGTGGGAATCGGCCCAGGTATCCTGGTTATCGAAGAGCTTCGGAAACGGAAGGATGCCGTATTCAAAGGGAAGCTTATTTTGCTTTTGCAGATCCACGAGGGTTGGCACTTCCCAGTTGCCGTTGATCATGAATACGCCGCGACCTGCGGTAAAAAGTGCCACCATCGCAGGATAGGTCGTATTCTTCGGAATGAGTCCATCCTTTGCCCAGTCCGCTATAATTTGAAGTGCTTTACTTCCCGGAGCCGCCACGCTATCGAAGGATAACTGACCGTCCTTAAAGAAATCGCCGTTCTGCTGTTTTAAGAATGTGAACCAAACGCGCCAGCAGGATGCGGGATCCGCTGAAGTTGTCCCGGACCACGCGATCGGAATCAAATGGGTTTTGGCCTTGACTGCGGCTAGCATCTTCGTAAAGGACTCGATGCTGTCGAGGCCGCTCGGTTTTCCATCGGCATCGAGCAGCCCAGCCTTCTGCAGCGCGGTCTTATTGTAGTATAAGACGATCGTGTGAATATCGAGTGGGACGCCGAAGAGTTGGTCTGTCTTTCCGTATGTCTTACTAAGCTCCAGAGACCTGTCGATCAGCGACTTTTGGAAGTCGGAGTCCTTGAGACCGGCTTTGGCAAGTTCTTCCGTCGTGATCGGTCTCAGGTCTTTACCCGCAATTCCCGCGGGAAAGTGTGAGAGATGATAGGTCATGACATCGGGAGTCTCCCCGGAAACGACCGCCGTATGAACCTTGGTATAGAATGGCTCGCCCCAGGTGAGTGTCGACTCGTTGACGTGGATCTCGCTTTGGCTCTTGTTAAATTCTTCCACGATTTGTTTCATTCGCACGCCGTCGCCGCCACCGAGAAAATCCCAATAGGTAAGTTCGGTTGGTGCGGCTTGTGCCACCGCGGAAAAGAAGCATGCTGCAAGACAGGAAATGGTTATTTTCATGGGGGAGTTTTGTTTTGGTATAGGAAGAATGGGGCGAACGATCAAGGCATTTCACCTAATAAGAAAGCGACAGCAGATTCCAGGAGAGAGGGTTCAGGAGGGTATCAATTCTGTCCGGCCGAACGGTAAATTCCCGATGCTCGTTCGGTTGAACAGCGTCCGGTTTTCCTGCTGTATTTGTCGCGAGGAGATCGGCCCCGGAAATCTCGAGAGCCTCGAGGCTTTCGATTTGCGGGAAGCCTCGCAAATCGACAGTCAGCTCGACTGGGCCGGAGGTTTCTCGATTAAGTACAAAAAAAACTATTTTTCGCTGACCGGCGTCATGAACCGCAGAGGCGACGATGTGATCGATCGTTCCCGCGGTTTTTGTTTCGCATTGGGTGGACCGAATCTTTGTCTGAAGGACGCTGCCACGAGCATGCTGGGAGACGAGTTTGAAGGGATGAAAAATTGTCTGGCGCCAAGCCGCTCCGCCCGGTTCGGCAAAAATAGGCGCGATGACATTGACCAATTGGGCCAGGCACGCCGCTTTCACACGGTCCGAGTTGTTTAGTAGTGTAATGAGGGCTCCTCCAACCATCAGGGCATCTTGCAGGTCGTAGACCTCCTCAATTAAGCGCGGCGCAATCGGCCATCCCGGCTTCTCACGATCCTCCTCTGAGCGCGCTTTGTACCAGACGTTCCATTCGTCGAAGGAGAGCATGATCTTCTTGGCGGATCTTCGCTTTGCAGCTATTGCATCGCAGACGGCGACGGCTTCTTTAATGAAGCTGTTCATTATTTCGATGTTTGCCAAAAACTCCTGCACATCATTGTGCGGGTTCTCGTAGTACATGTGCAGAGAAAGAAAATCCGCAATATCAAAAGTGTGCTCCATGACCTCGTATTCCCACGCGCCGAACGTCGGCATGAAACGACCGGAAGATCCGCATGCCGCGAGTTGAATCGTGGGATCGACCCACTTCATGACTTTCGCAGCCTCTTTCGCGGTGCGACCATACTCGCTCGCGGTTTTCTGACAGATCTGCCATGGTCCATCCATTTCGTTACCGAGGCACCAAAACTTCACTGCGTGCGGTTCTTTGTACCCGTGCATAGCCTCTTAGGTCGCTCAGGCGTGTGCCTCCCGGGTGGTTGCAATACTCGAGATATTCTCGTGCCTCATCTGGGCCGCGTGTTCCGAGGTTCACCCCGAGCATTGGCTCCGTCTGGGCGAGCCTGCACCACTCAATAAACTCGTTTGTTCCAAAAGCGTTGGTCTCCGTACTGAACCAGGCGAGATCGAGACGTTTGGGTCGTTCTTCAACCGGACCTACACCATCCTCCCAATTGTAGCCCGACATGAAATTGCCTCCAGGGTAACGAATAATCGTGGGACCAAGTTCTCGAACGAGCTCGAGCACGTCCCGTCGAAATCCGTGATTGTCGGCTGTCGGGTGGCCAGGCTCAAAAATGCCGGTGTAAACGCACCGGCCCAAGTGCTCAACGAACGACCCGAACAGGCGGCGGTCCAATTGTGAAATGCAAAAATCGGAGTCGACGATGATCTGGGCTTTATTCATAGGAAATGTAATTGAGTAAACGGTTTTCCGGCTTCGAGCGGAACTCCGAAGAGTTGATCCAAGTCGCGCATTTCTTGCCGATCTCCGATGAGCGGTCTATAGCAATGCTTGAAAGGCGTCGGCCTTGAGACCGGTTGAATTTCTTGACGACCTGTTTGATTCGAACGCCCGTTCTCGCCACTTAGGAAGCTCCGGGACGGCAGTTCGGGTCGAGCGCCGATCGCAACCGTCGAAGGAAAACATGCCGCACGGCAGAAAATGGCTCTTTTCATGGAGGGAGGGATTCGTTTTGGATATACAAAAAGCGTGATGGCCTATCAAGGGATTTCACCCGCGGTCGAATTTGAATGCTTTTTTCTCTGTGCTGAACCGTTCCGAATCGAAACGAACTGGACGCTTATGGATCGCCGAATTTCACGCCCAGTTGCTCGGGACCGAAAGCTGTCACGGCCGCTACGGTTATCGCCACGATGCCCGCTGTGATGGCAAGCGCCAAGCCGTTCAGAATATCGATCATTAATATCGGCCGGCCCGAATCTGTCCGCTGCAATGCCGAACTTAAATGCGCCCAGAGGCCGCATTGCCAATGTTAGGAAGAGGGTGGCGGTCACTGCTGGAAAGTCCGTTTTGAACTCCTTCGCGATATCGTTCAAGACAAAGACAATGATAAAAAAATCGAACGCATCGAGCGTCCATCCGAGAAAGCATGCCAAGACAGCGTTCCGCTGATTTGGCGTCAGCTCTCTCAAATCGCGCAGAATCTGCATGAGGTTAAATTGCCTACACAACAGTTCCTCCGTATGCAATGCTTGATGAAACGCAACCGTGCACCAGTGATCTGGTTAGGGCTCGTGGAGCTCAGAATTGGACCGCTCAATAGCCGATATTGAAACCCTGCAATAGGTGATATTTATAACAGTAACTATATTAACAAGTCTTTCCGTGGGGTGCGCGATGGGCCGTCACTGTGGGCGAGGGTGCCTTAGAGTTAACTTTGATCTCGGATCATCAGAAGATTGTTAAATCGGTCTTGCCAAAACATCTCTGACCAGCTTAAAACCACGAATTGGTGAGTCCTAGGCGGACTCCCACTAACTCGTTTTGGCTGGTTTTGAATCGACCGCCGACAGATCGAGTTTCCTTTTGATGATCAACATTGTGCCAAAATGAGACACGTAAAACGCTACTTTGCAGCGGCGACAGCGCTCTTTCTAATCGTTAATATTTGCGGCTTGGGGCTTGATCGGAGTTTGGCGGCGCCGACGCCCACGCCGACACCACACCGACCCCCACCCCCACGCCGCGCCCGACGCCGACCCCCACGCCGCGTCCAAACACCGACGCCAACCCCCACGCCGCGCCCGACACCGACGCCAACTCCCACACCGGGCCACTCACCAACACCAACACCAACACCGACACCGCACCCAACACCGTCCGGTGGTGGTTCTCCAACACCAACTCCGACCCCAACGCCGCATCCGACGCCGTCCGGTGGCGGTTCCCCGACTCCTTCGCCTTCGCCGACTCCAACACCACGGCCCACGCCTGGCATCTCTTTTGCGCCCATTGAACAGTCGACGATTGATGGCGCCGCCGCGGTGACGAGTTCAATTGAACAACGCGCCGCTGAGATCCGCGATCGGGCTGAGGAGTCACCGGCCGAGGAAGGCCCCACGTACGGATACGGCAAGGAAGGGTACAGCAAGGAAGGGTACACCAAGGACGGCAAGCAAGCCGTGGTTCCAAGCGCGCCTGTCGTCCAGGAAAGCGTTGGGATGTTTGGGTGGTCGGGACCGGGTTATTCGGGCATTATGACAACTTCAACGATAGCCACTATAGTGCCGGTCAATTCACTATTGGCCTTGACTACCGCGTAACGCCGCATTGGCTGGTCGGGGTCGTAACCGATTACACCTACACTTCGGGCTCGTGGAGCGGCCAGCATTTCAGCGCGAACACTTTCAGGGGCGGCCTTTACACATCTTTCTGGAGGGGAGGCTGGTATGGAACTTTGGCCGGGTTGGCTGGCGGAACTGCTTACGATGCGAACGGCACTACGAACGGATTCGACGGGACCGCGTACGCCGGCACGGGCTACGCGTGGCGATTTGGTTCGCTAGAGGCAGGGCCATGGGCCAGCATCGAGTACGATTACGCGGACGGGTTTGTACCCTTGCGTGAGCTTTTTAGCCGCGTAGGAGGCCGAGTGGCATGGCATGCCGGAAAATGGACACCCTACGTACAGGCTGGCTGGCAGCATGAATACTTGGATACCTGGACGGGCATAGATCGTAACGCGGCATGGGGATTAGTCGGAGTCTCGTACCGCATAAACGATTCGTTTGTCGTGTTCACTGACTATTCGGGTGAGGTAGGAGGAGATTATTGGGTTCAACAAATTGACATTGGAGCAGGGTATAGCTGGTAGCCCAAAAATCGTCCTCGTCGTCGTTCTTCGTCCTCGTTCGCGATCTTTGACCGCTGCCGACAAAAGCGGCTTGCGCTAAGAAAAGCCGCGAACGAGCGAGCCACGCAACAGCATTTTCCCACGCCAAGAGAAACCGAGAAGGAGGACGACGACGAGAAGAGGACGAAGGGTTCGGATAGAGGCTCGTCCTCTTTGGAGCGAGCGAACGGGACGGACTCGTCCGTTCGCTCACGGTCCATACACGTTGCAAGGCAGTTTTAGTCAGCAACGATCAAAAATCGAGGACAACGAGCAACGATTGGGATGGAGGCTGGGCGCCGATGCTGACATCACTCTCAGAAAATTTCGAGTCCAAGAAACTTTCCTAGGTTTTTGCCGGTAAAACGGATTGAGCGATTCCAGCGGGTGGCTGGCGCTCACTTTCTTTATCGCCTGCTCTACGGTTGAACCGGTGGACTCCAGGCCTTGCTTGATCGGGTCGGCGATCTTCGGCCCTTGTTCTCGGATCCAGGCCTGAGCATAGTGGATGAATTCATCGATCTTGCTTTGCCGGAGTATTGACTGCTGGTAGCGGGAGAACAGATAGCCTACAGCGAATCCGACCGTTACGGCCGTGACAACGGCCGTCATATTCACGCTGCTTTGCGGAGGGACGATCTTCGAGGAAGTCACGGGTTCTTCTGGAGTGTTTGTTTGGGCTGCAGGCAGGGAATCCTCCTTGTGCTGCGGTGGCCTTGGTCCGAACGGTTGAATATCCGGAAATTCGCTCATAATTTTGCTCCTTGGCTTAAGAGGCTGAGTTTTCAAGCTCTCTTCAAGTTCCGAACTATACTCCGGATCAGACAACAGGAAAGGACAGGGTGGAATCGATTGAAATCCCAGGGCCCATCAAAAACAAATCTTGGTTCCATTCATGATCTGATCCTATGGCAGGACTTCGATGATGAAGAGATGCTGCCCTTGAGAAACTGGAGAAAATTCCTTGCACAATACCGAATGGACCGTGCCGCTGCGCGTTGCGCAGACCTGCATTTCCATCTTCATTGATTCGATGACCGCTACCGGTTGGTCAGGTTGAACCTGATCCCCTGAATTTGCCATCAACTTCCACAGATTGCCGGCAACCGGTGCGTCGATGAACGATCCGCCCTCAGGTAACTGCACCTCCTCCTGGATGGGCGTTGAACCCGTGTCTTCCGCGGGAACGAACTCCGTGGAAGTCCAGCGTTCCCGTTCGGCTTCGAAAGCGGCCTGTTGTTCCGCCTTGAACGCTGCCGCCTCGGGCGCGATCTGGTTCAAAAAAGCGTGGTACTCGCTGAGCCGAAACGTTTCTTCCTCAATCGCCAGGTTGAATTTACCGGCCAAGAAATCCTCCCTGTGACGAAGCAATTGCTCCGCGGAAACAGGATAGAATCGAATCTGATCGAAAAAACGAAGTAACCAAGGTTTGCCGGCCTCGAAATTCTTCGTCACATGGAAACGGTTCCAGACCTGAACCGTACGACCGACGAACTGGTAACCGCCGGGACCTTCCATTCCGTAGATGCACAGGTAAGCGCCGCCGATGCCGACCGCATTTTCTGGCGTCCAGGTCCTGGCAGGATTATATTTCGTCGTAACCAATCGGTGCCGCGGGTCGATAGGAACGGCGACTGGAGCACCCAGGTACACGTCGCCAAGACCCAGAACGAGGTAACTGGCATCGAAGACAATTTTCTTTACATCTTCGATGCTCTCGAGGCCGTTCACGCGCCGAATAAACTCGAGATTGCTTGGGCACCAGGGTGCGTCGGCACGAACGGACTGCATATATTTCTGAATCGCCAGCAAGGTCGATTCATCTTCCCATGAGAGCGGCATGTGAACTATGCGCGTCGGAACTTCCATCTCATCGGCAAGCGGCAGTTCCCTTTCGGCGGCCAGCAGAACGGCGAGCAAATCCTTCAGGTGAATCTTCCTGGTGTCAAAATGGACCTGTAACGACCGAATTCCGGGGGTCAGATCGATTATCCCCGGAAGTTGATTGCCCTGCATCCATTGCATCAGGGCGTGGATTCGGAAACGGAGATTCAAATCCAAAACAATGGGTCCGTATTCCACCAGGATGTAAGAGTCGCCGGACCCTCTGTAGACCACGCGGGGCCGATCTCCGGCCGGCTCGAGTTCCGGCGAGGATCGCTTCGTCGCCTGAGCCTGCGCTAAACGTTGAAACGATCGCTGGAGCGCTCGGGAAAGGCTCTAACATTCTCAATTTCATGTTCCTGCGCAAACTTCAACTTTTCGGCTTCAACGACCGTCAACCGGCGGAAACGTACGGTATCCTCCGCCTTGAGCTGTCCAAGTTTCCAGAGTTCCGCATCCACCACAACGGCCGGACACACGAATCCACCCAGACTTGGGCCATCCGGTCCAAGCAGGATAGGCATATCGCCGGTGAAGTCGACCGCGCCCACAGCGTACGCATTGTCATGGATATTCGACGGATGCAGACCCGCTTCACCGCCGTCCGTTCGAGTCCAGTTCGGCTTGGGGCCGATCAATCGGACCCCTGTCCGATTCGAGTTGTAGTGAACTTTCCATTCGGTGAGGAAAAATGTGTCGATGTACTCGGCGGTAAAAAAGTCAGGAGCGCCATGCGGTCCATACAAAACTCCAAGCTCCCATCGATTGGAATAGTTCGGAACGATTGAGGTTGGCAGAACCCGAGGAGTGTGCGCACTCCTTTCGGGTTCGGATAAGACGTTTTGACTGTCTTTCCGAAGGCGGAGGACATCTCCTGCCCGAAGAACCCGTCCCCCGTGGCCTCCGAATCGACCCAGAGCGAATGTCGACTTGCTATTGAGATAGTCGGGAATATCCAGGCCGCCTTTCACCAGGAGATATGCCTCGAGCGCCGCCTCCCCTGATTTGTCCAACCCTCAATGTTTGTCCCGCCCGTGCCTGAACGACCGTCCAGAAAGCGATGTCATTGCCGTCCAGGTCGGCCTTCATCGAGGCGCCGGTTAGACAAAATTCGCAGTCGGTATTGAATCGGAGCGTCGGACCAGAAATTGTGATTTCCAATCCAGCAGCCACGGGAGCATTTGAAAGGAGTCGATTACCGAAACGAAACGCGAGTGCATCCATCGGACCGGAGGGTGGTACGCCCACGGCCCAGTATCCTAAACGGCCTGGATAATCCTGGACGCTGGTCTGAGTTCCCGACTCCAGGATATCCAAGGTTGCTGGTCTATATTCGAACGATGATAGCAGCCGGGTAGTGACCTCGCCACGCGTCACCCTCTCGTCTTCCAGAACCGATTCGAGATAGCTTTGGTTCGTTTCGATTCCGTAGATACGGGTTTGCTGAAGGGCATCCTTCATTTTCGCCAGGGCATGTGGTCGGTCCTTGCCTTTGACGATGATCTTGGCGATCAGCGGATCGTAGTAAGGGGAGATTTCCGTTCCTCGTTCAATTCCTGTGTCAATCCGGGCATTCTTTGGAAAGACAACTTCGGTCAAGAGCCCCGAGCTGGGCTGGAAATTCTTGTTTGGATCTTCCGCGTAGATGCGGACTTGAATAGAGTGACCCTCGCAAATGGGGACCAGAGTTTCCAGCGGAGGTAGTTCGCCCGCCGCAAGCCGAATCATCCATTCCACCAGGTCGATACCGGTCACTGCTTCTGTGACGCCGTGTTCGACCTGAAGTCGGGTGTTAACCTCTAAAAAATAAAACGTCTGCGCGAGGCTATCATAAATAAATTCTACTGTTCCGGCAGAAGCATAGTTGACCGTCTTGCCCAGACTGATGGCAGCTTCGAAGAGTCGTTTGCGGACGGCGTCTGAAAGGTCGGGCGCCGGCGTCTCCTCGATTACCTTCTGGTTGCGTCGCTGGATCGAGCAATCGCGTTCGCCGACGGCCAGAACCTGACCTCTGCCGTCCCCAAAAATCTGAACCTCGACATGGCGCGCAATTTCAACAAATTTTTCGAGGTAAACTCCGCCCTGTTTGAAATTGGCTTCTCCTAAACGCTTGACCGTATCAAATCTCTCTCGCAACTCATTTGCCGACCTGCAGAGCCGGAGTCCGATCCCGCCTCCGCCTGCCGTGCTTTTGACCATGATCGGGTATCCGATCTGCTCAGCAGCTTTTAAAGCTTCCTGTGCGTCCGCCAGAAGGGTCGTGCCGGGCAGAAGCGGCGCCCCGGCTTTTGAGGCTAGCTCGCGGGCAACATGCTTAAGCCCGAACGATTTTATCTGTTCCGAAGTCGGGCCAATGAAGCGAATACGGGCATTTTCACACTCGGCCGCAAACTCGGCGTTCTCACTCAGAAACCCGTATCCGGGATGGAGTGCCTCGCAGCCCGAGTTTTTCGCCACCGAAAGAATCCCGTCGGTGTCTAGATAGCTCTGCTTTGCCGGGGCCGGTCCGATCCGGAACGATTCTTCTGCCAGAGCAACGTGCATCGCGTGTGCATCTGCGTCTGAATAGACCGAAACAGCCCGGATGCCCAGTTTGTGTAAGGTGCGAATTATGCGGCAGGCGATCTCGCCACGGTTGGCCACAAGGACTTTTGTAAACATGGAGCGCGACCCTGCCGATGCTCAATCCCAGACTAACAATCGTATTGGTGTCGGATTATATGCGTTGCATGGGTTATTCAATTGCGGGCAATTCGAAATCAGCGCGATAACATCCATTTCCGCGAGCATTTCGACATAGCGACCTTTGTCGGAAACGCCGTCCGCAAACGTTAGGCCGCCCTCCGGAGTAACCGGAACATTCATGAAAAAATTGATATTGTGAGTGATATCTCGCTTGGTATAGCCCTGGGTCGACTTCGCCACCGCAAGGAGGAAGGAGTCCCGGCAACTGTGCATGTGTTTCTTTTCGATTGCATATCGGACCTGATTGCTCTCGGCCGAGCACGCTCCGCCCAGGGTATCGTGCCGCCCACAGGTGTCCGCAATGATCGTTAGCAAGACATTGCCTTCGGACGACATGAGCCTGGTTCCGGTCGTCAGATAAATACTGCCTTGTTCCCGGATGGTATCTTGTGCGCTGTACCGATCCGTTCGATCGTGGGCATTATAGAAAAGGGTGTCGACTGCCTGGTTGCCTTCCAGATCGACAATCCGAAAAGTTTGACCGGCGGCTATCCCATGCATCCATGCTTCGCCGGACAGTACCGTGCAGTCGTACACGGCATCTTCCGGGCGCAGCCGGCTCTCGGTATAGATCAGTGTGCTCATATTTGTGATTCCAGTGGGGCTCAAGCTCGACAGACCAGGAAGCCAAGCTGTTGAAACTACCAACGAAAAAGTGCTTCGGTTAGGGCGAATCCTCGTGCGTTTTCCGGACAGGCGGCTCGGCATATATCGTTTGCGGCTGGCGGGTCGGATTTCCAGACCGCGATATGCACAGGCTTTGGGTGATACTGTGGATCAGGATCCATTGGGTGCTGACAAGTATTGAGGACGAGGAGGGTGTCCATTTCTGCACGCAGATCGATGTAGCTGCCGGCGGCGGAATTCCCGCTTACGAATTCCATTCTTCCCTCGGCATCGACTGTGACTTTGCTAAAAAAGTTTATGTTCGCTACCAAGTCCATCTTTCCCAGTCCCCATTTGCCAAGCTCGATAAGGAATTGGTCGCGAGCGTTTCGGTGAAAGGCGTTGCGTTTTTCCTGGTAGCTCGATGGTCCGTATTTCGCCCGGACCAGCGCTGGCCGTGGAGTGGCCTGCAAGCGGATCGTGCCATCCACAGGTGTCCGCAGAAATGGAGCAAAGAACGTGTCCCATGTCGCTCAAGAGCACATTCCCGGTCGTCAGCTTTGCTGTGTGCTGAGCTTTGAGAGTATCAGGTAGATTTAGGCGATCGAGTGAATGATTCAGGTTGTAGAGCATTGCTCCGACATTTGCGCCGCTTTCGATGTCGGTAACCCTGAGGGTATGATGCCGTTTGAGAGCGTAAGACCACATCGCCCCGCCAGGGATAATCTTCCTCGAAAAGAATGTGAACCTCTTGGATCGCTTGTGCATTTGTCATGATATTAGATCCCCTGGTTAGTCGCCAACCTGGCTTTGGTCTTCTGTGAAATCTGCGAAGTCTGTGTTTAACCGCTTTCTTCGGTTTTTAAGTTAACTTGCGACCTTGGAAAGGGTAGAGGATGAAGTGGCGGCATAAGCATGCTGGTGAGAGTAAGCTTACCGGTTTTCACCCCTTTCAAGGCGAGCAGTTGGTCCGCGATGTTCTGGAGAATCCGAGCGGGTCCTTGGACGAGCAAGACCTCGATTCGATGATCGTTCTCTAGTTGAACATGAAGCGAGCTGATAACCTCATCGAGAAAACGACGCTCGAGTTCGGCCAAACGCTGCAATAAACTTCCCTTTGATTCGTCGTACACGATGGTGATGGTGCCCGACATGAGCGTGTCTCCCTTGTCTTCCCGGTGTTCAAGGGCGGATTGAGTCACCATGACTGAGATTGCTTTCGAGCGGCTTTCCCAACCTCGCTCCGCAACGAGCTGATCTAATTCGCAGAAAACGGACTCAGGCAGCGAGACACTGATTCTCTGGACTTTGCCGTCGGAATTTCCGTTATTACGTTTTGTTCGCGATTTCACCTGAAATGGATTCAGAAACTGACGCCCAAGGTTCCACGATTCATCTTTGACTTTAGGGTTAATGGGACTGGGGAGCTGCCTACTCGACTTCGTCGTCAACACGGGTTAGCCGCAATGTCGGAAGCTTATCTCCAGCCGATTCACCGGGCGGATGGATCAGCTCTTCGAGGCGTTTCTTTGTTGCCAGGAACTCCGCCGAGATGAACTGTTCAGGCGAGCGCGGTCGAGGCACCGAAACTTCAATCATCTCATCGACCCGGCCGGGGTGGGGTTTAAGTACAAGGATCCGATCGGCGAGATAAATTGCTTCATCCAGGTCGTGCGTAATGAAAACAATCGTTACATCGACGTTCCGCCAAATCTGGAGGAGATAAGACTGCATCTGGCATCTCGTCTGCGCATCAAGGGCTCCGAACGGCTCATCCATCAGCAGCACCCTCGGCTGATTGGCGAGTGCGCGCGCAATGGCGACCCGTTGTTTCATTCCACCCGATAGCTGGTGCGGGAAGGAGTTTTCAAACTTTGCCAACCCGACCATCTCAATCCATTGGCGCGCCTCCGGTTCAGCCTCGTTCGAGGAATGCCCGGTCATTTTAAGGCCGAACATGACGTTTTGTTTGACCGATAGCCATGGGAAAAGGGTGTAGCCCTGAAAAACCATCCCACGCTCCGGACCGGGGCCGCTGACCCGCTTCTTATCGAGCAAAACCTCACCGGCAGTTGGTGTTTCGAGCCCGGCCAGAATTCGGATCAGCGTTGATTTTCCACAACCAGATGCCCCGATGACACACATGAATTCGCGTCGATGAACTGTGAAATCGATGTTTTGCAGTGCGACCACCTCCCCCTGCGGAGAGGGAAAGTACTTATGCAGATCACAGACCTCCAGAGCGACGGGGCGCGCCTTGAGGCGCTCAAATCGCGCAGCAACAGGGGGAGATTGCGTCCGATAGTCTGGAAGATCAATTGTTGTTTGACTCATGTGGTCGTTAGTTGTCTGACGGGCGATTCAGCTGTCGGCGATTGACTCACCGGCGGCGGTTGCTCTATTTTGCGCGCCCGCTTCGCTGTCAGAGCGTGCCCTCTTCGTGTAGGGGAATAGAATTCCTCTGAACCAGCCCAAAAATTGATCGGTAAAAAAGCCGATCAATCCAATCAAAATGATGACGGGGAAAACGGCGTCGAAGTTGCGCCAGCGCCCTTGTGTTTCGATAAACTCAGTCAGGCCTGTCTTAACGCCAATCAATTCCGCGATCACCATCCAAGTCCAGGACCAGCCCAGAAGAATTCTAAGGTCGTTATAGAGCTCCGGCAAAATTCCCGGAATCACGACATGCGTAAAAAGCTGGCGGGGCTTCGCGCCGAGAGTTTGCGCGGCTTCCAAAAGGGCGTGGTCGAGCTGTCGGGTCGTTTTTGAAATCACCAGCACCATTTGGAAGAATGTTCCAATGAAGACAAGTGCGACCTTCGGTTCGTCATGAGCGCCAAAAATTGCCACCAGCAGGGTGCTGAACGCGGGCGCTGGCATATAACGGAAAAAATCAATGAACGGCTCCGAGATCTTTGAACAAGCCGCGTATGTTCCGCAGAAAATCCCGATTGGGACACCAATCAGACACGACAGGAGGAACCCGGTAAATACGATGCGAATCGAGATCAGGAGGCGGCTGAAAAGCGATAACTGACCCAATTCGCCGCCACTAGTGAAATTGTGCAATCCCGTCTCCAGGACGTCGTGGGGCGCGGGTAGATAAGAGGGATTTGATGGCTTCCCTTGCGGTACCAGGCTGAGCAGCTCCTGGTCAGGCAGTTTTCGTGCATCAAAAGTCGGGCTTGCTGCGGAAAGCATCTCCCAATCCTGACGAATGATATCCAGGTTTTCGGGATTGAGCGCAGGCTCTTTCGCCACCAATTCGCCTGTCGCAAGCTTCTTCCAGATATCAAAAATTGCTGCGTCATCTTCACGCTGGTTTTGCCGAAGCCACCCATTTGAAATCGCCAGTGGAGCAAGTTGACGCAGCTTCTTCAGATTATCTCGCCGGACCATCAATCCGGACGAACTCTGACCAATTTTTCGATTCTCCAGAATTTTATTGTTCGCCTCTCGTACAGCATTCTGAAATGTTGGGAAAAACTCCTTGCTGACGTGATCTCCCGCTGTGTAAACGGTCGATACGTCAGTGCGATCGGCTGAGACTTCAAGCCGAATGTCCGGATGCCAAATGAAAGGCACATAACTGGCGATACACCAGATGGCCAGTGGCAGCAGAAACGAGAGCGCCATCAAAAGACCTGCGCGGCGCCCCGAGAGTTCTTCCCGGATTTTAAACCAGCGCTCCTGATTGGCCGTCCGTTGATTCATTCCCGTTTGCTCGCTTTCTCGAGTTGCTTCACGGGCAGACGCAGGCGCCACCCCTCGACACGAGCACAATTGCCGAACTCGATGCACTATTTACTCGCTGACTTGGCGGCGGCCGATTTTGCGTATTCCTCGGTCAGGCTTGAATCCAGATAACCTTGAAAATCCACATGCTGCTTGTAGACGCCGTTTTTGACGTTGAAATCATCGACATTCTTAGTTGACCCAAACAGGGAATCGAGATCATTTCCTTTCTTCCAGTGGTGCAGAGCTTCCTTCAGAGATAGGATATGAGTGCCTTTTAAGAACGGCTCGTACTCTTCGGGTTTCACATTGTCGCGAGCCGCGAGAATTTTCAGAGCCTCATCCAGGTTACCTGGGTCCTCCATGTACTTGACGATGCGATACCAGACCGCGACGACTTTTGCCCACTCTGCGCGATTCTTTTCCAGGCTTTCTCTAGAGACGTACAGCAAATCGTAGATTAATCCCGGAGCCTCGGCAGAGGTGAAATATTGGCTTGGAGCCCTGAACCGTTTTCAGCGCCTGCCCGGAATTTGGTTGCCAGGCTGCGATAGCGTCGACCGCCCCGGAAGCGAGTACCTGCGGCGTTTCGTTAGTCGGTGTGTTGACGAGTGTCACGTCACCATCGCTTAATCCGCTGATCCCGAGCGCCCGCTCCAAAAGCAAATGATCCACCAGACCGATCTCGACTCCAATCTTCTTGCCGGCCAGTTGTTTGACAGAATCGATTCCGGGCTTGGCGACAATCATGTCGTTGCCGCTGGAGAAATCATTGATCAGAATTCCAACAGAAGGTTTGCCGGTCGAGCCGGTGACCAGAGCATCACCGTTTGTCATACACACGGCGTCGGCCTTCCCTGTCGAATAAGCGTCCATGGAGGGCGCGTAATCGTACCACATGAACTGCACATCGACTCCCGCCTCCTTGAACCAGTTCTTCTGGATGGCAATTTCCCAGGCGACCCACCCGGGCCAATCGCTATAAGCGATCTTGAGAGACTCGGCGTGCGCGACAGTTAATAGACCGGAGAAAGCGACGGCACGCAACGCAGCATCGCAAAGCAAAGCGCATGGAAAATCGAAACGGGTTCATAGGCGGATGACAAGATGGAGTATTACGGTTCTAAAGATTCGTAATACCACTAGAAGCACTTGACGTGCCATCCAAGGGTTCCAGAGTCATATCGCCGCCGTTCGTTCGCACACCGCAAAAAAAAGCGCCGGCAGATCGCCGGCGCCTTTTGGTCTAAATTGAACCTTTATTGCGACTATCGACTAGAACTCGAGGACTAAGTCCAATCCAAATGTCCACTGGTCTCGCTTGGTATTCTGATCGAACGGCTTGAATCTGTCCGTTAATGCCCTGTCATAGCGGACCTCAGGGCGAATCAGTAAACCGGCCACGGGTTTCGGCAGCGGCGGCTTAATGGTCACACCACCGGTAATTTCGAAGTAGGTAGTTTCGCCTCCCCCCAGGTTGCTGGGATCGCTGGGAAATTCGGGACGGAAGACGTTATCGCCGCGCACAAAGTGAATGAAATCGTTATTTGCGCGAAACTGGGCGACATAAAATCCCTGTGAATCGCGAAAAATTTCGCCGCGCACACCAAGTTGCAGCCAATCGTTCAGGGCATAGGTAAAATACTGCGCACCACCGCCGCCCCATTTGCCGTTGCCTAAAGTATCATAGATCAGGTTCAAATCTGTGATGGAAGTGAAGTTCTTGGTAATCTTCCAGGTTGTCGTGATGTCGTTCAGATAACGCCAGTCGCACATTGTTGAGGGTATCTTCCGGACCATCGTGCGTGAGTGCAACGACCGTTAAATTGCCATCCAGCAAATTCAGGCCGAACCCACCTTCGAATGCGACCGAGGAGTTATTATCAGCTAAACGTCATATTAACTCCACGGTTCACTCCGGCGTAAATATCGAGGTATTTATTCGCATGCAGTACGGCTAGAAGACCCGTATCATTCTCAGGGATCCCGAAATTGAAAATATAGCTATGGGAATAGAAAACACTGTTGCGCGGATCAAAAGTTTCCGCCGACATCGGGTCCTGGTACTTTCCGGCTTTCACATCGAGCCCCGACGTTGCGGGAATCGGAATGTGGACGCTCGCGTAAAGCTCAGGAAAATCAGGCTGGACTCGGTCGTTGGTGACGAGATCCAGGAATCCCACCGATTTCGAGTATCGAGCGTCACTCCCATACATGAACCAAGCTTTAAATCCCCAGTCGAACCCAGTGGCATTCGGGTCCAGAGCCCGCTCGCCGACAATTGATATTTGATTCAGGAGCGGTTCATTGGCGCGGTCGGTCCACAGATGACCGAAGTTGTGGCTATCGATCGGCGAGTCCGGATTGCCGGTGATCCCTGCCTCGATCCAGCCGTAGAGTTTGAATCGTGGTTCCGGTGGTTTCGGTTGCTCTACGACTTTCTTCGCTTCCTTGCTCTCCTTGCCGTCAGCAGACGACCGCCGGACTTGGAGCCGGGGTGGCTTGTTGCGCGTAGCACAAGCCTGAAGAGAGAGCGTAAGCTGCAATAACGCCTGCAGAAGCAAGCCGTGTGAAGAGTTTCATTTCGAATATGTGTTTCATGTTGATTGGCAAGATTCCGTTTCTGCCAAGGTTAAGGAGTGCTCGGATTGGCCGTCCGAACACCAGGGCGAGGGATAAGAGCAATTTCTGCGCCCAGGGTCTTAAAATATTACCTTCTCCTTGGGGATAAGCATGGACCCGAGGCGAGCTTCGGGAAGGGAACACGGTGTGGTCAAACGTAACCGCCCGGGATAACTGTATAAAATTTCCTACATACGGACGCCGATTGGCTAAATTTTGCCAGATGCCAAGAAAAGAGGTCCCGGCCCGCCTGATTCCGGCGGGAGCCGGCAAGGATGCCTGCACTAGACGTGGCTACACAATTGTAATGTTTAATCGTACATGATATGTAGCGTATGGCATGACGCATGCTGGTGGCGGTACGGCCTTTTTAGGGTCAATTAAACCAAACCCAAACTACCACCCGCATGTCCGAAAATGATCAACCTACGGCCAAGAAGACTCTTGGCCTAACCGGGTTAACCGTTAACGCCATGGCGCTCATTGCGCCCGGAGCGTTTCTCTGGCTGACCTTTGCCCAACAATCTCTCTACGGCCAACCGATGGCCGGAATCGCTATGTGGTTCGGCATCCTGGTTGCGCTGTTGCTCTGCTTGGCAACGGCCATCTCTTATGCCGAACTGTCGAAACTCTATCCAGGGGCCGGTTCGTCGTACTTCTTCGCCGAACAGGCTTTCCTATCGAAATCGAAAGTGTTTCGATTTGCCCGAATCGCCAAATTCATGGTCGGCTGGGCCAGCCATCTCTACTACTGGATCTACCCTGGTGTAATGGTTGCCGTTACCGCCCTCCTGGTAGGATATCTAGCCGGGCAGCTGTTCCCATCCATCTTCAATTCAGCGGTACCCAGTCCGCTCTTGATGATTCTGTTCTGCATCGTCTTTCCGTTCTTCATTGGATACATCGCGTATTAGAGGAGTGAACGCCTCTACCGGGGTAAATCTTGCCGTCAATGTTATCCAAATCACGGCGCTGATTGTTTTCACCGTGATCGCCATCGGGTATCGGCTCAACCACGGGGAGGGTTCAAAAGGCATTACTCTGAATCCGGACGGCGTTCCGGTATCAAAGGTGATCGCTATGCAGACCGCCAAGGATGACAAAGGGAACGATGTCACCAGCCCGGTCAAGGACAAAGACGGCAACTATGTCTTCGAAAAAAACCCTGATGGCAGCGACAAAGATTATACCCTAACGTACGCGCCCGACCAAGGGCTCACGAAGGGGCCGGATCCCAAGAACCCGACGGATACCTTTCAGTTTCACACCAGCGCTGCTTCTGTCATCGCGCCGCACGGGTTCAATTTTGTCCTCGTTCAGGCATGTGTCGCCATCCTGATTCTCGTCGGCTTCGAGTCGGTCACGTCGATGGGGGAAGAGGCGAAAAACGCCAAACGCGACATTCCGCGCGCGGTGCTCTTGTCACTCGTCATTCAAGGAGCATTCTGCTACCTCTTTGAATATTTTGGAGCGAACTTTTTCCTCAACAGCGGTTACCCGATGACGACGGCCTCCGCGTCACCGGCGCCCATCGGCGACATGATGCAGATTGTCGGGACATGGGTCTTTGGAAGTCCGCAAGCCGGCTGGTGGTTTATGTTTATCCAGGCAATTACGGTGTTTCTCGCGCTGATCGGGACCACTCTTGCCTGCATGAATACCGGAGCGCGTGTCACTTTCGCGATGGGCCGCGACGACGAAATTGCCGGGAACTTGGGGACAACTCCACGGCAAGAACCTCACTCCGCATGTGGCGGTTTGGACGCTCGCCATCATTTCGGCAATTATCGGCATCTTCGGGGTAGCCCTCTACTTCTGCGGCGGCGCAGCGTTGAGCGACGATACGATCAAAAATCTGCCGCATAACATTTGGTACAGCTTCGGTATTTTCCCGCATGATGCCGCGGCCAGCATTCCGCAGAGCCTGCTTATTATCACGCTGGCAAGTAACTTCGGAACGTTCCTGCTCTACATGATGACCTGCATTATTGCGATTGTTGCATTCCAGGAACACCATTCGTTTCATGGATTCAAGCATGTAGTCATTCCGGTGTTCGGCCTTCTGGCGAATCTGCTCTGTATGCTCTTCTACCTCATCGGGCCCTTCTCAGTGGCCGGCATGAGCTGGAAAGAACCCTACGTTGCTCTTGGGATCGCCGCAGTTTGGGCCATCTACGGAGTGGTCCACTTTTACATCTCGAGTAAGAAGAAAGCCAAATCCGTCATGGTTGAGTCTCCAAATCCGGCGTAATTCCTGCTGCCAACTTTATCCATGAGTTGCTGTCTGTAAACGCTCACGCCTCGGAAGCCGTTCTTAGGCCGGCTTCCGAAGCGAGAAATGTTCCGGCCAGCCTCAGCGACTGGTGAGAGATAAGTCTCCAGGCTGTGCGGAGCAGGATAATTTGCGGTACGGGAATGCTGACGGTTCAGTTGCGTCGCGGTCACACTTCAATGGGTGTGGCCGCATCCGCTTTATGGACCGACAATGAGACCTAAATTATTGGATGCGATTAAGTTGCGAATCTAAATCTTCCGCCGGACCGGTGCGGAAAAAAAATGAAGATTGCCTTGGATTTTGGCAACCGGACGAGGAAGCTGAAAGGCTGCAACGCGGAGCGATCGCGGTCGTCGCAGACGGGGTTGGCGGTCACGAAAATGGCGAATGTCGCCAGTAAAATGGCGGTTGAAATCGCCATTGCGACTTTTCAGCGAATGAATCCTGTGAACACGCCGAAACAAATTCTGAAACAGATCTTCGATATCGGCAAATCTGGAGATCTACGAAGCGGGAATGTCTGACCCTAGCGGAGGGCGCATGGCGACGACTCTGTCCGTTTGCATTTTTCGTGACCGGAATTGTTCATCGGGCATGTCGGAGACACCCGCGTCTATCTGGTGCGGCAGGAAAAAATTCGCCGTTTGACCGATGATCATTCCTACACTGCGATGCAGGTGAAGTTGCGCCTGATCAGCGAGCATGAGGCAAAAGCGAGCAGGCTTCGTTCCATGCTGACCCGAACCTTCGGGAACGAACCGATTGTTCACTTCGATTATAAACATCTCAAGCTCATGTCACGCGATCGGATCGTTCAGTGCACGGACGGGCTTTATTGCTACATGAATGACAGAGAGCTCTTGTGAAGGTGTCGATCGGCTGGACATGGATGAAATCTGTCCTTACCTGGTTGCGCTTGCCGAGCGGCAGAAGACCGATGATAACCTTTCAGTGCAAGTGATCCAAGTTGACCGGCTCGTCGAGCCGAAGCATGACCAGCCAATCTCCATTCTGAAGAAAACGGGTGGGGACAGACAACCAGTAATGAGCAAACGAAGTTAAACCCGGCGACGTCATAGATGCCCGGTTTGAGATCGAGGGCGTGATCAGCCGGAGTGGGATGGCCTCCATCTACAAGGCGAAAGATCTTCAGACCGGACAACCGGTGGCGATTAAGATTCCCTACATGCAGTTAGAATCGGATCCGGCGGCTTTTTCCCGATTCCAGCGCGAGAAGGAGATCGGGGAGCTGCTCAATCATCCGAACATTCTCAAATTTATCAAGGTTCCGAACAAGAGCCGGCAATACATTGTGACGGAGTACCTGGAAGGCAAGCCCCTGAGCACGGTGCTCAACGAGGTTCGACCTCTGCCCATCCCGGATGCTGTCCAGATTGCCAGCTACGTCTGCGGCGCGCTTGCGCACATGCACGAGCACAAGGTTGTGCACCGGGACCTCAAGCCGCAGAACATTATGATTTGCGAGGATGGGACTCTGAGGATCATTGACTTCGGAATCGCGAAATCGACCGAGATGCGCAGGCTCACGTTTGCCGGGTTCACGCCGGCAATGGGCACGCCGGACTACATGGCGCCGGAACAGGTCAAGGGAAGACGAGGGGACGAAAGAACCGATATCTACAGTTTAGGCGCGGTCCTGTACGAGATGACGACAGGATCGGTGCCGTTCGAGGGCCCCAATCCTTTTATCGTCATGAACTCGCGTATTACCGGCGATCCTGTTGCACCGCGCAAAATCAATCCGGAGATTTCCGAGGCACTTGAAGAGATCATCCTGCATGCCATGGAGCGTGAACCTCAACACCGTTATCAATCGGCGGCTGCCATGAAAAAGGATTTGGACGATCCGGAATCTGTGAAGATAACGGGGCGCCATCACAATCTGAGGTCGCCAAAGATTTGGAACACTCGGTGGCAGGGAGCACGTCTGATTGTTTTGTCCGCAGTCGTGCCGATATTGGTTTTCGCTGGTGCGCTAATCTTTACTCGCTGCCACGGGATTGTTGGGCACTAGGATACCAGTCAGTGACTTGGTGCAGCATTTCACCTATCCAATCCCAACTCCGTGTTCTCGGTGCCTCTGTGGTCAAATGAATTTCTCTGTGCGCTCCGCTTCCTCAGTACTCTGGTTCCTCCGTGCTCTCTGCTTCCATTTCCGTTTTGTAATGTTCGAGCAAGGCGTTCGTTAATTCGGTTGGCTCATAGTGTTCAAGAAATAAACTCAAATTAATTATGACCAGAAAATCACTAAAACCGCTCGCGTTGGGCGTGCTCTTGCTCGGAGGGTCAGCACTTTCCCTGGCAACGGGTTTCGCCTTGAACGGCGGAGAAAATGGCAATGGGTCGCAGAATTCACCTTTGCATGTGCAGGTGGACAACAGCCCATTGACCCGAGACGTGAAGGAGGGCAACAGCTTCGCGCCTATCGTTAAAAAAGTTGCACCGAGCGTGGTCAAAATCTTTGTCACGATGAAAGGGGCGAGCAATAATCCGTTCGCAAATTCCGACATGGACTTTTTCCGCCGCTTTTTCGGAGAAGACGGATTGAAACAGATGAATCCCGGCAAGCTTCATGTGCCGACGGAGCATGGGCTTGGATCAGGGGTCATCGTTTCGCCCGACGGCTATATACTTACCAATAACCATGTAGTAAACAACGCAAGCGAGATCCAGGTCGCGCTGAACGATGGACGTCAGTTTACAGCTAAAGTTATCGGCTCCGATCCCAAGACGGACGTTGCTCTGATCCGAATCAAAGCTGAAAATTTGCCGGCTTTGACCCTGGCAGACAGCGATAAGATTGAAGTCGGGGATGTTGTTCTGGCCATCGGCAATCCATTCGGGATTGGTCAGACGGTGACCAAAGGCATCGTGAGCGCGAAAGATCGTACGACTTCGGGAGACATGGATGAAGACTTCATTCAAACCGATGCAGCGATTAACCCAGGTAATTCCGGCGGCGCGCTTGTCGACACCGAAGGCCGTGTGGTGGGCATTAACTCAGCGATTTTGACGCACAGCGGCGGAAATCAAGGCATCGGATTTGCGGTTCCTTCGAATCTTTGCCGATGGGTCATGGACAGCCTCGTTAAAAGCGGTCGCGTTGAACGCGGATTTCTGGGTGTGATGATCCAGAACCTTACTCCCGATCTGGCAACAGCATTTAAGCTGGATCGCACGACAGGAGCGCTAGTAGGAGATGTGTCCCCTGACAGTCCAGCGGATAAAGCCGGATTGAAGAGCGGCGACGTGATTACCCAGCTGAATGGTCAGCCGATCGAGGATGCCAGCCAGCTGAAACTTCGAGTGGCCGAATCGACGCCTGGTTCGAAGGTGCAGCTAGCGGTCAATCGAAATGGCGAAGCCAAGACGTTTGATGTTACCCTGGGCAACCTGCCTGAAAATAGGGTCGCCAAAACGGACGAGCAAAGTGGAAATACCAAAACGGAAGCTCTTGCGGGTGTCGGTGTGGCCGACCTCGACCAGAATGCCCGAGCCGAGTTGGGCATTCCAGCACAAGTGCAAGGAGCGGTTATCACGGAAGTGGCACCTGACTCCGCCGCGTACCAAGCCGGTCTGCGCCCAGGTGACGTGATCACCGAGCTTGACCGGAAACCGGTGAAGAACGCGCAGGATGCGATCGCTGATACCGCAAATCCGGCCGGTAAGGAAACCTTGGTGAAAGTCTGGACCAAGACGGGCAGTCACTACCTGACTGTGGATGAATCGCATGAGAGTTAAGTGACGGACAGCGTTCGATGCTCTCCCGAGAGATCGGGAGAGCATTGGTGTTTTGGCAGATGAACCGAAAGAGTCGCCCTCTCGTCTCGGAGCTGAGCGCGATTCAATTTCGAAAGTGGGCGAAACCGGGAGCTGCCGCTTTTGCCCGAACTAAGCAAGCCGAGGCTTGGCTGACACAGACATGACGATCACAAACAGCAGTACGGCAGCCGGAGAAATCTGTTATATTCCTGTCTCTCCTATGCGCATACTGGTTGTCGAAGATGACGACAAAATCGCGTCTTTCGTAGTAAACGGTCTCAAACAGAATGGATTTGCGGTTGATCGCGCAAAAGATGGCGAGGAGGCGCTCGACTTTGGGTTGTCGATCTCCTACGATGCGGCGGTTCTTGATTTGATGCTGCCCCGGCTGGATGGCCTTGCCGTCCTGCGCCAACTTCGCCAGAAAAAAGTTTCTTTACCGGTGTTGATACTTAGCGCGCGCGCCGGTGTGGACGATCGGGTGCTCGGACTGCAGTCCGGAGGTGACGACTATCTAACTAAACCGTTCGCCTTTTCGGAACTGCTCGCGCGCGTTCAAGCGTTAATCCGGCGCGCGACTCACTCTGCTGAACCGAGCCACTTGTCGGTTGCTGACCTCAAAATCGATCTGTTCACGCGGGAAGTCGTTCGCGCGGGACAAAAAATTGAGCTCCATTCCCGCGAATTTGCTTTGCTCGAACTGTTGCTTCGTCATTCCGGACGCCCTGTCACGAAGACAATGATTCTGGAACACATCTGGGACTTCAGTTTCGATCCGCAAACCAACGTTGTCGATGTGCTGGTGCACCGGCTTCGTGCCAAAGTTGACAAGGGGTTTCAGCAGAAGTTGATCCACACGGTCCGAGGTGTCGGCTATGTCGTCAGGCCAGTTTAACAGGATCTGGCAAAGCTTTGCCGTACGCCTCAGCCTTTGGTTTGCCGTCACCTTCACAATCAGCGCGGTCATTTTATTTGGGCTTCTATACATTCTTCTGACCTCTTTTTTTGAACAGAGCGAACGCGAAATCATCCAGGCCCGGTTGAAGGAGTGCGCTGCGGTTTATGAAACCCAGGGCCTCCCGGCGCTGAACGATTTGGTTCATCGAACGGAATTCGAACAAAATGAGGGGCCATTTTTCGTACGTGTTACGGGCCCGCAACGTAGTGTGCTGTTGCTGGTGGCTCCTCAGGATTGGGTTAGGACGGCGAAGATGGCGGTCGACGAAAACGACGTGAACCAGAATGCCTGGCTGCAGATTCCCAAGGATGCTCGGAGCGAATTTATCATCGCCAGGACGCTGCTGAGTGACGGATCAATCCTGCAGGTCGGTAGAAGTATCAACCGGAGTGAGACCTTATTGGGCCCTTTCCTGAGTTCTTTTCTTCTCGTGATGGCGCCAACTTTCCTTCTTGGCTTGGTCGGCGGTGCGATTTTTGCCCATAGGGCAACAGCTCCCGTTCGAGAAATCATGCGGACCGCCCGGACAATCATCAATACCGGTAACTTGGCAGAACGCGTCCCCGAAAGTCAGGCGCAAAGCGAACTGGCGCAACTCGCTCGCCAGTTCAACCGTGTATTGGATAAGAACCAGGCCTTGATCCGCGGTATGCGTGAAGCGCTGGACAATGTCGCACACGATCTGCGGACTCCGTTGACGCGGATGCGCGGATCTGCAGAAATGGCGTTGCAGACCGATTCAGATATTCCGACACGCGAGGCTTTGGCAGATTGTGTCGAAGAGTCTGACCGGGTATTGACCATGCTCAATACTTTGATGGATATAACGGAGGCCGAGCACGGGATGATGAGGCTGCACCGGGAACGGAGATCGGTCTCACAACTGCTCGAGAATGTGCTTGAGATTTATCGGCTGATTGCGGAGGAAAAGAAGATTGAAATAGCCGCCAATTGCAAAGGTCCCTGCTATGCGGAGGTCGATCCCAACCGCATCCAGCAGGCTCTGGCGAACCTTCTCGATAACGCGGTCAAATATACCCGCGAGCATGGACATATATCGATCGAATGCGGGTCTTCGAATGACACAGTTCAAGTCAGGATTAAGGATGATGGAATCGGCATTCCGGTCGAAGAACAATCCAGAATCTGGGACCGGCTATACCGGGGGGACAAGAGCAGGGGACAACGCGGCCTCGGGCTGGGACTAAGCCTGGTTAAAGCCGTTATTGAAGCTCACGGAGGATATGTGACAGTGCAAAGCGTCGGTGGGGCCGGTTCAGAGTTCGTTGTCTCATTACCTGTTGGCGCGAAGATAGAGCCGGTGGCCTGATTTCAGAACTTGGCCAGTCAATGAGTTTCGCAAAGTGGGGAATAAGTCTTGCCGAGATGAAGAGCGGGCTTTGGCCGAGCGCTCAAGAAGACCCCATGGTCCCGGAGGAGACTTGGTATCGCGCCGTCAGCGTGAGCGCCCCTGTGGGGGTCGTATTCCGCTGGCTGGGTCAGCTTCGTACAGCGCCTTACAGCTACGATTGGATCGACAATTTCGGGAAACCAAGCCCGCGGCATCTCATTGATGGGCTGGAGCCACTCAGAATCGGTCAAAAGGTTATGACAATTTTTCGGGTTCGCGATTTTTCAATCGACAGTTTCATTACGATTGCTCTTTGGCCGCCCAGAGGCCTTCTCTGTTCGGATTTGCGGATTACGTATTTATGCTTCCCGGTCGGAAAGAATCAGTCCAGACTGATGGTTCGGGTGCAAATCTGCTATCCGAAACATCCTTTTCGATCCATCATCCGCTCTCTTCTACCTGCGGGAGATCTTTTAATGATGCGGAAGCAACTTTTGAGCCTTCAGCAACTTGCCGAACAGTCACACCGAGGCTGAGAAGACGATAAGGAACCCGTCTCCGGGACAGCGAACGGAGGTCGTCTTACGCGACCGACCTGGTCGCTTCTTCCGTAACGAAAAGTCTGATCAGGATCGCGGTCGCATGATCACCGACTCGGATTTTCGAAAAGCGAACATAATATCGCCTGTGATCCGGTGCGTAAAAGTACCGGTTCAAAGGTGGAGATTCTGAGGAGGGACGAGAAAGCGTTGCGATATGGGCCAGTAAAATCGCGATGAAACCAAATTGAATCTGGGTAAGGGATTTTTGCCCAATGAACTCGCTGCCGATTTTGAAATGAACGCTGACTTCTCCGAATTCCTCCAGCGGCGTCAGCTGGATTTCTGACGCACCGGCCTCCAGAGCGGCTTCCAGGACGGAGAACGTGAAATCCCCGGCATTAACATCCTCAGGCATCCCCCAGTCAATGACACGCGGGTAAGGGTCATGCACCATCCGTGGTTCGCATTTGCCTCCCTCGGAGGGTCTGAGCAATCCTTTGTCTGGTTCGTTTTTTTCTTCGCTCATAACAGCTAAACAGCTTGTCCTTCCGATCCAGGTATTCGGTCACTGGTGCGCCCATCCCTGACACGCAAAGAAATTTGTCAGAAAAGGATCATGCGGAAATTGGGGTTGTTGTTCCGCGATTAGAGTAAAGGCAGAGAAAGCGCCTCGCAAGCCCGCCGAAAGTTCGTTCGCCGTTCACCGGCGCAAGGCAATCTTCGTGCGGTTTGACCTGTCCCCGACGGCCTCACTACCACCATCACTCGCACTTCCACTTTCCGTCCCCGACGGCCTCACTACCACTACCACTCACGCTTCCACTTTCCTGACGCTTCCGCTTTCCTGTCCCGGGAGTGGCCAACTTTTCGCGATCAATTCATACGAATGCATCCGCTTGGCGTGTCCGTAAATGGTCGTAGTGATCATGAGTTCGTCAGCTCCGAGCCGATTCGCGTGGTCCAACAATTTTTCCCGAAGCGTTATGGGTCCGCCAGCCAAATAATGAAGACGCGCATATTTTACCATTTCTCGTTCGCCTTGCGAAAACTTGTACGCCGAGGCCTCTTCAGGTGGTGACAACGGCGCCGGACGTCCGGTTCGCAAGCGGATCCAGGCCAATTCAAACGTGGACGCCAAGTATTGGGCCTCCTCATCGGTTGCACCGCAAATTGCCTGGGCGGTAAGAATCGTCCGCGGTCGGTCAAGCCAACGCGATGCCCGAAAGCTCGATCGATAGACCTCGAATGCCGGCAGCGATCCACTGGGATTGATATGATGCGCGAAGGCGAACCCTAGCCCAAACTCCGCGGCTATCGCCGCCCCGTCCTCGGTTGATCCGAGCACCCAAATAGGTGGCAACGTGACATCGCTTGGAATCACTCGAATTCCGGCAAATGGATGATTCGCTGGGAGGTCCCCGCTACTGAGGCCGATCAGCTCAATAAGCTGAGCCGGGAAATCTATTGCTCCAAGTCTCTCTTTGCTCCGGCGCAATGCGAGCGCGGTGAGTTGATCGGTGCCGGGCGCACGGCCTATACCCAGATCGATCCGGTGTGGGTAAAGCGCCTCGAGCACATGAAACGCTTCCGCCACCCGTAATGGAGCGTGATTAGGAAGCATGATCCCACCAGATCCGATCCGCATACGTGAAGTCCTCGCGGCGATCTGTCCGATCATGACTTCGGGCGCGGTGCTCGCGACGCTCGGAATATTGTGGTGCTCGGCGACCCAATATCGATAGTAACCGAGCTTTTCTGCGTATTGCGCGAGTTCGATCGTATCGCGCACTGCTTGTGCATCACCTTGTCCGGCCGATATCGGCGACAAGTCCAACACAGATAAGGGCAGACTAACCATTATCGAACTGTAAGGGGAAACCTCTTTCAATGCGAAATTGGGACGGGAAATTCCCGAAATCGGAATAATGCAAGCCACCTACCGGTGAACGCTTAGTCGTTAATAAAGTTTATAAGTGTCTACCACACAACATCTTATGATCTACAAATGAGGATTGGCATTACTCTTGCTTTGAATCCTTACATGAGAGAGTTAGAAACCGGCTTCCTGATGCTGATGGTTTGCGGTGCGCTATACCTCCAAACTGATCCGACGCTCTGGAGCAAACTCCCTCAAATCGTGGTCCGATTGATCGGATGATTGCCATGCCAGACTTGCTTTCAACCCAGCGTTGGACCTCTCGCGGCACCGGATCTGGATCGGCACGTCGTGAGCCCAGGATTTGTCACTTCAACTATCGAAAATAAAAATGGTTCATCATATGTCTATAGAGCAAAACCCCACGCAATGGATTGACGCACAAGTTCAGCTTCAAATTGGTGATAGCAAAAGCCGGAAATCAAATCGCCTCACGCGATTGCACCGGCAAGGGGAACGCCGCGAGCGACCTCTGAACGTGCTTGGATGCCTGGCGCTGATCCATGCTGTTCGTTCAATTGATTCCGGCGATCGAGCTCAGGTGTCGGTTCGACGCGCGACGACTGCTTAGGGGGAGTAGCGGATCGGCGTGTGGGCGTATCAGAGCCTGGAGCATGAAGTGGCCCACTCCAAGTCCACGTAAACTGTGGTATCAAATTCCAGTTTTGAGTGTCGCGAGTTACTTCTCGCCGCTCGGCAACCCGACGGTGCGTCCTTCGAATCCAGCGGAATCGAAATACCAGGTCTCATTCACCTTTTGGTAGCGTAGTCGGGTTTTCATTCCCGCCGCATTAACCTCTGACACCTTGACGCCGCATTCGAATGGCGTGTCCTCTGGTCCCTCGGCGAGGGCTTCCTCGATGATGCGTCCGATCAGATGGCCATTCTTCGGCAGTTCGAGGTTGAGAACGTGAGCTAGCGTTACTGCGATGTCGGCATTGCTGACGGGAGCGAGGTCGATGTAAGCCTTCTTAAAGTCCGGCCCGACGGCGGCCATGTTATTGAGGGTATCCGCCCGACTGAAGCTTCCGTGCATTCCTTGGCCCTCCTGGAGCCCGGTGTCGCAAATTGTCACCGCCGACCGAAGCGGATCCGCGGCATCCTGAGAAAAACTGCGAAAATTTACAATGATTGACGGTATCGGGAGAAGCGCCGAGCCTTTGAGGTTCAGGTCGACCAACGACAGTGCGCCTTTGAGCTGCCCAAATGCCGGATTGGTGAAAATTCCGCTCACATAATCCTGGCTGCTCAGAAAATCTACCAGATCCTGCGCCAGTGCTGGGTCCGGATCATATAAATAGATAAGGTCAGATCCACCGTTCGCTGCCACGACGAGCTTCGCGTCCGACGGGGTCGAGATGCCTCCGGTTCCACCAATCAGGCCGCTACCGCCAATTGGGCGCTTTGATTTCTCGGGTGTCGTCTGTCCAATCGTGGGGTCAACCGGCTTATATCGCTCCGTGCCGTCGACTGTTATTGTGCTGTCGGGATCGAAAAGCGGCAAATTCAGATGATGCGCAAGGTCGATCGCCAGAAAACCCGGCGGCAAAAATCCGCTGTTCACTTCTTGGCGGCCTGCTGCATCTTTGTAGATTTGCGAGGCGGCATAGCTGGAAGTGAACTCTTTGCCGGCAGGATCGATTTCATGCTTGCTGATCGTGGAAAAGCCGTGATCCGACGTGATGAAAACGTCCGTGTCGTCAGCCAGATCAGGAGTCGCTTGGAGATAGCTCAGGAGCTGCCTCAGGTCGTCATCCGCGTTCTGCACCGCTGCCTTAGAAGTCGGTCCGTTGATGCCCGGGCTGAGCCGATTTAGGCTGTCTCCCTCGTTATGCTGAGTGCCGTCCGGGTCGCGCGACCAGAAAACCAAAAGGAACGGCCTGCCATCCTTCCGAAATTGTGGCAGGACCACCTTAGTCGCCACATCCACGAAATATTGCTGTTGAACCGTGTTGGCCGCGCGCGTGCCGGCATCTGAATTGTTTCCGGCAAAGCCGTTATCTCGATCGGATTTGAGCGCGGCTCCGTTGGATCGGTCCGGTGAGACGACCGGAATATGAGCATCGCGTAGCGCCTGGGCGAATCGTGGATTCAAAGGGACGCCGCCGGATTTCCCTGTGGAATCATCTACAATTACTGTTTTCGGAATCGCAAAGAGTCCATTCGATGGATCTGCCTCCGGCGTGTCCTGGATAAGTGTGGGGCCGAGTTTTCCGATCGCCGCAGTATTATATCCATGCTTGGCCGCGCAGTAAATCAGGGTTTCCTCATTTAGATAATTCCCGCCGAAATGCTCGTCCAAATTTCCGAGGACTCGATCGTTCTCGATAAATGGAACTTGTGTTTGGCCGACGATGGAGAGCGGGTACCCTGTATAGATCGCGTTCCCGAGGTCACTGGTGTCGCCAAGATAGTGCCCGGTCGCGATCGCCGAGGCGTTTGGGGTTGTCAGGGTGGGGAAAAGCGAATGACTGTTGGAAAAGAAAACGCCCTGCTTTCGGACGAGACTCATCGTTGGAGCATCCTTATCAATAACAGATCCTTGGCGGAGTCCATCTGCCACGAACAAGATGACATTACGCGCTGGGGTCCTTACCGATGAGAGCAACAGAAGCAATCCCAAAAGAATCAGAAGGGCCAGCGTACCGTTTCGCAGCCGATCGCGATGGCGTTGTGGTAAGAATAGGTCGACTCCGGCGATCTCGCTACTATATCCGAGGTGGTAGATTGTCTTGTTCAATGAATAGAGCCGTCGGGAATGAGTCTTGATGGCGGGCGTCATGTCGATCGTAAATCCCGTGAATAGTCATTCGTCATGCTGAAGATTGTAAAATTTTCGTGACAGTTTGTGAACGGGAACTCCCTAGTCCTTAAGGAAGCGTGATTTAAAGGCGCGATGGGAAGAAAAAGACTCGAAATGCTCTTAAATACTTGGTTCGCTGGGAAGTGACCAAACTACCGCAACCAAGAAAAAACAGCATTTCGAGTGAACAGAACTTACCCCAAAATCCTGCGAAACCGCAAGCGTCGAATCGAACGCCGTTTGGATCCCGAGCGTCGGTGGACTGCCACAGAGGCGCCGATGATGAGCGCCACCAACATCCATTTTGAGATGGCCGAACGGAGCCGGTCGCTCAACTATGGTGGCATCGGTGCCATGCACCTGATGGGCCAGAAATTGGGCTTGGCCGAAGAGATTGATGCGCGGGTGCAGCTGCTCAAGAGACATCTGCCCTATCACGAAAGCGACCACGTGTTGAATTTGGCCTATAACTCCCTGCTGGATGGCGTGCGGCTCGAAGACATCGAGTTACGTCGCAACGATGAAGCTTTTCTGGATGGACTGGGAGCCCAGCGCATTCCTGATCCGACCACCAGCGGAGATTTTACCCGACGCTTCGATCAAGACTCTGTTGTGGCGCTGATGGAAGCCATCAATGCTACGCGACAACGGGTCTGGAAAGAACAGCCTCGGGGTTTTCTGTCGCACGCCTTTATTGATACAGACGGTACGATGGCTCCGACGCTGGGAGAGTGCAAAGGAGGCATGGCGCTTTCTTACAAAGGGATCTGGGGTTATGCGCCCTTGATAATCTCCTTAGCCAACAGCCGTGAGGTCCTTTATCTGGTGAACCGACCGGGCAATGTGGTCAGTCATGAAGGCTGTGTGCCCTGGATCGATCGGGCCATCGAGTTAGTGCGCCCGCATGCCGGTGAAATTACTTTGCGTGGGGACACCGATTTCACGTTGAGCGCCCAGTTGGACCGCTGGGATAGCCAAGGGATCAAATTTATCTTTGGCATGGATGCTCATCCTAAAGTAGTCAAACTGGCTGAAGCCTTGCCGCCAGAGTCCTGGAAGCCCCTTGAACGGCTGGCTCGCTATGAAATTGCCACTGAGCCCCGACGCAAGCCCCATCGGATCAAGGAGGGGATTGTGCGTTTTAAAGGCTATCCGAATAAAAAGCTGGTCGGCGAAACTGTCGCGGAGTTCGAATATGAGCCGCTCAAATGCGGGCGCAGCTATCGGCTGGTGGTGGTGCGCAAAAACATCAGCGTCCAGAAAGGGGAACTGGTGCTCTTTGAAGACCTTAAATACTTCTTCTACATCACTAACCACACCGATTATCGCGCGGAACAGATCGTGGCTCTGGCCAACGAGCGTTGCGAGCAGGAAAATGTCATCGAGCAACTCAAAAACGGCGTTAACGCCATGCGCATGCCAGTCGACGACCTAATGAGTAATTGGGCCTATATGGTCATGAGTGCCCTGGCGTGGAATCTTAAATCCTGGTATGGATTGCTGATGCCCAATCGGCAGCGGGGTCTGGAGTTAGTCCGGATGGAATTTCGTCGCTTTCTGCACGCCATTGTATTGTTGCCCGCACAGATCGTGCGCAGCGGTCGAAAAATCATTTATCGGCTCATGGGTTACAACAGCTGGCTAAAAGACTTCTTTACGGCCTGGGAAAATCTTCGTCGGATGGCACCTGCTTGAGGCAGGCCTATTCGACCAATGCGCGATGATCGAGGCAGAACACGACGTTCCAAAGGCAGAGCTACGCCTTGGCGAGCTAAATCGGCCCTCCAAAATTATTATAACTCAAAACGTTTTAGTTATTTTGGCCCGTCGGAACCAACTCTCGACCTCCGGTTGCTCCAACCGCCGGATTTGCACCATTTTCTTAGGAAATTGCCCTGGCCGAAGCCAGAAGTTCGTCGCGCCGCATTCGGAACACGCTTATTTTGGGACTAGTGTACCGTCTCCTAAATCCCTTGAGTGTCGCCGCAGGCCAGTTAGCTGTTTTTCAAGGCGCGAGCCGACCTAGCGCCGCTATCTGGATCATAACGGTCGAGCGAGTAACGCGGAAAAACAGCCAACTGGCCGCGGCCCGGAGGGTTGCGTTGAAAATGGGTCGGCTGCTTCGTTGCTCGTCAGTCACGTATCGATCAAGATATGCTCCTTCCTCACGCCTCGCAGGCGACCCATTTTGAACGCAACGAAACTCAAGGGAATTAGGAGACGGTACACTAGCCTGTGACATTTCATCCCGGCGCTTCCGGGAGAAAGAGTAAAACTTGGCAACGCGATTGCGTCCCGGGCGAGGCGGGGCGGCAACACGGAGAGTGCATAGAGCTATCCAGTGCACCGTCTCATATGTAGCTGGCCAGCTAAATATGAGACGATGCACTAATGCACCAAGTCAGTGACTGGTGTAGTGGCAAACACAGTGGATTGATCTGCGTTAACTGTCCGGAAATAACCCGAAAGATCGGTCGTTGGAAGGCGCCTGACACGATTTTTTTCAAAAAGTTTGACATGTAGCTAGCACGTGTTAAACAGCGATGAATATTACACGAGCTAGTAGCGTGTGCCATGGATCGGCGAAGTGGCCTTGGTTATCCCCCCCAGCCGATTCGAGTGCCCTCGCAGATCGTCAAGTAAACTTCTCATCCCCCGAAACATGGCCAACAGAATACCAATGGCGGTGGAATCAGTGGCATTGCCTCAGCGGCCAGTTCGCTCGCGACGCAGGTTGGTCGATAGCGAAGCATTCTGCGGACTTTTGTTCGTCGCACCAGCCCTGCTCGGTTTTACGCTGTTCTATCTCCTTCCGACCATCCGCGCTTTTTATATCGGTTTAACGAATTGGAACCTCTTGCGGGCACCGAAGTTCCTGGGCTTGGACAATTATGCCCGACTGATGGGCGACGGAAAGTTCTGGAGCTCGATTTGGATTACGGTGCTTTACGTTCTTTATAACATCCCAGTGCAGACCGTCTTTGGTCTGCTGATTGCTGTTCTCTTAAAGCGGCTAACTGGTTCGGTCTTCGTACGTTCAGTGATGCTGGCTCCGTTTCTGATCTCAAACGTCATCGCGGCAATGATCTGGTTTTGGATGCTGGATCCTGTTCTCGGCTTTGTAAATTTCCTGCTGCAGGCGGTGGGCCTTGGAAGCCACGCATTTTTCAGCGATGAGCATCTGGCTTTGCCCACAATCGCCGCTATTAACATCTGGCGCCACATGGGTTACGCGGCTTTGCTGTTCTATACCGGCCTCCAATCGATCCCTGAACACCTTTATGAAGCGGCTCGCATTGAAGGCGCATCGCAGTGGAAAATGTTTCGCTCAATTACCCTGCCTCTCCTGCGACCGACTGTGGTGTTTGTCCTGGTGACGAGCGTGATCGGTTCATTCCAAATCTTTGATACGATCGCAGTCACAACCCAAGGCGGTCCCGGCGCGGCAACGCGAACAATCGTCTGGTACATCTACCAGGAGGCATTCACGAGTATGCGCATGGGATACGCTTCGGCGATGTCGACCGTTCTCTTTCTCGGGTTAGTACTCGTCACCCTGGTGCAAATGCGCGTGCTGCGCTCGGGAGAATCAGATTTAGGATAAATCTTATGGAGAGGACGAACCGAACTTTACCCATTGGCCGCTGGATTGGTTACGCAGTGCTGGTGCTTTTTGCCCTCATTTCACTGGGCCCGCTTTGGATAGCCTTCAAAACCGCGTTGACGGGTCCGAATGCCCTTTTCGCGAATGGCGGCTCGATTCTCCCGAACGATACAACGCTGTTCAATTTCCAAAGGGTACTGGGTTTTATTGATCCCAATGACCCACGTCTTGCGCAGACTGGCCTGGCGAAGATTACTTTCTTCCGAGCGCTGCTCAACAGCGCAATCTTCACGGCCATGGCGGTCATCCCGCAAATTTTTTTCAGCGCCACGGCCGCATACGCCTTTGCCAGGTTGCAATTCCCAGCTCGCGACTTTCTATTTTTTCTTTTCATCGCGGCGACGATGATCCCAACCGCCGTCCTTTTTATACCTAACTTCATCCTGATTCACGATCTGGGCTGGCTGAATACCTTTCAAGGTATGGCAGCACCCTATGCATTAATGACACCCTTTGCCGTATTCTTCCTCCGCCAAATGTTCCTGGGGACTCCGCGGGATGTCGAGGAAGCCGCACGCATCGACGGTGCTTCCTATTTTTCAATTTTCTTTCGCATGATTCTGCCGATTCACGGGGGGTCGCTGGCAACGCTGGCGATTCTCACAACCGTGTCAACTTGGAACGAATTCTTCTGGCCGTTTCTCATTGGGCGCGACGAGTCGGTGCGCGTGATCGCGGTTGCGATCAATGCTTTCCGCACGCAGCAGCAGTCCGGAGTCCCGGATTGGACCGGTCTAATGGCCTGTACGGTTTTGGGGATCATCCCCATGGTCGCGCTCTTGGTCTTCTTCGGCCGAAAAGTGGTCGAGTCCTTCCAATTCAGCGGCATGAAATAACCCTCCAACAAAACAAACAACTATGAATCGCTTCAGAGTATTGTTCTTTGCCACCTCACTATTAGCGGCTGTCTCCGCGCAAGCCGCCACAGAGATCAATTATTGGCTATGGGATGTATTGCAACTACCCGCCTACCAGGCGGCCGCTGCAGCCTTCGAAAAGGCGAACCCGGATATTAAGATTAAGATTACCCAAACCTCCTGGGGCGACTATTGGACGACCCTTAGCACGGGCTTTGTCTCTGGAACAGCTCCGGACGTTTTCACGGATCATCTGGCGCGATATCCGGAGTTTGTCGAAAATGATTTGTTAGTCGACATCGCGCCTCTGATCAAGCGTGACAAGGTACCCACCAATATTTACCTCGGCGGTCTCTTCGAACTCTGGGGTAAAGACGGCAAGCAATATGGTTTTCCCAAAGATTGGGATACGATCGCACTGATCTTCAACAAGGCGATGCTGGAGAAGGCAGGTGTGGATCTTAAAGATTTGAAAGACTTAACCTGGAATCCCAAAGACGGGGGATCATTTGGTCAGCTGATCGCCAAACTTTCAGTGGATGAAGCGGGCAATAATGGACTATCGGCAAATTTCAACCCTAACAAAGTTAAACAGTATGGACTTTTGATCGACGGCGCGCCCGATGGATTCGGCCAGGTTGAATGGAGCCATTTTGCCGTGTCGAACGGATTCAAATTTCACGATGGGCCTTGGGCGAAGGGATTTCACTACGACGACCCAAAGCTGGCGGAAACTTTGCAATGGATCGTCAACACAATGAAAAAGGGCTTCATCGTACCGGCCAAGGATGCCCGCCAGCTCGGAGCAAACAGCTTTTTTGCGGCGGGTAAAGGGGCAATGGCGCTGACCGGCTCCTGGATGATTAATTGGTATGTCGACAACGCAAAATTCGATAAGGGATTCGCTCTGTTGCCGAAAGGTCCGGACGGACGCAAATCGATGTTTAACGGCTTGGCGGACTCGATTTGGGTCGGCAGCAAGCACAAGGAGGAAGCGTGGAAATGGGTAAAATTCCTTGGCTCGGAAGAAGGCCAAATGATTATTGCCGGATACGGAGTTGTCTTTCCCGCTGTCCAAAGCTCAGCAAAAAAGGCCGAGGAAGTCATGAGCAAGAAGGGTTTGGATGTGTCGCCTTTCCTCGAAGAGGCAACAGACCCGCATGGGACGTTTCTCTTTCCGATCGCAGATCATGCTGCGGACGTCCTGCGCATTACAAAAATCGGGCTGGATGCGATACTGCTCAATGGAGCCGATGCCGCTGCCACGATGAAGAAAGCGAACACAGAAGTTAGCGAGCTGTTCGACTAGTCCCGTGCAATACGTAATCAAGGTGGAACACGCCATGCTGCGCGGAAAATCTCACGTGCAAAAGCGCTCAACCGGAATTTAAATGAAATTAATTCGAAGCTAATGAGTAACTCACGAAGGAAGATCACCTTTATCGGGGCCGGGAGCACTGTTTTCGCCAAGAATCTTATCGGCGATATCCTATCCTTTCCAGAGCTTGCTGACTCCTCGCTTTGCTTATTCGATATTGATGAGAACCGGCTTAAAACATCTGAGGTCGTTGCCCGGCGGATTGCCCAGACGCTTGGCGCTCCGGCGACCGTGGAAGCAACAACCGATCGTGCCCGTGCTTTCGACGGGGCCTCCTACGCGATCAATATGATCCAGGTAGGCGGCTACCGGCCTTGCACGGTCACCGATTTCGAGATTCCGAAGCGATACGGTCTTCGTCAGACGATCGCTGACACCCTTGGGATCGGCGGAATCATGCGAGCGCTGCGGACGATCCCGGTACTGATCGATATGTGCAGGGACATGGAACGACTCTGCCCTCAGGTTGTTCATCTGAACTATGTCAATCCGATGGCGATGAATTGCTGGGCGTTAAGCGAAGCGACCAAGGTGCGAACAGATCGGTCTTTGCCACAGCGTTCAGCATACCGCAGGTGAACTCGCCCGTGATATTGACGTACCGGTTGAGGAAATTAACTATGTGGTAGCCGGAATCAATCACCTGGCTTTTTACCTGAGGTTTGAGCGCAACGGAGAGGATCTCTACCCGGAGATCCGCCGGGTTGTTGCGGAGGGTCGAGTGCCCGACGATAACCGGGTCCGATACGATATATTTACCCGGCTTGGCTATTTCGTCACGGAATCCAGTGAACATTTCTCCGAATATGGCCCCTGGTTTATCAAGCGAGGTCGGGAGGACCTGATCAAAAAATTCAATATCCCCCTTGATGAGTATCCTCGACGCTGCGAATCGCAAATAGCTGAATGGGAAAAGCTGCGAGCTGGTCTGGAAAGTTCGGATCGACCAATTGAGATTCGGCGGAGTGTCGAATTCGGATCATTGATCATCCACAGCCTCGAGACCGGCATTCCTCGAGTAGTCTATGGCAACGTCGCCAACCAAAACCTGATCGAAAACCTGCCGGTCGGATGTTGCGTAGAAGTTCCATGTATCGTGGATAAAAACGGAGTACAACCCGTTCGGATCGGGCCAATCCCTTCCCATCTTGCCGCGCTCATGCAAACGAACATTAACGTGCAGGCGCTGACAGTTGAAGCCGTTCTGCAGCAAAATCCGGAGCGAATCTATCACGCGGCGATGCTGGATCCGCATACTGCCGCGGAGCTTGATCTCGATCAGATCTGGGCGCTCGTGAACGATCTGCTTGCGGCTCACGGCGAGTGGATTCCGGAAAAGCTGCGGTCCGGCTATAAAAAAGCTGCTTGAGGAGTGCATAAAACCAAGAATGTCTTTATTCTGGAGAACCTTTTGATGGGGGAACCGGCAGGCGGAGGCCCGTGGCTCCGCCTGCCCAACCATCCCGCAGTTACGGCGCGAAGATGAGCCCAACGCAAAACCCGCATCGGCGATATAACTCCCTGAACGGAGACTGGATACTCGTTTCTCCACATCGCACTCAGAGGCCGTGGCAAGGCAAGCAAGAGTCAGCGGCTCCGGACACCCGTCCCCAATACGACCCAAAATGTTATCTCTGTCCGGGGAACGCTCGTGCTGGTGGCGCTAAAAACCCTGTCTATGCCACCACGTATGTTTTCACGAACGACTTTGCCGCGATCATGCCGAATGGGGCAACTTCGGTTGAAGGCGCGGGGCTATTGCGCACCCAGTCCGCCTCTGGGACTTGCCGGGTGATTTGCTTTTCGCCGCGGCACGATTGGACGTTGCCCGTGATGCCCCTGGATGCCATTCGAGGAGTAGTCGAGGTGTGGGCAGAGCAGACTGAAGAGCTCGGGCGGGATTATCGCTGGGTTCAGATTTTCGAAAATAAGGGCGATATCATGGGCTGCTCAAATCCACATCCTCACGGTCAAATCTGGGCAAGCGATTTCCTTCCCAACGAACCGGCCAAAGAAGATCGACAGCAACTCGCTTACCTGCGCGAACAGGGATCAGTCCTTCTACTTGACTATCTGAAACTCGAGTTGGAGCAGGAGATACGCGTTGTCGTTCAGAATCAGGATTGGGTCGCGCTTCTTCCGTATTGGGCGACTTGGCCCTATGAGATTCTGCTTCTGCCCAGGCGACCTATATCCCGTCTGCCGGACTTGCAAGATTCCGAACGAGTTAGCCTGGCAGAAATTTTAAAACGTCTTCTTACCCGGTACGATAATCTCTTTGAAATTTCATTTCCTTACTCCATGGGTTGGCATGGGGCCCCGTACGGCGCCGGTGAATTCGGGCACTGGCAATTGCACGCGCATTTTTATCCTCCGCTCCTGCGTTCTGCTACCGTTAAGAAATTCATGGTTGGATACGAGATGCTCGGTGAAGCACAACGCGATTTGACTCCTGAGCAGGCCGCTCAGACGCTTCGTGATCAATCGGAAATCCACTTCAACGAAAGGGTTAGATGAAAATCTTAGTCACGGGCGGAGCCGGATACATTGGCAGTGCGGTTGTCGAACAATTAATCGCTGGCGGCGAGTCGGTGGTGGTGTTTGACAACCTCTCTCAAGGCCATCGTGCGGCGGTGCATCCGGACGCTGTTTTTGTGGAAGGGGACCTTGCGAATCGTGCGGCGATTGACGCGGCTCTCACCCTGCATCGTCCCGATGCTGTGATGCACTTCGCCTCCAAAACTTTGGTGGGCGAATCAATGCAAAAGCCGTTCTTATATCTTGGCGACAATGTAACGACAGGCCTGAACCTGTTAAACAGCATGGTCGAGCATGGGGTTAAACGGATTATACTTTCGTCTACGGCTAATCTCTTTGATAAGCCGGAACGAATGCCGATTGACGAGTCCGAGCGTATCATCCCTGGCAGCCCTTACGGTGAATCAAAATTTATTCTTGAACGTATTCTGCATTGGCTCGACCGCATTTGCGGAGTGCGCTTCGCCTGCTTGCGCTATTTTAACGCCGCCGGAGCAACCTTGACTCGAGGCGAGGACCACGATCCGGAGCTCCATCTCATCCCGATTGTGCTTCAGGTCGCGATGGGCAAGCGCGAGAAGGCGTTAATCTTTCGGAGCCGATTATCCGACCCGAGACGGGACCTGCGTACGCGACTACGTTCACGTAGTGGATCTCGCGCAGGCGCACATTCTGGCCCTGGGCGCGCTCGACGGCGGCAGTCGATCCTACAATCTGGGCAATGGTGAGGGGTTCACCGTAAAGGAAGTGATCGATGCCGCCGTGAGGTAACGGGGAAGGTGATCCGTTCGGAGATCGGGCCGCGACGCGCAGGCGATCCCGCAGTGCTCGTTGCTGCCAGCGGCAAAATTCGTAAAGAGCTTGGATGGGCACCACAATTTCCGGATGTTCGCGCGATCATCGAAAGCGCCTGGCGCTGGCACCAGGCTCAATCCGGACGGCTACCAAAAATGACTTCCTGTGGCGAACGGCTCCTGAGCGCCTGCTCCAGACCGCAAACCGGGGGATCATTGCCTGACGGCCATCGACCTGCCTCAGTTCAGTTTTCAGCTTTAATCATCACCCGGCTTTTCTATCCGACTGAAAACCGGCGCGCCCGATTTGAATGACTGAGATATCAAGCATCGGCGTGCTAAAATACGCCGAAATGGCTAAGAATTAGATCCAGAAAGTGCGATCCCGTCAGGCTACCTTTTTTGCTCTCGTGAGTTCGGCATCAGAAACATGAAGCGACGAATTACTACGCATGATATCGCTCGAGAAGCTGGAGTGTCGCGAACGACCGTTTCACACGTCTTGAATAATCAACCGGGAATCGCGCTGAATCCGAAAACAAGGGAACGCGTCCTGGCAACAGCTAGAGAGACTCGGCTACGTTGCAAATTCGGCCGCCCAGATGCTGGTGACCGGACGGAGCCGAACCGTGGGCCTGATCCTGTCGCGTCCGGATCTGATTTCCGTGGATGCCTTTGTCCCTTCCATGCTCTATGGACTGAACGAGACGTGCCGACTGCGAGGTTATCGCCTGTTGTTGGATTCCATCCCCGATCCGTCGGACGCCGATTCGTACCTGGAACTTGCTAAAAGCAAACGCATCGATGGGTTGATTGTCATCAATCCGCGCCGGAACGATGCGGCGCTGCGAAAGGTAATCGAGTCGAATTTTCCTCTCATCGTATTCGGATCTTCCGGGCATCCGCAGGAAAACTCTATCGGAACCCAGGATGGTCAGGCGAGCTGCAAAGCAACCCGTCACCTCATATCCCTTGGTCATCGGCGAATCGCTCACATCAGTTATGCGCCGCTTGTCTACAACCCGGCGCGGACCCGGTTCGAGGGATACCGTCTCGCCCTGAAAGCCGCCAAGATTCGCTTCGACAAAAACCTTTTCGCTGAAGGGGATTTTACCGCCGAGAGCGGTTACCAGGCGATGAAACGGCTGCTCGCCTCAAGCGTTACTCCGACAGCGCTATTCGCCGGCAACGATACACTGGCGATCGGGGCGATGATGGCGATTCGTGAAGCCGGGCTTTCAATACCTGAAGATTTAGCGGTCGTTGGGTACGACGATATTCCCAGCGCGGCATTCGCATATCCTCCCCTCACGACGATCTGCTCACACGCTTATGAACAGGGGAAAATGGTCGGAGAGGCTACGATTGCACTCGTGGAGGGCAAAAAAATTGGAAGGAACGAAAGTGTGCTGCCACTCGAGCTAACGATCCGAGAGTCTTGTGGAGCAATCGCCAAAGGTGCCGAGGAGCCAAGGTACCTTGGCTCGAAACGTGCAAGGTCCAAGTTGTCGTGGCCCCTCCGGCCTTCAGGCCGAAAGCTCCGACCCGGAGAATATCGAGCTGTTTATGATTGCTATCGAAAGTCTTACCAAAACCTTTGGCAATTTTCGCGCGCTTGACCGCATCGACTTAACCATCGGTACCGGTGAGCTGTTTTTCCTTTTGGGTCCCAGTGGCTGTGGCAAGACAACGCTTTTACGTCACATCGCTGGATTTTATCAGCCGGACGAAGGGCGAATTCTTTTCGACAGCAAAGATGTAACCCGTGTCCCTCCGCATCAAGCGCAATACCGGCATGGTATTTCAGAACTATGCGCTTATGGCCACATCTAACCGTTGAAAAAAATGTTGCCTTTGGCTTGGAGGAACGGCGGCTTCCGAAGGCAGAAATTGATCGCCGAGTGACTGAAGCTCTCCGCGTTGTTCGGCTCGAGGAGCTTGGCTCGGCGCAAAATCCATGAAATGTCCGGCGGCCAGCAACAGCGCGTCGCTCTCGCACGAGCGCTCGTCGTGCGGCCTTCTTGCCTGCTCCTGGACGAGCCATTGTCCAATTTGGATTCTAAACTGCGTCTGGAAATGCGGCAGGAAATTCGCCGCATCTGCCGGGAGTTTCGATTGACCTCCATCTATGTCACGCACGACCAGCAGGAGGCGATCTCGATCGCAGACCGCATCGCCATCTTGAACGCTGGCAAATTGCTTCAAGTCGGAGCACCAGCGGAAATCTATCGGCACCCTCAAAACCGGTTTGTGGCAGAGTTCATCGGGGAAGGCAATTTTCTGACCGGTCATCATCGGCAAGCGAAACGATTTGCTGGAGGTCAATCTTGGCAATCGCAATCTCCTTGTCGCAGCGCCCCAGCGATCCCGGCGCAAGACCCGGGTCGCCAGATCACACTTTGTCTGCGGCCGGAAGCTATTCGAATTGCGGAAAATCAGCCCGCGCGGACAGTCATGGCGAGCCAGCGCTGGTCGAAACAACTTACCTGGGTCAGGTCGCGCAACATCTATTTCGATGTGAGGAAGACCTTCTCAAGGTCGCAGAGCTTAATCCGCGACCGGCCCGATTTCGACCGGGCCAGGACTATTTCCTATGCGATCGAACCTGAAGATATAACAATCCTTGGCGAAATAATGATGCGTAGCGCCATTCCGATCTCTTCTTTTCTCTCTGCCTGGTCATTGCCGCGCCCTTTCTATTCCGGCAGCCGGAGATTCAAATCCAACGCGGGCTGAAGATGAACTGGTGATCATCTCGCCTCACAACGAAGCGATCCGGTTCGAATTCACTCGCGCCTTTGCAGAATATTACCGAACCTCTACCGGTCGATCGGTTCATATTGACTGGCGATTGCCCGGCGGAACGACAGAGATCGTTCGATACCTTAACTCGGAATATGAAGCCTCGTTCCGGAGCTACTGGACCCAGCAGCTGCGGCTTGCCGTGGGATCGCGAGGTCCTGGAAGCTTTTGCCAATCCGAGCTGTGCGCGGAGATGTCGATAAAGGCTCGCAAGGCGAGCGTGCCAGATATGCGTTTCTGAATTCGAACGCAGGGTGCGGAATTGATTTGCTGTTCGGTGGAGGCAGCTTTGACTTTATCAACTTTGCCAATCGCGGGCTTCTCGTTGACAGCGGAGTACTTTCACGATTTCCCGAATTGTTCGGCGGCGCAGGCGACCTCCTCATTCCCGCGTTCACTTGGAGGTGAACAATACTGGGATGTCCCGTGGACGCTGGGTTGGTGCTTGCCTGGCGGAATTCGGGATCTGTTATAACACTGAAGTCCTGGCATCGACTAGGAGTTCTAACACCACCCTCTCAATGGGTCGATCTGGCCAACGAACGGTTGTTCAACGCGATTGCAATGGCCGATCCAACTAAGAGTGGTTCGGTGGCCAAGGCTTTTGAGCTGATGATCCAGCAGCAAATGAATCAACGCTTGACCGAACTCGCAGCATCAGAAGGCGATCAGTCGCGTGAACAGCGGGAAAGACAAGCCGTGACCGAAGGCTGGGAGAGGGGACTTGCAGCTCCTGATTCGTCTCGCGGCAAATTCCCGCTATTTCAGCGATGCCGCTCCGAAAGTCCCGATGGATGTCGCTTACGGTGAGGCTGCCGCCGGAATGTGCATCGATTTCTATGGGCGATTCGAAAGCGAAGCCGTAGCGGACTAAAGACGGTCGAACCCGGCTGAAATATACAAGTGTTTTGGGCGGCACGTCGATCGGAGCGGACTCTATCGCTCTGCTCCGCGGGGCGCCGCACCCGCAGGTCGCGAAGGCATTTATCGATTTCGTCCTGAAACTCGAAGGCCAGAAGCTCTGGGATTTTCGCGTCGGAACACCAGGCGGACCGGAGCGTTACGCCCTGAGGAGGCTGCCGATTCGCAGAGAATTCTACCGGGAGCCGCTCCGCGCTTATATGGCGGATGAGGAAGCCGATCCATATCGAGATGCACAGGCATTTGAGTACCATGAAGCTTGGACAGCGCCTCTTTTTTCCGCCATTCGTTTTCTGGTCCGGGTGATGTGCATTGATTCTCGAGAAGAACTTGTGTCGGCTCGAAAGGCAATCGGCAGCGAACCGCTTGATTCTCCGGCTTTTCAAAAGCTCCTCGATGTTTCCCATGTGCGTTACGACATCGCGATGCACCAGATTCGAGACACGCTCAAGTCGGCCGACCGGGTGAAAGAAGTGCGGTTAGCGGAAGAATTAACGACCTATTTTCGCAACCAATATCGCGAAGCCGAACGGATGGCGCGGGCAGGCAAATGAAATCCATTTTCCGATCACGCGAATCGAAAGGAGACGCTTCACCCGTCCGGAGAATCGTTCTCAGATCTTCGGATCTCGCCTCCGCGGTGCTCCCGTTTCTCGCGTAACTCTTGCGCTCTATTTTGGTGTCCTGGCATTTTTCGGCCTCTTCTTTGTGCTGCCGATCGCCATCGCCGTCCGAGGCGCCTTCCTGGATCAAACCGGTGCCCTGACGTTCGACTATCTACGCGAAGTTTTCAGGAACCCGATTTACCTCGGAAGGTTTTACCAACGCCCTCAGACTTGCCGTCGGAAGTACGTTCTCTCGCTTTTTCGATCGCAGCGCCCCTGGCATGGATCAGCGAAAGATTCGAGTTCCCGGCAAAACGCGCGCTGTCGGCTTTCTTGCTTTTGCCAATGATGTTGCCTCCATTTGTTGGTGCAATCGGGTTTCGGCAGATCTTTGGCCAGGAAGGCGCCGTGAATGCGTTGCTTCGCGCCGTAGGTTGGCTCGGTCAAAATCAAGTGATAGACTGGCTAGGCGCCGGACGGGAGTGGGGCATCATTTCGTTAAACGCGCTCCATCTCTATCCGATCCTCTACCTCAACCTCGTCGCGGCGTTGGCCAACGTTGACCCGGTATTGCTGGAAGCCGCGGAGAATCTCGGATGCTCAGGATTCCGGCGTGCGTGGCGCATAACCGTCCCGCTCGTGATGCCGGGAATTTTTGCCGGTGGGACCATCGTCTTTATCTGGGCGTTTACCGAACTGGGCGTTCCTCTGATGTTTGACTATTATCGGGTCACACCGGTTCAGATATTTAATGGGCTGAGCGATATTGACAGCAACCCGTTCACTTACGCGCTGGTTGCGGTAACGCTGATCGGCTCGGCATTGATTTACTTTGTGATCCGCCTTCTGGTGGGCAAACCTCCTCCGGCAATGCCGGGGCGCGGTGGTCACGCCGGACAGATGACCGTTCTGGGTGGCATCCGAGGGCTGTTATGCTCCTCTTTCTTTTTGGCGATCTGCGCCCTGGCCCTTTTACCTCAACTCGGCGTCATCCTCGTTTCCTTTTCAAAAGACTGGTACGGACAATCCTTCCTCAATCGTTCACCCTGCAGCATTACGTCTTTGCGCTCGGCAATCATTTGACCGTGCCGGCGATCCAGAACAGCCTCGTCTACGCCTCGCTGTCGACCGTACTTGATCTTCTACTGGGAGTTATTATTGCCTATTTGATCACGCGGACGAAGATCTTTGGCCGCTCGTTGCTGGATGCGCTGGCGATGCTCCCTCTTGCCGTCCCCGGGCTGATCCTTGCGTTTGGATATCTGGCCCTGACGCGCCGTGGCAGTTTCCTGAATTTTTTGGACCCGGCGCGAAATCCGCTGATTCTCCTGGTGCTGGCTTATGCCGTTCGCCGGATGCCTTACGTCGTTCGCTCAGCGGCGGCCGGTTTTGAACAGGCCAGCGTCACGTTGGAAGAAGCCGCACAGAGTCTCGGTGCCTCACCGTTCCGCGCGCTTAAGCGGATTACCTTGCCCTTGATCATGGCGAATCTTTTTTCAGGATGCATTCTGGCCTTCGCCTTTGCGATGCTGGAAGTCTCCGACTCCCTTGTCCTCGCGCAGAAAGAAGCCGATTACCCGATCGCGAAAGCCATTTACGAACTCTCCAATATTCTGGGCGAGGGTCGCTTTCTCGCCGCGGCGCTCGGCGTCTGGGCAATGGTGTTTCTCGGATTGACCATCGCCGCCGCATCTAAATTGATCGGGACCAAACTGGGAACGCTGTTTAGAGGATAAGGAGTCAGAAGCAGGAGTTGCAGGAGTTCAGGAGTTCAGGAGTTCAGGAGCTCCAACGCAACTGAAGGGGATGAATCGCCTTCCAAAGACCAGAAGGCGACCGGCCATTCTGCAACTCCTGAAACTCCGGCAACTCCTGAATTCTGTCTTCCATACATCTTGCGAGAAACATCTTTGCTTTCCACAACATGTTGTATACCTTTGCAAAAACCTTCCATGAACAAACTCTATCGTTTGCCGTTGAGGACCCGAGCGAAAAACCTGTCGAGCGGTGTTCGCCGGCGCCAAAATTTTTCAAAGCTTTTAGCGACTGGCATCATTGTTTCGTGTGCGGTCGCCGCGCTGGTTGCGATTGGATTCGCTGCCTTCTTCACTTTCAAGCACATGACAGCGAAGAAAGCGGCTGCGGTTGCAGCACCTTCGCCAGTCGCGACGTCTACACCTGCGGTGCCGGTCGCCAAGCCAAAGGATGTCCTGATGCCCCTATCGGACCCAAACAAAGCTTCTGCCGAATCGTCGGCTTCAGCGCACCCCGCAGTTAGTCCGCCGCCGCCTCCCCCGGTGTTGATTTCGACGGCGTCTCCTACCCCTGCTGCGTCTATTGCGCCACATCCACAGAAAACCGAATCCCTATCGAAGGATACGGATAAGCCTATTTCGAAGACGGCGCGCAAAAGTCTAGAGAAAAAGCGCTTGGATGCTGAGCGCAAGAGGGCTCGATTGGAACAGCAGTATCAAAATCACGAGATCTCAACCGAAGCCTACACCAAGGGTAAGGAAGAGTATAAAGACGAAATCCAAAAATACCGGACTGGCATAAAATCCGGTGACTAACTGAAAGCCGCGCTCACAAGTCGGAACCCGACTATCAAGCTTGGGCAGCCGTTTTAGAAGGGTCCGAATCGTCGGCAGTCAACGCGAACCTTGCATTTGATTTTTGCGGCGATCGAAAGTGCTCGAACCGGACAGCCCTTCAAATTAAAGTAGGACAGATGACTGAAGCCAAGGAGCTAGTGCACCGTCTCCTAAATCCCTTGGGCTTGGTTGCGTTCAAAATGGGTCGTCTGCGAGGCGGGAGGAAGGAGCATATCTTGATCGATACGTGACTGACGAGCAACGAAACAGCCGACCCATTTTCAACGCAACCCTGTGGGCCGCGGCCGGCTGGCTGTTTTTCCGCGTTGCTCGCTCGACCGCTATGATCCAGAGAGCGGCGCTTTACCGCCAGTCCGGCTCGGACCGCCTTGAAAAACGGCCAACTGACCTGCGGCAAAGCCCAAGGGTTTTAGGAGACGGTGCAATAGCATTATCCGGCTGCAGCTCATACTTAACCGTCTGCCATTCTCTTCGAATCTGCGAAATCTGTGGTCTAATTTGGAATCTAATCTCCCCAGACAATGCCAAAGACTATCTGCATCATTGGAGCCTTTGATACGAAAGGCGAAGATCACGCCTTTGTGCGTGAAGAGATTCTTAAACGCGGCCACCAGACCTTAATGGTCAATGTCGGAGTTCTAGGAAGCACCTCACTGTTCCCTGTGGATTGCGAATCGGGCGATGTCGCCAAAGCCGGTGGAATCAACTTAGCCGATCTGCGTTCGACCAGGGACAAGTCTGCTGCCATGAAGGCATTTGACGAAGCGGCGCCGAAGCTGGTTCTGCAATTGTTCAAGGACCGAAAAATAGACGGCATCATCGGAATGGGAGGGCTCAGGCGGCTCTGCGATCATCGCATCGGCGATGCGCGTTTTGCCGATCGGCGTTCCAAAGGTTCTGGTGTCGACCGTGGCGTCCGGCGATGTTTCCTTCTACGTGCGCGGAAAAGATATTACGATGATGCCATCGATCGTGGATGTTGCCGGATTGAATCGCATTTCGCGGCTGATCTATTCGCGTGCTGCCGGAGCGATTTGCGGAATGGTTGAAAGCGACATTCCTGTCTCGGCCGAAGATCGCCCCATCATTACGGCGTCGATGTTTGGTAACACCACCGAGTGCGTGAATTTCTGCGCGAAGGCTCTGAGTGAAAAGGGGTTTGAAGTGCTAATCTTTCATGCAACCGGTGCCGGCGGGCGAGCGATGGAGACGCTTGTCGCTGACGGATTGGTCGAAGCGGTGCTGGATATAACGACCACCGAATGGGCCGACGAGCTTTGCGGCGGCGTATTTAGCGCGGGTCCAGACCGTTTGGATGCGCCTGGCCGGCGCGGCTCTGCCGCATCTCATCGTGCCTGGCTGTGTCGACATGGTTAACTTTGGAACACCTTCCAGCGTTCCCGCAAAGTATCGTGATACCAACCGACTGTTCTACAATTGGAATCCGTCGGTTACATTGATGCGTACCAATGCTGAAGAAAATCGGGAGATGGGAGAAATATTTGCCCGGAAAGCGAACGCCGCAAAAGGGCCGGTGGCCTTTCTCATCCCGTGTCTTGGCGTCTCTATGCTGGACGGAGATGGCCAACCATTTTGCGATCGCACTGCGGATCGGGCAATGTTCGATGCGATAAAGAAGAATCTAAGACCCGGGATCCCGGTCGTGGAGGTGGATCGAAACATTAACGATCCGGAATTTGCAGCCAAGGCCGTCGAATTGATCATTCAACTTATTCAACAGGCAAAAACAGCTAATGACACACACCAGACAACAGATTCTAAAGCGGCTGCGTAAGCTCATATCAAGCCATAAGCCGATTATCGGTGGCGGCGCAGGCACGGGAATTACCGCGAAATTTGAAGAGGCGGGCGGTGTCGATTTGATTGTCATCTATAACAGCGGCCGTTATCGGATGGCCGGTCGTGGCTCGCTAGCCGGCTTGATGCCTTATGGTGACGCGAACGCAATCGTCATGGAAATGGCCAGCGAAGTCCTGACAGTGGTGAAGGAGACGCCGGTCCTCGCCGGAGTCTGTGGGACCGATCCGTTCCGTCAAATTCCCCTTTTTCTGAAAGAGGTTAAAGAGATCGGTTTTGCCGGAGTCCAAAATTTTCCGACGGTTGGTCTGTACGACGGGCTATTTCGCAAGAACCTCGAAGAGACGGGCATGGGTTACGGGTTGGAAGTCGAAATGATTCGAGTCGCTCATCAGATGGATTTGCTAACAACTCCCTACTGTTTCAATCCTGGCGAAGCAACCGCGATGGCATCGGCAGGAGCAGATATCATCGTTGCCCATCTCGGTTTGACGACGAAAGGCTCAATCGGCGCGTCTACCGCCGTCACGCTCGAAGAAGCGCCGGGTAAAGTGCAGGAAATAGCCGATGCGGCAAAATCGGCAAGGACTGATGTGATCGTCCTGTGCCACGGCGGCCCAATCTCAGAGCCGCAGGACGCTGAATACGTTCTTCATCGTACGAAAGGCGTCCACGGCTTCTACGGAGCCTCAAGCATGGAACGCTTGCCGGTCGAGAAAGCCGTCACTGAAACGATGAAGAGTTACAAAGCGATTAAGCTGAAGAAATAGGGATTTCCTGAAAGACTTTGTTTCGTTGAACCTGATGAGAGGACCCCTTCGTCAGACTGCATTGATCACAAGTCAACAAAGATTTCCGATCGATGCAGGCTTAGTTGATAAGCATCTCGCGAACCCGAACCAGCGACCAAAGGCCCAGGATCAGCGCGTAAGCGAGCATGACACCGAGATGATACAAGATCTTTGGCGGCGAGAACTGATTCCAGGCCGCCATCTGCAGTAAGCTTACGCCATGGAAAAACGGCGAGACCTGTACGATTGCGCCGAGTATCGGACGATCCGCCAGAGGAAAAAAGGTGCCGGAAATGAAGTACATGGGCGCGATGAGAAAGGAATAGACGGTTTGGAACTGGTTAATGTTGCGAACGTACGATGAGGCAAGTAGTCCGATGGCGCCACACGGAATGGCGAGCATCCCGCCGATCATCGGGAAAAGAAATACCGCCCATGGATTGGGCAGTAGCCTTATGAGCGCTAGTACGATTCCGACCCCGCCAGCCATTAACCCGGCTCGGATTGAGACCCAGATGAACTCGCCCAGAACCACTTCACGGGTTCCGATCGGTGTTGTCAGCATGGCCTTGAAAACAGACTCGAACGTCATGCGAACGTAGAATCCATAGCTGCATTCGAAAAACGCGGTGAAAAGAACTGTGGTGGCCGCCATTCCCGGAGCAAGATATTGGGAGTAGCTCAAGCCGTGGATGCTTCCGATGAACGGAGAAAGTCCCATGCCCAGTGCGGTCATCATCAATGCCGGATCAGCGAGCGTCGGTGAAATGTTGGCGATGAAATCTTTCCGGTAAACCACCCAGTTCCTGACAACGACGCACCAGGCTAGCCTGAGCGAGATAGTCATATCACTCATTTTCACCCAGTTCTTCTCCGGTAAGTTTGAGATAGACATCCTCCAGATTCGCAGGCCGCATTTGAATCGCCGTCACTCCTGAGGCGGCTTGCAGGTCGATGAGGTGCTGAATTTGTGGTGCGCGGACGCAGTATTGCCTCGCTTGCATGAAAGAATGCCAGCTGGAATCAAAATGAATTTTGAGTGTGCTCGCCTGATCGGCTTCAAAAATGCCGACAAATCCCGGAGTCTCTTTTTCAATCAATTCCTTTGGCGACCCCTGCGCAATAGCAACACCGTGATTGAGAATAACGACGCTGTCGCAAAGCAACTCGGCTTCGTGCATGTAGTGTGTGGTGACGAGAACTGTTTTTCCCGCTTGGCGGTAAGAGAGCACTTTGTCCCAAAGCAGATGACGAACCGTAGGATCGAGGCCGGTCGTCGGCTCGTCGAGAATGAGCAACTCCGGATCAGATAGTAACGCTCTCACAAAAGTGAGCCTCCTTTTCATTCCTCCGGAGAGCGATCGAATCTGAGAATCGCGCTTGTGACCCAACGACATGTGTTCCAGCAATTCTTCTATGCGCATGAAAGGTTCCCTCACGCCTTGGAAGCGCGCATAGAGACTCATGTTCTCAAGAACGGTCAGTTCCTCATCCAGAGCGTTCTCCTGTGGTACCACGCCGATCCGCTCTTTGATGCGCCGAGCATCTCGAGCCGGGTCAAAGCCGAAAACTCGGAGTTCGCCACCAGACCGGTCGACCGAGCCGTAGAGACAGCCGATAAATGTGGATTTACCCGCACCGTTCGGGCCGAGTAATCCTATGCATTGCCCCGAGTGAACCGTCAGGCTTAGCTCTTTCAGCGCCACGAAATCACCGAAACGTTTCGTGACATTGCGAGCATCAACGGGGACTGTGCTGGTCGAATTCGAAACCATGGCTTCTGCGAACGCTGCCTACAACTACGCGGTTCAATTGGACGCGCAAGTTCCAGCAGAGGGCTAAGGTCGCTTCAAGAGAAGGCCGCGCGGGCTGGCGCGCCCTGCATCAGTCACCGACTTGGCGCACTAGCCTGGGCTGCCGTCGAATCGTTTGAATTGGGAAAAGAGTAATGCTGACCCAGCGAAGATAAGGAGGATTTGAAGACGGTTGTGAGTTATGACAACACTCGAACTGGCGCCCATTCTGGGCGCATCATCGCGGAGAGGGGTGAGGGTTCCCGGGGTTGAAACCCCGATGCGCGCAATCGTTCAGAAACCGCTCACTCAAAAATGATCGTCACTTTCCCGGATTGCCCCTCGTCGGCAACTCGATAAGCCTCGGCCGCCTCTTCCAGGCCGAATCGGTGCGTTACGGTTTTTTCGGGGTGCAGATCCCAGCGTGACAGGCGCTCCGTCAGCTCAGCCATATGAGCCAAGCTGGTCACCCATGATCCAAATAGGGTGATCTGTGGATGAATCAGCAATGGCGAAACATCAAAGTGAACGTCGCTTCCTTCGCCGACATAGGCGCAGCGCCCCCATTGGCGGGTGCCTTGCAGAGCGAGGAGGCGCGCTGGAGCCGCTCCCGAACAATCGATTGTGGCCTCGCAACCCTTTGCATCGGTAAGCTCTCGAATTCTTTCCAGCGAATCCGCATCACTAGGGAGGGCGTGATCTACCAGTCCCAGTTCAAGGGAAAGCCGCATCCGCTCAACGCTTGTATCGACCCCGATTACCTCGTTTACTCCAAGCGCTTTTCCCAACATCGCCGCCGCCAATCCGACAGGCCCCAGCCCCGTCACCAACATTCGGTCCCGACCGTCGACGCGCATGCGTGTGAGCGCTTCCCAAGCGGTGCCGAACCCACACGCGATCAATGCTCCGTCTACGTAAGACAGATTGTCCGGCAATCGAACACACGTGGTTTCTTCGGCCAGCAGATATGGCGCGTGACCACCATTGCGTTGCCATCCATACGCCGCTCGATTCTCGTTGTGGCAGGAGATCATATAACCCGCCTTGCAATCGTCACAAACGCCACAGCCGCTGATATGGTACAGAATGACCCGGTCTCCAGCCTTGAATTCCTGACAACCGGGCCCAGCCTCAACGATCTGCCCGCATGGTTCGTGACCCGCGATCGTGCCGGGCTGGTAGCCTTCCGGACCCCTGCCAATGTGGGCTCGATATATTGCTCGAATGTCGCTCCCGCAGATTGAACTGGCTTTCATTTGCACGAGCACTTGGCCGTGCCGAGGTTCAGGGACAGCAAATTCGCGAAATTCAACAGTGCTGTTTCCGGGCAGCACGACCCCTTTCATATTGGTCGGTTTAATTAACATGAGGAATTAAAAGTATTTGAAGCATCGTACTTTTTCCAATTCCCAGCCAAGTTCGAAATTGACCCTCTGGAACGTCACAAAAACCTTGTCGTGCGCGTCTGGGGCTGGGCCGGCTACTTTTGCGAGCTTGACGAAACCTGTCAAAATCAGATCATAGGTCGACACGTTTACAGTTTATAAGCCGACTGGAACACGGGCTCCCATTTGAGGTCAGTCACGAACATGCCATGAAACAACCTTGTCTGCGGGTTTCTCTCCTGTTGCTTTTAGTCGCCTGTGCGGCTTCGGCGTTCGCAACGTCGAATTACGAATACAAGCCGGGGGAGTATGTCACGATTACCAACGGCAGTTCACCTGACGGGCGATACGCAATCGCCACGCACGGTGAGGGGGACTTGGGTTATGACAACTGGCATGTCTATCTAATGGACGCTCGGACAGGGAAAAAAATCGGTCCCCTCGAAGAAATTACCGATCCCTTGGACACGGCTGCAGAGGCATACGTTGCGAAGTGGTCATCGGATTCCAGCAAGGTAGAAATAACTTATCGGGCTGACAGACACGTTGCGGTCACGATTGTCTACCGGATCGCCAATCGCAGGGCGTATCTGTTGAGCGGTCCGACTCAGTCCGACTGATTTCAACAACCTCAAGCCCGCGATTGTTGGGCCGATCAGCCGCAATATCTCTTCACTGGAGCGATATCTTAAGGCTATCCTTCTGGTACCTCCGCGAACCCACAGCCACGACGCGACGGCGTAACGTAGTATAGGCTTCCAGCCTGTATCGACCGTTCACTGCCGGTGGACTCTAACACCTCAGCGGCTTCCCACGCCGCTTCGACCGGCTCGCTCAAGGCGAGCAAAAACAGACTGGAAGCCTATGCTACTTTGCGCCGTGGCGCGGTCACTGTGGGCGCGCAGACATCCTTGCAGAGCGCTTTCGCTCGTTGGCCTCAACCGTCCGGAGAGCAATGTAGCACAGGCTTCCAGCCTGTATCGACCGTTCACTGCCGATGGACTCTAACATCCTCAGCGGCTACCCACGCCGCTTCGACCGGCTCGCTCAAGGCGAGCAAAATACAGGCTGGAAGCCTATGCTACTTTGCGCCGTGGCTCGGTCACTGTGGGCACGCAGACATCCTTGCAGAGCGCTTTCGCTCGTTGGCCCCAACCGTCCGGAGAGCAATGTAGCACAGGCTTCCAGCCTGTATCGACCGTTCACTGCCGATGGACTCTAACATCCTCAGCGGCTACCCACGCCGCTTCGACCGGCTCGCTCAAGGCGAGCAAAATACAGGCTGGAAGCCTATGCTACTTTGCGCCGTGGCTCGGTCACTGTGGGTACGCGGACATCCTTGCAGAGCGCTTTCGCTCGTTGGCCCAACCGTCCGGAGAGCAATGTAGCACAGGCTTCCAGCCTGTATCGACCGTTCACTGCCGATGGACTCTAACATCCTCAGCGGCTACCCACGCCGCTTCGACCGGCTCGCTCAAGGCGAGCAAAATACAGGCTGGAAGCCTATGCTACTTTGCGCCGTGGCTCGGTCACTGTGGGTACGCGGACATCCTTGCAGAGCGCTTTCGCTCGTTGGCCCCAACCGTCCGGAGAGCAATGTAGCACAGGCTTCCAGCCTGTATCGACCGTTCACTGCCGATGGACTCTAACATCCTCAGCGGCTACCCACGCCGCTTCGACCGGCTCGCTCAAGGCGAGCAAAATACAGGCTGGAAGCCTATGCTACTTTGCGCCGTGGCTCGGTCACTGTGGGTACGCGGACATCCTTGCAGAGCGCTTTCGCTCGTTGGCCCCAACCTGTCCGGAGAGCAATGTAGCACAGGCTTCCAGCCTGTATCGACCGTTCACTGCCGATGGACTCTAACATCCTCAGCGGCTACCCACGCCGCTTCGACCGGCTCGCTCAAGGCGAGCAAAATACAGGCTGGAAGCCTATATCAACGGTCGCGTAAAATTGACCCACTAACGGTCGTTTAAAAATGACCCACCTTATGCAGCGAAGCTGCGACTTCTAATCGCTGGAAAAAGGCTCTGAAGCGTAGCGAAAGAGGCTTTTTCCAGCGTCGGCCGGGTGGCCGGATGCAGCCTTAAGGGGGTTGAGTGGAGCGAGGGAATGGCAATGAGGAGCAGAAGTCGATCAAATGGGTGTTTTGCCAACACTTCAATTGATCGCCCGATGCTCGATATCGACCAATTCATGAACATCCAACTCTTAAAAAGGGAAGGTCACTCCGTCCGGGAGATAGCCCGTCTCAGCGGCCATTCACGCAATACCGTTCGCAAGGTGCTCAAGACCCGAGCTCCGCGGCAGGCCGCCCCACGCCAACGCGCCAGCTTAGTCGATGCCTTCGAGCCGTACCTGCGCGAGCGTTACCTCCAACATCAACTTTCCGCTGTGCGATTGACTCAGGAGATCCGCGCAATGGGCTTTAAAGGCGGCGAGAGGATCGTGCGACGCTTTGTGGCCCAGTTGCGTCAAAGCACCCAGGTTTCTAAAAAACTCACGGTTCGCTTCGAGACCCCGCCGGGCAAACAGGCCCAATGCGATTGGACCGAGGTGGGCCGTTACCCTCTGGCCGATGGAACCCGGCTCTATGTCTACGCATTTGTCATGGTCCTTTCCTACAGCCGGATGTGTTATGTCGAGTTTACTCTCTCCATGCGCCAGGAGCTGCTCATCGGCGCTCACCAGCGCGCTTTCGAGTTCTTTGGCGGGGTCCCTGAGACCATTCTCTACGACAACATGAAGCAAATCCGGCTCCATGCGGGTCAGATCCATCCACTCTTTGGCGATTTCGCCGCTCACTACGGTTTTGGCGTCAAATGCCACAGACCCTGGCGCCCCCGAACCAAGGGCAAGGTGGAACGTTGTGCCGCCTATGTGAAAGATAGTTTTTTACGCGGGCGTCATTTCGCAGGGCTAGAGGACCTCAACGCTCAGCGTTGGGCCTGGATGCAAACGGCCAACTCCAGGATCCACGGCACCACCGGCAAAATTCCTGCCGATCTATTGGCTCAGGAAGCTCTTCAGAGTCTCAAAGACTTAAAGCCCTGGACCGGGACTCGGACTTTGAGCCGGCGCGTTAACGCTGAAGCCATGGTGCAAGTTCAAGGGGTTCAATATTCGGTTCCGGCCCTTTACTGCAATCGTCGGGTGGAGATCCAGACTCTCTCAGGCAACGTGACGATCCGCTGCGCGGGTCAGCTCATCGCTTCCCATCCCGAAGGCTCTAAAGCGGCAGGAACCAGCCGCGTCGAATCGGCCCAACATATCAGTGAACGTTGGGAGTTGTCCCGTCCTTCTCCAGGCGGCAACCACAACACGACTTCAAGGCCGTTATGCGAAATCGATTTTCAAACCGAAGTCCAACAACGTCCTCTGTCGGTTTACGAACAGGAGGTTCAAGCCGCTTAAGCCATGAGTGCAACCAGTTACGAACATCTGGCAAAAGAAGGCCTCGAGTCCCTGGGTCACGCAAACGCCGCGGCGCTGCTCGATCAGCTTGCTCAGCAAGCGGCCGCTGAAAACTGGAGCTATAGCCATTTCCTGGGCAGGCTCCTGGAAGTCGAACTGGCGGCGCGCAAACAGCGCTCGATCGACACCTGCTTGCGCTTCAGTAATTTTCCTTATCTCAAACGCCTGGCCGATTTTGATTTCGCTTCCCAACCCAGTATTGATCGAACTTTGTTCGAAGAACTCGCTACCGGTCGCTTCCTGGCTGAAGCGCGCAACGTCATCCTGCTGGGTCCTCCCGGAGTCGGAAAAACCCATTTAGCGATCGCTCTGGGCGTCATTGCTGTCGAGTTCGGTTACCGGATCTACTTCAGCAGCGCTTTAGAACTGGCCCGTAAACTCGCCACCGCTTTCGCCCAAAATCACTTGCCCCATACCATGAAGATGCTCGCCCAACCTAAACTGCTCATCATCGACGAGATCGGATACCTCCCTCTGGATCCTCATCAAGCGTCGATGCTGTTCGAACTCATCGCCAAACGTTACGAAAGAGCCCTTCCGACTATTATTACTTCCAACAAAGCCTTCGGCCAGTGGGGGCAGGTCTTCGCCAACGATTCGGTTCTGGCCAGCGCCGCTCTAGACAGACTTCTGCACCATTCCACCGTCATTTCCATTAAGGGCGACAGTTATCGCCTCCGCGAAAAACGCAAATCAGGCCTCGTCAGCCTTCAACCAAACCTAACCCAAACAACCATCAAATAACTCCATTCCTTCCCATCCATACCACAACCCCCCGGGTCAATTTTATACGACCGAAAGTGGGTCAATTCCGAACGACCGTTGACAGGCTGGAAGCCTATGCTACTTTGCGCCGTGGCTCGGTCACTGTGGGTACGCGGACATCCTTGCAGAGCGCTTTCGCTCGTTGGCCCCAACCGTCCGGAGAGCAATGTAGCACAGGCTTCCAGCCTGTATCGGGGCGCAATCACTTTATGTTTGAGCGCTTATCCCGCACCTGCCCTTTCTCCGAGTTGTGTATAAAGCTCAGGGTTTCAACCCTGGGAAATAATGTTACAGGAAGTAGGCGCTGAAAAGGCTCAGGACATATGGCTCCCATTCCCCGGTTGACGGCGGTCCATGTTTGGCCGTTACGAGTCGGTGTACCAGTAACTAACTAGTGTCCCTTCAGGAAACTATCCCAAACCACGACCCGAAGTCGAAAATGGGTTTGGTTCGAATTTTTTTTTGAATGAAAAGGAAATCGGCGTTGTTCGCTCAAGAGGATACTGGCGAGGTGCCCGGACAATTTGTACATTGTCGACAATGATGATTTGGCGTTCGCTGCTTCTTATCTATGGCGCAATCGACGTTCAGCTTCCCGTTCGTTCGGGAAGTTCAGAACGTTACGTCCATTTCCTGACGGACCAAGAAGTGGACGATGGCGTCTGTTCTTTTCAACAGCTTCCCTCGCTGGTCGAAGAGCTGACCTCCCGCAGAGCAAGTGTCCGCTACGAGATACGAAAAGTTGAGAGAAGCCTTACTTCGTTGACGGACTTGAGCGACGGCACGTATTGGCCGTCTCCAAACGATACAAGGGAGGAGATAGACTACTTGGCCGCGCCCGGTTCCTATCAGTCGATATTTGTTCTATGGCCGCAACGCAATTTGATGAATGGGACATCTGTCTCTTCCGCGGGTTGGGGGTTGGGGATGGCTGCTTCCTCGTGGTCAAACGGCGCGACATACGCGACTGTCGGTAATACAGAAACGTGGAGATGGCAGATTCCGGTGATCGGTGAAGTTTGGCTTCATGAATGGCTGCACGGAGTTTGCGCCTATTTCGCCGGTCAGGGTTACCTGATGCCAGACGGGGACGCGGATGGCGGTGCGCGACATGGATATACCCAATCTGGAGTTTCTGGATGGACCGATTATTATCGCGATTTGATGACCGGCAACGTGCGCGTCGCCGGCAGGGTTACGGGCATACCCCTCGACGCATGGATTATTTGTTAGTCGTTCTCGTCGTCGAGCTGCGTTCTCGATTTCTTCAGGGCGCGCCCAAATACAGCTGGTGCGTTCTGCCGTTTATGCGTTTTTTTCAGCGCAACCTGTTTTAGCCAGCAATCAAAGGCCGAGAACCCGCACGACGGCAAGAACGATTACGAGTGAGGATGAGATCCGTGCGTGACTCAGTGTCCTACCCCATGGCGAGCTGGGCGCTGCGGGCAACGGTCTTCAACATTTCTCGAAGCGAATGAATTTGCAGAGGCTTGCTCAGATAACCGTCAAAGCCGAGACCGAGGAATCTTTGTCTGTCGCCATCAAGAGCCTCTGCTGTAAGGGCAAAAATAGCAGGACACATTGCGCCCAGCCTCTCGCGGATGATGCGAGCCGCATCCAGACCGTTCATGTTGGGCATTTGAATGTCCATAAGGATCAAATCGTATTCGACTTTCTCGACAGCCTTCAGCGCCCGCTGGCCGTCCTTCGCCAGATCCGCGGTATATCCCAGCCGTGAAAGCATGAGCAAGCCAACCTGCTGATTTACGGAATTATCCTCGGCCAACAAAATCCGCAGCGGGTATTTTGTCGCCATAGTGCGATCGAACTTTTTCTCGGGGACTAGCAGCGGCTGCTCTGGCTCCGTTCCTGCTGCTTTCAGCAAAGCATTAAACAGCGAAGAGCGCCTGATCGGTTTGGAGAGTTGAATCCGAAAGAGGTTTGCGTCTTCTCCTGCGATGGTCTCGCCTGACGACGAAAGCAGGATAAGTGGCGTTTCGGTCCGGTTGCGAATCTCTCGCGCCAGCGTGACTCCATCCATTCCCGGCATTTGGGAGTCGATCAAGGCAACGTCAAAATTTTGTTCCGCCATTTTCCTCAACCCCTCGGCACCACTGGAGGTGGAGATGGGTTTCATCCCCCAGCTTGTCAATTGAATCTCCAAAACGCGTCGATTGGTGGCGTTATCGTCCACGATCAGAACGGTACGGGATGCCAGGACGCGGGATTTTCCTGACTGATATGCTGGAGCAGACTCTTGCGACGCCTTTAAGGTCACAGAAAAAAGGAAGCATGACCCTGTGCTGGGGACACTTTCCACCCGGATCGCTCCCCCCATAGACTCAGCCAAACGTTTACTGATAACGAGGCCGAGTCCAGTCCCCCCGTAACGCCGGGTGGTGGAGGTATCGACTTGCTGAAATGCGTTGAAGATCTTCTCAATCCCTTCCTTTGAGATCCCGATACCCGTATCGGTCACGGAAAATTCAAGGCGCCAGCCCTTTTCGTCCTGACCTTTGCTTTCAACGTTGATCGCGATTTCACCCTCAGACGTGAATTTAATCGCATTGCTGATCAGATTGACCAGGATCTGCCGAATGCGCGTTGGGTCGCCGATCAAGTGGGAAGGAACTCCAGGGGCGATGAGATAAACAGCTTCGAGACCTTTGATCCGAATCTCGGCGGAAAAAAGGTCTAGCGCCTCTTCGACGCATTCTTGGAGGTTAAACGAACGGCTTTCCAGTTTCATTCTTCCCGCCTCGATTTTTGAAAAATCAAGAACGTCATTAATCACGGTCATGAGCGATTCGCCACTTGCGCTGATGGCGGTAACGCAATCTCGCTGCATGTCAGTGAGCTCCGTATCAGCAAGAATACTCGTCATACCGATGACTCCGTTCATCGGGGTGCGGATCTCATGGCTCATAATTGCCAGAAATTCGCTTTTGGCTAGTTCACCCGCCTGGGCCGCGTGCGTAAGTACCCTTTGCTTGGCCATGGCTCGGCCGGTCAACAGATTGGCCAGAACAACTAATAGAGCAGCCAGTATGCTCCCGAAGATGAGCAAGCGCTCTGTGTTGTGGAAATCGGCTTCAGCGATTCTAAGACGTTTATTGAGGAGACGGTGCTCCTCGTCCGTGAACGCCTGCAAATCAACGAGGGCCCGATTTATCGAAGTCATTCCCTCGCCCCTCGATTCCAATTCAACGGCTGCCTGGATCCCAAGGTTTTGACGAACATTTACCAGCTGTTGTGAATAGGATGCCACCTCCTCCAGGTCCATGCCGATTGGCCCTAGCAGCGCTTGCTGTCCCGGGTTATCCTGAGCCGATAGCTTTAGTTGGGCCAGCCGTAGAGCCGCACTATGCGTGCTCTCTTGAAAACCCTTGCGGGCAGGCGCTTTGCCGGTAAACGCGTAATTGCGCGCATCTCCGCGGATGTCGTAGAGATCGGTGATGAAAGCTTGCGCCGTTGCGAGCACTTCGTAGCTGTGCTCGCGCCAAAAGTTCGATGACTTGAGCTTGTAAACACTGACCGTGGAAACAAGGGAGATCATAATCATCAGGACTACGGAACCAGCCACCGGCAACCACCTCAGAAAAAAGCCGTCTTTTTTGGCCGTTTGTCGGTTTGGTTTCATGGAGCAAGTATTTATCGCCAGAGCTTAATGCGAGCGGAGCTATCGGCAGTTATACCATAAATAAATACCATGTTTTCCATGTTTTATGTATCATAATATATTTAGGATAAGTATTCGCCCTGTTTTCCGACAAATTTTTTTGAGCACGCCACCCTTCCAGCCTCGCAACAGGTACGGCGGTCAAACTGGAATCAACGCAGCCCCCTCGCCACGGAGTACTTTCGTGGCGAGCGCAGCGTTCAGTCTCGACTTTGCGATCATCCTTCGAATCTCCCAATGGAAACTACAGGATCAGGCCGCAAGGCTGGGCCGGTGCTTTCCCGGCAGACAAGTGTCGGCACGATGTTTCGGTGCTTGGGCAAAATTGCGGGATCTCGGATGATCTGGACCAGGTATTCCAGACTATGACGGGCTACGGCGTCGAAGGCGTGGTCAATCGTCGTCAACGGCGGATTGAAGAAAGCGGACTCGGGTATATTGTCGAAGCCCACCAGGGAAATCTGTCCGGGCACTTCTAATCCGGCTTCGTGCAATGCGTGCAATACCCCGAGTGCCAGCTGGTCATTACCGGCTACTATTGCCGTGAATTGGTCCCGGCCGATCTCAAGAAGTTCCCTGGTCGCGCGGTAACCGCCCTTAGCGCTCCAGTCCCCCTCGGCCGTGGGTCCTGGCTCCAATCCGAGTGCGCGCAGCGTCCGCCGCCATTCTTGATGTCTTAATCGGCCACACCGCCACTTCAGGATACCGCTGACGCAGGCGATTTTGGTATGGCCGAGTTGAACGAGATGCTCTGTCGCCATCCGGGTGCCCGCCTCGTTGTCGAGAGTCACCGTCGCGACGCGATTCTTGCCGTTGGCGTCCATCACGACAACCGGAATTCCCCTGAACGATGGTTGGATTCTCTCAGGATCCAATTCGATTGGCACGTTGACCATCATTCCCTCCACACCATGTGCAATCAATTCGCGCGCGGCCGCATCGATGCATTCCGGCGAAGGGTCCGAAAGACTCGCTAATAAAACCTTGTAGCCGAAATTTCTTGCTGCTTGATCGATGCTGGTCAGGATGTGTGCCGGCCCGTAAAAGTGAGTCGCGAAAGTGATGACTCCAATCAGAGTCGATCGCTTGCTGACCAGATTTCGTGCCGCTTTGTTAGGCCTGTAGTCTAATTCCTCGATCGCCCGCAGCACGCGGACTCGTGTTTGTTCGGCGACTCGAGGGCTATCATTGACCACGCGGGAAACGGTTTGGTGGGAAACGCCAGCCCTCGCAGCGACCTCATGAAGTGTTGCGATTCTGCCATGAGCATGACCATGATCGATCTGGGACATAACTCCTTTGGGATTGATTCGGCAAATTCAACAAATTAAACCCAACGTTCTTGACATCGGCCCGCCCAATCCCGAAGATGTTAACGTTCACATTATCTTCCTCCGGATCCCAATGAAAGCGCTATTTTCCCGTTTGCCTGTTTATCCTACCATTCTCAATTTCTTCGCCGCGGCGATGATGATCCTCCCAATGGTCTCTGCCAATGCAGCAACCACGATTCGTTGGTTGACTCTCTCCGATGGCGCCTGGCCGGCCAGCGTCAAAAAGGTGATCGCCGCATTCCAGACCGAAAACCCGGACATTAAGGTCGAATTGGATACCTATCCGTTCCGCCAGCTTTTCGAGACGATTGAGGTTCGCATGAAAGCCCAGGACTCTGACGTGGACCTGATCAGCGTCGATGTTCCACTCGTCGCGTCCTATACCGTCAGAGGTTATCTGGCACCCTTGGACGATTATTTTACGAAACAGGAAATCGAGAAAACCTGGGTCAAACCCTCATGGCAAGCCGGAATGTACAAAGGAAGCTTCATGGCGGCGCCGCAGAACAGTTCCAGCCAGTTCTTTTATATCAATCGCAAAATATTCCAGCAATCTAACGTGACACCGCCCAAGGCCATCGAGCCGGGGAAGGAGACCAACTACGACCAAATCGCTTCGATCGCGAAGGATGAAAGATGGACCTGGGACCAGGTCGTGGACGCGGCAAAGAAATTGACTAAAGACACCAAGGGCGACGGTAAAATTGATGTCTGGGGGTTTGAATTCGACCAGGTGAGCAGGCTTTATCAGTTGCAATGCCTCGGTGAGTCTCTCGGCCGGTCGCTCGTAAGCCCGGATGGTCTGAAGGCCGAGGGTTACCTCAATTCTGATCAATGGGTCAAGGCGGCGCAGTGGTATTCCGATCTGTTCAACAAATGGAAGGTGAGTCCGAAAAATGTCGCACCGGCCGAGTCTCCGAACCTCTTCGCCAGTGGAAAGGTCGCAATGTTTGTCGGCGGAGAGTGGAATGTGCCCCGCTTCCAGGAGGCGGGCGTCGACTTCGCCATTGCTCCTTTCCCTTACTTTAAAGAGGGGCGCCCTGTCACGGGCACCGGCAGTTGGCATGTCGGCATTGCAAAAGGCTCCAGTCACAAGGCCGAAGCGGCAAAGTTTGTGAAGTTTCTGACTGAACAGGAACAAGGATCGAAAATCTGGTTCGAGGCGCAGGGTCAGTTGCCGGCCACTCAGGAGTTGCTGACTGCGATCGAGAACGCTGAAAAGTATCGATCCTTCCCGAATAACGCGTACCTCCTGGGTGTCTACGAAGCACGCAACAGCGCGGTGTTTCGCCCCGTGACGCCAGGCTACCTGCAGTTGGAAGACATCTTTTTTTCCACCTTCGAAGATGTTCGCAACGGCGTTGATCCGAAGCAGGCGCTCGATGGTGCAGCGCAACGCGTCGATCGCTTCCTTGCCCAATTCAAGTAAAGATTACGGAGATGGGCGTTGCCGGCACGGAGTGCTGGTCCTTGCCACCTCGGTCAGGCTAGAATCGAGTTGCCGATTGCCCGTTTTGCACCCGGCAACTTAGAAGCGCTCTGCGAGACGTCACACTGGAGAGAAGCAGGAATGAAGAGCCGTTCGGAAGCCGTGGTTGCTTATTGGATGCTTGCGCCCGCGCTTCTCGCGCTCGGAATCTTTCGCATTTATCCAATCGCCGTGACCTGTTGGGGCAGCCTTTGCACGGAGTCATTCGTGCAGGCCGGAAGGCTGAACTTTGTTGGACTGGCAAATTATCTGGATTTGTTCAAAGACCCTGTCTTTTGGAAGTCCGTTTGGGTGACGATCAAGTTGAATATCGTCATCAATCCGCTCCAAGTCTGCCTGGCACTGGTTCTGGCAGTCATGGCGAATCAGAGCTTCAGGGGAATCGGGCTCTATCGATTACTCTTTTTCGTTCCAATAGGGGTTTCCCTGCCAATTGCTTGTATTGTCTGGCGGATCATGCTGGATCCAAATGCCGGGCTGATCGATTCGATTCTGGCGCTGGGAAGAATTCCAGCACAACCGTTCCTGATCAACCAGAACCAGGCGCTCTGGTGCATAGTCGCAATCGCAACTTGGAAAGGAGCCAGCTTTTGGATGATTTTTCTATGGGCCGGCCTGCAGGATGTGCCACGCGAGGTCCAGGAAGCCGCAAAGATCGACGGGGCAAATCGAACCCAGCGTTTCATTCGCGTAACGCTTCCTCTGATCAAGAGACCGTTGCTGTTTGTCCTGGTGACTGACACAGCGGTTAACTTTCTGCTTTTCGTCCCGATGTTTCTCCTCACTGGGGGCGGGCCTGCTTATTCCACACACGTCTTAATGTATGAAGCTTACAAGTCCGGTTTTACCTACGGCGAAATGGGCAGAGCCCTCACCATCGTAATGGTGCTTCTGACGCTCGTGATGATCGCCGTGATTGCACAGTTTTCACTTTTCCAACGTGAGCAGCGTTAAATGAAGACGTTCCTCTCTGCGGTCCTGATCCATATCCTGTATTGCGCGATCGGCTTTCTTTTCCTCCTGCCGCTCTGGTGGGCGCTGGCTTCGTCTTTACGGCCGCTCAATGATATCTATCGATACGTCTCCCCGTTTAGTTGGCGCGCGTTGGTTCCTGATAAGTTTACCTTCGATGCGTATCGGAATATTTTCTTCGAAAAAGGATTTGGAAGCGCCGTCTTCAACAGCTTGTTTGTTGCCTTCGCAACCGTGCTAGCCGGTCTTGCCGTTAATTCGCTCGCCGGATTTGCCTTTGCAATTCTACGATTTCCAGGACGAAATATGTTGTTCGGAGTCACCGTGCTAACTTTTCTCGTGCCGTTTGAGGCGATTTCAATCCCGTTGTATACAGTGGTGCGGTCGCTCGGATGGTTAGACACCTATCTCGCGTTGATAGTTCCCGGTATTGCCAACGGGATTGTTATATTTCTATTCAGGCAGTTTTTTGCGCAAATTCCCCGAGAGCTGGTAGATGCAGCAAAGATGGATGGAGCAAGTTGGCTGACAATATTTCTCCGAATCTATCTGCCGTTGTCGAAGCCAGTGATTGTCAGTGCGGGCCTTTTGATTTTTCTGTTCCAATGGGAGTCGTTCTTGTGGCCCTTGATCGCGACGAGGTCGGAAGGCTTAAGAGTGATTCAGGTGGCTCTGGCAGGGTTCGAACAACGATATCAGACCCTTTGGAACGAACTCTTCGCGGCGGCGACCCTGGCGGCGCTGATCCCATTGCTGATTCTTCTCCCGCTCCAGCGATTCTATGTCCAGGGCGTGACCGCGGGAGGCTTCAAATAGTGATATCAATTGCCGGTATCATTTCGCCGAAATCTGCCTGTCGTCCGAACCATTCGCGAGATCTTAAAATGGAGAAAGAAGAACTATTATGCGACCTGTAATATTAGATACCGATATTGGATCCGATGTCGATGATATCCTGGCGCTGGTGATGCTCGCGAAAGCTCCCGAGCTGCAATTGATCGGAATCACCACAGTTTATGGCGACACCATTCATCGAGCCAGAATCGCCAAAGCCACCTGCGATATGCTGAAGCGTCCGGAGGTAGAAATCGTCGCCGGCGCTCCAAAACCGATTTCAGGGAGACAAATTTATTGGGCCGGGCACGAAGGGGAGGGGATGGTGGGCCTGGAAACCATTTCGATTGATACCTCAATTAAGGCGGAAGAGTATCTTGTCGCTAACGCCGAGCGATCCGCAGGTGAATTGGAAATCCTAGCCATTGGACCGCTGACAAATATTGCCAAGGCGATTCGGCTTTCAGCGGAATTCAAGGGCCGCGTGAAGCACCTCTATATCATGGGCGGCGCGTACTGGCTCGATCGTCCGGAGCACAACATCCGCTGCGACGTCGATGCGGCTCAAATCGTATTCGAGTCAGGTATTCCGATCACGGCGGTAGGCCTTGATCTGACGCTTCGCGTCTGGATCACCGAGAAAGACGTACAACGGATCTCCACGCTGCCCAATCCGCTAGGAGAAACTTTAGAGAATCAAATCCGCGCCTGGTGGACCTATCGTGACTTGGATAAGAATAATCCCCACGATCCTCTGGCCGCCCTATCCATGATACATCCGCAAATCTTTCGTTTCGAATATGGCGACGTTAAAGTCGGCCAGACGGGGCGAGAGCTCGCAAAAACAATGTTGAGCAATCCGGGCAAAGGCGGCGTGCGACTCGCGTCAGACGTCTTTGCTCTCACTGCCGAGAAGGAAATCGTGCGCCGGATTGTAGGTTGATTGGCGCGGTCGGGCTAAGCCAAGGGATTTAGGCGACGGGTACCACTACACCGGTCACTGACTTGCCGGCGTACCGATGAGCACGCAACCCACACAGCGCTACTCAACGATTGACCCCTATGCTACTTTGCTCTTCGGCCTCTGACGTCTAAAATGGAATGTCGTCCGGTTCGGCATCGAGATCGGGATCACGCGGTTCGGGCCGAGCAGCGGGAGCAGACGCACTGGGACTGCGGCGCGGCGCGGGAACGGGAGAGGAAACTTCACCTTCCTGCCGGCTGCCCAGCAGTTGAAGATTTTCGGCGACCACGCGCAATCGAGACCTTTTCTGGCCCGTCTGCTTGTCGTCCCAGGTGTCCAGTTGGAGACGACCTTCGATAAAGACTGGGCGTCCTTTTTTCAGATATTGTCCGGCAATCTCGGCCTGCCGCGCCCAAAGCGTCACGTCGACGAAGGTGGTTTCTTCCTTTTTTTCGCCATCTTCCCCCGAGTATACTCGATTGACGGCGAGACCGATCTCCGTAACTGCGGTGCCCTTGGGGGTATAGCGCAACTCGGGATCGCGTGTCAGATTACCGATTAACAGTACGCGGTTAAGATTTGCCATAAGCGAAGTCTAGGCTTTCGAGGTTCGCACGGGCACTCTAAGCGGCAACCTCTGGTAATGCTGGAGAAAAACGATTGGGTCGAGCTTAAATTTACCGCGCAGTTTCGTGATCAAGGATGGATCTGATTCAAAAATGAAATTGACGTAGTACGCGGAGTCCAGGTGACGCGGGGTGTAAGCTAACGGACGCTTATCCATTTTCTGGACTTGCTCGACCGCAGCGCCTTCTTTCGCCAAATCCGATTCCAGACGTTCAATAATCTCTTTCACGCTGTCTTCCTGGCCACGGGTATCAATGGCCAGCAAGCATTCATAACGATGTTTCATAATGTGTCAATATTCTTCTGCTTTGTTGTAATTGTTCATCGCCGAGGCGATCCCGTGGTGCGCCACATGTTCGATCGCTTCTGCCGCACGTTCGATCGCTCGATCCATCGTTTGCTTCTCCGCCCGATCGAATTCGCCCAGAACGTGGTCGCTCAGATGACCGGAGTCACTCGAAGCGCCGATCCCGACCCTCAAGCGCATAAAGGTCTCGCCCAGATGCACAATGAGCGATTTCAACCCATTGTGGCCGCCATCGCTGCCTGCCGGTCGTAACCGGATCCGCCCAAGCGGAAGAGCAACATCATCCACCACGGCCAGAATCTCTTCCGACTGGATTTTGAAATAATGTGCGAATCGACCAATGACATCTCCAGTTCGGTTCATGTAGGTGAGCGGTTTTATCAAAAGGATGTCGCCCCATTTGCCCAAATCAGAGCCCCAGGCAGCCGATCTTGAAAAAGTCACTCCTTTTTTTCGCGCCAGATTATCGAGCACCATGAAACCGACGTTATGCCGCGTACCGCTATACTGGCGCCCGGGATTTCCCAGACCAGCCACCAGACGCAGAGCAGCCATTGAGTGTTAAGACTGAGGAGCCTCCGGTTTGGCTTCTCCCTTCTTCTCGGTTATAACTTCAGGGGTCGCAGGGATCTCCGCGGTCTCTGTAACCTCCTCACCGACACGTGAAGCAACAACGCTGACAACGGTCAGGTCGCTGTCAGTAAGAGCTTCAACCCCAGCAGGAAGAGGAATATCGCGGACATGGAGCGACTCGGCTATGTTCAGGTTCGTCACATCGATCCGAATGATGTCAGGCAGATCCTGCGGCAGACATTCGACTTCCAGCGTACGCAAAGAATACTCGAGCAGCCCACCAAAGGTTCTGACTCCCAAGGCTTCACCGACCGCTTCAATAGGTACTTCGGAAGTGATTTTCTCGGTGGCTGAAACGGCGTGAAAATCGACATGCAATAGTTCGCGCTTCAAGGGATGATGCTGAACTTCCTGTATCAGAGCCAGTCGGTTGGTACTCTGGCCGCCGTCCGCGATCTCCAACTCCACTAAAACGTGTTCGCTCGAGGCATGCGCAAGCACGTTTTTCAATTCACGACCATCAACTTGAAGGGCCATTGGCAGCGTCTGAGAGCCATAAACCACTCCGGGAACCAGACCTTCCTTTTTAATCTTTTTGATAGCATTCCGGCCGATCACGGTCCGCTTCTGCGCTTTTAGTTTAACTTGTTGAGCCATGATTCTTAAGATTATCTTGCATTGATCTCGAAAAGCGAACTTACCGATTCATTCGTGTAAATTCTGTGGATGCCCTCAGCGAGGAGCTCCGCGATGGAAAGGACAGTAATGTTGCAGTCCGGGTGCAGTTTCACCGGCGTGCTATCGGTCGTGATCAGTTCCTGGATTTCCGACTTAATCAGTCTTTGATGGGCAACTTCGGTAAAAACAGCGTGAGAGACGCCCGTGTAGATATCTTCGGCACCAAATTTTTTTAACAGCGTCGCGGCGTTTGTCAGGGTGCCGGCGGTTTCGGTGAGGTCATCGACCATGATGACATTTTTTCCGTCCACGTCGCCGATCACCGTCAGTGCCTCTGTTTCAGTGGGACTGATTCGCCGCTTTGCGACGATTGCCAATGTGGCCCCCAACGCCTCTGCGTAGGCGGAGGCCAATTTTAGCCCGCCAACGTCCGGCGAGACGACCGCGAGGTTAACGATTTTCTTCTGACGGATATAGCGGATCAATACCGGTGCCGCGTACAAATGGTCGACAGGGATATCGAAAAACCCCTGGATCTGTTGTGCATGCAAATCAAGCGTCAGCACTCGGCTGGCGCCGGCCGCAACGAGCAGATTGGCTACGAGTTTGGCGGTGATCGGTACCCGAGGCTGATCTTTGCGGTCCTGTCGCGCATATCCAAAATAGGGAATGACCGCCGTGATCCGATAAGCGCTTGCTCGTCTGGCGGCATCGATCAGGATCAGGAGCTCCATCAAATTCTGGTTGGTCGGCGGGCAGGTCGGCTGGACGATGTAAATATCGCGACCCCGAATGTTTTCGTTAATTTTGACACGCGTTTCGCCGTCCGGAAAAGAGCTGACAATCGCGTCGCCGAGTGGAGCGCCGATCGCCTGACAAATTCTCAGGGCCAGATCGCGATGCGCTGATCCTGAAAATATCTTCATCTCTCGATTGAACAGAGTCATAGCCGGGCGAAAAGGAACCGAGACACTAATGCTGAAATCCGCTTTTGCAAGAGGCGGTCGCGGAACGGGGAGGAAGAGATCCGAATGCCTCGTCGACAATGAAACTGCACCGCAAGGTTGCGAAAACTACGGCGTCGATCAAAATAGCGCCGACGGGCGTCCTTCCGGGCGGCGCGCCGTCTTTCAGACGAGCAGTTCTGCGAGCTTTGCCCTGAACGTTTCCTCATCTCGGACCGAATATTCTGAGTCGGCCTTCAGGCGAATTTCGTGGCCGTCGGGCGATCGGAACCGCAGGTAAAGCGGTTGTCTCCCAGCGAATTGACGAACGAGAGTGCGGATTGCAATCAACCGCTCTTCATCGGCTTTTTCCATAGGGATATCGATCGTTAGAGCCTTGACCGATTTCCGGCCGGCGATCGGCCCGATCTCGTTTGCCACAATCCGGATACCGTCCTCCCGCTTGTCCAGTTTGCCCGTGATAGCCACAATTTTCCCCTTGTCGATTTCCTTTGCCGTTTTCGCGTACACCTCGCCCCAAACCATCACCTCAACGGAGCCCGTAAAGTCTTCAACTGTCAGTATCGCAAACGGCTTTCCTTCCTTGCGGGTCAGCTTCTTGTCGAATGCGGAGATCGACCCGGCGAGCTTGACCGTTACTTTGTCGTCCTGGTCGGCTAAATCGCTGATCCGCACGTACTCGCCTGCCTCGATAATCTCCCGGTGAGCATCCAACGGATGGCCTGTCACATAGAAGCCCAGGAGATCCCTTTCATGTCCGAGTTTTTCGACGGTCGACCAAGCCGTGAAATGGACGGCGTCACCGTTTGTCTTTGGAGTCGCTGCCATTTCCAAGTCGCCGAATAACGAGACTTGGCCGCTGCGCCTGTCCTTGTGCAAAGAGGCTCCGGCAGATAGAGCTTGATCGATTCGCTCAAATAGTTCCGCACGATCTTTCCCGGTAAAATCGAATGCTCCCGCCCGAATCAGGTTTTCCAGAATTTTGCGATTGACTGACTTGGAGTCCAGACGACTGCAATAGTCCTCGACCGATTTAAACAGACCGTTCTTCTCTCTTTCGATGATTGCGGACCCCATGGCGGCCTCGCCGATATTTTTGATGGCGGCGAGGCCATATCGAATACCCCGCTGGTCTGCCTGAATTTCAGGCACAAATTTCAGTTGGCTCCGGTTGATGTCCGGCGGCAGAATCGATATCCCGAGCCTTTGGCATTCCGCGACAAATATCGCAATTTTCCCTGTATTGTTGACTTCGTTACTGAGCAACCCGGCCATGAATTCGACCGGATAATTCGCTTTCAGATAGGCGGTTCGATAACTGATCAAGCCGTAAGCGGCACTGTGACTCTTATTGAAACCGTATCCCGCGAATTTTTCGAGGAGATCGAAGATGGCGTTTGCCTTCTTTTCGTCGATCCCGTTCACGCGTTGGCATCCCTCAATGAAGTTGACGCGTTCTTTCGCCATCTTCACTTTGTCCTTTTTTCCCATCGCGCGCCTGAGAAGATCGGCCTGACCCAGGGTATATCCGGCCAGGACGTTGGCCGCGCGCTGCACCTGTTCCTGGTAGATCATGATCCCGTACGTATTGGCACAGACTTCTTTCAGGAGCGGATGCTCGTACTTGATTTTTGTCTGGCCCTTTTTGCGCTTGATGTAGTCGGGAATCAATTCCATCGGGCCTGGGCGATAGAGCGCGATCAATGCGATAATATCGTCGATGCTGTTGACATCGAACTGCTTGCACAGGTTAACCATCCCGCCGGATTCCAACTGAAACACACCAATCGTTTCGCCGCGATTCAGAAGATCAAACGTGGCTCGATCATCGAGCGGCAGTTCTTCGAATGAAAAATCTGGCTGCCGATCCCGAATCAAGGCGGCTGCATCCTGCAGAACCGTGAGCGTTTTAAGCCCGAGAAAATCCATTTTCAACATGCCCAGGTCGGTGAGCGGGCCCATGGCATATTGCGTCACGATTTCATCGTCGTTGCCGCGGCAAAGCGGGATGTAATCGTCGAGCGGTCGATCGCCAATCACCACGCCCGCAGCATGGATGCCCGTGTTTCGAGTGAGCCCTTCCAGCACGGTCGCATAATTCCAAAGTTGCTGAGTGTTCTCTTCGGTTTCTACGGCCTGTTTCAATTCCGGATTCTTTTCCAGTGCGCCTTTCAGCGTGATGCCCAACTCATTCGGGATCATTTTCGCGATACGATCGGCATCGGGGTAACTCAGTCCCATTACCCGGCCGACGTCTCGAACGACGCTCTTGGCCCCAAGTGTCCCGAAGGTGATGATCTGAGATACCGCGCGGGATCCATACTTCTGTCGGACATACTCAATCACTTCACCTCGTCTGTTCTGGCAAAAATCAACGTCGATGTCCGGCGGGCTGACCCGCTCCGGATTCAGGAATCGTTCGAAAATCAGCTCGAACCGCAACGGATCCAGATCAGTGATACCGAGGACATAAGCGGCTAATGAACCTGCCGCCGAGCCGCGCCCGGGACCGACCGGAATACCGTGCTGTTTCGCGTAATGGATGAAATCCCAAACAATCAGGAAATAACTGACAAACCCGGCCTTCTCCAGGACTGAGAGCTCATAGTCCAAACGCTGCCGAAGCTCTTGATCTGTCTCAGCTCGTTCCCCGTAACGCTCTTTCAGGCCGATGGCGCAAAGTTCGCGAAGAAACTCCTCCCGGGTTTTACCTTCCGGCGGCGCGTAAGCCGGGTATTTGAAAACGCCGAAATCAAGTTTCAGATCGCAGGCTTCGGCAATGCGCAACGTGTTTGTCAAGGCATCTGGCACCTCCGAAAAGATGGCCCGCATCTCCTCCGCCGATTTGAAATAGACTTCTGTCGGATAGTGCATCCGTCGTTCGTCATGGACCATCGATCCGGTGCCGATACAGATCATGACGTCGTGAGCTTCGTGATGGGATCGCTCCAGAAAGTGGACGTCGTTCGCTGCGACGACGGGAACTCCAAGCTTCTTGGAAAATTCCAGGAGCGTTCGATTGCAGAGATGTTGCGCCTCAAGTCCGTGATCGTGGAGTTCGAGGTAAAAGTTTTCTCGACCGAATATGTCCACGAAATCGCCGGCAGATTTTTGAGCCTTGTTCAGATCGCCTGCCTGGATTGCCACATTGATTTCACCTTTCAGGCAGGCGCTCATACCGATCAGGCCGCCGCTGTGTTTCGCAAGCAACTCTTTGTCAATACGCGGTTTATAGTGGAAACCTTCCAGGTGTGCGGCGGAGACGAGTTTCACCAGATTCCTGTAACCGCGAAAGTCTTTTGCCAGCAGTGTAAAATGGAAGGCTGCATCTCGGGCGGATGAAGCGCTCTTGTCGATCATTGAGCCGGGGGCCATGTAGACTTCGCATCCAATAATCGGCTTTACGCCGGCTTTCTCTGCTGCCTGATAAAATTCGATTGCGCCGTACATGTTGCCGTGATCGGTCATTGCCACGGCCGGCATGCCGCAATCGACGGTCTTTTTCATGAGGTCCGGAATCCGGATGGCACCGTCCAGGAGGGAGTATTCGGTGTGAAGATGCAAGTGGACGAAGGAGTCGGTCGGCATTGCACTCAATTTACCCGCTGCAGCCTCATGCATCAACGGCGAACGATGTTCTGCAGAAGAGCAGAAGCAAGCTGATTGCAGCCAAGAAATAGCATTAAACGCAGAAACGATTCATCCGGCGGTCCGCGTGTTTGGCATTTTCGTATTTTATGGCAAACTAGGGCCTCGCAAGCCGAGGTGGCGAAATTGGCAGACGCGCCAGACTTAGGATCTGGTCCCGCAAGGGGTATGGGTTCGAGTCCCTTCCTCGGCAACTCGTTGAAAGGCAGATGGTTACAGAGTAAGAAGATTTCAATCGGAATATGTCTGTCCGATCGTCAGTCACCGAATAGTCACGCTAAAATTTAAGAAGTTATTCTCTCGACTCGCCCCTCTGCAATTCCATTAGAGCCGGCGTCGATCCGCCGCGCGGGACATTTGAACAACGAAGGGTCTGCGGCTGTCTACAATTATTGGTTAAGGCGATTCCGGGCGCGCGTGCGAAATGCCGAAGGTCTCGCTAAACTCCTAGCTGCACGCGGCCCGGATCTCTTTTTTTTGCGTGGTCAGAGCCGGCACTTCCTTTCGCCGCTATCGACTGGCTCGCCTGAGCTGACGCACAGCCCATTGAAGCCGCCGGCGCTCACGTGCGATGCGATAAACTGCCGGGTTATAAAAGGCCGCGCGCGCGACGATCAGCTTAACCCAATAAGTTTCGCCGACGGCGGAACGGCAAGACACCATCTCGGCGTATGCCGTAAGTCTAAGCATCCACCATTTGCGAGTGTGGCCCATTTTAGGCAAACGAAGTCCGATAATCCTCGTTGCCAGCATCGCGCAATCGGCTGAGAAATCTCTCATCGTGTCGGCCACTGCGCGTTTTGTCGCTTGCGCGTCGCCGCCGATGTTGTACGTAGGCGAGAAGTTTACGACGTTGCCGGCGTTCGCTCGCCCAACGCCCATCGCGCTAGACGCTCGGTCCAGTAAATTCATGCTCCGCGCGCTTCGGTTCAAGGGATAACCGCCTCGGGCGTGCCACGCTCCGCGATGCGCGCAAAGTGCTCCGTTCGGAAGACGCCGCCGGTTGCGTGTCCAGGGTAGGCGGTCGGGTTATCGCGGACCTTTTGCGCCTGGTCGTGTATCAGTTGTGATGGCACGCCGGCGTTTGCTGCGGCCCTGCCGCTCTGCATGGCGTTATTGATTGCCGTGCCGACATTCTCACAGATATTGATTACACCTTGGAACGCTGTCACGATACCGCCGATGGCTCCAATTAGCCCGCCGAACGTGAATTTATCAATTGTGTCGAGCCAACCTTTTACGAGCTTGATGTCCGCGACTACTCCTACCCATACGTAATTGAGCGCAGCCCCTGCTATCTGCGCGGCTGGAGATACGGCATTGAATGCGTCGCCCAACCTCTTGCACTCGGCAGAAATTGCGTCGAACTCTTTAGCCGTGTCCGAGAGCATTGTCGATAACCAATTAGTAAACGCGTCCGGGCTAAAAGTTGCCTTTAGATTATCCCAAAGCGACGTGTTATTGAATTTTACGTTGTCGAGTGAATGTGATAGCGACTCACCTAGTTTTGCTCCCGCGTTCGCAATGCGCGGATCGTCACCGAGCTTCGCGAATCGTTCGGACAAGTCGTTTAGCCGGCTCAATACCGCAGAGATACCGGGCTCGAATATCGGGAGCCAGCCGGGCAGCGAACTGAGTCCATGTCGCTTCGATTTTACCTATAGGCTGCCACAAGTTGGACAACATCGCGTTTATTCGGTGTTGTGCGATTTTCAGCTTGCCCTCGTCGGTTTCCGCAACCGCCGCAGCTTGCCCGCCGATTTGCGCTCCATTCGGGTATTCAGGAAATCGACACGCTCCATTGCCGTGTGCAATTTCTTCCAATCGGCAATGTCCTTTGGTCCTAGCCCGAACCGTTTCGTTAAACGATCGAGCTTGCCAGAATTGACGGCTCGCCCGAGCTGGTCGGCCAGTCCAACGGCGTCCTCTGTTTGCGTCTTAACGCCGGTAGTTTGCGCTAAATAATCCGCCATCCCTTGCGACAAAACCTGTATCTCTTTTGCGCCGGCTCCGTAGGTTGCGAGAGTAGCAAATCCGGCTTTGTAAATGCCAGTGCTCGCCGCCGTGATCTGGCCGTAATGCTTCGCAATCTCGACGATAGCGTCTTTTTGTGCTTTGATCGCATCCGTACCTTGCTTGGCAAGTATCGGATTATTCGCAAGCGCCGCGTTGAGTTTGGCGCTTGATAACTCGGCGGCTTCGAATGCCTCTTTCGCACGCCCCAGCACGTCGGACAACGACTGAATGCCGATTAGCCCCATCGCTATTCCGGCGCCCGCTAACGCGAACCGCCCGATTGCAGCCGTTGCACTTCGGAAACCGTTGGCGATACTCGACCCGAGCAACTGCGTCCGAGCTTTGACGGATTGCGCCGCTCGTTCAATTCCGGTTAACCCCCTCTTGACGTTATTAACCGCCGAACCAAAAGAACCGAGTACGGTTCCCCCGAACTCAATTGACGTTTTGAACGATTTTGCGCTTGCCATATTCTATTCCTAAAAAAAGTATGCCGCCATTATAGAGCTAAGCTGACGGCGGGCTTGCAGTAGGTTTATTCCCCCTACTTGGGAGATCCGAACAAGTGCCCGTATTAACTGCGACGGGGCGGCGCATCCGGGCTCACGTGCCGGCAACGTGGAAACCGCACACCACCCGATGTGCGAAAGTGTTGTTACTTCTTAGGTACCGTTGATTTAATAATCCGGCTCAGTCGCTTGATTTCCGGCTTTTTCGCCGTCGGCTTCGGCGCCGGGTGATTCTTTGCGACCTTAGCGGACAGTTTAGCCACCGACTCGCATAGTTGCTTTAGCGCCTTACGCGCGCTCGGTCTTAAGGGTTTAGAGTTCGCGAGTGTGACCGCCTTGGCGCGCGCCGTAGCATTAAGAGATTTGATATCCATAATTTAAAAATTGTGTACGGGCTTCCCGAGCGATTTCGATAACTGCTTATCCTTTGCTCGCAGCTCTTTTAGCTCACCCGTTAGCTTTACCTCGAGCTCGTTCAAAATGGTCAACTTAATTTCCCGCAGTTGTTTTTCGGCCAGAACTTCGGTCAAACCGCCGGACATCATCACGCCGGCTTGCGGATCGATTTTATGCAAATACAGAGCTTTAATTGCAACGTCGTAGTCTGCGCCTTTAAGCAAAGCACGTTCTCCGGCTATCCTAGCTAGTCTCGCGCCTAGTTTCTCGGCTTGTCCAGGGATCGCGTTCCATTCGAGCCACGTCTTGTTAAGCTCGACGCTAATCTCGTCTGCCTCGGCTTGCGCTGCTCGCGCTGCGGCCTGTTTGGCGTCGAGGTTAGCGAGGGTACTCGATGAACGAAGAAGTTCGCGCAGCGCCAGTTCGTCGCTGTGCTTGTACGCTTGCTTCCATTCGGCCTCGTGCCGGAGATTCGGTCCTTTGAGCGTTTCTGACCTAAAAGCGGCGACAATTTCGTTCAGTGTTCTGCCTATGTTCCGAGTGTCGGCTTCGAGCCTCGATAACGCTAAGTCAAACTCGTTTTCACCCACCGATGGCAACGTCAGTTGCAGTCTGTACGCGGAGCGCTGCGACTGCGTAAGAACCAAAGGCTTGTTTGCGACCGGGAATCGCTTGTTGAACGGAATCGGGTCCGGCGGATAAATCTATTTGGTCGGTCCGCCTTCGTCCGAGCCAGCGGTGTATTTTAGCGGGGTCTTCGCCCATTGAGTGTGTGCTTCCATATTAGTTTTTGGTGTTTAGGGTTTGATTTGCTCTAAAAGTCTCTGTACCGCCGTTTCCGCCGCGATCCATTCGGCTTGGAGCTGTTTTGCGTACTCGCTACCGGGCATATTGATTAACTGCGGCCTCGCGCGGTCGGCTGCATCGTCTAGCGCTTTCTCAGCCGCTTCTAACTGCGAGCAAAATCCTGGAAAGGGAGCTTTCATCGGTTTAGTTTAATGACGAGTTGCGCGACCTCGGCGACTGCGGCGACGGTTAACACTACAAACAGAAGTGGTTCCATTTGCGTTTGCTTCCGCGTTTTAAAGTTCGACCCTTTTCAGCCCGGTGAATTGTTCCAACTTGTAGAGCCGATGTTCGAAACCGCCGGTATGGGCGAAAGCGATAGGATTCACCTTGTCCGCAACTTTTTTCACCGTGCGGTAAGGCAAATTCAGTAGACGGCTAATTTCTGTGAGCGTTAAGAGTCGCATAGCAACTTTCTCGGCGTGTCAACCGGATAACCGCCGAACTTCACGTTGTTTCTCCGCCACGTCCGGATTCTCGCGCTTAATCGCGGCGGCTTGGTTCACCGATCGCTCGCTTACGCCGAGCATCTTGGCGGCGGCGGCGCGGGAGACGGGAACAGACACACAATTTTGCTTCTCTGCGTAATCGACTCTTTGTCCGTGCTTCAGTGTCTCTATTTCCGTCGCGACCATCGCGCGCTGTGATGTGGTTAAATGGCGACGATGTAGGTTGAGGGCATTGTGCGCATTTTGTGATTTTGTTGGCAAAGCGCAACGGTTGCGGGTAAATTATCCCGTATGGCCGAAAAGGAAAAGTTCCGATGTCCTAAGTGCGACTCCGTGATTCCCGACGCGGTAGTGAGCCAGTACGTTCAACGGATGCACGGACGTGCCGGCAAAGGCGCGTCAAAGCGCCGAACTCCAGAACAAGCGCGAAAAGCGGGTCTTGCGCGATGGGGTAAGAAAGAGACTTGACGAGCGCAACGGTTGCGCTTATGTTCGTTCAAGAGGGAAATATGAACGATCAGACTACTATGCGCAAGAATTTACAGACGCCGAACTCGACGCGCTCGCGGACGCCGGAGACTTTCTCTTAGAGTGTGGTGCAATGCTGCAACGGGCATACGACGATGCTCAACTCCGCGCTGAACGCCTCAATCAAGAGCGCGTTGGCAATGATCTTGGAATGAACTACAGCCTTTTCGGTCCACAAATGCCGAATAGTCTGGACTACAAAGGCTATCGAATCGGGTGGATGCCCGACAATGGACTGACCTTGTGTTTCGCTTTTCAAGAAGGAAAGACGGACGGTGGGCGCTGGCGCGTGTACGTCGACGAAGAATTAATTCCGCTGAAAGCTCACGGAGTCGAGGCGGCCATTGAACAGGGTAAACGCTTTATCGATAAACGACTTAAACCAGCGCCGGCTAAAAAGCGGCGTCGGAAGGCGGCTTGAAGTTTTACAGAGAGCACTGATATATACACGGAGAGCCAGGATGTTCAAGCGTCTCGGCTCCCTCGTTTTTGGTCAATCTCTCGACCATTGCTCACAAAGCGCGATCAGCGGAGCGAATGCCTTGCGAACCTCGGGACTGTTTGCGGCCAACGCTTTCCCTGCGGCGGCTATCCCGGCGCAGATTTGATCGATGTCGTTGGACAGCGCAACCGCGAAGTCCGGCCAACTGCGCGTGAGTTTGGAACTCTGCCGGATCAAGTTCGTCGGTTAGGTCGGGTGCCGGCTGCGGTGGCGGGATCTTCGACATAAACTTGGATACAAACCGACGCGAACGCTTCGATTGTTTCCACGCCTGAAGCGCCTGAGCGTCTTCTAACGGCGCTCCAGCCCGCTTGTACCGCTTGATCGTTGCCAGGCTAACGCCGTGCGCTTTTGCTAATTCTTTGAGAGTGAGGCTCATATTAGACTCGCGGTGTCAGACCGTTTTGAGCCGGAATGAGCCCAGTTTTCCTCGTGAAAAGCCGAGTTTTAGGCACCGTAAGTCCGGGCTCAGGAGGTAATCGTGCAAAAAGTCATGTCGCTAGGATGGGCTCACGTTGTGTCGCTACCTATGGGACGACTTCAATAGATTCCTTTTTTCTTTGAGGCCGGGCCGATTGTTTCGGCTGCCCTCGCGGATCTTCCCGAGACTGTCTGCGGTCCGCAGTCGGCGTCGAGTGCCCAACGTTAAGCGCAAGCGTTAACCGAGCGTGCATCCCGAATGTTGCCGAGTCGCGCTATACATTTGCCCTATGCTCTGAGACTAGGATTCTCCGTAGATCCGCCGGCTACGGTGCCCAACGACGTGCTGCTCGCCGCTACAGTGCAGTTGATTGCCAAAAGGTATAATCTACCTGGCGAATCAATGACGGGGATATTAACGCGATCGAGTAAACCTTGCGCAATGAGCTCCGTTCACGTGCAACGCTGAGCCAAAACTGTGCGCGTCGATTCGTCTCGTCCGCCTTGATCGCTACATCGCTTAACCGCATACAACGCGGTGTATTAATAGCTTGCCCTGTCGTATTCATGCGGGCAATTGAAAGCACTCATCGAAATACAACTATCCCGATATTGTCGGACTGCATCCGGCGGTTGGTGTTTCGTGGCTTTTACGACTTGGCGCCGCTCTTGAGATTAGCGATCCGGGTCTTCCACGCCTCTTTTGCGGAAGCTCTGAACGTCGAGCGCGACTCTTCGGACTTGTGGTGTCGGCAATGCAACCAGCCGGCGGCGTCGCGTAATCCAAGCACGGCGTGAGACAGAGCTTGTTTAGTTACGCCGCAGTGTTTCGCGATAGCCGTCAGACTGTCGAGCTTGTCGCCGGTCAGATCCGTACCTCGCAGCATAAAGGCCAGCGCCAACGCCCGGGCGGAAATCCCGAACGGCGAATCTTCTGCGCCCGGATGATCGCCAATGATGAAGCTGAGAATTTCGATCAGCCCTTCCGCATACTTAGACGCTTCTGACTCGGGCTCGTCGGGCTCGCGGTCGAGCTCGTCATACGGGAATTGAGTAATCGGCCCGTTGTGATGATCGTTGCCACCGTTCGTGAATCCATACTCATCGTTGCAGAAAGGGTCGAAAGCTCTGTTATGCTGCACGTTCCCGACCCTGAGTCAACGGAAGCTCGGAAGCAAAAAAGGCGAGCGATTGCGCTTCGCGCTATTCGCACTATTCGCACTTCGCATAAATATCAATGAGCGTCCTCACACGTACAGGAGCGAGAATTACATTACACAATTATATCTAGTGTTTACATTGTTATCTTCTTAGAATCGTATTCGTACTTTTGCGCGAATTGCGAATAGTGCGAATTTCGCGAATAATGCGAAGCGCCAATAAACGAAAAAGGCCAACACTTTTTGTGTGTCGGCCTATCGTAACTGGTTGCTACTGTATGACTTAGTTATCGCTATTAGTGATTGCGTGCCAAAAATCAATCAGCCTACCGTCTTGCGCGGGTTTCGAAACGTAATCAGCTTGTCCCGAGTCGCGAAGCCTGGCAAGAGCTTGCAACAACTCCGTTCCGCCGTTCCGGTTGCCCAATTCTTTGGTTATTGCAGTTCGACTCTGTTCGCCCTTGCGTTGCAGAATCCAAAGCACCTTGCCATCGAGTGAGTTTTCCAAGCCATCGCCAAAAATCGCCCTCGCCGCGACTTGTCGCACGTCCGTGACTTGATTCAGACACACCCAATCCAAAATGATAGCCAGACCGGCGCACATGTCGTCCCAGCTAACCGAATCGCCTGGTCGAATTTGCTCACCGAAGCATCGCCGGTCTATCTCGTCCCAATCGGGCTGGGTTATTGGTTCGCGTTGTCCGTCAGCGGAAAATGCTGCCGGGTGAAGAGAATTGTCAAGTTTCGCCACTCTGAGCCGAGCTTGTCCACGGAGCGGAGACGCAACAAGGGCGAGCCCGAGTTGAGCCCAGCTGTTGAATCTATTTCAGTCGCCTAGTGTCAGAAACGAATTGAATTTCCAGAGAACAGATATTAGAGAACTGAGGAAAAGCGTCACGCCGTTTCGTCTCCCCGAATACATGTAGGGGAGAGAACGGTTGAACGTTCTGTGCCTTTTTTCAACTACTATTAATGATTGTAAAGCATTCATTATCAAGCATTAACCGATGCTAATTATTAGAGAACGCGCCCAAGTGCGCTCAGTGACATAAAAAAAGCCCGCGGAGCCTTTATAGAAGCCACTTCGCGGGCTGTGGTAGTAGTCGAGTTCTTAGAGAACGCGAAAGCAGTGTTTTTTGTTCTCTACCTAGTTCGGGCTGGCGGTCGGGACATACTGCCCGTTTTTACTAATTCGCATCCATCCGTCAGTTTTGCCACGGTTCGCTAGTGTGTTAATATAGCTTTTAACGTATCCCATTTCTTCTACTAGATCGACGTTTTTACTCAGCCGCGTTGTTCCACTAATTGGCGGAACACTGCGTAAGCGTCTTTCAGCTTGTGCGTCACGATCGTATCGTAGCCGACTGGCTTGAGACCATTCGTAATTAGCGGGTCGTTCGGCGCAGTTCCGGTTTTTCTTAACTCCGACGTGAATAGCGCGCCCGGCGTGACTTCTGCATCTATAGACGCCGATAGCTTGATAATCCAGTTGAGTGGATCTTCCCGGGGGAGTGTCCGCGCATTTCGCCATTCCGCCCTGCGTGTTGAATGAATATGGAGGTGATGCCGTGCCGCCGGAGATTCAACACGAATTGCAACATCTGGCTACTCCATGAAACGCCATCGTTTTCGTCAACGTTTACCGCCAAGCAACTGAGGTTGTCGAAAATAACGACCTTGATTTCCTTGGCTTCGCACAGTTTGAGTAGCGCGCCTTGGTTCAGCTGGTCGGCGATGTCCACAACCACATTTGATGCGTCGTACAGTAATTCGTGATTCAAATAGTGCATGTTATCGCCGTCGATTTGCAGCGCAGAGTCACGCTTTTGCATGTCCGCCGCCGAAACTTCACCGTTACGTAGAACGCCACACTCGCCGGCGTGGGATTTCCAAGGTCCGAACGGTTTGAGCCGCGATGCTCTTCGCTAGGTTCATCGCGAAAAACGTCTTACCGACGCCACGCGCCGCAAAGATAAAACCGATATCGCGTTCTTTCAGCCAATCACCTATGATTGGTTCAGCTTGTAGGAACCTCTTTAGTCTTTTAAACGCTCTGGATGTAACACAACCGGCGATTAACTTTTGCAGTAACGCTGCCTCGAGGTCGGTTTCTATTTCGTCGGCCTCCGTCGTCCCATTATTTCCAAAAGGATCAGCGCTCATTTCGCCACCTCGGGATTGAAGTACATGACGCTCTGCGTTCGCCAGTCTCGCGGATCGCGTCTGGCATTCGGCAGTATTGGCAACGAACGCGCATCTGCGGGTCCGCGCCGAGTGAGACGGCGTAATCAATGAACCGTTCGACTTCCGCGTCTGGCGAGCCGGCGGTTCGAACCAGCCGTGCAAACCTCTGCCGCCAGTGTGGACGACTAGCGTAACGGCGCGTACTTTGCTAAGTGTGCGATAATCGCCGCGTGATCATCGGCTGTCCCGGCGTCGAAGTCCGCGACGAAATACATGCGCGGCCCGGTGTTATCCAGACATCGCGCGCTTTCCTTGCCGTCTTGCGTCGTGCCGGTGAGTTTTGCCATCGCGTTCGGAACGATGTATCGAAACCGCTCAATCTTTTCCGCAGTTCGATTAACGGCGCAGTGAACATGGCGTTTTTTTCTCACGCCAACGCATAGCAGCGCCTCCTCCGCGAATAGTGCCGAGACTACCGGTTCAGTCGCGCAGTCTTCGGTGAACCGCACTGGCGATAACTCCCAAAGATCCGCTGCACCCGGCCCGCTCTTGACGATTCCGGCGATTAGGTCGGGATTCGTTGGTATCGCCCGCGCTGCGCTCGCGGGTTTCTGAAACGCTGTGTGGACGCCTTTTGGAGCGCGCGTCTAATTTCAAATTCTTTAACGACGCGCCCGCATTGGCGCTTGCGACTCGTAACCGAGCCTCGGCTTCGAAGATAGGCAATTCCGCATTCGCAGAGCGCCGCGCTTCGCTTAGCAGCCAACGGTTCACGCCTTTGCCGGCTGGCGGACACGCTTCGGCGAAGCTATTGTTTGTCGTTGGGCGCGAAACGTGTATTTGGTTCGCGCGGGTTTGCTACCGCAGTTGACACTCGTGTAAGAGTGGTTGGTTTTCATTACTCTTGCTTGTGATTTGGGCTGTACTCTTGCCGGGTTACAGCCCTTTTCTTTTTGTAAGCGCGCCGGTCGCTTTCGTTTGTTGTTCAACTTGCGGTAGGTAACGGGTTGAAAGTTTGTAGGTGAAAGGTTTTTAGCGGGCGCGGTCGGGGCTTGCTACACAATCTATTGCGTTGTGTGCTTTCATGCTGCCGCGGTCTTGCGTTCAAACCGCTCCAGTGCGGCCATGACTTTATCAACGTCGAAGAGGGTAGCGCGACCGACCTTGATGTACGGGATTGCTTTGGCGGATTGCCACGCACGAATAGTGCGATCGGAAAGTGAAGGAGTTCAGCTAGTTCAACGGGGCGAAGTATTTTAGGCATACGGTTGCGCAAGCTGTCGACCTTGACTGCCGTTCCGCGCAATTGCCTCCGCTAAACCAGGAGTTCTCGACCAATGATTACGTAATCTACGTAAATAAGTGTCTTGTGAAAAATTTCACAATTTAGTCAACGTCATTGATCATTAATGACGTGATGCAAGTGACAGTGAGTCCGATGTGCTTCGGTACTCCGTGAAGGTGTATTTCTGCTATAGTACCTTGGCGAGCTTTTTCGGTATTACAACGTATTACCAAGCTTATGTAAGTCGTTGAAAATCAGTAAAAATGGCACTTGCATTGATGACATATCAACATCTAGATCGACAAATTCTACGTAAATTCATTCTCCGACAGACACTTATGATGATGACGTGTCACGCAACTGACGCGTTCATTCGAATGATTTTTCGGTCTGCTGGTGCTGGCGGCATGATTTCCCAAAACTTTCGGGCATCCGCTTCGGGTATGCCAGCGTGGTATGCGCGCCACATTGTATCAACTGAGTCGTGACCGCTCATTAAAACCAGCCGGTTGATGTCTTTATGGACGGCGAGCCAGTTGGAACAGTAGGTGTGTCTCATTCCTTGCTGCGGCCATTCGGTGATGCCTGCGGCTTGCCAGTTTGCGATTCTATGAGTCCGCAGGCCGCTGGCAGTAAATTTGACGACCTTTCCCGTCAAGACGCCGCCACGGTCGGCGTAAGCGGTCAGCCACGCCCTTGCATTTTCCGATAGGTCGATAAACCGCCGACGATTCGTTTTGCTGACCTCGGGCCGAATCACGATCTCGCTGGCGTCCAGTTTTACATCCGTCCATTCCAGTTCCATCAGTTCTCCCTCCGGGCGAATACCGGCAAAAAAACCCAACGCTAAAAATGGAAGAAGATCCAAGTCGTGTTCAAGCGCATGATTAAGCATCCTGGTAGCTTGCGGCGTCGGTATGGTCACGACTTCACGGCGCGGGCGCGTGGCGAAGTCCAGTCTGGCAATCGGATTCTCGGCGAGGTATTCGCGTTTGATTCCGTAGTTGAATACGGCCCGCAGATACCGCATTACGGGATTGCGAGCGCCCGGAGTCATCGCGTTCAATATTGGATCGAGTTCCTTTGTGCCAATGTCACAGACTAAGAGTCCATGCAATTCCGGCATTCTGTCGCGGGTGACTCGAAGTTCCTTTAGGTATGCCGGGTTTCGGTCCTTCTTAGCGTCCAGAAACATGTTGAACAGATCAAGGAAAGTAACGCTCGCAGTTCGGCGGTTGTGTCCGGCGACGTAGAGACGTACCGCGTCGAGCAGGGTCACATTGAGCGGGTCCAGTAGTTTGTACGCTTCGCCCGCTTCTGCAATTCTCGCCGGCGTCATGGCGGTTAGCGAAACGCCAAAGTTATCTTTTCGAGCTTTGAGCTTTTCGCATTCAGTTTGCGCCTCGCCCTTGGTATCGAAAAACAGTTGCCGACGCTTGCCCGTATCAGATAACGATGCCGGGACGTTAACCGACCATGAGCCGTGTGAGTCGAGATACACCGCCTTGAGTTTCGCTGATCTGGCCATAATCCAAGGTAGCACGGCAGTCACCGATAGTCACGCTAAATCACGCTATTTGACGCCTTTCCTTTCCGCTCTATGCCGCTATCATCCTAGGGGGTAAGCACTTACGTATGGGAGTCCAGCCGACTTAGGATCTGGTCCCGCAAAGGGTATGGGTTCGAGTCCCTTCCTCGGCAAGTATCTTAAAATAAAGTACTTACGATAGAAAAGCGAGTCAATCTAAGGAGCTTAAAATCGGGCCGCCAGCAAGGCGCCATGAAAAAAGAGTCTTTATTTTCACCGGCTTACCCGGATGGCACCGCATTTGTCCCATTTGTTGGGACCGGTCCGCGTGCGCCGACCTGCGGGCTCCGAGCGTTTATCACCGTTCAACAAAGTTTAACGCATCCAGGCTTTCATCCTCGCCAGATTTTGCTCGATACTGAGCTCCGAGCGGCTTTACCCCCGCAACCATGCAAGAATTCGATCGCGGATCTTCGACTACCGAAATGAGCGAACCGCTCTCAATCCTTCAAAAGCCGTTTGCGCTGTAAATGAGCGAACGGCTCCCTTCTTTGGCGCGGCCCGATGGGAGATGCGCTCGCACCGTTTCGGTACCCTGTCTTGGCAATTATTGCGCTGCTCCGCTGTTCCGTGTACCAGCCCCAAGCGAATATTGGTGGCTCTCGACTGCCTTTCTCCGGC
>CAVTQD010000025.1:0-34122 GCA_963736745.1 uncultured Verrucomicrobiae bacterium | reverse complement strand
CGCTCCAACGCCGTTAGGCAGACACCGCGTCTCTGGCACTGACGGTTGGTCGATAGGGTATACCGGGATCCCAGTCATTCGGATCAGGTATCTCAAACCGGTCCAGCGGAAACTTTACCTCAACGCCATGCCTTGCGGAGAGATAGGCGGCTTCGCAGATTTCAAGAGCGACCAGCGAGCTTTCCGGCAGCGAATAGTCCGTTTCCCCTGAAACGATCATCGGCACCAGATTTTCCAGATGTCGTTGATGCGATGATATCGCCTGCTCTTCCGGTGCTATCAGTATTCCCTCCGGATATCGGGCATTGATAAGATGGTAATCTGGCTCCCAGCCCCAGAATTCTATCTGACCCCCAGTCCCTATGATCCGGAATGTCACTCCGTCTCGACGACCATTGGAGCGGATGGTGTCACCCGTTTTCATCACTACCCGCAACCCATTGACCATCTGCACATAAGTCACCGCGACAGTTTCAACTTGCATACCATCTCGAAATGTCCGCGTAGTTTTGTCGCAGGCTGCCAGAACCGATTTGGCTGACAGCCGGCCATTGAGGTTCACCACAAAATTCAGCCAATGGATGCCGGCATTGATGATGTCCCATGCGGGCGACTGGATTTCGATCAACTTTAGCTCTCCGATTTCCCCCTTTTTTGTGCGCTCAATGATTTCGAGCGGACAACGCTTTACCATCTAAGCCATGCGGCGTCGCCATCGGAAGGTTCATTCGCTTGACAGATTCGAGAATCCGGCGCCCGGAGGCCACGGAATGTCAAGCGGTTTCTCCACCAGTATCGCTTTGAGCGGCAGGTTCAGCGCTTCGAGGGCCACTTCTTCATGGGAAGGGGGGTAGGTGCTGACGCAGACCACGTCGGTGGGACAACGCCGGAACATCTCTCGAAAATCCGCAAAAAACTGAAGTCCCGAATATTGCCCGCACAACTCGGCTCCCACCTCTGGGCGGAGATCAGGGAGTGCTACCAGTTCGTAATATTCAGAGCAGGCAGCGGCCTTGAGGCTGAGCCGTCCGCCTGCACCGCCTCCCACTACGCCTACAGTCAATCTTTCCACAGGCTAAATATTTGCCAGTATCGGTGCCGGTTGTCAGCAGGAGAAAAGCAAATCCTGGACCTCTCTTTAAGTCCAAGGCAAGCGAAACCGTTTGAGTTTCTGCCGGGGAATTTGGGCCGTTCGTAACCCCTTTCTTTACTCGCTTCTTTTATTTCACTAATCAGGCTAAATAGTTCGCGACACATCTATGCAATGAAAAGGATCATCGCAGTCCTGACAGTTCTGGTTGCTTCTCTGATCACTTGGTCGCCAAGCGCTTCAGCAAAGGATTGGAAAGTAATTCGGTTCGGGGTTGACCCGAGTTATCCTCCTTTCGAATCGAAGGCGCCTGATGGCACCTTGGTCGGATTTGACATCGATCTGGGTAAAGCACTCTGCGCAAAACTGAACGCCAAATGCGTCTGGGTTGAAAATGATTTCGATGGAATGATCCCGGCGCTTCAAGCGCGCAAGATCGATGCGGTTCTATCCGATATGTCAGTCACTGATAAGAGACTTCAGCAGATTGATTTCACCAACAAAATTTCCTATTCGCCCACGCGAATGGTGGCGAAGGCTGGCTCCAAACTGCAGCCCACGCCGGAATCATTGCGCGGAAAAAATATTGGAGTTGAACAAGGCACCATACAGGAGACGTATGGAAAAGCTTATTTTGAGCCGAATGGCGTGAATGTGGTGTCGTATCAGAACCAGGATCAGGTCTACGCCGATCTGAAATCAGGCCGTCTGACGCAAGCCTTCAGGATGAAGCACAAGCCAGCGTTGGTTTCCTGAAGACGCCAGAGGGTCAAGGCTACGAATTTTGCGGCCCCGAACTGACCGACACAAAGATCCTGGGAAGTGCGGCTGCAATAGGCCTCCGAAAGGGAGATACTGATTTGAAAAACGCCCTGAACAATGCGCTCGCCGATCTGCTCAAAGATGGAGCCTACCAGACGATCGCGAAAAAGTATTTTGACTTTAACATTTATGGCGACTGATCCGCATTCCGGAGGTGTCGTAGGCGAACCCAACAACCGAAGAAAGAGGTAAACCACAGATTTCACGGATTTCACAGGCTATTTGTGTTCAAGGAGTTTGCCATTATTCGTCGCAAGAAAGTATCTTGAACAAAAATGAAGCGGGCAGAGACCGCCTGCCCTTCTCTTCCAATCAGTGAAATCTGTGGTTCCAAATTCAGAATTCAGGCTAGATGCTTTTCGAGGGTTACGGGCGACTGCTTTGGAATGGTACGCTGGAGACGATCCAGCTTTCGTTGCTTTCTCTCTTCCTGGCATTCCTTATCGGTCTCTTGGGGGCCGCGGCTAAGCTATCCCGCAACCGGTGGCTCTCGTTTCCGGCCGCAATCTACACGACGCTGATCCGCGGCGTGCCAGATCTGGTCTTGATGCTCCTTCTCTATTACAGCTTTCAAGATTGGTTGAATCGACTCACGGACGCTCTTAACCTGCAGCAGATTGATATCGATCCTTTCTTAGCAGGTGTCTGCGTACTCGGATTTATTTACGGCGCCTACTTCACCGAGACTTTTCGCGGCGGTGTGCTCGCCGTCCCGAAAGGGCAGCTCGAAGCAGCCACTGCTTACGGTCTCACTCGTTGGCAGGTGTTCCGTCGCATTCTTTTTCCACAGATGATGCGCTTCGCGTTGCCCGGGATAAGCAATAACTGGCAGGTAATACTGAAAGCGACGGCGTTGGTTTCCATCATCGGGTTGCACGAAGTCGTCAGAGCGGCTCAGGATGCAATCACCGGGACGAGTTCCAAAGGGGCCTACCATGCCTTTTTTTTTCTGTCCGTGGCCGGCGCAATTTACCTGATACTGACCACCTTTTCGAACCTCGTGTTCATGGTATTGGAACGGCGCTATTCCGTCGGCATTCGGAATCCGGAGCTATGATCGAGCTAATTAAGCAATACTGGCAACAATACCTGTGCGGCACGCCGGCCCATCCGACAGGGCTTGTAATCACTCTCTGGTTGACGGTCGCTTCGCTCAGTCTAGGGTTTGTTTTGGCCGTGCCACTTGCTGTCGCCAAAGCTTCGACAAATTGGTGGCTATCTTTTCCTGTGTCGCTCTATACCTACGTGATCCGAGGGACGCCGTTGTATGTGCAACTCCTGCTCCTGTATTCAGGCATCTACAGTCTGGATGCTATACGATCGACTCCGGTCCTCAGCGGCTTTTTCCGCGATGCGTTCAACTGCACTATTCTGGCATTCACCTTAAATACCGCGGCCTACACGACCGAGATTTTTTCCGGCGCGATCAAAGCGACGCCCCGAGGCGAAATCGAAGCAGCGCGAGCCTATGGGATGTCCGGCCTGACACTTTACCGGTGCATCATTCTTCCGTCGGCATTGCGGCGGGCGTTACCAGCTTACAGCAACGAGGTCATACTGATGCTGCATGCGACGACGCTGGCAGCTACGGCGACGGTGCCCGATCTCCTGAAGGTGGCCCGAAATGCGTCGTCCGATTACTACCTGCCTTTCGTCGCCTATGGAATCGCTGCCGTCTTGTATCTTTGCATTTCTTTTGCGCTTATTTGGCTCTTCCGACGCGCCGAACACCGATGGCTCGCCTATCTACGGTAGTGAAATAGTGCATCGTCTCATATGTAGCTGGCATATGGTTGCGTTCAAAATGGGCCGCCGGCAAGGCGGTCCGAGCCGGACTGGCGGTAGGAGGGAGCATATCTGAACCGATACGTAACCGACGAGCCACGCAGCCGCCGGCCCATTTTCAACGCAACGCTCCGGGCCGCGGCCGGTTGGCTGTTTTTCCGCGTTGCTCGCTCCTTACGTATCAATCTAGATATGCTCGTCGCTCGCGCCTTGAAAAACAGCCAACTGACCTGTGGCCGTATGTCAGGTACATATGAGACGATGCACTAGCTTCATGGACCAACTAATCGTTGAAGATCTGCACAAGAAATACGGCAATAACGAAGTGCTGAAGGGCGTCTCATTGCGTGCGAAAGCAGGCGACGTCATCAGCATTATCGGTTCGAGCGGCTCTGGAAAAAGCACGCTTCTTCGCTGCATCAATTTTCTGGAACGGCCAAATGCCGGCCGATATGTGCTGAATGATGAGCCAATCCTGCTTCAGCGAAACAGAATGGGGGAACTGATCGTTGCAGATCCTGGACAATTGCGCCGAATGCGGATCAAGCTGGCAATGGTCTTCCAGCACTTCAACCTCTGGCTGCATCTGACTGCTCTCGAAAATGTCATCGAAGCGCCTATCCATGTGCTTGGCCTCTCCAAGACAGACGCAATCGCGCGCGCTCGACGCGATCTCGCCAAGGTCGGACTCAGCCAGGAGATTGAAAAAATGTATCCGGCCCATCTGTCGGGCGGCCAGCAACAGCGCGTGGCGATTGCGAGAGCCTTGGCGATGGAACCGGAAGTGATGCTCTTCGACGAGCCCACTTCCGCCCTCGATCCCGAACTCGTCGGCGAGGTGCTCCGAGTCATGCAAAAACTCGCATCGGAAGGAAGAACCATGCTAGTCGTGACCCACGAGATGAGTTTTGCCCGCAATGTCTCCAGTCACGTTATCTTCCTTCATCAGGGGCGGATCGAAGAAGAAGGATCGCCGGTTGACGTGTTTGACCGGCCGAGAAGCGAGCGGCTGAAACAGTTTTTGGCGGGGAGTTCGCCGCTGTCATAGCGGTTGCCAGTGTCAGTTCTCAGTGTCAGTTGTCAGTGATGAATGTCAGTTGTCAGTGGAAGATGAGCGAGTGGCTCACCGATGATTTCGCGTTCGTGTACATGCCGAAACGCCCTCTTTGCCGATGCCGCCATCGAGGCCATTTGCCGATTTGGTAGACAGGATGGATTTGTGGGAACGTCGCCAGTAAAAAAGGATGGGCAATCGCACGACCGCTGTGACGACGGGGGTGCCACCGGTCCTATCGGAACTCAAGATTCGCGCCGCCACCATTCCCACAGCGGTCCTGGGCATGCGCATCACCTCCCGGCGACTTTCGGTAAGGCGTTTGCGGTGGGCATAATACTGAATATTGCTTATGTTTTTGCTCAGGTGCTGTTCGGCCTTACCGCGCACTCGCTGGCTTTGCTCGCGGATGCAGGGCATAACCTGGGCGATGTGATGGGGCTTTTCCTGGCCTGGGGAGCAAGCGCGCTCGCTCAGCGTCAGCCCACTCCCCGGTACACCTACGGACTGCGGCGAACTACCATTCTGGCTTCGCTCGCCAATGCCATTCTCTTGCTGGTGGCGATCGGTGGAATCACCTGGGAAGCGATCCGGCGTTTAGGTGAGCACGAACGAGTCGCTGGCATGACAGTCATTTGCGTGGCCGCCGTGGGCGTCGTTATAAACGGGTTGACAGCGATGTTGTTTGCTTCCGGGCGAAAAAATGACCTGAACATTAAAGGCGCCTTCATGCACATGGCCGCTGATGCAGCGGTGTCGGCCGGGGTTATCGTCGCAGGTCTCGTGATACTCGTTTCAGGCTGGTCTTGGCTCGACCCCTTGGTCAGTCTGTTTATCAACGCTGTTATCGTGTGGGGAACATGGGGTTTATTACGAGACTCGCTGGACCTGACACTGGATGCGGTGCCGCGGGGAGTCGATGTCCCGAGCGTTCAGAACTATTTCCGGAGTTTACCGGGCGTCTCTGATTTCCATCATTTGCATATCTGGGCCCTGAGCACGACCGAAACCGCGCTGACTGTGCATTTGGTTAAACCTCAGACGGAAGGCGATGACGACCTGCTTAAAAGAGTGAACCGAGAGCTGAGCGCGACCTTTGGAATCGGCCATGTGACGGTCCAGTTCGAACGGGGGGAAAGAGAGCGCGGAGCGGGGGCGGAGAGCACACATGAATAGTTTTCACCGCAGAGGAACGGGGAACACGGAGAATTCGGACATTAATTTCAAATCCTGACTCCGTGTTCTCTGTGTGTCTCTGTGGTGAATCATCCCCTTCGTGGCCTCCTTCTGCCTCGGCGGCCTCCCAAAAGCGAAGAGCGAAAGAGTGGAATCCTTTCCTGCTCTTTCGCTCTTATCTCATGTGGCTCTTAAGTTTGAGCCGCTGGTCATATCCGCTCCGTGAGATACTCCCATGTCCTGCAATGCAAGTTACAGGCGAGAATTGCTTTTTTGGTTGGGGAGTTTAGGGGGCGGTGACAGAAACTTGGTTTGAGGCCAGGCTTTCGGCCCCGGCGGTATTGTAGGCGGTCACAATGAAGTAGTAGGTGGATCCGCTTTGCTGCATCGGGACGGTCACTGCGGTTGTATTTCCGAGATCGGCAGTCTGGGTGTAGTTGCCGTTGGAAAAACCAGTGTGCAATTTATATCCGATGGTGTTGGTGTTGGCATTGCCTGTGGCGGCAACGGCGGTCCAAGCTAACGAGACACTGGGAGTTGGGGTTGGGGACGGTACCGGTGTAGGTGCAGGTGTAGGCGTTGGTGTAGGTGTAGGTGTGGGTTTAGGTGTCGGAGTAGGAGTAGGAGTCGGTTTAGGTGTCGGCGACGGTGTTGTAGGAGTAGGCGCAGGAGAGCCCGCCGAGCGAAAAGCCACCATGTGCATGATCCAAGGACCGGCACTGGAGAGGGGTGCGCTGGCGCTGTAGGAACCTAGCGCTGTGACCACTTGATCTTCGGCGATGTCGCCGTCACGTTGGTGATCAGGCGCTGAGTCAAACCGCTGCCTGGGCCGGTAGTGCCGGTCCATGCGATGTTGGCGCCCACCAGGAGGTCCTTGGCGTTCTTGGTGATGACCGCGCCGCTGCTGCTTAAGGCACTATTGCCGGTGGCGGCCGCGCTAACGTCCAGGGGATTGAGCGGATCAAGGCCGCTATATTCCAGGATCCGAATGTCCACCGCGATGGCGGCGGCATTAAACTTCACCGTGACAGTGTTGGCGCCGGCGGTGGCCGCCGAAATGTTCTTGGCGTAGTAAATAGCTTGAGAGAAAGGAACCGAGCCGGTCAGCACCGTTGGGCCCACGGCCAACTGATAGAGGTTGCCTTTGGAGTCTGTCAAAGAACTAACCAGCGCGGTCGCATCGTTCCAGCCCACGATGATAACATTGAGATTCCCAGCTTTCTGCGCGGCCTTGTAACGCGCTGTCACCGTCGCCAGAGGGGACTGAGGGGTCGAATAGTTGCTTTGGACAAAGGTGAGAGCTGACGGGGTGGGCGAGGGGGTGGGCGCCGGAGTAGGAGTGGGTGTAGGAGTGGGTGTGGGAGCAGGGGAGCCCGCGGCGCGAAAAGCCACGATGTGCATCATCCAGGGGCCTGCGCTAGTGAGGGGTGCGCTGGCACTGTAGGAACCCAGCGCGGTAACCACCCGATCTTGGGCGATGTCGCCATCGGGGTTGGTGATCAAGCGCTGTGTAAAGCCGCTGCCTGGGCCGGTCGTCTGGGTCCAGACCATGTTGGCTCCGACCAAAAGATCCATGGCATTGGTGGTGATTACCGCACCACTGCTGCTGGTGGCGCTGTTGCCGGTGGCACCCGCACTGACGTCCAGGGGATTGAGCGGATCAACGCCGCTATATTCCAAAATCCGAATGTCGGGGCAGACCGCCGCCGTGTTGAAGCTCAAGGTGACGGTGTTGGCGCCGGCGATGGCCGCCGAAATGTTCTTGGCGTAATAAACGGCTTGGGAGAAAGGGGCCGAACCGGTCAGCACTGTTGGGCCGACGGCCAGGTGGTAGAGGTTGCCCTTGGAGTCGGTCAAAGAACTGACCTGCGCGCTGGCATCATTCCAACCGACAATGACAACGTTCAAGTTGCCGGCGCTCTGCGCGGCGGGGAATGCCAGGGTGACCTTGGTCTGAGGGGTCTGAGGCACGGTACTGTTGCTCTGGACAAAATTGGGTGTGGCAGCCATTGCCCCGAAAGCAAAGAGGCCGGAGGCCATGGCCGCCAGGAGAGGGAATTTTGGCAGAAGCCGGCCGAGAAAGCCGAGAGGCTTTGGAGAGGAAGAAGAGGAAAGGAGCGTTTGCATGACTTAATAATAACCATAATATCCATAATAGCAATAATTATTATAATCATCCAAGGTAAATCGGTTCCTGGGCGCGAAGGTTCGCGATTTAGGAGTTCAGGAGCACCTCCGGACGGCGTGTGAAGGTTTGAAAAGAGATTTGTTCTCGGCGGACCTCGGCGTTTTCAGAGAGTCAGGAAGCCAAATGCGTTCTTGGAACGTTATTCAGCCTGAGCCGCCGCACCAGAACACCGAAAATGCTGGGGCAGGTCCAAACTAGTCCCAAAATAAGCGTGTTCCGAATGCGGCGCGACGAACTTCTGGCTTCGGCCAGGGCAATTTCCTAAAAAAATGGTGCAAATCCGGCGGTTGGAGCGACCGGAGGTCGAGAGTTGGTTCCGACGGGCCAAAATAACTAAAACGTTTTGAGTTATAATTATTTTGGAGGGCCGATTTAGCTCGCCAAGGCGTAGCGCTGCCTTTGGAACGTCGTGTTCTGCCTCGATCATCGCGCATTGGTCGATTAGGCCTGCCTCAAGCAGGTGCCATCCGACGAAGATTTTCCCAGGCCGTAAAGAAGTCTTTTAGCCAGCTGTTGTAACCCATGAGCCGATAAATGATTTTTCGACCGCTGCGCACGATCTGTGCGGGCAACAATACAATGGCGTGCAGAAAGCGACGAAATTCCATCCGGACTAACTCCAGACCCCGCTGCCGATTGGGCATCAGCAATCCATACCAGGATTTAAGATTCCACGCCAGGGCACTCATGACCATATAGGCCCAATTACTCATTAGGTCGTCGACTGGCATGCGCATGGCGTTAACGCCGTTTTTGAGTTGCTCGATGACATTTTCCTGCTCGCAACGCTCGTTGGCCAGAGCCACGATCTGTTCCGCGCGATAATCGGTGTGGTTAGTGATGTAGAAGAAGTATTTAAGGTCTTCAAAGAGCACCAGTTCCCCTTTCTGGACGCTGATGTTTTTGCGCACCACCACCAGCCGATAGCTGCGCCCGCATTTGAGCGGCTCATATTCGAACTCCGCGACAGTTTCGCCGACCAGCTTTTTATTCGGATAGCCTTTAAAACGCACAATCCCCTCCTTGATCCGATGGGGCTTGCGTCGGGGCTCAGTGGCAATTTCATAGCGAGCCAGACGTTCAAGGGGCTTCCAGGACTCTGGCGGCAAGGCTTCAGCCAGTTTGACTACTTTAGGATGAGCATCCATGCCAAAGATAAATTTGATCCCTTGGCTATCCCAGCGGTCCAACTGGGCGCTCAACGTGAAATCGGTGTCCCCACGCAAAGTAATTTCACCGGCATGCGGGCGCACTAACTCGATGGCCCGATCGATCCAGGGCACACAGCCTTCATGACTGACCACATTGCCCGGTCGGTTCACCAGATAAAGGACCTCACGGCTGTTGGCTAAGGAGATTATCAAGGGCGCATAACCCCAGATCCCTTTGTAAGAAAGCGCCATGCCTCCTTTGCACTCTCCCAGCGTCGGAGCCATCGTACCGTCTGTATCAATAAAGGCGTGCGACAGAAAACCCCGAGGCTGTTCTTTCCAGACCCGTTGTCGCGTAGCATTGATGGCTTCCATCAGCGCCACCACAGAGTCTTGATCGAAGCGTCGGGTAAAATCTCCGCTGGTGGTCGGATCAGGAATGCGCTGGGCTCCCAGTCCATCCAGAAAAGCTTCATCGTTGCGACGTAACTCGATGTCTTCGAGCCGCACGCCATCCAGCAGGGAGTTATAGGCCAAATTCAACACGTGGTCGCTTTCGTGATAGGGCAGATGTCTCTTGAGCAGCTGCACCCGCGCATCAATCTCTTCGGCCAAGCCCAATTTCTGGCCCATCAGGTGCATGGCACCGATGCCACCATAGTTGAGCGACCGGCTCCGTTCGGCCATCTCAAAATGGATGTTGGTGGCGCTCATCATCGGCGCCTCTGTGGCAGTCCACCGACGCTCGGGATCCAAACGGCGTTCGATTCGACGCTTGCGGTTTCGCAGGATTTTGGGGTAAGTTCTGTTCACTCGAAATGCTGTTTTTTCTTGGTTGCGGTAGTTTGGTCACTTCCCAGCGAACCAAGTATTTAAGAGCATTTCGAGTCTTTTTCTTCCCATCGCGCCTTTAAATCACGCTTCCTTAAGGACTAGTTTTGTCTTTGCTCTGCGACAGCGCGATCAAAGACCAGCGCGAGTGATTAGAACGGTGGAGAGGTGTGCTGACGCACCGCAATCGCCGCCGCCGATCCTGGACGACGCAAACGACTGAAAATGTTGTTCTCACCGTAAATCGTCCAAGGGCCGGCCGGAACTCGAAGGAATTCGACGAATTTCCAATCACAGAAATCGATGTTGTCGAGCGCTAGATACTCGCGAACCGCCGGCGACACGTCCAGTCCAGCGTCCCGGTTTCTGTTCGGTCCGGGCCGATCATTCCCAAACACATATTGCCAGTGGTCCGTCTCGAACGGGCCGACGTCTTCCCACTGCGCGTAACACACCTTAGTGCCATGCCGGATCGCGACCCAACGGCCCTTGCAAACCGATTGTCCATCCCGCACAAAGGAATTCCTAAACCACGGAACCACCTGGGCTGCTTCCGGCTTCGTATGATGATCATCGATGTCGTTGTACGGAAGGGCCACGTAGAATGGGTTCTGTCGCGGAATAAAATTCAACGGCACAAAATTCAGTCGATCCTGCGGATTTGGACTATCCGTTCCGCCATAGCTCGAAATCCAACCACTGTCCCATGCGCTTTTATCGTTTGAAACAGGGTTACTGACGGTTGCTTGCTCGCCGACCCAGAAAACGGTCGTCGCAATACCCACCTTCCAGGCGTATTCCCCGGGTCCTGCTACAGTACTGTTCCTTTCGCTGACAGCCGAAACAGTACCGGCGTTCAGCCCTAAACTCTGAAGTCTGTAGTTGGCCCGCAACCTGGCAACCCTGGGCTCGATCCTGAGTAACTCTTTTTCGGGCAACTTCATCGCGTACTTCGCGATATCTGTTGTGCTGTCGGACGGTGACTGCGCCGAGACGTGCATCCCTAAAACTGCAACGAGGCCAGTGCACAATACGAATTGGAGCTTCGATCCCGTTGAAGGCAAACGAGTAAATCCTGCCGATTCCTCGGCCATCTCCAAATCTTTCAGATCCATCTTTTAACAAGAATTCGACAAAAAGTGTACACTCTTGAGCAAAACACTACCGGCTGAATCTTGACCAAATGCGACGCGTGATCAAGCAGTCTATCCGCATGCCAAGGTCATTGTGAGGAAGAAGGAGGGACAGAGAACCACAGGGACACAGAGAAGACGGAGAATGCGGACTTCAATAATTTAATTCTCTGCTCCATGTTCTCTGTGTCTTTGTGTCTTTGTGGTTAAACCATTCCTCCGCGCACTCTATCCAATCGCCATGAACTCGACCGAACGAGTCATTCGAGTTTTCCTATTCTTTTTGTTCGCTTTGGCTTCCTCTCCAGGCACGGCGGCTGTCCCGCAACCTTCCGCGCCGCCACCGGCTTCGAAGACGGAGCCTACTCCGATTCCTCTCGCCAAAGTGCCCATCGCGGCAGAGTCCGCAAGGGCTGCTCTTCAGGACATCAACGCCAACGCGTCAAGAGAACAGGCCACCGCGGGCCCCATCGTCGCCAATCTTGCTGCCCTGGAGAGTGAAATCGATGCAAGTACCGCTGACAACACGCGACTTCTGGTGGTAAGCCAGTCCCTCGACATGATTTACCGCCTGACGGTGACCTGGGAGAAATATCGCGACAACTTGGCGGCATGGGCTCGTGAACTGACACGATGCGCCACGAATCTGGAAGGAGAAATCGCCCGTCTGGAAGAGTTGAAAAAAATCTGGCAGGCGACGCTCTTGTCAGCCAACCAGCCGGACACGCCCGCGGCAGTATTCAAACAAATCCAAAGCACCGCGGACTCTATTGAGCTGACTCGAAGAATGGTGGAATCTGTCCGGGCAGATGTGTTGACCGTCCAGGCACGGTTGGCGGATGGGGAAGCACGGGTCCGAACAACCCTTTCGTCGTTGGAACGTTTGCAGAGCAGCGCCGTCAAATCACTTGTCGTGAGGGACAGCCCCCCGATCTGGAACTTAGGAATCGGTTTTGCCAATGAATGGAAGCACCGGATCGGCCAGACATTCTCGTGGCAGCTGACAGCGTCGGCCGCATTCACCAAACGACTCCCTCTTACTTTCCTGATTCACGGCCTCGTGATCCTCCTTCTCGCCGCCGCTATTGAATGGACACGGCGCGTAATAGGAAGAGTACCTGAAAAAATACAAGATCTGGATCGGGCGATGCCGATCTTTGATCATCCTGTCTTGGCCGCTTTCGCCCTCTCGCTCCTGATCGTCCCTTCCATCTACCCTCAAGCGCCTCGCCTCATCCAGGCGGTCATGGGTGCCATCGCGCTGATACCCACAATCGCGATTCTTCGACGGCTGCTGCACCAGAATTTGTATCCAGTCCTGACCGCGTTGGCGGTCGTGTATTTCGTTGGTCAATTCCGGTTGCTTACAGCCTCTGTTGCTGAGTTTGCGAGACTCATCTATCTCGGGCAAATGATGGGCGGGACTATCTTTCTCTGGTGGCTTCTCCAGAGTTCGCATCTCAAAAATGCAAATTCCAAAACCGACGACCGAATTTTGGTGGCAATCCGCGCGGTAGCCAAAATCGGACTCATCCTTTTACCGGCAGCCCTGGTCGCCAATATTTTTGGGTATGTCAACTTGGGAAACCTTCTGGGAATCATTTTTCTTAGGAGCATGTTTCTGGCAGCGGCGCTATACGCCGCGATACGGATCATCGAGGGAATGATTATCGTCGGACTTCAGATCCGACCGCTCGGCTCCTTGCGCGTTGTGCGACTCCATCGGGAGATGCTTCAGCGAAGAATCTGCCGTGGCCTGGAAATGTTGGCCTTTTTGTTCTGGTTGAGTCAGACACTGAATTTTTTCGGACTTCAAAGACAATTGATCACAGCAAGTGAAGCGGTACTGAACGCCAATCTCGCCATCGGCTCGCTCAATGTTTCTCCGGGCCGGATAATTGCATTTCTCATCACGGTCTGGGCCTCCTTCCTGATTTCGAGATTTCTACGGTTTCTTTTGGAAGAAGACGTTTATCAGCACTTCCGTCTCGCACGCGGCATTCCGTACGCAATTTCGACAATGCTTCATTACGTAGTCTTGCTCGTTGGATTTTTTCTCGCCCTTGGAGCACTTGGCATTGATCTGACAAAGATTACGATTGTCGCCGGAGCATTCAGCGTCGGGGTTGGATTCGGATTACAGAACATATTCAACAATTTTGTCTCCGGACTTATCCTGCTGTTTGAACGTCCGATCAAAATCGGTGACGTCATTGAAGTGGGCGGCAACGTTGGCGAGGTCCAGCATATTGGTATCCGGGCCAGCGTGATTCGCACCGCGGAGGGTTCCGAAATCATTGTCCCAAACGGACTGCTGATTTCGAGTCAGGTAACTAACTGGACCTTTTCGGATCGACGGCGCGCGGTCGAGGTCTCTGTGAGCGTGGCAGGAGGCACTGATCTTCAACGCGTGATCGAATTGCTAAGAGGTACGGCCAGCGCCCAGCAGGGCGTGGCAAAGGAACCGCCCCCGCAAGTGTACGTGATAAACTTCACCGCGGGTGCGATCGCCCTGCAACTTCGCGCATGGACGGATCGGTATCAGGACTGGACTCAGGTTCGCAGCGACCTTTCGATGGCCGTCAACGATGTTTTGGTTCGCGAAAAAATTTCGATTGCTTGAGGCACTCAACATTCAGCTTCACGGTGGGACGGTCACGGTTTTGCGACCCCTCGCTGATCGTTAGACCAGCGTTTGTCTTGCTAATAACAGTCATTTGTCTATATTACTCCCATGAAAACCAGCTTCGACCGCAAAATCCAAGACGCCGTCGATGATCCTACCGCAATGCGTGCGGCGGTCAGAGAAGGTCTCGAGATTGGCTGGTTCGATCATTTAGCTAAACTCTTCGGCGTCTCCGGAACCGTTTTCGCAACAATCGTCGGCATCGATCCCAGGACGCTTACGCGCCGTCGCCGAGAAGGCAAGCTCACTCCCAGGGAATCCAACGCCCTTTACCATCTGGCCGTGCTTTACGAACATGCCCTTGATGTCCTTGGTGATTCCGAGACGGTGCGTAACTGGTTTAACACGCCTGAGCCAGACTTTTCGGACATGAGCCCAATTGCATTGCTCGACACCGCTCCCGGAATGAAGGAAGTCGACCACCTTCTTGGGCGCATTGAGCATGGAGTGTTTTGACTGATTCTCGCGCGTGGAAAAGGACTTGATCCGCGGATGGCGCATTACCCGGAGCAAATACGCCGAACCAACGGAAGCCTTCAGCGGCAAGGGAGCAGCAGAGAACCCAGGACGCTGGAACAAAAGCGGGGTGCAAGTCGTTTACACATGTTCCTCAATAGCGTTGTGCGCCTTGGAAACCCTGGTGCATACCCGGAGCCGAAAAGCGCTCAATGGGCGCTTTGTCTTGTTCGAAGTTGAAATTCCGCCTGATCTGATCACGGAACCTGAACTTTCTGGCGATCTGCATCAACGCCAGAAGACACAAGAAATCGGAGATCAATGGATCAAGAAAGCCATATACGCCGTTCTGCGCGTACCCAGTATCATTACCGGTGAGCCGAACTACCTCCTAAACCCAAACCAGGCCGATTATTCAAAAATCAAAATCGGAGAACCGCAAATCTTTAATTTTGATTCCAGGTTACTGGCCTGATGTTCAGCGTGGAACCTGAACAGAAGGCCGACCAGGTCACACCGTGATCAATTCGCGAATCAGGACTGAACAGAAGAAAACTAAGAGGATTTGAACAGAAGGCAGCAAAGATAGCAAAGATGGATTGGGATTTGGGGTTCCGAGAATGCCTATTCCTTAAAGTCCTTCCGCGAGCTTTGGCATTCAACTGGCCCGACTCCATTGAGCCGGCCAGGTCACATCCGTGATCAATTCACGAATCAGGACCGAACAGAAGAAAACTAAGAGGAGTTGAACAGAAGGCAGCAAAGATAGCAAAGATGGATTGGGAATTGGGGGTTCCGAGAATGCCTATTCCTTAAAGTCCTTCCGCGAGCTTTGGCATTCAACTGGCCCGACTCCATTGAGCCGGCCAGGTCACATCCGTGATCAATTCACGAATCAGGACTGAACAGATGAATACTAAGAGGAGTTGAACAGAAGGCAGCAAAGATAGCAAAGATGGATTGGGAATTGGGGGTTCCGAGAATGCCTATTCCTTAAAGTCCTTCCGCGAGCTTTGGCATTCAACTGGCCCGACTCCATTGAGCCGGCCAGGTCACGAATCAGTGATCGAGTCGCCAATCAGGACCGGCCCTAAACCCCTAACAATTTTCAAATCTTTGCTTCCTTTGCTACCTTCTGTTCAACCCCCCTTTGTTTTCTTCTGTTCCACCCCGTCTTCGTAAGCGCCTGCACCCGTTGAACGTTGAACGCCGAACGTTCAGCTCAAGCGACCTTCTGGCTCGAATCGGTGAGGCCGATCCGCCGCAATTCTACGCCGAGCAGACACATATCGTCTGTGAATTGTCCGGAAATACAGGATCCTTGAATCTCGGCCACTACCTCGCCAATTAATTGGTCGGCGGCAAGGTGCATTCGCTTGCGGATGGCAGCCAGCAACCTGTCCGCGCCATAGTAATCGTCGTCAGCCGTCTCGAACTCGAATAAACCGTCGGTAAATAGCACGATCAGATCATTCGCCGAAGCGTTTCCATAACTGTTCTGATAAGTTGCCGCCGGGAAAATTCCCAACACGGGACCTTGCGTCCCCTGAAATCGCAAAGGCTCGGCGATGCCGGACTCGCGATGAATATGAAAAGGCTGGGGGTGTCCCGCGTTCGAGTAGCACATTTTGCCGTCGATTGTGTTGACGACAAGGTAGAAAGCGGACACCAGCATGGGCGTCTCGGTTTGTCGAAATATCGCGATCAGACTGCCGTTAATCTCGGAGAGAAGATGGCCCGGATCCGTTGCTATCGGGGTTAATTCTTCCAGCAAACCGCGAACGATCGCCGTCACGAGCGCAGCCCGCAGACCGTGGCCAAGCACGTCGCAAATAAACACACCCGCTTCTGTGTCTGACAGAGGCAGAACGCAAAAAAAATCGCCGCCGACTTGCTCTGCCGGTTGGTACCAATGGCAAAAGCCCAGCCAGCTTTCTTGCGGGGTCAAACTTCGTGGGAAACTCGGAAAATTCTGGGTGAGAAAAACCTGCTGAATGTCGCGCGCCATTTCGAGGTCAGCTTTGAATTGCGAATTCTTGACTCGTAACTCCTCAGCATAGCGGACAAGGTTCTCTTCGGCATGCTTTCGTGCTTCCTCAGCAGCTTTGCGACGGGTGATATCCAGCACCATGCCCTCGTAATACAAGAGTTCACCAGTCACCTCGTCGTGCACGGCGCGAGCATTTTCCGAAATCCAGATGACGCTTCCGTCACGACGGTAGATCTGCGATTCAAAATCCTCGATCCGTCCGTCGCTCAGCATCGCCAAAGTAAATTTGCGTCGACGATCCGGCTCGACATAAAGTTGACGGCCGATATCGATGAGATCCTCAAGTAGTTCACCTGGCGAATCATACCCATACATCCGCGCGAGCGCTGGGTTCGCGCTCAGATACTTGCCATCCGGCGTCGTTTGAAAAATACCCTCAGTGGCGTTCTCGAAAATACTTCGGTATTTCTGCTCAGCGCGTCGAAGAGCTTCGATCGTCTCTTCGTGACCTAGGGCTTGATCGATCTTCGCCTCCATCATTTGAACTTAGACTTTTCGAGGCCCATGAGTAGCTGGAGCCTTAGGATCCACAGAATTGGAGAGCATTTGTTATGCCGGAACACACGGAAAGTGGATGATAGTCGGCCGATGGGCGATCAGAATGGCAGAAGGTTTTTCGCCGTTCGGCTGTACTGGGATCCAATTCTCTCCGGCGCGAAAAACCGCCGTGCTGCACGATCCCGGTCGATTACCGCTTTCGCTTCAGCGAAGATCTCTGAGTTGGCGTGCGCAACGGATAAAGTCCCGGACAGCACCCGAACGTGTCGTGAAAAGCCTGGCTGAAATGGCTCAGGCTGGAATAGCCCACTTCCAAGGCCGCTTCAGTGACGTTGAATCTGCCGGACCGCAGCAATTCGGCAGCTCGTTCCATTCGGAGCTGGCGCACGTATTGTGGAATCGTCCTCCCTGTTGTCGCCGAAAAAGTTCGGCTCAGATAAAACGGGCTGCACCCTGCGGCCTGACCTATTTCTTCGAGGCTTGGGGGGTTCGCCAATCTATCCCGAAGCAACGCAATGACTTTTTCGACTCGTTCCGCCGAAAGCCGTTGCTGCCGCTGACAAAATAATTCCTGATCATTCTGCGCGATAAAAAACAGTTCCGCCGCCAGTTCCAGAGCCTTGGCTTGGTACCACACCGATTGCGCCATCGTCAGAACCGGAGCTTGCTGCAGGCTGGCGAGCAACTGCAATTGGCGAGTCGTCAATCGCATAGTCGGTGCGATGCCGGACTGCTCGGATTGACCCGACACGACGTCACGCACGAGCGGATGGAGAGAGCCGACACACTCTGCCAGATGGCGCCGCAAAAAATCAAAGGACATTTCGACCGTTAGAAATTGATGTTGTTGGTTCGCCTGGCGCGTCGCGGGCAAGGCTTCATCGCCTCGCCTGTAAAATCCGATCGTCAAAGGCGTGAACGCGGCTTCACGCTTGTTGAACCCAACTCGGCCATTGCCTTCACGATTCAAGCAGACCTCGATACTCCCAGGATGAAAGCTTTCACCCCAGTTGAGCTCCTGGCGCACAGTGAATTTATGCCACTCGAAGCTCAACCCAGCACCGCTCACACTGCCGTGCAAATGGCGCCAACCGTCCCCGATCGCTTGCCACGCCGGACGTTCGGTGAACACCGGCTCCCGATTCACCTCGGTTTTGTTACTGACTTCGATCTGGCGTTCGGCAGGTCTGGCCACGGCGACAATGTGCCGATTTGGAAGCCAGTTGCCAGTATTCTTTCAGGACTCAGGAGTTGCAGAATGGAGAGAGCGGCTTCCGACGTTTGTACTGGTTGCTACTCCTGAATTCTGTCTCCTGAATTCTATCTCCCCATTTCTGCCTGCTGCCTCGGCGCAAATCACCGCTAATAATTGGCAATCGAACGAAAGCCGATTCGTTCAGCTTCAGGTAGTGTCGCCCTCCATGAAAAAAATGACGCTCCGCGAAGTTCCTACGCCAGGTACCGTATCAAAACGGAAACTCGGTTTGACCCGCGGTACCGGAATGCTAATCATTGTTCTCTGGATCGCCTTTGCTGTGACCACTTCCGTTCGCGCCGGATCGACGTCGAGCGACCAGGCGGCATCATCCTTGATCACAGAATCGAACAGGTCGGCGAGCACACGGTATGGTCTGTTTGGTTTGCTGGACCATCGCAGCGGCTACGGGCAAGGCGTATTTCCTGAGCCGTTCCTGGTAGATGACTCAGACTTGGAAACGAATGAAGCGCGGCTCGATTGGTTACACACAAACCGAAACGATCAACACAGCGACCTGATTACCGCAGAAGTGGAGAAAGGATTCGGGTTGCTGACGCTCGAAGTGGAGATTCCATACGAACGGGATGTCGAGGCGGGCAATGTCATTGAAGGTGTTGGAAATATTGACGCCGGTGCGCGTTATCCGATCTTTCAATATGTTTCGGGCAATGGATTTATCGACTCGACTTTTGGCACCGCCTTCGAAGTAGGAATCCCGACGAATTCGTCGGTAAGCAAGAATACCGAGGTCGTTCCGAAAATCTTTAATGACCTGAGGCTCGGAGATCATTTCACCATCCAATCCATCCTCGGCTATTCCACTCTGATCGGCGGAGGCGAGGACGGTGGATTGCAAACCTTCGAATACGGCCTCGTATTGGGTTATACGATTCAGCACGACGAACTGCCTATCCCTGGGATGCAACAATTGGTCCCGATGTTCGAATTATCCGGCGAAACGGAGCTTAATCACGCTGATCATGGGCGCAACAGTCTTATCGCGGATGCCGGCTTTCGAGCAAATCTGAAAACGATCGGCCGGGTTCAGCCGCGGCTTGGAGTTGCCTTCGTATTCCCGATCGGCAGAAATGCGCGCGAGGACGTACATTGGGGTGTGGTGACAAGTCTGGTGTTTGAGTATTAATGTCCTGTCCCCGAAATAACATGTATTTTGCCGGAGGTCAGTTGGCCGTTTTTCAAGGCGAGAGCGAAGGCCCATATCTGAATCATACGGGTCGAGCGAGCAACTCTGAAAAACGGCCAATGGGCCCCGGCCCGGAGCGTTACGATGAAAATGGGTCGGGGGCCGCGTTGCTCGTCGGTCACGTATCGATTCAGATATGCTCAGCTCCTACCGCCAGTCCGGCTCGGACCGCCTTGCCGACGGACCATTTTGATCGCAACAAAACACATGCTATTTCGGGGTCAGGACACTAGACCGGTCAAATGAAGAACCAAGACCGAGACCATGAGACCGAGGGGATGAATCGTCGGGCGTTCCTGATTCTGGCCGCCGCTGCTGCCGCGGTCACAAAACCTGAGAGTGCTTACCCGCGTAACCCAGCAGAGAGCCACCCGGAACAATTGATAGACGCCGGGCCGCTCGCCAAATACTCCTCGGACGGCTTATATGAAGGCTTCCGCGACCTCGGGTTTTTTGTAGTCCGCAAGGGTGACAAACTGACCGCCTTCTCCTCATACTGCACCCATAGGAGATGCCTGCTGAAAGCAGAGCGGGACCATTCTTTCTACTGCAAATGCCACGGCTCGACATTTGACCCCGGAGGAAAAGTCACCGAAGGGCCTGCGACTCGCGATTTGCCGGCGCTCTCAACGATAAACGAAAAAGGGCATCTATTTGTAAAGGTTCCGGGGACCTAGTGCCGAAGATTTACAGGCTGGAAGCGCGTACTATTTTGCCGGCGGCGACGATATTACTAGTGCACCAAGTCAGTGATGCACTAGGTCCGAATGTCACATAAGAGCAACAGTGAACGTGCTGTAACACCGTACTTAGCCCCAGAATCAAACGGCTTTCCGCGATTATCTGTGGATATCTAAATTCGTTAGCGTTTGGCCACGTTAAAGCGCTACGCTACGCCTGTTCGAGGTCGAATCCGGCATGAAACGAGCATGCTCCCCCTCGAGTTGATTCCGTTGCTCGAGCAGACTTCGCTCCGCGCTGTCAGAGGTTACTGTCTTTTGCGTTCAGAGAGCCGCTGCGCTCGTTCCTCGTTACTGGCCGCTGCAAGCGCAAAAGCTCTTGGTCTGTGATCCTGTAAGCCATACAGGAGAGCAGGTCGGCATTTGCATTTAGTTCACCATGGACTCAGTAAGAAGTGGATGACACCGGACGAGCTTTTTATCTCAGCACTGCGGACTTGGGTTGCGCCGCCGAGATGAACCGCGCTCGAGGCCGTAAACGCAAACGCTTGGAATCACGAATCGAGGTCACGTGCGCCAGTTATCATCGATCCAGTGCCACGGTCGGCAAAGCTCCGCGTGGCGTCCACGTCGCCATCGAAAGACGCTGGCCGCATATGAACTTTTTCCAGTACCGTCTGTGAGCTCGTGGCCAAGGTCGACCGTGCAGCTTGGTGTCTGCACCGATGAGGTCCATCGAGATGCCAGTCCCCTTGGCACCTGAAGGCAGCGGTTTTTAACCGCTTGATCCAAGCGATCCTGATGCTTCTCAGCGCGGAGTTTTCCGTCGATGTCGATCGGCTGATTTAACTCGATGAGCACGATACCCGAGCTGTGGCAGTGGTGCTTGATGCATTACGTTGAACAAGCGCACTCAAAGAGCCAGACTACAGCGCTCTTACGAAGGGTCGCCGTCGATGAGACCAGTGCCCGGCGCGGACGCCGCTACGTGACCATACGTGCTGGACGCTGAGAACTCACGTCTGCTCCTGATGGTCGAGGGACGCGGTGTCCAGGCCCTGGGAGCTTTTGCCGAGGCGCTACGCTTGCATCGGCGGGGACCCCTCCCAAAGTCGAGGCTTATCGCCGATCGGATATGAGCACCTCACTATATGAAAGGGGCCAGCCAATACTTCCCTCAGGCCAGGATCGTCTTTGACAAGTTCCACGTTAATGGTGCTGGCTCGGCAATAGCCCTCGAGGACGGTGCGCCTCCAATTGCAGCGCGTAGGGAGCCCAGTCATCAAGGGGCGATGTGGACTTTACGCGGCAACCCCTGGAATCTCAGTCCAGAGCTTCAAGCTGCATCTTAAAGACCTGCGGCCACTACACTCAACTTGGCCGTGCGATGAGTCTGCGTGAGACTCTCCAAGCTATTTACGCAAACTCCGACCGCCAGCTAGCCGAAGCTGAACTGCGGTGGTGGTGTGGTTGGGCAGCGCGCAGCCGCCTCTGGTCTTTTCGCCATTCGTGCCATGACCATTCGTCCAGCTATAACCTGGGATCCTGAGCCGTACTTCGATACCAAGCTGACCTCCAGCCGCAATCGAGGCCAGTCAACGGGATCCATCCAGCCTAGCAAAACGAATGGCTCGTGGCTTTAGATAACTATCGTCTACTATCAGTTAACCGCAGCCTACCATCGAGCCGGTCAGCTTAATCCGGATGTCCCAAAGATCGACGTTGAACTTAGCAGTTACCCACACCATACTAGCGCCGGACCGATCAAACTCCCCCTTTTCGGATGAGTCAACAATATTTGTATCGACCAGGAGCGACCATTGCATACCGTCGTAACATTCTGGCAGCGTAAATTCTACCAGATCACCGTGACCGTTGATCACCAGTAATAGAGTCGAATCCTTACTACTCTTTCGAATGCCGGTAGCTTGAGCTCGGCCATCGAGCAGCATGCCGAAACATGCCATTCCGCTATCCTGCCACTGTTCCGAAGTCATCTCGCTACCGTTGGCGTTGATCCAGGTCACGTCTTTGACGCCGACCTCTTCCACATACTGACCGGTCAGGAATCGGTTTCGGCGGAGAATCGGGTGTTTGTGTCTCAGGTTAGTGAGTTTCTTGACGAACCGGATAAGTGACTTCCCTTTTTCAGTAATCGTCCAGTTCAGCCAACTGATCTCCGTGTCTTGACAGTAAGCATTATTATTGCCGTTTTGAGTCCGGCCAAACTCGTCTCCGGCCAGCAGCATCGGCGTACCCTGTGACAACAGCAATGTGGCCAGAAAATTGCGCAATTGGCGTTCTCTAAGCCGGTTGATCTCAGGGTCGTCAGTCGGACCTTCCACACCGCAATTCCAGGACCTGTTATCCGAACTGCCATCCCGGTTCTCTTCTCCATTTGCCTCATTGTGTTTCTCATTGTAGGTCACGATGTCATTCAGGGTGAACCCGTCATGGGCTGTTACGAAGTTAACACAGGCAGAAGGCTTTCTTCCCAGTCGGTCAAACAGGTTAGGAGAAGCTACCAAGCGGGTCGACAGAGCTGACGCTCCGAGATCACCTTTCCAAAAGGCACGCACATCGTCGCGGAATCTGTCATTCCATTCTGCCCATCCAGGAGGAAACTCGCCGACCTGGTATCCGCCAGGCCCGCAATCCCAAGGTCCCGCGATTAACTTGACGGTATTCAAGACGGGATCTTGAGTACACGCCTTTAAGAATCCGCTTTGGTTATCAAACCCATTGGGTTCTCGCGCCAAGATCGTCCCGAGGTCAAATCTGAATCCGTCCACCCTCGTTTGCTGCACCCAGTACCGTAAACTATCCAGAACCATTTGAATGACACGACCATGACTTAAATTCAGAGTGTTTCCAGTCCCCGTATCGTTAATGTAATAACGGGGGTTATCGAATAATAAACGGTAATAACAACGATTGTCGATTCCCTTAAAGGAAAGGGTAGGACCAAGCTCGTTACCTTCTGCCGTATGGTTATAAACGACATCCAGAATAACTTCCAAGCCGCCTTCGTGTAAGCGCGCCACCATCTCCTTAAACTCTCTCAGAGTCTGTTCGCGTTCGAAAGCATAGCGAGGATCCGGCGCAAGAAAGGAGATGCTGTTATAGCCCCAGTAATTGGTTAGCCCTTTTTCCAGAAGATGACTGTCATTGACAAAGGCATGAATAGGCAGTAACTCGACGGAGGTCACTCCGAGCGATCGAATATAGTCGACAACTTCTTTCTGTCCCAATCCTGCAAAGGTGCCCCGCAACTTCTCCTTTATCTTCGGAAATTGCTTGGTGAACCCGCGCACGTGCATCTCGTAGATGATGGTGTCATCCCATGGAATCCGCTTTTGACTGCGTGCCTCGGACCACTCAAAGCTCGGATCAACAACTACGCACTTGGGCATAAACGGCGCACTATCCCTTTCGTCGAAAGTGAGATCGTCCATCGTTTCCATCTGGTATCCGAAGAGCGCAGGGTTCCATGTTAATTCACCTGTGTGACCACATGCATGGGGATCCAGCAGAAGCTTATTGGGATTAAATCGGTGACCCGCCTCTGGCTCGTATGGCCCGTGAACGCGGTATCCGTAAACAGTGGCGGGTCCAACGTCAGGCACATAACCGTGCCAGATTTGATTGGTGTATTCAGGGAGCGCAATTCGCTCGAGTTTACGTTCGCCTCGATCGTCGAACAGACACAACTCGACTTTGGTGGCATTAGCCGAGAAGAGAGCGAAATTTGTACCCTTGCCGTCCCACGTTGCGCCGCAAGGATGGGGCAGACCCTCTTGGACTACGCTTTTTCTCGTTTCTTTCATGGATCTATTTCTCTCTTCGAGTCGTTCATGGACTTAAAAATACTAAGCTGTCTCGCGCACAGAAGAAAACAAAGAGGAATTGAACAGAAGGCAGCAAAGGAAGCAAAGACGGATTGGGAATTAGGGTTCCCAAACACCATTTGTTAAAGTTTCTTCCGCCAGCTTGACCTTCAGCTGGTCCCCTCCATTGAGCCGACTTGGTCACTACCGTGATCAACACGCCAATCAGGTCCGCACAAAAGAAAACTAAGAGGGGTTGAACAGAAGGCAGCAAAGGAAGCGAAGACAGATTCGGAATTAGGGTTCCAACCATCACTATTTGTTAAAGTTCCTTCCGCCAGCTTGACCTTCAGCTGGTCCCCTCCATTGAGCCGACTTGGTCACTACCGTGATCAACACGCCAATCAGGTCCGCACAGAAGAAAACTAAGAGGGGTTGAACAGAAGGCAGCAAAGGAAGCGAAGACAGATTGGGAATTAGGGTTCCAACCATCACTGTTTGTTAAAGTTCCTTCCGCCAGCTTGACCTTCAGCTGGTCCCCTCCATTGAGCCGACTTGGTCACTACCGTGATCAACACGCCAATCAGGTCCGCACAGAAGAGAACTAAGAGGGGTTGAACAGAAGGCAGCAAAGGAAGCGAAGACAGATTGGGAATTAGGGTTCCAACCATCACTATTTGTTGAAGTTCCTTCCGCCGCTTGACCTTCAGCTGGTCCCCTCCATTGAGCCGACTTGGTCACTACCGTGATCAACACGCCAATCAGGTCCGCACAGAAGAAAACTAAGGGGTTGAACAGAAGGCAGTAAAGGAAGCGAAGACAGATTGGGAATTAGGGTTCCAACCATCACTATTTGTTAAAGTTCCTTCCGCCAGCTTGACCTTCAGCTGGTCCCCTCCATTGAGCCGACTTGGTCACTACCGTGATCAATACGCCAATCAGGTCCGCACAGAAGAAAACTTAGAGGGGTTGAACAGAAGGCAGCAAAGGAAGCAAAGACGGATTGGGAATTGGGGTTCCAACAAACACTATTTGTTAAAGTTTCTTCCGCCAGCTTGACCTTTAACTGCGTCTCCGTTGAGCCGACTTGGTCACAACCGTGATCAACACGCCAATCAGGAGCAAACTTAAACCCCAAACAATTCTCAAATCTTTGCTTCCTTTGCTACCTTCTGTTCAAACCCTCTTTGTTTTCTTCTGTGCGGTCCAAAAATTGGCTTCCTAAATCGATGAACTCGGCCTGATCAACCTGGCGCAGATTTTCGGGATCTTCTCCTGCGATGGATCTGATCAAGAATTCTGCGAGACGTTCTCCGGTGTAAAAGTGCGAATAGATAAAAGCGCTGATCGGAGGATTCAGGAACCGATGCAGTTGGCTGCCACCGTATGTAATTAGACTGAAATCACGATAGACTTCACGATTCACCTCTCGCAGACCAGCGACAAATCCTAGCGCCGCTTCCTCGCTTGCGATAAATGCCGCCGTCGCATTGGGATTCTTAGCAAAAAGCTCGCCCACAATCTCCTGACCGCAATTCGGTGTCAGCGCCGCAAAGAGTATTGTGTTTTCAGCACATTCCAGTCGGCGAGCGGCATGCGCCCGCCGCCAACCTCGCGTGAATTGCAGGCTGTAGGTCAGGTTCGATGGAGGAGCGATCAAAATCGGATCTTTGTGGCCGGCGTCGAGCAGAATGTTCGCCGCGGAAGCTCCGATGCTCTCATGGTCCATGTCGAAATGAGGATGAGGAGTGAAAAGCTCCGTTCGACCATACGTAACAAACGGGAAACCAATTTGAAGCAGATATTTGACCCGATCATCTTGTGGAGTCGTGCTCTTCAGGATAATGCCGTCCACCGATTGCTCTTCGACGATATCCCTTAAGGAGTTCAGAGGATCATCGTCACGCAGAACCGGGACCACCATCGTTTTGTAAGAGACGGTCTTGAGGTAGGCCGAGACACCCTCGATCAAAGAGGAGATGAAATTGTTGATTTCGCCCGCTCGGTCCAGGGGGAGAAAGACACCAATTGCGTGGCTCCGACCCGTTCGAAGGTTGATCCCACCGAGGTGCGGCCGATATCCCATCGTCCTCGCCGCGGATTGAACTTTTTCAATAGTAGTGAGGTTCACTTCAGAGCCCTTTTTCAACGCCCGTGAAACCGTCGTCACGGACAGGCCAAGCTGGGCAGCCAAAGTACGAAGAGTCACTCTGCCGTGAGCGTCAGCGGCGTGAGCAGAAATGATCTTGCGCCCCGAAAAAGTGTCCCCTCTCGTCGGCTTACGATGCGCGGCATCCTTCATGCAATTGGTCCAAAACAGCTGTTTTTTTTTGTTCAAATACGTAACGTTACGAATCTTGGACAAGCAACTTAAAAGGATTTCACAGAATAGTTTACCTCGGGCTTCTTTGAATTGACTTTCAAACGCGTTTCATTACCGTAACGTTACGGATCAAGACCCACGCACCTAGCGCCGTTCGACCCGGTCTGTTCGGACGCACAAATTGGCAAATCACGCAACAACTGAAACCGCAGTGGTTTCGGGTTACCCCCCGGTGGCTGGCAACACAAATGACAGCGAAAGAATATCGCTCGAGGCGCTCAGAGAATGGAGCAATCAAGTGACCGATTCGGCCAACCCAATACTCGTTGGCATAGCCGGCTGCGGTGACAACTCGGCGACTTTCATTGCGACGTTTCACCGGTTTGATTTCGTTCAAGCCCAGCCTGCGGGGTTCGGCGACAAAGATCTGCCGGCCGACCGGTGCTTTTATTCGGGCAAACCGCTTTGTGCTTTCGAATCTGCCAGGTGCAGCGGAAAATTTATTTAGCGTGTTCATGGCCGAAAACGGGCGTGCAACACAACCAACATACCGAAGTACCCAGAACCAAGTCAGCATGACTTAGATCGATAAATAAAAGGAAGCATAATGTTCCCCCACCTACCTCGCATGAATCGTCGTTGCGCAGAGCTTTTGCGCGTTAGCAGCCTGGTCATTGTCTCTGGAGTTGTCAGCTTTTCACCGCGGCTCGCGGAGGCAAAATCCGCGAAAGATGTTGTTATTGGTTTGTCCATGAAGACACACGCCCAGCGGCGTTGGACACTGGATGAGGCCCTAATGAAGGACGAAGCCGAGAAGCTCGGCGTGAAACTCGTATTTCAGTGGGCGAATGATAGCCCAACGGTTCAAGCATCACAATTTGAGAATTTGTTAAGCCAAAATGTTGATGCGATCGTCATTATTCCGATCGATTCAGCGGCGGCCGGACGGCTCATTGATGAAGCGCATCAGCAGAACGTTCCGGTCATAAGCTACGATGTTGCGGTTCCCAGCGCGAAGTTGGACTACAAAGTGACACGCGACAACACCAAGGTCGGGGTGTTGCAAGCCCAGGCGGCTTTGCGATTCGCCCCGACCGGCAACTACGCCCTTATCAAGGGTGATCCCGCCAACAACGTTGCCCACGCCATCGCCGATGGTTACACGGAGGTGTTTGGTAAAAACAAGGACATCAAAATTGTGTATGACCAATTTACCACGAATTGGGACCCGAAAACTGCGCAAGCGGTCGCAGAAAATACGTTGAGCGCCCAAAATGACAAAGTCGATGCTTTCGTGTCTTCAAACGATGGTATGGCGCAAGGAATTGCGCAGGCCGTTAAGGGCCGCAATCTTGCCGGCAAGGTTTTTATCTCCGGGCTCGACGCCGACGATGCAAGTTTGCAGCTGATCGCACAAGGAGTTCAGACAATGACGGTCTGGACCGATCTTAAGGAGCAAGACCGGGTGACTATCGATGCTGCGGTTGCCTTGGCGCTAGGTAAGAAGCCAGATGTTTCCTCGGTCATGGGCGATGATGGCGCCGGTGAGTATCCGATCCATCAGGTAGCGGTTTACGAGATCAACAAGGATAACCTTCGCGAATTCGTAACAAAGATGGCACCCGAGGGCTGGGCCGATCCAAAAGATATCTGGCCGGACGATCCTAACGGCGGAAAATAGCGCGCAATTGTCGGTACAAATTTCGCGCGACGGACCGGCACATCGAGCCATCCGTCGCGCGAAAGGGAATGACACGATCGTTTGACCCAGATGAAAAACGGGACAACGAACCTGGGCGGCACTGCAGACGCCGTCGACGGAGAACGTCATGTCCTGGAGGTGCGCCACGTCAGCAAAACATTTTTCGGCGTGCCTGCGGTCAAGGATGTCGATCTCGAAGTGCGACCAGGAGAAGTCGTTGGGGTCGTGGGCGAAAATGGAGCTGGCAAATCGACCCTCATGAAAATTGTGGCCGGAATCTATGGTGCGGATTCGTACGACGGCGAAATCCGCATCAATGGCGTTCCCAGGCATTTTCGAAATGTTCGTGACGCAGAAGCGGCTGGAATTGTGCTTGTCCCGCAAGAGCTCTTTATCGCCAATGGACTGAGCGTAGCCGAAAACATGTTCATGGGGCGACTGCCGGGACGCTACGGCTTTGTCGACGATGACGAGCTGCGCGAGCAGACCATTGAACGATTACGCTTCTTCGGGATCAACATCAGCCCCGAGGCACCGGCTGCGGTTCTCAGCCCGTCAGAGCAACGATTGGTCACCATTGCGTCCGCTCTCGCGAAATCGGCTCGACTGATCATCCTTGATGAGCCAACAGCCGCGTTGACCGACGCGGAAGCACAGCAGCTTTTTGCCCATGTCCAAAAAGTCAAGAGCGAGGGCGTCGGGTGCCTCTACATCTCCCATCGTCTTGATGAATTAGCACAGATCGCGGATCGCGTGATCGTCATGCGTAACACGCGTGTTGTTGCCAAATTCAATACCGCGAAAGGCAACTACAGCGATATTGTGCGTGCGATGATTGGTCGTGATCCGGAGCGAGCTCCAAAGCGGGACCTGAGGCCTCGGGAGGAACCAATGTTAGTCCTCCAAAGCCTGCAGATTTACGACCCGCAAAGCACCACGAAAAAACGCGTTAAAAATGTTAACCTGACCCTGTACAAAGGGGAAATATTGGGACTGTTCGGTCTGGTCGGAGCGGGACGAACCGAACTCGCGCAGGCGATTTTCGGTGCCTGGCCCGGCCGAATCGAAGGGCGCGTGATCATCGGCGGCGCCGAAAAGAGGCCAGGTTCGCCGCGCGAGGCGATAGATCTGGGAATCGGCATGCTCACCGAGAATCGTAAACAGACCGGACTCATTGAGGGACAAAGCGTTCTCTCAAATATCAGCGCGGCGAGCATAGAGCGCGTCAGCGGACGCATCTTTATCGACACCATCAAGGAGTGGAAGCGTAATACTGATCTGATTCAAAAACTGGATGTCAGACCGCCAAATCTCAATTCTCCCATTCAGGCGTTCAGCGGCGGCAACCAGCAGAAAATATTGCTGGGCCGATGGTTAGCGACCAACCCGCGCATGCTGATTCTGGATGAACCGACTTTCGGGGTGGACATCGGCGCGCGCTTCGAGATCTACCGGCTCATTCGCGAGTTGGCGAGTGAAGGGCATGCAGTCCTGATGATTTCAAGCGATCTCAATGAGGTGACCGAAAAGTGCGACCGCATTCTAGTGATGTATAAAGGTCGACTCAACGGAGAATTCGAACAAGGGGCGGATCGCCATGCTGTGATGGCTGCCGCGACCGGAGAGAGAGACATTGAGATGAAAAGAGAGGCCGCCACAAAACACCAAGATTCGACCCCCATCCCAAAGAGCAGCGTGATTCCAGCCGGCTTCTTCGGTCGCGTTACACGCATCGCCGACAGCCGTACGTTGTCGCTGCTTGTGGTGTTCGTATTGCTGTCGTTGTGTTTCAACTTCGCATCTAAGAATATCTTTTTCAGTCCACGCAACTTATCTTTACTCCTGCGGCAAGCCTCCATTGTCGCCGTGGCAGCTTCCGGGGTCGCCGTCTTGATCGTCATGGGCGAGATCGATTTATCGATTGGCAGCGCCGTCTACCTTTGCAGTGTCGTCGCTGCGGGAATGCAAGCCATGTTCCATTTTGGAACTTTGGAAACAGTAGTCGCCACGATTCTGACCGGAGCGGCCTTAGGAGCTTGGCAGGGGCTCTGGGTAGTCGGCGTGTCCGTCCCCTCTTTCGTGGTGACCCTATCCGGATTGCTGGCATTCCGAGGCATTGGATATTGGGTTAGCAATGCCCAGACGATTGCTCCGGTGAGCAAAAGCTTTAGCTATCTGAGTGAAGGGTTCATTTCTAAGGATATCTCTTATGGCGCGCTCACGTTAACATTCGTATTGACTATTTTTTTCTTGTTTAGAGCGCACCAGCGTGAGTCCCGGCGTGGAGCCGGCGATCTGCTCCGGACAATTGCGCGAATCTTGATTGCGACGGTATCGATCGTATTTCTGGCCTGGATCTTCGGGGGATTTCTTGGCATCCCTGTCGCTTTACTCTGGGTTGCCGCAACAGGAATCGTTTTATCGATTCTGATGATGCGCACAAAATTCGGGCGTAACGCTTATCTCATTGGATCAAACCGGGAAGCATCGGTATTAGCCGGGATTTCTCTCAATCGTCAACTATTCCTTGGTTTCGTCTTGATGGGAATTCTCTACGGTGTTTCCGGTGTTCTGATCACAGCCCGCCTCGGAGCGTCCACCGCCAGTTCGGGTTTATTTCTAGAGTTGGATGCAATCGCCGGAGCGGTAATCGGAGGGATTTCTCTTCGCGGAGGGGTAGGCACGGTCACCGGAGCGATGGTGGGCGCGGTACTCCTCGCCACAATCGACAACGGCATGAGTATCCTCAATGTATCCGCCTTCTTGCAAATGGTTGTGAAAGGCTTTGTGCTACTCTCGGCGCTCTCTATGGACTCCTACATGATGAAGCGCCGCAGTTCTTGAAGGCAGTTGTCGGTGTCAGTTGTCAGTGTCAGTGTCAGTTGTCAGTTGTCAGTTGTCAGTTGTTCAGTTGTCAGTTGTCAGTTGTGTTATAGTGTGAGTTGTCAGTGTCAGTTGTCGGTTGTGGGAGGCGGTACCCGCGGAGCCGGAAGCCTTACCAGCCGGGACCTGCTTACGGCCTCAAGGGACAACCCTACCTCCGCCAAACGTTCTCGTCCTTCGTCGTCGTCGTCCTCGAAAAGCGCACGCGTGAGCATATCAAGTCGCTTTGGTCCTTCGTTCACCTCTTTTGCAAAGTTCAACCCGCCATTTAGCCGGTGACAATCAAAGACCGATAACGAGCACGACCACGACTACGAGGACGATTGAAGAACGATCCTCTCTTCCTCCCCCAATCGTTCTCGTCCTTCGTCATCGTCGTCGTCCTCGAAAAGCGCAGGCGTGAGCCGATCAAGTCGCTTTTGGTCCTTCGTTCGCCTCTTTGGCAAAGTTCAACCCGCGTTTAGCCGATGACAATCAAAGACCGATAACGAGAAACACGACCACGAGGACGATTGAAGAACGATCCTGCTCTCTCCTCCCCCAATCGTTCTCGTCCTTCGTCGTCGTCGTCGTCCTCGAAAAGCGCACGCGTGAGCATATCAAGCTAGCCGGTGACAATCAAAGACCGGGGGGGATGCTCACGGGATGCGGGCGGGGAAGACCGGGCAAATGAAAGAAGCAGGTAATGGCACTCCGGCAAGGTTCGACCATCAGGAAGAACCTCATTCAGAAGATAGATGTTCTGACCCTGGCGACGCGAGTGTCGGAAAGCTGGAGGCGGGCTCATAAGAATGTGGCCATAGCGATCGGTCTCAATCCGATTCGGGAGCTTCGCAAGGGTTGGATCCGTCAAGATTTCCGCCCAACGCTCGAGGTTGAACTTGGTCTGAGAACACGCGCTCCGGCAGCTCAATGGTGATAGGCGACACGATAAAAGGTACGCCAGGAAAAGAAAAAATGAAGTACAGGATAGGGCGGGCGTTAATCAGGCCAACGAAAACGATTGCCTGAAGCATGCCGCGATCATATCGGATTCCGCCGGCCGTCCAAATTAGTTCCTGTTGGGCAAAGGATGCCGCGCAAACAAATCTTGCGGGGTCACAGGGTCGCTTAAGTTGTAAAGGCCGGTCTTTTTTATGAGGACCCGGAGATTCCGAAGGCTGCCGAAAATGGCTGTTTGATTGCAGGTCAGGCGCGCCGCATTGCCGCCATATTTGGAAATTGCGTTCGGGAATAAGTGAATCGGCGACCCAAGTATCGCGCCAGCAACAGATCAACAAGGGTGTCGGAATCTCTTGCATCCGCAAAACGCTGAACGCGGTCGGCAGTGGCCAATCTTCAGGTGCCATCGAACAATCAGAGTGACTCGTCGTAGTATCTATGTTAATTCCTCTTTATTATGGTACCTAGAGATCCATCTTTTGCCTATCTGCGGCCTGTCGCACGCTCGCTCGAGGCTGGATGCTCTAGGTGCGGATCGCGCCCGCGACCGCCCGCCCCTCGCCGCCTATGGGCCTGCATCGTCACAGTTTGGGGGCTTTATGCCACTGCTGCTCAGGCGCAACTCAATAATCCTGATATCTGGCTGCAGAATCCGAGTTCGACGGCCTTTGGGGTCGGGGCAAACTGGAACACGAACACTGTGCCAACTACTGCAAACGAAGTGCGAGTAGACAGCACCTCGACGCAATTCCCTGTGCTGAGTGGGGGGTCGTTTAGCACGGGCCCAATTTATTTTAGCTACGCCGGAGGTCCCGGGCCATCCTCGCTCACCATCCAGAATGGCGGTAGCTTAACTACTTCGCTCAACGGCCAAAATGTCGGCGTCGCGATGGGCATTCAGCCCAACACCAGTGCCGTTGTCACGGTGACTGGGGCCGGCTCGCAGTTGACGACCACCGGTTCCATTTGGGTGGGAATAGAGGGATCGGGTACCCTGAATGTTCTCAAGGGTGCGAATGTCCAGTCCAATACACTCACGTTAGGCTTTAATGCCGGCAGCCAGGGTGTGCTCAATTTCGGCGCTGCGCCCGGTTCTGCGCCTGCCAGCCCTGGAACGTTGACGACTGGAGCAATTTTTTTTGGCGATGGCACGGGCGTGATCAATTTCAACCACACTGCCAACAATTACGTTTTTGCGACGGAAATTGATGGCGCCGGCTCTGTCAATCTGTTTTCGGGAACCACCACTCTGTCCGGGACCAACAGCTACTCGGGGAATACCAATCTGCATGGCGGCACCGCTGCGGTAAGCAACGACAGTAATCTGGGAACGGGGGCGCTCAGTTTTGACGGTGGCACACTCGAAGCGCTTGCCGTCGGAGGTGGGATCGTTTCAAGCAAGTTGGTCACGATCAATGCCGGAGGCGGCACATTTTTGGCCGATGCGGGCACCATTTCGACCTTGAGCGGAGCCATCAGCGGTGTAGGGCAATTGACCAAGGATGGCGCCGGCGAATTGGTTTTAACCGGAATAAACATCTATGCCGGCGGTACGGTGATCGACGCTGGGACGTTAAATGTAAATGGCCCCCAAGCCTTGGCCTCTGGGGATGTGACGGTGAATGCAGGAACGCTGCAATTCTCAAATATGGGCTCGGCGGGATCTGCGGCGATCACAAACATCGCTGTCACCAATTTCTTTGACACGAGTACGGCTGCGAGCGCCACGATCGACAATTGGGAACTATGCAGTTCGCCAATGGAAGCACGGCCGGCAATGCGGTGATCAACAATACTGGAAGGGTCTCGTTTATAGATACCGCTACAGCAGCCAATGCGATTATTACGAATAATGGGAATGGGGTAACGGCTTTTGCAAATACCAGTTCGGCCGGGGGCGCGCACATCATCAACAGCAGCACTGGTTCGCTGACAGAGTTTTCGGATGCTAGCACCGCTGGAGGCGCCGTGATCGTGAACAACGGTGGAAGGATAAATTTTAATGATAGGAGTACGGCCGCGAATCTGTGCTGACCAATAACGGCGGGGTTACGGCGTTCCGTAATAACAGCACAGGAGGTGAGTCTACAATTATCCTGAATGCGGGCGGTACATTGACCTTTGCGACCGCGAGTACAGGGGGCGATGCGCGAATCATTAACAATGGGACCGTGGATTTCACGTTGCTTACCTCCGGTGCTGCTAGCGCCGGTTCTTTTGAAGGTTCGGGCGGGTTTCCACTGGGGACCAATGCTGTCACCGTGGGTTTGAACAATCTGAGCACCCAAGTGAGTGGAGTTATAGGGGACGGCGGATCAGGGGTTTTGATAAAGGTTGGACCGGCCGGCTCGCTCCTGCCGGCTTCTGCGCTGACCGGAGGGCT
>CAVTQD010000024.1:0-16703 GCA_963736745.1 uncultured Verrucomicrobiae bacterium | reverse complement strand
TTAATGTCCGAATTCTCCGTGTTCCCCGTGCCTCTGTGGTGAAAACTATTCATGTGTGCTCTCCACTCCCGCTCCCCGCTCTCTGTCCCCCCGTTTTCCGGAGCAACCGGATGATTTCCCGTCCTTCACGACCCGGGTAAGCTGTGCGAGGCCGGAGCTCTTCGACAAGCTCAAAATGTGCCCCGAACAGCCTGTCGAGCTCTTCCTGGGTCACCCCGAACGGCGGACCGCCTCTCTCCGGCGCTTCTCCAGGATCCCACGGATTCAGGAAGAATATCGCCAACAAAACACCCTCCGGTTTCAATGACTCATAGATTCCGCGGACATAATCCGGACGTTGCCGCGGTTCGATTGCACAAAAGCAGGTATGCTCAAAAGCCCAATCAAAGCGGTTTAACAGTTCAACGGGAAGATCAAAAAGATCCGCCAACTTATATGTCTCGCTCGCGGCAGGGGCGAATTGGCAAGCCCGGTCGATCGCACTCGGCGAGACATCCAGACCGACTACCTGTGCAATCGGCGAGGCTGAAGCGATGGCTCGCACATCTTGTCCCGAACCGCAACCGGGCACGAGCACAGCGCCGCACATCGGGCCTCGGCTCTCGAGCCATTCCAAAAGCGGAGGCGCAGGCGCCCCTTTTTCCCAGGGTGTATCACCGGTCCTGTATCTCTGTTCCCAATCCGCCATAAACCTAGAATTGGTCCGGGACGCTCCTTCCTATCGCCTCTCAGACGACCATTTTGAACTCAACGAAGCCCAAGGGATTTAGGATACGCTGCACTAGCGCGCGCCGAGGGTAAAGAAGGATTGAATCAGAAAAACGATCCCTACCAAGCCGATCACCAGGCTGGCCAACCAGAAACCTCGCCGTCGGATCAGCACCGCAATCGCTCCCACCGCGATAGCTATCTGAAACATCGTAACGCTGCTCGCCAAACTCTGGTGGGTGCGCAGATGAATTTGAGCCTCCTTCTCCAGATCCTCAGCCTTTTTTTGAATCTGCTCTTTGTCCCGTTCATATTGCGCCACTTTCTCTTTGTCAGAGACGTTGACCGGTTTGCCAAGTGCATCGAGAATTTCCACTTTGCTCGCCAACGCGGTTTCCTTGATACCCTTGGATTGATAGTAGCTCCATTGATCGGACGCTTCGATTTGCGAAATCATCGCTTCATTAGCGTTATGTCCCGCCATCAGAGACGACACCGCGGCTAGCCCGGCCAGAAGGGCCGAACTCAAGGCGACGCCAAGCACCCATCGTTCGCGAGAATGCTCAGCATGATGATGGATTTCTTCGTGAAGATGTTCAGTCGGGACCTCGGGATCTTCCATATTGTCCCGTATCAAATAGCCCAGCGAAACCTCGGTCACAATCGTTCTCTCGTTTTCGAATTAAGCGTGAACAATTCTTGCCGCCGGTTTAGAGTGTTTTAACCAAGTGGAATCGTCCCCTCCCTCAGAACTAGAAGCTCTCACTTTTGGACAGGATCTTTTCAGCTTCCTGCTCGAGAACACGCCGGATCAGGTCTATTTCAAGGATCTGCAGGGTCATTTTCTGCGAGCCAGCCGGGCGGTTGCGGAATACATGGATGTTGCGAACCCGCATGATCTCATCGGAAAAAGTGATTTTGATTTTTGGTCGGAGCAGACGGCGAAAGAGGCGTCGGACGACGAACAACGAATCATCAAAACAGGGCAACCGATGGTGGGCAAAATCGAGAAGTTGATCCACCCGGACGGGAGAGTCACCTGGGACTATACCACCAAGTTGCCGCTGAAAGATTCCAAGGGTCAGATCATCGGGATTTGCGGAATTAATAAAGATTTCACGAGCCTAAAGAAAATGGAGGATGCGCTGTCTGAAGAGCGCAACCGATTGCGCATAACGACCGCCGAGTTAGAGGCGAAGAATGCCCAGCTCGAAGCCGATCTTCGCATGGCCCGTGAGGTCCAATTGGCGCTGCTACCCCGGGACTACCCGACGCTCTCGCATTTTGGCAGCTCAGGCTACAGCGCACTGTCCTTTGCCCACTGCTATCGCCCGGCAGAAGCGGTCGGAGGCGACTTCTTTGATATCTTTCCGCTCTCGCCCACCCGGGCCGGCATCTTCATCTGTGATGTCATGGGGCACGGATTGCGTGCGGCCCTGGTCACGGCAATTATTCGGACGTTGCTGGAAGAACTCAGGCCAATGATGCAAAATCCCGGCCGCTTCCTCAGCGCGCTTAATCTACAACTTCGTGCCATCCTGGAACGTGTCGATGAACCGTTCATCGCGACGGCGTTCTATTTGACAGCCGACACAGCGACGAAGGAGACGCAATTCGCAAACGCGGGTCACCCCTCTCCCATGCGTGTAAGGAGAAACGAGCGAACGGTCGAACGGATTTTGCCGGATGCAGGAAAATCCGGCCCCGGCCTGGGGCTATTCGATGAAGTGAACTATTCAACCTCCCGTTCCGAGTTTGAGCAAAACGATTGCATTCTGTTGTTCACGGACGGGCTCTACGAGGTCGAATCCCCGGAGGGAGAACAATTCGGACTCGATGCGGTTATTTCCAGCCTGCGATCCAACGCGGATTTGCCAGCCGAGAAATTATTCAATGCACTATTGGCGGATGCTTGCGACTTCTCCAAGAAACAGGATTTCGACGACGATGTCTGCATCGTTGCGGTCGAGCAATCGTGAGATTGAGTGGCTCCTCGGGATTCAGCCTATCCGCCAGCGACTTACAGGAGACGATGCACGAGCGGGTACGCTTTCCCTTTTGACGGAGGTATTGTGCCTTAGTGCCTTACCGGTAAGCAAACGGTCTCGGTTTGCCCGGTTTTTCAGAGGCAAGAGGCCAAGCGAGACGCTTGCCTTTCCGGTAAGCAAACCGTCTCGGTTTGCCCGGCTTTTCAGAGGCAAGAGGCCAAGCGAGACGCTTGCCTTACCGGTAAGCAAACGGTCTCGGTTTGCCCGGTTTTCAGAGGCAAGAGGCCAAGCGGGACGCTTGCCTTACCGGTAAGCAAACCGTCTCGGTTTGCCCGGTTTTCAGAGGCAAGAGGCCAAGCGGGACGCTTGCCTTACCGGTAAGCAAACCGTCTCGGTTTGCCCGGCTTTCAGAGGCAAGAGGCCAAGCGGGACGCTTGCCTTACCGGTAAGCAAACCGTCTCGGTTTGCCCGGTTTTTCAGAGGCAAAAGGCCTAGCCGGACGCTTGCCGGTGAGACAACGACCCACTGATGCAGTTTGCATTTAGCTCGGACAGTGAATAGACGATCGTCTGTATCGTCTATAAGTTTTACCGAACACTGTTATGAGAAAGTTGCTCCTTGTTCTTGTTGTAATTCTCGGCGGAGGATTTTTTGCGATCGGCGAATCACAGGCAGGAATCGTTGTTTCCGTGGGTCCAGGCCCGGCCTACTATGGACCCGGATACTATCCTGGTTACTACTATGGCCCGGGATATTATGCGCCCGGTTATTATTGGGGACCTTACGGGTATCGTTACTACCGGCATCCCTATTGGCGGCACCGATACTGGAGATCCCATCGATGGTACTGGTATTGAGATACTGTTCGCAAACAGAGGAGTGAATCGCGCCTAAATTGCTGGGATCAAGCTGTCAGCTTCTCTGCAAGGTCAACTAAATCAGTCGCGATAACATCCCAAGGTTGCTCGGCGCTCAGATCAGTGGTCTGGCCCGGACCATGTTCCATGGGGCGCGGGATAAACGCCGTGCGCAATCCCAGCTCTTTAGCAGCTGCCAGATCATAATTGTGAGCTGCGGCCATCATCACTTGTTCCGGGCGCAACCCTAGGAAAGCACAGACGCCCAGGTACGTTTCAGGGTCAGGTTTGTAGTGGCGGAATAGATCAGCGCCGAAAATGACGTCCCATGGGAGGCCAGCAAATTTCGCAAGGTCGACCAGAAGGGAAAGGTTCCCGTTGGAAAGAGGCCCGATGATATAATCGCTTTTTAAACGGCGCAGCCCGTCGTCGGCGTCGGGCCACGGAGAAAGTCGGTGCCAGCAACTCGTCAGGAAACGGAGGTCTCGTTCCGGCAGGGACGCGATGCCAAATTCGGGCAAGAGTGCGACCAGAGCCGCATGGTGGAGTTCGTCCAGGATGGTCCACTCCAATTCGCCGCGGCGGACCCGGTCCAGATTGGGCTGGTAAGCTGCCCGCCACCTGTCAGCGACCTTCTCCCACGGCGCCTCCAGGCCCCGCTTCCAATCCGAATTTTTGAAGAGAATTGATCAGGCTTCCGCGCCAGTCGACGATTGTGCCAAAAGTATCGAAAACAATGGCGCACACACGCTTCGGGCAGTGCCGCCCCAGTTGTTCGAAGTCAAGCTTGGCATTGTCATTCATTAAGCTCCGATGCCCGATTGGTCCAGTGCGCTGGCTCGGGAATTCACAGGACGACATCTTGACGCAAAGGAGATTTTCCGGGTACGTCTCGGCCTGATTCAATACTCCCCAGAATCGACCTATGGCTGTGACAAGCAATTTTTCAGCAATCCGACCGGGCAACAAGGGAATGCTCCTTCGGGCAGTCATCGCCAGTACGGTCGGCACATCAATTGAATGGTACGATTTCTTCCTTTACAGCACTGTCACAGGACTGGTGTTCGCCAAAGAGTTCTTTCCGAAGTCCGACCCGTTGGTCGGAACCTTGCAAGCATTCCTGATCTATGCAGTCGGTTTCGTTGCGCGGCCGATAGGCGCAGCAATCTTTGGTCATTATGGCGACAGAATTGGCCGCAAAGCAGCGCTTGTCGCGACATTGCTTCTGATGGGCATTGCGACGGTGCTGGTCGGCTTCGTGCCCGGCTATTCACGGATCGGCATTTGGGGCGCCGTTATTCTGACGGTCTTGCGATTCATTCAAGGCGTAGGCGTGGGAGGCGAATGGGGCGGATCGGTCCTGCTTGCGATGGAATGGTCGAAAAGTCGCGGCAATCGCGGATTTATTGCAGCGTGGCCGCAATTTGGTGTGCCGGCCGGTCTGTTCCTGGCAAACCTGGCGGTGATAGTATTCAATATCATCTCGGGGACAAATTTCTCGACTGGGGCTGGCGGGTTCCCTTCATCCTCAGTGCGATTCTGATCGTCATCGGTCTCTGGATTCGTCTCGGGATTCTCGAGACACCGGTTTTTTCCAAGCTTGTCGTTGAAAACAAGATCGAGAAGGCGCCAGCGCTCGAGGTCATTAAGCGGCAGCCAACATCGATCGTCTTGTCGTCATTGATTCGGCTGGCGGAACAGACTCCATTTTATATTTTCACGGCATTCGTCTTTTCGTATGGAACGGCTTTCCTGAAAGTGGACCGAAGCCTCCTGCTCAACGCCGTCCTCCTGTTTGCCGTGCTCGAGCTTTTCACAATACCTTTGTCTGGATTCATTTCGGATCGCATTGGACGGAAGCGAACCTACCTGCTGGGCGCGGGTCTCATGGTAGTCAGTGGATTTATCTTCTTTGGGTTACTCGATACGCGCAACCCCGCCCTGATCGTTCTAGGAATAGTATTCGGAGCAATTCCCCATTCCATTCTTTACGGGACCCAGGCTTCTTTGATTGCCGAACAATTCACACCGCGTTTGCGATACAGTGGAGCCTCGATTGGTTACCAACTCGCTTCGATCATCGCCGGAGGTCCGGCACCACTATCGCTGCCTGGCTTTTCTCCGTGTACAAGACGGGCAGCTCAGTCGCGATTTACATCTGCATTTGTGCGCTGATCGGATTTGTTGCGACGCTGTTCATGAAGGAGTACTCGGACAAAGACATCTCCGAGGAGTACGAGCACGTCGGCCAGACACGGTAGCGTGTCAGGAGTTGCCAAAGTTCCGGGATTTGCAGAATGGGACCGCGGCTATCCGCTTCCGTGCGATGAAGTTTTCGGCTCGGTTAGTAGCGATGCGACGCCAGTATTTGTTTACCGACTACGTATTCGCTCCTGACTCCTGAACTTCTGCAACGACAGGCGCCGAGGTCTGCTAGCGGAGCACAGGAAAAATATTGAGGATATCAAGTAGCGTCGGACGACTTACACGCATAATGTAATTGTTTGCTCTTTGCCATTGAGCTGCGCCGTAAAATGATCGCCTGCTCGATGATTTATCAAGACCTACCAAGAGGAGAATTGTACGGAATAGGAATTATCTCCCCTTCTATTGGGAAGTGATGATCTCGCGCTCCTGCGAGCAACACGGTTTGCTTTTCGCCGGCGAGCTCGATTTCGGCGACCGTTCCCAGTTCTACTGCGGCGACCGGCTTTTCCGTCACCCAGGCCGGGGATCGACAACCGTGTGGCCTTGCGCGATGAGATCATTCATTTCGCCCGTTAGCCGGCGTTGGATGCGACCCATCGTGCGAAACTTTTCCTTTGCCGCCTGATAGGGAGCGTTTTCGCTCAAATCGCCATCCTGCTTGGCAATCTTGGCTTCGCGAAGAGCTTCGTTCTTCTGAGCCCTGGTCGTTTCAAATTTCTCTCCCAATTCCCAGGCGCTGACGGTTGAGAGAATAATTTTCTCAGGCATGATATCTCACCGGTTCCCCGAGTAACTGCAATAATCAAGCATCCGGCGGAATTCTTTTGCGCGGCCAATCGCTCGATGATCAAAAGGCTTTTGGGGCTAACAAGATGACTATCCTCTCTTACCCGCGAGCCTCTGTTTGAATATCGTGGATGGATTGGCTGAATTAGGCTATAGGGCCACACCCAATCGTGAGTCTTGATGAAACGCACCATTTTTCACCTGCTCGTTGAAGTACTGATCTATGCCGCGCTGGTTTCGATCTATCTGGCGTTGGTACTGCATTTCCTCGTGGGATTGGCTTAAAGAACTGTTTACCAAGCAACGCGAAGTTTATGCATTCGTGGCAATTCTGCTGATGATTGGTCAGGCCGTCGGACTGGAAAGGCTCACAGTCGAGTCTAGTCCATCTCACGCGGCGACGGAGAGAATAACGAGCCATTATGTTTTTCCCGATCTCCGGCGTTCATCTCGATCCGATTTATCTGGTTCTCATCGGATTTATCATCGGGACGTTAGGGGGATTTTTCGGAGTGGGAGGAAGCTTTCTAACCGCTCCAGCGCTGTTCGCCGCCGGACTACCGATGAATTTTGTCGTCGGGACTGACCTCGCTCACATCGTCGGAAAGTCGATTGTCGCCGCCCGAACCCATCGCGTTCTTGGCAATATCGACTTGAAATTGGCCGCAATTATGGTGATCGGAACGATTGCGGGCTCCGAGACCGGAGTGCAAGCGATCGAAATACTGAAGAAAGGGGCCGATGTCGATTTGGTCGTCGGGACTGTGTCGATCATTGTATTCACTGGAATCTCGTTTTTCTGTGCATGGGAGAGTTGGATGGCGCTGCGCCCAAACCGCGAACGGACCAGAGCCTTAGCTCGACGCAAGACCGGAAACAGGATGTCACGGCGATTGATGGCTTTGCCAAGGCTGTCCAGCGGATCAAACTTGCGCCCGCAGGTCAGCCTTCCGCATTCGGGGATCGAATCGATTTCGTTCTGGGCGATCCTGTTCGTCTCATTCATCGGTGGAATATTCAGTGGATTTCTCGGCGGAGGCGCCGGCTACATTCGTATGCCTTCGATGGTTTATCTTTTGGGAATCCCGACTCATATCGCGGTAGGCACCGATCTATTCGAGATCATCATTTCAGCAAGTTACGGGACGATTCGACATGCGATGAACGGGAATGTCGATATTGTGATTGCTCTGGTCATGCAGACCGGGGCCGCTCTCGGGGCCCGGATCGGGGCGAACCTGACGCAATATTTCACCGGCCCGCGCATCCGTCTCGCGTTTGCCCCGCTTCCGCTCCTGGGCGCAATCGTTATTGCTCAGAGACTTCTCACCAGCCATCATCCCTGACGAATATTTTATGAAGATTCTTGTTTGCAGTGACGGTTCCGAACGAGCACGAGGACGCTCGTTTCTGCAGCAATCATTGCCATTGCAACGAAAGCCGAGACCACGATTCTCGGAATCACGGAAATCGAGCAAGACGAAGCCAGATTGTTGGAAGCTTTACGTGAGGAATCAAGAGTATTTCGGGAACAGGACGTCAAGCTCGAGATCATGACGAAATTCGGCGACCCGGTTGAGGAAATCATTCGACGCACCCATGAGACGGCTCTACGATCTTGTCGTTATCGGCGCGGAACGCCGACGTGCGCAGGAGTTTTTCCTTCCTTCCAGCCAAGGCCTATTCCATCACCGAGACGATTGCGCCTCCCGTACTTGTGGTGCCAGTATCGCGCCCAGCCATCTAAACGAATATTGATTTGCAGCGGCGGCGGCACCTATATTGACAACGCGGTAAGCTTCACGAGCAAGATCGCCAAAGATCTGTCTGCGAGGTCACGCTGCTGACCGTGATATCCCAGCCGCCGGCGATGCACGGGACAATATTCCGGCGACAGGAAGATTTGGATGCCTTGCTGAATTCGAACTCGGATTGGCCCAGGAATCTACGTAACGAGAAAGAGATAATCGAACGAGCCGGCGTTCCTGCGATCGTGCAGATTCGCCATGGAATCGTGATCGATCAGATCCTCGAAGAGGTCGAGCAAAGCGATTCCGACCTGGTCGTGTCGGTTCCTGGCCGGTTCGCGATTCGTGGCGCAATTACGCTATTGGAAACGTGACGCGCGAAATCGTGAATCGAACCGATCGACCGGTGCTCGTCATCCGTAGCGACAAAGAACCGGCGTCTCTGGCGGAACGGCTCGAAGCATGGTCAAAAAGTTGGCTGGGAAACAAGATTACATGCCGCAAATATCCGCTGTTTGAAAAAGCCCGGCGCCTGACTGGCTTTCTTCTGATTTGTCTGGCCTGCATTTATCCTAGCCTGAACTCGAGGGCCGCAGGCGACCTGATCATTTACGATCTTATCCCGGATCTCTACAGCTTTTTGCGAATTGCTCCCGAAGGGAGAGAAAATCGCGCAAAGCTCTTTGCACAATTAATTATCCGGCCGCATCCGGAAATTTACGGCCGGCCGCAGATATTCAAAACGGATATTGGGACACTGGAACAATACCTCGACGGACTCAACGCATATCTTCCTGCGATCAAACATCTTCATAGGCGCTTCGAGGAACAGCGCGAATTTATCCAGACGAGATTTCTGAACGCTTTCCCCGATTTCGACTCTTCAAGAGCGAGGGTTTACCTGATGCTTTCTTTATTTCGCTTTGATGGAAAAATTCCGCATGACAATCCTCGCATGCTCTTGCTCGGATTGGATGGATTGGCCAAATTCCACGGAACTGATACGCGTCTGCAAGTGATACTTTGTCATGAGTTATTTCACGTTTACCATTTCCAGGTTAATCCATTGCCGCGGGACATCGACCAGATAGAATTGTATCGCCTGATCTGGCAGGAAGGTCTGGCGACGTATGTCAGTCAGGCATTGAACCCTGACGCATCATTAGCCGAAGCGCTTTTAGACCCACGGTTGGCCGAGGACGGCCCGAAATTCGTTCCGACGTCAGCCCATAATTTGTTGACGCAACTTGAATCAACTGACGACGCGACAACCGCGGGTTATCTTTCCTATCGACGCGGCGGCAGAATTCCGGCACGGATGGGTTATCTCATCGGGTACGAAATCGCCAAGAGAGCAGCGACCACTCATCCGATAAGAGAACTTGCTCGATTGCGAGGGCACGCGCTTCTGAACCTGGTGCGTCGGGAGATGCAGTTTCTGGCGGCTGGAGGAGTCTAAAACTAACTGCGGTCCCAGGCGTTTTCGTTGGCAGGCAAGAACTGCTGTTCAAAAATAGTCGTTAGTTGGGCAGAGTAGTCGTGGATCGGAGCCGCTACCCGGGTCATATAAACTGGCCGAAGTTGCAGAATAAACCACCGGATCACGCGCGTGCGCCAGTCGGCGACCTTCTCGTTTCCTCCGGAACACCTGCAACTCCTGTTTCGCAATCGACAGAATAAGATCGTTCAGTCACAATCGGGGTCTCTATGTGGTCCCAGGTTTACAACCCCCTCCATAGCATAGTACTTTCGGCTCTTCTCGCAGCCGTACCCATAGTTGTGTTGCTTGGTGCGCTCGGTATTTTCCATCTCAAAGCGCATCTTGCCGCGTTACTCGGTCTCGTCGCTTCCATCGTCATCTCGGTATTCGAGTTCGGAATGCCAATTCAGATGTCGGTGATGTCTGCGGTAAACGGCGCGGCGTACGGCTTGATGCCGATCGGCGGGATAATCCTCAACGTTATCTTTCTTTACCAGCTGACATTGGAAAAGGGACACTTCAAGATTCTGCAAAACAGCATCGCCAACGTGACGAACGATCGCCGGTTGCAGCTTCTCCTGATCGCCTTTGCGTTCGGCGCATTTTTTGAAGGAGCTGCAGGCTTTGGCACACCGGTAGCCGTGACAGGCGCAATCCTGATAGGAATCGGTTTTTCACCGCTTGCCGCCTCGGGCCTTTGCCTGATCGCTAACACCGCTCCTGTGGCTTTCGGAGCGATCGGCACGCCGGTTATTGCGCTTTCGGCCGTTACCGGTCTCGATTTACTTCAGCTCTCAAAACAAATTGGCCACCAGCTTCCCTTCTTTTCTGTTATTATTCCGTTTTGGCTGATCTGGGCATTTGCCGGTTTCCGTGGGATGATTCAGATCTGGCCGGCAATCCTAGTGACTGGGGTCTGTTTTGCGTCCCCAATTTCTGGTATCGACGCTGCACGGCCCCTGGCTGGTTGACATCATTGCTTCGATTACCTCTATTATGGCTTACTCGTTTCTGCGGGTCTGCAACCGAGCACCCCGGGGTTGTCGATGTCGCGACCTAACCCAACTCTAAACGCGGACCCGAATAGTAGCGAGGCGAACCGATCGCTGCGATCTTCCGGTTCCAACCGGAAAACGGAACGAAGATCGTTCGGGCCGATATTGTGAAAGCGTGGATCCCCTGGGCTATACTAAGCGTTGCGGTTTTCCTCTGGGGTATACCCCAGTTCAAAACGTTTCTGGAGGGGCTCTTTAGCCCAAAGCTCCCGATCCCCGGACTGGACCAGCTCGTTCTGCGTGTTCCGCCCTCGTGCCAAAGCCTCGACCTGAAACGGCGGTCTATGCATTCAGCTTATTGTCTGCGACCGGCACGGGTATCCTTGTGGCCGCAATTCTCGGTGGCTTTTTGATGGGTTATTCGCTCTTTGGAATGGTGCGAGTCTACTGGCGGACGCTCAAGCTGGTTCGACTATCATTACTTACAATCGCGTGCATGCTCGCTCTCGGATATGTCACCCGCTACTCCGGAACGGACGCTACTCTCGGTCTCGCTTTTGCTCAGACTGGAGCGTTTTATCCAATGTTTGGCACGCTTCTCGGGTGGCTGGGAGTAGCGCTCACCGGCTCGGACACTTCTTCCAATGTCTTATTTGGCGGTTTGCAAAAAATCACCGCTCAACAATTGGTACTCAATCCGGTGTTAATGGCAGCCGCAAACAGCAGCGGCGGTGTGATGGGCAAAATGATTGACGCGCAAAGCATCGTTGTCGCTTCGACCGCGACGCGATGGTACCGACACGAAGGCGAAATTCTCCGTTTCGTTTTTTTTCACAGCATTTCGCTTGCGGTGCCAGTGGGCGTCCTCGTAACGATCCAGGCGCACATGTGAGGAAATTCCTGAAACCGGTTTCGATTTTCAGGTGGTGATCGAAAGCAACGAAAACAAGCCCACGCGGAAGCTGGCACGCCGGCGCCTGGCTCTGGAGCGTTTATCCTTTTCGTTTTTGCTTGGATAGCCGCCATTGTGACTTCCCTTCTCAGACCTGGCTCAATGGCCTCTTCCGCGAACATTGGCATATCGCACTTCATCGCATCGACTTTTGTAACCGGGCCTGAGTGTTTTGTTTTTGGCTACGTCTTGTCCCGCTTCTTCAAGCAGTTCAAGACCGGGTGCGCTTTCGTGATCATCCTTTTTCTGGCGTATCTCATCTGGGCGGGAAGACATCCACGGTGAAGGAGGTGCCGGCGTTTCGGCATGTCGGCGAAGGAAGGTAAAGCGAGGACGCTTTACTCACGCAGCGAGGGCAAGCGGAACGCTTGCCTTACTGGTAAGCAAACCGTCTCGGTTTGCCCGGTTCTCAACGGAATCATTTTCGGTTTGGCTTTCGCCTCCCACTCGATATCTTGCCTACGTTCACTATTCATAGAGCCGACAGCGTAGCGGCGGGTGTTGCTGCCTGTCGGCTCATGTCATCTTTATCTACGTCCGAAAGTAAAGCGAGGACGCTTTACTTACGCAGCGAGGGCAGGCGGGACGCTTGCCTTACTGGTAAGCAAACCGTCTCGATTTGCCCGGTTCTCAATGGGATCCACTTTCGGTTTGGCCACTTCGCCCTCCCACTCAATCTTGCCGCTCACTGTTTCCATTATTCATTAGAGCCGACAGTGTAGCAGCGGGTGTTGCCGCCCGTCGGCTCATGTCATCTTTATCTACGTCCGAAGGTAAAGCGAGGACGCTTTACTTACGCAGCGAGGGCAGGCGGGACGCTTGCCTTATTCGTAAGCAAACCGTCTCGGTTTGCCCGGTTTTCAATGGCTTTCCTATCTTCCAAACAAGAAGTGCAGGATGAACAGGAATGCCAAAACGTAAGTCACGAGACCAACTTCTTTCGACTTTCCGGTCCCGACTTTCAGCCCGACGTATGTCAGCAAGCCGAAGGCGATGCCTTCGGTGATACTGAATGCCAGTGGCATCGCCAGGATCGTGACGAACGCCGGCGCCGCTTTTTCGAAATCCTTCAAATCAAGTTCCGCAAGCCCTTGCATCATAAAGGAGCCCACGATCACCAAGGCAGGTGCGGTCGCTACAGCGGGAATGATCAGAATCAACGGCGTGAAAAACAGCGCCAGAATAAAGCAAAGTGCCGTAGCAATCACGGTCAACCCGGTTCGTCCTCCCGCCTCGACCCCCGCTGCGCTCTCGATATAGCTCGTGACAGTCGAAGTCCCCAGGGATGAACCAAACATTGCCGCTCCTGCATCGGCCATAAACGCTCTGCCAATCTTCGGCAAATTCCCGTCCTTATCGAGCAACCCCGCACGCTTTGAAACTCCAATGAGAGTGCCCATATTATCGAAAAGATCGACAAATAAAATGGCGAGCACGATCGGCAACGCGCTCAAGAAATTACTCCAGAAATAGCCCAGATCCAACTTCAGGAATGTAGGCCCCAAAGAAGCAGGCAGATTCACTATGCCGGCTGGCATCGCCGTGATCATTCCTTTGCCATCCGGCGCAGGAACAATCAATCCGACGATTGTGAGCGCTAAAATTACCAAAATGATTGCGCCGGGTATCTTCCGTGTTACCAGAATCGCCATTGCTATAACCCCTGCAATCACGAGCAGCGGTCCCGGCTTCGAAAGATCGCCCAGCCCGACGAAAGTCTCCGGGTTCGCCACGATGACACCGCCGTTCTTGAGTCCGATAAACGCTATAAAAAAACCGATCCCGGCAGTGATAGCCAATTTCAGCTCAATCGGGATTGCTTCGATGAGCTTCTTTCGCAGTCCGCAGACCGAGAGGGAGAGAAAAATTAAGCCGCTGTAGAACACCAGGCCAAGTGCCGCCTGCCAAGGAATCCCTTTTGCCCCGCAAAGAGTGAAAGCGAAGAACGCGTTCAATCCCATCCCGGGCGCGAGCGCGATCGGATAATTAGTCGCCAGCGCCATCACCGCGGTCATCACAGCAGAGGCCAAGGCCGTGGCCGTGATCAGAGCACCCTTATCCATACCCGTTGTGGAAAGGATGGATGGGTTCACCGCGAGGATGTAGGCCATCGCCGCAAATGTCGTCAGACCTGCGACCACCTCCTGTGACACAGAGGTCTGATGTTCTTTAAGAGAAAAGAAGCGTTCGAGCATGCCGGCGAATTAGCAAATTTCGCGACAGGTTGTGGAATAAGCGTTGCGTGTCGCAAGAAAAAACCGCATGCCCATGGAGTTTCATCCGGCAACGATTCCCAAACAATGCGCAACTATCGAGACGAAAATCAATCATGGCACGTCCGTCATGCTCTCCTCGTGGTTTCCTGATCTGCTGCCTCACATTTGCCGAACGCGTCGCGGTTACTCATCGGCCGAGCGGAAGCACTTGCTCTCTCTCCGGGAGGTAGAAAAACAATATCCCCAGAATGAGATAAAGGGACAAAAGCTGCACGCCTTCAAGCCAATTCGTTTCGCCGTCGCCGCTGATCTGGAAGATCAGTTGAATAGCGACGATCACCGCAACGACCTCGGGCAATGTAAACTCCAAATCCATCGGACTGCCGAAGAAGATACGAGGAAAAGACGAGCACCGGCGCGACGAAGAGCGCGATCTGCAAGCTCGATCCCACGGCAATACCCAGGCTGAGGCTCATCTTGTTTTTCATCGCCATCATTACCGCCGTCGAGTGCTCGGCCGCGTTGCCGATCACCGCGATCACGATCACACCGACAAAGACTTCGGTAAGTCCCAGCGCTGAGCGGGCGGCTTCCACGGCGCCGACCAAGAACTCAGACATCAGCGCAACCAGGGAGGTAGCGACGATCAGCACAATAAGCGATTGGAAAACAGACCAGCCGCTGCCTTCTTTCAAACCTTCACCACCATCCTGCGGGTCAATGGAGTAAAGCTGCTTGTGAGTGATCAACTCGAAACTGAGCACGCAAGCGTAGGTTACGAAAAGAACAACCGCGATAGCGAGAGACAGCTTTTGCTGCGTTGACTGGCTCCACTCAGCCGGAGTGTTCAGCGGCGGTTATATGAAAAACTGTGGGAATCGTCAGTGCAACGGCTGCCAGCGTCAGCGTCGTTGCCGACGCCCGCGCGGCGGTTTTGTTGAAGCGCTGCTCCGAAAATTTCAGGCCGCCGCCGAGAATCGAAACGCCCATGACGAGGAGGACATTGCCGATGATCGAGCCAGTGATAGACGCCTTCACAACGTCGACCAACCCTTTTTGCAACGCCACCAGCGCGATGATCAACTCCGCGGCATTGCCGAAGGTAGCGTTCAGAAGCGCCCCGACTCCTTGCCCGAGAGTTTCGGCCAGATGTTCCGTTGCTCGGCCCATCCAGCCTGCCAAAGGAATGATCGCAAGGCAGGAGCAGATGAATAAAGCAGTTTCGTTTCCGATTTGCGGCCAGATACGCAGTACAATGGATACAGCAACAAAACCCAGGAGCCAGTTTAGTGAGGGTTTGAGCAAAGATTTTAATGTTGGCATACGGAAAACTTGCAACCAATACCTCGCTAAATAGTAAAGCCGCGGCCGTAAGCTCGGCCTCGGCATGCGAACTGTCGCAGTGCGTGGCGAACAATGGATTTCATAGCGGGTTCATCGTGCAGAATGTCTCAATTGTTGATTGGCGCAACGTGGGCTGTAAACTCGCGCGATACGCCGACAGCGGCGTCCCGCCGGCACGAGTGGGCCTTATGGCTGCTGTGACACTGCGGGTTTTGTTACGGGCGAGTTGTCGGAGGAATTTGTTTGCAACTGATCTTGATCTTTATCATTGGGCACAATTTTGCCGTTTCCTTTTATTCCTTCCTCGAATTTTTTGGCCGACGTCGCCGGGCGTTTGTTCCGTCACGGCGCAAGCTTCGAGAGCAGGACCAAGAGTGCCAGACAGATTGCGCGAACACAAATCATCCACGTCACACTAAGGAGGTGGACATCTTTCTGCAATCCTTATGTCATTCGTAAAAGCAATGGTAACTCTTCGCAAAATGTATTGGAGAAGCTCATCCGTCCTGCTGGAGATTGGGTCAGATTCACAACGTCGACCTGATCCGTCGCAGTGAACCGCGCCAGCGAAAAGGAAATGTCAATGTTCTCATGGATGAAAACTAAAACTTATTTTGTAACGGTCGCAGAGCGACAGGCAATTTTTTCCAGAACGAGTTAAGTTAGTCGCTGTGTCTGAATCCGCAGCAGCCGAAAATGAGGTTCGCGCTGAAGATGCGAGAGGCCACCTACGGGAAAGTTGAACCTCAGGCCGTGAAATCATCAATCGCATGGACCGGCCAAGCGCACCTCGGCTTGATCGGCTTCCACGTCGTGGACCAAGCCTGCTGGCCGATCGGTGACCTCTGCGCCCTGTGGTTCTGGCAGGAAATGGGAAAAGGCCCAATTCTTGGGGATCCGTACCCCTTGGACCACAGCCCAGGAACTGCTCGTGCCTGTCGAGGGCGTGACCGTCCACCGAAGACAATACATCATCCGCGTTCCCTACTCTCGCGATATGCTCTACAAGGCTCCGGTACACCCATCCGTCGCCGTGCTCACGCTCGAACACGAGCGCAACGTCTACCTGTATTATGACATGCGGGTCACAGCGTTGTCCATCACGGCCCCGAAACGCCTGACCCACTGCCCTGTAAATTCCGGGATCGACAAAGAAGTATGAACGAAGAACTGGCCCGCTAACATGAAAAGGTTGTTAGCTTAGAGACCGACGCAACTACCTGCAGGATCGCTTTGAAGCAATCAGCCATCCAGCAGCGATGGTCCGCACAGATGCAGTTTAAGCGGTTTAGAGATTTCAACCCTCAATTGCGCTGTAATAATCGACGAGCTGCGAGCGAGTGGCTTGCAACCGCTGCAACATTACCTTCCCAATACGCGTGCCTAGTTCGTAGCCGAAATCACTAACTGCTTTAGCCTGA
>CAVTQD010000023.1:0-41234 GCA_963736745.1 uncultured Verrucomicrobiae bacterium | reverse complement strand
GGCTGGACACCTGCTTCAGGCCAAGGGGGATCGCGTGTCGATGCACTCCTCGGTGGAGGTTCGGTATCCTTTTCTCGACGAGGAGGTTTTCGATTTCCTGGCGGGTCTCGACCCTCGTTGGAAACTACACGGGTTTCGGGACAAACACCTGTTGCGCCTCCTGGCCGAACGCTGGGTGCCCCGGTCCGTTTACAGCCGGCGCAAGGCAATCTTTCGCGCCCCCCTGGACAGTTTTCACCTGGAACCGGAGCCGGCATTCGTCGCGCAGCTATTGAGCGAAGAATCACTTCGGCGCACCGGATATTTCGAGGTCGCGGCGGTGCATCATTGGCGGCAGGCTTTTCGTAAGATGCCAGTCGGTTCCCTGCCGCGCCTCTCCGTAGAGATGGGATTGACGGCGGTGGTGGCGACTCAGCTTTGGCACCACATGTTTATCAGCGGCGCACTGGCAGAATTGCCAACGATTTAACAAGGAGTTGCAGGAGTTCAGGAGTCAGGAGTCACGGCGTGGCGCAAAAGAAGGTACAACAAATTTAATCCCATACTCGAAGCCAGTATTGAGCTAGGGGCGCCCTTCCCGATTCTGCAACTCCTGTAACTCCTGCCTCAGTGAACACGTCCAGAGTCCGTCCGGCTATGCGAAAGGAGTGTAAAACAAATGAACAAATGAAGAATCCTCGCTACCTCATCGCACCAGTGATGCTGACCGGGCTCTTACTGACTTGTTATCTCGACGGTTGCTCAGTTCTGCCGGGCCATTGGCAAAATGGGTCGCGGGACCATGCATTTATCGATTATTGGCCGCCCTCTAGCGACAGTAAACAATTGAGGCTGGCAGTGAAAGACAACATTGATATGAAAGGTGTCGTCACCAGCGCCGGCTCCGAATATGGCATTGAGCACAATCCGCCCGCGGATCGCGACGCGGCCTGCCTTGCTATCGCCCGCACGCGAAACGTTCAGATCGTGGGAAAGACAAACCTCAGTGAATTTGCGATAGCTCCTTCCGGTCTCAACGAATATTTCGGAACTCCGAAGAACCCGCTCACCAAGCGGCGCAAACTCATTCCGGGAGGTTCTTCCAGCGGTTCAGCAGTGGCGGTAGCCAATGGAAGCGCCGATGTTGCCTTTGGAACAGATACCGCAGGTTCGATTCGTGTACCCGCCGCTTGTTGCGGCGTTGTTGGTTTAAAAACGACTTTTGGTCTCGTTTCGATAAAGGGCGTATTCCCGATTGTCGCCAAGTACCTGGACACCGTCGGGCCGATCGGCAGAGACGTGGATCACGTGGTGCAAGGCATGGATCTTTTGCAAAACGGATTTGCAGCACGGTACCAAAGAGCCGTTGCTGCCAAACCTTCCGCCAGGAAGATTAGAATTGGACGACTTTACCTGAGCGGCACTGACCCTAAGATCGACCAAGCGGTAGATGAAACTCTTGCCCAAGGACAATTTCAAGTGGTCAAACTGGACCAAGACTTCAAGAAGAAGTGGGATCAAGCCAAGAATGACGGAGATACTGTGGCAGCCGCCGGTGCGTGGCTCACCGATCGAGATTACATCTCAAAGTCGGGGGTGCGACCGAGAACGATTGCAGTGATAGTATTGGGCAGAGTCTTATATCCCGCCCTCTACCGGCAAGCTCTCCAAAGGCAAGCGCAATGGCGGCACGCTCTTAACCAAATCTTCAAAAAAGTTGACTTTATCGCTCTGCCAACACTTCAGTCATTGCCCCCCACAATTCCGTCCATCGGCAATATAGCCGTCTTAGAAGCGCGCGTGTTAGTCATGCAGAACACCGCTGCCGTGAATTTTGCGGGAAATCCTGCGCTTGCGTTACCGATCCCGGTGCATGATAAGACCATTCCGCTCACCAGCCTGCAGCTTGTTGGGCCCAGGATGAGCGAAGCGGCACTTCTTAATGCAGGCCGACTGATCGAAGTCGAACGTCTCCAGCTTGATCGATTGGTCAAGCTGCCGAAATCTGCGAGCACGCGATGAACACGAGTGCCGGTGCTCCCCCGCTTTCGAGTTGCCGGTGGCAATCTGCCGCGCTATACTGAGCACCGCGATCGGATCGATTTGTAAACCCATGAACTCTCTTTTTCCCAAAGCGTTTCCGGGGGTCGTAGCGTTGCTGACGGCCGCGTCGCTTTACGCTGAACCCGCGGATGAACTCATTGCAAAGGGCGATGCCTTTTACGCAAAGTTGCAGGCTGCCGAGGCGCTCAGATATTACCTGCCAGCGGAAAAGCTTGAGCCGAATAACGTGCGGCTCCTGGTGCGAATTTCGCGTGAATACCGCCATCTGATAAATGACGCCACGAAACCGGAGCAAAAGCTTAGCCTCGCCAGCACCGCGGTGGACTATGCAAAGCGTGCCGCGGCTCTCGATCCCAACGACCCCGATGCCCAGCTTGCCGTAGCAATCAGCTATGGGAAAATTGAACCTCTTCAAGGCAACCGTGAAAAGTTCGAGGACTCGCGTATCATCAAGGCGGCTGCCGATAAGGTGATCAAACTCGATCCGGGCAGCGATTTGGGCTGGCACGTACTGGGCCGCTGGCACATGGCGCTCGCCGATGTGAACGCGTTCGAGCGCGCGCTTGCGCAAATGGCTTACGGTAAGCTGCCGGAGTCCACGTACGAAGATGCCGCTCGGTGCTTTGAGAAAGCGATCGAACTCAATCCCAATCGCCTTATGCACTACATCGAGCTGGGTTGCGCCTACGCGCACATGGGCCGAACCAACGACGCACGAAGCTTAATTGCCAGAGGGTTGACGATGCAGGATACGGAGAAAGATGATCCGGAGACCAAGCGTCAAGGGCAAGAGTTGCTTGCGAAACTGCAGTAGCCGCTCTGGTTTTGAGGCTCAAAGACGACCGTTTCCATTTGATTCGAGTGCAGCGTCTCCTAAATTCCTGGGGGGATTTAGAAGACGGTGCACTGTGCGTGGAACATCAAGGTTCTGGTTAGGAGATGTGAAATGGACGATGTGAGATCTGCTGAGGAACAGACTCGAGGTAAATCACCTCAGGGCGATAACGCTGAAAAGAAGGCAAAAGCTGCTGCTGATGCCAAGGCGGAGGAACTCCGTGTCGCTTTGGAAACAAGAACCGAGCAGGGGAAGTGCACACTTGGAGACTTACCCGGCGGTTAAGTCTGAAGACTTCTCCGAAATCGCGCGGAGTGGTTAAGGCTGCGTGTCTGCGGTTTCCATGGAAGCGCGTTTCTCGATAGATTTTTTGTACCAGGCAGGAGTTCGGTAGCGACAAAAAAAGCACGCAAGTTATGTGACTTCATCGGCGCCTTGCGCAAAGAAAACTCCGTTCAGACCGAAGCTCATGAACAATCCGAGAAAGACCGCGAAAGGCAGCCCTATCCCATAGGTCCCGGCAAGATTTGCCATCAGGACATATTTAGTGTCTCCGGCTGTCGCCAAAAGCCCATTTCCAAAAATGCCATTCAAAACTTTGGCGGGCTGAAAACAAGAGACAATGAGAATTCCGCCAACGGCGGAGCGTAGAACTTCGCCGCCGATTTTGGGATAGAGCATTGGAAGGAAAAGGCTGACTCCGGCGAAAAGAACTCCGAGAATAATCGAAGTGACGAGGCCGAGTTTCAGAACGGCGTTGGCGTGTTGCTTCGCAGCCGGCACCGATCCGGCACCGAGCTTCTGCCCGACGGCCGCCACTGCGGCGGGTCCCAAACCGGCGACTGCTACGATAAAGATGTTTTCAATCGTCATGACGATTTGACTTGCCGCCAGCAAGCTTGTTCCTAGACGCAGGAACACGAGTGCATAGATAAAACTGCTCGCTCCCCAAAGCACTTCGGCTATCGCAATGGGAAACGTTAATTTGATGAGCTTGATGGCCGTCGCACTGACTTTTGAACTTGGAATCGACCAACGCCAGCTTACCTCTTCTTTGTGATAAAGTGCGCCAATCAGGACGACACAACGAAGAAATTGGGATATTAAGGTCGCCAACCCTGCTCCCGCTACACCGAGTTTCGGGATAGGTCCACAGCCAAGCACTAAGGCGAATCCCAGCCCGGTGTTCAGGACAACCGAAGCAATCGTGATCGCCATAGGCGTCTTTGAATCGTTGAGCGACCGAAAAGCGGCGCTTGTTACCGTACTCAGAATCATTAGCGGCAGAGAGGCCGCGAAAAATTTAAAGTACCCGTTGGCAAGTTCCGCCAGGTCATCGTGAGCACCAAGCAAAATCAGCAAAGGTTTCGAGAATAGGAATAAGGGCAGTGCGGTAATCGCGCCGAAAATGCCGGCAAGGGTTTGGCCGACAGCCGCAGTCCTAGATACATCGTCCATGTCCTTGCGTCCATATGCCTGCGCTATTAACACACCGCTGCCGGTCCCGATAGCTGCGCACAAGAGGATAGCGATTGCCGCTGCACTGTTAGAAAGACCAACTGCCGCGACGGCTGCGGCACCCAGGAGACCGACAATTATTTGGTCGACCACATTGAAGGACATCTGAAAGATGGACTCCAGGCTTACTGGAAGGGCCACTTCCAAAATTCTCCTTAGCACCCCCCGTTTTGGCTTCTCGCTCATAGAAGGTTCGCTGCCAGCGGGAAACTAAATAATCATCGAGTCTGTAGATAGAAGTGTAACACTGCAGTTACGATTCGCACGGCCGCAAGGAACGGATCTATTTGCGCAGACACGCGCGGGGCATTCGATTTCCGGGTCTCATACTCGAATTGTAAGACCGCTGAAAGAGGGAGGCGCGAAATGACAGTGAATGAATTTCCCTCTCTGGCTATCAACATCGCTGCTGATTTGGCGGGAGTGGTCAAAATAATAACCGCGAGCGTTGGGAGTTCACGATCAACAATTGGAAATCAAACAAACTATGAAATTTGCATCTTTACACGATCTTTACCTTGAGCAACTCAAAGATCTGCATAGCGCAGAAATGCAACTAACGAAGGCATTGCCTAAGATGGCGAAGGCAGCGAGCAGCCCCGAATTGAAGGCTGCCTTTACTGAACATCTGGAGGAAACAAAGGAACAGTTGGCGCGTCTCGATCAGATCGGTGAAAAGCTGAGCAAACCTCTCACGGGTCACACTTGTGCCGCCATGAAGGGCCTCATTGAAGAGGGGAGCGAGTGGATGAAGGAAGACGCCGAGCCGGAGGTGATGGATGCTGGTCTTATCGCTGCAGCGCAGCGCGTGGAGCATTATGAGATGGCGGGCTACGGCACAGTCCACAACTTTGCCGAGCTGCTCGGGGAGGATGACGCAGCTGAACTTTTATCCGAAACCCTCGAGGAAGAAGAGGCGGCTGACGAAAAGCTAACTACTTTGGCTAAATCGATCAACGTCGAAGCCAAGGCATGATGATTCTCCGACCCCGCTGCGCGTTCGATACACAGCTTCGGAAAGTCGGAAGCTAATTAGGAAGAGGCCCAGCGCAGGGGACGCGCTTTCGCGCGTCCGGCGCTGCATGTCTCGATACAGGCTGGAAGCTTATAATATATTACTCTAAGGACAGTTGAGCCAGGGAGCGAAAGCGCTCTGAAAGCATGTCCCCGCACAGCACAATGTCACTTCCACCTACCACTGCCCACTGACCACTAAATAATTCCTCTTCGGCGGAAATGCAAAAAGGCTTGCCCAAGAGCAAGCATCTGGGCAATCGCCGCGACGAAAAACGTCGCACCCACCCGCCAATCCCAGGGATCCAAACCGGACACTGACGCCAGAATTGGTGCCCCCACCAATGGTGCCGCCACACCCATTATGCTGCTGATCGAATTCAATGACCCTAGCGTGATCCCTTGGTGACGCGGGTCAACCGCCTTGGAAACGATTCCCTGCAAAGAAGGACCAGCGGCAAAACCGCATAGATTCGCGAGAATAATCGCATACATCATCCATCCTTGCGTCGCCAACCCATAAAGCACATAAGCGACAGAAGAGGAGGCAAGACCAATCAGCGCCGTTTTCACGTCGCCGAATTTCCGGAGCAAAAAACCCAGCAACAGGGTCTGCCCGAGTGCTGCTGCTATCCCGACGACAAACAGCGAGAATCCATTTTCACGCGGACCCCAAGCGAATCGAAATGTCGTGTAGAGAACCCAGGTCGATTGGAGGAGAAATTGAGGAAAAGCGGTAAGGACAACGACCCACACGAGGCTGCCTATTCCTTGGATCTTTGTAAGCGCGATGAGAGCAGTAAACGGGTTCGCTTTTGCAAAATCGATAGCCGAACGTCGATTGGCCGGGAGAGATTCGGGAAGGACGAAGAAACCGTAAATCCAGTTTAAGAGTGAGAGGCCTGCGGCTACAAAATAGGGGAGTCGGAGCCCGTAAGGACTGAGTAGCCCACCCAGGATCGGGCCACAAATAAATCCAAGTCCAAACATCGCCCCCAGAAGGCCGAAGCTCCGGCTCCTTTTTTCCGGTGATGTCACATCGGCGACGTACGCTCCGGCGACGGTAAAGGCTGCGCCGGACGCGCCGCCAATTAACCGGGAGACAAGAAGGAGCCATAGCCAGGGGGAAATGGCCGTGACAAAAAAATTGAGCCCAAGACCGAAAATTGAGACGAGCAGAACCGCGCGACGACCGCAACGGTCGCTAATGGCGCCCAGCAACGGTGCTGAAAAAAATTGAGCGAATCCGAATGAACTAAGGAGAAGCCCATACCAATAAGCCTGGCTTTGCTTATCCAGTGTCATGGTTGCCACCAGCGCAGGAAGAATGGGTATCACGAAACCGAATGCGAGCGTGTCGAGAAAAACGGTGACCAGAATAAACGGAATTCCGGGCTGACGTTGGACCTGCATGTTTTAGAGGCGTGAATGCTCAGCCAAAAGAGACGAGTTGTCGACCGCCTTTCGGAACAGAGGAAGTCGTCAGAGGAAGTCTGTCAGTTGTCAGTTGCCAGCGTCAGAGGAAAGTTATCAGATAGGGATAGCGGATCGGCGCCCTTGCCGCAGACGGCCTAGTGCCGCACACTGAAAACTGACACTGACAACTGACGACTTCCCGAACTATTTTGCCAGCCTACGACTATGCCGGAAGGTCTCTCGAGAAAGGCAGGAATGATTTGACGGACCACGTGGTCATCGCTGAGCTGCGCGGCGTCAGCAAATCGTTCGGGGGGACAGTTGCCGTGGACGATGTGTCATTTGAATTGAGATCGGGCGAGGTGCTGGCATTGCTTGGCGAAAACGGCGCAGGCAAGAGCACGTGCGTAAAGTTACTCGCAGGTGTCTATCCCCCGGACCGAGGCCACATCTCAATGGAGGGGAATCCCCTGCATCTGCATTCGCCGTTGGAGGCGCATAGGCACGGGATTGCCGTCATGCACCAACATCCGGGTCTCTTTGAACATCTTTCAGTCGCCGAAAACATTTTCGTGAGCAACACTATCAAAAATCGTTGGGGCTTGCTGGATCACGCCGGCATGAACCACCAAGCAAGGAGGCTATTGGGGGTGGTCGGGTTGTCAATCGACCCGAATGAACCACTCGGCAAATTGCGCACTTCCGAGCGACAGTTGGTTGAAATTGCGAAAGCACTTGCCGTAGCCGCTCGTATTCTGATTATGGACGAACCGACGGCGGCACTCTCACAGCGTGAGGTCGATCGCCTTTTCGACGTCGTCAATGCGCTGCGCAAGCGGCAGGTGGCCATGATGTTCGTCAGCCATCGGATGGACGAAATCTACCGGATCGCAGATCGGATCGCGGTGTTGCGCGACGGACGCTTAGTGGCAGTCACCCTAGCTGACCAAATGCCGCGCAATCGGGCTGTGCAGCTAATGGTCGGCCGGCCGCTGTCTGATATGTATCCGACGCTTAGTTCGGAGTTCGGCGAAACCGTCCTGACGGTCGACAGACTGACGCGATCGGGCGCATTCAGAGAAGTTTCATTCTCCCTCAAAGCAGGGGAAATTCTGGGATTTGGAGGATTGGTAGGAAGCGGTCGAACCGAGATCGCCCGTGTATTGTTTGGAGTCGATCAGCCGACCGGTGGAACCGTCTGGATCATGAAAAGGGAGGTTTCGTTTCGTTCACCTGCTGACGCCATGAAGGCCGGGATTGCGTACGTATCAGAAGATCGGATCGGACAGAGCCTGATCATGGACTTCGGGATACTCACAAATGCCTCCCTGCCGGTGATTGATCAAGCGACTCATCTGGGTCTCGTCCAAAACCAACGAGAACTTGATCTCGTGAAGCCGCACCTGGATCGGCTCCGATTGCGATTTCGGCGTTATGACCAACCGGTTAGCACGCTGTCCGGCGGAAATCAGCAAAAAGTGGTGTTGTCCAAATGGCTTGCCATGTCTCCCAAGGTGATCATCTTTGACGAGCCAACGCAGGGCGTCGATGTCCAGACAAAAGCGGAAGTTCACGCAATGATAGCTGATCTTGCGCGGCATGGGATTGCGATCATTCTCATTTCGTCCGAGCTACCCGAACTGGTCAGCATGTGTCATCGCATTTTTGTGCTGAGGGAGGGGCGGGTGACCGGCGAGTTTGATCGCAATGAGGTTTCACAAGAGCAAATCATGCATGCAGCGACCGGGGCCAATGCCGGTCAAACGAGTTCTGATGTTCCGCCTGGAAACGAAGCGGCTGGGCTTCGCGCCTCCAGTGCAGCGGATTCGCCGGCCTCGAGAGACAAAGGGCAGGGCCGCGGCTTCCGCGGGCTTTCGCGCAAGATTTTTGCCCGGCGCGAGCTGGGTCTCATCATCGCGATGGCGGCTGTGGTGATACCGGTTTCCGCGATTAATCCGCGGATGCTTAGCGGCTCAAATCTCATCGCGCTTTCGATGGACGCCGCGCTGCTCAGCATCGTGGCCGGGGCGCAGATGCTCGTCATCATTACACGAAACATTGATCTATCGGTAGCTTCAGTCATTGGTCTCGCTGCCTATATCTCCGCTGACACGCTGCGAGACCATCCGGGCTTGAATATTCTTTGGGCGGTGGCGCTGGCCTGCGCGGTCGGGTTGGGGTGTGGGATCATCAATGGGCTCGTAGTGACTCTTGGCCGGGTACCCGCGATCGTTGTCACTCTCGGGACGCTTGCTCTTTATCGCGGCTTTGACAGTTTGGCGGCCCACGGGAAACAGATCAGCGCTGACCAGGTTCCGGCTGAATGGCTTGATCTCACCACGCGATCGTTCGCTGGTATTCCGGGCGTGGCGATTATCGCGGTCACGGTGCTCTTTATCCTTTCGTTAGTGCTTCGCAATTTGTCCGTTGGCCGTGAGCTATTCGCGATCGGTTCGAACCCGGAGGGTGCACAACTGATTGGCGTACGAGTGCAAAGACGGGTACTTGCGGCTTTTGCATGTGCCGGTTTGCTCGCCGGGTTTGACGGCGCATTGTGGGCATCTCGTTATGCCACGATCGACGCACGCGTGGCGTCGGGGTACGAACTGACGGTCATTGCTGCTGTCGTGGTAGGCGGCGTTGGCATTCGCGGCGGTTCCGGAACGATCCTGGGGATAGCGCTCGGCGGTCTAACCCTGCTTGTTATTCGGAATGGGCTGACACTGGTTCGGGTAGATCCCCTCTGGCTCCAGGGCGTCTACGGATTGGTCATCCTGGGTGCCATAACAATTGATGCGTTGGTTGCGCGAAGGTCCCTTCGAAAAACCGCCAAGGCAGCAAATGGGTAGAGAAAGTTAGAGAAATAGCATGAGATCCATTTTTCAGCGATTGGCCAGCTGGAATGGTTTCCTTGCGCTCTTATTCGCATGCTCGCTAATACATGCCACAATCTCGGTCCCTCATTTTGCCAGCGTATTCAATCTTTCCCAGGCTGCGGCCGGGGTCTCCGAAAAGGCGATTCTATTGCTGCCGATGACGCTGCTGATAATCGCTCGCGAGATCGACTTATCGGTTGCCAGCATTCTCGCACTCACCAGCGTTGTCCTGGGAGTCCTTATCCAAGCGCACGTTCCGCTGATCGCGGCGATTCTGATCGTGTTCGTTGCAGGTGCGGCGGCAGGCGCGCTCAATGGGTTGCTGGTCACCGCTCTTAATCTGCCTTCGCTGCTTGTGACCCTGGGCACGATGGCCCTCTTTCGAGGAATCGGCTACATCATGCTCGGAACTCACTCTGTGAACGAATTGCCAGAGGAATTGACCGACTTCGGCATTAACACGGTGGGCCCCACGGCAGTTCCCTGGACCATTGTTCCTTTCATGGTACTGGCTCCCATATTTGCGACGGTTCTCCATCGTACGACCCTCGGTCGGCGAATCTACGCCATCGGTGGCAATCCGGACGTAGCGCTCTATACCGGAATCAGAGTTCGGCAATTACGCTTCGGGTTATTTGTTATCTCCGGTCTCATGTGCGCGCTGGCCGGCATTGTGTTCACGGCCCGCCTGTCAAATGCCCGGGCGGATAACGCGATTGGCTTTGAGTTGGACGTCATCACCATCACACTGCTTGGGGGGATCAGCGTGTTCGGCGGCCGAGGCAACCTCACAGGGGTTGTCTGGGCGCTCGGACTGGTGGCAATCATTCGCAACATTCTTGGCCTCAACCGGATCGGGGGCGATGGCCAAGGTGTCGCCATCGGGCTGTTACTTATATCGTCACTGCTGCTGAGCAACAGCATGCAGAAAGTGCTCGACAATATCCGAACCCGGCGACTAATCAGATCCATGGCTCTGCGGCAATCAGAGACGGTTGTTGGCTCTGATCTGCCGGGCGCCGGCGGAGAATAAATCTTTACCCCCTTGAAACGAACATGCACAAATTGTTTACCAGCATAATCCTAGTCGGCGCTCTTTGCGCTACGGCCGCGCATGGCGCTGACGCGCCCGCCAAGGCGGCTACCATTGGCTTCATCCCCAAGCTAGATACAGATCCGTACTTCGGCGTGGCAAAATCGGGCGCAGAAGAAGCGCAAAAAGAAATGGGCGGTACGATTATCCAGGAAGCGCCCTCCAGCGCCACAGGCGATGCCCAGATCGAGTTCATCAATGATCTCGTTTCTCAGAAAGTCGACGTCATCGCGATCGCGGGAAATGATCCAAACGCGGTCGCTCCAGCTCTGAAGCGGGCACAGACGCAGGGTGTGCACATCGTTTCCTATGATTCCGATGTCGCGAAGAGCGCTCGTGGAATCTTTGTCAACCAGGTTAATTTCGACACCGTAGCACTCCAAATGCTCGAAAGTATGGGCAACCTTATTGGCTATCAGGGTGAGTTCGCTATCCTTTCTTCTACCGCGACTGCCACCAATCAAAATGCGTGGATTGACTCCATGAAGAAGGCACTAACGAGCAATTCGAAGTTCGCCAATATGAAGCTTGTCCAGGTCGCCTACGGCGAGGAGAGTGAACAAGTAAATCAGCAACAGGCTCTGGCACTGGTCCAGGCCTTCCCCAATTTGAAAGGCATTATCATTCCTGCGGGTATTGGTCTGCCGGCGGCTGCTCGTGCACTCGATCAAGCCGGTTTACTTAAGAAGATCAAGCTCACCGGATTAGCCCCAGCGAGTCTGATGAAGAAGTACATTCTCGATGGCAGCGCGCAAGACATATGGTGGAATGTCCAGGATCTGGGTTACCTGACTTACTACGCCGCCCAGGCTTATGCCCAAGGCAAGATCACAGGCAAGAAGGGCGAGACCTTTGCGGCAGGCCGTCTTGGCAATTATACGATCGGGGAGAATGGGGAAGTCATTCTCGGTCCCGCAGTGATCGTTACCCCGGAGAACGTCGCAACATTCAAATTTTAGGAACAGCAACTCGGCAGGGCTGACCGCCGACAAGTGACGATTAAATCGACCAGCCCGCTCAGGCATTTGGTTGAATTACGCGTGGTGTTTAGAGCGGAGATCGGTCTGATGCCGGAATTCTTCTCGTCGCCAAAGAAATGCAGGCCGGCCTATGCTTCATAGAAGCATAGGCCCTATATTTTCACTCTGCACTACCACTCACCACACCACACCAACACCAACACCAACACTCTTCCCTACCTCGCGCGTTGGCCCACGAGGCGAAAGGCACGAGGTGTCAGCCCAGTCCGCCCATGAAACACTCTGAAAAAATGGTTCAGACTCGAGAATCCAGACTGCGCCGCGATATCCGTGACCGAGAGTGCGGTTGTCTCCAGGAGTTTTTGGGCGTGGTTGATTCTCACACGCAGGATTTCGTGTAGTATCGTGCGCTGGAGTTCCTCGCGAAAGGCGCGTTCCAAGGATCGCCGGGGAAGTCGAGTGTGGGCGACCACGTCATCCACCGATAAATTGCCCCGGATAAAATTACTTTGGATAAACCTCAGAGCGACGCTTACTTTCGGGTCTTCTACGGCAAGAACCTCGGTGCTTTTGCGAGTAACGACTCCCTTGGGCGGGATCCGCTTGGGTATCTTTGGCGCAGCTTCGCCGTTGATCAGGCGATCAAGCAAAGCAGCTGCCTCATAGGCCATTCCCTCGAGGTCGTGTCGCACACTGGATAGCGGCACCTGCACACAGTCGCAAATAACAGGATCATTGTCTACGCCCAGAACCGCTGCCTGGTCCGGAATTTGAATCTCTGCTTCAATGCATGCATCGACAATGTCCGCGGCAACGCAGTCGTTATAGCAAAAAATGCCGAGTGGAAAGCGCAATGACCGGATCGTGTGGATTATCCATTTCCGGCGGAGCGTCCAGTTCACGTGGCGACTGAGCCGAGTGCTCCTTCGAGTGTTGACCGGCAACAGTTGCACGCAGTCGAATCCGGCGGCCCGTAGCGAAGCTGCAAAGCCGCGGAAGCGTTCCTCATTGACTGCGTCATCGCAGAACGGGGCCCAAGCAAAGTTCTTGAAATTTCTTTCAAGCAGGTGTTCCGCACCGAGTTGTCCAATGGCGTGGTTATCCTCCATCACACAGGGTATCCCTAGGTCCTTTCGCACCGACGAAATTTCTACTGCAGGAACTCCAGCGGAAATCACGTACTTTGCCAGTTCTTCCCAATGACCGACAAATGAAAGTATTCCGTCGCCCCTCCAACCGACCGGTATGGTGGCGTCATAAATCATGTCGGCGACCACGTGCCACTCATGTTCGGCGGCATAGCGGGCCGCGCCTCGGTAGAAACCATGGTGGGTGGAGGTCAGCGCAAGCAGGATCGTTCGTTTGCGGTGCTTCGCGCGCATTTTGCGATAATTCTGGCGTAAATTAGCAGCTTACGCCAGCAGTCCTTTTCTCCTAGTGTAGCGATCAGCCGCTGCGACCGGGTCCACGCCCCCATTCATCACCCGGTCGCTTCAATCCAACGTGTTTATATCTTTTCAATACTAATCCTAGAAAGAGAGAACCGACCCCTATGAAGATGAGGTCCCCCCTAAACTCGATGCTCACCGCTCCGCCGACAGGTGTAGCGGGCTTTTCTTCCGCGTCAGCGGAAACGAACAAGATCCCTGCAGTCATCATGAACGGTACGAAACAGTATCAGTTTTTAACGCTCACCATTTTAGCGGCCTTTCCATTGCTGACCACGTGGACAACGACTGCGAGAGCGGCAGGAGCGGACAATTTCGAACTGGCGATGGTAATCAAAGAGACTACCAATCCGTATTACAACGCCACGCTGACAGGTGCACGGATTGCCGCCTCAGAAATAGGTGGAACGGCCAATAATTATGGCCCAACGCAATCGAGCGGTCAGGCACAAGTCGAACTGATCAACAATCTGGCCGACCGTCACATCCCCGCAATCGCGGTTGCTGCGAGCGATCCCGATGCGGTTGTCCCCGCTATGAAGCGGGCACAGAAGCTCGGCGCCAAGGTGGTTACGTTCGATGCGGATTCGGCGCCCGACGGGCGTCCATTCTTTGTCAATCAGTCCACCAGCGATTCGATCGGCAGATACGGGGCCCAATTGCTCGTCCAGGCGATGGGACCGAAGGGTAAAGTGGCGATCGTTTCCGCTCAGCCGACGGCAGCGAACCAGAATGCGTGGATCGCGGCGTTTCGGGACGAGCTCAAGCAGTACAAGGACATCGAAATCGTGGATGAGGTGTACGGATACGATAATGAGCAAAAGGCTTTCGATGCTACCGTAGCCTTGACTACAAAATATCCCGATCTTGCGGGGATCTTCGCCCCGACCTGCCCAGGTCTTCCTGCCGTTGCGCGTGCTCTCGAGTCCGTACACAAGGCGGGCACGATCAAGGTTTCCGGCAATTGCGTGCCTAGTATCACAGGGAAATACATGCTGGATGGCACGATCCAGGGTTTCTACCTGTGGGATCCAATCAAACTTGGTTATGTGACTTACTATGCGGCAAAGAATTTAGTCGAAGGTAAGATTCAGGGGAAGGCCGGCGACTCTTTTACGATCAAGGACGGAAAGTGGCCGGGTAAATATGAGATCGACTCGACTGGACAGATTGTTACCGGTCAGCCGCTTCAATTCACCCCGGAGAACATCAAAGACTACAACTTCTAACCATCGTTTAGGGAGGACGCGGGGGATGCAGCCGGGGAGTTGCAGCCCCCCGCGTCGATACGACGCGTGAAACCGGCGCCATCAGGAGAGCCTCGGGATGCCAGCCGCTGGGCGCGTAACCCGAACGATAACAATTCTGGGTGGAGTTCAGTGGCTCCTGTAATCGAACTTCGCGGAATCACAAAACGCTTCGGGCCAGTCGAGGTCCTCAGCGCCGTCGATCTCAGCCTTCATGCCGGGCAGGTGCATTCTCTCGCCGGCGAGAATGGGGCAGGGAAGAGCACGCTTGTCAAGATCCTTGGCGGGATCCATCAACCGGACAGCGGCCGGATCCTGAAGGATGGCACTGAGACCACTATCCTCGGCAGCGCCGATGCCCGGCGCCAAGGCATCGCTGTCATTCACCAGCACCCGGCCGTATTCCCCGATCTTTCGGTTGCGGAAAACGTATTTGTCGGCCGCCAGCCGCGACGAAAGGGTGGAATCGATTGGGCCGCGATGACACGCAGGGCGCGGGAATTGTTATCAAGTTTGCGCGTGGAAATCGATGTCCGCGTGCCGGTGAAGATCCTGAGCATTGCCGAGCGTCAGGCAATCGAGATTGCCAAAGCTCTGTCCATCGATGCGCGGGTCCTGGTGATGGATGAGCCTACGTCGACTATCTCAAGTCGCGAGGTGGACCGCCTTTTCGAGATCGTAGAGGAGTTGAAGAAGCAAGGCGTGGCCATTCTTTTTATCAGTCACTTCATCGATGAGATTCTCGGTTGGGGCGATGAGGTCACAATCCTCCGCTCGGGCAAGCGCATCATCACAGTTCCTTCGGCCGATCTTACTCCGGAACAAACCGTTCGTCACATGATTGGAGCTGAACCCGGAGCCTACTTCCCGAAGGAAGATTCGCAGATTGGGACGTCGGTCCTATCTGTACGCGGCCTCTCTGGAGCCGGCTTCGTGGAGGATGTCGGCTTCGACGTGAGGGCAGGCGAGATCCTGGGCTTTTTCGGACTGGTGGGCGCCGGCCGCTCTGAGATCGCGCAAATGCTCTTCGGCATCACAAAACCCGACAGGGGTGAGATTTGCGTGGACGGCCTGGTCGCCCGACCTCGTTCTCCCCGGCATGCGATGCGCCTTAAAATCTCTTTCCTGCCCGAAGACCGTCACCAACAAGGGCTGGTACTTCAATTTTCGATTCGTGCGAACGAGACACTCCCGATCCTCCGACAGCTTGCGAACGGACTTGGACTCGTCGACCGCGCAAGGGAGACGCAGATCGCCCGCGATTTCACTGCCCGGATGCGAGTTGTCGCAACCGGTGTCGAGCAGCGTACGGACACTGTCTCAGGCGGCAACCAGCAGAAGGTTTTGCTGGCGAAGTGGCTGATTCCATCCCCCAGAGTCCTCATCCTCGACGAGCCCACGCGAGGCATTGATGTTGGGGCCAAGGCGGAAATCCATCGCATTGTATCCCAATTGGCGGCCCAGGGAATGGCCGTCATCCTCATAAGCGACGATGCGCGGGAAGTCATCGGAATGGCCGATCGAATTATCGTCTTTCGCGGTGGCCGGATCGCTGCTGAGTCCGTCCGTGCTTCATTCGATCGTGAGGCGATACTGCTTGCTGCCGCTCACGCGGCTCGAGACCATCAAACATCCGACTTTCGGCCCGCGGCAACGACTCGATTCGTCGAACCGGCGACGGTTTCTTCGGCTGGCAGTTCGCACAGATTTATCGGACGCTTGATGCGTGTCCCGGAGCTTGGCCTTGTCCTCGCGCTCCTCATCATTTGTGCAGCGGTGACGATCCGCGAGCCACGTTTTTTGCAAGGGGCGAACCTCGAACAGGTCGCTCTGTCGGCCACTCTCGTATGCATCGTCTCCTTGGGCGAAGCGGTCGTCATCATCACCCGGCAAGTCGATCTATCGGTTGGCGCGATCGTCGCAGCGAGCGCGTTCATTTCCGCCGCATGGCTGGAGCATCATCCGGACGGATGGATCCTCTTTGTGGTCCTGCTCGGATGTGCTGTCGGAGTTGCACTCGGAGCCATGAACGCTTTGTTAGTGGCCGTTTTTCGGATCCCGGCGATCGTCGCTACCCTCGGAACGCTCGCGATTTACCGTGGCGGCGTGATCGTCCTCGCGGGCGGGCGCCAGATTTCGGCAACGGTGTTGCCGGATAGCTATGGAGATATTGCCCGGATCCAGGTTGCCGGTGTGCCGCTGCTCGTCTGGCTGGCTATTCTTCTGACCGTCGCGTTTGGATTGGCGACCCGTTTTACGCGGACAGGGCGAAACCTGTATGCGCTCGGTAGCAACCAGGAGAGTGCGCGATTCGCCGGTATTAGCGATAGGCGACATATTGCCCTGGTTTTTATCCTGTCTGGACTGCTGTGCGGCCTTGTTGGCGTCCTCTGGGGAGCTCGCTTTGGGACGGTCGATGCGGTCATCGCGCCTGACCTCCATTTTCAAGCGATTTCGGCTGTAGTGGTGGGAGGAGTTAGCATTTTTGGAGGCAGCGGCTCGGTCTATGGAGCGGCTCTTGGCGCGGTAATCTTCGCTGTATTGCAGAATGGCGTGCAGCTTTTGGGGATCAACCGGTTTTGGCTCCAAGCTGTTTTCGGTGCGGCGATCCTCTTCACTGTGCTCTTTTACAGTCATCTGGCGAGACGGGCTGAGCGGGTCGAGCGCCAATCGCGCCGGAGTCGGCAGGGATCTGGGAGGCTCGGATGACGACCCCAGGCCGGTCGACGGCACGGTTACGCAGTTTACTCGCGCGATGGGAGGTGTTTCTTCTCTTTGTTCTGATCGGGACCTTTATCTGCGGTTCTCAGGTTTCTCGATATTTTCTGACATCTTCGAACATTTCAATCGCGCTGGCAGGGATGACTCCGGCGGCCATCGTTGCGTTGCCCATGACGCTGATCATTGTCACTGGGGAGATCGATATCTCGGTCGGATCAATTATCGGGCTCTGTGCGGCGTTCATGGCAGTGTGTCTTGAGCACGGAATTCCTGTCGAAGTGGCTATGTTGCTAGGCATTGTCATTGGGACACTTGCGGGATTTGTGAACGGATTAATCGTGGTCTATGGCGCACTCCCTTCCCTGGTAGTCACCATTGGAACGCTCGCGCTATACCGAGGTATTGCCCAGATTGTCCTCAATGAACGTGGGGTAAGCGGTTTTCCGGAATGGTATCAGAACATTGGGTTTGGAACGATCGGCAGCACGCCCATCCCTTGGAGCTCGTTGATCTTTGTCTTGCTGTTTGCTGGGTTTGCGGTTTTCTTGCACGCGACTCATTGGGGAAGGGCGCTGTACGCCATCGGCAACAATCTGGGGGCAGCACGGTTCTCCGGGATTAACGTTAAGCGGGTCACTCTCGGCGTCTTTATCGCGTCCGGATGCATGTCTGCGTTGGCTGCAATCATTCTAACCGCCTATCTAGCCAGTGCGCGCTCAGATACCGCCGTTGGACTCGAACTCCCAGTGATAACCGCCGTCGTCCTCGGCGGCGTGAACATTTTTGGAGGGGCCGGCACTATGCCCGGCGTGCTTATCGCTCTTCTTGTGCTTGCTTTCGTTCAGAACGCGCTGGGTCTTGCCGGCGTCACGCCGGAGGAACAGCAGATAGTCACCGGCTCGGTGTTGATCGTAACGCTTATCGTCTTTGGTGCCTCTGACCTCATCAAGAAGACGCGAATGACTCTGTGGCGCTCTCGCGTGACTAGATCAACCAGGAACTGACAATCGCTTCATTGAAAGCGTTCGAATATCAACACACCGGTGAGATCCTATTTGGCAACGGCAGAATCAGCGAGGTCGGTTCGGTCGTTAGTCGGTATGGCCGGCGGTGCCTGATTGTCAGCGGACCGAAGAAGGGCGCGTTGCGTGATCTATATCCGATTGTGGGCGAGTTACTGGAGCACGTCGGACTCAAGTGGGAGCACTTCGACGGCGTAAACCCCAACCCGACGGTAGCGCTGATTTCAACAGGGGCGAAACTTGCTAGAGCATTTGATGCCGACGTCATTCTTGGTATTGGCGGCGGCTCCAGCCTCGACGCAGCGAAGGCCATATCCGTGGAAGCAACACACGGAGGAACCAGTTGGGACTATCTGTCTGGCAAACAGCGGCCAACCGCGCAGACGCTGCCGGTGGTCGCGGTCGGAACAACGGCCGGCTCCGGATCGCAGGTAAATCACTTGGCAGTCATTACTAACACCGGCTCACGTGATAGGTCTGCTTTATGCAGCGACCACTTAATCCCGAAAGCGACAATAATTGATCCACAGCTGATGCTCTCGGTGCCTGCCGAAGTTACCGCGGCGACAGGTTTTGTCGTCTTTTGCCACGCTTTCGAATCGATTTTAAATCCTCGAAGTAACCCGTTCACGGAACTGTTTGGTTGGGAGGCAGTGAATCGCGTCATCAAGAATTTACCATTGGCTGTTCGGGACGGTAGCAACCTGGGTGCACGCAGCAGTTTGGCCTGGGCCGATACCCTGGCCGGGCTCGCGACTTGCGGGTCCGGCTTGGCGCTGCCTCACGGGATCGCGATGGCCGTCGGCAGCGTGGTCGCGAAAATCCCTCATGGCCTCGCTTTGGCAGCCGTCTATCGCGCGTGCCTGGAGTTCACGTGGATGTCCGCCGTCTCGACGTTCGCTGCACTTGCTCAGCTACTGGATCCCGCGCTCGACCAGGTCCCAGCACCGGAGGCAGCCAAGCGATGTCCCGATTTGCTGCAGGCGTTCCTCTCCCGCATCGACCTTGTCTGCAGGTTAAGAGACCTTGGCATTTCAGAAGAAGAGCTCGAGGCGCTCGCGATTCGGTCGATGGTCGTCCCGGATTACAAGAACAATCCCAGAGTACCGACCCCCGACGAGATGCTGGAGGTGATTGCAGCCTCCTATTAACCTAAACTCCGAAATTGAGGCTCGTCGTCGTCCTTCGTCCTCGAGAATCCCGATGTTTGACACTCAGACTAACTGGACAAAATAATTGCTGGACAATCGGACTCTCTTCGCCGCAGAAAACGCCGACTGATCGAGGACGACCACGACGGCGAGGATCCAAACTTCGGAGATTAGGTTTAATTGGCGCGCCGAAGCCACAACCACAAATTGCGCGTGTCGGCATGTCGGAGTATCGGCGAGTGTAGGCTTACATGCCGCATTCCGCCAGCCTGCTTGACCAACGCGCCGATACGCCGACACACCCGAACGCCAATACGTTTCCCTCATCGGGAGCAAAATTGCGGAGATCCGCAATATTTGACCTGCCCAAAGTTTCCCACTGACAACTGGCTGCTGGCAACTGAGACTGAATACTTAAAAAGGATGTGGAGTCAGTCAGTTGCAAGTGTCAGTATTCCATTGGAACACGCCCTCTATGGAATCCGTCAATTCATCACGAAATTCAAACTCCGCTAATCGTTATGGCTGAATATCGCACCGAAACTGACAGCCTTGGCGAGGTCAAGGTTCCCGCCGACAAACTATGGGGCGCCCAAACCCAACGTTCACTTGAGCACTTCAGCATCGGCAAGGACCTCATCCCGAGTGAGATGATTACCGCGTACGCGATTCTGAAGAAAGCCGCCGCTAACGCTAACCATTCCAGCAAGCGACTCGGCGACCAACTCCACAAGCTGATCGGCCAGGCCTGTGACGAAATACTAGCTGGTCAGCATGACGACATGTTTCCTCTGCATGTGTGGATGACCGGCAGCGGCACCCAGTTTAACATGAACGTGAACGAGGTGATCTCTAACCGTTGCTGTCAACTAGCCGGCATGCCGCTCGCGAGTAAGACGCCAGTTCACCCAAACGACCATGTCAACATGGCGCAGTCGTCCAACGACTCTTTTCCCTCCGCGATGTACATCGCGGCGGCGATGAATGTGAAGCAACGGCTCATACCTGCAGTGAAAGCGCTGCACGACGGAATAGCGGCTAAGGCCGCTGAGTGGCAGGACATTATCAAGATTGGCCGCACTCATATGCAGGATGCGACTCCACTCACCCTCGGACAGGAATGGTCGGGCTATGCGGGCATGCTGGCAGACAATCTGAAGCGGCTCGAAGATGCGCTGGAGGGTGTCTATCACCTTTCCCTTGGCGGCACCGCGGTGGGAACCGGCATCAACTCGGCGCCCGGCTTTGCCGAGGCGGCAGCGGCCGAAATCGCTAGGCTCACGAGTTTGCCCTTCGTAAGTGCGCCCAACAAGTTCACGGTGCAGGGTACCCACGACGCTCTTGTGCAGCTCTCCGGAACGTTGCGCACGCTGGCGGTTTCGCTCTACAAGATCGGCAACGATATCCGGCTGATGTCTTGCGGTCCGCGCGCCGGCTTCGCGGAACTAATAATCCCTGAGAACGAGCCAGGCTCCTCAATCATGCCGGGCAAGGTGAACCCCACGCAAGCAGAGGCGTTAACAATGATTGCCGTGCAGGTGATGGCGAACGACGTGGCGGTGGGTTTCGGCGGCGCCGGCGGCTATCTCGAGATGAACGTTTACAAGCCGCTGATAATTTTCAATATCACTCACTCCGTCACGATCATGACGGATGGGTGTACGAACTTTGGCAAGTTCCTGGTTGATGGAACGAAGCCGAACTTGAAGAAAATAAAGGAGTACGTGGATCGTTCCCTGATGCTTGTGACTGCGCTCGCGCCGGTGATTGGCTACGACAAGGCATCAAAGATCGCGCACTATGCGATGGACAACGACCTCACTTTAAAGGCCGCTGCACTAAAACTCGATTTCGTGACGGAGGAGGAGTTCGACCGCGTGGTTGATCCTTCAAAAATGGTTAAACCGTACGTGGCGACCGCGGACTAAGTACTAGGCACCAAGTCAGACCTCTAAGGATGAGCGAGCGGTGAAGGCTTGATTGCTTCCTTTTTCGTGACAATCAAGGGGGCCGCGATGCCAACTGCGATAGCGGCAACCATGAGAACGCAGCTTACAGCAAGTGCGAGCGTTTCCGTCAACAGAACGGTGGCGGTGCCAGCACCAGCGTGCATAATCTGAAGACTGCCTATGACGACCCGGAATGCGAATGCTCCCGGTATCATGGCCACAACGCCGGGAAAGGCGAACGCAACTGCGGGAGCGCGGAAATGCCGGGCGAAACACTGGGCAAGGAAGCCTACCGCCAGCGCACCGATCAAGGTTCCGCTCACAATGTCGATTCCCAGGTGCATGCATAGGGTTCGCAGAGTGTGGCTGGCTACGCCACACACGATACAGGCCCAGGCGATGCGGCCCGGAACGTTAAAGAGGAATAGATAGCCAAGAGACGCCAGCGCAGAGAAGAGCGCGTCTTCGGGCACCGAGAGGAGTTTCATCGGCGCTTCTACCGGGATCTTCACGCCCGTCATGACGGTGGCGACAAAGAGCCCGAAGGCGATCGCCAGGGTAATAAGAACGCCGAGCCCCAGGCGCGCCATGCCCTGGGTTATGTGGTTTTTGAACAGGTCCTGCACGCCATTGACCAAGGGTACCCCCGGCACAATGATCATTCCGGGGCCCACCAGGCACAACGCGGGCGTCCCGCTGACTCCCAGCAGCACGGCGGCCCCGCCGATCACTCCACTGACAAGTGCGGCGGCAAAAGGGATGAAAAAAAGGTTAAATCCCCGTCTTCCCAATTCCTGGCGCAGCCACATTCCCGTCGAGCCGGCCAGCCATGCGATCCCGAATGTCGGCCAATCTCCCCCGAACAGGCGCGCCAAACTGGCGGCGGTAAGGCCTAGCACGATGACGACGATCCACCGCCCGTACAACGGAGACCGGTGTTCGACATGTTCCAGCTCCGTCCGAACCTCCGCCAATTCCCGCCGGCCGTTTTCTACCTCCGTCACGAGCTGGCTGACCTCAGCGATCGCGGCCATGTTGACGTTCATGCCCGGTACCCGGTAGCCGACTTTAGTGCGGAACTGCTCGCCCGCGACCAGGGTGAGGAGCAGCACCTCGTAGCTTACCATAAGGTGAGCCTCACAGCCGAATGCCGCGGCGAAGCGCACCACCGATTCCTGCACCTCTGCGGTGTCCGCGCCGTTCGCGAACAGCAGACGGCCGACCTGTAGCGCCAAGTGCGCTACGTCTTCGACCGGCACAGGGTCCGAACGATTTTTTCCAAGGTCTGTCACTGCTTCTCAACCGAAACAAGGCGTTTCCACGTTCGCCTGCGAAATCGCCGTAAGTAGAAACCCTGATCGAAGATCACCTGAGAGACGGCAGCCGAAATGGTTTTGTTTTCCTTCAATTCCATGGTTGTTCGTGAGGCGGATCCAGTCTGCAAATTGGCATGTTCCTTTCGGAGACGGTCGCGCTGGTTGTCGTTGTTCAGTCTGTGAGACGGAGGCGAAAAACGCAACGACGTATCAGTGAATCGAACCACCGCTGCCCGTTGTCACTGGAAGAAAGCGATCAGCACATAAACCGCGGGCCAGCGGCTGGTCACTCTTTCTCTGTGAACGCGGTGGGGCCTCTTTGCGAGACCCATACGAAAAGTGGACTACTTATCGCATGTAGGCCACGGGGTTCACGGAAGCGGTCCCGAAAAGTTTGGGGCTGCGGTCCCCGATTTGTCAGCCCCGGTTCCAAAGGCTACGGAGATAGGCACACAGATTGAATCTTCGGCGGAGAAATGCCACAGCCGCAAGAACGACAACTAACGGTGCGGGTCCTGCCAGAAGCCAAAGTATAGGATGGTCGGTTTGAGCGGCTGCCACGGTACCAAGGAGTACGAGCGTCCATGTAAAACCAAGGATACCCATGTCTTCCCGCATCCAATAGGTGCCGCTCGGAAACCGCGTATTCTTCCGAAGCCCGCAAAGCATATCGCGTGGCAGCCAAACTTCTGGTGAGACCCGTGGTCGATTGGCAGCGCCTGGAGGGTCATTTTTAGCAGAAGCAGGCTCGCTAGTAGACTGAGATAAACTTGCAGCGCTCCGATCTGGTTGTGCCTGAAACAACCGGGCTAACTCTTGGTTCGCCCTTTGGGCTTCGAATATCAAGCTGCTGTACGGATAATTCATGAGTGATAGCTTTTTTAAGATCTGGCCCAAAAACTCTTGGATTGAGGTTCCTGCGCCCATAAACGGCTAATCAGTTTTTCCGTTCGTTCAATAGTACGACGAACGAGCAGTCACCTTCAGGACAACAAAAGATGGGGGACACGGTCGAACATGGTTACAGGGCGATGGCGACGGTCGATTGCTCACTTATTTAACCGCGCGGTATTCACGTTCGCCCTTCCACTGACGCTGACAACGTCTTCGTTCGGACCGCCAGCCACTATTCCCGTGTGATTTCTGTCCGATTCCGCTAGTGTTCTACCTGCATGAGATCATTGTTAATATTTATATTAGGTATCATCGTGGGGGCCGGCGCGATGCTATTTCTTCCGGAGCTGACTTCACGTCGTGAACAGCTCAACGTGGAAATGAAATCACATTTGCAAATACTTGAGGGTCAGGTACGCGATCTTGGAGATCAATTGAAGAAAATGAATCCTCCGAAAGCCGCTGACGACCAATCGAAGCAACCGTCAAGTACGCCGTCTCCTCCAGCGCATTGAACCCTGCTTTGCTTCTTCAGAACCTGAGCCGCGATCACCGCCGCCGGGAATCGGACAGCAGTCCGATCTCCATGGGTTGAAAGCGTTTTGAAACGCTAGTGCAAGCAAAGATATCAGGCATTCTATGCTCCGTCTATGCTCCCCCTTTGAAGCGTCAGGGAAAACCCTGATACCTACGCTCGCGAATTCGTGATTACATGGTGTTCTGGGAATCCACTATGGTATGAATCCAAATGTGAAAGATGAACCTCGAGGAGGGATTGAGGACGAAGGAGAGGGGGACACGTCGGACGCACCTCCGTTACAAACCGGCGAAGATCCTGCGGTATCAATCGGCACGCATAACGTGATGCGGAGGTTTAATCGCAACACGACGTGGGTTGCAACGGGACTTCTAGGAGCCCTGATTTGCGGTGCTATGATGCTCGCGATCCAAGAACCTCACCCGAGCGCAACTGATCTCGCCGAGGAGGCAATCCAAAACAGAGGGAAACTCTTGCCCAGTTCCAGTCCCGCTGCGCCTTCCGAAATCGCGGGTTCGAGCGGAAAAGGTAACGTCGAAATAAATCCCGCGCAGTTGACGAATGTTGACCATGCGCCGGCCTCTGAAACTGGTGAACCCGACGCGCAGGTGAACGCGAGTTTGATGTCTCCAGAAAATCGGCAGGAGTCTGAGCGAGAGATCGCACCAAAGATTCACGTATTAAGAAAAAAATCTTTCCGGCGGCCTAGATTGGTTGACGTGAAAATGCGGCTGCTCGCGCTCTGGCATCAAAGTTTGGCGAGACGTGAAAGATCTCGCACTTGGACATTCTTCTCAAACTTGAACAAACCGGAAAGGAAGAAAGTCGGTTACAACGCCGAAATGAGCCATTGAGGCGATGCAGCTTGCTTTGGACGGTTGGACACTGCAGATCTTGAAGCCCTGTTCTCGGAATTCTGGGACATGAGAGATCGTCTCGATCTCGCTTGCACAACGGGCCTTCTTAACCGAAGGAAGTTGGGTTGCTAAAATTTGCTAAGCGACCTACTCTTCGAATTTCCGGGCGAGATCGCGGGGGCGAAAAGCAGGAGTTCCTGGCTAATGCTGCGCTTTGCTCTTTCCAATCGATTGGCGGCAATCGTTTGGCTTCGTTCTTATTGGGGCGACGGCCTGTGGAACGCCCGTCATCGCTTATCCGTTTGGATCAGTACCCGACTTGATCGATGATGGACAGGGCGGTTTCGTGTCAAAGACATTGGAGAAGGCCCACTTCGCATGGGCCATCCCCAAAGCATAGGGCTCCTCTAAATCTCTGATGTTCGAGTCAGGCTCGCGCCGAAGCCCACAGATCTTGGCAAAGACGAATTGAGTTCAATGATGAAACTGAGGGAAAGCCAGGTAGCTGATTCGTACTTTTCCGCTTCAAAACGGCCCCGATCGCTCGTTTTTAGGATTGACTTCACCGATCCTCGGGCGATTGAGCCGGTCACCTCGCCGGGAAAAAGCAATCAGTCGATCGTCGTCCGGATCGAGCTCGAAGATGTCCTTTTTGCCTGGACCGTGGCAGAAGCAGCAGGAGCGACAGGAATTTTTGCCGAGGCCTTGGCACAGCAGACGGCGTTCCTGGCTATAGAAAAAGATTTTCCCAATGGCGTTGAACCAGCCCTTTCCGCTCAACAGATCGATCACATGCCGGCCGAATATGAAGATCGACTGCCTGACCTCTGTGTGAATGGTAACAACGTCTGGTTTGCCGATCCTCGAATTGGTAAGGCAGAGCTACGAGGTTAGATTCTGAGCTTTTTAAGATTCGCGATGATTGACCTGTCCCCAGCTTTCGGCTTCTTTACCGTCATAACAGAGTCAGAATGTGCAGAAATATCAAATCGCTCTTCAACTTCGATCCGCCCGTCACCGCAGAGGAGATTCGGGCTGCTTCACTGCAGTTCGTGAGGAAAATCAGCGGTTTTAATAAACCGTCGAAGGCGAACGAAGCCGTCTTCCTGGCTGCCGTCGATGCAATTAGCGGTATCTCGGCCGGTCTTATCCGTTCGCTTGAAACCAACGCACCGCCAAAGAATCGAGGAGCTGAGGCCGCAAAAGCGAAAGCTCGCGTCGCGCACAGAGGCCTTTAGCGATCAGGATCTGAGATTATCGCTGGGCCGTCGGGTCTTTAGTTAATCGGAGCCGATGACATTCCATGGCAACGAGGCACACATCGTCACTAAAATATCTGCCCGCCGAGAATCGCTGCACCTCCTCGATGACTTCATGACACAGCTGAAAAGCGGGCAGTTCACGGCGCCTGTTCACCGCCTCAACCAAGCGCCGGTAGTCATAGATTTCTCCGTCTAGTCCCTCCACCTCAAATAATCCATCAGTAAAAAGCAGCACGGTATCGTTCGGCGAGAGTTCACAACGGCAGTTGGAATAGACCGCGTCTTCGAAAAGACCGAGCGCCGGCCCATGCTTGGTGCCGTTCAATGGATGCGTAGCGGCCCGGTCTCCTGTGAAATGAACGCGCAAAGGATTGGGATGTCCCGCATTCGCGTAGTGCATTTCGCCGTGCTCCAAATCCGCGAGCAAGTAAAAGGCCGAGGCAAAGAGCGGTACCTCGCTATATTCCAGGCTTAGGAGCAGTGCCCGATTGAGCCGGGAAAGCAACTCCCCAGGATCTGCCCAATACTCTTTCAATTGACCCAACAAAGCACTAACGGTTGAGGCCACAAGAGCCGCACGCACCCCATGGCCCATCACGTCGCAGATGAATAGCCCGGCATTCGTATCGGAGAGTTCCAAGACTTCGAAAAAATCGCCGCTCACGCTCATTGAGGGCTGGTAAAAGTGGTAGAAATTAACCGCGCTCTCTTCTTTGGAAGCATAGTGGGGAAAGCGAGGATAGCGGTGCGGCAGCATTGCCTGCTGAAGTTCCCGGGCCATTTCCAGGTCCTGCTCAAGGGATTCATTCTTTGCGCGTAATTCTCTGGCGAGCGCGGCGAGTTCTTCTTCAGCTCGCTTTCTCTCCGTGATATCGCGCGAGAGACCGAAGGTGCCGATAATGTGTCCGTTTGAATCTCGCAACGGCAACTTTGTGGTGGAGACCCACGTTTCCCGGCCATCGGGCCAAGTCTCCTTTTCCTCCCTGTTCACCAGTGGCTGTCCTGTGCGCAGAATCGCCTGTTCATCGCGAAGCGCAGCCTGGGCATGCTCGGGAGCGAATAAATCAGCGTCGGTCTTGTCGAGAGCCTCCGCCGGACTTTCGAGGCCAAACCAGGCCACTGCGGCCCGATTTACTGCAATAAAGCGGCTTTCCCTGTCCTTGAAGTAGATGTGATCAGGGAGATTATCCATTAGCGTCTTTAGGAGAAAGCGCTCTCGTGCGAGAGCATGCTCAATATCGGAGCGCTCACTCACATCCCAGGATACGCCGGTCACGCAGATCAGCTCGCCTTCTTTATTGCGACAAACTTTTGCTCTTGCCCTGAGTCTGTGAACACTCCCATCGATTGGCCGAACCACGCGGAATGTTCCGTCGTATTCCGAACATTTTTCAAGTGCCCGGGCAAATTCTTCGCCTACCTGCTGGCGGTCCTCAGCATGGATCATCTCAAGGAACTGTTCGTACCGACCGCTGAAGGTTGACGGCGCGAGTCCAAAGAGCGCGTGCATCTGCGCATCCCAATGCATAGATCGATCGAGCGGATGCCAATCCCATGAGCCCATGCCCGCCGAACTAAGTGCAAGATAAAGCTTATCTTCATTCTGACGGGAGACTTCCTCTGTCCCGGTCCCTAAATGTTCGCCCTTTGCGAGGGTTGGCTCCTGTGCGTCATTCATATTGAAGAGACCTTGAATAGATGAATTGGCAACTTGCTATGCTGTTTCCTTAACCGGGCAGAAAACTGCCTTCGAGTGTCAAAGTGTGTTGAACCAGTCGAGCAATAGCAGAGTTTTGCCCTCTATTGCCAGTATCTTCATCTCTTCCTGAGTCGGCATCTTAGAGAACCCCCACTCTTCCAAATAAAACTCGCCGGCATCGGCCAGGGCGTCTATTTTAGCGTCTGTGAATTCGGATGCGTAGTATTCAGCTTCGTTCATCGCTTTTCCTCCGAGTCGATAATTGTTCCATGACCCATTGCCTTCTGTTATCATTAGTTTTCAAGCGTTGCTTGCGATAACCGCCCTTTGGCCAAGATAATTCAAAAATTGACTCTTCTTGTACGCGTTTGGTTTCACTGGTGAAGGCGATCTTGGCAACGTAAGGTCCGTGGGCAGGGATTTAGGAGACGGTGCATTAGATAGCGGACCGGCTCTCGGTCCGGGAAAGAACTTGTCCGGCGACAATGAGCGATCTCGCGCGCTTTAGCAGGTCGGTCACCTCCGCGTCGCTCGTTTGGTTGAAATTCTGATACCATTCACTTACTCCACAGAAGGGCTCCGGCGTCATCAGAACTACAAGTTCGTCTACCTCGGATCGGAGTGCGCGGTAGGTGGAGCCGGCGGCGGTCGGCACCGCGATGACAAGACCCGCGGGGTGTTGGGCAGACAAAGCGCGGACCGCCGCCTGCATGGTCGAGCCGGTGGCTATCCCGTCATCGATCAGGATCACTGTTTTGCCGAGCACATCCGGTTCGGAGTAGCTGCCTCGGTAGGCAAGTTCACGCCGTTTAAGCTCCCGTTCTTCCTCCGCGGCCACGGCATCGATCACCGACGCCGGGATGCCCAATCTTTCCACGACCTCTTCGTTAAGCACACGGACTCCGCCAGTGGCGATCGCGCCCATGGCCAGTTCCGGTTGGCCGGGAGTGCCGAGTTTCCGTACGACGAAAACGTCAAGCGGCGCCCACAGCGCCCGGGCCACTTCGAACGCCACCGGGATGCCGCCGCGCGGCAGTCCGAGCACGATGACGTTGGGCTGATTCGCGTAACGCATCAGCTCCTTGGCCAGGAGCTGTCCGGCTTCGACTCGATCCCGAAAAATGTCTCTCATGGTTCGGCCCCGGTGCGTCGCGTTGGAAAAGTTGTTTGGTCGGTCGCTTCCGAATGGGTTTGCAAGTGCCGGCGAAACCAGTCAGCGGCAAGACGCCCAACCGCATCGAGTGCTCCAGGTTCTTGAAAGAGGTGCGTCGCGCCTGGTACCAATTTTAGTTCTTTCTCGCAGCGAAGTTTTGCCAGCGCCTCCTCGTTCAACCGGATCACCGCGTCATCGTTTTCGCCCACGATTAGCAGCGTCGGCGATTGCACGCGCGGCAACACTTCGCCCGCCAGATCGGGCCGTCCACCGCGCGAGACCACGGCACCGATCCGCTGCCCGACATCGGCTGCAGCCACCAGCGCCGCACCCCCTCCGGTGCTAGAACCGAAATATCCGATGCGGAGAGCACGCGCCTCCGCTTGGGTAACCAACCACCGCGTCACTTCCGCCAGGCGACTAGCCAGCAGGCCGATGTTGAAACGCAGTCGCCATGTCACATTATCCTCGATCTCCTCTTCGGCGGTCAGCAAATCGAAGAGCAGCGTTCCATTGCCCGATTCTCGGATGATGCGCGCGACGAATAGATTGCGCGGGCTGTGCCGGCTGCTGCCGCTGCCGTGCGCGAAAACCACGATGCCGCCTGCTCCCCTCGGGATCACGAGCGCTCCATCCAGCGTCAATTCCCCGCAGGGAATGCACACCTCCACGGCAATCGAGTCAGACTCGACGTATTCAAAAAAAGGCATAGGATGGTCTGCTCTTTGATTGAGGAGACGGTTTGTATGCAAACAATCTTCCTGGAAGTGTTCACGCGCCTTCCGCTCCTTGCCAAAGTCCCACCATTTTTTGACCTTGCGCATGGGCGATCGCCTGAGGGAATGCTTGGCGGCCGTCAGGTTATTGTTCACGCAATTCCCTGGCCATGCGCCTGAGCTCATAGCCGGCATTCTCCAAGTCCTTAAGGCGCGCTTCAACTTTCAGCATTTCCTGGTACGCTGCGGCGACCCTGAAATCCCCCAGAAACTTTCGAATTCCCTCAGTGGACTGAACGCTCAACCCGATATATTTGGTCAAGGCATTTAAAGAAAGGCTCGTGCCTTTCTTCAACTTATCCCAGTCGGTCAAAGCGTAGTCCCGAGAGTGAATAAAGGCCCGTTTATCCTCGAAGCGGGTCCTAAGTGCCGCAAACAACCTTTTCCAGGCTGATATTCCTTTGTCTGCGGATTGATTGAAACGGTCGAGTGCAAACGCGACTTGTCGAGCGGAGGTGGCGGAATTCAACTGCGCTTCCAGAGAGGTGCAAACGGAATGAAATTCGAATTCCGCTGCCAAATAATCTTCGATCAAGGCCTCGAGAGAAGCGGATTCTCCATTGCAATCGCTGGACAAAGCCCTGAGCAGCAAGATAGCCAGAAGAAGCTTGGCTACGCCTGTGTATCTCATTTGTTCTGTACGTAAAAGTTTAGGCACAAAGTTCACGGAAAGGAAAAAGGTAATTAGTGCCATCGCGACGGCCAGAGCCCGATCGCTTCCTGCAGACCTGGATTGGTTGAATGAATGGTGTCAGGGCTTGCGCGCCGAATATGATTCGTGCTGCGGCTATCATACCATTGAACTCAGGATGGTCGCTCAACCAGTTCTGTGCGATTGAAGCTTCCTGAAAACGCCGATTCGCTGCAGAGCGTGCGGCTAACGTTTGGAAAATCTGCCCAAATGTCAGCAAACTGAACACCATTGTCTGCCATGTCGGAATATTTTCCCGCCAATAAAACTATCCGAAGGTACCAGTCCCATCAGGCAACCGACCCACAAGATGTGGGTTCCCAAGACGTCAGAGCACGGGCCCAAGCATGGCAAGGAGGTTGTTCAACACCTGCCGTGAAATCGGCCACTCTGCAACCGACTCCTTGGTGACTCGCTTCGATCGTGCAATGTATTCCTGCTGGCGCTCGCGCATAGCGCCCGTGAGTATGGGATCGTGGAAAAGGATATTGTTCTCGTAGTTGAGCTCAAAACTGCGGCGGTCCATGTTCGCCGAGCCGATCAAGGTGACCTCTCCATCCAGCGTCAGCGATTTCGTGTGCAGCAGGCCGCCCTCGTATTCGTAAATCTTGACGCCCGCGGTAAGCAAGTCCGTGTAGTAGCTGCGGCTGGCCGCTCCGACGATCCACGAGTCGTTCCTGGCTGGCAAGATAATCGTCGTCTCCACGCCCCGGTAGGCGGTCGTGCACAGCGCATTGTTCAGGGACTCGTCGGGCACGTAGTAAGGGGTGGTGATGACGATCTCGCGCCGCGCGGCGAACATCAGCGATTCGAACATTTCGGGCATGGCTGAGTAGCGTACCGTCGGGCCCGTGCCAATCACCTGCGCCTGCGTCCCTCCTGACGTGGGCAAAGGAAGCGGCTTGCTCAAGAGTTCGTCGAGATTCTCATCCACGTACGTCATCCAGTCGCTCGCGAACAGGAACTGATTCTGGCGTGCGATGGGACCCTCGAAGCGCATTACCGCGTCTACCCAGGGTGCGTACTTCGCCTTCACGCGAAACTCGGGATCCGCACAGTTCTGGCTACCGCAATAGGTGACGCGATCGTCGATGACGACGATCTTGCGATGGTTCCGGAGATCAATGCGACCCTCGAAAGGCCGCAACAGTGGGTTGCCGATGGGCAGGCCCGCAGCCAAGTGCACGCCTGCCGCGCGCATCGCCCGCCAATGCTCAGAGCGGATAATAGTACGCGAGCCGAGGTCATCAGCCATGACCCGACAGGTTACGCCGCGGGTGGCCGCGCGTTTCAAGGCCTCGACGACCTTGCTGCCGTTGTGGTCCGGCAGCCAGATGTAGAACAGCACATGGACGTGATCCGTTGCCGAATCGATGTCGGCGACCATCTCGTCGATTGTGGCGTTGGAGTCCGGCAGGAGGCGCGCCGTGTTGCCACCCACAGGACGGAACCCGCTGATCGAGTGCCCGAGGCAAAAGAGGTGTCCGTAATGCTCGGGAACAGCGGCTGCAAAGTCCGCCGGGACTCGAGCGTCGTGACACGGGAACAGGGGCATGCGCTTGAGGACTGCGTGCAATCTCTTCACACGGCGACGGCCGATGTTCACCTCGCCCAGGAGCAGATAGGCGAGTATGCCCCATAGAGGGAGCGTACCAACGACCAGCACCCATGCGATCCGGGAAGCAGGGTCGCGATGGGGCCGAAGCAGGATCCGCACGATGACCACCAGCTCGACGAGCGAGATGAGCGAGATAACGATAAGCGAGTGGTGGAGCATTGCGGGCATGCCTAGACTTTACTGAAGATTCACCTCAAAGACACAGAGTTCACGGAGGTCTTGAGAACGAGACAAGGGCCGAAGCCTAAGGGATTTAGGAGACGGTGCACTAACGATCGGTGCCGCCCGTCCGGTTGCCTTCGGCAGGAGGCAGTTCGTTAACAGCCGCCCAGAAGACGCCGGTTTGTTTGACCGCCTCCATGAACTCAGAAAAATCCACGGGCTTTACCACATAGGCATTGACGCCATGTTTATAAAACTCGACCAGATCAGGCTCTTCGCCCGAGGAAGTGAGCGCCACGACAGGAATCGTTTTCAAAGATTCGTCGACTTTGATGATTCTTAACACGTCCAGGCCGCTCACCTTCGGCATCTTGTTGTCCAGCAACACGACAATCGGATTGCCACCCGGGCGCATTTTGAATTTCCCGCGGCAATAAAGATAGTCCAGCGCCTCTGCGCCGTCGCACACGACGACCACCTTGTTGGCCAGGTGTTGCTCCTCCAGCGCCATCAACGTCAGTTCCACATCGAGTGGGTCGTCTTCGACCAACAGGATATCTTTGACGTTCATTAATTTAACCGATGCCCGGTTTTGCGGGCTCAGATTTCTTTGGCATTAACATAAGCACTCGTTGCGCGTCAGAATCGGTTAGCTCCTACGGTGATACGTTGGATGATTCGACCAGAAAAGGTATCAATCCGTTCAAGCACGAAGTGTAGATGCCGGCTTTTGCAATCGGCTATCGAAAACGTTGTTGTAAATATGTAAAGGCCTACAGTTCTTTTGGAGTGGATTATCGCAAGCCCTAAGCTTTACGGGATGGTCAAACAATCCTGCAGCATCAACCTGCAACCAAGAATACAGAACGGAACCCATGGATAGAACGGTACCAATCTGGGAATCGATGGCCGCTGTCTGGCGACGGAGGACCACGGTCATCGCCGTGGTCGCCGTCGCTGCTATTTTGGTGCATCTCCTTCTGCGTTTCGCCTTTCACACCAGTCCGGGCGCGTACCAAATTCCGCTGTTGGTGACCCTTGCCCTGGGCGGTACTCCTCTCGTCTATGAATTGCTCCAAAAGCTTTTTAGGAGAGAATTTGGTTCCGATCTGCTTGGGGGAATTTCCATCGTGACGTCAATCATTATGGGCGAATACCTCGCCGGTTCGATCATCGTATTGATGCTCGCGGGAGGTGAGGCGTTGGAGAGTTATGCATTGCGAAGCGCCTCTTCTGTCCTGGCAGCGCTGGCCAAACGAATGCCTTCGATTGCCCACCGGAAAACTGATACCAAAATCGTGGACGTGGAGCTGCACGATGTGGCCGTTGGCGATACACTCGCAGTCTATCCGCATGACATCTGCCCGGTGGATGGTGTTGTCATCGAAGGGCACGGAGTGATGGATGAATCCTATCTCACTGGCGAGCCCTTCAAGATCACCAAAACCTCTGGTTCGACGGTAATCTCTGGTTCAATTAACGGCGAATCTGTTCTGACCATCCGGACAACCAAGCGCGCCGCCGATTCGCGCTACGCGAAAATCATGGAAGTCATGCGCGAGTCTGAGCAGACACGTCCGCAGCTTCGGCGTCTGGGTGATCAATTAGGAGCGATTTACACTCCGATTGCAGTCGCGGTGGCTCTCTTGGCGTGGGCGATCAGTGGTGAAGCTGTTCGATTCCTGGCCGTGCTGGTCATCGCGACACCTTGCCCTTTGCTGCTCGGGATACCGATTGCTATCATCGGCTCGATTTCCCTCTGCGCGCGCCGGGCGATCATTGTTAAAAATCCTGTCGTGCTCGAACAAATCGCCCGATGTAGAACCGCAATTTTCGACAAAACCGGGACACTCACCTATGGGCAGCCGAAGTTAACAGAACAAATCATTGCTCCTGGCTTCGTCCAAAAGGAGGTTCTTGGTCTGGCAGCGAGCCTCGAACTATATTCGAAGCATCCGCTTGCCCGGGCCATTCTTGCCGAAGCGAAGGAAGAAGGTCTTCATCTCCAGCAAACATCCGAGGTCAGCGAAAGTCCCGGTCAAGGTCTACGCGGAACCGTGTCAGATCATCAGGTTCAAATCACCAGCCGCAACAAACTTGTTTCACAAATCGTCTCCGGTGCGGAGCACCTTCCGTCCATTGCGGGTGGACTGGAGTGCATGGCGGTAATCGACGGCAGGTACGCGGCGACCTTTCGATTGCGCGACGCGCCCCGAGCCGAAGGACAATCCTTCATTCAGCATTTGGGACCGAAGCACCAGTTCCAACGCATCATGATCGTCTCCGGGGATCGTGAATCTGAAGTCGGTTACCTGGCCGAGCAAGTGGGCATCACTGAAATCCAGGCCGAGAAAACTCCTGAAGAAAAGCTCTCCATCGTCCGCAAGGAAACCAGCCAGGCGAAAACTCTCTACGTGGGCGACGGCATCAACGACGCTCCCGCCATGATGGCGGCAACGGTTGGCATGGCCATCGGACAAAACAGCGACGTAACGGCGGAAGCCGCGGGCGTTGTGGTGATGGACAATTCTCTGAGAAAAGTGGACGAGTTCATGCACATCAGTCGGCGGATGCGTGCCATTGCCCTCCAGAGCGCGATTGGCGGTATGGTTCTGAGCCTGGCCGGGATGATGTTCGCAGCCACTGGCCATTTGAGTCCGGTGGCCGGAGCGATCAGCCAGGAAATCATTGACGTGCTGGCCGTGCTCAACGCGTTGCGTGCCGCGTTTCCGCCGCGTGTGATTTCAGATATTGGAAAATGAAGGTTTGTAGAATCGCTAATATCTGGTGAAAGCCACAGTCGAACGATTTGCATGGTATAGTATTGGGAAATGAATCTCGCTGACATGCGCACCGATTATCGCCGCGGAAAACTGCGGCGTGAAGACCTTAACCCCGACCCGATCGCGCAATTTCAGCTCTGGCTGGAGGAAGCCTCCGCAGCCAAAACGATCGAACCAACGGCAATGAGCCTCGCCACCGTCGGGGCTGACGGCAGCCCCCGAGTCCGAACTGTGCTGCTTAAGGGCTTGGACTCTCGCGGGTTCGTTTTCTTCACGAATCTGGAGAGCCGTAAAGCACGCCAAATTGCCGAAAACCCTAACGTCTCGCTCCTGTTTCCCTGGCTCGCCATGGAGCGCCAAGTAATCGTGACGGGTCAAGCCGGTAAACTCTCAGCGGCAGAATCGTTCAAGTATTTCGTCACCCGACCGCGCGGCAGCCAACTGGCGGCCTGGGTATCTCAGCAGAGCAGCGCCATTTCATCTCGCAAGATTCTCGAGATGGCCTGGGAAGGGATTAAAGAGAAGTTCAGCGATGGCGAAATCCCACTCCCGCCATTCTGGGGCGGTTACCGAGTCCTGCCCCAAGCGATCGAATTTTGGCAAGGGGGCCGTAACCGTTTGCACGACCGTTTCGAATACAGCCGTTCAGGTGATGCATGGGCTATCGAACGGTTAGCACCCTAGCGTCCTGTCCCCGAAATACGAGGTATTTTACCGGAGGTCAGTTGGCTGTTTTTCAAGGCGGTCCGAGCCGGACCGGCGGTAAAGCGCCCATATCTGAGTCACACGGGTCGAGCGAGCAACGCGGAATAACAGCCAACTGACCTCCGGCCCAAAGGGTTGCGATGAAAATGGGCCGGCGGCCGCGTTGCTCGTCGGTCACCGTATCGGTTCAGATATGCTCCCTTCTATCGCCAGTCCGGCTCGGACCGCCTTGCCGGCGGCCCATTTTGATCGCAACAAAATACCTCGTATTTCGAGGACAGGACACTTGTGCACCCGTCACTGACTTGGCGGACCAGTGCACCTTCTCCTAACTTTGGTTTTTGGGTTGAACGGCGCCGGTATTTCAAATCCACTCCACGGTAACATTTTTATGCAGCCGCTTGAGCACCTCCGCAATCTGGGTCACCAGGCTTCGACGGATCGAAACGCTGCGCGGCAATTGGGGGTTTTGGTAATAGGGGTTTACGCTTTCTCCGGCCAAAAACACGATTGAATCTGCCTGAAGCAGCTCACTTGATAGGAGAACCGCGCCATTGGGTTCGGCGGGAAGCCGCTGGTGATTGGCCTCATAGTCCTTGAGTAACTCGAGCGTCCTGGCCAGTGTCAGAATGCCCTCGGTAATTAACTCAATCTCGGGCAGATAGCCAACTGGAGGAATACCATCTCGAGCGGTGCTATCGTCGGTACGAATTATCCTGCCCAGGTACTGGGCCACGATATTGCCAGAGGTTCCTCCGCAGACGACGCGCTGGCCGTCAAAGTAAAGTAACTGCTCCACGCATGCTTCGTCACGAGTTCTGTCTGCTGGCGGGCCGGTAAAGACCATGAGCTGGCGGGGTTTCCGCGCCAGTATTCCGACAAAGGTGGCGTCATCCCCGGCTCTGCCGCCGTAACGCCGCTGTGTCTCACGGATCACAGTTTGCGCCATGGCCTGAGCTGAGCCTCTTCGGGTCTTGGCCGCCATTTCCAGACAGGCAACGACTTCGTTCCATCCCCATTGCGTGTTCATCGTGACATCTTTATCGGCGTACAGGACTCCATCACTCATCAGGCCGAGAAAATCACCCTGTTCCAAGACGCCTTCACTTAATTTGAGCAATTTGCCACCCACGGTTTCGCTTCGAGTTTCCAGGCTCGCTCTCTTCCTGTTCTTTAATAGGACGGGCGGCGGACTGTCGAAGCTAACGAGTTCGAACCGGCCGCTTGAGTGCTGTATTTGAAGAATCGCGAAAGTGGCATAGGCAACCTTTCGAATATGGCAGACCGGCAATGTTTTTGTCACTGTTTCCAGCACATCTGCCAAGGGCGCATCGGCGCGCAGCATGGTGACGATAATTTCTGTCGTCAGACGCGCCAAGATAGTTGCCTTGATGCCGCTGCCGAGGCCGTCGGAGAGAACCATGATGGTTTTGCCGACCGTCCGCGAAATCTTGACCTGGTCGCCGCACACTTCTTCTCCGTCCCGGTTTAGACTTAAGGGAGAAATCTCATAGAAAACATGATCGTTATTCATGGCCGCGGCTCTTGAGGAGCTCTAGTAGGCGTAACAAACTGACCTTGGTTTCCGCGGTGGTCTCGCCGAGTAAACCCGCGATCTCCTGGGCCACCCTCATTTGATTATCCACGACGTTGCGGACTTCCTGCGCCGTGCGGCTTCGCAGAACCTCAAGTTCGTTGCGCTGTTTCCATTCACGAGTCAGGTCCACGAAGATGCCAGCCACAATTTTTTGACCCGGTACAGGAAAAATGACCTTCCGTGCATACAGCTCGTAGTAAGGATAGAACGTTCCCTCGCCCGTAACCTCGCACTGTTCGGTATAGGCGCGTTGGAAATCTGAAACATCACCAAGGAGATCCACGGCCTTGCGGCCTAAGAGATTTTCATGCTTGGATTTTAGCATCTGGCATAAGGCGGGGTTCACCTGGATGACGCGGAGAGTATCATCCAAAACCAGCAACCCGTTGGGATCAAAATCCCAGAGCAACTTCCACAAGGCGGCCGAATTCCCTTCCTGGCTGCCAGGCAGCTCAGTGTCTGAGTTTGCAGGCTCTTTCGTTGAACGATTGTGCATGAGCTCTTAAAGGCTCTCCAGATACGCTCCAATTACAAGCCCTGTTTCGCGCGGATGGACGAGCATCGCGATGCCTATTGATGCTGGAGTTCGCCTGCCGAGAAAACGTCACCAACTCCAGGAGTGACTTCCCCCGAAACATCCTCCGGACGGCTTACCCGGCGAAACGGCCGGGTTCGATGGGATTTTATCTAACCAATTCTGGTTCGTTTGCTATGGATGGCCTTGCCACCGATAGGCAAGCTCCCCCACGATCCGGCGCCGCACGTCCAGCGAAGGTGCAAATGCAAAAACGGCTGAAGCTGAGTGCCAAAGAGTGTTCGCAGAAGCAGCAAAAAGAAGCGTCGAGACGCGCGGAAGACGTCCGCCGGACGCGCGGGAGACGTCCGGCTACCTTGGTGCTATTATTTCTCCGGTTCATACCAACGATTCAATGCTAACCAGAAACTAATGCATTCCTGTCAGTCCTCTTTAGAATGCATATTGGACAAGAGTGGTTTTCCCACCTACATGTTCACTGCCAAATAGTTAGCTTTTTATTTATTCTATTAGTTAGTTGGGCGAGATACCGAGTTCGCGAAGCTGCTCGACTTTAGAGAAGATTCAGGCTCGCTTGCTAAGGCCACTTAGCCCGGTGGCGGTACGAGCACAATCTTTCGTCCGGGACCATCATGCTTGCTGTCGGCGAAAGTGAAACGGTATCCGGCGCGCAGCAGAACCCACATTTCCAATGAGGTCCAAGTCGGCCGATCCTTGCCGTCTTTGTCGTACCACAGCAGGGAACCTTTACCCTCCGCCTTGCAAAGCAAGAAAAAAGCATCGGCGTCCATGTCCGGTTCCAGTTTCAACTTGTCGAGCACCTCTTTCGGTATGTCGGCATAGGGGTCGCTGCTATCCAGCTTGAGCTTGAAGTGGGCTTTGGCACTGATCCCACCCTCTACCCAGGAGACGTTGAGACCCGGCGACCAATTGGGCACGTCAAGGAGCCGGGCCTTCTTTTGCGACGACCCATCCCCGTGTCTGGACACATACTGACGGTTGCCGATGTAAAGCTTGTTCTTCGCGGACGTCTGTTTCACTTTGGCCGCTTTATCGAAAGCGACGGGCGCATCCTTTCTCACCGCTTTCCGATTGCCCAGGTTTTCCACGTCCTCTTTCAAGGGGAGGTATTTACTTTCGGCCTCATTGTACTTGCTGGCGATCTGAACCATCTGATCCATGATCTGTTCCGTCTCTTTGACGTTCTTTTTGATCTCCGAGAGGGTCATAGTGCCGCAAGTGGACTCGTAGCTGTGCTCCTTGCGTTTGAGTGCCTTGGTGATTGTCTCCAGCTCCTGCTTGTACCGGTCATACTCTTCCTTCGCCACGTCGAGCTCTTTCTTGAGCCTCTCGCTGCGAATGTCCTCTTTGTCCAGCATCGTGGGCGCCATCGGCCCTGTGTACGACGCCCAAAATCCGACGCCGTTGCACTTAGCGCATTTTTCTGTCTTCAGCTCAAAGAGTTGCTTTAGAGAGTCTTTGATATTCTGGCATCTGCTGCATTGAAATGTAGCCATTTTTTCTCCTGTTATGTAGGGGTTTGATAATTAGAAATAATATTAGTATGTATTAGTCGGTGCCGATGAGTTTAAGCAATGGCACCGGAATCAAACGATTTACGGGTTGTCGTTCGCTGCAATGTCCCAGGCGAACGGGATCGCATTTCCGGCCGCGCCTTTGTCTCCCTGAGGCGTATAGTCCATGCTGACTTTGGCGAAGTTCAGGCTGAGATTCTCCGTCAGGCGATCGTCGCCACCGGACCCTCCGGTCGAGACCGAAGTAATTAGCACTTCCTCCATCTTGATTACTATGTATTCCACCGGCGCCTCGCCTCCGGCTTTCCGTACCGTGAGCTGCGCCTTGGCGAAGTGCGTGCCGTCGCAGCAGGACAGCATGACCTTGGGCGAACTACTGTCCACCCACTTGGTCACGGTGATATCCTGCACATTCACCTTGCCGCTCCCGGCTCCGCCACCGATATGGGCCGAACCGCTGTTTGACATCCCCCATGACCAGGAAAGAACGTCAATGTCCTGTTTATGCGTTTTATCCTTTGATTCGCCTTTAACGCCGTCGAGCTTGAGAAACATGTCCACTGCCATAAGTTAGTTTTTTCTTTATACTTTGTTAGTTAGATGCACCTGGACTTTGATTAGCAAGGGGTCCGGGCTTTCCCCTGTCTCGCATCTGCGAGCCGTGCTTACTAACTCCAACGAGGAAAACTGTCCGATCCCTCAGAAAAGATTCCGAAAGTTTAAAAATATTGCGTTCCTTTTTCCGGGAGAAGCCTGCGAACTCGATCAGCCTTCACGTCGGCCGCCTTGGGCGAGATTCCGAGTAGTTCGGGCGGTCTCGGCGTCGGACCGGCCTTCCAGGCCGTCGCGATCAACTGGTTGCCAGCTCTTGAGGGAGCTCACCGGGAGCATTTTCGCGTTGGCTATGAACCAAATTCTGCCATTCTGCGATGAGCCCAGGCGTGGTCTGAGCGCATTCCGGCGATTGCCTTGGGCGCTGTTTACTTCTTTCTATTGTCACTGGGGATGCCAGTTGCTGGCGCTTCCTTCTGCGGCTGAAGCGACGGGGGAGGGGTAGGCACGACTCCGCGGCAACGCCTTCAAGGGAGTCGCCAGCGGAGCCGAGGCTCGGACCCAAGCTGCTGGCCGCGCAAATCCGGACACGATCCGCTGGACAGGAAATGAAAAGTAAAAAAAATCTAAAATACTGAGGGATAACGCGCTCTCCCTCGTTTAATTGAGAAAGGGGGTATGAACTCCAGAATGCTTGCTATAGCGTTCGAGAAAGCAAAATGAATGAATCACGCTTAGACGAGGATCTGAAAGCTCTTTCTAGACGTCAGCGACCGGAACTGCCGCCCGACTTTAATGCCAGGGTTTGGTCCAAAAGTTCAAAGCCGGAGACAACATTTCGTGCGAGATCAAAGAATTGGCTTAGGACGTTGCTCTCCCCATTGGCTACTCCGCAATGGGCAGCCGCGGCTTTAGCTCTCGCAATTTTCGCTGGATGGGCTTTAGGCGAATCATGCTAGGTTCGCTAGGGCTCCTGACCGAGACCAGACTGGCTGCATCTGTTACTGGTGAAGTGATTGACATGGCTTGTTACTTTGACGATGGCTCAGCGGGCCGGATCACGCAGCGTGCGCAAAGATGTGTATCGCGAAGTGGGCTTCCGGTCGGGCTGAAGGGGAAGGACGGCACCGTCTACGTTCTCATAGGCAAGCAGGAGCCGCCAAGTTCGCAACCGGCCGCAAAGCATGAGACGCTCAATGCCCATTTTAAGCTCTTACGCCGCGAAGATGGTTACTATAAGCGGCACAA
>CAVTQD010000022.1:0-62550 GCA_963736745.1 uncultured Verrucomicrobiae bacterium | reverse complement strand
GTCAAAATCCAATCAGCCCCATGAATGTCGACCGTCTCGACCTTGCGTTTAGGTCAAGACTCGGGTTAGGTATATCCGGGTTCCACAGTAGATTTGGAATCCTCACCCCCCAACTCCAAAAATTGGAATGTAATTTCCCACGAAGAGCTCATGCAGTGTTGCGCAAAGCAGTATGGCGAGGTCTGCTCCGGGCTCTGTGTATTTGTTTATTCTCATGAATAACTATCCAAAATTGCACAACGCGATGTGGCCGGGACTGGTTGGCAAAGGACCTGGCTCCGAGCCTTTTATTGATCTCGATACGATGCTGGATCTCACTGTATCGGCCGAAAGCGATGGCGGCCGATTTGATGGGGTCGATTTGTTTCTGACCGATCCGCATATCGATATTGATTCGACGGACGATCAACTAAAGTTACTTGCCGATAAAATCGCTTCCAAGAACCTCGCTGTCGGTTCTGTGGTTGCCCCTGTGTGGCCTCCGACGGGCGGCGGATCGGCAATGGGCAACGCCGAGGAACGGCATCGTTTTGTTGAACAGGTCAAGAAGGCCGGACGGATCGCCAGAAAACTGCGTGAACTTGGCGATGAGACCGTACGGAGTAATTCGCATCGATTCCGCGACGGATCCGGAGAGTTGGGCCGATGACCCGGAAGGCTCGAAAAAAATTGCGTCGACCTTTCGGCGAGTGTTGCACTGTTGCGGAAGATCATGGTGAACGTCTGGCCGCCGAGGGCGAGATCTGTTGGGGCGGAATGCACAGTTGGAAGAGAATGGTAGAGCTGCTTGAATTGGTGGATCGGCCGCAGACGCTCGGTTTCCAGGCCGACATGGCTCACACATTGCTCTACACGATGGGGTATAACGCACCCGAAGACGCCATATTACCTGCAGATTTCGATTGGAAAGACGAAGGAAAGTGAACGAGGCTCTGAAAACCATGACCCACGCGCTGCGTCCGTGGACGATCGATTTCCATGTTGCCCAGAACGATGCCACCGTGAAAGGCAGTGGCTCACATGACAAAACCGGACGCCATTGTCTGCCCGATGATCCAAACGGCAAATTAAACATTGCACGGGACGCCGGCTATTGGCTTCGGGACGATAAAGGACAACTCACGAAGGCTTTCAAACACATCTGTTGGGACGGCTGCATGTTCCCAAATGAGGTGATGCTGAAACAGCAAACCTGGAATTCCATTCTTAAGCGCAATGATTTCGGTCCGCGAAGCGCACGGATGGAAAGAATAGCAACGCGAAAAACGCCCTGATCGCTTGCAGCGGCGAACTGAATCGCGCGCCTGCTCGGCGGTCTTTCTGCCTAAAATTGCGAATCAAGACGCTTATGAAAAAGCTCAACGTTGGCTTCGTCGGCTATGGCTTTATGGGACGTGCGCATTCCAATGCGTACCTGTCAGTAGGCCAGTTTTTCGATCTCAAATATCAGCCTGTGCTCAAGGCTGTTGCTGCACGGAATCCTGAAAAGGTAAAACAGTTTGCCCATAAATGGGGCTATGAGTCGCATTACGCCGACTGGAGACAACTTGTCGATGATCCTGCAGTTGACATCGTGGATATTGCCAGTCCGAACGATACTCACGCCGAAATAGCGGTCGCAGCAGCTCAGGCTGGCAAAATGATCCTCTGCGAGAAACCGCTTGCCCGAAATTTGCAGGAAGCGCAACAGATGGTCGATGCGGTCAAGAAAGCAGGTGTCCGCACGATGGTCTGGTACAACTACCGAAGAATTCCGGCAGTAACGCTGGCAAAACAGATCATTTCATCGGGAAAACTGGGCCGCATCTTTCACTATCGGGCAAAGTTCCTGCAGGACTGGACCATCTCGGCTGAAGTGCCGCAGGGTGGCGCGGCGTTGTGGCGGTTGGATGTCAACGTGGCCGGAAGCGGAGTGACGGGCGATTTGCTTGCTCACTGCATTGACACAGCGATCTGGCTGAATGGCGAAATTGAAACTGTCACCGGATTCACCGAAACATTCATCAAGGAGCGCAAACACAATTTAACCGGCAAAATGGAATCGGTGGGGATTGATGATGCCAGCGCGTTCCTTGCTCGGTTTAGGAATGGATCGTTGGCGACCTTCGAGGCAACCCGGTACGCAAGAGGCCATAAGGCGCTTTATACCCTTGAAATCAACGGGGAACATGGATCGCTCGCGTGGGATCTTCATGATTTGCACCGGTTGCAATGGTTTGATCACAAGGATGAAGGGTACCTTCGCGGTTGGCGATCTATCCATGTCACGGACGGGGATCATCCGTATATGGCCAACTGGTGGGTCCCGGGCTTGTCGATCGGGTACGAGCATTCGTTCATCCATCAAGTGGCGGACTTTCTGAACTCTCTTGATGGAGAGAAACCTGCCGAACCGACGTTTGAGGATGCGATGCAGACAGAGAGAGTCGTGGACGCAGTCCTCCGGTCGGCGGGATCAGGAAAATGGGAAAAGGCTTGTTAGTGTTTTCTCTTGCTATTTCGGGGACAGGGCACTCCTCCAAAACGGACCTGAGCCTTGACAGCGCGATGAGAGGCTTCTACTCTGGGGCGTCCGACTGGAAGCGCGTCAGCGGCTCAAAGTCGAATTTTTCTTCCCCCCAAAAAATATCTAACCGAACGAGGTGACATGATCAGGTGGCTTATCCAAACGTCGGACTTAGCCGTGCTTTTAGCGCCCAGAGCGGCAACCTACGCACAAATTAATTCTCGATATTCTATCGCTAACATCCGGCCTTGATAGTGGATCCCAGCGTGTGCTCGACGGTAGGGAAAACTGTCGCTGCTCGCTCAGGGCGGCCGGCTGTATACGACCGCGTAGACCAGAGAATTGCCGCCGACCAATACGCGAACACGAGGACATTCGGGCTCGCGCGCCCGGTTCCGGTGCGCACGTTTCGCCTACGTTTCAGAATGCAATGCAGGGAACTGTCCGCGACGACCGGTGCGGCACCAGTGATCGACTCATGAGCGAGATCCTTCAACTCAGAAATATATCAAAGTCCTTTCCCGGTGTCTTGGCATTGCAGAACATCTCGTTCGACTTGAACGAAGGCGAGGTGCATTGCCTGTGCGGGGAAAACGGCGCCGGAAAGTCCACCTTGATCAAGATCCTTTCAGGCGCTTACCAACCGGATGAAGGCGGAGAGATCATCTTTGACGGAAAAAAGGTGGTCCTGAACCCGCGTCTTGCCATGAGGCTGGGGATCCAGACGATCTATCAGGAGCATACCGGCTTCGAGAATCTGAATATCGTGGAAAACATTTTTACCGGATCGGAAATGGTGAAACGGGGGGTGTTGCAGAAAAGCGAAATGAGGAAACAGACCGTTGGTGTTCTGAAGTACCTCAAAAGCAACCTGAGCCCCGACATGAAGATGGGTGAGCTAAGCAGCGGCGAGCAAAAGACCGTAGAAATCGCCAAGGGCCTGGTATTCAAGAGGAGGGTGATCGTTCTCGACGAACCGACAGCGTCATTCTCCTCTGTGGAAATAGAGAACCTGCTCGATATAATTCAGACGATCAAGAAGAGCGGCGTGGGTATAATCTACATTTCCCACCATCTGGAGGAGGTTTTCAAGATAGGAGACCGTGTCACGGTACTGCGAGACGGTCGCAAAGTCAGCATGCACGATCTTACTGGCCTAACCAAAACCACATTAATTAAGGACATGGTCGGCCGTGATCCTTCCACCTTCTATCAAAGGGAGAGAGTTCCACTCGGCGAGGTCGTCTTCGAGGCGAGAAACGTGACTGGCAACGGCGCTAAGAACGTATCCTTCGTCCTTAGAAGGGGCGAAATACTCGGAATCGCGGGAATGGCAGGTTCCGGTCGCTCGGAGCTGATGAATGTTCTCTTCGGTAGTGCCCGTCTTGAGTCCGGCGAAATCCTCATCAAGGGAAAAATCGTCAAACATTCAAGTCCCAAAACGTCGATCAAAAACAAGATGTGTTTCATTACTGAAGACCGTCAGAGAACCGGTCTATTCCTGCCCCAGAGCATTGCCCGGAACGTGACCATTGCGAATCTGGTAAACACCAGGGAATTCATTGTTCGGAACGTCGATGACTCCCGAATTGGGGACAGGCTCGTAAGGCAGCTTAATATCAAGACAAATGATTCTCGAACACTCGTACTGAATCTCTCTGGCGGCAATCAGCAAAAGGTAGTGCTCGCAAAATGGTTCAATACAAACGGCGAGATTTTCATTTTTGACGAGCCGACGCTAGGCATTGATGTGGGATCAAAACAGGAGATCTACAAGGTGATGGTTGAGCTGCTGAAGCAAGGCAAGTCGATCATCATGGTCTCCTCCGACATGCCCGAAGTCATCTCCATGAGCGACAGGGTCATCGTAATGAATAATGGGCAAGAAATGGCCGAGCTCACCGCCGACGAGGTTTCGGAAGAGAATATCCTGACCTACTCGATAGGAGACAAGGCAATATGATAAGTGAGGAGGCCGCAGAGCAGAAACAAGCGGTTCGGGCATCTCTCTTCCAGCGGCACGAGAATCTGACGGTGTTGTCGATCTTTGTTGGGTTTGCGGTCATAATTGTTCTTTTGCAACTGATAACGGGTGGCGGACGCCGCTTTCCCACCTTCATCAGTCCTGTAAACCTCCTGAACATACTGCAGCAGGTCGGCGTTGCGGGGATCGTCGCCGTGGGTATGACGATCGTCATGATTTCCGGGGGGATCGACCTCTCAGTGGGAATGTTGGCATCTCTGGTGTCTATTGTCACTGCGCTGGGTATATCGAAGTGGCACTTCGGGGTTTTTCCTTCCATTCTCGTCGGAATCATGTCGGCTGTGGTGCTCGAAACCCTGATGGGGTACATTATTTCGCGCACTAAAGTCGAGCCCTTCATTGTTACGCTCGGCGGTATGATCACGTTTCAGGGGATAGCTCTCCTTCTTTGCAATTCACGCGAGGTGATCATGAAAGGGGAACTAGACTTCTTTAAACTCAATCTGATACAGGGGGCCAAAGATCCGGTCAGCGGTCTCAATCTGATTATACCGCCTTACGTCCTGATTTTCTTCCTGATCGCGCTGCTTGCCGGGCTGCTTTTGAACTACACGAAGTACGGGCGAAGGATCTATGCCGTGGGGACTAATCCCTACGCAGCCTACCTCGCAGGTGTCAACGTCAAGAATATGAAGCTCTCGGTTTACGTTATTATGGGCTTTCTGGTCGGTATTGGCGCGGTCATGCTTCTTTCGCGCGTCAATACCGGGATCATCACCTTGGGACAGGGTCTGGAGATCGACAGCATTGCCATGGTCGTCATAGGCGGAACGGCGTTGAAGGGCGGAAAGGGTAATATCGTGGGCACGTTGATCGGTGTCTTTTTTTTGGGCTCGATAGGCAACGCTATGAATATGCTCCGTCTGCCGTCCGAAGTGCAGTTCGTGGCAAAAGGTCTCGTGGTAATAATTGCGGTGTCCGCGGGCGACGTTTCCGCCAGAATCTCAGATTTCATGTCACGGAGGAAGGAACTGCGCTCTCGCGCAGGACAACGGGTGGCGAACGGAGGATGAGGGTGCAATCCACAAAAAACAGTCATAAACAAGATATAAAAATGTATAAAAACGATCAAAGGAGAAGCAGATGAAACGTCTAACATTATTGTTAGGATGTTTTGTTTTTCTGGGGGCCATGGGCTTCCCAGGCGGCAACACGCATGCAGCAGGCGGTGGTAAGGCGAAGGTAATTGGTTATTACATGGACGCCTCGGATGACTACTACAAGGCAGGCTTCCAGGTGTTCAAGGCTCTGGCAAACAACGCCGGCTGGCAGGTACTGGACGTGGTGGGACAGGGTACCGCGCCCGAGCAGATTTCTGCAGTCGAAGATTTCATCACTCAGAAGGTCGACGCCCTCGTTGTGGTTCAGAATTCTCCGGAGACCACTTCAGAGTGTTTGAAAAAAGCGCATGCCGCAGGAATACCGGAGTTTCACCTCACGCATAACCCACCGAACGAACCCGGGCTCGCTGGCTTCTCCGGATTCGACTGGGTGTATGACGGAGAACTCGCGGCGCAATCGGCGGTGAAACACAACGTCAAAAAGCTAATCATGATCGAAGGAAAGCTTGGCCAAGGCACTGCCGCCGGTCAGACTCAAGGATTCCTTCAGGGATACAAAAAGGCGGGCAAGGATATTGGCAACCTTCTAGATAGTGTCGGAGTGAAGGGTGCGGGCGGCAAGGACCTTCAGGTTGTGTTCTGGGGTTCCGGCGGTTGGTTTGCCGACCCGGCCAAGAAGGTCATGCAGGACGCCATTACATCTCTGGGGCAAGATGGATTTGACGGTGCTTACGTCCAGAATGATGAAATGATGACTGGCGCACTCCAGGCCATGCAGGAAGCTGGTCTCGATCCGAGCAAATACTGGCTTGGATCGAGCAACGGCAAAGAGAAGTCCTGGGACTGGGTTGAAAAGGGATTGGTGACCATGGACGTCAATCAATGCCCAACGCTTGAAGCGGATATCGCGTTTCAGCAGGTTACGGCTTATTTTGACGGAAAGCCCTATAAGAAGGCCGTATTTGTAAACTTTATGCCCTATGAGAAGGACACGGTCGACAAGTCTAAGATGATTCCCTGGATCCTCGACGACTACATGGCAAAGAGGGGTGCGAACGCTTTCAAGTACGACATCAATGATGCCGTCTTCAGGGCGAATCCGGCTTATAAATAATGGGTGCTGGCGGGAGGTGACCAGAGTACGTTGCCTGACTACCAAACCGTTCAAGAAGGAAGGCTGCGCAAGCAGCCTTCCTTTTTTGTATCCGCCCGGAGGCTCTGTAGCAGCAGCGTCCCGCTTATCACGGTTATCAAAGAGTAAAGCGGGGACGCTTATCCATATCAAAGAGCAAAGCGGAGACGCTTTGCTTACCGGATCCGCTTATAATGCTGCCTGCAAAGCCTGCGTCAGTTCCTCATGGGTAAGCACGATCGGATTAGCTTTCATGCTGCTGGCTTTCGCTGCCTTTTCAACCAGCACTGCGATATCGGCTTCGGTAATGCCATAATCCCGCAGACCAGGAATTCGAAGCGATTTGCATAGCTCGCTGATCCAGCGGATACCGTCGACCGAAGTCGCTTTCTCAGAATCTGTCAGGATTGCGCCAATCGAATCATACCGCTGCAAAGCTGGGCTATCGCTGGGCCGATCGCGTAATGCGCGGAGGTTGACATTCATTACGTGCGGCAGCAGTGCGGCACATACTGCGCCGTGGGGGGCGGGAAACATCCCGCCAATCGGTGCCGCGAATCCGTGAACAGCTCCGAGCCCGGCATTCGCCAGCGAAAGCCCGCCGAAAAGACTCGCCAAAGCCATATCTTCGCGCGCATGGAGATCCTGACCGTGTTCGAAGGCGCGCCGCAGTGAGCGAGCGACCCGGCGCATCCCCTCGATGCAAAATCCATCGGTGATCGGATTGGCCCGGACGGAAACGTAAGGCTCGATCAGCTGAGTGAGCGCATCCAGGCCGGTCGACGCCGTGACGGAAGGCGGCAAATCGCACGTCAGCATCGGATCGACGATTGCCAAACGAGGCAAAAGAAACGGGCTGCGTAAGCTGACTTTGACTCGATGCTCCGGCGACGCGAGCACGGAGTTCCGTGTGACTTCAGCTCCGGTCCCGGCCGTCGTGGGGATCGCGACGCAGTGCAGAGCCGGAACCGACAGCTGATGCCCTTTCCCAATGACCTCCAAATAATCAAGGATCGCGCCCGGATTCGTGACAAGGCCGGCGATCGCTTTAGCCGAATCAATCACGCTTCCTCCGCCAAAACCGATCACTAAGTCGGCCTCCGCCAGGCGCGCCCGCTTTACGCCGTCTGCAATTTGCTCGACCGTTGGTTCACCGCGCACTTCGAAGCATGAATATTGGATGTTCGCGGCTTCAATGGCGGTCACCAAAGGCTTGATTCTGGCAGGATTGCGCCCGCACACGATGAACGCCTTTTTGCCGAGTTCTCCGGCGATTCTGCCGAACTCCTCGTGAGTGCCCGGCCCAAAAATAATCCGCCCTGCAGTCGCGAATTCGAATCGCATATTTACCAGTCTTTATCTTCCGGAAACAGATTAGAAAACTTTATTGCGGTGCGCGGTTCATTCATCATGGAAGCAACTCTGTCGCGCCATTTCGCATAGTGCGCGGTTTCTTTGTGCGCTTTAGTTGCGGCTTCGTCGCGATAGACCTCCACCAGAACGAAATGAGTCGGATCATCCGTTTGCTGCACAAAATCGAACCTGGCTATTCCTGGCTCTCGGATGCTGTTCCGCGCATTTTCGATCGTTGCTTCAATAAAGGCTCCGACAGATTCGGAATTCACGTGAACGTGGACATGAACGATTAGCATAAGGAAGTTGTCAGTGTCAGTTGTTAGTTGTCAGTTCGGCTCGCCAATACGCCGAAACGCCGTCCTGCCGAAACGCCGATACGTTTCTCCCTACTCTCCGTACGGCACCCAGATGTTTTTAATCTGAACGGCGTGGCGCAGGTATTCCCAGCCTTGAGCCTGGTGATCGTCGAACCAGTTACGCCGCTTTCCGTAGTTCACCCAGGTCGCCTTGAGATTGCCTGCAGATTCTCGTTCGACCATCTCGCCGGTCTTTGCCGAACCGACATACCAGAGGGCGGCAACGTCGTCATGTTGCGCAAGAACTTTTGCCAGTTCGTCCGGGTGACCTGTCACAATGTTGATTACGCCCGCCGGCACGTCACTGGTATCCAGGACCTGGTAAAAATCCGTGGCAAGTAAAGGAAATCTCCACGATGGGACGGTCACCACGCGATTGCCCATTGCAATCGCGGGTATGACCAAAGAGACCAAGGTCAGCAGGGGATGTTCAGCCGGGCAGACGACGCCCACAACTCCCCATGGCTCCGGCATCGCGAGCGTCACGTTTCGGAACGGAGTTTGATGGATGTGACCTTCATATTTGTCTGCCCACGCGGCGTAGTAAAAAAGTCGTTCGATCGTTCTTTGCACTTCTCGCTCTGCTTCATTTTTGCCGGTTCCGGTGAGCGATACCAGTCGATCAGCAAATTCCCCGCCTCGGACTGCGAGATTCTCTCCAAGATAATACAGAATCTGCGCACGCAGGTGGGCAGTGGCCCGGGACCAGTTCTCGGCCTTGCTGGCTGCCTCTACGGCGTTTCGGACATCTTTTCGATTGCCCAATCCGGTCTCCGAGACGTAGTGACCATTTGAGTCTTCAACGGTAAAACTATACCCGCTGTCAGATCGCGTCTGTTTACCACCAATGTAAAGCTTAGGCGACCGGTCGATCAAAGGTTCAGTACGCGTGTTATTCGCGGAGTTGACCAACGGAAAAGGACATAGCGTGACTTCGCTTTTCTCGTAATCGGGCTGAAAACGTTCCCAGCTTGGAACCAAGTATTCGTACATTCCCTCGTTCCCCCCTTCACGACCGAAGCCGCTCTCCCGGTAACCGCCAAAGCCAGACGCGGCGTCGAAAAGATTAGTGGAATTTATCCAGACGACACCTGCTTTCAGTTTCGGAGCGATGTCGAGCGCGAGATTCAGATTTTCGGTCCAGAGGGACGCCGCAAGGCCATATGTGGTATTATTTGCGAGCTCCACCGATTCGCCTGGGGTGCGAAAAGTCATCGTGACCAGAACCGGCCCGAATATCTCGACCTGGGCGAGTGTAGAAGCTGGCTCAACATCGGTGAAGAGGGTGGGTGGGTAAAAGAATCCTTCTGTGGGCAGAGCCCAGCTCGGTTGCCAGCAGGTCACACCTTCAGCCTTGCCTTGCTCGACAAGTTGCTGAATCCGCTGCAGCTGTACGGGGGCGACGATCGCACCGATATCGATCCCTTTGTCAAGCGGGTCGCCCAGACGCAGTTTTTCCATACGTTGCCGGAGTTTTTCGATCATTTTTCCGGCGATGCTTTCTTGCAAAAGCAAACGGCTGCCGGCGCAACAGACCTGCCCCTGATTGAACCAGATCGCATCGACGACCCCTTCCACGGCGCCATCCAGATCTGCGTCCTCAAAAACGATGAATGGCGATTTGCCGCCGAGTTCCAGCGAGAGTTTTTTTCCTGTGCCGGCTGTCTCGCGCCGGACAGCCCGTCCAACTTCAGTTGATCCAGTGAATGCGATCTTGTGGACATCTTTGTGCCGAACGATCAGCTCGCCCGTTTCGCCGTCTCCGGTGACGATATTGACCACCCCGCTCGGCAATGAAATCTGTTGCAGCACCTCGGCAAAAAGCAGGGCGGTGAGGGAAGTGAATTCGGCCGGCTTCAGCACGACGGTGTTGCCTGCGGCGAGCGCCGGAGCAACCTTCCATGCCAGCATGAGCAACGGGAAATTCCATGGGATGATCTGGCCGCAGACGCCGATCGGTTCATAGCCAATGAATGTTTCATTCCGCAACTGCGCCCAGCCGGCGTGATAATAGAAGTGACGGGCGACCAGAGGAATGTCGATGTCGCGCGATTCACGGATCGGTTTTCCGTTGTCCAGACTCTCCAGGACGGCAAATAATCGGGAATGTTTTTGAATCTGTCGGGCGATCGCATAGAGATACCGGGCGCGCTCGTGGCCGGTCAGCGATGACCAGGAGGGGAATGCCTCCTTTGCTGCGGCAACCGCCGCGTTCACTTCAGTCTCACCGCATTTGACGAGGCGGACGAGAGGTTTGCCGTCGCGCGGATTGATCGATTCGAAATACGTTTCGTCCATGAACCTGACGAACTCCCCATTGATAAACGGGCGCATCGCGTGCGGATGTTCCTCCAGCCAGTTCAATGCGATGTCCGACTGTTCGGGTGCGGGGCCATATTCCATTGTTTCAAATATTTCGCGGACAGCGGGGGAAACGCCTCGGCGGGTCGGCGTATCGGCGAACCGGCGTTCATCGTTCATGGTTCATCGTCCTTTTGTTACCGTTCATAGTTTCGAGGGCTCCAATTCTTCGCGGACACGCCGGACCGTTCCTCAAGGCATCGGGTGCCGGTATTGGGCTGAGTAGCGTCCGGTGACATGGTGCTCTAGCTGGCGCTCGATGTCGGTTAATAAGCTGGAAGCCCCAAAGCGGAACAACTCCGGTTCCATCCATTCTCGGTCAAGTTCTTCTTTCATCAGGATTAGCCACGCTATCGCGTCTTTGGCGGTGCGAATTCCGCCAGCCGGTTTGAACCCGACTTTTTGGCCGGTTCGCTCCTGATATTCGCGAATCGCTCGAACCATCGTCAGACTGACCGGAAGAGTGGCATTTTCCACCTCTTTTCCGGTCGATGTCTTGATGAAATCTGCACCGGCCATCATCGCAACCAGGCTGGCTTTTTGAATGTTTCGCATCGTGGCGAGTTCGCCTGTCGCCAGAATCGTTTTGAGATGAGCTTCCCCGCACGCATGGCGAAAAGAGGCAACCTCATCGTACAAGGCCTGCCAATTCCCGGTAAGCACATGCTGGCGCGTGATGACAATATCAATCTCTGCGGCGCCTTCTCGGACCGCATAATGGATTTCTTCGAGCCGCGATTTCATCGGGCTGAGTCCGGCCGGGAACGCCGCAGCCACAGAGGCGACCGGAATGCCGGATCCTTCGAGCGCCTGGACAGCGTGCGAGACCATGCTCGGATAAACGCACACCGCGCCGACGGTGATCCCGAGATCCGCGACTCCCATGGCTTCGAGAAGATCTGCGCGGACAGGATGGCGCGCTTTTGCACACAACCGATGGATTTTTCCTGGTGTATCGTCTCCGCTGAGGGTGGTGAGATCAATGCAACTCACCGCTTTTAGCAGCCAAGCGGCCTGCCATTGTTTCTTGACGGTCCGACGCGCGATCAGCGTCGCAGTGCGGCGCTCGGCTGCGCTCTTGTTAACCTGAACCTGTTTCAGCCATCCCAATTCAAGCGGGATGCCACTGTTTCTGGGCGCTTCCGGTGGATGGATGGTTTTCGGGTTGTCAACCGATGTCGCACGCATAGGGGTTCCTCGATGTTGGGGGCTAAACCTGGTCGTGGCAAAAAATTATCCGTTTTGTAGAAGATAGCTCGCAGTTTTTTCATCCACTCGTTCGCGTCACCGGTGAAATACGTTGCGGAAACCACAACTGGCGCTTTTGAACGTTGGCTCTGGCTTGTGAGACTTTCGACCTAAAGCTCATCCAAGACCTGGCGCACCTTGCTTGCCAGGGCCTGCAGCGAGAAAGGCTTTTGCAGAAACGACATTTCGGCCTGCACCACGCCGCGCCGCACCACCGCGTCAGCCGCGTAACCGCTATGGAAAAGCACCTTCAATTTTGGGGTTCGGGCCCTAAGAGCGTCGGCCAGGCCGCGCCCGCTCATACCCGGCATCACCACATCGGTCATTAACAGGTCGATCTCTTCCGGGCGCTCTTCTGCCAAGAGCAATGCCTCCTCGCCGCTTCCTGCTTGTAACACCCGGTAACCGAGAGTTTCCAACATCAGGGCGGTGACGGCTCGCACGGGTTCCTCATCCTCGGTTAGCAGGACCGTCTCGCTGCCCCCGACCGGCTTGGATTGGGCCGTGTGCACGGTCGGGAGCTCATCGAGAGGCTCGTCGACCGCCGGCAGGTAGATTCTGAACGTGGTGCCCCTGCCCGGCGTGCTGTCGACGGCGATGTGGCCGCCGCTTTGTTTTACGATGCCATCCACGACCGACAATCCCAGCCCAGTTCCTTCGCCTGCGCCTTTGGTGGTGAAAAAGGGCTCGAATATGTGCGCCTGCACTTCCGGCGTTATGCCAGTTCCGGTGTCGCTGACCGCCAATACAATATAACCGCTCTGCGGGACTTCCCCATGCGCGGGCTCCCGTTCTACCTCGCTCGTTTCCAGGGTAAGAGTGCCGCCATGAGGCATCGCGTCACGGGCATTGACTGCCAGGTTCAGGATCACTTGATCGATCTGGCCTGGATCGACACGGACCGGGCGAAGGTCGGTCCGGAGAACCGTCAGCAACCGCACGTCTTCGCCTATTAGCCGTCGTAACAGGGTCTCGGCGTCGGTCACAATGGCGTTTAAGTCCACGACTTTGGGAGCGAGCACCAACCGCCGGCTGAAGGCAAGCAATTGCCGGGTCAACGCCGCGGCGCGTTCCGACGCCCGCACGATTTCCCGTAACGAGCCATTCAAGTGGTTTTCAGGCGGCAATGCTTTTTCCAAGCGTTCACAGTGACCAAAAATGACCGAAAGCAGGTTGTTGAAGTCATGTGCCACCCCTCCTGCAAGCTGCCCAATGGCCTCCATCTTCTGCGACTGTCGCAACTGGGCTTCTAAATGTTTCTGCTTGGTGACATCGCGCGAATGAACCACCAGCAATTTTTCATCGGCCTCCGTCGGGAACTCTCGGCCGACTGACTGCAGCGTCACCCAGCTACCGTTGACGTGACGAAAGCGGCATTCGACGGGCGTGGTCACAGGCGGTTGGCGCCGAACGCGGCGCAATGCGGCCTGCACGCGCGCCATGTCCTCCGGATGGATCCAATCCAAGGCCTTGCGGCCCAGGAGCTCCTCTGGGGGATAACCCAGCACCCGCTCCACTGAAGGACTTTGAAAACGAATGCGGCCCGCTATATCCAGCACCGTAATGAGATCGGAGGCGTTTTCGACCAGAGAGCGGAAGCGTTCCTCGCTGTGACGCAGGGCGGTTTCGGCTCGAGTGCGCGCTTCGCTTTCCTGTAGCTCTTGCTCGATGCGCCGACGTTCCGTGAGGTCGGTCAGCGTGACATAGAGCTCGGGCGCGTCTTCCTCCCCATCACTTCGCACACTCTGCATGCGCACAAACGTCTCGGCGCCTCTCGCCGTGCGCAAGGTCAGTTCGCACGCCTCCATTCGACCCGATGCGAGCGCCTGCTCCAGATGCTGTTGAAAAGCTGCGCGTGAGTCGCCGGCGACGCGGGTCAAGAACAAGCTGCCGGGAGCGGTGCAGTTGCTCTCGGTTTACCCCGAGCATCGCTGCGCCAAGTATGTTGGCCTCCAGTACCAGCCCGAGGCTACTCAGCCGGACTAGCCCGACGGGCGCGAGATCGAAGTGTCGAAAATACCTTTTTTGCGTTTCCTCAAGCAGCGCGCGTCCCGTACACAGCTCTTCGTTTTGCATCTCGAGTTCCGCGCGGTAGATCTGGAGCTCCTCCAGAGCGGTGCGCAGGTCTTCAATGCTCACGGGAGACGCTCCCGTTTTGGCCGCACGCACCCTCCTTTCTGCACGGCTGCGCAACGTCTCTTGGGCTGGCTGCTCGTGGTTGAATTGATCCTTATTCATACGGGATTAAGAGGCAATCAGGGGCTGGACCGGGGCCTGTCCTTCTGGCGAGTGCATTTAGCATTGTCGCAATTCATCTTTCGCCTGATGAAGAGCGCTCACGTTGAGGATCGTGACCACAAAGCCCCTGTCAGGAGCTCCTTCCCGGCGGTATGGCGTAATCCGCATCAGGTGCCAGACCCCGGGCTTGGTCTCCACGGTTCGGATCGTCGATTCGCCGCCCGCGCTGACACTCTCCAAGTCGCCCTCAAGCGCCTGGATGATCGGGTGCGAAAAGTCTCTGAGAGGACGACCGACATCGTGCGCCCGCAGCGGCATCTCCCGGAGTACCGCGGGCGTAAACCGGCGGATGCGCAGCTGCTCGTCGAGAAAGAGGGTCGCCACTTCGGAAGTGCGCAGGAAGTTCTCGAGGTCATTGTTGGCCGTGGTCAGTTCCCCGATCTTTTGCTGCAACTCGGCATTTAGCGTGACGAGTTCTTCATTAACGGACTCGAGCTCTTCGTTGTTGCTTTGCAGCTCTTCGTTAGAGGCCAAAAGCTCTTCGTTCAAAACTTGCAGTTCCTGGTTGGCGCTGTCTTTGCCCTCAAGTGCCGACCGCAAGTCGGTCTCGGTCGTTCGCAGGGCTTCCTCGAGATAGGCAATGCGCTGAAGCGAGGCGCTCGAAGTCTTGAATGGCTCCGCCTTTGTCGACGGACGCGCCGCCTTGAGTTCCTCAAAAAAGACCAACAACATCGGCGGCTCTTCTTTCTCTCCGGGCAGCGGCTCAACCTGCAGCCTGACTTCCATTTGGCCGCTCGGTGCGGTGAATCGCACCCGGCGATACGAGATCGGCCTTTGCTCTTTTTGCGCCCGATGCACCGCCGTGGCGAGGGCCAGCGCCAGCTCGCGCGGCACAAGCCGTAACGCGTCGAGCGTAGGACGGCCCGGCGGCAGCGTCAGGAAGCGGTGCGGTTCCCCAAAGGTGTGGACGATTTCCCGATTTTCATTGAGCACCAACCCCGTCGGTACAAACTGCTCGATTACCCGGTCTCGGATTCTTTCCCAGGCCTGGTCCTCGCGCTTTTGCTCCGTCGGCCCCGCGAGAGGCCGGGCCACCCCGCGTTGACGAGGTTGCAAGGCCGGCACGACCGCCATGGCCTCGGCGAACCCGAGCGGCGCATCGGCCCGTTTGCGATATATTCGCGCCTTCCCGCTTATCGCTTCGAAGGCCGTAGCCTGATCGCCGACTGTCTCGCTCGTGCCGAGCACCAGCCACCCCCCCGGCCGCAGGGCGTAGGCCAGCAATCGGAGAGCCTTCTGCTGCCACTTGGCCTGAAGGTAAATCAGCAGGTTGCGGCAGGTGATCAGGTCCATCTTGGTCAAAGGCGGATCGTACACCAGGTTCTGCCGCGCAAAGACGACCTGCTCCCGCAGGCGCGAGCCGACGCGCCACGCGCCCTCCTGCTCTACGAAATGGCGGGAGAGCAGCTGCGGGGGCACGTCCGCGGCGATACTCTTGGGGTAACGGCCGGCGGCGGCAAACGCCAGAGCCTGCCGGTCGACGTCGGTGGCGAAAATCTTTACCTCCCGGGACTCCCCGGTGAGAGCCAGTTGTCGGTCGATCTCCATGGCGATCGAATATGCCTCCTCCCCGGTGGCACAGCCTGGGACCCACACCCGGATCGCCTGGCCCCTCGCGCGTTTACACAGCTCGGGAAGGACCTGTTCACGCAGCGCCTCAAAAACTTCAGCGTCCCGGAAAAAGCGCGTTACGCTAATAAGCAGATCGCGCACCAGAGCCGCGACCTCCTGCTCTGAGCGCTGGAGGTACTCCAGATAGTCTTCAAAACGGGTGACCTGCGCGACGCCCATGCGGCGCTCCAGCCGCCGCGTCACGGTGCTTAGTTTGTAGTTGGAGAAATCGATCCCGCTCTGCGTACGCAGGAGCGCGGTGATCTTCTGCATCGTCGCCTCCGGGGCCAGTAATGGCGCGCCCTTCATCTTGCTGACCAGAGGATGCTGGATGAAGCTCAGCAGCGCCTTCGGCAGCTCCGCTGCGGGCAGAATGAAGTCCGCCAGCCCGGTCTCAATCGCGCTGGCTGGCATACCTGGGAATTTCGCGGACGATTCGCTTTGCACCATCACCATGCCGCCTGCTTCCTTGACTGCGCGGATGCCCCGCGTGCCGTCGGTTCCCGTGCCCGAAAGGGCGATGGCAATAGCGCGCTCGCCTTGGTCTTCAGCGAGCGAGCAAAAGAAATGATCGACTACCAGGGTTGGCCCTCGCGCCGGCACAGGATCGCTGACCAGGAGTTTGCCGTGGAAAATCTTCAGGCACTTCCCCGGCGGGATCAGGTAAACATGGTCTGGCTCGACCGTGACGCCATCAGTGGCGTGCGCTACCGGCATTGCTGTGTACGCCGAGAGCAACTCCACCATCTGGCTTTTGAAATCTGCCGAGAGGTGCTGGATGACCACGAAGGCCACGCTGCTGTCCGCCGGCATCGCCCTGAAGAAGCTCTGCAACGCCTCGAGGCCCCCGGCCGACGCGCCGAGCCCGGCGACGTAAAAAGCGTTTGCGGGCGACCCCTGCGCCCCTGCAGGCGTTGGTTCGGCGTCGCTCATGGCGGCTTTGCGTTTGGTTCCCATCTCCCACAAGGCCGGCTCAATCTGATGGCGCAACTGATGCGAAAGACTCCAGCCAACCCTTGCTCCCTAATCTTAATATGAAATTTGGTTTATGCTTTTTATTATAAAACTTATATCTCATAAAATCCGCAGCTTAACACTTCAAATGGACGTATTTCCTGCCGCATTGCAACCCTCTTGCGTTAGATGCCGCGCAACCCTCTTGCCGACTATTCCGAATGGTGGAAGTCCGCCCACAGTTCCAAAAAATCGTCGATCGTGAAAGCGGGCACACATCGGCCTCTCGCGCTGGTCAGGGTTCACTTTTTTGCGAGCGAGCTGATTGGACCTACACAGTCGCCGTACTAAAAAAGTTTAGCTGTGACCGCGGCAAGAATTAGTCCGGGACAAAATGAAGTGTGCCAAATACCCTGTATCCTCCTCCTTCTTTGCGAAATCCGTGAAAGTTGACCCCGCGCTTTCTTATCCGATTCCGTATTGCTCCCGCACGAAGGGCAGCAGACCGGACTTCTCGATAGCGGTGAGCGGCGCGCGGAAGGTGATTTGTACCACGCCCGGGGTTCCGTCCAATTTCGATTCCACCCGTTATTGTTGCGCGATTCATGACCTCCGGGACTGTCATGGAAAGAAGTTTAGCGGCTCGTTGAAGCCCCACTTCGGTTGCGCTGTTCAGATTGGGACCTGATCCGACGATTGAGATGGGTGCCGACTCCTCTATCCCGTCGAGTCCCCAAGCGGCTGCCAAATGGCGCGCACGCGCCGTTTCCGACTCGTCCAATGGGCGGGCGAGCGGCGGCAGGTCCTCAAGCAAAGGAAAAAGTACCGGCCCTTCCAAGGTTCGTCCTTTCAAGAGGTCGACCCGCAGAGTCACTGTTCCGGAGACATCCATGGTGTGGCCGGCGATTTCGCCGTCCCCTTGCATTGCGTGCATGTCGCCAAAGTAAATTCCTGCGCCAGGTACTTTAACTGGAGCTATCACGATCGCCCCTGGTCGAACGGCGTCGATGTCCATGTGACCGTCCGTTCGAAGTTCAAGCTGTTCAGCCGTAATTGCATATTCATGCGGCGCACCGACCAAGGCAGAGCCGAAGTCGCCTGCATTGTGAGAATCCGGCATCCGTACGGCGGGCATTGTTCCTAATTGACCCAGAAACGGGCGAAGTCTTACAGCCAGACCAACGAGATCATGCGGCGCAAATGTGAGGATTGAATGTTGCACAGAGCCTTCGGGCAGTGCGGCGAATCTGGTCGCTGACCGGGCGATCTTTTCTGCGGCTTCCTTGGAAACAGTTACGCCAACCCGCAGACTATCATCAAATACGGTCGTGTAGCCATTGACGATCTGGAACGGAGTGACCGGAGTGTTGCACTTAACGCAACGAACCGCTTCTTGCCCGATGCCGGCGACATAGGTGTCCGGATACAGAGTCTCGCAATTCGGACAGCGAGGGGCGGCGTAAGGATCTCCGAGGTAATGGCCTTCGACCCATCGGTCGTGGCCGGAAGATGTCGCGAACGAGGTCACGTTTACGTCGCGGATTCGAATAACAACAGAATCGCCGGGTTCTGCATCTGCAATAAACACCGGTCGAGTCACTTCGTGTCCACCGCGAATGCGAGGCGTGATCATCGGGCCCCAGCATCCCGGGGCTGTGTTTCCGACGATCGTTCCGCCGTCGATAAGCGGGCCGAGCATCGGTTTTGCGGGATCCAAAATACCGTCGGTCAGCTCTGAAACGAAGACCGTACGCCTGGCTCTTTTTGCGTCTTCAGCGACATTCATAATTCTGCTCCTTCGTCTGCATTTGAGTGAATCGCCGAACAATTTAGCGGAACTCGATTCGACGTTCAATGGTCGAGGCTCGCCGTTCGGCGTTCGAGGTTCACCGGGCGCGGTCAGGACATCGGTAACTTTTTCGGATTCGCATCGGTGTCTCTTTTGCTTGGATTCGACGAGTCAAAGCTGTACGAAAGCAAAATGGCGAACGCCGAACGGTGAACAGTGAATGTCGAACGCAACCATGAGTTGGTTCATCGAAAGCTGGTATCTGCTTTTGCCTAAGCCGTGGGCCCCAATCGCGCTCGGCATATTTGCAATTCTCTGTGGCGGCTGGGTCGGACTTGAGAGGGAACGAAGAGAAAAACCGGCGGGCCTGCGCACCATGGCGCTTGTCGCGCTCGGCTCTTGTGTCTTCACCATGGTCGGGCTTGCCTTTACCAGCAACACCGGTGACTCCGGCCGAGTCGCAGCTCAGATCGTCACTGGAATCGGTTTTCTGGGAGCCGGCGTGCTGATGCGCGGGCCTGGCGGTGTGCAGGGGACGACTACCGCCGCAACAATCTGGATCGTCGCGGCGATGGGAATGGCCGTCGGGGCCGGATACGCTCCGGGCGGAGCCTGTCTGGCGTTGTTGACCAGGGGAGTGCTTAGCGTGGTCGGGACCTGGGAATTGAGTCACGTTGGCGGTCGACACCAAGCGACCATCGGGCTGATTTTCGATCCCGACCACGGCAAGACAGAGATCAAAATCGAACGTCTCCTTGAGGAGTTCGCGATTCCGGACAGTGCCGTTCGCCGGAGCAACGAACCGGATGGGAGGCAACGATGGGAGATCAAAATTAGGCTCACGGGACGACACACCCGCGAATTCCTGCTGGAATTGGTCCAAATGCCTGAAGTTTATGCAATCGAGCGGTAATAACCAGGTTTGGGGAAACGAATTGGAGTGTCGGCGTCTGGGGAAGTAAGACTGCCTTTCGACACGACTATAGTGACCAAGAGGTCTCGACGAAGTTGATGACCCTTTGCCAACGCCGACGCCGCGATCCACCTCGACCCTCGCTTGTAATCACGCCGGCTGGCCTACCTTTTGTTCCTGCTGCGTCGCTTTGCCGGGATTCGTTTTCGTCTTTATGACCAGCGACCTTACATCCACGCTCGGTTTCTTCCGTTGGCCCGCTTGCTCTCGGAACAATGCCTGGGCATCAACTCGCTCCCCTTCTGCGGCCCTGCGAACGTATGTTGGCTCGGTCCCCTGCTGGCGGGCCTTCACGTTATCCTCCCAATAAGTGTCCAGAATCTGATCGATCCGCTCGCGCAGTTCTGCGTCCTCAATCGGCAAGGAGACCTCGACGCGTCGGAAAAAATTTCTTGCCGTCCAGTCCGCGCTGCCGAGATAGATTTGCGGGTTGCCCGCGTTTTCGAAACGATAAATGCGGCTGTGCTCTAAGAACCTGCCGACGATGCTGCGCACCACAACGTTGTCGCTCACGCCACGCACGCCCGCGCGCAACGAGCAGACGCCCCTGACCAATAACCTGATCTTCACACCGGCTTGGGAGGCCAAATACAGAGCATGGATGACTTCTTCGTCGACTAGCGCGTTGACCTTGACGAAAATCGCAGCCGGCCGACCGCTTTTTGCGTGTTGCGTCTCACGTTGAATCATTTCAATAACGAATGCGTGAAGCGATTTCGGCGCCGCCTTGATTTTTTTTAAATCCGGAAACACAGACACCCCGGTCAACCAGTTAAACAACTCTGCACTGTCATTGGTAATTTCTGGATCGCACGTCAGTAACCCGAAATCTTCGTAAAGCTTCGCGGTGGAGGGATGATAGTTTCCGGTCCCAACATGCAAGTACCGGCGAATACCATCCTCTTCCCTGCGAACGACTAACGCAAGCTTTGCACGCGTGATCAAACCCGCGATTCCGTAGACGACATGAGCTCCGGCTTCTTGGAGCAATCTGGCCCATTTTATGTTTGCTGCTTCGTCAAATCGTGCCTTGAGCTCGATCACAACCGTCACCTGCTTCCCGCTTTGAGCGGCCTCGGCCAATGAGGCTACGATTGGGGAATCGCCACTCGTCCGATAAAGCGTCTGTTTGATCGCCAACACATTTGGATCTGCTGCCGCCTGCTCGATGAAATCGAGCACTGTCTGGAAGCTTTCGTAGGGGTGATGCAACAGGATCGGTTTACGCCGGATTTGCGAGAAAATGTCTTCTTCGTCATCGGGTGCGGTCACGATAGCGGGTACAAACGGACGGAACTTGAGATCCGGTCGATCCACTTCCGAAATCACCGGCATCAGGCGCAGAAAGTTAATCGGTCCATCGACTTGGTAAAGGTCGTCCCCGCTGAGGCTGAATGTTTGCAGCAACTGATCAGCAACGTGGCGCGGACAATCCCGTTGGATCTCCAGGCGGACGGCGGCACCACGACTCCGTTTGCGTAACTCAAGTTCGATCGACTTCAGCAGGTTGTCTGTCTCCTCCTCGTCGAGATACAGTTCGCTATTTCGAGTGACGCGAAACTGGTAGGCCCCCTTTACTTGGACGCCGTGAAAGAGAGAGGCAACATGCGCCTGAATCAGGTTTCCAATGAAAATGTGCCGGTACACGCCTTTTTCTCCGGCCTTGTACAGGAGCAGGCGAGGCAGAATGCGCGGTACCTGAACCAAGGCGAGATTCGTGCTGATGGAGGCTCCTTCAAGCTCTACGGCAACGTTCAGACTTTTGTTCAATAGCTGCGGGAATGGATGGACCGGGTCCACCGCGAGCGGCGTGAGCACTGGATAAACAGATTTTTCAAAGTATTTCGCGTAGTATTGCTTTTCTGCGTTGGTGAGCTGGTCGTGGTTGAGGAAAAAAATGTTGTTTTTCTCCAACGCGGGGACCAACTCCTCGCTCCAGGTACGATACTTATCATCCACCATCTTGCGCACCCTCGACGAAATGGCCGCGAGCTGTTCTCCCGGGCTCATACCGTCGGGGGCAGGCGCACTGACATTGCTTTGGCGTTGCTGCTTCAGTCCAGCAACCCTCACCTCAAAGAATTCGTCCAGATTTGAGGCGACAATACAAATGTATCTCAACCGCTCAAGAATTGGGTTGCTCGGATCCTGAGCCTCTTCCAAAACACGCTCAGTGAACTCCAACAAGCTTAGTTCGCGGTTATTGTAGAGCGAAGGATCAGATAGATCGACGGAGGTTTCTTCTTCTCGAGGCCGGCTTCCACTAACCTGTGCTCCACGTCGTTGATCATGCATACTCAATCCCCTGGGTTTTCTGGGTTATTGGCAATTCGTGACAATCCTTCTTTTATAGTACACGGTTTGTTGCCGGTTGTCTGCAATCGCCTCCTGAATTGCGCTCGTCTGCCAGTTGCCTCCATAGTGCAGGGTCTCTCAACGAGGTCCCAATTTGCCTGTAAAGTCGCTCGACCGTGCGGACTGCTTACGATCCAGGCAGCAGCTCCGTTAAGACGCCCAATGATGCTGACGCCCCGACCTCAATACCTATGGGCCGCATCTCTTATCCTTTGACCGCCCCCGAGATTAACCCGGCCACAAAATAACGCTGAACAAATGCGTATAATACAAGCAACGGGACTGCGATGATTACCAATATGGCGAAGAGCGCTCCGGGATTCGCCATATACATTCCAGAATACTGCATAGGAACAAGCGTTACCGTCTTGTGTTCGCTATCCGTCATCACGATGAGCGCCAGAAAAAATTCATTCCAGGTCACAATGAATTGCCAGATGGCGACAAAGATGAGAGCAGGCTTCACAAGGGGCAGGGCCACGCAGGCAAACATTTGCCAGATATTGCATCCATCTATCATCGCGGCCTCAAACAGGTCCTTGGGTGACTCGTCCATGAAGGCTTTGACGATTACCATAGCAAAAGGAATTCCCAGGGCCGCATAAGGCATGATGAGCCCCTGATAGGTGTTAATCCAACCTAAATTCTTGAGCATAATCGCAATTGGCAGGACGATGGAGGCCACTGGAATCATCAGCGTCGTCAGAAGAATCGTGTAAATCAGCATGGTCCCCTTGAGCTTCAGCACTGAGGCCGCATACGCATAGGAGGAGGCTGCCGCAAGCACAATAAATACCGTGCAAACAGTAACAATGGTACTGTTCAAAAAAAACATCAGGAGCGGATTGTCTCTGATCACCGTAGCAAAATTGTCGAGAGTGATTGGCAATGTGAACAAGGTCGGTTCGAACGCCAAAGCTCGGCGGTCTGAGGGAGACACTCAGCATATACAGGTCGGGTACAACCCAAAGGGCAAGCGTTACGGTCAGAAAGAGCTTTGCCCAGAGACCCATTGTGAACTTAGACAATGATGCCATAGGAGGTTCACCATTCAACGTAGTCTCTTCTGCGTCGGAGTAAGTTGAGCGCCAAAGGCGACGATCTGAATAATCGACAGGAGCAGCGCGATCACGAGCACAAGCGCCGAAAGCGCTGAGCTGTAGCCGGTATCCCCGATCACGAATCCCTGCTTAAAAATGTAAGTTCCAAAAACCTCGCTTGCATGATCTGGACCCCCATCTGTCATCAGATAGACGATGGGGAATGTCTGCAAGGTGCCGATCACCCCTAGAAGCAAGAGCGATCTTGTGACGGGAGATACCAGCGGGACAATAATGCGGGAGGCAAGCTTCAATCCATGGGCCCCGTCGATCCTGGCCGCGTCAAATATATCGCTCGGAATGTTATTTAGACCAGCTACATACATTATCATCGAGAAACCGGTCCACTGCCAGATATTCACTATGATCAGCGCGAAAATTGCCGCATTGGGTTCGCCTAGCGGCGCAATGTTTAGCTGAATTCCCAGATATTTAAGATACTCTTGCACGATACCGTAATAAGGCGCATACATTTGCGCCCAGACGATACTAACAACCGAGACACTGGTAATTACCGGCAAAAAGAACATCACTCGGAAAAATGTTTTTGAACGGTGAGTATAGCGTTCAATGAAATAGGCAATAACGCCTCCAATCAACATCTGAACGGGGATGGTGATTGATCCCCAAAGAAACATATTGCCGAGGACCCGCCAGAAAACAGGGTCGGTAAACGCACGCAGATATTGAGTCAAGTCCAACCAGTCCCGAGCGGCGCAAGCCATTCTGCCCATAAAAACTTTCGATGATTACCCATAGAATTGGGTACGCGACGAAGGCAACAAACATCACCACCGCGGGAACTATATACAAATAAGAAAACAGACCTTTGATCCGTGAGATTGTCCTCTCAAACGGCAAAGAGCCGGTCGCCCTTGATGCAGTGATGTTCATTTCATGCCAGGTTCGCTTGGAGCGGCACAAGTGGCACGGGCGTCCCGGCCTTTATGGTTTCAGGGCATGGGAGAAAGCGCCGTGTCACTGTGCCTGTTGACGGATATCCAGGACGAAGTGTTCCCTGCGGCGCTATTTCTTGCCTAGTGCCTTGTCCGTTGCTGACTGAACCCGGTTCAGAGCATCTTGTGGTGTGACCGTACCGCCGGCAACCCCGCCGAGCACATTATCAAGCTCCGCCGCTACCTGAGGGCTCGCGAATCGCTGGTTTTCGGCATGCGGGAGGTCCGACATAAAGCGGTCATACATTTGTGCAATATCAGCACTGATATCCCCCTCTGGCTTGAAACCTTTCACAGCGGGCAAATCGTTGAGGTCGTTGAGAGCTTGTTGTAATGCCTCGCCACTGACCAGCGAAGCTAGAAACTTCCAGGCATCCGGATTCTTGGCGCCGTTCTGGGTGAGGCCGTAGCCGATATCGATTCCGCCGACCGGTGGACTTGCCTTTCCTCCTTCCTCCAGAGCCGGGAAATAGAAATAATTAAATCCGCTCATATTTTGCACATAGGGAGAAAGCGGAGGCGGGAATTTGCTTTCCTGCATCCACCATGATCCGAGAGCCATCATCCCGATTTTGCCTTGAGCGAACAGTTGCGCTCCGGTGGGATAGGCTCTGGCCCCGAGGGCACCCTGCTGGAATACTCCATCCTTAAACAGTCCGGCCCATACTTCCATGGCCTTAATCAGTGGAGCGGAACTCCAGGGAGCCTTGCCGGACTGAGCATCGTCAACGAGGCCTGGAGCAAGTTGGTTCGCGATCATCAAAAAAACATTCTCATTTTGCCAACCATCTGCGGCTCCCTGATACATCGGAATGAATCCGCTCCCGCTCAGCTTCTTCGCGGCAGCAACGAGTTCATGATACGATTGGGGTACACTCAGGCCAAGTTTCTGGAATATCTCTTTGTTATACCAGATGACGAGGATCTGAGATTCCTGGGGGAGAATGTAGTAGTTTTCGTCATTCGGCGGATTTCCCATCGCCATCTGTCTCAAATTGACCGGGAATATTTTCGACTTCCAATCTTCTCCCCATTCCTTGGCCGCATAAGAGTTCAGGGGAGCCAACTGCTCGCGATACTGTTGCGTCAGCGAGCCAGGCTGCAGCCCGATGATGTCCGGCAGACTTTTAGAAGCGGCCGCCGCTTTCAGCGCTGTGATGTACTGTGGAGAATAGTTATAATAAGTGTACCTTACTTTCAGCCCCGGATTTTTTTGTTCAAAGGCTTTGATTGATTTCTCCATCGTACTGGCGATGAACCAGGACCAGACCGTGATTTCTTTTTTGCTTTGGTCTTGTCCCGTCGCTAACATCATCGTCGCGGCACCGACCAAGGCAGCTATCACCCCGAGTCGTATTTTCATTTTTAATACCTCCTGTTATCTTGTTTAACCGACATTACATCAGTGAAAATCCATTGACTGCAACGTTGTTATTCGTTGATGTAGCCGTTGGCACGGTACCAAGCCACAACGTCGGAGAACGTTTGTTCGAGTGGGCGAAAGCTAAGGCCGAGTTCGCGCTCGCTTTTAGCGTGGTTGAACTGCGTCCGACCGGCTTCACGCGCAATCAGACGTACCGAGGCGAGGCTAAGTAAGACCGGTTTCCCGGTTAGCCGCGCGAATGCTTCGTAGCAGGTGGCCAGCCCAAACAAGAGCCCCATGGGAAGCCTGTGACTCGGAGCCGGAACGCCGCTAACCTTCTCCAGCAGCGAAAATACTTCCGCCATTGTCATATTGCGCCCGGCGGCGAGGTACCGCTCACCCGAGCGACCCCGTTCTGAGGCCGCTATCTGACACTCCGCAACATCTCGGGCGTCCACCACGGAGAAGGTTGCCGGCACTATTCCAGGCAGCTTCCTATTAACGAAATCCATGACCATCTGGCCCGATGAAGTCGGCCCGATGTCACCAGGCCCCACCATCCATCCCGGGAGCACCGCGTTCACGAACATGCCGGGATGATCGGCGAGAAAGGCGAATACCTTACGATCGGTCAGAATTTTGCTGCGGTAATAGTCATCTGCGTCGGTCTCTGGGCGCTCCATTGTCTCATCGATGAGTGTCCCCGCCGGGCCTGTGAGCACAGCGATCGAGGATGTATGGACCACACGACGGAGGCCGGCGTTGTAAGCCGCACCTAAAAGATTTTCCGTTCCCTCTACATTGACCTTGTAGAGCATATCGCGATGCTGACCGCCTTTAAAGCTATCGCGAAAGTACGCGGCGGTGTGAAATAACACGTCGACGCCTTCAAGCGCGTCCTTGAACGCTGAGACGTTAGTCATGTCACCTTCGACGATATCAACGTTCAGGCGTGCAAACTGGGTTTTGGCCTTTGTTGCGGATCGGGCTAACGCGGTGACACGAACGCCCCGTTTAACCAGAGCGCGAACGAGGTTATTTCCGAGCAGGCCCGTCGAGCCGGTTACGAACGCTTTTGCGTACGTGGTCATAAAATTGCTCTGGTTGATTTGGCCGGGAACAGGGACCGATGCTCGGGTTGGTTTTCGTGTTAGAATACCGAGTCGGGTATGGATATCAGGATATCAAGCGGCTGGCAAGAGACCGCCGGTCAAAGCCGACGATTTTTGCGGCGGCGCTCATAAGTTTTACCATGGCCTGGCGCTTCCGCCGGAGACTCGAAATGCGGCTCCCGCTGACGCACGTGTGTGTTGATTCTTTGGCTACCCACTAAACCAGTGGTAATATTCCTCGCAATTCCCGAGATAAAGGCGATATTACCTTCCACCATCCTTTAATCGGGCTCAAATTCTAGGTTTATCACTTCTGCCAACCGACGAGCCTGGCACTGGGGCCGCACTTAGATCCATGAATGAATTGATGAAAAAGTTAGATCCGACTGAGCACCAATTGACCAGCGAACGACCGCCTCTTTTTGCGCTGGCGGAAAGACAACGCGCAGCAGAAGCAGCACGTCAGGCAGAGATAGCCAATCCTTCCGTAAGAAAATTGCTTCCAGAACTTCAATTTGCGGCCGAGAATTCTGTTAACAGTTTGATCGAGGCATTTTCAAAGCTGGCAAAGCGACACGATGATATTATCGAGCTCGAATTGGCGCTTCAACTCGCTAACGACGAGATTATTCAACTGAATGATGATCGCACAAGCAAGCCGGAGCAGCTGGTCCTGAAAAATAGCGCGGCGAGAAATGCCGCCCGCGTTAAGGCCGACCAGTTGCAGGCCGCTCGCGATCTGGAAATAAGTGTTCTTTCCTCAATGCCGATTCCGAAGACATGTCTCGACCTTGAAAGATGGCGCCATGGCCTGCAGCAGGCCATTGCCAGCTTCGCGCGCGGAGAGATTAAGCGTAAAACGAAAGGCATTAGTGAGACCATTCTGGCTGAATCCGTCGCAAAAGATCCGCGGGTGACAGAGCTCTCTCAAAACTCGCGTCTGCATCGCTATGCGAAGTCATCCTTTCAACAGGCTGCTGAAGCTATCAGTATGCTCAAAGAGAAATTTGAATTTCTCCAGTCCAATCATACGAAGATCGTACCGCTGATCGGTGACGGTTTCCAAGCCAAGTTTTGCAGCTGGGAATGGTAACCGGATTTCGAACGGACCAGGTTGATTGGTTGGAGTGTTCTGCAACGCTGAAGAAAACGAGTGTTGTTAGGTTTCAGATGTGCAGTCTAAGAGAACAACGCCGACGCGCCTGTCGAAGCTAACTGATTACAATAACACCGCGGTCAGCTGCTGGAATGAGATTCGAAGGGGTGCCGCCGGCACCCCCTTCATTCTGAATCTTTGGAGGCGTGATGATTACTTCAATATCTCTTTCACCTTCTCGGCGACAGCAACTCCGAGCTTTTTTTCTGAATCGCTAGTGAGATGTAAACCGTCGACTCCGTCGGTCGAAACAACAGAGCCGGCGTTCAGGAACCCCGCTCCGCTCATCTTGGCAACTGCTTCATAGAGCTCAGGAAGCTTCTGAGATTTCTCAAGTCCCCCTTTGAACATCTCACCGAAGACTGGTCCCTTTTCGATTTCCGGGCTCAATGGAGGTGGACAGATGAGCAAAACCTTTGGATTCTTATACGATGTGCCAACACCACCGTTTAAGGTGTTCACTAAGTCGATGAGGTGTGCGGCGCCGATTGCAATTCGCAGCGGAGTCCGATTAAAGACCGGCTTAAGGTCATTTGTTCCAAGCATAATAATGACCAGGTCTACCGGCAAATGAGAAGCCAGACATGCGGGGAGGTAGGCGCTCCCATCGAGTTGAGCGCCGCTGATCGGCGACCCTGGATCGGGCGTGTCGGTGGTTCTTCCATCAAGGCCTTCTTCGATGACCTGGTAATCGCTCCCTAGTTCCTTTTGTAAAGCGCCGGGCCAGCGGTCCTCGGGACCGTACCTGGTGCTTGGAGGATTGGCGTTCGGGACCCATCCGTAGGTGATCGAATCTCCGTAAGCGACGATTCGGAACGGCTCAGCAAAGCAGGAGCCGGCGAGCGCTAGAAGCGCAGAAATGCAAAGCAGGTGCCTTTTCATTGTTGGGGGATATGACAACCGGAAGAATCTATTACGGATGCCGAAAGAGTGGAAAGCCCAAAAGTGATCTGTCGGCAGACAAACTAGTGCACCAAGTCAGTGACTGGTGTAGTCGCGCTGCTGCGTATTTTGGCTGGTTGCGCGAAGCGAAGAGGTAGAACACCCGCTGTGGTCTTTGACCGATGAGCGACAAAGCAGCCGGCCAAAAGAGGCGCAGCCCGGAAGGTTGCGATGAATATGGTCCGGCTTCGGCGTTGCTCCTCGGTCACGTATCGATTCAGATATGCTCCTTCCTACGCCGGTCCGGCTCGGACCGCCTTGCCGGCGGCCCATATTCGATCGCAACGCTACGGCACCAGTCACTGACTTGGTGCACTACAGGCGTTGGAAATGTGTATCACGGAATCGGGTCGGGTACTTGAGACCAAATCCAAGCAAGCGGTCCACTCCAATATGCGCGGTCCAAATCAGCCCATAGGGCAACAACCAGAGCTGCTTGAAAAAGATCGAAAGCACGATGAGTAACAGGGGTGCCACCAACGCATGGATCAGGTTATAGAGAGCTGTCCCAAACCGCACGCCCAAAAGATAGCCTAACATGGAAAGATCTGGTGCTAAGACCAGCACCACAAAAAGAATCCAGCTAGCTCGCAGTTCCCCGTAAAGAAAAAGGCTGGCGCAAAAGACAATGCCGCCTTCCGCTCGAAGAAGCAAACTTGGTTGCGTAAGCACTCTTCGAACATAGCACGACTCACGCATCGACCGCGAATCGCAATCGCAAACTATGATGGGGACGAGGCCGGCCTCAGCCCCGGTGTGCCGCTCTGCGCCCGTAGGTGAATTCGGAGGTGATGGCGAGAAAGAGGGTCGTCGCCCCGAAGCCGCAAACACCCCTCCAGCCGGCAACGTGCCAGCACCATGCGCCCAGGTAGGAACCGAGGCCGCCGCCGATGAAATAGCAGAACATGTAAACCATGTTGAGCCGACTCCGCGCGCTCGGATCGATGCTGTAGATTCGAGTCTGGTTGGACACGTGCCCGCTCTGCACGCCCAAATCCATCAGGATGACACCGACAATCAGGCCCGCCAGGTGCTTGCCCGTAAACCCCAGGAAAATGAATGAGAACATGGATAGCCAGAGAGCGACCCGGATGGTGAAACGCGGGCCGTGCTTATCTGCAAGGTGACCGATCGTCGGTGCTCCTGCCGCCCCGACGGCGCCGACAAGTCCGAAACAGCCCGTAACGGCGCTGGGGCTCGCGTAGTGGTAAGACGTTCCGCCCAGAAAAAAGACGAGCGTGGTCCAGAAGGCGGAGAATGCGGCGAAAAACATGGCACCTAGCAACGCGGCTTCTCGGAGGGCCGCATGCTGGCGCACCAACTGGAGCGTCGAGCGCATAAGTTCCGGCCAGGAAAGAATCAATTCGGGACGGCTGACGGGGAATTTTGCGCGAACCACCACGGCGAGGACCAGCATGGCTCCGGCTGCGATACCGTACACGGCGCGCCATCCCAGCAGCGCTCCAATGGATCCGCTAAACGTACGCGCGAGTAAAACGCCAAAAAGAATTCCGGCCACGAGGGTACCCACCACTCGGCCACGTTGCTGCGGAGCAGCTAGATGCGCCGCGAACGGAACGACGACATGGACGTTGGCGGCAAAAGCGCCGGCGGCAAAGGCGGCGCAGCCGAGCCAGAGGGTGTTCGGTGCCGTCCCCATGAGTAACAGCGATACAAACTCGCCCAGTAAAAGAAGAAGGATCAGCGAGCGGCGCTCGTATTTATCTCCCAGAGGCACAAATAAAAACATGCCAAGCGCGGTCCCGGCTTGGCTGAGCATCGCGACTGTGCCGGCCCGCGTGACCGACAAGCGAAAGGTGTGCGCAATGTCCGCCAGCAACGGCTGGACGTAATAGATGTTGGCGACGATGACGCCGACCGTGATTGCCATCAACCACACAGTGGTTTGCGGAATGGGCGCTTTTTCTGAACGCTGCGCAAGTGGTCCCGTTCCTTTTGCGGCCATATCCATTTCCTGATCCGATTTCGCTGGCCCTAATGAACGGCAGAGACAGAGGCGCCATCGTGAACTGCGTCGGCCGGATGAATAATAACGGCATCGCCTTGCGCCAAGCCGGAGCGTACTTCGGCGGCAATGCCATTGTTGTGGGCGATCTCCACTTTGCGCAAGCCCGCTTTCCCTTCCTTCACTGCAAAAGTCATCCAATCATTTCCGCGTCGGAAAAGAGCGGCGGTGGGTACTTGGAGAACGTCATCGCCATGCCATATGACAATACGTGCCTCTACGCGATAACGGTCGCCTAGCTCCCGACCAGGCGGCGTTGGGTCCAGAAAGTCCACTCGCACTTTCACGCGTTGTTCTTCGACGCCGAGCGCCGAAATTTTAGTGAACGCTCCCGGCTCAACCACACTCACACGTCCGCGCAATGGAGACTCGCCGCCCCAATGTTCAATGGAAACCTCCGCACCTGGCGCTACGCCGACAGCGTCGCTGGAAAGCAGCTCGATTTCGGCTTCTATGTCTTGCGGATCACCAACCTCCATGATCGGCATGCTAGCAGTGACCACGCGAGCGCTCTCTTCGTAGACGTTCAATACATAACCGTCGACGGGCGCAAGGATCCGGAGCGGCTCCGATTCATCCGAATCCGGATGTTGGGCCTGTTTGAGTGTGGCCTTTGCTTGAGCAATTTCGAAGTCGGCGACGTGCAGAGCGAATTCGGCGGAGTGTAATTCACGTGTGAGTACCTGAACTCGATTTTCGGCCATGTCCCATTCCTGCCGAGCGATCGCGCCGGTTTTGCGGAGAGCATCAGCTCGGCCGAGTTCCTTATTGGCCAGATCGAGAGCAGCCATGGCGCGGTCGACTTCCGAGCTACGTTGCATTTTCGTTGCTTCAGCCGCTTTGACACGTGCTTCAGTCTCCGCGAGCGCACGGGCGTCAAGAAAACCTGACAGTTGAGCTTCTACGGCCGCCAGTACCGTCTTGCGAGCCTGAATGCGGGCTCCAGGGCGAAGTTCCACGCGGTTGAGAAAGCCGGCTATGGGCGACGAGATTACGTATCGATGACGGATGCGTGTCTTTCCCTCTTCGAATACGGATAAGGTGAGCGGACCGCGGATGATCGCGGCAGTATCCACGCGCACCGGTTTCGGCCACATTCCGGCCACAATGGCAACGGCGAAGGCGGCCAGGAAGGCGTACGAAACGAGCTTTCGCATCTTTCCCGGCCGACGTTGGGCACTACGACCTGCAACGGTCTGAGAAGGAGCGATGGATTTCGTTTTCATCATTCTGTCGCTTTTAGGACACCAAGGAGGTCCAGATTGCGGATCCGGCGACTAACAACGGCGAATGAAAGTCCGGATGAGAGGAGGACTATCAAGGCGGCGGTAGCGTATGTCTGCGTGGTGAGAACCAGAGGGAGTCGGACCGATTCCGTGCTCGAGATCTGGACGATCAGGTTTGCCAGCTGGCTTCCGATAAAGAGCCCGACAGGAATGGCCAGTAACGTCAGCAGGGCCAGCTCACCAATCAAGACGGTTGCAACTTCACCGTCAGTGAATCCCACGACACGAAGCGTAGCAAGATCGCGGCTTCGTTCCGAAAGGGCGATACGTGCGCCATTGTAAACGACGCCGAACGCCACGATGACAGCGAAACCGAAGTAAACCGCCTGAACGGTTCCCATCATCTCGCCCGTGGTCTTTGCGAAGCTGACGCGTGCATCGCGAGTGATGGTGAACGTGCTGATGCGGGGAGATTTTTTCGCTCGGTTAAGCAGCTTATCCCATCGTGCCATATCCACCGCGAGGTGCGCGCCGCTCACCGTGCCGCCTTCCCGCATCAAGCGGCGGAGCGCATCTATGTCCATGTAGGCGCCCACTCCGGCAAAATCAGTGATCAATCCGTTGACAACTGTATCGAACTCGGGACGGATGCCTTCCTGGACATCGACGTGAACCGTGTCCCCAGTTTTGAGATCGAGGATTTCAGCAAGTTTTGCCGAAAGCAACAGCCCGGAGGGCGGCAGCGAAACTGCCCGGCCCTGTTCGTCGAGCAGGCGATTCAGCCGAGCATTCCGGACGTACCCAGTGATCGCGGCGCGCCGCTCATGATGTTCGTGCCACAGCCTGACGGCGACACTACGAAACGGTTCCGCGCTCAGGACCCCCGGCAAGCTGCACATATCGCTCAGTGCACTCGCTGACCCCGGTTCGGTGAGTCCGAGCGTTACATCCTGTCGCTGGGCAAGACCCCATTGAAAATCAATCAAGTACGCAATGCCATCGCGAATGGCCCCCGGCACGATGGGTATCCCAGTTGCGAAAGCCAACCCGGTTGCTGTAAGAATTGCCTGCCAGGGTTTTCGTTCGAGGTTGCGCAATGCTGTACGGAAAGCTGGCGACACGAAGTTTTGCAGTCCGAGGCGTTCGAGTATGGAACGCCTGAACTGCGCGGGCGGTTCCGGTCGTATAGCTTCAGCAGGAGGAAGTCGCATTGCTTGCCAAACTGCTCCGGCGACACCGAGCAAGGAGGTGGTGGTGCTGGCCGTGAACCCCAAGAGAACGGCTGCCCAGTCTGGCCGAAAGGGAAGCGACGGGAAATGAAAGAATTGGCGGTAGACCACGACAACACCATTTCCCATCCAGAGGCCAAGGAGACCACCGACGGTCGTCCCGATTACCACGATCACAAGCGCGAACTTGAGATAGTGCCATCCTATCTGAACAGATGTGTAACCAAATGCTTTGAGCAGGGCGATCTGCCCGCGCTGAAGCCGAATAAGCCGGGCAAGCACCGCGCTCGTCATAAATGCGGCGATTCCAAGGAAGACTGTGGGAAAAGCGACAGAAAATCCCCTCAGCACGCGTATTCGATCGTCGATCTGCTTAGCCGAGGGGTGGTCTTTGTGATCATAAGCAACCAGTCCGCCATAGGAGCTCAGAATACGGTCGATCTCGGTCATGACGGAGCGGTGGTCGGTCCCGGGTGCCACTTGTGCCGCCACGTTGTTAAAGGCGCCATCGAGAAGAAGGGCCTTCGCCAGTGCGCGCTCGTTCATCCAAAAGACGCCGAAACGACGACTGTCAGGAACGGTTTCGCCCGGGCGCGACTCGTAAACATACTCCGGGGACATTCCAAGGCCAACGATGTGCAGTCGTTGACGCGCACCGTGAATTGTGGCGTCGATGGTATCACCGGGATTGAAGGCGTGAGCAGCTGCAAATGCCTCTCCGGCTAGTACTTCATTGTCGCTGCCAGGCTCAGGAAGCCGTCCGGCACGGAGAAAGAGGAGATTGAGCTGCTGGGGCCTATCTTCCGGGATCGAGAGTATCACTCCATCCGCGGGTTCTTGCAGGCCCGGAAGGTCGAGGATGATTGACCCCGTCACCCGGGTCTCGACGGTTCCGACGCCCGGAATTTCGGCCAGACGTGAGCGAAACGCGTTTGGCGCTCGCTTCAGATCGCAGAACACATCGGCGAAGCGGTAACCTGCGTAGTAGGCGTCTCGCGCCGATTCCAGGGATACAATAAGGCTGCGAGCCATGATCATTACTGCAATACCGCACGCCATCACGAGTGCAACGGCGACCGTCTGGCCCTTCATGCCTCCAAGATCGCGGATAAGCTTTCGGTCGAGCGCGTACATTGCATCTCACCAGGCTAATGTGCGGACCGCCCGACGCTCGGGATTACGGCGGATACCGGAAATGCGGCCGTCGGAAAGATGGATTATTCGGTCCGCCATGTCGGCGATCACCGCATTGTGCGTAATTGTGCGTAATAATGACAGCCAGATTGCAAAGCTCCCTGTTCAAAAATTCAATCGCTTCCAGCACGGCGATGCCGGTCTTCACATCGAGAGCGCCTGTGGGTTCATCGCAGAGCAGGACTTCGGGACGCTTGGCAATAGCCCGGGAAATGGCGACTCGCTGCTGTTCACCGCCCGACATCTGCGATGGAAAATGGTCCATTCGATCGCTAAGACCCACCAAGGTGAGCGCCTCTTCGGGGAGCATCGGATCGGGACAAATTTCTGTGATCAGTGCGACATTCTCACGAGCGGTGAGGCTTGGGATGAGATTATAAAATTGGAAGATGAATCCAACGGTGTTGCGCCGGTATTGCGTCAGCGCCTTTTCATCCGCCCGGGTGAGATCCTTCCCGCGAAATGTCAGAGTTCCCTCGGTCGGCACATCCAACCCACCGAGAATGTTGAGCAACGTGGATTTTCCACTACCGGAGGCGCCGAGAAACACGACGAGCTCTCCATCGTACAGATCGAGGTCAACCCCGTCTAATGCGCGTACTTCGAAATCTCCGGTCGGATAAATCTTGGTTAGGCCGCGGGCACGGAAGAGAGGATTGCGCTCCGGCTTTTCACCGAGAGAACGCCCGGAAGTGGGGATGAGGATTTCTGCGGTCTCCATTTTGTGCCGATCCGACTGTTTTCATGGAGCGCGGTGATTCTCCGTGCCCGGTTTTTCCATATCCGCGCTTGTCTGGTCCAAGTTCCGCAAGGCGGCCTGCATTCTCTCAACCGTGGAAATAAGGAGAGACCGCGCCGCCGCGCGATTCTGTGCGTGAGGCGGTGCCAACGCCCTGTCCAGCAGAAGACCCCAAGCTTGAATCGCTTCTTCAAAGGGGACCTTGCTTTCATCAGGAACCACGTCATTGCCGGCGATCAGCCCATAACCGGTCACGCTTACCAGATACGCGAGCACTGGCGCTGGGATGTCATCACGCATTGTGCCGGCCTGCTGGAGCTGGCTGAATAATTCGGATCTCGCAGTTATGGCCAGCCGAAAAAGTTCCTTATCACGCTGCAGGAAATTCCCGAAAATCCGCTGATCCCGCATCAGGAGTGCTTTGACGAAGGGGTTGGAATCTATTGCCGCGATGCTGTGCTGGATCATCCGGGCGAAGTTCCAATCCCCATGATCCTTTTGGAACCGTTGCAGCCAGTCCTGCATGTAGCAGGCGAATTCCCAGTGCATCACCGCTTTGAAGAGGGCATCTTTCGTTGAGAACTCAAGATAGACAGCGCCTTTGGAGATACCGGCCTCGCGTGCGATATCGTCCATGCTCGTCTTGTCAAACCCCCACCGGGAAAATAGGGAAGCTGCGGCCTTGAGGAGGCGTTCGCGTCGAACTGGCCGATGAGAGGAAGCTGCCACGAAACAATATGACCGAATGAGCTCATCCGGTCAAGTGGTCAATAACCGACCACTCGCCGCCCCTCAAGGCGGCTGCCAGATCTATGCTACTTTGCGATTCGGCTTTCTAGGTCGTCCTGCTTTGCCATTGGCAAAGGCGTTTCGATGAGAAACCGTTCCAGGGTCGCCGGAAAGTTCCGCAATGAGACGCTAGCCATGAACCGCTCGCGCAGCATGACAACAAGCTCCTCCAGGCCGAAGCGTGCGCGCGTGCTTTCGACCAGCGCCGGGTGAGAAGGGGTGATCAGCGCCAGCCGGTGTTCGACTTGCGCCTGGTCGATGCAAAGATCAAGGTTGCGACCCAGCTGAAAGCCAAGCTCAAGCCTCGTAACGTCCGTCCCATCGAGGACCAGCTTCTCTGGAAAGCGAGTCCGGACGTGCGCAGCGGTGGCATAACAGACCGCTCCGGCGGTCCCCCCTTGAACGGTCCAAGGTCGCGGTTTCCATTCGGAGGGAAGTGACGAGGGATCCGCGGCGATCCAGATCTCGTCCTGCTGAAGCCCTTGTTTCGGCGGAAACTCCCGATCGCCAATGGCGAACTGAAATGAGTGCAGCGGGATCTCGGCATCGATGCGAAATTCGAGGCGCGGTACCAGAATCCCGAAGTAATCCAGCAAAGAGTTCCGCGCGGCTTCGAGGTCCGCTTCGATTGCGATTTTTTGCGCCGGAGAAATTGGGCCAAGCGAAACAAGGATCCGCGTGGCCTGCGGCGCTGTTTCCCATGACCAGGGGGTCGCATCGCGCGGCGGCGGCAGGGCCGGCACCTTGAAGGAAAAGCGCTCAGCAAGGCGCGCGATTTCGGCGATGGATTCGTGTTCTTTAATCCTGGCACGCAAAAATTTGACGAAAGCCGTAAGCTGGAGCGGTGCACGGCGGATTTCGGTGCATACCGGCTCGGTGCATTCGGTAAGTGAAAACGATGTTTCCTGATGGGTGACAAAGCATTCACATTGCTGGCGAATCTCCCCTTCGAGCTGCTGCATCAAGATGTCAATGGTCACGCCTGGATGGGGCGGCGCAGCCACAATGGAAGCCTTCAGGGGTTCGTCAAAAAAGCTGATTTGCATCATGTCCTGTGCGGTGGATGTGTCGGCCAACTCGCCAAACAGCACCCCCGGCAGGTGCACGCCGGTTTGCGACCGGAGGCGTTCACGCATCAATTTGACCCGGTCCAGGGTTTCCGGCGAAAGCTCTTGGGTATCAGGCTTGAGCACCGCGGCCAGCAAAGGCGGGGAGACATCCACGCGAATAGGCGTCCCGACGTGTTTGAAAGCGAGCGCGGATTCTCCGTAGCGTGACAGGAAGTCTAACTGTTGCCGGGCTGCGCGCAGGCGCGTCGGGTACTCGGCAATGGACGGCGCAAGCCGAGCGGCTTCGGTGAGGGCCGCGAGGATTTCTTGGCATTCGATTACCTGCCGGCCGGGCGTGTGCAGATGTTCCAGCGCCAAGGCCAGATTCGAGTGTAGAACCGCTTCACCGGGTCGGGCGGCGATCGCCTTGCGATAATAATCGGCGGCGGTTTCATACTCACCATGCCAGTAGTGGAGGTTGCCTAACCGGTTCTGGTAGTCGTATTCAGCTTCATCGCCGCCCAGTTGGCGAGCCTCGGCAAACAGTCGCTCGGCTGCGGCTCGATCACCGTTTCGGTACGCTGCTTCTCCAAGCTCGTTCAATTCCGTCGCCGCACTAGGGTGCAGGGGTTCGATTGCCAGAACCTGGTGTAACTCTGCTTCCGCGCGATCAATCTGACCGAGATGTCGGAGGGCGATAGCAGCGCGAAAGCGGGTAGTCGATTCCCATTCTGGATGGAGCTCTCCTATTCGTTCAGAGTAGCGGATCGCTTCATCCCAATTCTTAGTGCCCTCTGCGTGCCAAACGAAAACCCAATAAACATCAGGCGCGTTTGGAAAATCGGCCAACGCGCGTTCCGCTTCTTGCCGCATGGCCGCAAAGCACTCGGTAGCGCGCTGCGGCGTAGTTTCAGTGTTCTGCGCTTCGTCGCACCACGTATAGGCGAGGCCGGTACGCGCGTTGAGACGATGGGGTGCCAGCTCGATCGCGCGCCGATACGCGGTCTGGGCCTCGGCCCAGTGGCGGTTCGCACGGGACGCGTCGCCCTCCTCGACCAAGTAGTTGGCTTCGTCTGCGTCGAGAATAAGCATACGACTACGCAAGTCGGCGCGGCGCTCGGCCCGCGTAACGAACCACTCCCCTTTGCAAAAAAGGCGCAACAGCCGGAGATATCCGTCGGTCATTCCGGGCGCGTTGAGAATGGCGTCCTGAAACTGTGACTCAGTGCCAGACAGGTCACCCTTGCGCTCGAAAAGGTCGCCCAGATTGACATAACCGTCGGCCAGCCTGGGCCGCAGCGAAATTACCTTGCGAAAGCACTGCTCCGCCGCTTTCAGGCTGGCGGAGGTGCTGACCTCAACGTGCCACTCGCCCCAGGCAACCATCACGCGTGGATGGCTTGGCGCAATCTTTTCCGCCTCTTCGAGCAAGCGACGGGCGCGGGTCCGTTGGCGGAAGCAGAAAAGTTGGATTTCCGCGGCGATGACCAGCATCCGTGTTCGGAGTTCGTCGGAAAAACTGGGTTGACGTGCGAGAAAACGAAACCAATCGTAGGTTTCCACCCAGCGGTTGGTGGCGACGCAGAGTGCCAGCTGGCGCAGCGTCGCGTGCTCGCAAAAGGGCGATTCAAACTGCTGGACGGCTGGCAGGTTGGCCTCGGCGAGCGCCGTAAACAATTCAAACCGCCAGTTGTAGTCACCGAAACAGCGGGCCGCGGTCAGTAACCATTGGGCCGCGCCTTGCGCTGGCTCGCCAGCACCAGCGACTGCCACCGCGCGCAGGAGTTGCTGGATCGCACATTTTTTGAACTGCTCGTGCAGGGCACTCATTGCCGGCCGGAATGGTCCGAGGCCCGCCCGGCCCAACTGCTCGTCGAACGCTATCCATAGGGCGAACACGTCGGCATCGGGTGTCATCGCCTCGCGAAGGGACTCCAGTGCATCGGTGACCGTCCGCATCTTCGCACCCGCGTTTGCCGCGACGGCGTAGGCGTTCGCGAACGCGGCCCCTAGTCTTTCAAGCAGATCGGGCTGGCCCATGACATGTTAGCCGACTGGTAAGGAGTTATCGTTCGTAGAATTCGGCGCTGCAGCACCGCGTACGGCGGCGGTCGCGGCGTCTTTGGGGGATGGGAACGCTGCCGTGTCGTCCATGCCGACAAGTTCCGCCGGGCGCACTGGTGCAGCGGCCGACGAAGCTACCGCGACCGCCGCTGTCGCGCCCCCGGCGCTGCCGGGTCGCGCGTTAGCGTGGCTATCTGTCTTGCCACCTTCGGATTGCTCCTCCTTCGGCGGCATGGTTACGATGGCATTCCGGCACAGCAAGTAAAGCACCGGAGTGCCGAAGCGAGGGTGCTCCCAGGGCGGCCACCGGGTGCCCAAGACGACGCGCCCGGCTTTAACCGCCTCGTCGATGCTCTGTCCCTGACCGAGCTGCATGTAGAATTCGCGGGCGAATCTGCCGGCGTCGTCGTTCGAAATGTTGTACTGCATCGCGACAACAGCCGGAATCTTCGCATTGACCAAGTCGCGGGCCGTACTGTTGAGGCTTTGGAGCGACTGATGCGCGGCGCCTTTGCAGGCGTGCAGAAATACGAGTCGGGGCCTGTGATTGCTAAACAAACCTTTAAATTGTTTGCCGCTGATCCAACGAAGTTGCGCGCGATCCTTTGGTTCCGTGAGAATGAAGTCGGGGTCTTCCGTGTCTTTGCAAAGCGCCAGCTTGTCGGCTTCACCGTGGCCGATGTAGTGGACAATGTGCGGCCGAGTTTCGTCAATGGCTTTCTTCACCTCGTTGTAACTCGGGTTGGCCAGACGTTGCATCACAATGTGACTGAGATGTCCGATGTCGTCGATCTGTTGGAGCAGTTTATCAACCTCCTCGGGATCCACAATGTCCAAGCCGGATGGGCTGGCGTAAATAACGAGAATTTTCAGAGCGCCTCGTTGCGGCTTGAGTTCATCCTCCAGTTTTTTGTCGGGAGAATAGCGTGTCAGAATTAATTCCGTTCGTTCTCCGGAGAAGAAGAAGCCCTTTTCCACGTCGCCACCAATCGGCACAAAAAGGAACTCCCACGGCAGCGTGGCCAGGCTTTCCGGGGCACCGTCGAGAATGAGGTGGAGCCGCAGGCGTAGCTCCGGGGCTGACTCATCTGCGCGTTCGTCAAGGCAGGCCTTCTCGCTACTGTAGGCATTCGCGAAATTTTCGTAGGCTTTGTAGAACGGTTCTCGGATGGTTGAGTCGCGGAACAGCAATTCATGCAGTAGCCAGCCGATGGCTTGGAGGTCGGCGAGTTCGCACGGCTTATCGAGCCCGGTCGTGCTGGCAAAACGTTCTAGCGAATAGTTCAACCAGTAGTTCAGTCTTTGCACGCACAGCAACATCACGGGATCGTACGTGAACTTGCAGCGGGTACGTTCCCTCTGACCGTCCACCTGGGTGACCAGGCTGATCTCGTCAGCCGCGATCGTGAGGGTGAAGTCGTGGTAGCGCATGGCGGCGCTCAGAGTTGGATTGCAGCGAGTGCGCGCCGGCGAGCATCGTCCATTGTGTCCTCGCCCGCCGTCCGCGCCTTGCTTTCGCCCAAACTCGAAAAGCGGACCGCACGCCGGTGAAGCTCCTGCAACATGACCGAATACTCGTCCGCTAGCTTCAGGGCGTGTTCCCTCGTGAGGTCGGGACTCAATAAGAGGGTTTCGTAAAGGCTGAGCATGTTCGCCTTCGCACTTTTGTAGTGATCCTCGGACGGTTTGCTCGCTTCGGTTTGTGCCCGCTCCCAGAGCGGATAGAACGGGAGCAAGTCGAGGTCCGTCCGGCGGTTATCGCCAGGACGAACGAGGCTGTAAAGCACGAAATCGGCACTGCGGAAGGGCTTTGCGGCCGCAGGCGACGGGCCGTACAGGAGCTCGCCCTTGCGCACCCACAGTTGCTGGGGGTCCGTGTTCGGCGCATCGATCAGCACGAAATAGGCGGGTGTGAGGGAGTCATCGGCGGCCGGATCAAACTCCTTGCGTAGCGCCGCCAGCGGTATGGTGTCGCCCGCTTCAAAGAGCGCTTCAACGCCATCGAGAACGACGGAGGCGATTTTGAGATATGGATTGAGCATCGTCCCGTAGTCCAGCGCGCCGGCGGTCCTTTCGATGACTTTGAGCAGGTTGGTGGCGTAGTTTTTGATCAGAGTTTGACAAAGCACCACAGTCAGGCAAATGCGGCCGCCGCGATATGGATGCAGACCGGCCACGCGGGTGTCTCGGAGAAGCGTGTCTTCGGCGACGGCAACGCCCTCTTTCTTGACGAGTGCCGGACCAACCACGAACGGCACGGTGCGCATCTCCTTGTCGTAAACGAACTCGCTCACGACAAAAACGAGTGGGTCAATCTTACGGAACCATTCCCGGCTGACCTTGAGGTAAAGCTCGTTGACCCGTACCTGAAAGTAGTGATTATCCGGTATGAATGGTGCCCTGGCTTCCGCTGACAAATCGGTGTGATCGTGCGCAATAGCCACCGCAGTTGGCTGTTGCCGTGGGCTTTGTTCAATCCGTTGAACCAAATCTTTGAAGAAATTGGAAAATGCGTTCACGGCACCCCCTTTAATTAAGGGTATTGAGAGTATTAAGAATAGGATAGTATCGACCGGCACCGCAAGACGAATCTTAGGCGGTTGCCCCAAGCGCCTCACTCCTTTCCAAGAACTAGCGTTGAATTGTTGATATGCACCGGAGGAATGATAGGACCAAGAAGCTCGTAGAAGTGCGAAGCGGGGTGCTTGCAGTGCTATCCAAAATAAACCGTAGTTAGACAGAGTAGTCCTGGATTGGAGCTGCTACGCGGGTCATATAAACTGCAACTCGCGAACAACCCATGGAATTGCCGATCTGATTAGCCGCGGTAGGGACGCGCTCCCGCGCGTCCGGCGCCGCAGGTTTCGACGCTCCTTTTGCTGTTTTGCGACGCATTCTTGCCCATTCGCTTCGGCTGTTTTTACGTTTGCACCTTCTGCGGACGCCCGGGAGCGCGTCCCTACCGGCAGCGCGGGAGCGCGTCCCTACCGGGAGTCGTCTGCATTTTGACGTCTCGGAGAACTCTCAAGCGCGGGCGCTAAGGCCAATAACCATACCAGCCTGGCCGATAGTAGCCCGACCACCTGTAGCCGGACCAACCGGGCCGATAGCCCCAGTACCTTGGGCGATAATAGCCGCCGTAATAGTACGCGCGACGGTAATAGCCAGGCGCGTAGTATGGCTGGCGATAATACCCGCCGTAGTAGGCGGGCCGAGCATAGTAGCCTTGATTGAAATTGTAGAACAAAAACGGGAACGGCAGCGGTATACCAAAGCTTACGCCATCAGCTCGGGCGGTGATTTGGGTGCTCAGGAAAAAGATTGGCAACAAAAGAATCAGCAATTTTCTCATGGTGACTCTCCAAGGGTTCAACGAAATTGCCACAATCTTCGGGGAGAAGCAACGCACGCAGTCTGGAAACAGTCATTCGCCAAGCAGAACTTTGCTGAGCCAAGTCTAGCGAGCAATCCTCCATTTTGCAATTCATCGAAGGCAACTGGAAGTTAGGCCGAATTGGCGACAGCACGTTTGATTCGCCGGCGCGTTCCTAGTCTGTAACCCCAGAACTCCTGCAATTCCTGAGTTCTTGACAGCTCAATCCTGACACATCAGCACGATCTTTCCGCTGACAGCAGCCCGCTCGAGCAACTCATGCGCGCGGCCCGCGTCGCGTAACGGCAGCCGCTCCGCGACCACGGGGCTAATGGATTTCTCTTGAAGCATAGCCAGCAAACGCGAGAGATCCTCGCGGAACCATTCGGGATGTTTCTTCTTTTCCGTCATGATATTGAACCACCGCGCGGATTTTCCGGGAACGAGACCCACTAAACCGAGCCATGCGAAGCTCGCAGCGGCGAGCATCATTTTTCGGCGCCCGCCTTCGAGGGCGGCTGACATTCCATAACCGATAAATCGTCCGCCCTTGCCGAGTGCGCGATACGATCGAAGCCAGTTGCGGCCGCCAATTGGATCGAATACTGCATTCACACCGGCGGCGCGTTGGCCGAAATCCTCGGTCCGATAATCGATGGGTATGCCGCCGAGCGCAGCCACCGTATTGCGCTTGGGCTCCGATGCGGTACCGAACATTTTCAACCCCTCGAGCGAGCCCAGTTGCAGCGCGGCCGTTCCTACTCCGCCGGCCGCCCCGTGAATCAGCACGCTCTCTCCTTGGCGCAGCTTCGCGATGCGATGGATCAATTGATAGGCGGTAGTGTAGTTGAGAACCAGACTGACCGCTTCGGCGGGATCGAGCCCGGCCGGCACTCTCACCAATTCGAATTCCGGCAGCAGGATGTAGCGCGAATATCCCCCGGTCTGCGTCAGCGCGGCGACCAAATCGCCGGACTTCCATTGCTTAACATCAGCTCCGCAGGAATCAACGACGCCGACGATATCGTAGCCGGGAGAATAGGGCAATGGAGGGACGCCGGAATATAGCCCGCGTCGCATCAGCACGTCGGCGAACGCAACTCCAGTTGCAAGAATCCGGATCCGCAGCTCGTTCTCGCCAGGATCGCGAACGTCGTCTTCTACCACTTTGAAGACTTCAGGTCCACCGAGAGAGCTGAGGACGACCCGGGTGTTTTTGCGCATGGTCGATCATATTAGCATATGATGGCATTTTGCTGAGAACGCACGGTGCGCAAAATCGAGATAAATCTTGAATCCCTTCGCGTAGGAGAAACATTTTGAATTCTATGAACGAGAAAGAAATTGAGAATCGCTTCGAGGAGATCCGAAGCGAACTGAAAGCTCAGAGGGAGCAACTTGATTCGTTGAAAGAGGATCTACGGATCCTGCTCAAACACCGTTCAATTGCCCCGCGCGACATTCTTGATACTGCGCAACAACTTGGAAATTCAGCCTTCGATCAGTCCGACGTTCACAAATGTCAGGAATTCTTAAAAAAATACGACATTCGGCGAGGTTTCTAACCCGGGACTGTAGCAAAGCGCACGGAGAGTCCCGCTGGCTCACGGAGGGCATACGGCCACTTAGTGAACGGCCACTTAGTGAACCACGCGCCGCCTGCGTTCTCAACCGAACGCCGTTGGAGTACAGATTTCATGAGTCAGCGTGCCACGATTTCTGCTGAAGCCAGTCTGCTCTAAATCGTGATTGGTTTTTTCGAAAATGCATTGAAACCGGCGATTACATCGAAGAGTTCCTCGTCGATTGAACTTTGACGCAGGCGGTAGAAGATCCGGTTCAAGTTGGTCAGTAGCGAATCGATATTTTTCTCAGCGCGCTGCATGGCCGCGAGGCGGCTTGCATTTTCGCTGGCCAAAGACTCGGCACATGCTTTGAAGAGCGAGATGAAAAGATATTCGCGGATGAAAGCACGAAACGTTGCTTCATCTTGTCCGAACAGTTCAGGCAGATTTTTCGTAGGCCAGTGAATTTTGACGATTTCTTTTTGCCATTGCTCATCAAGCGGCAGCAACCGTTGGCGGACCGGCTCGCAAAGCGCGCCGAACTTGGGCCTCATATGAAAGACCTGAATCTCTGCGCATCCGCCATTTCTCTGGCCTTCAATGACCAATTGCAACTGTCCGACCAATGACGTAATTGCAGAGACAGAATTAGGAACGGGAAACTGGTCCGCCATCGGTAGGCCAGCATCTACTAAATGCGCATAAATGCGTTCACCGACCGCCCAGATTTTCTTTTCCCCTTGCAGCGTTGCCAGTGTCTTGTCCACGAACTCGGCCATTGCTTCATTGAATTGCCCCACCAAACCCTGATCGGAGCCAAAAACAATTGCTCCAACTACTCCCACGCCTTTGCTCCTGTTCGAATTTGCGGCAACGCTCCAACCTTGATGAAAACAGACGCTTAAGCCGAGTTCCACCGAACGTTGGTAATCGGCCAGCGCACGCACGGCTGCTTCGTATTGACCGATGCTGGAAGCGGCCACAGCCTTCATCGTGCGAACAACGGACTCGAGCTTCCTGGCCCCATCGATTTTTCGCCGCAGGCTAAACCGGGTATCGCTCATGGCTCATTTTGAAAGGGGGCCAGTGATTGGCTAGCGACTTTGAGGACCGCTTCTCGATCCTGGTCGTTAAGTTTATGATTGGAAACGAGACGCTCCCTCACCTCAGGCGCAATCTGCGTTGAGGCGGCGCGGAGTGCCCGTTCCGCTTCTCGCATCTGGCTGAGCGGGACGCTATCAAACAATTCCTCAGTCAGCGCCAGGAGCACACTGATTTGCTCAACCACAGAGACCGGCGCGAATTCCGTTTGCTTGAGACAGGCGCGAATACGCTGGCCGTGGTTGATGATCTTGCGAGTGCCCTCATCAAGGCGAGAGCCGAATCGGGAAAAGGTTTCAAGCTCCTCGAATTGTGAATAAGCAAGCTTAAGATTCCCCGCGATGGCGTGATAGGCCGCCAGTTGAGCCTTTCCTCCGACGCGCGAGACCGACTTCGCCACGTCAATCGCCGGCAGCGTTCCCAATTCAAAGAGCGTGGGCGAAAGGTAGAGCTGACCGTCAGTGATGGAGATGAGATTGGTAGGGATATAGGCGGCGATATCCTGTGCCTCGGTTTCGATGATAGGCAGGGCCGTGAGCGAACCGCCTCCAAGCTCTTTGCGCAGATGCGTGGCGCGTTCGAGAAGCCGGGAATGGATATAGAAGATATCGCCCGGAAAGGCTTCGCGACCGGGCGGCCGGCGAAGCAGAAGGGAAAGCTCGCGATAAGCACGCGCATGCTGAGTCAGATCGTCGTAGACAATCAGGACGTCGTGCCCGGCCTCCATGAAGTGTTCCGCGACACTGGTCGCGGCATAAGGCGCGATATAGGCCAAGCCGGGAGGATCGTTGCCTTCGCTGACCATGACAATGGTATAGTCCATCGCACCGTGCGCCCGAAGCTCGGCGATAACCTTGGCCACGGCAGAACCGCGTTGGCCGATCGCACAGTAAATGCAGAGCACATTCTGGCCGCGCTGGTTCAGAATGGAATCGATGGCGATGGAGGTCTTTCCCGTCTGCCGGTCACCTAAGATGAGCTCGCGTTGGCCTCGACCCACCGGAATGAGAGCGTCGATTACCTTGATGCCCGTCTGCAAAGGAACCCTCACCGGCGCGCGATCCATGATCGCTTTGGCGTCACGCTCGATAGGAAGGCGCTTTCGTGCAGCAACTGAATCTTTGTTATCAAGCGGTCTTCCGAGGGGATCAATCACCCGACCCAGCAATTCCTCACCGACACCCACGTCCATCACGCGGCCGGTGCGCTCAACTTCATCGCCTGTCCGCAGATGAGCATTGTCGCCGAGCAGGACGACGCCGATCTCCGCTTCATCAACGTTGAATGCGATCCCATAGAGATCGCCGGGGAATCGAATTAGTTCCTCAAACCCGACGCTTGGCAGCCCGACGACCGTGGCAATGCCCGTGGAGACTGTCGTGATTGTCCCTATCTCGTGCGCGGAGAAGGAGGGTACAAACGCTTCTCTCGCCTGTTTCATTCCGGCGAAGGCGCGATCAACGGCGGTGAGTAAGGTATCAGGCGGCATCGGAAACGGCCTCTTGAGAAACAGGAGCAGGATCGAATTTGGGCTCCAGCAGTCCGCTCACTGAGCTAGTCAGCGAAGTCAGATAGTCCGCGATACTCCAAGCGATCTTTTGGCCGTTCGCGGCAAGCTCGATCCCGCTGATTAAATCGGGCCTGGTCTCGTACTCGACTTCCGTTCCTTCACCGAAGAGGGGTTTGACGATTCCCTCAATCGCCGTTTTTTGTGGAGATGGAATCTCGAATGCGCTGCGCACCAGCACGGGTTTCGGCAAGGAATGAAGAGACGCCTTGATCTCCTCAATTTGCTTGTCATTCAGGTTGCGAAGACGATGGATAAAAATCTCCGTCATGCGCTCTTCAAGGCTCACATCTGCCAAGTCCGCAAGAGTCTTTCGAGCAATGGAAAAGACTTCCTGCAGGGCAAGCGTTTCAATTTTTCGCTTCAGGTTGTCGAATTCGTCGGATACAGATTTCTGCAACTTGGAACGCAGCTCCTCAGTGTCCTTGCGAGCTGTTTCGAGAAGTCTCTCCCGCTCGGTTTTTGCCTCAGTCGTCGCTTGGAGGAGAAGCGCAGAATGTTGCTGGTCGAACTCCTCGTTCTTGTGCAGGAAATCGGTTTGTTCCTTCAGGGCCTCCGCCTTTTTTTGTTCTGCATCTCGAAGTTGTGCCGTGATACGTTTTTCCCGTTCGTCGATGGCCGCAAGAACGGGCTTATAGAGAAATCGTTTCAACAGCCAGACCAGGATGAGGAAATTGACCGCCTGTGCGGCAACCGTGAACCAATCGATGAGCATGGCTTACTTCGTTGCCGCCTGGGCGATGACGTGATTCCAAAAAGGGTTGGCAAAGATGAGGATCATGGAAATAACGAAACAATAGATTGCCATCGACTCGATCATCGCGAGCCCCACGAACAAGGTTCGCGTGATGGTCGAAGCGGCGTCGGGTTGCTGGGCCAGCGCGCTTAGGGCTGCTGTTACTGCCCGTCCCTGGGCCATCCCCGGTCCCACAGTTCCGATGGCCATGGTGAGACCGGCAAGAATGATCGATGCCGCCGCGATAATAGTCATGTTGTCCATACTTACTCCCTTTGTCAGGATGCTTTGTTGTCGGTTTTCGTGTCTTCGGTACCGGTGGCGGCCGCTATGTAAACGACCGCCAAGATGCTAAAAATGTAAGCTTGGACCATGCCTGTCAGGAGGCCGAGCGCGCTCATCACCGCGGGAAAGACAAAAGGGGTGACGATCAGCAGGATGCCCAGAATCATCGTCCCGCTCATCATGTTGCCGAACAAGCGGACGGCTAGCGCCAGCGTCCGTGCCAATTCGCCGATGATGTTGAAGGGTAACATCACCACGGTCGGCTCCAGGTACGATCTGAGGTAGCCACCCCAGCCACGTTCCTTGATGCCGTAGAACGGTACGGCAACAAAGACGCAGAGAGCCAGGGCCGCAGTCGTAGAAAGAGAACCTGTCGGCGGTTCGTATCCGGGAAAAATCGTGAACATGTTGGCGATGGCGATGAACAGGAAAAGGGTGCCGACAAAACCGAGATATTTTTCCGGTTGCCTCAAACCGACCTCTTCAATTTGTCTTTTGACGCCTGTGACGATGATTTCCAAGGCGCATTGCCAACGCGAGATGGAAATTCCCGTGTTGAGCCGACGCGTGATCAGTTTGGTACCAACTGTGAGCACAAGCATGAGGCCCCAGGTATAAACGATGGTGCCATTGAGCTTCAGGAAGCCGTGCTGCCAAAAAATAAGTTGGTCGGTACTAAGGTGCATGGATTCCCTTTTGGGTCGTTCGCGTGAACCGGATCACCGCGGCACGTGCGATGACGAATCCAAGCAGACAGACCAGCAACTTTCGCCAGTCGTCTCGCGAGATGAAAGAAAATCCAGCCACCGTGAAACCCATACGAATCAGCATGCTACCGAAGAACCACAAGCCCGGATTTCTTGAATTCACGCACTTCTGCACCGTCCACCAAAGACCGCCGAAGAAAAACGCACCGAGCAGAACGCCCGCCATCAGAACTACGGATAAAATGCCGGCGTCACTCATTTTTTTTCTCCTCATCGTCTCGTATGGCCTTTTCTTCTTTGGCTACCCAATGCCAGGCGTTCAAGCACCCGAGGAACAGGCCGACGATGAGCAATGACAAAGTCCAGGAATGAACTCCCGGAAAGAGCTTATCAATAAAAGCGCCGACCAAAACTCCCAGCAGGGTGGGAATGGCCACGGACCAGCCGATCAAGCCGAACATCCCGAGACCAAACCAAATGCCCTGCACGCCCCCGCGCTTCGCCTTAAGTTTTCGGGCTTCCAGCGTGCCAACCTTTCGGCTGAAGGCAGCTTCGCTGCTTTTGGTTCCCTTTTCGGAGTTCTTACCCATGGTGAAACTCCGCAAGGCGTCGGATCAACCCGCTTTCCAGGTGAGCCATGGCCGTCCGTACACTTTTCTCCTGATCATCCAGCGTTAGAAACTCTCGTTCGACAGCTTGGCGCAGCTGGCCAAGATCAGCGCCACCGATCGCGTGGCGCACGGAAATCAGCACTTTGGTGCCCGTTTTTACCAGAACGCCTTCGTCGATCGCGACATAGACGTCGCCCCCTGTTTCGGTCGCATAGATCAGAATGCTTGGCGTCAGAGCGGCCGCGCAGTCGAGGCGATGCGGCAGGATGCCAAACGAACCTCGTCCGGTTTCTGCCACAATACGGGTCACATCGTCGATCTCGGCGAAAATTCGAGACGGCAGGAGGATCCTAAGCTGCATGCAGGATTGCGGCACGAGGCACCTCCTTTTTGGACATAGCAGGCTTCATCGCTTCATCGATCGAACCAATCATGTAAAGACTGCTTTCCGGATAATCCTGGAACTCGTCTTTCAAGATGCGTTCACAACCATTGAGCGAATCTTTCAAACTCACTGTTTTACCCTGGATTCCGCTGAATTGCTCGGTGGTGAAAAAGGGTTGAGTGAGAAACCGTTCCAGCCGGCGGGCACGAGCGACCACCTTCCGGTCTTCCGAAGAAAGTTGCTCAAGTCCCAGCATGGCGATGATATCCTTTAGTTCCTCGTATTGGGCTAGGGTCCGGCGAATCTCCTGCGCCAGGTTGTAATGCCGCTCACCCGCAATGCCGGGAGTGGCCATTTTGGAACTCGATTGAAGCGCGTCGATGGCCGGGAAAAGTCCTTCGCTGGCCCGATCACGTGAAAGGACAATGGAAGCGGAAAGATGCGAGAAGGTATGCACCGCGGCCGGATCGGTGAAATCGTCCGCTGGAACATAGACAGCCTGGATAGAGGTGATGGCGCCCGTTGCCGTGTTGGCAATACGTTCTTCCAATCCGGAGAGCTCGGTGCCCATGGTAGGCTGATAGCCTAGGCGCGAGGGCATTCGGCCCATGAGACCGGAAACCTCCGAACCCGCTTGAATGAATCGGAAGATATTGTCGATGAGCAAAAGGACGTCGCGGTGTTCGTCGTCCCGAAAGTATTCGGCCATCGTTAACGCCGCATTTCCGACTCGGAACCGACTTCCCGGCGGCTCGTTCATCTGTCCGAAGATCATCACCATATTCGGCAGCACACCAGCTTCCTTCATGTCATGGAAAAGTTCTTCACCTTCGCGGCAACGTTCGCCGATGCCGCAAAAAATACTCGCCCCCTGGTGATTTCCTACCACGTTGTGAATCATCTCTGTCAGCAGGACAGTCTTGCCCACGCCTGCGCCTCCAAAAAGTCCGGCCTTTCCACCCCGCTCCAGCGGCACCAGCACGTCAATGGCTTTGATGCCTGTTTCAAAGATTTCCGATTTCGTTGATCGTTCCGCAAGAGATGGAGGCATTCGATGCACCGAGCGCCATTCAATGTCCGAGAGGGGCTCGCCTCGGTCGATTACATTGCCAAACACGTCGAACATCCGAGAGAGAATCCCTTTCCCCACCGGAGCTTTCAATGGGCCTCCAGTATCCGTCACTAACATACCGCGAGCGAGACCTTGGGTAGGAGTTAAGGCGATTCCTCGTACGGTACGCGCGCTTAATTGCGCCCATACCTCGATGACAACTTGTCCCTTTTTTCCGGTATGGAGCAACGAATTGATAGGAGGCAGAAAATCCTCAAAGCGAACATCGACGACACTGCCGCGTACGGAGATGATCGTGCCGACATTGGACAGGGTTTCGCTACTCATTATAACTGGCGGGCGCGGAACACATTTAGCTCAATAACAGTCAGAACGCAGAAAGATTTTCGGACTTATGCCGGTTGGATACTCCATGCTACCCGACGAAAATACGGCTATCGGAGCACGCAGCTAACCATCCATTGGCGTAAGTTGGTTGTAATTTGGTCGGTCCGGAGGTGAGGAGTCCTCTATTGGAACGGTGTTCGAAGATTCCGTGGAGTCGGCACGCGGACAAAAAATTGAAAACTCTACCTTCTATCATACCTAAAAGGATGAACAACGCTTCGGAAAGAGTACTTTTGAACTTCAACTATTGGGGCGATCTGAGAGTGAGAACAGACGCGCACGATATGACGTTAATGATCAGGCACCGGCTGCATGGTATGGTAATCTCTGCTTCCTCGGTTCCGTTCGGGCCGCTTTCCGCTTGGTTCGATGCGCGGGTCAGCAGCCGTCTGACGCTCCGCAAGCCGCGGCGGTCTCGGAATTCAAGGGAAGTATTCTGAACCAGACGGAAAGCGCGGACTCCGCAGCTGGCGTTTCCGATCGAGTGTAAGACCATGAGCGAACAATCCCAGATGAACGGCTGCGCATTCGAGTTTGATCCTTTCGGTCGGGAGCGCAGTCGCCAGCGTCCTCGGTCTCGGCGAACCTAAAGAAAGTTGCACCATGAACACACAAACTCTTTCTCCGGAACTGCTCCACAACATGGACGCCTACTGGCGCGCCGCCAATTATCTGTCGGTCGGCCAGATTTATCTTTATGACAATCCGCTGCTGAAGCGGCCACTGACGCTCGGGGACGTGAAGCACATGCTGCTGGGGCACTGGGGCACGACCCCGGGGCAGAACTTCATTTACGTGCATTTGAACCGCGTTATCAAAAAATACGACCTCGACATGATCTATGTCTCCGGACCGGGGCACGGCGGCCCTGCTGTGGTGAGCAACACGTACCTCGAGGGCACTTACAGTGAGATCTACCCCAACATCAGCCAGGATGAGGCTGGGCTTCGGAGGCTCTTTCTTCAGTTTTCGTTTCCCGGCGGAATACCCAGCCATGCGTCCCCGGAGACCCCGGGCTCGATCCACGAGGGAGGCGAGCTGGGCTATTCGCTCAGCCATTCTTTCGGGGCGGTGTTCGACAATCCCAATCTCATTGTTGCCTGCGTCGTCGGCGATGGCGAAGCCGAAACCGGGCCGCTGGCCACGGCGTGGCATTCCAACAAGTTTCTCAATGCGGCTACCGACGGCGCGGTGCTGCCGATTCTGCATCTCAATGGTTACAAGATCTCCAACCCGACCCTGCTCGCCCGCATCACCCGCGAGGAATTGGAACAATTGCTTCGTGGCTATGGGTGGAAGCCCTATTTTGTCGAGGGTCACGACCCCTCTTTGATGCATGAGGCCATGGCTGCGACCCTTGACACAGCGGTGGAGGAGCTTCAGAAAATTCAGCGGGAAGCCCGCAGCCAGGGCAACTTGGCGCGTCCGCGCTGGCCGATGATCGTCCTCAATTCACCCAAGGGCTGGACGGGGCCGAAGATCGTCGATGGCGTGCAGGTTGAAGGCACCTTCCGTGCACACCAAGTGCCTCTTTCCGACCCTGCCACCCATCCCGAGCATCTCAAGCTGTTGGAAGACTGGCTGAGGAGCTACCGGCCGGAAGAACTCTTTGATGAGAACGGCCGTCTCAAGCCGGAACTGGCCGAGCTGGCGCCCAAAGCCGATCGACGCATGGGTGCCAATCCCCACGCCAACGGCGGCATGCTGCTTCGCGACCTGCGGATGCCGGATTTTCGCGACTACGCGGTCGAGGTGACTTCGCCGGGCGTGCGCGGTATCGGCGACACGCACGTGCTCGGGCGATTCCTGCGCGATGTGGCAAAGCTCAACGTTGAGCAGCGGAATTTCCGAGTCTTTGGCCCGGATGAGACGCTTTCAAACGGCTTGGAAGCTCTCTTTGAAGTGACCAAACGCCAATGGGAAGCCGCGACCGCGCCGAACGACGAATTTCTCGCGCCCGCCGGGCGGGTGATGGAAGTGCTTAGCGAGCACCAATGCGAGGGGTGGCTTGAGGGCTACCTGCTGACCGGCCGGCATGGACTCTTTAACTGCTACGAGGCGTTCATCCACATCGTCGATTCGATGTTCAATCAGCATGCAAAGTGGCTGAAGGTCACCTCGTCCCTGCCGTGGCGGCGGAAGATCGCCTCGTTAAACTACCTGCTGGCCTCGCATGTTTGGCGCCAGGATCACAATGGCTTCACACACCAGGATCCCGGTTTCATCGATCACGTCGTAAATAAGAAAGCCGAGGTCGTGCGTGTTTACCTTCCACCGGACGCAAATTGTCTGCTGTCGGTGATGGATCATTGCCTCCGCAGCCGCCATTACGTCAACGTTGTAATTGCCGGTAAACACCCGGCGCCGTATTGGCTGACGATGGAGGCCGCCGTCAAGCATTGCATCGAGGGTATCGGCACCTGGCGGTGGGCCAGCAATGATCGGGGCGTTGCGCCCGACTTGGTCATGGCCTGCTGTGGCGATGTGCCCACACTTGAAACCCTCGCTGCCGTTTCCATTATGCGCGAACATCTGCCCGACTTGAAAATCCGAGTGGTCAACGTCGTCGATCTCATGAAGCTGCAGCCGCAAACCGAGCATCCGCACGGTTTGAGCGACCGCGATTTCGACGAGCTATTCACCAAAGACAAGCCAGTCATCTTTGCTTTCCATGCCTATCCGTGGTTGATCCACCGGCTGACTTACCGTCGGACCAACCACGACAACATCCACGTCCGCGGCTACAAGGAAGAGGGGACTATCACTACGCCCTTCGACATGACAGTGTTGAACGATCTGGACCGTTTCCACCTTGTGATGGACGCCATCGACCGTGTGCCGCAGATTGGCGACAGGGGGATCTACCTGAAGCAGCAACTCAAGGATAAGCTGATTGAGCACAAGCTATACATCGACAAAAATGGCGAGGACATGCCGGAGATCCGGAATTGGAAGTGGGCGAACGCCGAGTAATCGAAACGCAAAGTTCGGCCATGCTTCTTTACCTGGTTCGACAAGGCGAAAGCGAATGGAATTGTTTTGCTAAGAGGAGAGCGTTAGGAAATGCGGAGGAAATCGGTGCGAATGGAAATTCTCTCAAACATCATCAGGACACATCCGTTTTGGAAGGGGTTGAACCCTGAGCATTTTCGCTTCTTAGAGGTCAACGCGACCCTTATGAGATTTGGCCTTGCTGAGCCTATATTTTTGGAAGGTTCGGACGCCGAACATTTTTACCTGATTCATCAAGGACGCATCTCTTTGGAGACCTTCGTGCGCGGTAAAGGAGTGGTCACAATCCAATCGATCACTTCCGCCGAAGTGCTCGGTTGGTCGTGGCTCTTCCCGCCTTACCGCTGGCATTTCGGGGCCCGCTCCCATGCGATTACTGAAGTAGTCGCTTTTGCTGCTCAGGCTCTCCGCGAGCACGCTAAAGCGGATCATGATTTCGGCTACGAACTAGGCACGCGTATTGGGAAGGTAATGTTGCAGCGGTTGCAAGCCACTCGCTCGCAGCTCGTCGATTATTACAGCGCAATTGAGGGTTGAAATTTCTAAACCGCTTAAACTGCATCTGTGCGGACCATCGCTGCTGGATGGCTGATTGCTTCAAAGCGATCCTGCAGGTAGTTGCGTCGGTCTCTAAGCTAACAACCCTTTCATGTTAGCGGGCCAGTTCTTCGTTCATACTTCTTTGTTGATCCCGGAATTTACAGGGCAGTGGGTCAGGCGTTTCGGGGCCGTGATGGACAACGCTGTGACCCGCATGTCATAATACAGGTAGACGTTGCGCTCGTGTTCGAGCGTGAGCACGGCGACGGATGGGTGGACCGGAGCCTTGTAGAGCATATCGCGAGAGTAGGGAACGCGGATGATGTATTGTCTTTGGTGGACGGTCACGCCCTCGACAGGCACGAGCAGTTCCTGGGCTGTGGTCCAAGGGGTACGGATCCCCAAGAATTGGGCCTTTTCCATTTCCTGCCAGAACCACAGGGCGCAGAGGTCACCGATCGGCCAGCAGGCTTGGTCCACGACGTGGAAGCCGATCAAGCCGAGGTGCGCTTGGCCGGTCCATGCGATTGATGATTTCACGGCCTGAGGTCAAGTTTCCCGTAGGTGGCCTCTCGAATCTTCAGCGCGAACCTCATTTTCGGCTGCTGCGGATTCAGACACAGCGACTAACTTAACTCGTTCTGGAAAAAATTGCCCGTCGACTGCGACCGTTACAAAATAAGTTTTAGTTTTCATCCATGAGAACATTGACATTTCCTTTTCGCTGGCGCGGTTCACTGCGACGGATCAGGTCGACGTTGTGAATCTGACCCAATCTCCAGCAGGACGGATGAGCTTCTCCAATACATTTTGCGAAGAGTTACCATTGCTTTTACGAATGACATAAGGATTGCAGAAAGATGTCCACCTCCTTAGTGTGACGTGGATGATTTGTGTTCGCGCAATCTGTCTGGCACTCTTGGTCCTGCTCTTCGAAGCTTGCGCCGTGACGGAACAAACGCCCGGCGACGTCGGCCAAAAATTCGAGGAAGGAATAAAAGGAAACGGCAAAATTGTGCCCAATGATAAAGATCAAGATCAGTTGCAAACAAATTCCTCCGACAACTCGCCCGTAACAAAACCCGCAGTGTCACAGCAACCATAAGGCCCACTCGTGCCGGCGGGACGCCGCTGTCGGCGTATCGCGCGAGTTTACAGCCCACGTTGCGCCAATCAACAATTGAGACATTCTGCACGATGAACCCGCTATGAAATCCATTGTTCGCCACGCACTGCGACAGTTCGCATGCCGAGGCCGAGCTTACGGCCGCGGCTTTACTATTTAGCAAGGTATTGGTTGCAAGTTTTCCGTATGCCAACATTAAAATCTTTGCTCAAACCCTCACTAAACTGGCTCCTGGGTTTTGTTGCTGTATCCATTGTCTTGCGTCTCTGGCCGCAAATCGGAAACGAAACTGCTTTATTCATCTGCTCCTGCCTTGCGATCATTCCTTTGGCAGGCTGGATGGGCCGAGCAACCGAGCAACTCGCCGACCATCTGGGTCACGGAATCGGGGGACTGTTAAATGCGACTTTCGGCAATGCCGCGGAGTTGATCATCGCGCTGATGGCGCTTTCGAAAGGATTGACTGGGGTTGTGAAAGCATCTATCACAGGCTCGATCATCGGCAATGTCCTCCTCGTCATGGGCGTTTCGATTCTCGGCGGCGGCCTGAAATTTTCGGAGCAGCGCTTCAACAAAACCGCCGCGCGGGCGTCGGCAACGACGCTGACGCTGGCAGCCGTTGCACTGACGATTCCCACAGTTTTTCATATAACCGCCGCTGAACACTCCGCTGAGTGGAGCCAGTCAACGCAGCAAAAGCTGTCTCTCGCTATCGCGGTTGTTCTTTTCGTAACCTACGCTTGCGTGCTCAGTTTTGAGTTGATCACTCACAAGCAGCTTTACTCCATTGACCCGCAGGATGGTGGTGAAGGTTTGAAAGAAGGCAGCGGCTGGTCTGTTTTCCAATCGCTTATTGTGCTGATCGTCGCTACCTCCCTGGTTGCGCTGATGTCTGAGTTCTTAGTCGGTGCCGTGGAAGCTGCCCGCTCAGCGCTGGGACTTACCGAAGTCTTTGTCGGTGTGATCGTGATCGCGGTGATCGGCAACGCGGCCGAGCACTCCACGGCGGTAATGATGGCGATGAAAAACAAGATGAGCCTCAGCCTGGGTATTGCCGTGGGATCGAGCTTGCAGATCGCGCTCTTCGTCGCACCGGTGCTCGTCTTTTCCTCGTATTTCTTCGGCAGTCCGATGGATTTGGAGTTTACATTGCCCGAGGTCGTTGCGGTGATCGTCGCTATTCAACTGATCTTTCAGATCAGCGGCGACGGCGAAACGAATTGGCTTGAAGGCGTGCAGCTTTTGTCCCTTTATCTGATTCTGGGGATATTGTTTTTCTACCTCCCGGAGAGAGAGCAAGTGCTTCCGCTCGGCCGATGAGTTAGACCGCGACGCGTTCGGCAAATGTGAGGCAGCAGATCAGGAAACCACGAGGAGAGCATGACGGACGTGCCATGATTGATTTTCGTCTCGATAGTTGCGCATTGTTTGGGAATCGTTGCCGGATGAAACTCCATGGGCATGCGGTTTTTTCTTGCGACGCGCAACGCTTATTCCACAACCTGTCGCGAAATTTGCTAAATCGCCGACATGCTCGAACGCTTCTTTTCTCTTAAAGAACATCAGACCTCTGTGTCACAGGAGGTGGTGGCAGGTCTGACGACATTTGCGGCGATGGCCTACATCCTCGCGGTGAACCCATCCATCCTTTCCACAACGGGTATGGATAAGGGTGCTCTGATCACGGCCACGGCCTTGGCCTCTGGTGTGATGACGGCGGTAATGGCGCTGGCGACTAACTATCCGATTGCGCTAGCGCCCGGGATGGGATTGAACGCCTTCTTCGCTTTCACTCTTTGCGGAGCAAAAGGGATTCCTTGGCAGGCTGCGCTTGGCCTGGTGTTCTACAGCGGCTTAATTTTTCTCGCCCTCTCAGTCTCCGGTCTGCGAAAGCAGCTCATCGAAGCAATCCCGATTGAACTGAAATTAGCTATCACTGCGGGGATCGGTTTTTTTATAGCGTTTATCGGACTCAAGAACGGCGGTGTCATTGTGGCGAACCCGGAGACTTTCGTCGGGCTGGGCGATCTGTCGAAGGCGGGACCGCTCCTCGTGATTGGAGGGGTTATAGCAACGGCGATTCTGGTAACACGGAAGATACCCGGCGCAATCATTTTGGTAATTTTAGCGCTCACAATCATCGGATTGATTGTTCCTGCCCCCGATGGGAAAGGAATGATCACGGCGATGCCAGCCGGCATCGTGAATCTTCCTGCTTCTTTGGGGCCTACATTCCTGAAGTTCGATCTGGGCTATTTCTGGAGTAATTTCCTGGGCGCGCTGCCGATTGTGCTCTCCATTTTATTTGTCGACCTTTTCGATAATATGGGCACTCTCATTGGAGTTTCAAAGCGTGCGGGGTTGCTCGATAAGGACGGGAACTTACCAAAGATTGGCAGAGCGTTTATGGCCGACGCGGGGGCGGCAATGTTTGGTTCATCCCTGGGGACCTCGACTGTCACGAGCTATATCGAGAGCGCAGCGGGGGTCGAGGCGGGAGGACGCACCGGGTTGACCGTGGTTGCTACGGCACTCTGTTTTATTCTGGCGCTGTTTTTCACGCCCTTGATTCTGATTATTCCCGCTGTAGCCACCGCACCTGCCTTGGTGATCGTGGGCTCATTTATGATGCAAGGGCTTGCAGAACTTGACTTGAGGGATTTTGAAAAGGCGGCGCCGGCGTTCGTCACGATCCTGGCGATGCCCCTGGCATTCAGTATCACCGAAGGAATCGCCTTCGGCTTGCTGACCTACGTCGGGCTCAAAGTCGGGACCGGAAAGTCGAAAGAAGTTGGTCTCGTGACATACGTTTTGGCACTCTTGTTTATCCTCCACTTCTTGTTTGGAAGATAGGAAAGCCATTGAGAACCGGGCAAACCGAGACGGTTTGCTTACCAGTAAGGCAAGCGTCCCGCTTGCCCTCGCTGCGTAAGTAAAGCGTCCTCGCTTTACCTTCGGACGTAAATAAAGACGACAGAACACCCGCTGCTACACTGTCGGCTCTATGAATAATGAACGTAGGCAAGATATCGAGTGGGAGGCGAAAGCCAAACCGAAAGTGATCCCTTTGAGAACCGGGCAAACCGAGACGGTTTGCTTACCATTAAGGCAAGCGTCCCGCTTGCCCTCGCTGGTAAGGCAAGCGTCCTCGCTTTACCTTCGGACGTAGATAAAGATGACATGAGCCGACAGGCAGCAACACCCGCTGCTACACTGTCGGCTCTATGAATAATGAACGTAGGCAAGATATCGAGTGGGAGGCGAAAGCCAAACCGAAAGTGATCCCTTTGAGAACCGGGCAAACCGAGACGGTTTGCTTACCAGTAAGGCAAGCGTTCCGCTTGCCCTCGCTGCGTAAGTAAAGCGTCCTCGCTTTACCTTCCTTCGCCGACATGCCGAAACGCCGGCACCTCCTTCACCGTGGATGTCTTCCCGCCCAGATGAGATACGCGAGAAAAAGGATGATCACGAAAGCGCACCCGGTCTTGAACTGCTTGAAGAAGCGGGACAAGACGTAGCCAAAAACAAAACACTCCAGCCCGGTTACAAAAGTCGATGCGATGAAGTGCGATATGCCAATGTTCGCGGAAGAGGCCATTGAGCCAGGTCTGAGAAGGGAAGTCACAATGGCGGCTATCCAAGCAAAAACGAAAAGGACCAACGCTTCCAGAGCCAGGCGCCGGCGTGCCAGCTTCCGCGTGGGCTTGTTTTCGTTGCTTTCGATCACCACCTGAAAATCGAAACCGGTTTCAGGAATTTCCTCACATGTGCGCCTGGATCGTTACGAGGACGCCCACTAGCACCGCAAGCGAAATGCTGTGAAAAAAAACGAAACGGAGAATTTCGCCTTCGTGTCCGTACCATCGCGTCGCGGTCGAAGCGACAACGATGCTCTGCGCGTCAATCATTTTGCCCATCACACCGCCGCTGCTGTTTGCGGCTGCCATTAACACCGGATTGAGTCCCAATTGTTGAGCGGTGATTTTTTGCAAACCGCCAAATAAGACATTGGAAGAAGTGTCCGAGCCGGTGAGCGCTACTCCCAGCCACCCGAGAAGCGTGCCAAACATTGGATAAAACGCTCCAGTCTGAGCAAAAGCGAGACCGAGAGTAGCGTCCGTTCCGGAGTAGCGGGTGACATATCCGAGAGCGAGCATGCACGCGATTGTAAGTAATGATAGTCGAACCAGCTTGAGCGTCCGCCAGTAGACTCGCACCATTCCAAAGAGCGAATAACCCATCAAAAAGCCACCGAGAATTGCGGCCACGAGGATACCCGTGCCGGTCGCAGACAATAAGCTGAATGCATAGACCGCCGTTTCAGGTCGAGGCTTTGGCACCAAGGGCGGAACACGCAGAACGAGCTGGTCCAGTCCGGGGATCGGGAGCTTTGGACTAAAGAGCCCCTCCAGAAACGTTTTGAACTGGGGTATACCCCAGAGGAAAACTGCAACGCTTAGTATAGCCCAGGGGATCCACGCTTTCACAATATCGGCCCGAACGATCTTGGTTCCGTTTTCCGGTTGGAACCGGAAGATCGCAGCGATCGGTTCGCCTTCGCTACTATTCGGGTCCGCGTTTAGAGTTGGGTTAGGTCGCGACATCGACAACCACGGGGTGCTCGGTTGCCAGACCCGCAGAAACAGAGTTAACGCCGTCATAGAGGTAATCGAAGCAATGATGTCAACCAGCCAGGGGCCGTGCAGCGTCGATACCAGAAATTGGGGGACCGCAAAACAGACCCCGGTCACTAGGATTGCCGGCCAGATCTGAATCATCCCACGGAAACCGGCAAATGCCCAGATCAGCCAAAACGGAATAATAACAGAAAAGAAGGGAAGCTGGTGGCCAATTTGTTTTGAGAGCTGAAGTAAATCGAGACCGGTAACGGCCGAAAGCGCAATAACCGGCGTGCCGATCGCTCCGAAAGCCACAGGAGCGGTGTTAGCGATCAGGCAAAGGCCCGAGGCGGCAAGCGGTGAAAAACCGATTCCTATCAGGATTGCGCCTGTCACGGCTACCGGTGTGCCAAAGCCTGCAGCTCCTTCAAAAAATGCGCCGAACGCAAAGGCGATCAGGAGTAGCTGCAACCGGCGATCGTTCGTCACGTTGGCGATGCTGTTTTGCAGAATCTTGAAGTGTCCCTTTTCCAATGTCAGCTGGTAAAGAAAGATAACGTTGAGGATGATCCAGCCGATCGGCATCAAGCCGTACGCCGCGCCGTTTACCGCAGACATCACCGACATCTGAATTGGCATTCCGAACTCGAATACCGAGATGGCGATGGAAGCGACGAGACCGAGTAACGCGGCAAGATGCGCCTTGAGATGGAAAATACCGAGCGCACCAAGCAACACAACTATGGGTACGGCTGCGAGAAGAGCCGAAAGTACTATGCTATGGAGGGGGTTGTAAACCTGGGACCACATAGAGACCCCGATTGTGACTGAACGATCTTATTCTGTCGATTGCGAAACAGGAGTTGCAGGTGTTCCGGAGGAAACGAGCGGCTCACCAACTTTGCGCACGCGCGTGATCCGGTGGTTTATTCTGCGACTCCGGCCAGTTTATATGACCCGGGTAGCGGCTCCGATCCACGACTACTCTGCCCAACTAACGACTATTTTTGAACAGCAGTGCTTGCCTGCCAATGAAAACGCCTGGGACCGCAGTTAGTTTTAGACCCCTCCAGCCGCCAGAGACTGCATCTCCCGACGCACCAGGTTCAGGAGCGCGTGCCCTCGCAATCGAGCAAGTTCTCTTATCGGATGAGTGGTCGCCGCTCTCCTGGCGATTTCGTACCCGATGAGATAACCCATCCGTGCCGGAATTCTGCCGCCGCGTCGATAGGAAAGATAACGCGCGGTTGTCGCGTCGTCAGTTGATTCAAGTTGCGTCAACAAACTATGGGCCGACGTCGGAACGAATTTCGGGCCGTCCTCAGCCAACCGTGGGTCTAAAAGCGCATCGGCTAATGATGCGTCAGGGTTCAATGCCTGACTGACATACGTCGCCAGACCTTCCTGCCAGATCAGGCGATACAATTCTATCTGGTCGATGTCCCGCGGCAATGGATTAACCTGGAAATGGTAAACGTGAAATAACTCATGACAAAGTATCACTTGCAGACGCGTATCAGTTCCGTGGAATTTGGCCAATCCATCCAATCCGAGCAAGAGCATGCGAGGATTGTCATGCGGAATTTTTCCATCAAAGCGAAATAAAGAAAGCATCAGGTAAACCCTCGCTCTTGAAGAGTCGAAATCGGGGAAAGCGTTCAGAAATCTCGTCTGGATAAATTCGCGCTGTTCCTCGAAGCGCCTATGAAGATGTTTGATCGCAGGAAGATATGCGTTGAGTCCGTCGAGGTATTGTTCCAGTGTCCCAATATCCGTTTTGAATATCTGCGGCCGGCCGTAAATCTCCGGATGCGGCCGGATAATTAATTGTGCAAAGAGCTTTGCGCGATTTTCTCTCCCTTCGGGAGCAACTCGCAAAAAGCTGTAGAGATCCGGGATAAGATCGTAAATGATCAGGTCGCCTGCGGCCCTCGAGTTCAGGCTAGGATAAATGCAGGCCAGACAAATCAGAAGAAAGCCAGTCAGGCGCCGGGCTTTTTCAAACGGCGGATATTTGCGGCATGTAATCTTGTTTCCCACTCAGCCTTTTGACCATGTTCCGCAGTCGTTGCGCTAGAGGTGCCGGTTGGACGTCACTACGGACGACGAGCACCGGGCGTTCGGTTCGATTCACGATTTCGCGTGTGACATTGCCAATAGCGTAATTGCGCAGCGCGTCGCGTACCGGCCATGAACCGGACACCACAAGATCGTAATCGCGTTGCTCAGCCTCCTCGAGGATCTGATCGATGACGATTCCGTGGCGGATCTGTACGACCGCAGGCACGTCGGCGCGTTCGATTATCTGTTTCTCATTTCGTAGATTCCTGGCCAAAGCCGAGTTCGAATTCAGTAGGGCGGCAAAATCTTCCTGTTGCCTGAATATTGTCCCATGCATAGCTGGCGGCCGGGGTATGACTGTCAGCAGCGTGACCTCGGCGGACAGATCTTTGGCAATCTTGCTCGTGAATCTCA
>CAVTQD010000021.1:0-35312 GCA_963736745.1 uncultured Verrucomicrobiae bacterium | reverse complement strand
ACAGGGAGAGCCGGTGCAAAGAAAGTAAGGAAATGCTAACCGAGCGTTTTCTCGCTCTCCTGGATCTCGCCCTCTGCTACGTAGCCCGTCGTCTCCTTGTTCATGTCGGGAACACCGAGGAAGATTCCCACCAGGTGCAGATTTTCGAAATAGTCCGGGTTTCGTGTGTAGTGGCCCGTTCCGGTCGGGAGGTACATTGTGGTTCCGGGAACGTATTCAAACTCTTTGTACTTTCCCGGCTCTACCTCAATTCCTTCGACGCCCCGGCCAGCAGACGCAATGGACAATCTCGTCGCACTTCGTGTGCCGATGTTTGGAGTGCTCCTCGCGGGGCCCAAATACCGCCTTAAACACGCAGATGTTCTCCGATCCGTTCGCTTCACGTGGAAATCAACTCCCTGCATTCAAACGTCGTCACGCCGTCCTTGACGTGCACGAATTCGTGCTTGATAACGCCTTCTCCAATCCCGACCTTGTATTTCTTGATTGCCATGGCCCAACCTCCAACCTGAACGCACTCGCCGTGCTCGCGGGATTGCCTCCGGACGATGAGATTTTACTGCTTGTACACCCGATTGGCGATCGCCATGATGTCGCTGACGTTGGACTTGTCGGTTAGAACGAACGGGATCAGGATTTGCTTGGGAAGGTCCTTCCTCCCGTCCAGATACATCGTAGCGGCCATAACGCCGCCTGCACCCTGCCCCTCAGGATTCTGAAACACGGTCGAAACGATCTCGCCCGCCTTGATCCCGTCGAGGACTTCCGGAAGGCCGTCCACGCTGCAGTACAGCCGAACCTTTCCGAGCAGACCGGCCGACTTTACCGCACCGAGAGCGCCGAGAATCATGTCGTCGCCGTTGGCAATGACGAAATCGTAGTCAGGCGACTTGTTCAAAATCGATTCGGCAACAGACTGCGCCTTGCCCCGGGAGAAATCGGCGTATTGCTCAGTCCACATGATCTTGTCCGCGATTCCCGCTTCCTTGAGTGTGTCCTTTACGCCTTGGTTGCGGATTTCATCAGTGATGTAACCGGCGATGCCTCTCATGTAGATGCCGTTAAGGGTCGGCTTCCCCAGCTCCTTGTACAGCTTGACGATCTGCTTACCCATGGTGATGCCGGAATCGATCTGGTTGGATCCGACAAAAGTTACGTACTCGCCGCCTTCGGCCAAGATGTTGAAGTGAACCACAGGGATGTTTGCTTTGTTAGCTGCCTCGATCGATGCGCCCGAGGCTTTCAAACTGGCTCCTTCAAAAAGCAGAAGGTCGATCTTCTGCTGAAGGAGATTCTCGACGTTGCTCAACTCGATGTTTGTGTCGTTTTTCGCGTCGACTTCGATGATCTTGACTCCCATTTCCTTCGCCTTGTTCTGAACCGCCTTCTGGAGAGCCGCGATGTAGGAAATCGAGACGTCGGTGTACGAGACGCCGATGGTCCACTCTTTGGTTGCTTTGTACGGCGTGAGCCACCAACCCTGCCTTTGTGACATCCACCGAAGCAGCCGGGGTTTCGGCCAGCATCGAGCCGCCAAGTCAAAAGAAGCGATGCAGCCAGGAACAGAATCGCGATAGATCTTAGTAGTTTCATGTTAGTTTTTTCCGTTATTTAGTCTTGTAAAATGTGAACAATCCTCGGCTCGACCCTGAACGCTTCTTGCCCTCTCTTCTCTGAATGAACAGGTCTACCCAGACGGCGAGAATTATGATGAAGCCGAGGATCGCCTGCTGAATGGGAGAAGGCACATCCAGCATGACCAACCCGCTCTGGACGATCTGCATGATCAAGGCGCCCACGATGGTTTTCCCGACCGTGCCTCTTCCTCCGAAAAGGCTCGCGCCTCCGACCACAACGGAGGCTATGGCGACCATCTCGAAACCTGCTCCAGATATGGACTGAGCGGCGCCAAGCCGGGAAGTGAATACGAGACCGGCGAGACCACAAAAAAAGCCGCTGATCGAGTAGACGCAGAGCTTGACAAGATTGACGTTGATCCCCGCTGCCCTCGCTGCCTCCTCGTTGCCGCCGACTGCGTAGATGTACCGCCCGAAGCGAGTGCGGTTCAGCACGAGAGAACTGACACCCGTTACACACAACAGGATAATGACCGGTATCGGGATTGGTCCGACCTTTTCCTGTCCGAGGATGCGGTACCACGGCTGAAGCTGGTAGATGGGATTAACGTGGTACCACACGATGAAGCCGCGGAAGGCGTACATTGTTCCGAGAGTAACGATCAGGGGCGGCAGTCCGCCCCAGGAGACGAGGTAACCGTTGACGAGCCCGCAGACCAGCCCAAGGAAAAGGGGCACCCCCAAGGCGAGCGCAACATTGACCGGCGTGGGCTCCTGCTTTGCAAGCAGCCCTGAGAACATACCAGCAATCGCAAGGATCGACCCGACAGAGAGATCGATCCCCTTGGAAAGAATGACAAACAGCATGCCCACTGAAATGATCCCCATCACACTGACCTGCAAAAGGATCAGGATGAGATTGTTGATGGTTGCGAAGCCCTTCGTGGTAAACGAAAAGGCGAGCGTAATCATCACGAGAATGATGTAGATGCCATAGTCACGGAGGATCATGGACCGCGCTGAGCCTGCGATGTGACCTCTCTCCATGGAGACCCGGAGCCCAGACTGCTCTGACGTCCGACTCAGTCGCACTTTTCGTCATATGCCATTTTCTTATTGGCGGCTTGCTATGGTGCAGGAACCGATTGTCTCCTGGGTATACTCATGACGAACACACTAAATTGGGGATAGGCCATGGCGTAAACTGGGTGGGTTCCGAACTGGGTGCCCTGTCGAACTCCCTATAGGCTATAGGTTAACGATTTTGGGTTGGAGTGTCAAGATGTCAAGGCGTTCCATAATGTTTCATCTATCGGTGGCTGCCCGGTTGCGAGGACATTCGGAGCGGTGATGGGAAGCACGCCATCGCTTGCCCTTATGCGTCCGCGGATCGAGGCCCGATTAGTTTGCCGGAGGTCGAAGCACTCGGCACGCTTCAGAATGGCTCGGTCCACCGGCTCGATCGACCCCCTTTCAACGACTTGGGATTTCAGCCGCTGCGAGCGCGAATACGTGGCCAACCCCGTGAGGAAGTGGATTGACCCGCCAGTGCTTTCCACGGTCATAAGAATGGAGAACTTGACCGATTTTGCTGCTGCAGAATACGTGGTCGGGGAGGTTCGGATTCACGGCAAGACCGAAGATGGTTGTCTTCAGATGTATGCCAAGGTCTGCGTGCTCCCAGGTTGCACCATCGTCGCGGCTGACGAACAGGGCGCCCCTGTCGCCGTCGAAATCGTTGCCGGCCGCGAGATAGAGAGCATTGGCGTCGCCCGGAGCGTAGGCGAGCACCCGGCAATAAGAGCCGATCGGGCGGAGTAGCGGAGCTTTGAGATCGCGCCAGTGCAGGCCGCGATCGACACTGCGAAAGGTGCCGAAACGCGTCGCAACGGTCAGCTGGCCAGCGTGTTTCGGATTGACCACTACCGAATGAATGTCGACCGAACCCTCATCAATGTAGAGGCCGTCAATAAGGTTGATCCAGCTTTGACCGCCATCGTGGCTGCAGAGCAGACCACCCACTTCAAGACTCGCATAGATCTCATCCGGGTTAGCGGGATCTACCGCGATCGAAATTATCCGCTTTGGAATTTGTGGCTGCTCGGACACCGCGGGGAAGGTCACGTTGACCGGCAACTTGTGCCAGGTCAATCCTTCGTCCGTGCTGCGGTAAATATGCGCAAGGCTCATAGCCTGCGAAGATCGTATTGGGATCGCGGGGGTGACTGGCAAGCGACCAGACCGCGAGCGCCGGCTTTGGAGCGCTGAGTCGTCGCCAGGAGTCGCCGGCGTCGTCACTTCTCCAGACTCCGTCGTCGGTGCCGATACTGACCCGGCCTGGACGTCCGGGATCGGCGAGGATCGCGAAAACACGGGGTGCCGGTTCGATCTTGCCGCCCAATGATTCCCAAGCGCCGTCGCCGTTACGGCTTCGGTAGAGACCAGTGCTCCAGAATCGGCCAGGGTCTGTGTCCCCTCCCAGCCCAGCATAGACATAATAGTCCGACATTTGCGTTTCCTCTTACGATTGGATTTGTCGTGATCTGCCCGACGCGCTCGGTCGCCGCACAATGTAAATCATCGCCGGACGACGAAACCAGAGAGACTTGACGTCGGATAGACCAAGACCGTAGTCTTGCGCCGGCCTATAGGCTATAGGAAATGGAAAAATGGCGCAATTCCTGAATGCTTCTATTTACCTATCGGGCAGGCGGTAATCGGCGGGAGAAGCAGCACCATGCAAAACAATGTTTCCCATCAGCCGATCATCAGGATGGTAGGCATCAGCAAAAGCTTTACTGGTACGGACGCAGTGCGAAACGTCGACCTAGAGTTCCTCCCGGCTGAAGTGCATGGGCTGGTCGGCGAAAACGGCGCCGGAAAATCCACCCTCATGAGAGTTCTCGCGGGCATTTATCCCGACTACGAAGGCGAGATCTTCTTCAAGGGGCGACCGACCAAGATCCACACCCCGCGCCGCGCGCGCGAACTGGGAATCGCGATGGTGCATCAAGAACTCAGCCTCGTCCCGGAGCTATCGGTGGCCGAAAACATGTTTCTCGGAAGAGAAGCCCCGTCCAGAATTCCAGGGCTCATCAACCGGCGCCGAATTGAGAAAGATGCCAGCTCAATTCTTGCGGAAATTGAAGCCCACATATCCCCTACGCAGAGAGTCAATCAGCTCTCGATCGCTAAGCAGCAATTAGTCGAAATAGCCAAAGGGATTTCCATGCATTCTCAGGTTCTCATCCTCGATGAGCCGACGTCCTCGCTCACCGAACCGGAGATCAGGGATCTTTTCCGGGTCATTCGCACCACGAAAGAGAAGGGCGTGGCGGTTATCTATATTTCGCACAAACTGGCAGAGATGTTTACCATTGCGGATCGAATCACCGTGCTTCGCGACGGGCTGAGGTTGAGCACTCGTCCCGTTGGTCAGTGGGACGAAGCAGACCTTGTTAGGGAGATGGTCGGAAGAACTCTCTCCGTCTTTTTTCCCCGGAGCCACAAACATCTGCAGGGCCATCCAGTCCTGGAGGTCACCAACCTCACACAGCTGCCCCACTTTGTCGACGTGAGCTTTAGCGTACACCGCGGCGAAGTTCGTGGGCATCTATGGGCTGGTCGGATCCGGAAGAACCCGCCTCGCCAAGGCTCTTTTCGGACTCTCTCACGCTGACCGCGGTCAGATCAGAATAAAGGGTCGCGCCGTGGATGTCCGGTCGCCTTCCGAGGCCATTGCCAACGGGGTTGCGCTCGTTCCCGAAGACAGACGCATTCTCGGCCTGGTTCACTCGCTCGATGTCCGAAAGAACCTGACCCTCCCGCATCTGAAGGCCCTTTCGAACTCCTTGTTCATCAACAACCGGGAGGAGCAGCAGCTGGTCCGGGAGAATATCGCCCGGCTCAGGATCAGGACCTCCTCCACGAGGCTCCCCGTCTCGAGTCTCAGCGGCGGCAATCAGCAAAAGGTCGTATTGGGGAAATGGCTGAACACAAATCCCGCGGTCCTGATCCTCGACGAGCCGACGCGCGGAATCGACGTGGGGGCGAAAGCGGAGATAAGAAACATGATGGACGCTCTCGCGGCCGAGGGAATAGGGATTCTGCTGATATCCTCGGAATTGCCTGAGATCATCGGTATGAGCGATCGAATTCTCGTGATGAGGGAGAAACGGATCGCCGGAGAGTTTAGCCGTAGTGAGTTTAGTGAAGAGGCGATTGGTTCGTGCGCCATCGCAAGCCGCGGTCTACCAAGATAAGTTCTGAAGATAATCGGGGTTAGTGCATCGTCTCATGTGTAGCTGGCATATGCCAGCTACATATGAGACGATGCACTAGTCGCCAGCGGACCTCTCGTCGAGGCCGAGGAGCTCCATGGTCGTGCGGCCGGCTCGCAACTCGTTCATCATCGCCGCCTCTTTCCGACAGCGCTCCTGCGCTCTTGCCAAGACGTGCTCGGCCTCCTCCGGCCGGATCACGACGACCCCGCTCTCGTCGGCGACTATCAGATCGGCTGGAGAGACGGGAGTGCCTCCGCATGTGATGACCGCCCCGATCGTTCCGCGGGCACACTTCGTCGTGCCCCGAAGAGCCGTTCCGCGGGCAAAGACGGGAAAACCCAGATGCCGGATGGCGCCTAGGTCACGCACTGACCCGTCCACCACGAGTCCCGCGATGCCCCGCGCCATAGCGGCCACAGTCAGCACCTCACCCCAGACCCCATAGCTTGCGTCATGGGACTGCACCACCATGACTGCACCGGACTTAGCGCATGCCACGGCCACATGAACCATCAGGTTGTCCCCGGGTCGGCACATGACAGTAAGGGCAGGGCCCGCTAGTCGGCGATCACCGGATAGTATTTTGATTTCCGCCGTCATCGTTCCGCTCGCCCCTGACTCGTAGAGTGTAGCGGTGTCCAGCGCGGAGAGGCGCTCCGCAAGCGTGATTCCGGTCTGGTCCGCGTCAGTCATTGGCTCTCCGAAGATTTCATGTCCGGGCCTCTCGCCGCCCTCGGCCGCCCACGCCATCACGATGTCAGAGATGCGCGTGTGCGACCGTTCGATATGAGCGCGCATCAAGCGAGCGGCAGATTCGGCCTTTCGGGTGGCAACAGCTTCCGCTATGTCGATGTGCTCCTGTTGCGAGGTCGGGCCCTCCACAAGCTCCTCCCTGATCAGGATCAGGCGATAGCGGTCGGCCCGATCCCAGAGCTGATCCAGGATGCTGATCAGGGCGCCATTTTGACTTGACGAGTAGACGGCGCGATGGAACCCGCGATTGCGCTCGAGTTGCGGCACCGGATCAGAAACCGCCTCTTGTCGAGCGAGTTGCCTGATCACGTCCAACTCCGACTCCGACGCGTTTGCGGCGGCTAGACGGGCGGCGAGCGGATCTAACTCCATGCGGACGACATAAATCTCGTTCAGTTCCTGACTCGTCAGGGGCGCGATGACGATTGTGCGATGCGCCTCCAGACGGATCAGCCCTTCCATTTCCAACCTCCGCAATGCTTCGCGAAGCGGCGTGATCGAAACTCCCAGGTCGGCGGCCAATGCCTCCTGGTTTACCGCTGAACCCGGGGCCAGCATGCCTCGCAGAATGCGAGAGCGTGTCTCGACATAGACGGCCTTGGCTTTGGTCATCGTCTGCAGCGGAACTGAGACGTTCCTCGTCGACAGCGATTCGACTAGGACGGTTGGCTCCAGAACTTCATTCATTTTAGCGGAATCAGCACCAGCAGATCAGCAGCCCTGAAAAAGGCGTGCGCCGAACTTCATAGGATTATAGCCTATAATCACTGCCCCCTGTCAAGCCTCTCACCTTTGGGAATGGACCTGGCGCATGGCCCCGTTCCCCAAGTTTGCGCCCCGGTTGTTCTTTGCGATGAGTAAGCGCTCGCCCAATCGGGATAATATCCTCGTATTGACGGTCCGGCGATCGACGGGCAATCCGCATCCCAGTGATGTGACATCGCCCGACTAACCGCTCGAAGATCGATTGTCCGGTTTTCGTTAATCCCGGTCTTCGGTGACCTGCTTCACGGCCTCTCCCGTTTGATTCAGGAACCCCGAAAGCCTTTCTGAACGCCTGAGATCTTGGACACGGGATTGGCGACCAAATCCTGTGCGACTTGGAGCGGGGCTGACGCCGCCTGCGCCGCTGCCTGCGTGAACTCTTTGGTCTGCGGCATCGCCTGCAGCCTGGTTATCGCGCTAATTTTCGCGATTCGACACATGAGCATCTGGTTGCCGCGCAGCTTTGAAAAGCCCAGAAGTCAGAGTCGATCGTGTAGCGGTTCGAGCCGGAGTAAGTCGGGACGGAATCCCGCACGGTAAAGTTCGCCCGGCTGGAAATGCTGCGGCCGTAGAATCACGCTGGCTCTGAGCGCCGGCAACGGTTCGTAGGCCACAGGCGCAGCGCTGGCGCATGGTCACGGTGACCCCACCACAAATTTGCGAGACGCTACTCTGGCTTCAATGCCGGTCGGGGATGCACTGAGCCGGTCATTTCGCTAAGCTTATTTTTTTTAGAAGGCGTATCTTAAGCCTACAAAATTCCACTGCCAAAAGTTGTTCGAAGACCCATCGACAATGTTATAACTGGCCTCGGTGAACAGTCCGATATGGGGAGTAAAGCGATACTCAAGTCCGCCGCCAATATGGCCAAGTACTCGATCCGTTCCAATGTTATTGCGTATATTATTAACGCGTCGACCTGTGAACGTTACCGGGGTGTTCGCGGGCGCACCTTGTGTTGAACTCACGAATACGGTCTTACTAAACGTCTCCCCGTTGCCCCCTCCTCCAAGCAAAATCCCTCCGAACCCACCGAACGCGTAGGGCGCCAGGTGAACACCCGGCCAGAAATCATCCAACGGCAATCTCAAAAGGACGTCTGCCGTAATCACCCCCGCCGCTACACTGCCGCCGCCACCTCTAAGGGTCTGAGTGGAACCATCCGGAAAGGTGACTGTTCTTGTTCGTTCACCCTTACTTGAGCTGAAATCTAGTCCAGTCCCTTGGAATCTGACACCGGCGTATTTCCATGGGAACCAATAAGTTAAATCTATGCCTCCACCCCAACCGTGCACATTGCCCTCATGCGTACCTGAAAATCCGGCATAGGTGGCAAAGGCTCCTATATCGAATTCGTTGGGTCTGAAGAACTCAGGCGGCGCCGGTGGCGGCGGGGCTATAACTTGCTTCGAAGACACCATCGGTTCTCCGGCGAAGGTGCCTGCCACTTGTGCGGCGAGTGTCATTACGGCTAAGGCAATTAATTTTTTCATATGAGTCGGTATATAGTTATGGACTGCTTGACATAGTTCTCGATACTTGCCATCCATCTTCGACAGGGTCGACGAAAGCGGCTCTCCGCTATTTTCTGTGGATAACTAAATTCGTTAGGTTTGGCCACATGATAGCGCTACGCTACGCCTGTTCAAGGTCGAATCCGGCATAAACGGCCTGCTCCCCCTCGATTTATTCCGTTTCTCGCTTGAGCAGACTTCGCTCCGCGCTGGGAAGGTTACTGTCTTTTGCGTTCGAGAGCCTCTGCGCTCGTTCCTCGCTACGGGCCTCTGAAGCGCAAAAGCTCTTGGTCTGTTATCCTGGAAGCCAAACAGGAGGGGGTTGGATTTGCATTTGGGTGACCGTGGACTCAATAAGAAGGGATGACACCGGAGGAGCTTTTTACCGCAGCACTGGGATTGGGTCGGCAATGGCGAGTGGCCCGAATGCCGCTTTGAGGGTGAACCCAAACGCTTGGAATTACGACTCGAGCACGTGCCCGGGGAACATTTCCAGTGCCCGGTCTGCAAAGCTTCGTGTGGAGTCCACGACGCCATCGAAAGACGCTGGCGGCATATGAACTTTTTCCAGTACCGCTGTGAGCTGGTGGCCAAGGTCCCGCGCACTTGGTGTCGCACCGATGGGGTCCATCAGGTGCCAGTCCCCTGGGCCCGGGAAGGCAGCGGTTTCACCCTCTTGATGGAAGCGCTCATGATGCTGCTCAGCGCGGAGATGCCCGTCGATGCGATGGCTGATTTAATCGATCAGCACGATACCCGGCTGTGGCGGGTCTTGATGCATTACGTTGAACAAGCTCACTCAAAGAGCGACTGGAGCGCCGTACGAAGGGTCGCCGTCGATGAGACCAGTGCCCGGCGCGGACGCCGCTACGTGACCAACGTGCTGGACGCTGAGAACTCACGTCTGCTCCTGATGGTCGAGGGACGCGGTGTCCAGGCCCTGGGAGCTTTTGCCGAGGCGCTACGCTTGCACGGCGGGGACCCCTCCCAAATCGAGGCGATCGCGATGGATATGAGCACCTCCTATATGAAAGGGGCCAGCCAATACTTCCCTCAGGCCAGGATCGTCTTTGACAAGTTCCACGTCATGGTGCTGGCTGGCAAAGCCCTCGAGGAGGTGCGCCTCCAATTGCAGCGCGAGGGAGCCCAGCTCAAAGGGGCGATGTGGACTTTACGCGGCAACCCCTGGAATCTCAGTCCAGAGCGTCAAGCGCATCGTAAAGACCTCTGTCGCCACTACACTCAACTTGGCCGTGCGATGAGTCTGCGTGAGACTCTCCAAGCCATTTACGCAAACTCCGACCGCCAGCTAGCCGAAGCTGAACTGCGGTGGTGGTGTGGTTGGGCAGCGCGCAGCCGCCTCTGGTCTTTTCGCCATTTGGCCATGACCATTCGTCAGCTATGGGATGGGATCCTGGCCTACTTCGATACCAAGCTGACCTCCGCCGCAATCGAGGCCGTCAACGGGATCATCCAGCTAGCAAAACGAATGGCTCGTGGCTTTAGAAACTTCGTCTACTTCAGAACCGCAGCCTACCATCGAGCCGGTCAGCTTAATCTGGATGTCCCAAACATGAGTTAACTTAGCAATTACCCACACCAAACAGCGAGGGACCACGAAAGCCAGCAGATTCCTTGTCCGAAGCAGAAGTCTATCAATTCTGACTAGCTGCCGATATTGTACCTTAGTACCATATAGATTTTGCTCGGACTATTTTATAGATATTCAAATGCAATGGGTTTCTGTTATAATATGGGTTATCCACCTGATTGGTAAAGATCACCGGCGACTTAAGCGGCTCGCAGTGCCGCCAATCCGTGGTCAGCAAGTCTTCCTCCCGAACTAAATAGAAAAGGCATACACCTGTGAGTATGTTCTCTCCCTCATCGGTTAAGCACTCCGCCCTGCAGCGTGAAGGATTTCTTGGAGCCTGCGGTGGTTAACTGTGGCCTGCTCGTAAAGCTCTGCTTGTTCTATGGACAGAGCCACCGTGACCGTACTACATTTGTCCTCACGGAATGAACAATTGAGTCTGAGGTTGATTCTCGAAGCGGCTGACTGTTTTACCGGAGTTGGGATCGTTCTTTCCCATTTTCGACACGTCGGCTCCGTTTGCAAAAGGCCTTTCGGAACGGCGCCAAGTGTCTGTCGCTCTGCCAATGAGGCCCCGTGCCCAAAAACTTTCACCCGAGGGCCTGTGTCACAGAACTGGCATGGCGTAAGCTTTGGAAGCTCACGAAGGGAGGTCGCTCCGTTTTGGGGACCTGGCTGGAAGCGCCGCGGTCCGCTGAACCCGGCGGGTGGTGACCTTATCCCGCGAGCGGGACGGGGCGCGCATCTAACAAAAAGCGAAACGAAATTAACTTATGGCAACAGACATTTTCCTGAAAAGCGAAGGGCCCGCAATTTCCTCGGCAATGGTAGTAGAATGCCACCGCCGTTATCCCTGCCTGTCGGAAGCTGAAATCCTCAGAAAGCGCGTTCTTATGTTCGCGCTCGAAATGGGTCTCGGAGCCATCGCATGTGCCGGCGCGATCCTGGCGGTCTTTGCTTGGGCTGGCGCCAGTTTGTAGGTGAACGATTGCCTAACTTTGGCGGATCTGGATGGCCGCTCGTCGAATTTGCTAAGATTATAGCCTATAATCACTTCCCGTCTGCCGACGGGCATCGCGGGAGAACCTTGGCTGGATCATGGAATCCGCTGTTCACCAGGTGTCGTGTAATCATCTTCTTCGGTCGCGGTGCCGCGATGCAGGGCTTCATGGTAGATCGACTCGGGCCGAATCGCGCGCGAGACGTGGTAGGCAGCGAGGCAGGCCAACATCAGCGCCGGCACCAATTGGTACTCCAGCGTCATCTCGAATACGATTAGAAAGGACATCAGCGGCGCGTGTGTGGTGGCTGCCAGAAACGCGCCCATCCCGATCACCGCATAGACGATAGCCAGCGACGAGCCAGGCCACATCGCATGCGCGGCTTTGCCTGCCAGCAGCCCGAGCAGGGTGCCGACGAAGATGGTCGGCGTGAACACGCCGCCGACTGCGCCCGAGCCGGTGGTGGCCGCAGTGGCGAAGACCTTCGCGATCAGGATCCAGAGCACAAGCAAGATGGGCCATGGCGTATGCAGCACACTGTTGACCACGCTGTAGCCATTGCCCCACACCTCGGGCCGCCACGCTGAGATTACGCCTACCACCAACCCGCCCAGCGCAAGCTTCAACGGGAGACCCAGCGGAAGACGTTTGGCTAGTCGACGTGCGCCATCCAGCACGCCCATGAACGGCGGTGCCAGCGCGCCTAGCAGCAGTCCCAACAGCAGGAAGAGCGGCAACTCCCACAACGAAGCCACACGCAGTGGCGGGATATTGTAAACCGGTTCGTAACCGAGGACTTGATGAACGGTGACGTTGGCCATCACTGAGGCCACCATCAGCGGCCCAAGCCGGCGAATCACCAAAGTGCCGTAAACAATCTCGGCGATGAAGATCGCGCCGGAGAGCGGGGCATCGTAAGCTGAAGCGAAGCCCGCCGCCGCGCCGCAGGCCAGCAGCAGGCGCAAATCGTCGCCGCTGAAGCGACCTATTTGGCCGATCCAGGAACCGGTCGCGGCGGCTAGCTGCACCATCGCGCCCTCGCGGCCGATCGAGCCGCCGGAGCCGATAGTGCAGAGCGACGATGCGATGCGCAGCAGGGTGCCGCGCACGTCCTGTCGGCCGTCACCGACCGCGATGGCTTCAAGGTAATCGGACTGTTTTTTACCTTTGACTACGCACCGCGCCCACCACAGGAACGCGCCGGCCGCCATGCCGCCCAGGGCCGGGGTGATCACGCGACGCCATGGTGGCAGCGCCTCCGCTGCGGCCACCAAGCTGCCGGGATGGCTGGTGGCGAGACGCTCCGTGAGCGCCATGCCTTCATGGAAGCCGACTGTCGCAAACGCGCCAGTGATGCCGATCAGCGTCGCCCATAGCAGCAGCCAGCGATCGTCGCCGTGGTAGCCCGCGGCATTAACTACCGGCTGTGCGCTCGGGGATTTATCGGCAAGATTCGGCAAGTCTTTCATGTGCTGAGGACTGGCGTCGTCAAACGTTCGGTGCAGTGCCTTTCCGGCATCCTGATTCCGGGCTACGGCGACGAAGGCCGTCCAAAGGAAGGAATGCCCGCATCGCACCCATCGTTACCAGGCAGCGGAATGTAACCGTAAAATCAGCAAAGCGGCGGGCAGGAATAGTCACGACCAAAGGCGTAAAAACAGGCACCCGGCAGTGTCTCGGATCAATTCCACGGAAGCCTCTTTCGTGTATTCCAATACTCATTGGGAGACTCGACAATCTCTAACAATCGCGTCCGGACATCGGCGTCGAGAACAATCCGGCTTCCCGAAACATTCGATAGCAACTGCTTCGTTGCGACTGCTCCACTTAAAACCACATCGACAAACGGCTCAGCCAGGGTTGCCGCGATAACCAGCGCGTCTACCGAAACGCTTAGTCTCTCTGATTCCCGCTTAAGTAAAGTTAACTTTGGAGCAAAACCAGGGTCGTCGTTTCGCTCCGTCAGCCGGCCATTTGCAAGCGCTTCCTTGATGATGATCCCGATCCCGGCAGCATGCGCTTCCGAAAGGGCGGGACCTGCGGATCGTTCCAGCAGATTCCATGTTACCTGAACGCACTCGAAGAGATGCGAGCCGTCAAAGACGATTCCCATCGCCTTTCGCAGTGCTGCGGCCTGGTTGGTGCCACTCAACGTAAGACCGATGCGAATCCCTTGGTTGCGAAGACGCGCAAGTTCGCCCATAACTTCGGTGTTTTCCAAAACGCCGCTTTCTATTGTTGCGGAGTGAATCTGGTAAAGGTCAATGTATCCATCGAGCAGAGAAACGGACTCGCTCCATTGTTTTTTGAGCATTGGCAACGTGTGTTCTTTGACCTCGTGGATTCCTGCCGCCACATTCCAGTTGGCAGTATAGCGATAGCCCCATTTTGACCCTACCGTGACCTTGTCTCGCGATACACCGTGCTTCGTCAGCCAGTTGCCAAGAAAGCGTTCTCCTAACCCATAGGACCTCGCCACATCGAAATAGCGGATTTCCGAACGCCAGGCCGTGTCGAGCAGGTCGTGGGCGCGAGCTTCCATCGCGGCTTCACCCAAATCGCCGCCCAAATCACGACCATGCCCTAGATTGATGTAGCCCGGCCTTCCGAGTGCTGCCATCCCCAGTCCGATCCGGGATACCAAGAGTCCAGTGCTTCCAAGCGAGCGCAGTTCCATCGATCGTTGAGCGTTTGGTTTTAGCACACTTTATCAAAGCGCTCGTATGAAAGGCATGCTTTTCCCGGCAGACTGAATGCCTTGATCCGTGAGGTAGGCATCTCACCAATTCTGAAAAGCCTGTGCGAGGGTTTGAGCAGACTTTTGTATTCGACTATTGCGCCGGCGCAGTCAACGCCATCGCCGACTCCAGTAGCGCTTCTTTTCTCAACCTGCACTCCTGGCGCGGGAGTACAAAATCTCAACTTCGGCAGCGGGTGCGGCGCTGGCCGGAAGACGTGCTTAAGTTATGGCTGGCCGGCAGGCAAAGGCCTTACCCAAGGGGGTCAAACAGACTGCATGGCCCTGGCAAACGCTCGAATATGGTTGGCCGATCGCCAAATTATGTTCTTTTCGTCGGGAGCTTCTTGCGTTTTGTCTTTGCGAAATCCTTGAGCTGCTTTTTCGACATGGATTCAGCCATTTTCTTTGACGCCCCTTTCAGGCTGGATTTCTTGAGTTCTCCGCGCTTGGCTGCTAGTGCAGCGCCTGCGGCCATTTGCTGTTTTTTGGATCTTGCCGGCATACTGTTTCTAATCGCCCTGGCGGCAAAGAGCGGATGTACATGTCCAATGTAGAACAAAAACGGCCCCAATGCGGTTCTGATCGGGTACGACCGAAGCATGGACGTCATACGAACTCTCGGACTGACGGCATATCCTTGCTCCAACTTTATACTGCCGCCTGAACGCAAAGGAGATGTAGTAATGGAAGCACTTGTTTATAATGGGCCTAGCGACGTTAGCATCAAGCAGGTACCGGATGCTAAAATAGAGCGTCCTACTGATGTCCTCGTCAAGATAACCACCACAAATATTTGTGGTTCAGACCTTCACATGTATGAAGGACGTAGGCCGGGTGGACCAAGGTCGTGCTGAAGCCGGCAGCGTAGGTCAAATGTGACCAGTTTGGGCTCGTCCTTAGTGGACCTCCGAAATCTGACCTGTCCCCGGAGGACCGTCCCTTCACCAATATCTGACCTGTCCCCAGTGTAAGTGTGACTTGTCCCCAGTGTAAGTGTGGATCCCATGCTTTCCGCAAAAACGCAGTCGGGCGGCGCAGGACAGTCCCCTCCTCGGGACAGTCCCGAATGGCGCGAAGATAAGGCGCATTTAGGAAGATATTCTTCTTTTTCTACGTGCGGGTCCTTCGACGGAGTTGAGGAGCACCTGCTGGCTAATAGCTCGCATCTGGTCGATGAGTTTTTCAAGCTTTCGATGGTCGTCGATGGCACGACGAAAAAGTTCGGCCTGCTGGTCGGAAAGGGCGACCGTCACGGTCTTGGCTTTGACTTTTCGGGTCCAGCGCCAGTTGCCCTGTGGGCTTTCGCTCAGGCTGCCTTGAGTCACCCAATCGAGGGCTAAGATCTGAGTTTTGCAGCGCTCGAAGCGTTTTCTGAGAGCCGCAATTTGGGTGGGAGAAAGTAAGTGGTTTTTCATAGAGAAAACTTGACTGTATATAAGTATATATACTTATATTGGTATGCCAACTCGACTCCGTTCTTTGCCGCTTTTGGTTCGCTGCTCTTTGGCCGTGCTCCTCGTTGTCGGCTCCAAGAATTGCTCGACCAATGGCCACAGATGCCCTCCATCAACCAGTACATGGAGGCTTTTGCTGAGTTTATTCCCAAAACTCTGCTCGGTCGCTCCAAAGAGAAGGTTAATAGCCGGCAGCGCATCTTTAGTCCCTTAGTTACCTTCTGGGCCTTTCTGGCTCAAGTCTTAGAACGCGGCTCCTCCTGTCGTGACGCTCTGCAAAGAGTTAGCGCTTGGTGGCAAGTGCATTTTCCCGGTCAAGGCTCGCCTTCCTCTGATACCAGTGGCTACTGTCAGGCTCGCGCGCGGCTCGATAGACAGTGCTCCAACAAATTGGCACCCAAGTGGCCGAGCATCTCGAACGCCAGGTCACCAACCAGCAGCTCTGGCTGGGCCGGCGGGTCAAAATGTCGATGGCACTGGTCTGTCAATGCCAGATACGGCCGCCAACCAGCTCCAGTGGCCACAAAATAGCGGCCAAAAGCCCGGCTGTGGTTTTCCCCAGCTCAAAGTCGTCGGCCTTTTCTGCTGCAGAGCGGAGCGCTTCTGCAGGTGGCCCACGACAACAAGCACCATCACGATCTCACGCTCGCTCGTCGGCTTTGGCATTTGCTGCAACCCAATGAGATTCTGTTAACCGATCGCGGATTTTGTTCCTATCTGGACGTTGCCCAGCTGCTGGGCCGCGGCGTCGACTGCGTCATGCGGCTGCATCAGGGCCGTGGAAATCCGGACTTTCGCCGCGGCCGCAAGCTCGGCCAGAATGACGATAGTCGTCTGGCACAAAACACCCCAGCGTCTGCCTCACTGGAGCAAAGAAGAATATGATCAGCTGCCCAAAACTCTCACCCTGCGAATCTTACGGTTTGAGATTACCGTTCCGGGTTTTCGCTCCAAAGAAGTCATTCTCGTCACCACGTTGCTCAATCCAAAGCTTTATCCAGCCCAGGAACTGGAAAAGCTCTATTTCCGGCGCTGGAACGTCGAACTGCATTTCCGACAGATCAAAACCATGCTTGGCATCGATGTCTTGCGCTGCCTCACCCCGAGATGGTTCTCAAAGAACTGGCGATGCATCGGATCGCTTACAATCTCATTCGCGCCCTGATGCAGCGAGCCGCCATAACCTACGATGTCGACTTGGAGCGAATTTCCTTCAAAGGCTCTCTGGACAGCCTCCATCATTACGCAGATGCCATCTATGCCACGCACCGCAAGCCTCGTAAACAGGCCCAGTCTTCGATGCTCTGCTTCGCACGATCGCCTCCAATTTGGTCCCGCTGCGCCCCGAACGCTGCGAACCTCGCGCTCGAAAACGTCGCCCAAAAAACTATCAACTACTTACCAAACCTCGTAAAGAAATGTGCACCGCCTCCTTCGGGGACAGGTCAAAGGTCCAAGGTTCTCCTTCGGGGACAGGTCAAAGGTCCATCAAGTTTCGTCCGCCCAGAGAACCCCCTCCGGTGGATTTTGTCTAATTGCGCTAGATGGGTTGCGACGGGAACCTCGCGCTCCAAGAGTTTCAGGCTCGCTCGCCGACGCCGGCTCTTTTTGGTTGGGTCTTCGCTGCGATGAAATATATGGAACCTGCGATGGCCTATTATCTTCGGTTTTAATCGAATTTCTTGAAATAGTGGCGACCCGCTGCCATAAGCAAAGGCTAGACATGACCAAAACTGAACTTCAAGTCGCGCTCGCTGCTGCCACAGAGACAAACAAAAGAACCGCCGGAGTATTTCTCGAGACACTTAGCGGGCTCGCTTACAAAGAGATTAAGAAGAATGGCGAATTCGTTTTGCCTGGATTTGGCAAACTGGTGAAGCAGAAGCGGAAAGCGCGCACGGGTTTTAATCCCAAGACGCAACAGAAGATAAAGATTCCCGCCAAAACCGTGGTTAAATTCCGGGTCGCCAAGGCGGCAAAGGACGCGATTCTAGGGGTAAAAAAGTAGGCTCGGCTGAAGCTATAGAAGGGCCCTGGCTGGCTCCGATAGCGCAAACTGGCGGAGAGAGCCATATTTTGCCGATCAGATTCGCAGTCCCGCGGATACCGAAAAAATGTACGCGCGCAAACGTCGGAACGATGGATATTGCAACTATGAATCCTGACGAAAAGGTTGACGATCCGGCCCGAAAAGAAACTCAGGAATTTGATCCCGCTCTCTTAGATGAGGACGGAATTCATCCAGAAGTTGCGCAGGACGACGAGCAAGACAGAGAGCATATCGAGAGCTGGCATCCGTTCAAGACGCAGTGAGATCGGCTAGTTTCGCGGATCCGCAGCGGGCCATCCAGACATTGCCCTACGGAAACAAGTGCGCAGTTCGTAGGCGCGCCGATCCACCTCGCCTTGACCTTGATAGTGAGGAACCCGGTTTTCTTCATATTACCGATCAATGCACATTTTGCGCACCGCCTGCATGATTTGCGCCACGCTCGGGCGATACGCATTTTCAAGAATCGGAGAGAACGGTACCGGAACATCGGGCGAAGCGACTCTTATGATCGGATCCCTGAGATATTGACCGAATCGCTCCTGGATATTGGCCACGATTTCTGCGCTCACGCCGCCAGTTTTCGGGCCTTCTTCGACGATAACAACACGGCCAGTCTTTTTCACTGAATCGCCGATGGTTTGATAGTCGATGGGCGCGAGACTCCGAACATCGATGACCTCTGTCTCAACACCCTCACTGGCCAGTCGTTGAGCTGCATCCAGGCTGAAATGCAACATCAGTAGCCAGGATAAAATCGTGACATCGGCCCCGGCACGACGCAGCGCAGCCCGATCAAGCGGAACCACGTAGTCGTGGTCCGGGATTTCGCTGGTGGCATCAACCGCGCCGGATTCCACCCGTGCTCCCTTCGAACCGTAAAGCAACTTGTGCTCAAAAATCAGAACCGGATTGTTATCGCGCAGGGCCGCCTTCAAAACTCCCTTCGCGTCGTAAGCGTTCGATACAGCCACGACTTTCAATCCGGGCACACCAATGAAGTAACGCTCCATGTTCTGCGCATGTTGCGATCCCCGGCCCGTGGCGCCTACAGGTGCCCGCATGACTAGCGGAACCTGGCAACCGCCGCCGGACATGTAACGCATTTTGGCCGCGTTATTGATGATTTGATCACTCGCGAGGAAGAGAAAATCGCCATATTGCACATCAGCGATGGGTTTCATACCCATCATGGCGGCACCCACCGCGATTCCAAAAAAGCCAAGCTCAGCGATTGGTGTGTTAAGCATCCGGTCGGGAAACCTTTTTTCTAGACCAAGAGTCACGGTAAATGCGCCGCCCCAGCCGCCTGGCACAGCAATATCTTCGCCGATACAGAAGACGGTCTCATCCCTTTCCATTTCTTCGGCGATGGCATCACGCAGAGCCTCAGCGATTGCTTGTCTTTTCATGTCTTGGACAGGGCTTCAGGCGTAAACATCGGTGAGCAGATCATCCAGCGTCGGTTGCGGAGCGGTTTTTGCTTGCTCGACGGCGGACTCGATCTCGTGGTCAATTTTCTCTCGAATTTTATCGAGGTCGGCCTGATCAATGCCTCCGCCGGCCAACAGCATTTGCGAGAACCGGATAATCGGGTCGTTAGCAAGCCAAGCCGAACGTTCTTCCTTTCCTTGGTAATGACAGGGATCGCGACGCGAGTGCCCGGTGCGGCGGTAGGTCAAAAGCTCGAGCAGTACGGGTCCCTGGCCGATCCGGCATTCCTCGACGGCTCGTGAAGCCGCTTCAAAGACGGCGAGCAGATTGTTACCGTCAACGGTTTCACCTCGGAATCCGTAACTGGACGCTCGATCCGAAACGGTCGTATTTTTCATGACTTGATCGATGCGGGTGGAGGCGCCGTACAAGTTGTTCTCGCAGACAAACAGTACCGGCGCGCTCCAGAGAGCGGCCATATTGACCGCCTCATGGAACGCGCCTTCGGCCACGGCCCCATCGCCAAAGAAACATGCGACAACCTGTTGAGTTTTACGCATTTTAAATGCTAAGGCCATTCCGGTTGCTATCGGGATACCGCCGGCGACGATTGCGATACCAGGGACCATGCCCTTTTCCAAATTGCCCATGTGCATGGAACCTCCCTTGCCTTTGCAGCAACCTGTGGTTGCTCCGAAAAGCTCGTCTAACATTTCTCGAACCGTGAGTCCCTTGGCCAAAGCATGGCCGTGACCCCGAAATGTGGAGGTAATAAAATCGCTCTCTTTGAGCGCCGCACAAACTCCTACTGCCGTGGCCTCTTGCCCCTGGCACTGGTGGATCGTGCCGGGCATGATGCCTTCGAGAAAAAGCGATTTGACTCGATCCTCAAATTGCCGAATCAAAAGCATTCGCCGGTAGAGACTAAGCAGAAAGTCGCGATCATATTTCTCAGGCTCTTGCGTTTGTCCAGATTCGTTTGTGGCGGTGCTCCTTTGTACGGAGGCCTCTTCGGTTCCAAGGATGGCAAGCACTTCGCCGGCGCAGGCTTCCTGGCCGGCTGCGACTATCTGTTCCAGAAGATTCCCAGAGTTCAGCGCTTCTACCTCCATTGTGGCCTTATCTGTCTCCACGTCGAGTACGGCCTGACCGCGTTCGACGTATTCACCAACAGCTACCAGCCAACGCAATACCTTGATGGGCGAACCAGTCGTTGAAAGATCCGGCATTTTTAGTTCGAATTTCATGGCAGGCTTGAAATCAGCGCGTTCCGGTCAATCATTGTGTTTGGAACGAGTTGCTGCAGTGGGTAAAGGTTCGCGACTTATTTTAAGCGGGCTTTTACCAATGAGTTGCTCCGCTTCTACATTTGTAAGCACGCCGTCAGTTGTACCGACGGCCCGCGTTGCCGAAGCTCCTAGCGCACTCGCGTACATTAAGCTCCGCGAAAAATCCCAGCCACTCGCGATTCCGGTGATCAAGCCGCTGGCAAAGGCGTCGCCCGCCCCAGACGGGTCGACGGTTGGCCACCGGTAAGCGTTGCAGCGCCAATGTTCATTTCCAAGGACACCAACAGCTCCTCGCTCGCCCATGGTCACGACTAAGCCGTGAGCGCCCCAACTTCGCAAAACGCAAATTGCCTCTAGAAAATCGGTCTGTCCGGTCAGTACCGTAGCTTCGGCATCATTCGGCACAAACCAATCAACATACGGCAGTAACTTTTTAATTTCGGCAGCGCGCTTGAATTCGGTAGGAAGAACTACATCAACGACGGTGATCACCTTTTGCTCGCGAGCGAAAGCCAAAAGCGTAAGCAACTCATCCGTGACGATTCCCGGCATGGCAAAGAGCCCTCCTATGTAGAACACGTCCAAATTGGCCAGCCAGGACCGATCAATATTCTTGACGGTGAATGCCCGGTTAGCACCGAATGTGTGCAGGTACCGGCGATCTTCCCCTTCAACCAGCAAGATGACCGTTTCGCTGGTGGGAAATTCAGTTGTATACACCAATTGATCGCAATTTACTCGGGCTGCTTGCAACTCTTTCACCAAAATCTCACCGGCTGCATCCCGGCCAAGACACCCAACGAGATCGACTGCCATGTTTTGTTTCCGCAAATCCATGGCGACATTCGCTGCGCATCCCCCCGGCTTCGTCCTGATCGCGTCGAGCGCCACCAATTCTCCGGGACGCGGAAGCGCTTGGAGCGGGCCACAAAATGTGTCTTTCACCAGAATGCCTGCGCACCCAATCTTGGCCATGGTTAGTTTGCCTTTCCGCAGCAGCCCAGTAATCCGATGCGCTCCAAAACTGCATCGCGCACTGCAAGCCGGCCCGCGATCATCACATCTCGATCGCCGCCGATGCCTAACAGTTCATGAGGATTGTCCACGTTCGCCGCGACGCTGACACGCACCGCCTTGAGGTATCGTTGTTTCAGGTAGGTACCATAATTTACTTTGGTTACTCCCAAAGCGATGGCCTCACGAAGAGAACTCCCGCTAATGCCGGTTCCACCGTGTAAAACCAGCGGCTTAGCGACAAGCAGGCAGATCCGGGACAATTGTTCCAGATCCAAGTCCTGTTCACCTTTGAGCATGACATGAACGTTTCCAACGCTGACCGCCAGTAGATCAATCGCTGTCTCCTGGATGAAGCGCGCCGCCAATTCGGGATCGGTCAGATGGCTTCCGTTTCCTGTCCCCGTTTTTATTCCGGAAGGTAAGTGGCCAACCTCGGCCTCAACCGCGGTTCCGTGGCGATGCGCAAACTCGGTCAACTCCGCGACTCGACGACTGTAATCTTCGTAGGAGGCTGCGGGATCTGCCGGCATGACGAGGTTGAATCCGGCGAGTACGGCATTGCGAACCCACTGATCGTCCGGGCATTCATTAAAAATCAACCCACACGGCACAGTCGCGCAGGTCGCTGCTGCCTTTCCCAGCTCGGCATAGCACTGGAGACGCTCGGAAAGCTTGCGATCAGGGCGACTCAAAAACTCGCCATTAAAGCCGATGATGATTGGTGATCGAGTCGCTTCAGCCGCATCGAGAACGCCCTGGAGCGATTCGAGATTCCAGCTCTCGAAGTACCCAAGCGCGTAGCGATGTTCGCGCGCGTGCTGGACGAGCTCACTAATTGGCTTGAGCGGCATGATGAGGGGGCTCCACTTTTACCAGAATGGCTACATTGACGCCAATGCCGGCTCGCCGTAACGAGGTCAGGTCTGAGAGCGAGGGCTCTTCGTCAGTGACAATCTGCTGGATTTGCGAGATATCCAGCACTTTGCTCAGTGCGCGGTGGCCGAACTTCGTATGGTCAACCAGCAATACGGTTTCGACCGCACGTTCTGCCATGATTTGCTTGATGCGGAAGGTTGCGACAGCGGACTCATAAGTGCCATCCGCTGGCAAAAAGCCTTTCGTGGTGAGAAAGGCCCGGTCCACAAAGAAAGATTTTGCCATCTCTTCGGCCTGCGATCCGACAAACGATAGACTCAGGGGATCATATTCGCCGCCGATCCCAATAACCGTATTTTGGCCTTGGCTCAGCTCCAGACAAGTTAACGCAGAGTTCGTAAGAATCGTCAGTCCTGTGTGCCGATCGGCGATCAATTTCACCAGCGCCAGATTGGTCGTGCCGCCATCGATAAAAATGGTCTGATTATTTGTGATCAGCTCGAGCGCCTTCGCTGCGATGGCCCTCTTCTCCGCCCTGTTTGCGGCGAGACGTGCACGGACTGGGTTCTCGTAAAGGTAAGCGGGCGCATGCGCCTGCTGAATTCCGCCAATGGTCTTGATGATTTTGCCCAGTCGGATCAACTCTTCACAATCGCGTCGAACAGTCATTGTGGAGACCTGCAGCAAGTCGGCCAGCACTTCGTAGGATGCGGTGCCCTGCCGGTCGACCACGTCGAGGATAAATGCAGCTCGATCCTTTATGCGTCGGGGGGAAGACATTGCTCCCCTTGGTATCGTGATATAATCACAGAATCAAGCCGTATTATGTTAAATTTTAACAGGCGGACGCCTCGCGGGAACCAGGCGCGACGTTGAAAGCGGAGATGCGGTCCGCGCACTGTTATTTCCACTCGAGAGGCGTGCCATATGGCAGGAGACGCACAGCACGAGCGATGTCCCAATTTGTCATTCGCAGACCGCCGATGCTCTCTTCGACATTCATCTGGTCTGGAATGCTTGTTCCATGCAGGCCATAGGGCAGGGGCTCTGTACTCTTTGATTTTGCTAAATTAATCCACAGGATTCCCACAGGGTTCCTGGGACCTGCGCCAAGGTACTGTTCCGTCGGCAGCACGATTGCGGCTGAAGACGGTGTGGGTTCCTGAATGACGCTTCCGGGAGAGTGACCCGTAGCCTTTTCGACTTGTGCTTTCCGCTCTTTCTGGAAAGTGGCAAGCCGAGGACGTGGGATCACGTCAAGAATCGTCCAGGAGTTACGGCCATGCAGGCCGGGACGCGCAGGAGACATGGGCAGAACCGCAATAAGCAGGTCGCCTTGGTAGATATTCAGTTGTGATAGACCAATCACAGCAGCCTTCGCGGGTTTGTTAGGATCGGCTTGCGGTTGAAGTGGCTCATCGAATACTTTCTCGATTTCAAAGGGGATCACGTTGGGCACTTGAAAATCCGTCCCGATCCCGGGGTTGGCCGGTAGTTTTTCATTCAGGGAGCGTAAATAGGATTGCCTGCAATGAAAGCGCTCCGCGACGAACTCCCAAGCGGTACGATAGGCAAGCATCGGCAGCGCCGTCAGTTGCTTGTAGGTTAGAGGCGCTTCGGTAATGGCAGGAGGGTGGAAGGAGGGCTTTTTCGGGCGCGCGTGTGCGGACGGGAGAGGTGGCTTTACGTCAACCGTGTCTGCTCTTGGAGGCGCTATGAAACGGAAGTCTTCTGCTTTCAGCTTGTAATGGATGAAGACATTGGGCACTGCTCTTTGGGCTTTTGCCTGGAGAGAGGCGTCATCCTTCGCATCTGCGCGAGTTCCTTCGTAAAGAAGTAATATTCTTGTAAAAATCGGGCCCGGTTCGGCGACGATAGGACCGACCGAGAACTGCTCTCGATCTAGAAAGATTTGAAGCCTCAGTCTGTCCAAATCGGCTCCGGCATCCGTCTTAGGCCTTGAGTCGGAAGTTCCCGCCTGCTCGTGCTTGATCGCAGGAGGAGTCATCGCACTCAATTCGGCGAGAGTTGGGATCTTCAGCACCTGGCCGATCCGGATTTTATCGCCTTTCAACCCGTTAAACGCTTGAATCTGAGAAACGGTCATCCCGAATTTTTTGCCGATGAGAACAAGCGCATCACCACGCTTCACCTCGTAGAGAGAGGGCCGACTCTCCAATTGGGACTGGACACGGGCGTGGGCGTTGGTGTCGGTTCGGCCGTCTGGAGCCCCCAATCTTTTTCATCCGACGGCGCAACACGCCATTCCCACTTAACAGCATCTTCCAATCCCGGTTCGACGCGTTTCGGCCCAGCAGGCTTTGCCGGCGCGGTCTGTGCGGATGCGTTAACGGCAAACATCCCGGAGATGACGAGAATAATAAGTGACCCTGCGGGACCGGCGAACATGCATTGAGTTTTAGCCTTATTTCCCCTTGGGAGGCAAAGCGCAAATGCTCTTTCGCTAGCCTGCCTCGCTCACAAATCCTCACAGGTTTGTGAGCAAGTCAGGTAGCGGCAGCAGAGTTCTCCGACCACGCCGGCAGTCCACTGCTTTTTGGAGGGTCCCCAAATAGCAGGAGATAAGTCCGCTGTTATTCAAGGTGGTCCGAGCCGGACTGACGGTAAAGCACCGATATCTGATTTAGGGGATTGATCGTTTTAAAGCCCTTCAATCATTTGCCTCACTTCGTCCTTGGATTTGCCAAGCTTCTTTTGCAGCCTCCCTAGCAATTCATCGTCTTTGCCTTCGGCAAAAGTCAGATCGTCGTCTGTAAGGTTGCCGTAGCTCTGTTTAAGTTTTCCTTTGATTTCATTCCAGGTGCCTTTGAATTGTAGCTTATTCATACCTTTTATACGCAGGCGCGTTAGTTGCCGGGCTTACACTTAGGTCTTGTTCAGGTATTAACCTGAAGCATCCGCTTTCCGGCATTTGTTCGGGCGACCCTAGGAGCCAATCAGGGCCAATCCCGATAGCTTTTCAGATTCCTGGAGCTTACATTTTCCGGGAACTTATCTGGGGGCTGAGTCTGGGGGTGTTCCTGTACAAACGGCAGGGATAGCCTGGGTCGGCGCGACATAGGTCGCGTCGATCCTGCCCGTTTAAGAACACCGCTCGGGTGCGGCGCAGCCAGCTTTGGCCGATAGGGGTATGATCCTCACTCTGTTAGGTCTATTGGCTGCCGAGGGCCCGTTCGCGGCTGGGCGTCTAGCCGCTTTGAAATATTTTCTGTTCAAAGCGAAAGCTTGAGCTTCGCTGACAGCTCTGTTCACCTAAAGATGCCGACAAATCGGCTTTATTCCTCCTGCTGCGCCACCCAATCGATCGCGAACTTCACCATTTCCTCCGAATCCTGGAGACCGAGTTTCTCTTTGATGTGCGCTCGGTGCGTCTCAATTGTTTTCACGCTCAAATGCAGTGTCTCCGCAATGGATCGCGTGGAACCGCCTTTGCCGAGCAGCTGCAGGACTTCCAATTCGCGATCCGACAAGGCGTCAACCGGGGAACCGGCTCCGGCTTCAGCCGACTGTACCGCTTTGAAAATCAGCTTTTCTCCGAATTTTGGACTGACGTAGATTTTGCCCTGAAGCACTTTGGAAATTGCTTCTGCCACGTGGTTCATGGCTTCAGCCTTCATTACGTAACCGAGAGCGCCTGCCTTCAATGCACGCAGTCCGAATACGGCTTCGTTGTGCATCGAGATCACGAGGATCGGAAGGGCCGGTTCCTCCGCTTTCATTAACTTGATCAGCTCGATGCCGTTTGTCCCTCGAAGCGAGAGATCCAGCTAAAACCATATCCGGTTTGAGGCGCCTCATCGCGTCGAGCGCTATCGGCGCAGAATCGGCGTGGCCGCAGACCTCAAGATGCGACTGCTCCGTGATCAGACCGGCTAAGCCAAATCGAAAGATCGGATGATCATCGACGATCAACACCCTTTTCTTTCTATTTAGGCTCTCCTGCGTCATTTCTGTCTCAGGATCGATCATAAGATCTGTTTCGCAAATCATTGCATCCGTTACTCCTCTGACAACGCAAACTCCTACTGTGCGGCTAGCTCAGGGAACAGTCAACTCTGGTCCTCGACTGGAATGCACCAGATTTTGCAACTCAACGACTGCCTCGTTCACAAGTTCCGCCAGATCGGAAGCTTCTTTTCCTAGGCTCTCGCTCAATATCAGCGACTTTTCCGGCGAAAAGCTTACACCCGAAATGCCGCTCCCAGCAGAGTTTGCGAAACCCCTTTATGGAGTTCGTTCCGGATCCGGCACCGTCTCTAATTCTCGTCCTTCAGAAATGTGCTCGTCATAAACACGCTCGAAAATCGGATTCGTCTATGGAATGAAAACACAAAGGATGGTTCGGCCGAGTTTCTTTTGGCCAAGCCGAGAAAGAAGAGCGCATTTCAAAGTCCAAGGCTCGCCCATCAACCGACTTGAATGCCACATGGACTCGCACAGAGGTTCCATCGGCGAAAGCAGCCTCCCAGCAATTTCTGTCTGCCGGAGTCATATCCGGCAGGACACCAGTTCACGAAACCAGAGCCGGTAATCAAGAGGCGCAGCCCCATTGATTAGTGACGAAAATAGCCCGTTAAATTCGATTACTTCCGCGCTTCCGTGCTTTGACTCGGACGGCGGGTAAGCCGATCTCCTGCAACAGGGTGCAATACTCCTCGCGGCGCGTTGTCACGACTGCCTGTCTCTTCAGTCTCGCATGCTTCACGCAGGAGCGCCAGCAGCGCGTCCGGCGTGAAAGGCTTCACCAGATGGTGATCGTAACCGACTGCAAGGCTTCTCCGCTGATCATTGCCGGATCCATATCCACTCATCGCGATTGCAAATTGCGGCCGGTCGATCCCCCAGCTTTTCCATCAGCTGCCAACCGTCGCCGTCCGGCAGATCCGATATCGCTGATCAGCACGTCGCAACGCGACTCCGGAATTTCCCGCAAGGCCGTCGCCATATCGGCCGCGATGAAGACCTTGTAATTCAGTTGTTCCAGATACAACTGCATATACCTCAGGGTATCCTCATGATTCTCAACTAAATAAACACGGAGGGAACTCATGGAGAATTTATTTTTCAGCAACGTTTGCAGATATCCCTAGTTCGTTGGTGAGACGCAGGCGGACGCCCAATACTGCCCCCGACCCCTGCCTCTACAGTATCCCCAAACTCCGCGCCGCATGCAATCAGCTTAAGTATTTCTTTCTCGCCGGCGAGCAGCTGTTCGGAGCGCTTCAGCTCGCTGACAAAATGTAACCGTCTTTCGATCTGACCGAGAAGATCAGCGCCGCTAAACGGTTGTGGTAGAGGAGGCTCCCGCTCCAAGTTCATCAGAAAACTTGGAACGCGGAATCGTTCAAAGAAAACAAGCCCGCTTATTTAACGGACCGTCCAGAAGTTGGGTTCTTCAGGAAATGCCTTTAAGAGCTTAGGAGAACGAGTTCTAGGTGGCCTGGCTTCCATCCCGTAACAGTCCAAGCAGAGCGAGCATTCTCCCATTTGAAATCAGGGTCTGCCCCTAAGCAAGGAGAGTGCAAAGTCCGCCACGGATCCAAAATACCCTGAGGCGCTGGGGACAAATTCGACGGATGCCTAAGGGTTTCACCGAGCCATCTGCCATGGTGACCACCGATTTTCAATCGGAGGCAACCCTTTAGGTTTAACTCGTGATAATTCAACAAGATTTCAATCAATCGGCGGAGGCATCGGATGACCAGTTAATGAAAGCCGTTGTCAACCGCGAGGGGAATGCGCTCGAAAGCATCTACAAACGATATGAAGCTCTCCTCCGCACGGTAATCTTAGGTGTCATTCGCGACGAGTCAGAAGTGGATGACGTTCTTCACGATGTCTTGCTGCAGGTCTGGGAACAAGGACATCGCTACAACCCAAATGAAAAGGGATTGCGCGGACTACTGGTAACATTGGCGCGCAGGCGCGCGTTTGATCGGTTGCGTCGAAGAGCCGCTTATCGGCGCGCGACGGAAAGCTTAAAAACCGACACGGACAATCCTTTGACCTGCGAGACGTCAACCATGTCGAGTGAAGTCGAGGTCCACGACTTGTCAGTGCTTCTTAACCGCGTAATAAAAGAATTGCCTGAGGCACAACAAGAGGTCATCGACTTGGCTTTTTTTAAAGGGATGAGTCAGCGCGAAATCGCTGCCAAAAGGCAAATCTCCTTAGGGACGGTGAAGACTCGGCTCCACTTGGCCCAGAGAAAATTGTACAATTATCTCGTACCGATGCAGAATAAGATCTAGTGCACCATCTTGCACATACTGGTGTTCAAAGTTAGGGGCCCAGGCGAAGCTCCTCGCTTTGCTCGGTTCAAAGAAGCGAGGCGAGAAGGCGTCGCCTCCGCATCCTTCGGGTGGCGGCTGGAGGATGTTAATCGCAAACGTGTCGTCCTGACAATCATGGACACGAAGTCAAGGCGGATGATCCAACTAACTCCATCAGGCGGAGCGCATTCAACGGCGCCCGGGTATTCATATCATTGTTAAAGTAAACAAACGCCGTGACTCTGCGTTTGGCGCAATCTTGCAGAAATGACGCCCAAGGGCGCATTTCTCGGTCTGGATAATCATGGGCTGCTCCTCCTTCCAATCCATGAAATCGGACGTAGACGAATTCAGTGGTGCGCTCGAGCCAGATAGGCATCCTGTGGGAACTGACCGCCACATTGGCGACGCCGTGTTGACGAAGGATCCCGAACACCCTCGGCCCAGCTCTTGTAGGACCAGCCGCTGATTCCGATGTAAATCCCGCCCATTTTCATCGAGCCGTTCGGCTGCTCTTCCATGTTGCTCCCTCGAACCGGATGAATCCAGATATTGTCGCTTCGTTCGCAACTTGAAGAAACAGCCATCCAACGTGCAAGACATCGCCGTTAGGCTATGCCCAGACATGGAAAAGTGGGCGGAGAATAGTGGAAGGTCCCGCCCGGGGGGGAGGCTCTGCCGGGACCGTCTGGATCGAATTGAACAGTAACGGCATTGGCATTCAATCATCCCCAGGCGCTCGGCTGCCCGGCAAGGCAGCCGTCCACTAGCTTGGCACACGGGGATCCGTTGCGAGTAGCCAAACAGGCCGCCGTCGGGATAATAGTCATCGGCTATTGATTCCATAGAAGCCTCCAGACAATAACTCCCCACGAACCCAGATTGATCAACAAGAGATAACCAGGTCGCTTTCTAGATCCTCCCCAGCAAAACAAGGACCAGGACGACAATTAAAACCAGCCCCAATCCGCCCGTTGGGTAATAGCCCCAACCGGAACTGTAGGGCCATGTTGGGAGCGCACCGACTAACAATAGAATCAGAATTATTAACAGAATTGTGCCCATGGGTTATTCTCCAAATAGAGTTTACTGAATATACGCGCGGCGCGCTATCACCGGTTCTATATCGTCGTGAAAACGGTGGAATTGTCTAGGGCGCCGTCTCCTCAGTTGCCAAGGAATTTCGGAGACGGTGCCCTTAGATGCCAGCCTGTCATCGGCTCACCAATCCAGGCGAAACCGATATTCAAGGTAACTAGGGCCATGCCGGAAATCACCTCCGCGTGGATCCATCCAGGAGGCCAGAAGCGAAATGGTTGCAACTCTCTCAAGAAGGAAAGAAAAATATGAAAAAAGCCATTTTACCAATTTTGATTGCAGTAGGGGCCTTCCTTGGCGCCGTTGCGCGAGCAGATGACGTTCGATTCACGACTTTGCCTCAGACCGTGCAAACGACCGTGGTTCGTGAGACCCACATTCAGGGCCCTACGGACGTTGTCCGAGTCATTCATGACACGAACGGAATATATGCGGTTACCGTGCGGGGCGATACCGGCGAACACGTTGTTTACGTGAATGATTCCGGGGCAATCGTCCAGGCGCCGGTAACGACAACAACCACAACTACGACAGTCCAAAGGGCCCAACCGGCGACTAGTACTGAGGAAACGATGGTTACTTCTGACGATGTCCAGAAAAGCCAATCCCGATATGAACTGCTGGAGAAGAAAGGTAAGAAGGAAATCTACCTTGATCATCAGACCGGGCAGAAGGTGACCGTAAAGCGTGAGAACGATTAATAATAAATTAGGGAGGGGCCATTCCGGCTTGAATTGCCGCATTGGAAGGAGAATCCCCCGCCTGCGAAAATCAGTTCGCTATAGCGGCGCCCTGGTCCAGCGGGCCGTTTTAAACGTAGGATTCCAGACGAAGTGCTCCCAATTCTTCCTTTGAACAAAGGCAGCAGAATCGCCCGGTGATATCGCCCGATTTTGCTGCCGGAGCTTGGATCGTGGACAAATCTCCAAGGATTTGTCAGCGATGCAGGGCATCCTTGGTTAAAGGCTCCAATTCGAAAGGTCTTCAGATGCGCATTGATCCCCGGGCCGATCAGGGGATCGAGCATATAAAGGATTTGTTTGATAAAAGGCCTCAATAGACAGCGAATCCCTCAGAGGATCTCTTCGCTCGAGTGCTATGCGGCCTTCTTTCGGCGCGAGGCCCGGGTTTTGCTCATGGAATTCTCCGACTTCGGTTTGGCCTGTGTTTGCTGAATACTTTGCTGAAGGACGGAGACCAAATCGACGACATTAGTCGGCATCTTCTTTTTGGCCGGGACCGGCAGTCGTTCGCCACCGTGCTCGATCTTTTCTTCGATCATTTTCTCGAGGGCCTCGTGATATTCGTCGGTATATAGTTCGGGGTTCCATTTCGAAGTCATGCTTTGAATGAGTTGCTTTGCCATCTGCATCTCTGCTTTTCCGACCGGTTTTTCGACGGGTTGCTTAAATTCGGATAAGTCGAGAAGTTCTTCCGGAAAATGCATCAATTCCAGCATCAGCCCTTTTTTCTGAGGTTTGATCGCAGCAAGGTGTTGGCGCGTGCGAATCACCACCGTGGCGATGGCGATCTTGCCGGACTCCACTAAAGCGTCTCGAAGAAGTACATACGCTTTATCGCCCCCTTTCCCAGTTTCGAGGTAATAGGGCTTGTAGAAAAGTAACGGATTAACTTCATCCAGGGAGACAAAATTTATAATGTTTACCGTCTGGGTCGCCTCCACGTCAACGCGGGCAAAGTCTTCATCCTTGATGACGACGAACTTGCCCTTTTCGTATTCATACCCCTTTACGATCTGATCCCATGGCACTTCTTTGCCGTCGGCTTCCGCTACGCGTTTGTAATTGACCGGACTCTGATCGGACTTCCGAAGAAGCCGGAACTTCAATTCCTCGCGCCTGGTCGCTGGATACAACGAGACTGGAATGGTTACCAAACCGAAACTAATGGCGCCTTTCCAAAGTGCTCTCATATAATCTTTAAATATATTACGGCAGAAGGATGCAGCCTTTTTAAATAGCCTTTGCCGCTCAACGATACGCTTGAGAAGATTGAACGCTGCCACCTGCTTGCCTTCCTCAAGGAACTTCATTGCGTGGCGCACTTGGTTTTTCATTTCTGCTACGTCGGGGTTGAATCTATCTTCATCATCACCCTCCGGGTTTGGAAATTTTACTAACCTGGCAGTCGCCAGCTTTCTTCGGCCGCAGGGTCGCTCAGTCCATTGCCGCAGGAAGCCTGGTGTTCTTCGGTTTGCGATTTGCCGAGCGCACGACCGTCCTGACCTTGATGCGCTTCTTGGGTTTTGGGAACCCCTGGCCATTCAAGAAGGTCATATTTCACTCCTATTACCCGTTTATCAGCGAAATGTTTGATCGACTTGGGAAATATCAGAATCTGGCCCGCAATGCCTCTCTCGAATCCTACTGTACCGTAATCGGCTTTCGTATCGACTGGCCGTTGCCGCACCGTCAATACGCGATTAGCATGGATGGCCTTTTGCAAAACAGAGTCCTTTGCCGGGTCCACCCATAACAGGTGAACGCTGGGCTTCCCGGCGGACTCAACCAGCTTCGAGAAACGGACAGTAGCTGTCATTCCTGTCATTGCAGCGCAGGCGGGAGATATTGTCAAATGACCGTCTTCAGAGGGGGCGCGGCACTCCTGTCCAAGAAGCCGTTCTAAAAAAGGACTGACGTGGAGGACCTGACGCGCCGGAGCGCGTCCCACCAACCCAGGGGCCTGTTCGCCGAGAACGCGCGGATCACCCGGCTTCCGCTGTTCAACATCGTGCGCAATTGACCTATGCTGCTTTTACGGTGAGCGTCTCGGGATTCGCCGCCAAATCGACCTCCTCCGTGAAAATGCGGAAGACTTCCAGCGATTGTTTGCCGAATGACATTGTGATCGGTACGTGAGCCGCGTCGGAGCCTAACCCGATTAAGACGCGCCCAATACGGCGACGGTTGTGACGGGCATCAAAGGTATACCATCCTCCCTGCAAGTAAACCTGGAACCAGGCGCTAAAGTCCATCGGATCAGGAACGGGCGGCGCTCCGATGTCTCCCAGATAACCCGTTGCATACCGCGCTGGAATGTTCAGACATCGGCAGAGCGTGATTGCGAGGTGCGCAAAGTCGCGACAGACCCCGACCCTTTCTCGAAAAGCCTCGAGCGCGGTGCGATCAGCACGAGCTTGCTGGTAGTCGAATCGAATATGCCCGTGAACAAAATCACAAATCGCCTGAACCCGTTCCCATCCAGGTCTAGTCTTGCGGAAAGCATGCCAGGCGAAATGGGAAAGCTCGCTATCAACGTCGCAATATCGGCTCGGCAATAGGAACTCAAGAACAGCTGTGGGGATCTCACGGACATCCAACTGCGCTGCGTCCGGTGCGTACGCGTCGGGCTCACCGCTGTCACGGATGACGGCCTCACTGGTAAGCCGAACACGGCCGGCGGGGACTAGGATACGCCCGCGATGGTTACCGAACCTGTCGTCAGTATTCCTCGACGGAGAGGTCTGGATCGATGAGAACGCTTTCGGGTTCAACAAGATCCGATCTACGCGATGGATGGACATGAAGCAAATGAATCACCGCGGTCGGAAAGGCAAAATTGAGCGCGATGTCGTAACCAATTCTTATAAGCATTTCTGAGTGCAAGTAATCGTCTGTTTACCCAACCGTATATTCCAGCCACCCAGATTCTAGTCTCTGGAAACGAGTGAGATAAGCATGACTGAGTTTTGCGCGGAGTTCGAAACGAACGATTGAAGTGGACGTACAACCCTGGCGTTTTCCCATGATGGTCACAGAGGCAGCCCTTATTTTGCTCAGTCCTGGCAAAATCCAGGTGAGCGGTTTGTATCTTTATTTTCAATTTGAATTGTATTGATCAGGCCTATCTGAGAATTTGAGGAACTGCTTGGACTTCCGCAGCCGGTATCGTTCGACGAATTTGATTCGAGGTGCCATTAAAATCTGGCATGAAGCTTGCTGTGTATTTGTTGAGGAACAAACGATACTGGACGCCGTAGGAACGCCCGTGTCCCTAGGAGAAGAATGCAAGGATCGTCTTAAAGACCGAACAAATTGCCTCAAGGACTTTGGCCATGCCAGACCTTATAGAGTTGCACCAGACCTTTGCGACTGCGGACTTTGCACCAAAGAAGATCCTCTCCAGCGAAATTATCCGCGCCAAACCGTCCTTAAGGGCGCTTAGGATCGGCTTCTCGGTTTCCCGCGCGAAAAGGCGGAAAAGAGCAGGCAAACCCAGAAAGCCCCCCTATTTCGCTTGCTGTTACAACGTGGGAAATTTGGGGGATGTGAACATCGTTGCCTATTACCATCCGCTCATCGCGGATTGGGATCTCATGGAAAGGGATGCCGAGGCCTACCGAATGCGCATCCGCTCGGCCATCCGAGAGGAAATGATTCACTCGACTCAGGTCATCACAGTGAAAAACAGGTACGACGGATCGCTCGACCTGACGCGCCAATTCAGGACGGCGGAAGGCTATTACCAATATCTTCTGGGCAAGATTATCGCCGAATTGGCCACCAGCCGAGAGGGTAAGGAAGTCGTCTGCACGGCAGCTCAACTCTATTATGAGGATTGGAGCATCACCTCAATGCAAAAGCTTCGAGAAACGGATAAAAGACTTCACGGTCGAGACGGATATCTCGTTAGTGAGCTTATCCGGCAACTTGTGCAGATCAGGTTCGGCGAACTCACCAGCGAAGAGGCCAAAGGCAAACCTGGGATCAAAGGCGACTGTTCAACACAACGAACTTTGGTACCACGGAAAATCTCTTAAAATCCATGGCCGGAACGTTGAGGCAGGCAGTTCCAAAACTGATAAGTCTCAGTCCGACGTTGGCTGAAGCCCTCGTCGAGATCGAACGGACAATGCAGAAGATCCAGCAAATTCGAGCCTAACACAGCGATCATTTGTTGATTGCGCCTGCTTCGGGAGCGACCCTCTGCGAGTTCTTCAATCATTTTTCGCTTAAACGCCGGAGTGTCGTCCGGCTTGCGGCCTGTCATGAATGGCGCGAAGATAAGCAGAGTTTGGGATGGTTTAATGCCCTCAGGGGCTACGTGGCGCAGCCCGGGGTTTCAACCAGGTTGAAACCCCGGGCTGGAAACCTGTAGCCCCTCCGGGGCATAGAAACGCCTCAACCCCTCTCGTGTTGCGCCGATCACGGCCTGTCATAGACCCTCGGTCCGTCACTGCTTCCTGGTCGACCTGCACCTGCATTCAGCAGATCCGTCTTTGTGGGTGGGAGGGACGTCAACATTCGGTTTGAGCCGGCGTCGCCGGCCTGGTAAGAGTGAGCGGCCGGTGGCAGACGGCGCCAATCGGCTTACCCGCTTCTACAAACGCGCGTCTTTTCCAGCCTTTGCCCAACTTTATTTTCGGCGAGATATCTTTGTTTGTGCGCCAGCTTCGTCCAACGCCTCCCACGGCTTAACAAGTTCATACCGGGAATTTCAATTTATAAATGTAATCGAGTAAAAATTAAAACCGTTTCCAATAGCTCGTGCGATCTAGAGGAAGATTGTAAATACAGGCGAAACTGAGGACTCCAAAACTATAATCGGTGATAT
>CAVTQD010000020.1:0-16223 GCA_963736745.1 uncultured Verrucomicrobiae bacterium | reverse complement strand
AAAGCGGAGTCAACGGGGCTCGAACCCGCAACCTCTGCCGTGACAGGGCAGCGCTCTAACCAGTTGAGCTATGACTCCATTTCCAGAGGAAGGCGAAAGTAGAGCCAATTACCTTGACCTTCAACCCTAAAGATTTGAACACCCGCGCTCGAATTCCTAATGAATAATGCGGCCTCAGGTAACTGGATGGTCGGGTTATCCGGGGGCTTTTGGGCCCGCACTATGCCGGTTGATTCCTAAAAGCGCGTGATTCTTGCGCGCTAATCCTGCATCAGAATTTCAACGGCTTTTTCGAGTTGCTGATCCTTGCCCTCGGCGATGCTCTTCTGATCGTTCCGCACTTTGATGTCCGGTTCCACCTGCGTCTTCTCCATAAACTGGTGTTTTTCATCCCGAAAACCGACTTCCGGAATGCCAAGGATCAGTCTTGGGTTCTGCAGGAGTTCCCACCAGACGGCTGTTCCTGTGCCCGGAACCGGCATGCCGACCAGTTTACCGAGTGCCGAAATGTTGGTAAACCCAGGGAAACAGGTGGGCGTCGGAGTAATTGCTTTCTCCGACGAGGACCACGCTCTTCCTGTGCCATTTTTCATCTGGTTCCCAGCCGATGCTTTGCCCGCGCGGAATAAACTCGAGATAAGGCTTTCCGCTCAGGAACGTTGCCAGTACGTCATGGAGATTTCCGCCCCCGTTGCACCGCGTGTCGACGATCAACGCCTTCTTCTTGCTATCGCGACCCAGTGCTTCGGAGTAGGTCTCTCGATAACTCTCGTCATCCATCCCTCGGACATGCACGTAGCCCACTGTGCCATTGCTCAGTTTATCCACTAGTTCACGCCGTTGTTTTACCCAACGTTGGTACAGGAGTTCGTCCTGGTCAGCTGTGCTGATCGGCTTAACTGTCACCTCGAACCGGGTACCATTTGCCACATCAAAAATGCTCAACAGGGTCGGTTGACCTGCCTGGTGGTTCAGAAGCGGACTGAAATCCATTCCGGGATCGATTGTTACCCCATTGATCTTCTCAATGATCATCCCCGGCTGGATCCGAGCTGAGGCGGTGATTAAGGGTCCTTTCTCGATCACTTCCTGAATTCTGATGCCGGCCCCTTTGTAGGTGCTGTCGAAGAATGCGCCCAGAACAGCGGTCGCATCGACATTCTGCGATTCAGGAAGAAGCTTGCACCCCGTGTGGCTCGCGTCCAATTCGCCCAGCATTTCACTCGCCATTTCCGAAAAATCGCGGTCGTCCGAAATAAAAGGGAGAAATTTCTGGTACACCGATTTGTAGTAATCCCAGTCAACGCCGTTCATGTCTTTGACGTAGAACTTTTCCCGTACCTGTCGCCAGATATGTTCGAAAAGGCACACGCGCTCCTCTGCACCATCAAGCTCCTTAAGGGCGTTGAACTTTGCGGGTTCGGCCTTGCCGTCGGCCACAGCAACTTTTGTGATTCTTCCGGCCGCGAGCACGAAAACATTTTTGCCATCCTTATCGAGCTGGATCATCGCGGCCGCGGGACCATCATGGGCTGACTGTTTTGGTGTTTCATTTTGCCATAGCCGCTTCAATTCGCTTTCACGCGGCTTCAATGACCATAACTCATACCCTTTCTCGGCCTTGGTCAGATAGAGGAGTGTCTCGCCGTCACTCGTCAGGAGGCCATCTATGAGTTGGGTGGAACCGAGCGTGAGTCGATCAACCCGGTCTTCGATATTACTAAGATCGATGGCGATCGCTTCGGTCTTTTTCGGCGCGTTTGCGTCGATTTCCTTTTTCTCTTCCTTTTTCTCGCCTCCTTCTTCTTTTTCTCTTCGGCTTCCGACTCGGTTAGAATGTCGTACTCAGCTTTGGAGAGTTTGGACCTGTCATAGGCTTCCTGAGTGAAAAACATCTCGTAGATGTCCTGCTGGCTTTTTGCGGAGCCGCCATCCCCGTGGAGACCAAATTTGTCCGACAACCAAATCATCGATTTTCCATCCATCATCCAGTGCGGATGAACGTTGTCATACCCGCTTTTGGTGAGATTAGTCAGTTGTTGCTGACCTCCCGCATCGACCAGTCCCGCTTGCGAAGCCCAGCGGTCCGGCGTCAGAAAGCTGACGAGAAACCATTTGCCGTCCGGAGACCAGTCAAACCATTGGTCTCCATCCTCGTACGAGTAATTCAGGTCGCCGGGAAGAACGATCCGGGATTGTTTCGTTTCCAGGTTCAAGACTTTCAATGTTGTGCGGTTCTCCAGGTAGGCGACCTCTTTTCCATCGGGCGAATATTTTGGTTGGAAGTTTTCCTGGTCGTTTTCCAAGATCGGATGGAGGTCGATTACGGTGGAGTTAAAAAAATAGGGTTCTTTTTCTTTCGGTTGAGCGATGGACGCTTCGTAGAGACCCCAGGGTTTGCTGTACTCGGCCGCAAACACAATCCGTCGACCATCCGGACTGAAGGAAATGTTTCGCTCTTGTCCGGGAGTGTTGGTGATTCGTTTGGTCTCGCCTTGGTCGACGGAAGCGACGTAGATATCGCCTCGAACGACAAAGGCAAATTCTTTGCCATTGGGGCTCAGGGCAATCTCAGTCACATTATCGCCGTAGGTCCTGATCTGGGTCGAAGCGGTGCTATCACTCAGTCCAATCTGTATGCCGACCTTCTGCGGTTGCGCTGCTCCGGCCGGCAGGATGTAGATCTCGCCATCATATCCGAAACAGAGATTGCCGTTGTTCGCCACGCTGAGGAATCGGACGGGATTTCTTTGGAAATTAGTGAGCTGCTGGGAAGTTCCAGGTTGACCGTCCGTCACAGAAAGGCGCCAGACATTAAACGATCCGCTTTGTTCGTTCAGATAGTAGACAGTGTTTTCATCCGCCGACCATACCGGATTCCGGTTTTCGCCTTGAAAACTCGATAGTTTCGTGTGGCTGCCATTTCGCGCGTCGTAGAGCCAGATATCGTGAGCGACCGAAAACGTCTCATGTTTTCGCCACGGATCTTCGTAACCTTTCAGGTCCTCGTAGAGGATCCGGTTTTCGTGCGCGGTCATACTGCGCATGCAATGCCGGGGTGGTTAAAAGCATCTCCGGCTGCGCGTCCGCCCTCAATCGATACCTTGTAGAGTTGCGTGAAGAATTTTATCGGAAAAAGAGAGCTTTGAGCGGAGCCCATCCGGTACGCATTGAACAGGATGTATTGTCCGTCCGGGGTGAAGTTGGTTGGCACGGCGTCCGTTGAGTAGGTCGTCAGCCGCCTGGCTGTGCCACCTTGGGAGCTGGTCACGAAAACATCGTAGTGACCGTATCGGTTGGACGCAAAGGCGATGAGCTTGCCGTCCGGTGACCAGACCGGAGATGAATCATGCGCCGGGCCGGCAGTCAAGGGAACCGCCAGGCCTCCGGCTACAGGCACTGTAAAAATGTGCCCGCGATAACTAAAAGCGATCGTCCTGCCATCCGGCGAAATGGCCGGATAGCGGAGCCAGAGAGGATTGTTTTCCACTCCCAGGGGTAGGGAGAGGTGTTTCGGCCAGAACCGTCAACGAAAGAGACAGCGGAACCAGAACAATGATTGCGATTCTGAGACGGGCAAATGTCTCTTCTAATCGCCGAAAATAAGGAGGCAGGCTTAAGCATCGGTAACAGAACACATCCAGATTCTTCTTTGTTGCAAATGAATAGCCTGCAATGATCACAAATCCTTTAGAGATTTGTGATCATGCAGCCTCCGCCGGCAGAATCGTGCGTCGACGCCGGGGAATTACTGATTTGTGCGGATGCTCCGCCAGAGTGAGACAAAAAGCGGAATCGATCCGAGTATAACAAGAGAAATGGTTGTTCCGCCGAACCATTTGGCGGTGTCTCCGCCGGCGTACCCGATCCAGGCGCCGAATGCCCGTGGGATGGTTCCGGCGAAAAGCAGGATCGTGGTAATAAATCCCCCGACCACTGCCACACGTTGGGCTTTCCTGGAATAGATGTAGGCCCAAAAAAACGAAATCAGCGCGAACGCGCCGCTAACGATCAATCCCGATTTGGCATCTGGATTAAAACCGAAGATACCGGTATGTGGGTTGTAAATAACCGCGAGGATTCCCACGGCAATGAGAAAACTGCCGTGGAAAATGAAACGCCTGTTCATACCCATTGTGAAAGAATCTTGCCGAGTGTCTCGAGTCCCTGGACAAGCTCGTTGGTCGTCGGGCGCGAACAATTGATCCGCATCGAGCTGACTTTCGCTTCCGAGTTTGTGTAAAAGGCTGTTCCGCGGCTGAACGCGACATTTTTTAGCAGTGCGGCCTGGTAGGCGGCCTCGATGTCGATGCGTTGGGAGACCTCGACCCAAAGCAAAAAACCGCCATCCGGGATCCAGATGACTGTTTCGCGCGGAAAATACTTTTCGATAATTTCTCTGGCGATTTCGCGACGTTGACGGTTCAACGCCTTCAGGTATCTCAGGTGCGAGTCAAGATCGGCGCCCTCCAGGTATTTTCGGAATGCAACTTCGCACAGTGTGGATGAATGCATATCCTGCTGGCATTTGAGCTGCGCAAATCGGTCCGTATTCCCTCCTGGTATGCAGACTCCAAGGCGAATGCCCGGCGCGACTGTTTTCGAAAAACTCATGACGTACGAGACGATGCTTCCATCGTCATACGAACGAATCGGCCGGAGCCCGTCTATCTCCGATAGCTCTCCATAGATCTCGTCTTCCAGAATGCGAGTATCGGTCCTTCGGCAAATCTCGAGCAGCGAACTGCGCGCTTCGTTGGGCATCGTCGCACCGGATGGATTCGAGAGCGTTGAACAGACAACGAAAAATTTTGGGCGGAACCGTCCAAACAATGTGGAGACCAGGTCGAGATCGACGCCCTGCGAGTCCCGAACCGGGATGGGTAGAACCCGGATGCCTGTATCCCCGAGCATTTCGAGAGTCGCGTAATAGGCCGGAGCTTCGCAAGCCACGACTTCGCCTGGTTGAGCCAAGAGTCTGATCATTCCATGCAACGCTTGCGTGCACCCGGTCGTGATCACCATTTCCTCCGGAGTAATCGAGATTCCTCTGCGCGCAAGGCGTTCAGCAATTTTTGCACGGAGCGCGTAATCGCCGTCCGGCGTGTGATAACCCAGCGCAACATCGGGCTCCTCGCTGAAGGCCGCGTCGAAAGCTCGTTTGAGAGCCTGCCTTAGGCACACAGTCCACTGATGGCAGTCCGGCAGCCAGGTTGATCAGATTTGGATTGCCGGCCTGTCGCATAAACTCCAGCAGGCGAGCCCGAGGGGCGAACTTGTACGGCGAGTTCATCTAGTAAAAGGTTCTACCTCCGATGAAGAATCTTCAAGATTGTTTAATAGGAGTTCAGGAGTCAGGAGTCAGGAGTCAGGAGTTCAAGAAGTCGGGAGTGCAGGAGGTGTCAGAAGTCCAGGAGCTCAGAGTTCAGTGAACCACAGAATTGGGAGCCCGGAATCGAAGAAAGCGACCGCCTCAATCTGCGACTCCTGGCTCCTGATTTCTGACTCCGGCAACTCCTTCCTGGACAGAATTGCTGTTCGGGACAGATGTAAATGATTAACGTATGAATTACCGATATCTTGGAAAGACTGGTTTAATGGTCAGTGAACTCTGTCTGGGAGCGATGACATTCGGTAGGGAGAACGAGGCGACAGAGGAAGAGAGCTTTCAAATGATGGACCGTTTTGTCGCAGCAGGCGGCAATTTCATTGATACGGCCAACGTTTATTCCACCGGCATTTCAGAAGAAATTGTGGGCCGCTGGCTAAAAAAGCAACGCCGGGACGATCTCGTGATCGCGACGAAAGTCAGGTTTCCGATGGGGAGCGGACCAAACGACCTCGGTCTTAGTCGAAAACATATCTTGAGTTCAGCAGAGGCCAGTCTGCGGCGGTTGCAGACGGATTACATCGATCTTTACCAGGTCCATTGCTGGGATGAAAAGACGCCATTGGAAGAAACATTGTCGACGTTGAACGACCTTGTCAGGAAGGGCGTGGTTCGTTACGTGGGAGCAAGCAACTTCGCTGGATGGCAGCTGCAGCGGGCGATTGACGTAAGCCGCGGGAACGGGTGGGAGGCTTTTGTCTGCCTTCAGCCGCAATATAATCTCTTGTGCCGCAGCACCGAATGGGAGTTGATCCCTGTGAGCGTCCGGGAAGGCCTGGGAGTCATCCCTTGGAGCCCGCTCCGGGGCGGTTGGCTTTCCGGGAAGTTCAAGCGCGGGATGACTGCGCCGCCGGAGGGATCGCGCATCCAGATGGCAGAAAAAAAGGATTGGGGCGAAAAATGGAGCGCTTATAACAATGAGCAGACTTGGCGCACCTTGGACGGCCTTCATGAAGTTGCCGCCTCGGTCAACCGGTCGCCCGCGCAAGTGGCGATCAATTGGCTTTTGCAAAAACCTGGCGTGACAGCGCCGATCATCGGTGCCCGCAGGATACAGCAGCTCGAAAGCAACCTCGGTGCGACCGGATGGTCGCTGTCGCCGGAGCAGGTCGCGAGGCTCGATACTGCGAGCGAAGTTTCGCTCCCGTATCCATATGATTTCATCTCCAAATTGAGCCGGAGCTAGTCCAAGTCAGGAGTTCAGACGAAGACCTACGGTCGGAAACAAATGCTGAGTCGAATCGACAGCTAGCCGGATCGAAATTATCATTTGCACGGAAGCGGATGAATCACCATCCACAGGCCGGTAAGACCCTGCAACTCCTGAACTCCTGAACTCCTGTCCTAGAACAATTCCAGCTGCGACGCGCTTTCGACCGACTCTTCATTAAAACGCACACCCAAACCCAGAAGCCGAACTCCTAACTGCTTTCGCTCCAATCCCACGCGCAGCAATTTGAGGAAGCTTTCGATGTTCAAAGGCAACCCGGATCGTTCGACGGTTGTCCGAGTGAAATCAGCAAATCTGATCTTCACAAACAAAGATTTGACGTGTTCTTCGGCGCTTGTCTTTTTGAGGTCGGCCATCATTTCCTCAAAAAGATCCGGCACACGAGATTCACATTGCGCGACCGATGTGAGGTCGATCGTAAATGTCCGTTCGGTGCTCAGAGATTTTCGTTCTCGGTCCGGCGTGACCTCTCGTCGATCGTCGCCTCTGCACAGCAGGAAAAGCTCGAGCCCGAATTTTCCGAACCATTCGTGCAATTGTATCCTCGAACATCGCTGAAGTTCTCCACAAGTCCGGATGCCAAGTCGCCGGAATTTCTCGGCGGATTTGGCGCCGATGCCCCATAGCTTCTGGACCGGGAGCTGTTTCATGAATCCGGGGATATCCTCTGGGCGAATTTCGAATTGGCCGTTGGGCTTATTCCAGTCGCTGGCAATCTTGGCCAACATCTTATTCGGAGCGATTCCCGCAGAAGCGGTCAAAGCAGTGTCTTGATAAATCAGGCCGCGGACGTGCTCTGCCGTCGTGGCCGGATTCTCGGGGCGGTTCGAAACATCCATGAATGCTTCGTCCAGGGAAAGCGGTTCAACAAGCGGGGTGAATCGGAGGAGGATTTCTCGAATTTTCGCAGAGTCCTGCCGATAAACTTCAAACCGAGTCGGCATGACAATCAGCTCCGGGCAACGCTGCAACGCCTGAAACGTCGGCATCGCAGATCGGACACCAAATTTGCGTGCCTCGTAATTGCACGTTGTCAGTACGCCCCGTCGATCGCGTGCGCCGCCGACCGCAACCGGTTTGCCGGCAAGTTCAGGTTTATCGCGAATCTCGATGGCGGCATAGAAACAATCCATGTCTAAATGGATGATGCTGCGGGCCACCCTACTATTTAAGCCGCACTGCCGGATGAAGCAAAGGTCGCGAAGGGGAAGAAGGAGCGGACGGAGGAATCATGTTCACCACAGAGACACACAGATCGCGGCGATTGGATATCAATTATTTAAATTATTAGCTCCGTGTTCTCTGAGTCTCTGTGGCAGAACCAATTCTCCGTGCTCTGGCGCCTCGCACCTCCGTGCCCTAGAAAAAGCTCAGCTCGTTTAATCCTTCCTGAAGCTTTACTTCGACAGGGGCAGATTCCGAGCCACTCAGAAGGTAGACGAGCTGCATCGGACTCGCGTCCACTGGGACGGTCTTTGGATGCGGGAGTTCGTTGTCGACTATCCACTTGGTTCCGTCTGAGAGCCGATAAGTGACAAAGACATGGCTGCCTTTCGTGGGCGTGTTTCGGATATGCCATCGATAGAAAATCAACTGGCCGTGAATGCCGTTTGAGGCCAGTCGGGATGATAAGGCGATCGCGTAATCCATACACTCGCCGTCCTTTCCTTTACCTTTAAGCGCGGGATCACTGGCGATTTGGTAGTGCAATGGTCGGCTTAGCGGGAAGGCAGTAAGCACCAGACATAGAATGCAGGCTAGAGAAACAAAAATGCTCTTAGACATCGCGTTTTTGTATTGCCTACTCGAGCATGTTTTGTGCCACGAATTGAATGTGATTTTATGAATGGGTATGGAAGCCGCGAATCGGTAATTAGGGCGATCAGGTGTCGGTATTGTCCGGTTTTCGTCTCCGGACGGTTGACCTGCCGAAGATGAACTACGCGAACGGATTAGGTTCCAGACTTGACAGCGCGGCAACTACGATAGATATATCGAACGATATATTTTCCTTATCTATGAAACCATTTTGGCATTTCTTTTTACCGGGCTGCGCGCAGTTGCGCGCAACGTTCGCCGAATCTCAAAATTGGGATTGGCCACCTAACCGTCTTTGCTCGCGCAAAGGTTACCGTTTTGCTTATCGTGATTTTATGGGAAAGCATTGGAAGCCTCACGGCGGAGGCGGGTGGGGGCCATGGGAAGAATGGGGACCATTTTCCGGTTTTGCGGGAGGCCCTCGAGGCCGATTCTTTGAGTTTGGTGAGGTTCGCCTCGCCATTCTGTCGCTCTTGCAAGAGGGCCCGAAGCATGGCTACCAGCTGATCAAAGACATGACGGAACGGTCGGGAGGATTGTACCGCGCCAGCGCCGGGACGGTTTACCCGACTCTGCAACAACTTGAGGACGAAGGGTTGGTTCAATCGGATACTCAAGATGGGCGGCGCACCTACCGGTTAACGGCGGAAGGAATCGGCGAACTCGAACGTGAGAAGGAAACAGTCGACCGGATCTGGAAACGTGCTAAACGCTGGGAAAACTGGGGTCAATCTGCAGGACCCGAATCGTTCACGTTTTTCCGTCCGATCGGGTCTCTTGTGAAGGCCACGTTCAAAGCGGCCAAATGGGCAGCCGGAGATCCCCAACGCGAAGAACGTTTGACAGAAATCTTGGAACAGACAAAGCGCGCGCTCGACGATCTTCATCGTTCGTAGTCTGTCAGAAGTTGCAGGAGTCAGGAGCAGCCCACGGGGCAAGCGCGCGTGAAGGAAGAAATTCGTTCTCGCCGGACCTCGGCGTTTTCAGAGAAGCTACAGAACAAGGCGAAAACCGGCAGATCCATTCTGTCACTCCTGAACTCCTGTCACTCCTGACTCCTAAAGATTTGGTGATTGTTTTGGACCTGATTTCTCCCTAGGATGAAAGGTCCCATGGCGAAAAGATTTGTGACGTTTCTGTTCGGGCTGGTCTCTCTGGCCGGCATCGGGTCCGTTTGGGCACAGGGAAAAGCCCATCTCACCATTGAAAGCTGGCGCAATGACGACTTGAAGATCTGGCGGGACACCATTTTGCCCGCCTTCGTCAAGAAACATCCGGAGATCGAGGTTGTTTTTTCGCCTACTGCACCGACGGAGTACAACGCGGTTTTGGACGCGAAGCTCAAGGCGGGTACTGCGGGCGACCTCGTTGCCTGTCGACCGTTCGACAAATCTCTGGGGATCTACAACGAAGGGGAACTGGTCGCACTCAACGACCTGCCCGGGATCGAGAATTTCTCAGAGGTCGCCAAAGCCGCCTGGTCGACTGACGATGGCAAGACCACGTTTGCTGTCCCCATGGCGTCGGTGATCCATGGTTTTCTCTACAATAAGGCCATCTTCAAGGAATTGGGACTAAGCGTTCCCGGTACCGAGAAGGAGTTTCTGGCAGTGCTTGAGAAAATCAAGGCGAACGGAAAATATATTCCGCTCGTGATGGGCACCAAGGACCAGTGGGAATCGGCAACCATGGGCTACCAGAACATCGGCCCGACTCTATGGGACGGTGAGTCTGGTCGCAAGGACCTCATCAAAGGTACCGCGAAATATAATGACGGCGGTTTCCTGGCTGCATTTGAAGCCTTGGCAAAATGGAAACCCTATCTGCCCTCTGGTTATCAAGCTCTGGCTTATCCGGATTCACAAAATCTTTTTGCGCAGGGCCGCGGGGCGATCTATCCGGCAGGTTCGTGGGATATTGGAGTGTTCCGTCAGATGAACCCGAAGTTGGACCTTGGCGCGTTCAAGCCCTATGCGTTTGACGGCAAAACCGAAGTGGTCATCGACGACCATCCCGACATCGCTCTGGGACTCAATGCGGCGAGCAAAAATAAAGAGGCTGCGCGCGCTTTACTCTCCTGGATTGCTTCGGCGGAGTTCGCACAGCTTTACGCCAACGCACTACCTGGTTTTTTCCCGCTGGCCAACGTGCAATACACGCTCGACGACCCGGTGGCGCAGGAATTCGTGAACTGGCGCAAAGACAATAAGGCATCTTTCCGTTGCTCCTACCAAATACTCTCCCGGAACGCCAACCCGAATAACGAAAACGACCTCTGGAACGCGTGCGCTCAGATCCTGAACGGGACCGAGACACCCAAACAGGCAGCTGAGACTGTGCAAAAGAATCTTGCCTCCTGGTACAAGCCGCAGCAGGGCGGCTAGGAGAAATGGGTCGGCGGGTCGGCGGGTCGGCGGGACGGCGTTGAATTGAAGATCGAGAAAAGGAGAAGGGAGACACCGAGCGGAAAACCGGCCTACGATGTTCTGCAACTCCTGAACTCCCGACTTCTCCGACGCAATGCCAAAACGTCGCCCTTTTCCGTTTCACATACTGGTTTTCCTGGCCCCGGCGGTCCTGGTTTATACGGCGTTCATGATCTACCCGCTAGTCGATTCCCTTTGGCTCTCGCTGAGTAACAAAGGGGCGACTGAGCCACCTCACTTTGTCGGAGTGGATAATTATCAAGATTTATTCAGCCAGGAGAAGTGGGCGAAACCGTTTTGGAACGCCCTTCGAAATAACGCACTTTTCTTTTTAGTTCATATGCTGGTCCAGAATCCGGTGGGGCTGATTCTTGCGGTTCTTTTGGGAAGCCGGATTCGAGGAGCCTGGATCTATCGAACCATCATTTTCACGCCTACCATTTTGTCGGTGGTGATTATCGGGTTCGTCTGGAAGTTGATTTTGAATCCGGCTTGGGGCATCTCCCGCAGTATTTTGCAAATGATCGGGCTGGTGAGTCTGGATAGTCCCTGGCTTGGCCTCGAATCCACGGCTCTAGTCACGCTTTCCCTGATTTCCGTCTGGCAAAACGTCGGTATCCCAATGATGCTTTTCCTGGCGGCTCTGATCCGTATTCCAGAAGAGTTATTGGAAGCGGCCAGAGTCGACGGCGCGGGGGCCTGGAGGATTTTTTGGGGTATCCAATTCCCATTGATACTGCCAACCGTGGGCATCGTCTCGGTGCTGACGTTTGTCGGCAACTTCAACGCTTTCGAACTCATTTACGCCACCCAGGGTGCGTTGGCTGGGCCAAATTTCGCTTCCGACATCCTCGGGACACTTTTCTTTCGCACTTTTTTTGGGTATCAGCTTCAGCCCGCCGATCCTTACATGGGGTCTACGGTCGCCGGTATAATGCTCGTCATCATCCTTGTGGGGGTGCTAGCATACCTTTTTGGATGGCAGCGCCGGTTGCAGGAGATTCGCTATTAATAGGCGAAAGGCATGCTATTTCGAGGACAGGACACCAGCGGCGCAATGGAAAAATCGTTCTCCAGCACTTTTCGATTCCTCGCGGCCCATGCGGCGCTTTCAGCCTATTCGGTATTAGCGTTGTTTCCCGTGCTGCTGATCATCCTCAACTCTTTCAAAGACAGGTTGACCATCTTTGCGGCTCCGTTCGCTTTGCCGGATACCGCCACATTTTCTCTCGATGGCTACAAAACCCTTTATACGACAGCGCGCTTCGATCTGTTCTTCCTTAATAGTTTCCTGGTCACGGCAGGCTCGTTGATCTTGATCCTGTTCGTCAGCTCCATGGCGGCCTTCGCGCTGGCCGAATATAAATTCAGACTCAATACATTGACCGGACTTTACCTGGCGATCGGCATTATGGTACCGATCCGGCTCGGCACAGTGGGTCTTCTGAAACTCATGGTGGAACTCCACCTGGTAAATACTCTCTGGTCCTTGATTCTTGTTTATACCGCTCAGGGAATTCCTCTGGCGGTCTTTGTGATGACGGCTTTCATGCGGCAATTGCCCAAGGATCTTACGGACGCTGCCCGCATCGATGGCGCCAGCGAATATCACATTTACTGGTTGATTCTGCCCCTGGTACGACCAGCGCTCGGATCGGTGCTGGCGATCTCCATGATCCCAATTTGGAACGACCTCTGGTTCCCGCTCATTCTGGCGCCGGGTGAATCCACCAAAACCCTCGTGTTGGGAGCTCAGGCTTTTTTGGGTGAGTTTGTAAACGATTATAACGCGGTGCTGGCCGCATTGACCCTTGCAATTCTGCCGCCGGTGTTTCTTTACCTCGTCTTCTCGCGGCAGCTCATTCGCGGAATCACCGCTGGCGCCGTGAAGTAAACACAGAAGAGGGGCTGTTTAGAAAATAATAGTATGCCGATGCGCGTTGGAATTGCTGGAGCAGGAACAATGGGAGAGGTTCATGCGGCCGCTTGGCGGAACACCGGAGCGGCCCTGGCCGGATGCACGTCAGTGCGGCGGACACAGAGTGAAGATCTGGCCAGACGTTACGGGATTATTTCGTATCCTGACTATCAGCAGTTGATCAACGATGTGGATATTGTGGATATCTGCACACCGACACAGGTGCACAGGCCAATGGTCATCGAGGCGGCCGCGGCCGGAAAGCATGTGATATGCGAAAAGCCGATTGCCTTGACGGTTCAGGAGGCGCAGGAGATGATCGATGCTTGTTCCGCCGCTGGCGTTCGGTTTTTCGTCGGCATGGTCGTTCGATTTTTTCCCCAATATCGTCTCGCGAAACAGTTGGTAGCTCAGGGAAGGGTCGGACAGCTCTGCGTGCTCCGGTTGAAACGGGTCGCGTATCTGCCAACTAAACCTGTCGATAATTGGTATATCGATGAAGCTCGATCGGGCGGCATGGTGCTGGACTTGATGATCCATGACTTCGATTACGCCCGTTGGCTTGCGGGTGAGGTCGATCGAGATCTTCGCACGCCGAAGTCAGGTTGCCCTTGGCGATGCTCAATACGTCCAGGCGATCATTCGCTTCAAGAGCGGCGCTCTTGCACTCGTTGAAGGAGGTTGGGCGTACCCCGCAGGGGTATTTCGCACGGCGCTTGACGTTTCAGGGACCGACGGGCTTATCGAGTGGAACTCCGATCAAGCGCTCCCTGTTCAAACGCACTTCCCGCCGGCACTGGGTTCGGTAGAATCCGTTGGTCTGCCGGTCGCGGAGCTTTCGGAGGATCCTTACACCGCAGAGATTCGCCATGCCTACGAGGCTATCAGGACGAGTGCGGATTTCGAGGTGACGGCAGACGATGCGCTTGATGCGCTTCGAATCGCCTTGGCTGCCAGGGACTCGTTGTCGACCGGCAAAGCCATTTCTCTCGGATCCGCCTTCCAAAATTGAAGGCGCCGTCCCAAAATATCTCCCGCGGTCTGCCGCTCTGCATTGGAGTCTAATCTATGGCGATTCGAATCGGAATTCTGAGCTTTGCCCATCTGCACGCGGAGGGTTATCAGGCCAATCTCAAGCGTATTGCGGACGTTGAGCTTGTCGGGTTCTCCCACGAAAATCCGGACGAGGGCCGCTGCTTCGCCGATGAATACGGGTTGCGATGGTTTCCTGAACATCAGGACCTGCTCGCGGAAGGTTTGGATGGGGCATTGATTTGCGCGGAAAACGTTCACCACCTGGAATTGGTAGAAAAGGCTGCGGCATCCAAATGCGCGATTTTGTGTGAAAAGCCAATTGCGACCAGTGTCGTCGACGCTCAGGCGATCTGGACAACTTGCCAGAAGAACAGTGTGCGTTTCATGACCGCTTTTCCAATGCGGTTTGCGCCTTCGGCTCAGGTAGTTCGGACCATGATTAAAAATGGAAAGCTTGGAAGAATCTTGGGTGTAAATGGGATCAACCACAGCGAGATCCCGGTGGGCCACAGGGCATGGTTCGCCGATAAGGAGCTGGCTGGGGGTGGGGCGGTGATGGATCATACAGTTCACCTGGCCGACCTGTTTCGCTGGTATTTTGAGGCAGAAGTGATGGAGGTTTACGCCGAGGTGGATCACCTCTTTTGTCGGAACGAAGTGGATGTGGAGACTGCGGGATTGATCCTGGTGACGCTTTCAAATGGAATCCATGCAAGCATCGACTGCAGCTGGAGCCGCCCGACCTGGTACCCGCGTTGGGGGCATCTGAAGATGGAGATTGTGGGGGAGAAAGGAACCGTCGTTATGGATGCCTTTGCTCAATACGTGACACTCTACTCACGAGGGGCTGTGCGCGATCCGAGCTGGATCGGGTTTGGCCCTGATCCGAATCAGGCGATGATCGACGAGTTCATTGCCAGCATCCGCGAAAAGCGAGAACCTGCCATCTCATGGAACGATGGTTACCAAGCGATGCGGGTGGCGTTGGCCGCATATGAATCGGCCGGCACTGGCCAACCCGTAGTCATTGATCATCTGTAATGGCCCGAAAACCTGAGGCCGCAAACGCTCTTGTGTACCGGCGGGCTCGGAATACTACCGGTTTAATAACCGTTCAGTAATCAACAGCAGATGAATATCATAAGCGACTCACAAATAATCACTTATGCATGAGAAAATGGAGCTATATTTTTGTATTTTGACAGACCGGTTAAGTACGCTAATTTGATCATCAGATTTCCAAGAAGTTTTTCTGGGCATTCTGGAGAGCGCTTCGAATAGGAGCGCCAAATCCGGGATGCTGAGAGAAATCGGAGGGAGGAACCCTGATAGATGGGGGGTTCTCTTACTGATTCTCAAAGTTGGACCTCAACTTGAGAAAAGGAGAAAATATGGAAATCGTGAAAACCATCCGTGACCTGGCTGTTGTTCTGGTCTTCTTAGGTGTCGCAAAGACTCCAAGAGCGATTTTCAGTAATTTCGCCCTTCGAGATCAAATCAAATGATCGGCCATAGATGTGCCTTGGAGCTCTCTGAGCATCAAAGCCGTCGCCGTCCTTGATGAACCTGAAAAAGAAAGAAAGAAATATGGAAGCGCTAGTATTTGCAATGATCGTCCTCCGTAATGGATACGACAGCAGGAGACTTTCGTCTCTGAACCGGCCGAGTTTCGGCCCTTCGATCTTCGAGCGTTAAAACGTTCGTATCAAGCGGAGGCCGATTCTTCGAGCAGACCCTCTGATCGGCAGAATTCGCTTGTGACTCAGATCGCATCTTAAGCGGATCGAACCATGAGCAAGCGAAATGAACACCTCTCCCCCCAGACCACCCTTTGGGGTCAAATCTAGAGATTCGGCGCTGCAATCGCCGTTTGTTGATTAGCTAGATCTGGCCTGAATGGCGCGAAGATAGCCCGAGGCTTCAGGTGGCCGATCCACTCAGCAGGGGCGACACAGCACTAGGCCGGGTTTCAACCCAAACTTAAAGAAGTGAGAAGCTCGTCCTCGTCCTCGAAAATACCCGATGTATGACATTCAGACTAACTGGACAAAATAATTTGCGAAGCCATCAAAAACTCATCGCTGCAGAAAACATCAACTGATCGAGAACAAGAACGACCACGACGACGAGGACAAATTTGCAAAAATCTCGAGCTTAAACTTCAACCCCCAGCCTTATACACAGTCCAATCGAGGAAAAAGCAGCTGGCAGACCCCAGCAACAAGTTGTCTGATTGTCTGGAAGGCATCACTCAGGTGCGAACGAAATTTGCCACACTGGAGGCCGATGTTACTTTGTCTCCAGAAGTCTGAAGCGATGTCTGAAGGCCATCCCGCCCCGATACTCCGCGGAGCCCGTGCGCTTGCGCAACACGGGGCAAGCCTGCCGTACCAGGACATGTCGCAC
>CAVTQD010000019.1:0-254220 GCA_963736745.1 uncultured Verrucomicrobiae bacterium | reverse complement strand
CATATCTAGATTGATACGTAAGGAGCGAGCAACGCGGAAAAACAGCCAACCGGCCGCGGCCCGGAGCGTTGCGTTGAAAATGGGCCGGCGGCTGTGTCGCTCGTCGGTTACGTATCGGTTCAGATATGCTCCCTCCTACCGCCAGTCCGGCTTGGACCGCCTTGCCGGCGGCCCATTTTGAACGCAACCATATGCCAGCTACATATGAGACGATGCACTATTGTCACTACCGTAGATAGGCGAGCCATCGGTGTTCGGCGCGTCGGAAGAGCCAAATAAGCGCAAAAGAAATGCAAAGATACAAGACGGCAGCGATTCCATAGGCGACGAAAGGCAGGTAGTAATCGGACGACGCATTTCGGGCCACCTTCAGGAGATCGGGCACCGTCGCTGTAGCTGCCAGCGTCGTCGCATGCAGCATCAGTATGACCTCGTTGCTGTAAGCTGGTAACGCCCGCCGCAATGCCGACGGAAGAATGATGCACCGGTAAAGTGTCAGGCCGGACATCCCATAGGCTCGCGCTGCTTCGATTTCGCCTCGGGGCGTCGCTTTGATCGCGCCGGAAAAAATCTCGGTCGTGTAGGCCGCGGTATTTAAGGTGAATGCCAGAATAGTGCAGTTGAACGCATCGCGGAAGAAGCCGCTGAGGACCGGAGTCGATCGTATAGCATCCAGACTGTAGATGCCTGAATACAGGAGCAAGAGTTGCACATACAACGGCGTCCCTCGGATCACGTAGGTATAGAGCGACACAGGAAAAGATAGCCACCAATTTGTCGAAGCTTTGGCGACAGCAAGTGGCACGGCCAAAACAAACCCTAGACTGAGTGAAGCGACCGTCAACCAGAGAGTGATTACAAGCCCTGTCGGATGGGCCGGCGTGCCGCACAGGTATTGTTGCCAGTATTGCTTAATTAGCTCGATCATAGCTCCGGATTCCGAATGCCGACGGAATAACGCCGTTCCAATACCATGAACACGAGGTTCGAAAAGGTGGTCAGTATCAGGTAAATTGCGCCGGCCACGGACAGAAAAAAAAAGGCATGGTAGGCCCCTTTGGAACTCGTCCCGGTGATTGCATCCTGAGCCGCTCTGACGACTTCGTGCAACCCGATGATGGAAACCAACGCCGTCGCTTTCAGTATTACCTGCCAGTTATTGCTTATCCCGGGCAACGCGAAGCGCATCATCTGTGGAAAAAGAATGCGACGGAACACCTGCCAACGAGTGAGACCGTAAGCAGTGGCTGCTTCGAGCTGCCCTTTCGGGACGGCGAGCACACCGCCGCGAAAAGTCTCGGTGAAGTAGGCGCCGTAAATAAATCCGAGTACGCAGACACCTGCTAAGAAAGGATCGATATCAATCTGCTGCAGGTTAAGAGCGTCCGTGAGTCGATTCAACCAATCTTGAAAGCTGTAATAGAGAAGGAGCATCAAGACCAGATCTGGCACGCCGCGGATCAGCGTCGTGTAGATTGCGGCCGGAAACGAGAGCCACCGGTTGCGGGATAGCTTAGCCGCGGCCCCCAAGAGACCGATAAGGAATGCCAGGAAGAGAGAAAGCAACGAAAGCTGGATCGTCTCCAGCGTACCATTCCAAAGCAGTCGCCCGTAACCCTCGAAAAGCATCTACCTGAATTCTGAATTTGGAACCACAGATTTCACTGATTGGAAGAGAAGGGCAGGCGGTCTCTGCCCGCTTCATTTTTGTCCAAGATACTTTCTTGCGACGAATAATGGCAAACTCCTTGAACACAAATAGCCTGTGAAATCCGTGAAATCTGTGGTTTACCTCTTTCTTCGGTTGTTGGGTTCGCCTACGACGCCTCCGGAATGCGGATCAGTCGCCATAAATGTTAAAGTCAAAATACTTTTTCGCGATCGTCTGGTAGGCTCCATCTTTGAGCAGATCGGCGAGCGCATTGTTCAGGGCGTTTTTCAAATCAGTATCTCCCTTTCGGAGGCCTATTGCAGCCGCACTTCCCAGGATCTTTGTGTCGGTCAGTTCGGGGCCGCAAAATTCGAAGCCTTGACCCTCTGGCGTCTTCAGGAAACCAATGCTGGCTTGTGCTTCATCCTGAAGGCTGGCGTCAAGACGGCCTGACTTCAAATCGGCGTAGACCTGATCCTGGTTCTGATACGACACCACATTCACGCCATTCGGTTCAAAATAAGCTTTGGCATACGTCTCCTGTATGGTGCCTTGTTCAATTCCAATATTTTTGCCGCGCAATGATTCCGGCGTGGGCTGCAGTTTGGAGCCAGCCTTCGCCACCATTCGCGTGGGCGAATAGGAAATTTTGTTGGTGAAATCAATCTGCTGAAGTCTCTTATCAGTGACTGACATATCGGATAAAACCGCATCGATCTTGCGCGCTTGAAGCGCCGGGATCATTCCATCGAAATCATTTTCAACCCAGACGCATTTGGCGTTCAGTTTTGCGCACAGTGCTTTACCCAGATCGATGTCAAATCCAACCAAGGTGCCATCAGGCGCCTTCGATTCGAAAGGAGGATAACTCGGGTCAACCCCGAACCGAATTACTTTCCAATCCTTTGCTGAAGCGCTTGGCGACCAAGTGATCAGAGAAGCAACCAGAACTGTCAGGACTGCGATGATCCTTTTCATTGCATAGATGTGTCGCGAACTATTTAGCCTGATTAGTGAAATAAAAGAAGCGAGTAAAGAAAGGGGTTACGAACGGCCCTAATTCGCCGGCAGAAACTCAAACGGTTTCGCTTGCCTTGGACTTAAAGAGAGGTCCACGATTTGCTTTTCTCCTGCTGACAACCGGCACCGATACTGGCAAATATTTAGCCTGTGGAAAGATTGACTGTAGGCGTAGTGGGAGGCGGTGCAGGCGGACGGCTCAGCCTCAAGGCCGCTGCCTGCTCTGAATATTATGAACTGGTAGCACTCGCTGATCTCCGCCCAGAGGTGGGAGCCGAGTTGTGCGGGCAATATTCGGGACTTCAGTTTTTTGCGGATTTTCGAGAGATGTTCCGGCGTTGTCCCACCGACGTGGTCTGCGTCAGCACCTACCCCCCTTCCCATGAAGAAGTGGCCCTCGAAGCGCTGAACCTGCCGCTCAAAGCGATACTGGTGGAGAAACCGCTTGGACATTCCGTGGCCTCCGGGCGCCGGATTCTCGAATCTGTCAAGCGAATGAACCTTCCCATGGCGACGCCGCATGGCTTGATGGTAAAGCGTTGTCCGCTCGAAATCATTGAGCGCACAAAAAGGGGGGGAAATCGGAGAGCTGAAGTTGATCGAAATCCAGTCGCCCGCATGGGACATCATCAATGCCGGCATCCATTGGCTGAATTTTGTGGTGAACCTCAATGGCCGGCTGTCAGCCAAATCGGTTCTGGCAGCCTGCGACAAAACTACGCGGACATTTCGAGATGGTATGCAAGTTGAAACTGTCGCGGTGACTTATGTGCAGATGGTCAATGGGTTGCGGGTAGTGATGCAAACGGGTGACACCATCCGCTCCAATGGTCGTCGAGACGGAGTGACATTCCGGATCATAGGGACTGGGGGTCAGATAGAATTCTGGGGCTGGGAGCCAGATTACCATCTTATCAATGCCCGATATCCGGAGGGAATACTGATAGCACCGGAAGAGCAGGCGATATCATTGCATCAACGACATCTGGAAAATCTGGTGCCGATGATCGTTTCAGGGGAAACGGACTATTCGCTGCCGGAAAGCTCGCTGGTCGCTCTTGAAATCTGCGAAGCCGCCTATCTCTCCGCAAGGCATGGCGTTGAGGTAAAGTTTCCGCTGGACCGGTTTGAGATACCTGATCCGAATGACTGGGATCCCGGTATACCCTATCGACCAACCGTCAGTGCCAGAGACGCGGTGTCTGCCTAACGGCGTTGGAGCGTGTCGGCGAACCGGGGAGCAAGTCCTCTTGCTTCTGTGTGGCACCAGCTCAGATTGACTCGCGTGAGCCTGCGACCCTTAATTTCAGCCTTAGGGCCGACTGCAGGGCAGTCACGTCCGCGCGTTTCGCACCCGCTCGGATTAGATCGGGAAGAAGCCGAATCCGCAATCCGGGTCCCGGCGGTAATGCGAATATATATTATGAGTGCGAAGCATCTCACAACCTACCTGAAGGATCATTTCGCCGGTTCAGTCGCCGCTCTGGAGTTACTTGATCATTTGATTTTCTCTCATTGCGGGAAGTCCCATGAACAGTTTTTTGTCCGGTTGCGACAGGAGGTTAGTGAGGACCAAGAAGTTCTGCGGAAAATCCTGGACACCTTGGGGGCAGATGACAGCGCTCTACGCAACACCGCCGCGTTCTTCGGCGAGAAACTGGCGCGAGTTAAACTGAAGCTTGAAGATCATACTGGAGGTCAGTTGGCCCGATTGGAGAACTCGAAGCACTTGCCCTGGGAATTGAAGGCAAGCGTGCGCTCTGGCGTGTACTTACAGCCGTCGCCGAGGAGATACCAGCCTTGCGTAACGTGGACTTGACTCGATTGGATCAACGGGCTGCCGACCAGAGTAAGCGTGTCGAAATCCGTCGAATTGAGGCTGCGCATGAAGCTTTTGCCTCACGGATGTAGCACAATATTCGTATTTCAATCCTCGACCTTGTGGGGCCGCGAAAACGAAAAGGTTGCCGAAATGCGCCGCATAAATTCGCAGCTTTGAACGTCTAAAATGATAATGATATGCACGAAAGAAAGGAATGAACATGCAAACAGAAGCTGAAGCAGCGGTTGTGAGCATTCGCGAGAACACGAACGAAGGGACGGCAAGAGTCAATTTGCGATGGGATGGCAAGCACCAAATATCCGATTTTGCCCTCAATAAATTGGGCAGTGTTCTGAATTCTGAAGGTGAAACCGAGCATGGCGGATGGGTTATTGTCCAACTGCCTGTAAAGGCAACGGTAGGGAAGGCTATCCCTCTGCTCAAAGAGGCAAAGTGACGGGCGGAACCCCCTGGAGCAAATTCACACGGAAGCAGGATTGTTCGAACTAGATCCAATGAGACTCAATGTGCCCGAACCAGTCGCTGCGTACTTGGCTGCTGAAGAAGCGAAGGATGCGGAAAAGCTCGCGCTCTGTTTCACCGATGACGGCACGGTCCGTGATGAACGGGAGGATTATCACGGCCGCGAGGCGATTCAACAATGGAAACAAAAGGCGGATGCAAAGTACCGATACATTTTGCTGCCGCTTCAAGCTAACGCGCAGGCAGACCAGGTAATCGTACGCGCGCGGCTCACCGGCGATTTTCCCGGAAGCACAGTCGAACTGGACCACATTTTCAAGCTTTCGGGCGACAAGATTGCTTCGCTCGAAATCCGACCATGACATCAACTTATCCTTTTCTCGTTTCGAGCAATAATTTCGAAGGCCAACGGAGGCGAAAAAGAAGCGGTGTCGGCGTAACGGTGCTGGAGCGTGTCGACGAGCCAGGAGCAAGTCCTCTTTCTTCAGCGTGGCACGGGCTCAGATTGACTCGCGTGAGCCTGCGATCAATCCTTCGTAATCTTCGATCGTGTCGATGTCGCGTATGACGTGATCCTCTTCCATTTCGGCCGTGAGTACATGGTCAGGATTTTGTTTGATCACTCGCCTGCGCCCTGTCTCGCCCGCAATGGCAAGTATCGGCCTTATGGCCCCTTGATCTTTGACCTGATTCCATTGCGTTCAGTCCAAGGCGAAGGAATTCTTCTCAACTGTGGAGGCCGCTCCGGCAGTCCGATAGCATTGCCCGTTTCGAAACCAGATTAGATTGAGAAAAAGAGCTCTCCCGAAATCTGGGATATCGTCGGTCATGACCGTTCAAAGTTCTCGCTACACACTACTTCTATGCAAGACATGATTGATCGCTTCGTAACCTGGGCTGAACGTCGGCCCGACGTACGAGCCGGCGTTGTTTTGGGATCGTGGGCCCGCAACGATATGCCTGCGGATACCCTGTCTGATCTTGATCTGGTCGCAATTGTCAGCGACCCATCAGTATTTCTTTCGGAAGCGAATTGGCTCCTTACGTTCGGAGAACCGTGTCTAACTTTTGTAGAACCGACGGCTGTCGGAAATTTTCGTGAGCGGAGAGTGTCATTCAGGGGCGGGAGAGATGTGGATTTTTCTTTCGTGCCTGTGGCGGCGATAAAGCAAATCATCGAACAACAGATTCCGGTGGAGATTGCCGATGTCTTTCGGAGAGGGTTTAGGATTCTCGTGGATAAAGATCGTCTGGCGGCACGGCTTGTCGATAGTGCTCGCTGGCCTGAAAAAGCCGATAAGTTACCGACTGAATCGATGTGGCGTGAAACGGGTCACGATTTCCTGTATCACGTGCTTTTGGCAGCCAAGAAAGCCCGACGGGGCGAGTTGTGGGTCGCTACATCATCGTGCAATGGGTATTTGAAAGACCTGCTCCTTCGCTTAATCGAATGGCACGCCAAAGTGAAAGGCCAAAGCGACAGCTGGCATAAGGGCAGATTTATGGAACGCTGGGCTGAGCAAAAGGTACTGCAGGCCCTGTCCGATACGTTCGCAAAGTATGCGCTAGAGGATGTCCAACGCGCACTGATGGCGAATCTTCATTTCTACGAGAAGTTCGGGCGGGAGGTTGCGAATGGTTTCGGCTACGATTTTCCCGAGGAGGCGTACTCCTTCGCGGTGGAGCAGCTAAAGCAGTTAGTTGCAGAGAAGAACATTCCAGATCCAATCCGTTTCAACTGATTTTAATTAACTCTTTCCAATGAGGCTCAGCGGCCCGCTTAGTCTTGAGCCGCTCCTTGTGCTCCAGTTCTTCGCCTTCGGTCGCTTCAGGATGAGCTTGGAAATTATCCTTTTTCCGTTTTGAACAATAATTTTAAAGGCTAACGAAAGCGAAAAGACGCGGTGTCGGCGTAACGGCGTTGGAGCGTGTCGGTGAGCCAGGAGCAAGTCCTCTTGCTTCTAGGTAGCACCACCTCAGATTGACTCGCGTGAGTCTGCGACCAATCTTTCGTAATCTTCCGTCGTGTCGATGTCGCGTATGACGTGCTCATTTTCCATCTCGACCGTTAGCACCTGGTCAGGATGTTGTTTGATCAGTCGCCTGCACCCTGTCTCGCCCGTAATGGCAAGGATCGAGCCTTTATAGGAAGACTCCACTATCACCGGGTTTCCTCTTTGTCCGCCAAAGAGAGGAACGACAATGCTCTTATTGGTTCTGCCGGCTTCAGCAAATGCGTGAATCAAAAAATTCACATCTCCGGGTTCCAGAAGGGGTTGATCCGCGAGATAAATCATGATGGCGCGTGTGTGGAAAGGAACTGCCGCAAATCCGGTCCGGACAGAACTTTCGAGACCTTCATGATAGTCGCGATTTTCTACGAATCTTACTCGCTTCCCGCCGATCGCGGCTCTCACTCGCTCGGCTTCGTGCCCCAAGACGACAATGATTTCGTCGACTGCGGATGCCAGCAGCGTATCCACCGCGTGCACGATCAATGGTTTGCCCTTGAATGGCAGAAGGAGCTTGTTACGGCCCAGCCGGGTGGACATACCGGCAGCGGGAACAAGAGCGGTGATCATAGGGGGAGCAGGAGTTGCAGGAGTTATTAAATCGGCTCGAGAATGATGGAATCCAAAGTCAAGCTATCCTCTCTGGATTTGTCCCGGATTCTGCAACTCCTGACTCCTACTCCACTGACTCCTGCCCTACTGCGCATATGTTTCCGGTCGCTTATCGAATGTCTGTTTGCAACCGGCGCAGCAAAAATGAAACAACCTGCCTTCATATTCCGACTTATAGTTCGATTCGGCGGCGTTGACCGCCATGCCGCAGACGGGGTCCTTGGCAGCCGCGGTAACAGTTCCCAGATCCGGCAACTCTTGCTCGATCTGGGTCGCACCGCCTTTTTTCGCCTGAATGATTTCTGCGAGAATACTAACCGCAATTTCCTGCGCCGAGGAGGTTCCTATGTGCAGACCGGCAGGCGCCTTGATTCTACCGAGCATTTCCGGCGGCACTCCTTTTTCCGCCAGGAAACCGAAGATTTTGCGCGCCTTCGCGTGGCTCGCGACAAATGAGATGTAGCGGGCATTTGTGCGGAGCGCGTGCTCCAGCGCCCCCTCATCGTGTTCTCCCTGTGTTGCGACTACGATGTAAGTCTCAGACGAATTTTGGATCTGGATGGGCAGAACTTCCATTCCGATAAAATCCGCATCAGGAAAATTCTCCCGGCTGGCTGCTGGAGCCACGACGCTGACCGCGTAGCCGATCGTTTTACCGAGCTTCGACAAACTCTGAGCGACCGCCGAGCGGCCAAAGATCAGAATCCGCGCCTTTGGCAGGACAGGCTCTATGTACACCTCCAGAGCTCCTCCTCCATGACAGCTCATGGAGTAGTTCACAATTCCGCTTTCCGGTTCAGACACTGCCGCCGGCGCTATCCGAACCAGCCGCGGGCTTCCCTCTTCAATCGCGTTCAAGGCCTCCCGAATGACCAACGGTTGCACGCATCCGCCACCGATCCAGCCCCAGACTTGGCCGTCAGATTGTATAATAGCCTTGTCACCGGGTTTGCCCGAAACCGGCGGTACATCTTTCACCACGATTGCCACCGCGAACGGAGAGTCTCCAGACCGCAACTCACTCGCTTTGCTCAAAAACTCGTCAAACATCTGCGTTGCTTGAGTCATCTTCCAGGTCTCAGGTGTTCCTCGAGTGCAAGGAGGCTCTGCAAATTGTGCGCAGGTGCAAAAACATCGATGAAAGGCAGTGCCGCGCTGATCCCGCGGGTCACCGGCTGGTAATCTTCAAGTCCGAGAAGGGGGTTCAGCCAGATAAGCTTGGCAACCCGCCGTCTGATTTTTTTTAACTCAGCGGCCAATTCTTCGGGCGGTCCAGTATCCCAGCAGTCGCTCAGGACAATGAAAACCGTATTCCGGGAGAGCAAAGCGGACGCATGGTGCCTGTTGAACTCCTGAAGCGATCCTCCGATTTTTGTGCCTCCTGACCAGCCCGTATTCATCTGCGAGAGCGTCTGGAAAGCGTCTGACATTCGACGGGTCCGCAACAGATTGCTAATCTCTACGAGGATAGTGCTGAAGATGAAAGATCTGACCTCCCTCGAATACTTTCCAAGAAAGTAGGCGAATTTTAAGAGGAGGAAACTGTATGGGTGCATCGAATCGCTTACATCCAGGAGAATTACCAGTCTGGCGCATTGCTTTTTCGGCCCCTTGTAATACAGATCAATAAACTCGCCGCCGCGACAAATGCTTCGCCTGATCGTCCGGCGGAAATCGATCGAATCCCGGCGTTTTCGAGCTCGAAGCCTTCTCGCCACTCTGTAACTCATACGCCGCAAGAGTCGCCGTGAGATTCGCTCAAGTTCCGCGAGGTCAGTTTGCGGCATCTGAGAGAAATCAACATTTCTCAGTCGCTCGACGGCGCTTGCTCCGGAAAGGGTCTTTTGCTCACCATCCCCTTCCCCCGCCTCGCCATTCCCAAAACCGGCGAGCACCTGGGGTGGTTTCTCGTGTCCGAGCCCCGGGGGAACCGAACGTCTGTGGGTCGGATTCTTGGAGCGGGTCACTGGCCTTGAATCAGGCTTGCACCAAAATGCTGTGAAAAGGTCCCCGAACAGCTCCCAATCTTCCACTGCCGAGCAGAGAATCGCCCTCAAAGCAAACCTGAATGTATCGAAATCGGTATCCGCGACAGCTTTCGCAGCCTGAAGGCAATCGAGTGTCTGCCTCGTGCCTGTGCTTACCCCGTTTGCCCGGACGAACCGGCAGAATTCAACGATGGATTTGGCGGAGAAACCGGGAGAGGGCATGGGAGTTCAGGAGTTCAGGAGTTCAGGAGTTCAGGAGTTCAGGTCATTGAGAATAATCGTCTTGGAAGTCAAGCTATCCATATAGGATTCCTTCGCGCCAATCCGGATTTGTCCCGGATTCTGCAACTCCTGAACTCCTGCAACTCCTGCCTCCTTCTTTCATCATCTTCCGCTCGACCTGGAAAGAAGCTTGTCAATGCCTGCAGTCCTGACCTTGGCAAGGTCGTCGGCAGACTTCAAAATGCATCCCAGCGTTTGCTCTGCGGCTTCGCGATCCAGTTTGCTTTTTTCGAGCAGAATCAGTGATCGCGACAGATCAAGAGTTTCGGCGACCCCCGGCGGTTTGGAAAGTTTCACGTCTCTGATCGTATGAATAAATCGGACGACCTCCCAGCTGAGATCGTCTGCGATCTCGGGGAGGCGAACTCGGACAATTTCCAATTCTTTTTCCAAGTCCGGATAGTCAATCCAATGGTAAAGACATCTTCTCTTGAGCGCATCGCTCAGTTCCCGGCTGCTATTAGACGTGAGAATAACATGGGGCACCCTCTTTGCCTGGATCGTGCCCAACTCCGGGATGGAAATCTGAAACTCAGCCAGTAACTCGAGCAGAAACGCTTCGAAAGGTTCGTCCGCTCGATCGATTTCATCGACCAGCAAGACAGGTGCTTTTTCCTCGTACAAAATCGATTGCAAGAGCGGCCGCTTCAAAAGGAAGCTGGATCCGAAGACGTAACTCTCCTTTTCCTCGACCGTTTTATCGCTTCCTTCCTGAATCTTGATGGCGAGGAGCTGTTTCTGATAGTTCCACTCATAGACAGCAGAATTCAGATCCAGTCCTTCATAGCACTGGAGCCGGATAAGGTCTGTCTCCAGCATGGCCGCCAGTGCTTTTGCTGCCTCGGTTTTTCCTACGCCCGCGTGCCCCTCGATCAGGAGCGGTTTGCCAAGCTTTACGAGCAGGTAAAGTGCTGTTGCCAGTGCCCGATCCGCGACGTACCCGAGGCGTCCGAGTCGTTCAATCACGCTTTCTATATCACGGATCTGCTGGGCCATGATTCTGCAACCGTACAAATCTCGATTTACCGATCAAAGTCCGGTTTCGAAGGGCTACAAAAAGTCCGAGCCCTTGAATATTCGCCGGAAGAACCTAACGATGGCGTCCCGGATAATCGACAAGACAAGCGGCAACATCTTGATCGGGCGAGCTTCCTCCGTTGTGATTTGCCCTTTTGCCGGGTCAGTCGCCGGAGTCCTCTCCTGCTGCAGTCGTTCACGAAGATTCGAAGTGAACTCAGCGAACATCTTATTCGACACCTCATTGATCATTCGCGCGCCCAGTTGCGCAAGCAACCCTACGACGTTGATCTCGGCGACGCTGGCGATTTCTGTGCTGCCATCCGGAAGAGATCGCACTCTTCCGGTCATCTTCATCGACGCGCTACCCTTGCCTCTCACATCCTGACCTTTGCCCACGATCTCGATTTCGTGTTTCTGGTCATCAAGGCGTTCAATATGCACCTGGCCTTTGTAGTCTGTAACGCTTGGGCCGACCTGCACCTTGATCACCCCTTTGAACGTGCGGTCATCCACCGCTTCGGTGATCTGAGCGCCGGGGAGACAATTGGCGACTTTTCTCGGGTCACTGATGAATTTCCAAACTCTCTCTAAAGGCTCTTGTACTTGGAAGGACTTCTCGATCCTGATTGCCATATAAAGCTATTCCGAAATTCCCTTCTCTTTGAGGATCTCCCAGATCTTCCAAGGCGCAATCGGCATATCGATGTGTTTGACTCCCAAATGCGCCAGGGCATCCACGACTGCATTCACAAAGGCTGCGGGAGATCCGACGTTTGGCGACTCTCCGACGCCCTTGGCACCGAACGGATGATGAGGGGATGGCGTGCAGGTCCTGTCGGTCTCCCAGTTTGGAGTCTCGACAGCAGTCGGAATCAGGTAATCCATGAAAGTCCCGCCCTGCACGTTGCCGCTTTCGTCGTAGGCAATTTCCTGCATGAAGGCAATCGCCAGGCCTTCAGTGAGGCCCCCATGGATCTGTCCTTCCACGATCATCGGGTTGATGACATTCCCGCAGTCATCGACCGCCAAAAACCGTCGTACCTTTGGTTCCCCGGTTCCCTTGTCGATGTCGACTACGCAGATGTAAGTGCCAAACGGGAACGTCAGATTGGGAGGATCATAGTAGTGAACCGCCTCCAATCCTGCCTCGATACTCGTTGGGAAGTTCGTGTACGCAGCAAAAGCAATTTCCTGGATTGTTTTGGACTTGCTCGGCGCCCCTTTTACGAAGAATTTTCCCGGCTCCCATTCCAGATCTTCTTCGCTCGCTTCGAGCAAGTGTGCTGCGATCTTCCTGGCCTTCTCGCGGATTTTCCGAGAGGCCATCGCCGTTGCGGCTCCTGCCGTCGGGGTGCTGCGGCTTGCGTAGGTTCCCAAACCATAAGGGGCTGTATCGGTGTCCCCTTCTTCCACGGTGATGTCCGCGACAGGAATTCCAAGCTCCTGCGCAACAATTTGCGCAAATGTTGTCTCGTGTCCCTGCCCCTGCGCTTTGGTTCCCATTCTCGCGATTGCTTTCCCGGTCGGATGAATTCGGATTTCACAACTGTCAAACATCTTGATACCGCAAATGTCGAAGGTATGCGCCGGCCCTGCTCCGACAGCTTCGGTAAAACTGGAAATGCCGATACCCATCAATTCACCCCGGCGCCGTTTTTCCTCCTGCTCTTTGCGCAGTTCGCGGTATCCGATTTTGTCGAGCGCCAAGTCCATGGCGCCTTTGTAATTGCCGCTGTCATAGTTCCACCCCAACGGGCACTGATACGGGAATTTGTCGGGCGGAATAAAATTTTTGAGCCTGAGTTCGGCGGGGTCCATCTTCAATTCCTGCGCCAGGACATCCATCGCCCTTTCGATCAGGTAAGCCGCTTCCGTGATGCGGAAAGAGCATCGATAAGCTATACCCCCAGGGGCTTTGTTCGTATAAACGCCGTCCACCTCGCAGAAGGCCTCAGAGAAATCGTAAGATCCGGTGCAGAGGCTGAATAAACCAGCCGGAAATTTTGAGGGCTGAGCGGCCGCATTAAAAGCTCCGTGGTCGGCCAACGTCTTGACACGCAACGCCTTGACCTTCCCATCCCGATCTGCGGCGATCTCAGCCGTCATGTGATAATCTCGGGCAAATCCGGTTGACTGCAGATTTTCCGACCGTGTTTCAATCCATTTCACAGGCCGCCCCAGTTGCAGTGACGCCACGACGGCGCAGACGTAGCCAGGGTAAATCGGCACCTTGTTCCCGAATCCTCCTCCGATGTCGGGCGCAATGATACGTATGTTCTGTTCAGGCAGACCCGCTACCAAAGCAAAGAGAGTCCGGTGCGCATGAGGTGCCTGAGAAGTTTCCCAGACCGTTAATCTTGTCGTCGCCGGGTTGTAATCGGCAACGCATCCGCAGGTTTCGAGTGGCGCCGGATGGCACCGTTGAAAAAAAGCCTTCAATTCGGCCTTGACTGGAGCGGTCTGAAAGACTCCGTCCGTAGCTTGTTTGTCCCCGACTTCCCAATGAAAAATGTGATTTGTCTTTTCTTCTCGATCTTCTCTGAGAATCGGGGCGTCGTCATCCAGCGCTCGATGTGGATCCACGAGAACCGGGAGATCTTCATACTCTACCTCGATCAACTCAGCGGCGTCAGCCGCGGTGTAACGATCTTCCGCAACCACGAACGCGACTTCTTGAGACTGAAACAACACCTTCCCGGTCGCCAGGACCATCTGCCTGTCGTGGAATAGGGTTGGCATCCAGGCCAGTCCCGCCTTTTCGAGGTCCTGGCCGGTAATAACTGCGAGAACCCCTGGGAGCTTTTTCGCTTCCTCGGAACGTATGCTGATGATCTTTGCATGGGCATAGGGGCTTCGAACCATGTGCCCGTACACCATTCCCGGGAGGTGCACATCATCCACGTAAGTTCCTTTTCCCAGGATGAATCGCAAATCTTCTTTGCGCTTTACCGAATGGCCCATGCCGCCAATCTCTGGAGATGTTTTTTGCAGCATCTTATTTCTCCGCTCCCGCCATCTTGTTTGCCGCGTACTGGACCGCTTTGACGATGTTCTGGTAACCGGTGCATCGACACAAATTGCCAGAAATTCCCCACCGAATTTCCTGCTCACTAGGATGCGGATTCTTTTCCAGGAGCGCGCAAGCCGTCATGATCATACCCGGCGTGCAGAACCCGCATTGAAGCCCGTGCTCTTCCTTAAATCCCTCCTGCAACGGATGGAGTTTGCCGTTATCCGCCACGCCTTCGATGGTGCGAATTTCGCGACCATCCGCCTGTACGGCAAACACGGTACAGGACTTTACCGGTCTCCCATCCAGAAGCACTGTGCATGCACCGCAGTTCGTGGTGTCGCAGCCAACATGCGTTCCGGTGAGTGTCAGGACGTCTCGGATGAAATGGACCAGAAGAACCCGCGGCTCTATCTCAGCCTCATGGTCCCGGCCATTCACTTTGACGCGAACATGTTTTTTAGTGGCCATAGCTATCTCACCAATTGAAATTCTAAATTCTTTTAACTTCCGGCTCGCTCGCGCGCTCGGACCAGAGCGCGTTTCGTCAACTCCTTGACCATTGAAGCCTTATATTCAGCCGGTCCCCGGAGATCCGAACTGGGTTGCGCGTCGGCGGCGGCAAGTTGCGCCGCCTGGCCGATTTGTTGTCCATCCATTATTTTGCCGACGAGAAACCCTTCCGCCCTGGTTGCTCTAATCGGTGTCGCGCCAACATTGGTCAGGCCGATGCCTGCTTTTCGACAAACTCCTCCGCCATCCACGGTGATCTGCGCAGCGACGCCAACCGTGGCGAAATCCCCCACTTTTCGTTCCAGCTTAAAATAGGCACCGCCGCTTCCGGCAGGTGGGATCGGGACGCGGATTTCGGTAAGGATTTCCCCGTGCTCAAGCGCAGTGGTGAAAACGGAAAGGAAAAATTGGTGGATCGGTATGGTTCTCTGGCCTCCCTTTCCGGTGGCTATGACCTCGGCTCCCAGCGCCACCATGGTCGCCGGGTGATCGTTCGCAGGATCTCCGTGAGCCAGATTTCCGCCCACTGTCGCCATATTCCGAACCTGCGGATCCGCGATGAAAGCGGCGGTATCGAGGATGACTGGATACTTCGAGCGTATCAGGCTGGATGCCTCCAGGTCAGCCTCGCGCGTCAGTCCGCCGATCTTTAGAAAGCCGTCTTCCTCTTTGACGTACTGAAGGTCCGCGATCCGGTTGATATCGATAATGTATTCAGGCCGAACGAGCCGGACCTTCATCATGGGAATCAAGCTCTGTCCGCCACTGAGGATTTTCGCATCGTCACCATGTTCTTGTAACAGAGCAATGGCTTCGGAGACAGTTTCAGGGCGGAAATACTCGAAGGATTGGGGGATCATTTTTTCGCCTCTTCAAGCAGCCAACAAGTGAGCCCCATTCGCGGCTGAAAACAGTCGTACAAATGGTGGACCGAGCCAGAGGCTAGCTTGTTCGGGTGTTTTTTGGGGGGAAGCTCGCGCGACAGATGCTTGGGGGAGCGTTACTGCCCGTATAAATACGCGGAACGGAGTTTTCGGACAAGGGGATTTTAAATGAATCGGTATGTACACGGGCGAGCTGATTGGACAAAATGCGTTCAGAGATTATTTTTTTTGACTCTCAAATAATTAGCAATCCCCACGTTTGATAATACCTCGCATTATGAGCCCGAAAACAACCGCTGTAGTCCTGATTGAATATCAGAACGATTTCACCTCCCCAGGCGGTAAACTTCATGACGCCGTCAAACCCGTCATGGAGTCGACCAAAATGTTGGAGAACACAGTCGAAATGGTCAACGAGGCGCGCAAGGCCGGCGCCACCATCGTTTACGTTCCGATTCAGTTTGCCCCCGGTTTTAACGAATTGAGCCGCGATCCTTACGGAATACTGAAAGGATGCAAGGACGGCCAGATCTTTGAGAAGGGAAGTTGGGGCGCAGAGATTGTCGACGTTTTGAAACCGCAACCGGATGATATCGTAATCGAAGGCAAGCGAGGCCTGGACGGTTTCGCCACGACCAATCTCGATTTCATCTTACGGAGCAGGAAGATCGACACCATCGCGCTGGGCGGTTTTTTGACGAACTGTTGCGTGGAATCAACGATGCGCACGGGTTATGAATTGGGATACGATGTGATCACGATCAAAGATTGTGCAGCGACGGTGAGCGAAGAGGCGCAAAGTGGCGCGATCGAACACGATTTTCCGATGTTCTCACATCCGATGACGCACGACGAATTCGTCTCGGCGCTGACTGAAGCCGAGCCGAAAGAGGAAAAAGTGTCCGCCGGCGCGGCCTAGTACAAAGTCTGAGAATGCAGGAGTTGCAGGAGAAGTCGGACTTGTTATTCCGCGACAACCCAAACTTAATAGATACAACCCATGAGTGAAATTTTAAAGGAAGTGTTAGCGGCCAATTCTTCCTACTCGGAAGCCTTCGGTGACAAAGGTAAACTTGCCCTCCCACCCGCGCGGCGTTTTGCGATTCTGACTTGCATGGACGCACGTTTGGACCCTGCAAAGTTCGCCGGTCTCCGAGAAGGTGATGCGCACGTTATCCGGAACGCCGGAGGTCGTGCGAGTGAAGACGCGATTCGTTCATTGGTGATCTCGTACAAGCTACTGGGAACCCAGGAATGGTTCGTGATTCATCACACCAATTGTGGGATGGAACTTTTCAACGGCGAGATCATCTCCGGGTTGCTCGAAAACAGCCTGGAGACCGCTCAATTAACCAAGGAAGGCTGGGTCGATGTCGGTCGAGGTCCGGGATCATCCGCCGGGCGGCAGATCGGTTGGCTGGATTTCAAGGATGCTCGCGCGACTGTCGTCGACGATGTGCTTGCGATACGATCCCATCCGCTCGTTCCAAAGCGCATTCCGATCTACGGCTATATCTACAATGTCACGACGGGCCAACTCGAAGAGGTACCGGAGGCAACGAAGATTGGTGCAGTCTGACCATCGGCGAAACGGCGTCTTGGCGTACGCGGAACTATCAACCAGTCGCTTGCTTCCTGCTGACCACTGATAACTGACACTGACAACTACTTTATGATTTCCAAACAGCTCTTTGGAAGCACCGGACACGAGAGCACGCGCGTGGTCTTTGGGGGGGCCTCCTTGTCAAATGTCACGCAGGAAGAAGCGGACCAGACGCTCGAAGTGCTGCTGCGTTACGGCATTAACCATCTTGATGTAGCGGCGGGATACGGTGACGCGGAGTTGAGGATCGCACCGTGGCTCAAGAAATACCCCGGGCATTTTTTCCTCGCAACCAAGACCGGTGGCCGCACGTACGACGATGCGAAGCGCGACATCCATCTTTCGCTCGAACGCATGAACGTCGAATGCGTGGATCTGATCCAACTACACGGACTCGCTGACCCCCTCGATTGGGACGTCGCGTTGAGCCCGGACGGCGCACTGGACGCTTGCGTAGAAGCACGCGAGCAGGGTCTGGTGCGGTTCATCGGTGTCACCGGTCACGGCAGCCAGATCGCGGCGACACATCTTCGCAGTCTCGAGCGTTTCGATTTTGACAGCGTTCTGCTTCCCTACAGCTACATCATGATGCAAGACCCGCACTACGGAGCCGCGTTCGAGCGAGTCGTGGCGGTGTGCGCGGAGCGGAACGTGGCGGTGGTAACGATCAAGGCGATCGCCCGCCGTCCGTGGTGGGGCCGTGAACATACGCGGACCACATGGTATGAGCCATTCGAGGATCAGCGCGACATCGATGCGGCTGTTCATTGGGCCCTGGCACGTCCCGGAATCTTCCTTGCCAGCCCCGGCGATATCCATCTCATGCCCAAAGTACTCGACGCGGCAAGCCGTTTCGCCTCGGCGCCGAGCGACGAAACGATGCGCGAGCAGCGCACTCGCCTCGAGATGCTCCCGCTCTTTGTCTGATTGAGTCCAGAATTCAGGAGTTGCAGGAGTATTCGGATCGAGAATAACTGATTCGGAAGTTAAGACCTCCTCTTAGGAATATCCCACGCGAAAGGGATTGTCCGGTTGCTGCAATCGCCGAATTCTTGCCCTCGCAAATGGCTTACCGTCCACAGACCGGTAAGTCGCCTTCCCATTCTGCGACTCCTGAACTCCTGCGACTAGTGCATCGTCTCATATGTAGCTGGCATTTGCCAGCTACATATGAGACGATGCACTAGCGTCGAGAGGTCATTCCCCCGCCCGCAAGCCGGTTTGCACCGTCGGCAGAACGGCATCTGCGAGTTCGTCGGCTGAGATTTTTTTTTCACGACTCCACTGAAGTGCCGCACCTGTAATCGCCCAACTGACCATTGTCGCCTTCAATTCCGAGTTTTGTGCTCCATGATTACGAAGGCCGGCCAACAATGATTCGCGCACGACAGCTTTCACTTGTGATTCAACCATCGGCTCGAATTGCCGCTGATGTTTCTGGCAACCGGAAGACACCTCAGCCAGGAAATCGCAAGCCGCAAGGATCAGCTGCCTTAATGCTGCTTCACAGATCCCTTCGTTTCCCTCCAGGCGGGCGGCGATCAGCGTGCTAAATCTTTCGCCCATCATGGCCTCTAGCAGAGCAAACTTGTCGTTGAAATGATCGTAAAAGGTGGCCCGGTTGAGTGTGGAGCGCTCGGTTATGTCCTGCACCGTGATAATATCGAAGGTCTTTTCCGCGAGGAGATCGCGAAAGGCTTCAAAAAGCATCTGCCGAGTGCGCCGGATTCGCGGGTCAAGCTTCATTGGCTCAGCAGTCATGTACCAAAAGTAGCTTTTGACAATCCATCCGTCTAATGATGTGTTACCGACAGATGTCGTTTTACCATCTAGTGACGACTAAGCCAAAACCTGAAAACAAGGGAATTGATCATGAATACTGTCAGAATTCTTACCAAAGAACCGCCCCGCAGTCCCCGCACCCGCCTCAACAACTATGCGCTGATGGCACGCATGATTGACAAGGGACGTGCCGATCTTCAAGGCAGTGTCGGCGAATATCACTATGCCTGCCCCCTTGACCAAATGCTCTTCGAGTTCAAGGGCGTCAAGGCCGATGAAGTCAAGAAGCTGCTTGCCTCGGGGGCTACTGACGAGCAAGTGGTTGCTTGGTTTGACAGCCATGGCACGGCGAAGACAGCCGAAGAAATCAAGACATGGTCCAATGAAGTCGAAGGCTATCGTCCCTACGACGATCCGGAAAGAAAGGATTGGTTTTCCGGCGAATGCGCTAAACTGGGTCTCAAGCCAGAGAGTTCGACCTTGGTGGACTATCTCGATGCGGATGACGCTGCCAGTTTCAAAAAATAATTGATCAAGAAAGGGCGGGAGACCCGATCCACCGCCCATTCTTGCCGCGGTTTCTGCGGATTCGCCGAGAAAAGACACCTGCCAGCTATCGAATGCCCTCGCCCCATCCGTCCAAAGTCTCCGATCGAAACTGACAACTGGAACCGACACTGACAACAGCTTTCCATTCTTGCCGCGGTTTCTGCGGATTCGCCGAGAAAAGACACCTGCCAGCTATCGAATGCCCTCGCCCTATCCATCCAAAGTCTCCGATCGAAACTGACAACTGGCAACCGACACTGACAACTGCTTTACATTCTTGGATTCGCCGAGAAAAGACACCTGCCAGCTATCGAATGCCCTCGCCCTATCCGTCCAAAGTCTCCGATCGAAACTGACAACTGGCAACCGACACTGACAACTGCTTTACATTCTTGGATTCGCCGAGAAAAGACACCTGCCAGCTATCGAATGCCCTCGCCCTATCCGTCCAAAGTCTCCGATCGAAACTGACAACTGGCAACCGACACTGACAACTGCCTTACAATGGCTGAACGCCGATGGTGCCGCGCAGCTGTTTCGGATAGTCGGCGGACCGAACCACTTCGAGAGCTTGCTGAGCGCGTGTCAAACGTTCCGAGACCCCGAGACGCTCGGCTTCTTCGGCATAGTTGGCCTTGGCGGCGAACGCCTTCAGGTTGCGAACATGGCGATCCAAAAGCCTGATATCGACAGTCTGTCTGGCTTTGAGTCGGTCGGCGTACCAGCCGCTGGCGAGCATGCTTTCGCGGGTAAATAGCGAGCGGATTTCCGGATGGTCGAGTCCCTTGCCCTCAAACTTGTCCTCCAGCATGATGTGAAGCAGCGCACGCAAAGGTGGGCAGGCGAAATCAATGCTTCGATCGCTAAAGTAGAGCTGTGCTATTCGCTTTTGCGCGGAGATGATATTGTCCAGGCCATCCACGAACATCTCCAGGTCCTGGAGCTCCGGACGGAGCATCTCCTCCGTAAATAGAGCGGCGGGATGGTTAAACATCTGGCCGAAAAACGCCAGGACAAATTTCATGGTGATACGGTAGCCAAGCCGGCTCGACGGGAACGTTCGACCGTTGTGTTGAATGTCTACGCATCGTTCCAGGTACCCTTCCGATATGAGATACTGTGGATCGCGTTCTGCTACCGACATGCGGGACCAGATCTCCGGCACGAGCAAACTAATGTCGTGATCGACCCTGAAATGCGGGCCGACGTAGCCAGTTGCTGTAACGAAGACGGAGTTGCCGGTGAGCAGGTAAGAGACAAGCGCGGCGTTGAGATCGATGATGGGCGGCAGGGCGTTGAACGGTCCTTTCGTAAGCGCACCCTCAGAACCTGCACCGGTTGTCGAGGGAGACTTACCGGTCACACTGCAGATGAACTCCATGAAGAGTTCGGGCAGTTCGAGATAGTGAATCGGATTGAAAACGGCCAGAGGCCGGATTTCGCCTTCTGGCGGATTGTTGCGGCGGCCGGGAAGCACAGCGTTGACCGGCCTGTATAGCGTCTTGCCGAGAGGGAGGCGCCGATGGAGACGAGCGCCGATTTCCGCAAGGTGTGCATCCCGCGGATGCACAAGGTCTGGGCGTAGCTGCAGATACCTCGGATTCTTCGAAGGCTTACCATCCACGATTCGAGGATTGGCAGACGAGACAAAGAAATCCCCGTTGGTGCCCGCCGCGGATTCGCGGATAAGCTGCTGCATCGGAGACGTAAATTGATCAAAACCGATGGTGTCCTCCATCAGTCGTCTGGCATCTTCCGCTGTGAGGGCTTCGTAGTTGGAGAAAAAATTGGCGGGTTTGGCGAAATCCGCTTCAGTCTGTTTGTCGTAGCCGGGATGGATTGCGTCGTCTGGTCGCTGAAAAAGCCGTAGCTCACAATTTTTTACAAATTTAAGCGACAGGTTTTGATATTCCGGATTGAGATTTTCCAAACACGAACCCGGTACGGTAATGGATGCCGTAATGTCGTCCTCGACCGAGAGTTTCGATGCCGGATAGAAATCTTTTCGCAAACCGAAGGTTCGCCAGGCTCCGTCCTCATCGTACCCGACGCGCATGTAGTTTGTGACGAGTCGGCGGTTGTCGCATTTGAGCTCGTGGCCGGGCACTCCATTGATGAAATCCACACTGAAATGTTCGCGCCATTTTTCGCCCCATTCCGGGTTGTAGAATCGTTTTACGACGAAGACGAGTTCCCGCTGGTATTGCGGGATCGAGTCGAGCCATTTCGAGTACTCGTCGCTATACAGATCGGGAGCGGGCGTCAGAAGTTTGATGACCGAGCCGAGAGAACGTTCCGGGCTCAAGATAGGCCGGCTAGACGGAGTGATTCGTCCGTCGCGAAACCGCCCTCCGTAGCTGCGGCTGATCAACTCTTCGACTTGATCAAAGTCTTTTTTGAAGTCCGAGACGAATACTGGTCCCTGGATGACAGAGTCAGTGATCGGCTTGGAGATTTCAGATTTTCCTCCTCCGGATACTGTAGAGGGTTTGTGACAGAGGGTGCCCTCTGCGACCGTACCGACGAGTCTCCAGGCACGGCCCCCTTCCGGTTTGATCATTTCGATCTTGTAGCCCGATGGACGCAGATAGGTTCGCTTCGGCAGGAGCTTGATGGTCCTCTCGATTCCGTCGCGCAGCCAGCGCACTGTCTGCTTGTGTAGATCGAAGCGGGCATTTTCAGGAACGTATAAAATGTCCGGGAAGAGTTTATCGATACCGTAACCTTCCGGTCGAACGTCTAGCAGAGAAGCATAAAAGGAGACCATCTCGGCGAATTGGCGCTCTGTTTGCCGAAGCCGTGGATCAGGGCTGAACTCTTCGCCGAGATCGTAGCGTGGAAAGACCAGTGCGCCGCCCGCGTGCTCCTCCTCACAGAGTCCAAAGAGGTTAGCAGAGTAGCTGATCTGAGTTTTGACCTCTTTTTTGCAATAGCCGAAGTAGTTGTCGGCAATGACCGTGACGATGACTCCGTTTTCATCGCGGTAAGTGATCTTGAAAGCCACGCCGTTATTGTAGAGTTCCCGCTCGTCGTTCCAGCACATCCGATCGCGGCGTTGGCGCTCGGTGGCGACGTCCATGTGCGGCAGGCCAAGGTCTTTCTTTGTTACCTTGGTGAGGTGCGGCGCGAGAATGACGCAGCCGGTATGGCCGGTCCAGTGCTCGGCGTCCAGCCCGGCATCGTTCTCCGGCAAGAAAGGGTCGCCAGCGTTTCCAAAGATGCTCTCGATAAAATCGAGATTGCTGACGAGGCTGCCGGGCGCCAGAAACCGGATCTCCATCGATTTTTCCGGCATGAATCCAGGCACTTCCGGACTGACGATCGGCCGCAGCAGCAGCGAGACGAAACACTCTGCCTGCTTTTCCTGCGCGGAGGTGAATGGTAATCGCAGCAACTCCGAGGGTGGAGCGCATGCGAGCTGCAGCAGTCGCCCCGCGACCCGTTTCGGTACGCTGACTTTGTCCTCGGGCACAGGCAACCCGCCCTCGGCAATATGGAAGATCCCCTCTGTTGTTCGACGGTCGCTTTTTGGGTTGTGCAGCACACCTTGTTTGACCCGGTACGAATTCACAATATCCGACGCGAAACTGTCACGGACCGGCGGCAAAGAGAGAGCGCGTGCCAGACCGTATCGATCCAGCACAAATGTGCGTGTCGGTAACTTGGCAAGCGATGCCTCCTTCAGAAAGTCGTAAAGAAATGTCTGAATTCGATTGTCTGCCGGACAAAGATAGTTCGCGAGCAGACGGTTGATCTCATGCTGGTGCGCAAGTAAGGCAGACATCTCCTCGAATTGAGAATTGTCGCCTGAGTCGCAGGTCGGGCAACCCAGTGCGGCCAATTTCAGGTTGATGTATTGAATCAGCTTCGCATCCGGAATAGTTGTTCGCTCTGTCATGGATGGCGCTAAGATAAGAATAATTTGCGACCGTTTCCTGCCCCCGAGGCCGAGGGGCTGCAGGAATCAGCGGGTTTCAACCGGGTTGAAACCCTGAGCTGAATCCTGCAGTTTCATTGGTACATGGGACGTCTTGGTTGGTAATCTTGTGCATTGGAAATGCGCTTACTTGGACAGGACCAAAGAGCATGCGCGATGCCTGTTCCAACGACGATCGTAACTTTGGCCTCACTTCGGGAAACTGCATCCTTATTTATTCGTTAGAAGATAGCAGCGATCGGTTCAAGGTGGTTAAAATGGGCCAGCTGGATTAAAAACGGACTGAGCCGGGAGTTTAAGGCGTCCGGAGGCAAATAGACTTGTGGCCGAGGAAATGCTGGTTCCGAATGGACTATCAGCCGATCATCATTACGCAGTGGCGGACGATCACCATTCGCGGACTGGAAAAGCGCTGTTCTCCGTTCTGCAACTCTGAACTCCTGAACTTCTGCCTCTTTAGAAACCGGGTTTCGGAATAGCAAATGCTATCTTAGCCCGATAAAGCTGCAAAAAATGATATGTGTGAACAGCGAAATCGAGCCCATTGTCGTTGATTTCCTCGCGTATGAAAATCGAATCTGGATTGCCCACCTTAGGTGCTACCCGTGGCGCGTGCGGGGTCGGAGCGCTAGTCGACTTGAATGGAACAAAAACTCATCAACTTGTCGAAGACGGTTTGCGCATTTTATGCAATATCGACCATCGGGGGGCACGCGGTGCCGAAGAGAAGACAGGGGATGGCGCTGGAATGCTCCTGCAGAAGCCGCACGAATTTTTTCATTCGGAGATCCCTACGCTTGGCGATTTTGATTCGTACGGGGTCGGGCAACTCTTCGTTCCGAAAGATCAATGGAAGCAAATCGCGTTGAAGAAGCTGATCACGACGGTCTGCCGTGAAGCGGCTTGCAGATTGATCCACTGGCGCGAAGTGCCGACTGACAACTCCGACCTCGGAAGAACCGCTCTCCTATCCGAGCCGGCAGTCAGGCAAATGTTTATCGAGCCGATCGACCCGCTGACACCCGAGCAGCTTGATACGCGGCTGTATGTATTGAGGCGGCTGATCGAGAAAGCCGTCAAACGGTCCGAAATCTGCGGAAAGGAACTCTTTTACATCTGTTCTCTTGATCGCCGGAAAATCGTGTATAAAGGGCTGCTGACTTGCAAGCAATTGCAGCTGTACTATCCCGATCTCTCGAATAGCCGGATCAAGAGCAGCATTGTTCTGGTGCACTCCCGCTTCGGGACAAATACGTTGGGTGCGTGGGAACTGGCGCATCCCTATCGCACGGTCGTACACAACGGCGAAATCAACACCTTGCGGGGGAACTTGAACCGGATGAGGACACGCGAGGCAGTCCTGGCGAGTGAAAGATTCGGGGACGACATCGAAATGCTCAAGCCGATTACAGGCGATTCGCAAAGCGACACTGCCGTGTTCGATAACGTGCTCGAACTGCTGTTGGAATCCGGTCGGGGTCTGCCGCACGCGCTCCGAATGTTAATTCCTGAAGCCTGGAACAAAGACAAGCTGATGGATCCGAAGCGGCGCGCTTTTTACGATTACTTTTCCACAATTATTGAACCTTGGGATGGTCCCGCACTGATTGCGGCTACCGATGGATACCGAGTCGCGGCAATTCTCGATCGGAATGGGTTGCGCCCGTGTCGTTACTGCCTAACGCGCTCGAACATTGTGATTATGGCGAGCGAAACGGGTGTACTCGATACGCCTGCAAATGAAATTGTTTTTCAAAGCCGGCTTAAGCCTGGCGAGATGTTTCTTGCAGACACTCTCGAGAGACGAATCGTGCCCGAGCAGGAAATCTTTGAGGAGCTTACGACGCACGATTTTTCAGCTTGGCTTGCCGAGAACCGCATCCGGTTGAAGGATGTACTCAAGCCCGGGGCGGAGGTTGAGGAGTTCGGCGATGTCACGCCCTTTCAACGCGCGTCCGGCTACACCTTGGAATCGCTCCGCTGTCTTCTTCAGCCCATGGCCGAAGAAGGGAAAGACCCGATCGGATCAATGGGTAACGATACGCCACTGGCGGTTCTCTCCACGCGGCACAAGCCGTTGTTCCAGTATTTTCTTCAGCTCTTCGCGCAGGTCTCGAATCCGCCGCTCGACTATCTACGGGAAGATCTGGTGACTTCACTGGAGAGTCATATCGGTCGGCAACGGAACCTCCTGGAGGAAACACCTGAACATTGCCGCCAACTTTTCCTCGATTCGCCAATCCTTACCTTCCGGGAGTTCGAGACCATCAAGCGTATTGACCGCTTCCGATCGTGCGTTGTTGACGGCACCTTCTCCAAGGAAACTTCGCTAGGATAAGGCCATCGCCGAGCTTCGGAAGCGCGCGGTAGACGCCATCAAACATGGATGCGAGATCCTGATTGTCTCGGATCGGAATATCGGGCCGGATCGCGTCGGGGTGCCGAATCTGTTGGCTGTCGGCGCTTTGCATCATCATCTCATTCGGGAAGGGCTTCGTACGCGTGCGGCTCTCGTTCTTGAAGCTGCTCAGCCTTGTGCCGTGCATCACATTTGCACGCTCATCGGATATGGCGCGGATGCAATTTATCCGTGGCTGGCTTATCAGAGTATCGCTCAGATGGGCCGCGACAATTGGTTTAGTGCTGAAGTCGGTGAAACGCTGGGCAAGTTTAAAAAGGCGCTTGAAGGCGGCATCTTGAAAGTGATGTCCAAAATGGGGATCTCGACGCTCGAAAGCTACAAAGGTGCTCAGGGTTTCCAGGCCGTCGGACTCAATCCAGATTTCGTCCACGAGTATTTTAGCGGGACTAGTGCTTATCTGAAGGGCGTCGGATTGGAAGAGGTCGAACGTGAGTTGCTTGAGCAGCACGAATTGGCGTTCGGTAACAAAATCGTGGGAAATCTCCCACTGGATGTTGGCGGTGACCTTTACTGGCGCCGCGACGGAGAATTGCACCAATGGAATCCGGCGACTGTCGGTCAACTGCAATACGCTGTGCGCACTGGGAATTACGAAGCGTACCGCGAGTTTGCAAACTACTCTGAACGATCAGGATCAACGGCTTCAGACAATTCGAGGGCTGCTCGATTTCGATGTCGATGAGCACGAGTCGATCCCAATCAATGAGGTGGAGGCTGTCGAAGAGATTTGGAAGCGGTTTTCGACCGGTTCCATGTCGCATGGCGCGTTGAGCACTGAAGCGCATGAGGCGCTCGCTATTGCAATGAACCGAATCGGCGGGAAAGCGGGCACAGGAGAAGGCGGCGAGCAGGTCGAGCGGTTTGGCACCGAACGGGAATGCTCAATGAAGCAGGTCGCCAGCGGGCGATTCGGTGTGACGATTAATTATCTGGTCCACGCAAAACAGATCGAAATAAAAATGGCCCAGGGAGCAAAACCAGGGGAAGGCGGAGAATTGCCGGGAGCGAAGGTGAGCGAAGATATCGCTTCGGTGCGTTTTACCACGCCCGGCGTGGGACTAATTTCTCCGCCGCCACATCACGACATTTACTCGATCGAGGATCTGGCGCAGCTGATTCATGACCTGAAATGCGCGAACCCGGCTGCGGAAATTCACGTGAAACTTGTCTCGGAAGCTGGTGTCGGAACGATCGCGGCAGGAGTGGCCAAGGCGCGTGCCGATGCTGTGCTGATTGCGGGAGATTCCGGGGGGACCGGTGCCGCCATCAAAACTTCCATCAAAACCGCCGGCGCTCCTTGGGAGCTTGGCTTGGCCGAGACGCAACAAGTGCTGCTGGCAAATAATTTGCGATCACGTATTCGTCTGCGCGCGGACGGCGGCATAAAACCGGACGCGACGTTGTGATAGCGGCGTTGCTCGGTGCCGAGGAATACGGGTTCGGCACCGCGCCGTTAGTAGCCCTTGGCTGCATCATGCTGCGCAAATGTCATTGCAATACTTGCTCGGTTGGCATCGCCACACAGGATCCTAAGCTTCGAGCAAAATTTGCGGGTAAACCGGGACACCTGGTGAACTATATGCGTTTCGTCGCCCACGAGGTCCGGGAACTGATGGCAGCACTCGGATTTCGCACCATGGATGAAATGATTGGGACGAGTCGACAAACTGCGGCAGCGCGAAATCTGCCACCCGAAAATAGGACTGATCGATATTTCACAACTGCTTTATCAGCAACCGTCCCACGATGTTCCCCGAAAAATGCGGGATCAAAACCACAAACTCGACAAGAAACTCGATCATCTTCTTATCGAACTAGCAGCGCCTGCGATTGAGCGCGGGGAACCGGTCTTTATTGACGTTCCGATCAAGAATTCTGATCGAACTGCAGGCACGATGCTGAGTTCGGTGATCGCTAAAAAATATGGCCCGAAAGGGTTTCCGCCTGACACGATCCAGATTCGATTCAACGGCTCGGCAGGGCAGAGTTTCGGAGCGTTCCTGCGCCAGGGTATCAGCTTCATCTCGAGGGGCGGCAAACGACTATGTCGGCAAAGGCCTTTCTGGAGGAAAAATCACGGTCGACACGCCTAGAGATGCGTCATTTATTGCGTCACAAAATATCATTGTGGGCAATGTCGTTCTGTACGGAGCAACAAGCGGCGAGGCTTATTTTAATGGAATGGCCGGGGAAAGGTTCGCGGTGCGGAATTCCGGGGCGATGGCTGTGGTCGAAGGAGTTGGCGATCATGGATGCGAGTACATGACGGGTGGCGTTGTCGTGATTCTTGGCAGGACGGGGAAAAATTTCGGAGCAGGTATGAGTGGCGGGGAAGTCTTTATCTTGGATGAAGACAAAAATTTCAGGATGCGGCTTAATCCGGCAATGGTCCGGATCGATGAGTTTAAAGGCGATCGAGATATCGAGCTGGTCAGGCGGATGCTGGCAAACCACGTGATTTACACCAACAGCTCCAAGGCAAAAAGGATCCTCGATAATTGGGAGGAGAATGTTCCGAAATTTCTCAAGGTCATTCCGGCCGCTTATGCTGAAGTGGTCGAGCGCCATCTGGCTCAAGGGAAAGACGTGCGCGTCGCTCCGCCTGCGCCTGCAGAAAGAAGAAAAGTGGCCTAGTGTCCTGCTCGTATTTCGGGGACAGGACCTGCCTGCAATAAACGTCTGGACGCAAATGGCCTTAGAGATCTGCGGGCTAGTCGGAAATCGCGCGAAGCGCAATAAACATAAGGGACTATCTATTTCATGGCGGACGATCATCCAAATGGCTTTTTGAAATTCGCTCGTAATCCGATCGCCTACCGGGATCCGGTTGTGCGGATTGGTGATTACAATGAAGTTTATTCGCGAGGGATTGGGACGAAGGGCATCTGCGAGAACAGGGTCAACGTTGTATGGATTGTGGTGTGCCGACCTGTATGGGCGGTTGTCCAATCGGAAATATCATACCGGATTTCAATGATCTCGTTTCTCGGGGTAACTGGTCCGAGGCTCTCGTCCGCTTGCATGCGACAAACAATTTCCCTGAGTTCACAGGCTATACCTGTCCCGCACCATGCGAGCCGGCTTGCGTGCTTGCCTGTAACAACGATCCAGTCACGATTAAAAGCATCGAACGAGCAATCGTCGATCGTGGCTGGGCGGAGGGCTGGATCACACCGGAGCCGCCCAGGATGCGGACTGGCAAACGTGTGGCGTTGTCGGGAGCGGCCCTGCCGGGCTCGCCGCAGCTCAGCAGCTCAACCGCGCCGGACACGAGGTTACGGTTTTTGAGCGGGACGACGAGATTGGAGGCCTGATGGTCTATGGCATTCCGGATTTTAAGTTCGGCAAATACCAGGTCGCGCGCCGCGTGGATCAACTGCGGCGCGAAGGTGTACTCTTCCGCACCGGCGCAAATGTTGGAGTGAATCTTCCCTTCCAGGACCTGAGAGACAATTTTGACGCGGTCTGTCTCGCGATCGGAGCACAATTGCCGCGCGAGGTCCCTGTCCCAGGCCGACAGCTTAACGGGATCTACTGGGCAATGGATTACCTGACAAAAGAAAACCGGCGGCAGGCCGGAAAAAATGTCGAAGAGATGATCGACGCCCACGGTAAAAATGTGGTTGTGCTCGGCGGTGGCGACACGGGTGCCGACTGCGTCGCCACAGCGCACCGCCAGAGCGCCAAGTCAGGTTGTGCAGATCAGCATCAATCTCAGGGGATCGGAAGAACGACCAGGCGACAACCCGTGGCCGGAATGGCCGATGATTTATCGGGAAACCTACGCAATTGAAGAGGGCGGCGTTGAGGAATTCAACGTCAACGTAACGGGATTTATCGACACAAATAACGACGGCGCAATTGACCAGTTGATGTTCGATCGAGTCGAGTGGACTTACGAGAAAAAAGAGGGTCGCATGGTGCGTACCGCCACTGAAGGTGATCGAGGAAGGCTTAACAATTCCTGCCGACGTTGTACTCGTGGCGATCGGTTTCAAAGGTGCAGAATCTGCGCCGTTCTCAAACACCGGTATTGAGGTTACCTCTCGAAATACCATCAAGACAGATCGCAACATGATGACGAATCTGCCCGGAGTGTTCGCGGCTGGAGATGCTAGCCGCGGCCAATCCATCGTTGTTTGGGCAATCGGCGAAGGCCGCGACGCTGCTCGCTGTATCGATACCTTTTTGATGGGCAGTTCGCAGCTGCCGGCGAGTCTTCGAACGCGGAATCCGCCCATCGGAAAGCTATGAACGAATCTGCTGACTCACCTCAGGAGCGGGGTCTCGAAGCAGAATCCACGAAGTACGGTCCGCGATTTTCCGAGGCGTTCCGTCGTTTTGACGAAGAGAATGGACAGGACCCAAATCTCCTTGTCGTTGATGGCGTGGCTTATCCTCAAGAGTTGCTCTATGCTAAGAGGCTGACCGATTGGGTCCTTCGGCTGAATCCCGAAGCCTCGGAACACCTTCTCTTAGCCGCAAGAAGTCAACATATCTGTCGTTGGACTATTCCGCGCCATACGTACGAGATGACTCGTGCCGGATATCTCAGATTGGCGGACCGACCTGAAACAGTTTCACGCCGGTAAATCCGCAGAAATACTCCGCGAAGTTGGATATGACGAAGAGACGGTCGCTCGTGTTCGCGATTTGAATCTGAAAAAGCTATTGGGCCGGGATTCGGATTGCCAGATCCTTGAGGACGCGCTCTGCCTCGTGACTCTTCAATATCAGCTTGCCGATCTCGTTGCAAAGACCGAGGCTGCCAAAATCGTTGAAATATTGCAGAAGACCTGGAAAAAAATGTCACAAGGCGCCCGAGACCATGCCCTGAAGCTGACATTTTCGGAGACCGAGAAGCGCATGGTAGAGGAAGCGCTGAAGTAGTTATCAGAAGTCAGTGTCAGTTGTCAGCGGCATCGTCCACAAACCGGACTGGTTTTTCGTAAATCGCCAGGACAATGCACCCAGCATCGCTGTGTACTTTGTGCCGTGTTCCAGGCGGATTGATCACCAAGGTTCCGGCGTTGGATATCCCATGTTCATCCCATTGCGAACCAGCCAGGATCAAAATGTGTTCGTACCCATCGTGCTCATGCATCGGCACCTCGCCATGCTCTTGGTATCGAACCAGAGCGGCGGTTGGCCCGCTAATGCCGTCTCCGTAAAGCCGAAAGATGTCAACACCCTTTTTGTAGGGCTCCCATGGGATCTCATCCTGGTGCGCAGCGAAGTGAAAAACGTCATTTAGTTTAGACGGGAACGTTTCGGAAGGTCTCATGAAATCGCAGAAATGAACGACTCAGAGTTAGAGACGGCGCCAAAGACGCCGCCTTGCATTTTAATCATTTCCAGGGCCGCCAGATAGTTCCCATAATCCGTAGCCCCTGTGCAATCAGAGAGCAGGAGACATTCATAGCCCCGGTCATTGGCCTCTCGCATGGTAGTGTGAACGCAGACGTCTGTGGTAATGCCGGCTAAAACGATATTCTCGACGCCCTTGTGACGCAGAAGCATGTCGAGGTCTGTCGCATAGAAAGACCCTTTTCCAGGCTTGTCGATCACCGCTTCACCCTCCAGCGGAGCGAGCTCGGAAATGATTTCCCACCCAGGTTCGCCTCGTGTAAGGATCCGTCCGCAAGGGCCGGGATCTCCAATTCCAGCCCCTATTCGCCTGCTGCGCCACCGCTTGTTTTCCGGAAGGTCCGCAAGATCGGGTCGATGTCCTTCTCGCGTGTGCATGATATGAAAACCGCGTTCACGCGTCGCGGCCAGTACGTTTTGAATTGGTTGGATGGGTGCCCGCGTCAGTGAGAGATCGTAGCCCATCTTGTCCACGTATCCTCCCTTTCCGCAAAAGTCGATTTGCATGTCGATCACCAGAAAAAGCGTATTTTGAGGACGCAAATCACCGTTGTAGGGCCAGCGATACGGATCCGCTTCGACGTAATTTTGTTTCATGTACATACTAAAGCAGGCGCCTCCAACCGCTTTGAAATTCTTGCACTTCGATCATTCGGTGGCTTGGCGCAACTCTCCATGCCCTTCGACTTCCGCCGACTTTTCCGAGACGAATGCAGATTTGGCGCAGTAAACTAGAACCGCTGCCACCGCCAGGTAACTGACCGAGACTGCCGGTGTCTGGGCAAAACCAATCTTCTCGCCGTGAATAAAGCCGAAGAACGTAAGTATTGAACCGGCGCAAGCGAAGTATGCAGCCTTCATGAACTCCCGCTCGATGATGAATACCCCGATTGCGCCCAGGATCAATCCCGCGAGGATCGCGCCACCCCCCAGCACTTCCAGCCCATGATAGAGAACTCCGGTCTGTGCGAGCTTATCCAATCCTATTGCCCCTGCGCTGGTCCCAGCCGCGGCCAGCGAATTGTCGATCTGAAGCTTGCCCCAGGCAGCAAGGTGCGGCGTCAGAGCGAGAATGATGGCCGGAGCATGCGACTTCGGATTTTCCTGAAAGGCCTGCGCCCCAATCAGCATACCGATATAAAGAAGAATCGGCGAGATCGCCACGACGGGGATCAACGCCATCATCACGGAGATAATACCGAACCACGACAAAAGGATCACCATGACTCCGGTTGCGGCAGAGTAGCCGATCCTGCCACCCATCGCTTTCCAGCCGGGATGTCCAATGTAAACCGCGTTGATGAACGGATTGCCCATAAGGCAGCCGATCAGGCTTATAACGCCGTCTGCAGTCAAAACGCGCGTCGTGGGAAAGCTGTCCCCGGCAACGGCAGCGCTCTCCACGTTATCCATCGCTTCGACCAGATCGTAAATGCCGAATGGAATTGCCGTCACCAAAATCACCCCGAGGAATTGGAAACCCGAAAACACATGGCCTACCGCTGGAGTCGGAAATGAAAAACCGAAATTGGAAAACGCCTGCGTCAGGCCGGCTGCGCTCATGCCGCCCAAGCTGAATCCAAACAAGGTGGAGCCCCAGGCAATGATACAGCCAACGGCAATCGCCACCAGCCCGGCTGGAATGCCGCCAAAGTAGCGCACACCGCCGAACCAGCTGGCGAGAATGATCGCAAAGCAGGTGACACCGATTAGCGGTGTCATAAACATGTCCTGCGCCGGCCGCATCGAGATGAAGGCAATTGAAACACCCGCGAGCGTGCCGAGGAGAGCTGCGCGGGGCGTGATCTTCCGGATGATGGGCGCAATAAATCCGCCCGCCATCAGCACGAAGCTCTGAATAAAGACCCAGGTCAGGCCCGCTTCCCAACCTTTGACAGGATCTCCAGTCTTCGCCGCGATGGGTAGCATGATCACGAACGTGACAACAAACATGTGCGGCACGCTTGTACCCGACGGAAGCGCACAAACGTCGTTTCGTCCCGTCCGCTTGGCCAAACTGTAAGCGAGCCACGCATAGTAAAGCGTGCTGAGGAAAAGCATCATTCCGGTCGCCGGCAGGATGCGGCCGAAAACGAGTTGGTCCGGCATTTTCAGAACAAAACGTAACAGCCCGCTCAGAGTGAGCAGATTGACCAATATGTTAGTCCCGAAGCCGAAGAACGCGTTCCAGTCTCCGGGCGCCCAGATGGCAGGTTTCGTATTATTCATAACCTTCTCTTTCAATCATCTCAATCTTCCTGTTGTCGGTGGTTGCGCTAACCAAGCGCAGCGAGAATTCGGGCCGAGTCCGAAACCCAGCCGAAAATCCCGCCTTGCGCCTTGATCATTTTTAGTCCCATGTCCTGGAACTCCGGAAAGTAGGATCCAACGCAGTCCGACGGGACAAGGCAGTCGTAACCGCGATCGTTGGCTTCGCGGACGGTGGTGTTGACGCAGACTTCAGTGGTGACACCGGTGACGACGAGCTTCTGAATGCCGAGATTTTGCAGGATCGCATGCAGATCGGTGGCAAAAAACGCGCCTTTGCCGGGCTTATCAACCACCGGCTCATTCGGGAGCGGATAGAGTTCCGGAATGATGTCGTGCCCCGCCTCCCCCCTGATCAAAATTCGGCCCATAGGCCCGGGATCGCCGATGGAAGTCTTGCTTTGCCCCCGCACTTTCTTGGCTGGCGGGAGATCCGTCAGATCCGATCGGTGCCCTTCCCGGGTGTGAATCACCTTCAAGCCCTCCGCACGCCACGTCGCCAGCAGCTGTCGGTTAGGTTCAATCGTACGGCGAAGCTGGGAAACGTCGTTGCCAAGCATTTCGCCAAATCCGCCGGGCTCCAGGAAATCGCGCTGCATGTCGATGATCACGAGCGCGCAATGAGCCGGCTCGAATTCATAATTGTACGGTTCTGCGTCGACACTGATTGTCCGTTTGCTGTTCATGAGGGTTCCTCGGGTTAGGGTCGTCGGACTGAGCATTGAGAGAAACAGCAGCGGGCATGCCAGAAAGCGCAAAGCAGGACACAAAAGCTTAGTTTTCCATGCGTTATTGCCAATGTTACGCAAAAACTCTAATAAGTGCTTGCCGCTCGCACGTAAATCCGCGCTGCCGCCATGCAGAAGCATAGGCTTTGAGGCCGTGCAAGACCGATCACAGGTGCAAGAAAAAACACAGGCAAACAGGCTGGAAGCCTATCCTATTTTGCTCTTCTGCCTCTTGCGTCCTACCGCTTTACTTCTTAAAAATCGTGCAGATCGCAGGCTGCATCCACTCGCCACTTGAGAATCTCCGCCAAAAACCAAGATTTTGACCCCTAACTATAGTAGTAAGCTTCCGGAGATGGCCGAACGCAAGGTTAGTTGGCGATTCGGTGCGGTTGCATTCGAGATGCGCAGATTCCGGCATGCTCATGGCGAAATAACGCCAGCTTGGTCGTGGAAGAAAGTTATCAGTGCAGCTGTCAGTGTCAGTGAAGGAGACTGTTTTTTAAATTGGTCTTCAGGCAAGCTTCGTGCTCAAACCGGAAAAGAACTATTGATCGTTTAAGCTATTCCGGAGATTTGACGAACCATGAAGGACTTATCTGAAGTCTCATTGAATATAGGGTCACTACAAGCGCACTACAGGTCGGGCAGTTTAACGCCCGGCGAGGTGATCCGCGAAATTTACAGGAGGATTCGGGCGCTGCCGAAAAATCCGATCTGGATCCATCTTGTCCCGGAAGAGGACGCCGTGTGCGCCGCCGAGGCTTTGCACGGCACAGCGGCCCACTCCACTGGCCGGAATTCCATTCGCAATCAAAGACAACATCGACGCGGCGAACCTTCCTACGACAGCCGGTTGTCCGATGTTTTCTTATGTCGCCGAGAAGGATGCCACAATCGTTGAACGACTCAAAAAGGCAGGAGGAATCCTGATCGGCAAAACGAACCTGGATCAATTTGCCACCGGCCTCGTCGGGGCGAGGTCACCCTATGGCGCTTGTTCTACCGTCTTTCATCCCGAGTATATCTCTGGCGGCTCCAGTTCGGGCTCTGCGGTGGCCGTGGCTGCGGGACTAGTGAGTTTTGCTTTGGGAACTGACACGGCCGGCTCCGGGCGCGTTCCGGCTGCGTTCAACAATATTGTCGGCCTGAAGCCGACAAGGGGCGTTTTGAGCACACACGGCGTTGTGCCGGCTTGCCGATCGCTTGACTGTGTCTCGATCTTTTGCTTGACGGCTGAAGACGCCCAAGCGGTACTTTCAATCGCCGCCGGATACGACCGAAACGATCCTTATTCGAGGCATTTGCCGCCCGCGAAGCCTGTTACTTCGACCTACCGTATCGGCGTCCCTTCTCCCCCCGATCTTGACATGGTCGATCATGGTTATCTTGCGTTGTTCACCCAAGCGGAAAGACGACTCACATCGCTCGGACATACCTTGATCGAGGTCGACATAAAGCCATTCCTGCGAACGGCTCAACTTTTATACGGAGGGCCATGGGTGGCCGAACGTTTCGCAGCCGTCGGGCGCTTCGTGAAGGAAAACGCTGAAGCGGTTCACCCGGTCGTGCGCGATATAATTCTGGGCGGCGAAAATTACTCGGCAGTTGACGCGTTCAACGGCCAGTATGCGCTGGAGAAATTTAGGCAGGAGGCATCCGATACCTGGAAGGTCGTCGACTTTCTGCTGCTGCCGACCGTCCCTGAGACTTTTCGCATTGCGGAGATAGAGAGCGATCCTGTTGTGCTGAACAGCCGGCTTGGCGTGTTTACGAATTTCCTAAATTTGTTGGATCTCGTCGGCGTCGCGGCTCCAGCGGGGTTCCGTGCTGATGGTTTACCCTTCGGAATTACTCTTCGTTGGTCAGACGTTCTCAGACCATTCTTTGATTGCGCTCGCTGACTCGTATCTAATCTCTCTTCGTCCCCCTCTCGGGGGAACCAACCTCTCTTATCCTGAAACGCCCGTTTTCGCTAAAAGAATCAACTCAGACCGCATGATGATCGCCGTCGTGGGTGCACATCTGACAGGTGAGCCCTTGAATTACCAGCTCACTGAACGGGACGCCCGATTTGTCCGGACAGCAAAGACTGCCCCCTCTTACCAACTTTTTGCGCTCCCTGGTACATCTCCAGCAAAGCCGGGACTGATAAGAATCGGAGCTGAAGGTGGCGTCTCCATTGATCTGGAGATATGGGAACTTCCAGTCAGCCAATTCGGGAATTTTTTACAGGAAGTTCCCTCTCCGCTGACGATCGGAGTGATTCATCTCAGTGACGGACGCGCCGTCAAAGGTTTCCTTTGTGAGGAAGCTGCCGTGCAGGACGCGCAGAACATTTCTACGTTTGGCGGCTGGAAGGCATACCTCAAAAGTCAGACTCTCGCTGCCGTGAACGGGAACCGGTGTTAGTGTCTCCCGTTATCCGAGATATTGGTTTATCGCAGTTTCGATGGGCGGGCTCGGGGCGCTTTTCCATGAGCGGGTGTACCCCGGCCAAGTGAGCGGCCTGATTCTGCTTGCGCCATTCGTCGGCGACGACTTGAAACTCTTCGCAGAAATCGACGCAGCAGGTGGACCGGGTCCTTGGGCCATTTCTCAACCTGCTTCCGCTGTCCAACGGAATAAAACGGAGTACCAAAGGGAACTCTGGCTTTTCCTTGGCCGGAGGCAAATCGATCATGGCCTTCGGCTCAAGATCTGGCTTGCCTATGGAGATGGCGATCGTCTGCTGGCCTGGAATCGAGCGGTTAAGAAGCATTGTTTCGCCGGAGCGCGTATTTCGGTTATCCGGCGGACACACATGGGAAGTCTGGACAAAGGGATTCATCGAAATTCTGGGGAAGATTAATTTCCCGTCGCAGCCCACTCAGAGCTTATCAACGATTAAGGATTAATCTGTGGTTCAAGCTAAATAGCGCGAAGGCCGTCCAGTCGTCCGCAAAAAACTCGTGGTGAATGATTGAGTTCCGCTTAGAAACTCGATAGTCTCGCCGTTCCATTTCAAATCGCCTGCCAGTTAAGCGCCCCCAGAGCTGACATCACAGCAAGCGAAACTTACGAACATGAACGCCCCGAACAAAGATATTCCTGGAAATCCTATCCATCGTCGCACTTTCATTCGTCGCACGGCAGCCTTTGCCGGTGCAACCGCCGTCATGTCAATCGTGCCTCGCAAGGCATTTGCTGCTGGCACGCCGACAATGGTCAACTCCATCCGATCATTGTCGAACCCCTATCACGCCACGTGGAACCAAGGTGGCCAGGCCTTCGCGAAATCGATTGGCGCTGAGTATGTCACCCTGGTCACAGAGGGAGACAGCGAGAAAGGAATCGCAGATATTCGGGCGATCCTCGCAAAGACCGGTGGCAACATGGTTTTGAATGTCGATCCGAACGACAGCCCCGACGCGCGCCCGATCGTCGAAGCCTGCGTCAAGGCCGGCGCATATGTTACCACGCAATGGAACAAGCCCGCCGATCTGCATCCGTGGGATTTTAACCCGAATTACGTTGCGCATATCGCATTCGATGGCGTTCGCTACGGCGAGGACACCGCGAACGCCTTAATTAAGGCGATTGGCGGATCGGGCGGCATCGTGGCGCTGGGAGGGATTCTTTCGAATACTCCTGCGATCGAACGCAAGGCGGGATTGGAGAAAGCGCTCAAAGCGAACCCGAACGTGAAGCTGCTCGATTTTCAGGTTGCAAACTGGAAGTCGACTGAAGCTTTTAACACCGTGAGCGCCTGGTTGACTCGATTCGGCGGCGATATCAAGGGAATCTGGGCAGCCAATGACGATATGGCAGTTGGCACACTGGAGGCGTTGCGGGCAGAAAAGTTGGCCGGCAAGGTACCAGTCACCGGCATCGACGGGATTAAAACGGCAATCGAAGCTGTTCGCGCGGGGGAATTTGCGGCAACTGTTTCCTGGGACCCATACTGGCAAGGCAGCATGGGGCTTTCAATCCCCTATGCCGCCAAAATGGGCAAAATCGACCCGGCAAAAGAACCGAAAGAGCATCGCGAGTTCTATGGTACCGGCGTATTGATTACCAAGGAAAATGCCGACGAGTTTTATAAGACCCATATCGAATCGGAACCGAAGATTGACTTCAACGATTATTGGGGCCGTGTGACCGGGCAGATTCGGCAGAGCTGAGGAGCGCGTGGAACCCCAGATCGGTCGTCCATCCGCAGATTCGGGTACGCCGGAGATAAGATCTTCCGAACGGCGCGACGGGAACTCAAAGCGGTCTCTAAGCCGTCTTAAGCCCTACGCGCCGTTCTTCGCGCTGATCGCCCTATCGCTCGTGATCGGCGCGATGAACCCGCGCTTCTTTGAGTTCAACAACCTGATTCGCATCGCGAATTCGGCTTCGATTCCGCTGGTGCTGTCGCTCGGTATGACGTTTATCATCGTGCTGGGCAGTATCGATCTGTCTGTCGAGGGTGTTCTGGCGATCGGTGCGGTGCTGATCAGCCTGCTGGTGCGAAACAACAGTAACGTTCTCGATCTTGGCTGGTTTGGCGTGGTGCTGGCGATCCTGGCCTGCGGCGCGATCGGATGTTTGAACGGAGTCATTCACGTTGGATTACGTATACCCTCGTTCATGGTCACACTTGGGATGTGGTTTATTGGCGTGGGAGTTGCCACCCTCGTTCTCGGTGGATCAACCGTGCGCGTGCTCGACAAGGGAATTCGAAGTCTTGCGCTCGAACGGTTCCTGGAGTTTCCGATTGCCGTTTGGGTAGCCCTTGGGGCGCTTGGAGTCACCTGGGTGATCGAGCGCCAGACCAGGATCGGGCGGTATATCTATGCGATCGGAGGCGGCGAAGACCTGGCGGCTCTGTCTGGCATCCCGGTCAATAGAGTCAAAATTATCGTTTTCACGATTGCGGGAACGTTGTTTGGACTTGGGGGCTTGCTGGCTGCGGCGCAGCTCGGCCTGGGCAACGCACTGATCGGAAGCGGAAGGCTATTCTCCACTGTTACGGCGGTGGTGGTCGGCGGCACTGCGCTTACGGGTGGAGAAGGTGGGGTTCTCAATACTCTGGTCGGCGTTTTGATCATGGCCGTGCTGGGCAACGGTATGGTGCTGCTGGGCATCTCTCCCGATTTACAGCAAGGGGTGCAAGGCATTTTGATCATCGTCGCGGTCGCGCTCTCCCTCGACCGCGCCCGGTTAAAAATAGTGAAATAAAAATGCTTTCGGTCGCACATGTCAGCAAAGCGTTTGCCGGGGTCCAGGCGCTGGACGATGTCAATGTGGAAATTGGTGTCAACGAAGTCGTCGGGTTGGTCGGCGAGAATGGCGCAGGGAAGTCCACCCTGATGCGGATTCTTGCCGGCGTATATTCGCCGGACCACGGATCGCTGAAATTAGATGGCGCGCCCGTTTTCCTCAGAAACCCACGCGAAGCCAATCTGAATGGCATAGGAATCGTATTCCAGGAGCAGTCGTTGCTGTTGAACCTCACGGTCGGCGAGAACATTTATCTCGGACAGGAAGCCGAGTTTACCCGAATGGGACTGGTAAACCGCCGAGGCCTGAATGCCGCGGCTCGTCGCCAACTCGATAAGGTAGAGGTAGACATCGACCCTCGGACCCGAACGTCGGAGCTCAGCTTCGCTGCCCGCCAGATGGTCGAGCTTGCCAAAGCGCTGGCATTGGAGGAGCGGACCGAAAGACATCTGGTAATTCTGCTCGATGAGCCGACCTCTGTCCTGGAACAGCACGATATCGATATTCTGTTTGCACGGGTTCGCGCCCTGAAGCGGCGCGCCAGTTTCGTTTTTGTGTCGCATCGACTCGACGAGATCCTCGAACTCAGTGACCGCATTTACGTCATGAAAGACGGGCGCGTGGTGGGGCATATGCAGGCTGCGTCTACCACCGTTCCGCAACTCCACCAGATGATGGTCGGCCGAGACCGGCACGCAGAGTACTATCGTGAGTCACGGCAAGTTTTACCGAGGCAGGAGGTCGTGATGGAGGCGCGTGCTCTCTCAGTGAAGGGCGCCTATCGCGGGGTCGACTTCGTGCTCCACAAAGGCGAGGTACTTGGCATCGCCGGAGTGGTTGGCTCAGGCCGTGAGGAGTTGACACGCACCTTGTTTGGCTTCGTCCCTCAAACGGGAGGCACACTCCAGATAGACGGTCATGAAGTTCGTTTGACAGCGCCGTCACAAGCGGCTGACCATGGGGTCGGGTATATCCCGCGCGAGCGGCGCACCGAAGGCCTTGTGTTGTCGCTCCCGGTCGCCGTGAACGTGACCCTGTCGAGCCTGCCTGTCAACCGGCTAACGGGTGCTATCAGTCTCAGTCGAGAGCGCCAGTTGGCGAAAAACTGGGTGGACAAACTCCGCATCCGCACTCCCGAGCGTTCATGCGCTTTGCCTGAATCTGAGCGGAGGGAACCAACAAAAGGTGGTGCTCGCCAAATGGATGAATGCGCGGGCACACATTCTCATCTTCGACCATCCTACGCGAGGTCTGGACGTCGGCGCAAAGGAGGAAGTATACGAGTTAATCAGGGATCTCTCAGAAGAAGGTGTAGCGATCGTGTTGACCGCCGATACGTTAGAAGAAACGATCGGGTTGTGTCACTCCATACTGGTGATGCGCGATGGCGAGGTTACAGCCCGATTCGATGCTTCACCGGGTCGCAAGCCCTCCCAAGTCGATCTAATTCGGCACATGGTATAGAACCGATGACCTCAAACCAACCCGCCACGAAATCACTGCCGGCAGGCGGCAACTTCCGGGCCGCCATTCCGATAGTTCTCTTGCTCGGATTGGTTATCCTGATCGGCGCTTTGCAACCGAGTTTTTTAGCGGTCGACACGCTATTGGTGGTGATGGCGGATACGGCGACTCTTTTCATCCTCGCGGCAGGAATGACCTTTGTGGTGATGCTGGGCGGGATAGACCTATCGATCCAGGCGGTCGCATCCTTGAGCAGTGTCATAGTTGCGGTAGCACTGTTGCGGATCGGGTACTGGGCGTTTGCGGCGACGCTGCTGGTCGGATTCCTTACCGGCGCATTTAGCGGAATAGTCCATGTCTGGTTGCGTATTCCCTCCTTCATCGTCACTCTGGCGACCAGTGGTCTGGTCGCGGCGGCGGCCCTGCTTATTTCGCAGGAACGCTCGATCACCATCGGTGAAAGCGGGCGCGCGTATCTGAGCTGGATCACGGGACGGCCGTTTGGGATGCCGAGTGTGATACTAGTTGGCGCATTTGTTGCTTGCGTGGGGATCTGGTTGCAGCGTTATTCGCCCTTTGGGCGTTACAGCACCGCCATCGGTGCCGGAGAGGCTGCGACCTGGGCGTCAGGCATAAAAGTAAATCGGCAAAAGGTAATCGCCTATTCCTTATCGGCGGGGTTGGCGTCTCTGGCCGGAATATTGCTGACAGGCCGGCTCAGTAGCGGCTCTCCCACCCTGGCGAACGAACTATTGCTGCCAGCGATCGCTGCAGTCGTCGTTGGAGGCACGTCAATCACCGGCGGCGCCGGCGGCATCGGTAGAACAGTCATTGGAGCACTGATTATTTCGGTCGTGCGTGTAGGTATGACCTTTGTCGGCGTCGACATTTTCGCGCAGCAGATCGTGTTTGGCACAGTCCTGATTCTCGCCGTGGCCGTCACAATCGACCGCACGAAGATACTCATTGTGAAATAATCCTCTTCGACATTTTCACGAAAATGAATTCCGCGCGAAAAAACAGTCGCCGCAAGGTCAAATCATCCTATAAGTCCTTCATCATTGGTCCCCAGAACAGATAGGCCGCGTGCTGTGCGGTCGAACCGTTAAAATTTATGGATCTCGAACTAAAAGACAAAGTGGCCGTCATCACCGGCGGCAGTATAGGTATCGGCCTTGCTGTTGCGGAGGGTTTGGCAGCAGAAGGAGTTCATGTGGTCCTTGTCGCGCGACAGGCCGACCGGGTGCACACAGAAGCCGCGCGTGTCGCAAAAAAATTTGGTGTTCGATCGATCGGAATTCCTGCCGACGTCGCGACGGCGAGTGCAATTGAACAGGTGGTTGCCGAGACCGAACGCGAATTCGGCGGCGCCGATTTCCTGATCAATAATGCAGGTACCGGCAGCAATGAGACGATCATGGAGGCTCCTGACGAAAAGTGGCAATACTATTGGGAACTCCATGTGATGGCGGCGGTGCGTCTGGCGCGTGGCATCGTACCTTTTATGCGGAAACGGGGCGGCGGAGTGATTCTGAACAACGCGTCTATCTGCGCGGTTCAACCGCTGTGGTACGAGCCGATCTATAATGTCACGAAGGCGGCCCTGATGATGTTCTCCAAGACGCTTGCGAACGAGGTCGTCAAAGACAACATTCGGGTTAATACGATTAATCCCGGCTTGGTGCTGACCCCCGATTGGATCAAGACGGCGAAACAACTCACGGCGGATAAAGGGGGCGATTGGGAGGGTCACCTGGCTTCTGTCGCACACGAACACGCTCCGATCGATCGGTTTGGCTCACCGGAGGAGCTGGCAAATTTTTTTGTTTTTCTTTGTTCAAAACGTGCAAGCTATTCGGTCGGTTCGACCTACTTCGTGGATGGTGGGATGTTGAAGGTGGTTTGACCTGTCTAGGAGCCCTATCCACTTGAATCCAGCATTTAAACCAATCGGAACCTTCAGCGTTATCCCGTCGCTGCCGGCGCCGATCGAGAGACTCAGGAACATCGCCTATAACCTGCGTTGGTCCTGGAGCCACGCCAGTATCGATCTATTCCGCCGGCTTGATCGCGATCTCTGGGATACCTCTGGGCATAACCCAGTCCTGATGCTCGGCACAATCGAACAGGAAAAGCTCGAAGCGGTTTCCCGCGACGATGCGTTCCTGGCTCATCTCGATCACGTGTCCAACTTGTTCGAGTCTTACCTCCGGAGCGAGAGCTCCTGGTTTCAGAGATTCTGCCGCGACAAAGTTGACAAACCCCTTATCGCTTACTTCTCCGCTGAATTCGGCCTTACCGAGTGCTTATCCATCTTCGCAGGCGGACTCGGTATTCTTGCGGGAGATCACTTGAAGTCGGCAAGCGATCTTGGAATACCGCTAGTCGGAGTAGGTTTGCTTTATCAGCAGGGCTATTTCCGACAGTATGTAAACCAGGCAGGCTGGCAGCAGGAGTCGTATGTCGATAACGACTTCCATAATCTTCCCATCACCCCTGTCTGCCAACCAGACGGTAAACCATTGATCCTACGAGTCGAGTTTCCTGGTCGTTCTGTTTCTGCGCAAATCTGGCGCGCTCAGGTCGGCCGAATTCCTCTCTATTTGCTCGACACCAATATCGCCGCCAACGCCACAGAAGATCGCGACATCACGGACCAGTTATATGGAGGCGACCGTGAGATGCGGATCAAACAGGAAATCTTGCTTGGTATAGGTGGCTATCGAGCACTCAAGGCACTTGGCCTCGAGCCGAGCGTGTACCACATGAACGAGGGCCATTCGGCGTTTCTTGCGCTAGAGCGCATCCGACATTTGATGGAGTCCCAGCATCTCACGTTCGCACAAGCACGTGCATCTGCTTCGCCCAGTTTGGTCTTTACTACTCATACGCCGGTTGAAGCCGGCCAGGATTACTTCTCTCCGGATCAGATGGACCGCTATTTCGGCGTGTACAGTCGGAGCCTGGGTTTCTCGATGTCGGACTTCCTTGCGCTTGGTCGCCCGCCTTCGGACACCCAATCCGATTTCTGCATGACCGTCCTGGCACTTCGTCTCTCCTCCCACTGCAATGGCGTGAGCAAGCTTCACGGCGATGTCAGCCGCCGGATGTGGCAACGCCTGTGGCCGGAGGTACCGGCAGACGAGATCCCGATTCAGCACATCACCAACGGCGTGCATTTCCGCAGTTGGATTTCTGAGGAGATGAATCAGCTCTACGATCGTTATCTAGGGCCGCATTGGCGCGAAGAACCTGCTGACAACGAGGTTTGGGGGCGTGTGTCCTCCATTCCAGCGGAAGAACTCTGGCGCACTCACGAGCGGCGGCGCGGACGCCTTGTCGTCTGGGCGCGCAACTGGGTGCGGAAACAAAGGCTGCGCCGTGGCGCGCCCGAGTCGGAGATTGAAGCCGCTGACGAAGTGCTCGATCCGGTTGCTCTAACTATTGGGTTCGCGCGTCGCTTCGCCACGTACAAGCGCGCGACACTCGTTGTGCGCGACTTGCCGCGCCTGCAGCGAATTCTGAGTGATAGCGGTCGCCCGGTCCAGTTGATCTTTGCCGGTAAGGCGCATCCGCGTGATGACGCAGGAAAGGAATTGATCCGCCAGATCGCTGATTTGACTCGGCGGCCCGACCTGGGCCGCCACTTCGTATTTCTCGAAGATTATGACATGTCTGTAGCCCGATATCTGGTTCAGGGCGTCGATGTCTGGTTGAACACGCCGCTTCGCCCTAACGAGGCTAGCGGAACCAGCGGGATGAAGGCGGCGGTGAATGGCGCGCTCAACATGAGCATACTAGACGGCTGGTGGGACGAAATCTGGCGTAGTCAAAAGCAACCCACTCGCATCGGCTGGACCATCGGCAAAGGAGAGCCCTACCAAGATCCAAAGTATCAGGAGCAGGTCGAAGCCGAAGCTCTCTACGACCTGCTCGAACGGGATGTCATTCCCACTTTCTACGATCGCGGCTCAGATGGAGTGCCGCGGAAGTGGGTCGAATACATGAAGTCCTCAATCGGCACCGTCTGTCCCTTCGTCAACACTCACCGCATGGTGAAAGACTACGCATGCAATGTCTATTTGAAGGCACACGAGCAGTACCGTGCTCTCGAGAAGGATGGTGCAAGTCGAGCCAAGGCACTTGCCGCGTGGATAGCGCGCGTCCGCCAGGAATGGCCGCACATTCGTATCGAGGCCGTCGAGCAAACTCCCAACGCCACCTTGGAGGTCGGAACCGAAGTTCTGGTCCGCACACGTGTCCAGCTTGGTTCGTTGTCGCCGGAGGATGTTGCAGTCGAGTTCTACCTCGGCCGTCTGAATCCGGCCGGTGATTTTATCAACGCTATTTCGGTGCCGATGAAGCCGGTCGGAAAAGATAGCTTGGGAAATAATTTTTTCGAGGCGGCTACCCCGTGCGCTCGGAGTGGCTTACACGGCTTCACTTTCCGTGTTCGGCCTTACCATCCGGATCTCAGCGTCCCCTTCCTTCCCGGCCTCATCAGCTGGGTCGACGGCACCCTGTCCGATAGTTCATTTCGCCTGAACAACCGATGCAATTCTCAATAACTACCGGCGACTTTTGCTTTCGCGGCCTCAAGAATCTTCTCGACGCCTGACATTTGGTACTTTTCCGCCAGAATCGAAATCCGTCGGCAAAACGTGCGCAGGTTCGGGTTCTCTTCGGATAGCTGCCGGATCGCAGCTCGAAGGGCAATCACGTCGCCAAGTTTTGCGTGTGGGAGGAGTTGGTCCAGTTGCGCGATGTCCGGGAGCGCTTCAGTCAATGGCCGGTTGGTTGCGTCTTCGGTGCCTTGGAAGTCGGCCGGTGCGCCATTTGCCGTCCCATAGACTGGTTTTAGTCCTAGTAATTCTTCAAAAAGCCCGAACAAGACCGATTCGTTCACGGGTTTTGGCACAAACCCATTAAATCCGGCAGCCAATGCTGTTTCCCGGTCATCCACGTAAACACTCGCTGATGACGCAATCATTACCAGAGAAGCTAAATCCGGGTCATTTCTGACTGTGTGGCAGAAGGTGATTCCATTCGTTTCGACCATTCGAATATCGGATAATACCGCATTGAAACGCTCGGACCGAATCAAGCTCAGCGCGTCTTGGACGGTTGAGGCGACCTTCGTATCGAGGCCGACTTCTCGTAAGAGCTCCAGCATGTATTGTCGATTGGAGACATCGTCGTCGACCACAAGCAGCCTCCTGTTGTCGCCCAGGAAACCTACTACTCGTTGCGACGGTGTACCCGAAACCGCCATTTTGAGGTCTCCTGCCGGTAGTTCAAACCAGAAGAGGCTTCCTTTGCTTTCCGTGCTGGAGACATGCAGATCGCTGCCGAGTAGACGCACAATGCGCTGACTGATATGAAGACCGAGACCGACGCCGCCACTTGCCTGATCGTTGTTACTCGCTTGATAGAACGCGCCTGAATAGGTGCTTGAGATCCGCGGCGGGTATCCCTTTGCCAGTATCTCTGACTTCGAGCCGGATTCGATCCGCGATGCGGTGAACAGCCAGCGAAACTTCACCGCTATCTGTGAATTTAATCGAGTTTCCAACTAAATTGTAAAGGACCTGCCGCAGGCGAACCGGATCCGTAGAAATCCAATCTTGAATTGATTGATCCGCAGAGTAAATGAATCGAAGCCGCTTTTGGCTCGCGCGAAGTTGTAATTCGTCCGCTACCGCGTTCAAGAGGGGTCTGAGCTGCACCGGTTGCGGCTTGATTACAATTGTCCCAGATTCAACTTTGGCCAAATCGAGGATTTCATTGATCATGTTAAGCAAATGCTCGCCGCTCGACTGAATCGTGGTTAGCCTACGCCGCTTCTCCGCCGGTTCATCGTGATCTCTCAACATCAGCTGAGTGTAACCGAGAATGGAGTTTAGCGGGGTTCTCAGTTCGTGGCTCACATTTGCCAGGAATGCGCTTTTCGCGCGATTGGCCGCTTCGGCCGCTTCCTTGGCGTCCACAAGCCGCTCCTGGCTCTCTTCCAATGCCTTGGTACGCTCGGCTACGATTTGAACCAGTTGTTTTTCCCTTATCCGAAGACGCCAGACTCTCAATCGCACAAAGCCTAAAAGGGATATCAACCCCAGGAAGATGTAGACCAGGTACATCCACCAGGTCCGATACCAAGGCGGCAAGATCTCGATAGCTAAGGTTGCTTCACGGCTTTTGTCGCCATCTTCATCTTCTGCCATCACATGCAGCGTGTATCGCCCTTCATGCAGGGATCCGGAACGCCAGACCGGATCAACAACTGGAGCGCTCCAATTGCGATCCCAACCATCGAGCTTGAGTCGATAGTGTATCTGGTCTGCACCTTCAAACCGGTCGTTTGCGAATCGTATTTGGATGTCGCTTAAATTAAACGGGATAGTCAGAGTTCCTCCGCCGGGCGGAAGCGGCAGAGAAGTCCCGGAGACCGTACTGACTTCTCTCGGAAAGAGGTTGAAAGTTCGCTTCGGAGCTAACTTTTCACTAGTATCGATCCGCGCAATACCGTAGGTGCCGGCGACCCAGAGTATCGGCGATCCGGAAGCGACGTCCCATTCGATCATCAATGGGTCTCCGATGGTTCTGGTAATGGCGGCGGGCAGCAAGGTAAATCCGCCGTCCGAATTGATTTGCGCTATTCTTGTTGTCGGTGCGCTTCCTTCGGGAGTATTGCGAGGCGCCAGCGCAATCCAGATTGGGCGACCGCCGTCTGCGCTGTCGACTGCTCTGACAGGGGTGTAGTCGCGGAAAAGTGCTGCAAACGAGTTGATTGCCACAAATCTGTTTTCGGCGACCTCGTATCGCGCAATTCCGCCTTTCGATATGAAAGCGGGTTTGCCGTTGATCTGCGTCAATGCGTCTGAACCACTGATCTCTGGCGCATCTCTTGCCTTCGTCAGGCTGATAACCTCCGCAGAGTCAAATACCCGAGAAGATCCCGGATGAAGCTTTATTCGGAAAAATCCTCTATTCAAGGTGGATACAAAAAGCTCGTCTGAGCCGCATTCGATCACCTCCGTGACGGGACCGCCGAACTCGCTTAGCAGACCCTCAATGTGCCAGCGGCCGTCCGCCTTGGAGATCGCTGCCAAGCCTTGGTTGGAGGCCACATAGATCCTCCCCGGTAGGAAACCGGACGGCTTTAGTGAATAGACACGGTCAATCGGAATCGGAAGCTGTTTCAGCTCGGTGCCGTCAAAGCTGAAAACGCCTTTCCACCCCCCGGCGAGCAGCTCAGTGCCTATATCGGCAAGCGCGGGGATCGGAGTCGTAGGACCTGGAATCTTGTGGAATTTGGAAGGCAAGGTGTCCGCTTGTGCTTTATCCAGGCCAAATAATCCATCCCAGGTGGCGGCGTATAGGCGGCCTCGGAAACGCTTCAGATTGTAGACTGCAGAGCGCGGAAGTCCGTTTTGCGCATCGAAGAAACTGATCCCTGGCATGATTTCAAGCCGAGTAAGTCCGGCATTACCACAGATCCACAGACCTCCGGACCGGTCTGATCCAAGATTGAGAATATTTGGGTCTGGCAACCCGCTGTCCTGAAACAAGACGCTGCAGAGCTTTCCTTGGCAATCGAGCAAGGCAACCCCGTGCTGGTCGATCGCTACCGCGATGTATGGTCCCGGAAGGACAGCTGGCCCATTGAATCGCATACCGTGCCAGAAGAGGATCGATCTCCGTGCGAAAAGGTTCTATTCCATTTTGTTTGAGACGGAAGATACCGTGCTCTTTGGTTAACAAAAGAATCATCCCGGGCACCGGTTCGATCACCCGATAGACCACCGTTGTGCGGAGCCGGGAATCATCCACGACAGGAACCAATCGCTTGTCGATAACCTCGTAGAGCGGCTCGTCTTTGCCGTGAACGAATACCCTGTTCGCAGTCGCCGCGACGATGTAGTCGAAGCCGTTCCCACGCGGCCACGAGATGGCATCCCAGGTACCGTTCTGGTAGACGAGAAGCATTTTCTCCGTCCGGACGAACTCCGCGCTCCCACAGGGCACGATATCGAGGACCTCCCCAAGACCGGAGGGGAGACGCGGATCAGCCTTTATCGGCACAAACTGGTAGTGGCCTCCGTCCCGTACCAAATGGCCCAATTTGCCTGCGCCGCCCACCCAGATTTCCCCGGTCGAATCAACTGCCAGACCACGAATCGCGAATCCGCCTGGGACCGCAATGTGATCCCATCGCTGACCATCATAGTCCAAGACGAAATTGTTGTTCCCAAAGAACAGCAATCCTTCCGGATCCTGAATCGTGCTCCAGTTTTGATTGTCGCCGCCGTAGTCCCTGGTGCTGAAAAACTGGTATAACGGACGGCCAAGCTCACAGAAGGGCTGCGCATTGCAGGCCTCGGCTGTAAGCAACCCTGTTGCCGCCAGCATGGTTAGGACGCGGAACATATCGTAAGTTAGGGTTCGTCTTGGGCAGAGAGTATCACCCGAACGGAGCATACCTCTACAACGATTCACGATTGTCGGAACGCTCTACGATTGCTATCTATTTCCTTATGCCTGCCAACGAAGATACAGAAAGTAAAGAAGGTAAACGTCACAAAGACTCTGGCGCCACGCCAGATCAACCGACGGTGCCCGTGACTGTTTCGCCGCCGTCACCCCAATCGGCGGACTCAACTGACGATAACCCGGGTCAGCCGACAGTCACCGTAACCGTAACCGCCAAAGTCCAGTTCCCGGGCCATCCTTAGTCAGTACTTCTAGAATTACTCATACATTGCGAGGGCCTGCTTTCTCCTTCGCGAAGCCTTTCGCCGTAGGCTCGTGGATAACCGAAGGCTTTGCGCAGGAGAAGGCGGGTTCCCACCATCTCATCTCTGTTCTCACTGCGGCGCCAACACCCCGAGTGCCTGGCGCGCGGCGGCGGTGCGGGTTTCGACGCCCAGCTTCGCAAACAGGTTGATGGCATGTTTCTTCACAGTGTTTAAGGACGCGTCAATAATGATTGCGATCTCAGGGTTTGTTTTGCCTTCGCTTATCCAGTAAAGGACCTCCGCTTCGCGCGCCGTGACGCCAAGGGCGAGCAAAGCTTTCGGACCGTTATCCCCATTTCGATGTTCTATCCGGAGCAGAGAGACGTTGCCGGTCTTCGAAAGGGCAAAGTGGTCCACCTCGATTTCACCTCTTGTCTTGTGTGTAACGACTTTGGGTCTTCGATTGTCTGGGCCGTTCAGCCAGCTTTGTAATTCAACCGGAAGCTTTTTGTCTGAGCCTTGGGCAAAAAAGGTATTAAGCAGTATTCGCGCGTGGCCGGTCGCAAACAGGACCTGTCCTTGCGGGTTCACAACCAGAAGAGCCTGTTCCAGGGAGGCTTCCAATTGTTTTTCGGCATCGAGTCGCAACTCGATTTCTTCGGCCAGTTCTTGATTCTTCTGTTCCAGGGATTTTTGTAGATCCCGTAGTTGCAAATGGGTTTGGACGCGTGCCTGGACCTCTTCCGGTTGTACCGGCTTCGTAACGAAATCGACCGCCCCTGCCCTGAATGCCGCCAGTTTTTTGCTCAGTTCATCGGCAGCGGTCATCATTATGACCGGAATGTGGCTCCATTCTTTGTTCCCTTTGATCCGCCTGCAAGTTTCTATCCCGTCTAAATCAGGCATCATCAAATCGAGGAGAATGATATCAGGCAGAGTTCGTGCGAGCTGTTCCATTGCACGATGGCCTCCGTCGGAGACCAATACGCGGTAACCGGCTTCAACCAGAAACCCAAGCACGACATCCACGTTTGCCGGAAGATCATCGACGATGAGTACGGTTTTCATTCAGGTATGAGAGTTAAGAGAAAAACCGAACAAGAAAATGGAACCACAAATTTCACAGATTGTACGAGAAGGGTCTACGTCTGAGCATCTGGATTTATTCCTATTTTGGATGAATTCTACCAGCGGTGAAGGGCCTTCCTTTTTCTCCTGACCTGTGCAATCTGGGTTTAGAATAATGGCTCTCAGCGGGACCCCAGTCTCTGGATAGCCATCGCCTGATAGCGTCTATCCTGGGCGTAGATCGGCTTGAGTTCAGTTACTTTTGCCCATTGCAGACGCGCTTCGCTCTTATCCCCCATGACATCCAGCGCTTTGGCAAATTCGGCGTGATGAACGATTCGCTCGGGTGCGAGTTCGATGGCTTTTTCATATTGGGAGATTGCTTCTTGTTTGGAGGCCACAGGAAATTGCCCGTAAATCATCTGGGCCAGAGTCTTCAGGAATGGATTCAAAAACGCCATTTGAAAATTCCATTGCGCCAGGATCAGGTGGCCGAAGTCGCTGCCAGGATCCAAACGCAGGGCTTTTGTTGCTTCGACGTAAACCTGCTTGGAGTACTCGACTTTCGTTCTGCCATCGACAAGATCACAAAGTTTTCCATAAGCAGCCGCCAATGCAACTTGGGCCTCCGAATCATTCGGCAGTTTGTCGGCTGCCTTCCGAGCAAGATCGAGGGCCATTTGTGCGAATGTCTTCTTTGCGGGGGGATCGGTTGCGTCGTCCACCTTCAGTACATACTGGCGTGCCAACAGTTTTGTGACCTCTATGTTTTCAGGAGACAATCGATCCGCAGTTTGTAGAACTGTGATGGCGGAGTCCGTATCCCCTTCTTCTCCAATTGCTCAGCGTCGCTGATAAGATGGTCCACATCCTCCGCGCCGAGCGCTAACGAGAGCGTCAGCAAATGCCCAAGTAAAGTTATCCATTTCATACCCTAAATTTGTGCTTCTTACTACTACGACTCCGTTCTTTTTGGAAGTTTAAGAATCAGAAGTCAGGAATCAGGAGTCAGGAGTTGCAGAATGGGGTGCTGCGTCCCGGTCTGAGAACCTGATTCATCCGCGTCGATGCGTTGAAGAATCGAACCGACTAGGGGTCGATTGGGCGACGGTAGTTGATCCGCCCTGCATATCCGGTCTCCTGAACTCCTGCAACTTCTGACTCCCGACTCCTGATTCCTGATTTCTGGATTGGAAAGGCAGGAGTTGCAGAACGGGGTGCCGCGTCCCGGTCTGGGAACCTGATTCACTCGCTTCGATGCGTTGAAGAATCGGACCGACCAGGGGTCGATTGGGCGACGGTAGTTGATTCGCCCTGCATATCCGGTCTCCTGAATTCCTGCAACTTCTGACTCCTGACTCCTGATTTCTGGATTGGAAAGGCAGGAGTTGCAGAACGGGGTGCCGCGTCCCGGTCTGGGAACCTGATTCACTCGCTTCGACGCATTGAAGAATCGGACCGACTAGCGGTCGATTGGGCGAAGGTAGTTGATTCGCCCTGGATATCCGGTCTCCTGAACTCCTGCAACTTCTGACTCCTGCAACTCCTGACTCCTGACTTCTGACTTCTGATTTCCGGAGGCGAGAGAAGTGATCGCCCTGCGAATTGGAGCAAGGGTCGCGGAATCGTTGAAAACAACTGTCCCGGCCCGACGATCGACTCCCAGTTCTTTCCAGATCTGAGGGAGGTCGGGAGATACAGGTGTCGCTTTCATGTGGTCATATAGCTCTTCCAGGACAGGTACGCCGACGGCTTGATCAGCGACTTGCAGGGCACGCGCGAGCGGCCACTCGACTTCTATGTTACCTCCGGAATTGAGAATACCACGCATTGCGTCCTCGAGTCCGAGCCGGTTTCTGGTGCGTTTGCGGATTTCGATGTCGGCCAGCAGGCAGTACAAAGCGCCGCCCCAATACGTCCTGCCCCAGGTGTGGGTGAAATCGAGTCCGCGATCCCCGGACTTCGGCAGCCCTTGGGCCATCGCGTCAAACATGTCGCCCCAGACCTTCTGAGGGAGCAAATCTCCCGCGCGGGCCCGCGCGACTGGTTCGACGTAGGTAGCCAAACCCTCCTCGATCCAGTGGTGGTTCTCAGCCACCGATGGGAACGCCAGATGCACCATCTCATGCGTAATCGTCCAGTCGTCAGCGAAGTCCGCACCAGTTGTCGATCTGCCTACCGAAATCGAAATATGGGCATGTTTCCAACCAAATGCCCGCCCCGCATGGACGCCTTCTCTATCATCGAAATTGACTGCAATCGCGAGATGGGGAACTGGAAATTTGGCGTAATAAGTTGTCATCGCCCGCGCGGCGGTGCTGATCCAGTCGAGGACGAGTTTACGCAGATCAGGGAGCGGAGCGGGGTCAAGGGAGACATCGATCGTCGCCCCACCGATTTGGAGCTGCGCGTTGTCCTGGCCTTTGGCTAAGGTTGAAAAACCTAACCAGATCAGGGCAAAGAAGAAGAACGGTGATCGCATAGGGTTGGCGTTCGAAGTAAACTAGTCTGAAGTTAGAGACCGCTGTTAAACAATAATTCCACTGAATGGCATCTTTCATCTTCTGAGGAGAACTCATGCACCGGGAACACAGATACTCCGTTAACGTCGTATGGACCGGTAATACCGGTAAAGGTACTTCTGACTATCGATCTTACCTGCGGGATCACGAGATAAGCGTACCAGGAAAACCGCCGATAAACGGCTCTTCCGATCCGAAATTCCGAGGAGATCGCGTTCGATACAATCCGGAAGAACTGTTTGTCTCAGCGCTCTCGACCTGTCATATGCTCTGGTACCTTCACCTCTGTGCGGACGCAGGAATCGTTGTCGTTTCGTACGAAGATCGGGCTGAGGGTACAATGGAAGAATCGAGCGAAGGAGCCGGCCGCTTCGTTCGCGTAACGCTTCGCCCGCATGTTCGGGTGACAGAATCAGTCGAGCGGGCGGAAGCGCTACACTCGCTGGCCCACGAACTTTGCTTCATCGCCAATTCGGTGAATTTCCCAGTACAGCATCAGGCAGTCATCGAATTACAAAATGCTTAAAGCGGCGCAGTCGAAACCGAAACTGTTCATCGCAGATTACTCTGATTCCACAGCCGATAGGAGAAAGGAATTTGACGTTCACCTCCGCAGTAATCTGCACCCGCCAAAATAATCTGTGTAATCGGCGCAATCTGCGATTAATAACTTCGGTTTACTCCTTGTTTTAGTAGGTACCCCCATTCAACACGATGAGTTCTCTTCTTGGTATTGACCTTGGGACATCCAGCGTAAAGGTTGTCGTCTTCGCTCTGGATGGATCTATCCGCGGAATCGGATCTTCTGAGTATCCAATTCTTACCCCCTCGGTTGGCTATGCCGAGCAGGATCCGGAAGACTGGTGGCGCGCGACCGTGTTTGCTGTGCGCCAGGCGATGGACCAAGCCGGGCGGCCGGAAATCTCCAGTATCGGGTTCTCCGGACAGATGCATGGATTCGTCCTGATTGGCACAAACAGAAGGGCGCTTAGTACGGCCATCATATGGGCAGATCAACGGAGTGCCGATCTTCTACCGGAGATCGAGTCGATTGTTGGCCCCGATCTGAAAAAATGTGGGACCGCGCCGGCGGCTGGATTTCTTATTGCGACATTGTTCTGGCTTCAGCGCCACCAACCGGAATTGCTGGACCGAACTCTTACCTTGCTGATGCCCAAGGACTATATTCGATTGAAGATCACCGGGGAACTTGGGACGGACGAGAGCGACGCTTCTGCTACGGGTATTTTCGACGTCCAGCGGCGGACTTGGGCCGATGACCTGATCACACGGCTGAAGATGCCGCGAGCGATTTTTCCGATTGCCAGTGAGTCAATCGAGGTGGTTGGAAAGCTGACAAAGGATGCTGCCGCAGAGCTAGGTCTTGTTCCTGGCATCCCAGTCTCCGCCGGGAGTTCCGATCAGCCTGCTCAGGCTGTCGGGAATGGGTTGATTGACCCGCCGCTTGGTTCGGTGACGATCGGTACAGGAGGCCAGGTTTTTGTGCCACTGAGTCAGCCTCTTCTTGATCCGAAACTACGGCTCCACACCTTTTGCCATGCGCCTCGCGCCAGGTGGTACTTGTTGGGTGCCATGCTTTCTGCCGGGATGGCCTTAAGATGGTTCAGAGCAATACTGGGAAGCGACCGCTTTTCCTACCCGGAACTGGATCGAATTGCCGGTGAAGTCGAGCCGGGGTGCGAAGGTTTGACATTTCTCCCGTACATTGTGGGAGAACGTTCGCCGATCATGGATCCGCGAGCCCGAGGCTCCTTTGTCGGTCTGGCATTGCGACACGGCCCGGCGCACATGGCCAGAGCTCTTCTGGAAGGGGTTGCCTATGCGCTTCGTCAGATCATTGAGACGATGGAGGATTGCGGCGCCAGCCTCCCTAAACTCGTTGCTTCCGGCAATGGCCTCGGGAGCCCGCTCTGGCGCCAAATGCTCGCGGATGTGATCGAAAGGCCCCTCTATCAAGGGCAGGATATCTATGCCTCCGAACGTGCCGGTGTGGGAGCTGCAATGATCGGCGGGATTGGCGCCGGTGTATTCAAAGGTTACGAGGACACGCGAAGGTTAGCTCCGGCTTTTGACGTGGTCACCGGTCCGACTCCAGATCGCGTCGATAAGTACGAAACTGCTTATCGCCGCTTTCTCGACCTTTATCCTAGGTTGAAGACTTGGTTTTGATAACAGGAGTATTCCTGCGTTCAGAATAACAGCTTCGAAAGTCAAGACATCCTCCTAGGATTTTCCAAGCGATATCAATGGCGCCGGGATGCTGCAATTTCCGGATTCTTAGCTTCCGCAGTAGATCAGTTGACAGACCGGGGCGCGGTAGCCCCATTCTGCAACTCCTGCCTTCTGAGAAACGCGTGGGCGCTTGACAACTATTATCCCGGTACGCTAGAGAGGACGTGCATTTAAACGTTTAAATGATCCCTTCTTCGAACTATTCGTAGATCGGATCCAACCCCCCGGAAAAGGAGTTATCATGCGTCTACATTTCTGCCGTGCGGCCATCGCCGCATCGGTTCTGGTTTGCTCGATATTCACCAATTCAGCACAGGCGGCTGGAGAAGAAGTCGCGGTCGTTGTGAAAATCGGCGGGATACCGTGGTTTAATGCCATGGAAAAGGGAATTCAAAAGTCTGGCAAAGAGTATAACTTAAATGCGTACATGGTCGGTCCTACCACTGCTGATCCTGCCCAACAGGTGCGGGCGGTGGAAGACTTGATCGCAAAGAAGGTGAAAGTCATCGGCGTCGTGCCTAATGACGCCAAAGCCTTGGAACCGGTTTTTGACCGCGCTCAGGCGGCAGGCATTCCAGTCATCACCCATGAGTCCCCCAGCCAGAAAGGGAATACGTGGGATATCGAAATGATCGATAACGCGGGGTACGGCGAAGCGCATATGAAGGCCTTCGCGGAAGCCATGGGTGAAGAAGGTGAATACATCGTTTACGTGGGCTCATTGACTGTACCGCTGCACAATTTATGGGCGGATGCGGCTATCGCTTATCAGAAGGCTCACTATCCCAAGATGAAGCTCGTGGCCGACCGGTACGGCGTGGCGGAAAGCGTCGACGACAGTTACAAGACGGCGATCGACGCGATGCTCGCACATCCTAATCTGAAGGGGATCCTGACCTTCGGCAGCCAGGGCCCAATCGGTGCCGGGCGTGCCATCAAAGAGAAGGGCAAGGCAGGCAAGATCGTGTTGGTGGGAAGCTTTTCCCCTTCACAAGGCGAAAAACTCTTGAAAGAGGGCGTAATTCTAACGGGCTACATGTGGAACCCGATGGAGGCTGGTGAAGCAATAATTACTCTCGCCAAAATGCTGATTGACGGCAAACAGATCACCGACGGAATGGATATACCAGGGTTGGGCAAGGTCGCGGTCGATAAAGAGACTCGCGTCATCAAAGTCGACAAAATGCAACCAATTACCAAGGAAACAATCGACAAGCTTGTAGCGCTTGGACTTTAACCAGAGCGTAAGCCTCCCGGATTTGCTCAGGCGGCAAACAGTAGCGAAGACGAACGAATAGCCGAAACCTCCTGGCTTGGTTCGCAACACATGCGAACCAGACCGGGACGGTCCGCGTGGCTGGATGCTATTTCGGGGACAGGACATTTTATAAGGTCCCGCATACAATTGTGATGCCGTTGCCTCCAAGAACGGGTGCATGCTAAAGCAGCCAAATAGCCCTGAGCAGGAGAATCCGGCCTTCTCTGAACCGGCTCAGCCGCTCATCGAAATGCGGGGCATCAGTAAGCGTTTCGGCGGTGTGCGAGCATTGATCGATGTCAGTTTCACGATCAAGGCGGCAGAGATTCACAGCCTCGTGGGCGAAAACGGTTCCGGAAAAAGCACGCTGATCAAGATCCTCTCGGGTGTATTGGCACCGGATGTCGGTGAAATTATTGTTGATAAAAAGTCCCACACTTCTCTGACCCCGGCGGCGTCGCAACGGGGTGGCGTCCAGATCATCTATCAAGATCTATCGTTGTTTCCGAACCTGTCGGTAGCCGAAAATATCGCCTATCAAAGGTATGTGGGGGCTCCGCTTCGCTGGGCTAATCAGGCTGCGATGCGCCGTCAGGCTGAAGCAGTCGTTGCGCGGTTGAGAGTTTCTTTGCCGTTTGACGAGGCCGTCGGGAATCTGCCTATCGCCTCACGACAGCTTGTTGCCATCTGTCGTGCGCTGGCGGCGGATGCGCGGCTTGTGGTGATGGACGAACCGACAGCTTCCCTTACACACCAGGAAGTAGAAGCGCTTCTCGCGACCATTCATGGACTGAAAGCTCACGGCATCGCTACTGTTTTCATTAGTCATCGACTGGACGAAGTGATGAGTATCGCCGAGCGGGTCACTGTTTTAAGGGATGGCCGAAACGTTGGCACCTTTTCGGTGCGCGAAGTAAATCGGAACCGCCTGACGGAGCTGATGACCGGCCACCAACTTGAACCGGGCGTCAAACGGACTCATTCAACGCGGGAACCGCCAATTCTGGAGATTCGAAATCTCACGCGGCACGGGCACTACGCCGACATCGATCTGGCGCTTCATCCTGGCGAAATTCTGGGGATCACAGGCCGTCTTGGTTCGGGCCGAACGGAGCTAGCTCTTTCTTTGTTTGGAATGAATCCGCCAAACTCCGGCGAGATCCTGGTCGACGGCAAGATTACTCCCTTGAGCCACAACCGCGACGCAATCCGGCAAGGTATTGCGTACGTTTCCGAAGATCGTCTGTCGCTCGGGTTGGTGATGCCGCAGTCAATCGCCGATAACATCGTGGTCTCGGTATTAGATCGGATTAAAGGCTTTCTCGGTTTTATCGATCGCGGGAAACGCTCTGCTACGATCGAACGATGGGTGAACGATCTGCACATCAAGACAAAGACCGAAAACCGGCCGGTCCGGGAATTGTCGGGTGGCAACCAACAGCGCGTGGTGCTTGCCAAATGGTTGGCGACCGATCCGCGGATTCTCATTCTGGATTCGCCGACTGTCGGCGTCGACGTCGGGGCGAAAGCAGGCATTTACCAAATTGTCGATAATCTGGCTGCCCGCGGTCTGGCAATCATCCTGATTACAGATGAAGTCGAAGAAGCGCTTCATCAGTCGCACCGAATCATTGTGATGCGGTCGGGCAAAATCAGCGCAGTGTATGCACCGACTCAAGTGACTGAGGCCGAACTCCGGGACGCGATCAATGCATAAGCGATTCACATCCCTGGCCCGACGTCACGATGTGCTGCTCGCTGCTATCGTCGTTGTGCTCGGGGCGGTATTTTCCTGCTTTTCACGCGAGTTTCTGACTGTCAGCAACTTTGTATCCTTACTCGAAAGCTATTCCGTTACAGCTATCATGGCGGCCGGACTTCTCGTGGTTCTGATCGCGGGTGGCATCGACATTTCGTTCGCCGCGATCGCCGCGGTCAGTCAGTACCTGGTCATGACGGTTCTGGTACGGGTTGGAGGCGATTGGGTGGTTGCTTTCCTTCTTTCGGCAATCTTCGGTGTGGCGCTCGGAGTAGTGAATGCGCTCCTGATCCACTATCTCCGGGCTCTCTCGGTGATTGTCACGATCTCGACTCTGACCTTTTACTTCTCGATGCTGTTGTTTTTGACTCGAGGCATTTCAATTTATAATCTTCCAAATTGGTTCACGAGCGATCTCTCGCTCTTCGGAGCACCGTTTCCTGTGATGGTCGCGGCTATCGTGCTTTTCGTTACGGCGTTTGTTCTGAGCCGGCTTTCGATCGGCCGGCAAATCTACGGCTTGGGCGGGAACTCGGAAGCGGCAAGTCGAATGGGCTGCAATATCGTCGGATTGCAATGCTTCGCTTACGGATACTCCGGAGTTACCGCGGGTATCGCTGGACTGGTCCAGGCACACCGGGTTGAGGAGGTTGTTCCGAACGCCTTGATCGGCCGGGAGCTCGACGTCCTCGCCGCCGTCGTTTTGGGAGGGGCCAGCCTGATGGGTGGCATCGGGACGGTGAGCGGAACAATCCTCGGAATCATCCTTTTAGCGGTTCTGGAAAACGGTCTGACGCTGGTTGGAGTGTCGTCTTACTCATTTGGCATCGTCACCGGTCTGGTGATTCTGCTCAGCGTCAGCGCGACTGCCTATTCTGCTAAACGACAACAGACTCTTCGAGCCCGCTATGTCTCCTGAGAATTCGCCAGATCTGCAGAAGAAAACGCGCAAGGCACCGATGAACCTTATTGCCGGCGATCCGACCGTAACGCTGCTGATTGGCTTTATTGCCCTCGCCGTCGTCGTATTCGGCATCCTTGCTCCCGCCAGTTTTCTTTCCATGGACACTGTGAAATCCATGGGTTTTCAAATGCCAGAGCTTGGCATCCTGTCCCTAGCCATGATGGTGCCACTCATGAGCGGAGGCTTGAACCTCGCAATCATTGCGACCGCTAATCTCGCGGGACTTGTGATTGCAGCTGTGGTGACCAATTTGATCCAACCCTCCAGCCCGCCTTTGGCCATCGCCGGCGTGATCGCGCTGGCGATTCTGGCAGGGTCGATAACTGCACTGGCAATCGGCTTGGCGACCGGGATTATTGTCGCCTTCTTCCGCGTCCATCCGATATTGGTGACGCTGGGGATGATGACGCTCGTCAAGGGTATCGCCATCGTCACCACCCGGGGAACCGTGATTGGGGGATTTCCGCCTGCGATCCTGTTTATCGGAAACGGCACGCTCCTTGGGATACCGGTGTCGATGATTCTTTTCGTCATTTGCGCAATTGCGGTCGCAATGATTATGAGTCACACCCCTTTCGGCGTGGCGGTGCGTATGATCGGATCGAATGAAAGAGCTACTCGTTATTCCGGCGTCGACACCGAGCGGGTGTTAGTCCTCGTGTACGTTTTATCCAGCCTGCTGTGCTGCGTAGCGGCTCTGGTCATGATGGCTCGTTTCAACTCCGCCCGCGCGGGATATGCCGAGTCCTACCTTCTGATCACTATTCTGGCGTCCGTGCTGGGCGGGGTTGACCCATTCGGCGGATTCGGAAAGGTTCTCGGCCTTTTGCTTTCCCTCTTGCTGCTTCAAGCCATTTCGACTGGTTTTAACCTGTTGGGATTCAGTCCGCATCTCACCGAGGCTATTTGGGGTGCGACCCTGATTCTGGCGATTTTAATCGCGCTGATTCGCGATCGGTGGCTCGCTCAATCACGGCCTCCAAAACCGCGCGCTGTCATGGCAGAATTGTGATGCTAAGAAAAGTTAAGCGCAGGCGCCGACAGTCGACCGGAAATCTGCATCCGACAATTAAAGATGTTGCGCAGGCAGCGGGTGTATCCACGGCAACTGTTTCCAATGTGCTGCGCGGCACACGATTTGTCAGCACGCAACGGCGCGAAAACGTCGTCAACGCGATTCAATCTCTAGGATACAGCCCGAACCTGATGGCTGCCGGTCTGCGAGCCAGGCGCTCGCGCATCATCGGTATCGTTGTTCCAGATATCACAACCAGCTTTTTTGGAACGCTCGTCCGGCGCATTGAGGAGTTGGTCTCGGGAAATGATTATCAAATACTGCTGGTCGATACCGAGGAGAACGCGGATAGGGAATTGCAGCGAGTGCGCGCTCTTATCCGTCATCAGGCCGACGGATTGATCTTGATCCCGTGCTCGGATTGCGCTCGGACACTTCATGATATCGGCAAGAGCAACATCCCTACGGTACTGATTGATCGTACGGTGAAAGAGAGTGAGCTTGACACAATTTCGGCCGATAATTTCGCGGCGGCACGGGAAGGTTGCCGCCATCTGATCTCCTTAGGGCACCGCAAAATAATTCTGTTAGCAAGCGATCCGAATATCCGAAATATCGCCGAACGGATTCAGGGGTATCGCCAGGCGATGGCCGAGGCAGGTCTTTCAGAATTTATCCGAGTGGTGATAGGTGGGATGACCTCCGAGCACGCGCACAAGGCGCTGCGACAGGCACTTCTGTCGAAAGGGAAGCCTTCAGCGATCTTTGCCGCTACGAACGTCATGGCGCTGGGTTCGCTTTGGGCAATCTGGGAAGCCGGCATGGTATTGCCAGAAACAATCTCGTTAATCGCTTTCGATGATTGTGAATGGATGACAGCGTTGCGGCCCTTTGTCTCGACATTACGCCAACCGATCGACGAAATGGCTCGGGAAGCGTGGTCGGTTCTGACCGGTCGGATTGAAGGACGACAGTTTGAGAAAGTGCGCCGCGAATTTCCTTGCACTCTGGTCGTTCGGGAATCGACCGCACGTACCCGCTACTCCTAGTGGTGCACTAGATTCCGAAGTTTTCGTGCGGCAAGTAGAGCAGTGCGCGCTCGGCGCGCTTTTTAAGAGCCAAGCGGGACGCTTGCCTTACCGGTAAGCAAACCGTCCCGGTTTGCCCGGTTTGTCAGAGGCAAAAGGGCAAGCGGGACGGATGCCTTACCGGTAAGCAAACCGTCCCGGTTTGCCCGGTTTGTCAGAGGCAAAAGGGCAAGCGGGACGCTTGCCTTACTGGTAAGCAAACCGTCGAAATATCTCCCCGTTGCGTAAAACATCGGGTCCGATTTAAGATGCGCTCATGGAGCAGAGAATTTCTCAACCGATGTCGTTGCCGCGCTCTGTACCCGATCGACCGGGACGCGTGGTGGAATTGCGCGGGATTATCCTGCAGAGCGACGCGGTAAGCGTGCTTGGCGCTTGGATCATTCGGCCCGTGGAAACGCTCGATATGCGCCTAGCAGGAGTGAATCGTTCCGAGGGCGCTCCGCCACTCGCAATGCATGCTGGGCTGCATGTCGTTCTCGAGGGTGATCGAGCGTTCGTGGTTGAACAGTTGTTCGGTACTCCACGGGAAGACTTCTTCGACGGATTAAACTGGACACCGCTTGAAACCTTCAGAGCACGCGATCATAGAGGCTGGGATGTGACCGTGCCGGCGACCGCATTTCGCCAAGTCGATGAATGCGACGTCCAGGAAGTAGTCGAATTTTTGAATAACATCCAAGGACGCCCGTTTTTCGGCGAGGATTGTACGATGCTTATTGAACGGGCCTTTGGGAAGCGGCGACTGTTTGCTGATAGCCCGACCGCTCGAGCGCTCGGCTTTGGGATGCGTGTGGGCGACCCTGCCCTGGCATTGCTGAAGCGGGATGTGCGACTTGATCCGGACGCGGAACGCCTCTTGCGAGCCGACTTTCTTCGAAGGTTGCCCGATCCGATTACGGAATGGGACTCTCCAAATGGTTACGTTCGGATTCGCCGCGTCCTGGGATTGATGCTTGTCTTCCTAGCCGTAGCCGGTCTCGGCTTCTGCATGAAAAAGCGTTCAATGGGCTAAATCTGAGAGAGCTTTGACTGGAGACTATGAGCATGCGCGGGCGATTACATTAGAGAGCTTGAGAAGCGTTCCAGGAGGAGTTCGTTTTTTGGGGTTAAACTAATGAATCACATCTCCTGCCCAGATTTCTCAGCTCCCGCAAGGCTACGGAAAGCATTGAGAGATCTAGCTTACCCGCTGATTGAAGGTCGGCGAGCAACTGTCGGCTGCGCTCCAATTCGCTCTTGTTTTGCGCTTCCCAGGCGCTGATGAGCGCGTCCGGCGCTTTCGCTTCCGGGCTGAGTTTCAAAACCAAGCTGGTTAGCTCAGTTTGCAGGCGGGAGACATCTTCTCGGAGCCCCGTTTTATCGAGCATCTGCCAGTGGGAGTCTGCAGGTAAGTCGTCAATTTGCTGGCGCAGCCACGAGAGATTGAGCCTGCCACCCACGACAAAATACACACCCGCCACTTCCACGACGCCGCGCTTTGTTTCCACCGCGATCTCGACGATATCGAGGCCGAAAAAAGAAGATCGAAACTCACGCAGTCGCTTGGACAGATCTTTCGGGACATTGCTTTGAGACAGGCGTTCTGCTGCCAATGTCAGGCCAATGCGCTCCTCAGCAGACAAGAATTTGTCGAGATCCGCTGCGATCGCTTTAATGCCGGGGGCAAAATGCTCGACGGTTTTGCGATGTCATCTTTCAAATTCTGGTAACGCAGGAACCATACAGTCGAGCGCGTCATCAATCTTTCCGAGTCGGTAAGCATGTCGGTCTGCACCGCGTCTGGTACTTCGTTGTCGAGTGCCTCGACCGCCTGCCAGAAGGAAACAAAGTCGAATATTTCCCGCGTGACCAGATAAGCTCGAACCACATCCGGGGATTTGGCGCCAGTTTCTTCCTGCATGCGATAGACATACGTAGCTGCCCGCCCGGTTGATCATCTCGTTGGTAACATGCGTCGCGACAATTTCATGCTTGAGCGGATGACGCTCCATCTGGTCGCGATACCGCTCGCGAAGCGGCGCAGGAAAGTAGCGCACCAGCGCAGTGAATATGTAGGGATCGTCTCGGCACTCTGGAAGCGAGTAACTCGTCATAGAGCTTGATCTTGCTGTAGGCGAGAAGCACCGCGCGCTCCGGCGAAGTGAGGCCGATCTTCGCCGCCTTGCGTGAAGCCAGTTCCTCGTCGGACGGCAAAAACTCGATTGCGCGGTTGAGCTTGCCGGATTTTTCCAGATATTTGATGAAGCGCATTTGGGCGATCCAGCGGCATCCTTTTGCGCACGCTCAATGACTGCGTCTGGAAATAATTGTCGCGCAGAACCAGCGCACCCACTTCGTCGGTCATTTCCGCGAGCAGTTTGTTGCGCTGCTCTTCGTTCATTCGTCCTTCGGCGACTACCGAATTGAGTAATATTTTGATGTTAACCTCGTGGTCCGAGCAGTCCACACCGGCGGAATTGTCAATCGCGTCGGTGTTGATCTTGCCGCCGCTCAGTGCGTATTCGATGCGCCCGAGCTGGGTGAGGCCGAGATTTCCGCCTTCCACAACCACCTTGCAACGAAGTTCCTCGCCATTCACCCTGATCGCATCGTTGGCGCGATCGCCCACATCGGTGTGGGTCTGACTGAGTGGCCTTCACGTAGGTGCCGATTCCGCCGTTATACAGCAGATCCACTGGCGCCTTGAGGAGCGCGCGGATCAAATCGGTCGGGGTGAGCGAATTGGCGTCCACTCCCAGCACTTTCTTGACTTCAGGGCTAAGTGTGACCGATTTCGCGCTGCGCGCGTAAATGCCGCCGCCTTTTGATATCAGCTTGCGATCATAATCAGCCCACGAATGAGCGCGGGAGGTTGAACAATCGCTCGCGCTCCTTGAAACTCGCTTCCGGATCGGGATTAGGATCGAGAAAAACATGGCGGTGATCGAAAGCGCCGAGGAGTTTGATGTGGCGGGAGAGCAGCATGCCATTTCCGAACACGTCGCCCGACATGTCGCCGATCCCTACCACAGTGAAATCGGTGGTCTGCGTATTGACCCCCAGTTCGCGGAAATGCCGCTTGACCGATTCCCACGCGCCGCGCGCAGTGATCCCCATCTTCTTGTGGTCGTAGCCGACGGAGCCGCCAGAGGCAAATGCATCATCCAGCCAGAAGCCGTACTCCTTTGAGACGCCGTTCGCTATATCGGAGAAAGTCGCGGTTCCTTTGTCCGCCGCGACTACCAGATAAGGATCGTCGGCGTCGTGGCGCACTACGTCTCTCGGCGGAACGACTTTGCCCGCAACCAAGTTGTCGGTTAAATCCAGCAGCCCCCGCAGGAAAGTCTGGTAGCACGCGATCCCTTCTTTCATGAAAGCTTCTCGCTCAGCCGGAGGCTGCTTTACCACGAATCCTCCTTTCGAACCGACTGGGACGATCACGGTATTCTTGACCATCTGCGCTTTCATGAGTCCGAGTACTTCGGTGCGGAAATCTTCCATGCGGTCGGACCAGCGCAATCCTCCGCGCGCCACCTTGCCGCCTCTTAAATGCACGCCCTCGACGCGCGGCGAGTAAACGAAGATTTCGAACTTCGGTTTGGGCTCAGGCAGCCCAGGCACCAGCGCGGGGTTGAACTTGAAGGAAAGATAGGGCTTGGGCGCCCCGCCGGCATCCTTCTGAAAATAATTGGTGCGAACCGTCGCCCGGATCAGGCGAGAAAGCGCCGCAGGATTCGGTCTTCATCCAGATCTTCGACGGAGTCCAGCGCATTCTCGATTTCAGTCGTCAACAACGAATATCTACCCCCGCCTCGACCACACGAGCCGGATCGAAACGCGCGAGAAAGAGTTCGACCAGTTTCTTAGCGATGGCCGCGTTGGTGGACAAGGCCTGCTCCATATAAGCCTGGCTGAAAGTGAACCCCGTCTGCCGCAGGTATTTGCAGTAGGCTCGCAAAATCGTGATTTCCCGCCAATCGAGATTTGCCCGGAGCACCAGCCGATTGAAGTCGTCGTTCTCAATCTCGCCGTACCACGCACGAACGAAAGCTTCTTCGAATCTGCTCTTCACCTCAGTGACATTTGGTTTGACCTTTCCGGAGTGAGCCATGCCGAAATCGTGCACATGGACCAGCGGCATTTCCTTGGGCTCCACCTTGTAATTGAGCTCTTCAAGCACTTTGACACCCATGTGTTCGAGCATGGGCAGACTTGAAGAGAGTGGAACGGGTTCGGCCGACTGAAAAACTCTCAGGCGCAGCGGAGTGGCGCTCGATTCATCGCCCGTGTAAAGATTCATCGCCAGCTTTGTTTTTGTTCCCAGATTGTCCATGATCGCGACGTCGGTGACGGCATTCCGAGATTGAACAATCCTCGCGGTACCCGGCGGGAAAGGCGTTTTCGAAGCAGTGATACAGCTGATTTCCCCGCTCTTCGCCGAAATGCGCGACGAGCTCTTTATGCAGGTCATCCTGCCAGCCGCGTGCCGCCTTGACGATCTCCTTTTCAATTTCGCGAACGTTGAAGGCAGGCACTTTTCCTGGCTCGGTGCGAACAATAATTTGAATGCGCGCCAAAGCCGACTCGGACAGATGCACCGTATTCTCCGAGCTAATGCCGTTGAAGGCCTTCATCAGGATCAACTGCATTCGCTCGCGCAACTCGGTAGTGTGGTTCTCACGGGGCACATAGATGAGGCACGACAGGAAGCGGCCGTAAACATCGCTTTGAACAAAAAGCCGGGTGCGCTGCCGCTCGCCCAGGCGAAGTATCCCTATGGCATTTTCGAAAAGCTCGTCCTCGGATATCTGGAACAGCTCATCTCGAGGATACTGTTCCAGGATCGCAACCAGCGTTTTTCCCCTGTGGCCATTCGGATCGAACGCTGCCCTCGTCACGACGTTCTTCACCTTTCGGCGCAGGAGTGGGATGTCCGCCGAATTTGAGCTGTGGACGGTAGAAGCGAAAAGCCCCAGAAAGCGCTGCTCGCCTAAGATCTGCCCTTTCGCGTCGAAACGCTTTACGCCCACGTAATCAAGGTACCCGGGCCGATGCACCGTGGAGCGCGAATTCGCCTTGGTTAGTACCAGCAGTTCGAGAGGACGCGCGAGACTTCTTACTTCCGAAGTGATCGCGGCGAAGCTTTTTGAAACATCCGTCTTTCCCGTTTCACGCAAAATACCGAGACCGGAACCCGGCACCGCATGCAAAACGTCTTCGTCACCTTCTTGGATCAGATCGTAATCCCGGTAACCCAAAAAGATAAAATGGCCGTTCGCAAGCCATGCCAGCAAAGCCTTGTCCTCTTCAACTGTTTCGGGATCGAGCGCTTCCGGATAAGGCTTTCTTATATCGGTCGCCACGCGATGCATGTGGTCCTTCATTTTCGGGTAATCCTCGACCGCCTTGCGCACGTCGCCGAGAATTCGCAGAATCCCTGCCTCAAGCTCAACCAGCTTTTCGGGAGCGGTTTGTCGGTCAACTTCGACATGTATGACCGCCTCCGATGCACCGTTCTTTTCGGCTCCGCGGGGCAGAATTTCGACTCAAGCCACCGTTCACGTCCCGCTTGTCTCCATGACCGCGTGAATGATGAGGTGCAGAGTCAATCCTTGGCGGTTGACCTCCATCGTCACTGACTCCACCAGGAACGGCATGTTGTCATTGACGATCTCGACGACCGTATGCGTGGACTCCCATCCGTCCTTTTGGCTTTGCGGATTGTAAACGCGCAGTTTTGGGGTACCGGACTTGAACTCTCGCATGAAATCCAGATGCGCCAGAGCAGCGCCGAGAGATTGGAAATAGTGCGCTCTGCGAGGTCTTCCGGGTCAACCTGGCTGTAGTACTGGCGGATGAACGTCTCGGCTTCGATGTTTCCCTTTGCTTCCTTATTTCGATGCTGCGCCAGCACCTCTTTGATGATTTCTACGTTTTCGTCGAGCGCCTTTAGCAACATGCAAGCCTCCTGAATATTCCTCCCCTTTCCGGTCACCTTCAAAGGGAGGAGAAGAGAATCACGATAGACCCTTTGTAAGCCCTCGATAAGCCAAATTTAAAGCCGGAGTGGATGAAATTGATTCGTCGCGCTGCAATGCTCGGGTGGAGTGTCGGGCGGCCCAGTACCGACGTGCCTGCTCGGCCTTTTGCCTCTGGAAAACCGGGCAAACCGTGACGGTTTGCTTACCCGTAAGGCAAGCGTCCTTCTCTGCCGCTTTACCTTCGGACGTAGGTAAAGATAACATGAGCTGACAGGCAGCAACACCCGCTGCTAGGCTCTCGGCTCCATTGGACGGTTACTTTTGCCTTTGGAAAACCGGGTAAACCGTGACGGTTTGCTTACCGGTAAGGCAAACGTCCCGCTTGCCCTGGCTGCGTAAGTAAAGCGTCCTCGCTTTACCTTCGGACGTAGGTAAAGATAACATGAGCTGACAGGCAGCAACACCCGCTGCTAGGCTCTCGGCTCCATTGGACGGTTGCTTTTGCCTTTGGAAAACCGGGCAAACCGTGACGGTTTGCTTACCGGTAAGGCAAGCGTCCCGCTTGCCCTGGCTGCGTAAGTAAAGCGTCCTCGCTTTACCTTCGGACGTAGGTAAAGATGACATGAGCTGACAGGCAGCAAACCCGCTGCTAGGCTGTCCGGTACGCTGAAACACGATAGCTTCGGCTACTTGATCATCGCGGTTTTGCTTCTGTCGAACGTAAGCGCCACACTCACGATTATCACGATTCCGAGAATACTCTGCTGAAAATAGGCATCGACCCCGACCACGTTCATGCCATTTTCCATGACGCCCAGAATAAGTGCTCCGATCACTGTGTTGACTGCCCCACCGGTGCCACCCGTTAGCGCGGTTCCGCCCACGACGACCGCGGCGATCGATTGGAGTATATAAACTTTCCCCAAAGTCGGGTTACCCCCAAATTGGCTGCAGGACTGCATTACGGAAGCGATCGCTGCCGCAAGACCTGAAAGCATAAAGGCAAAATTTCGAGTCCGGACGATATCGATCCCGGACATCCAGGACATTTTGATGTTGCTGCCTGTATAGTAAATGTTGCGACCAACCGTGGTGAACTTGAGTATCACGTAGAAAAATAGGAATACGGTGAGAGTCAGCAGCAAAAGGTTGGGTATTCCGAGCGTTGTTCCATTGACAATGTCCAGCAATCCATAGGCAGAGGCTGGAACATCGACCGGCAGAGGCGAGACAAGGAGAGCAAGGCTCGTGAGGATCCCACCGGTACCCAGTGTTGCGATAAAAGATGGAATCTTGATGCGCGTCAGCACGTTCCCATTGATCAGGCCCGCGATCACTCCGACAATCATACAGAGAGGGAAAGCCCACGCCCCTGTGCCCTTCAAGGCAACGACGAATACGACCGAAACGAACGACATGATACCTCCGACTGAGAGGTCTATTCCGCCAATGAGGATGGTGCACATCTGGCCCAGTCCGACCACGAGCAAAATCGCACAATAGCTGGCAATCGTATTGAGGTTGTAGGCAGAAAGGAAATTCCGGTTGCCCAAGGTAAACAAGAAAACCAGGACGACGAGAAGTGCGATTGCAAAATAAATTGCCCGGATCCTTGCCCGTTTGCGCCGGACCGGTACCTTCTCTTTCGTGCTTGGAGGCCCATCTTGCTCGAGTTCAACCACGTCACTTCTCCCGTTTGCCCGGTCCCAATGTCATACGATCAAAGCTATAATATTACCTGGACTCGGTTTCTTGTTCCGCGGACAGATCATCTCGCTGACTACTCGACCGTCTTTCATGATGAGCATTCGATTGCAGAGACCGATGTCCTCTTCAAGCGTGTCGCACATAATGATCATGCTGATGCCATCGCGTGCAAGCTTCCTGATGAGCTTGTAAATCTCCTCCTTTGCGCCCACATCAACGCCGCGTGTCGGGTGGTCAAGCACCAGCAACTGAATCTTCGACGAGAGCCATTTGGCGATGACCGTCTTCTGTTGATTTCCGCCACTCAGGTTGGCGCACATCGTCGAGGAAGAGGGAGTCTTGATTCGGCAGTCCTGGATCAAGCGGTGAGCATTCTTCCTCTCAAGCGCAGGGCTGACAAAACCGGCGAATTTAAGCCGATCAAGTGCAAGCAAATTAAGGTTCTCGGCAACAGTCATTCCCAGCGCAAGACCCTCGCTCCGGCGATCGATCGGGATATGGCCGATCCCGGAGCGAACAGTTTCACTGGGAGAACCCGGAGCAAGGTTCTTACCCCCGAGAGAGATCGAGCCACTGTCAGGTTTTTCCAGGCCATTGATGCACTTGCAAACCGCTTCTTTGCCTGACCCGACAAGCCCGACCAGACTGACAATCTCGCCTTTCCTGACGGAAAAATTCAATGACTCGAACGCTCCACGCTTGCTCAAGCCCCGGACGCTCAGCACGATTTCATTGCCTGGTTCCGCCTGCTCATCTTCCCGGTAGCGCTCCACGGCAAAGGTGTGGCCGACCATCATATTTTCGATGTCGGCAATATTTGCGTGCTGGGCCTCTAAGTCGGTGACGTTCTTTCCGTCCTTCAGGATAACGATACGGTCCGAATTCTCGACTATCTCCTGGAGTCGATGTGAAATCAGGATGATCGACGCCTGGCGCTTTATTTCATTGAGAATTGTAAAAAGAGTTTTTCTCTCATTCTCGGTCAATACGGTCGTCGGTTCGTCGAGAACGAGCACTGGATTCTCTTGATGATACAACCTCGAAAGCCAGAGAAGACGCGCTATCTCGACCATCTGACGAACTGCAGGTGTCGCGTCCGAGGTCGGGGTATCCAGGTCTGAAGTGACCTTTACCACAGAAAAAACAGAAGAGGCAGTTTCTCGCATCGCGCGTTGGGAGAGAAAGCCGAATTTCCGAAACCCGATCTCGTGACAGAGAAACAGATTTTCCATGATGGAGAGATTTGGGACGAGAGAACCCTCCTGAAAGACCATTCCCACTCCATGCCGCGCGGCGTTTGCCGGATCTCTCATACGTGATTTGCTTGCCCCGCAACTTATACAGGCCCTCGTCCGGCTGAATAAGTCCGATGAGAATTTTCATCAGAGTCGATTTCCCGGCGCCATTCTCGCCGATCAAACCGACGATCTCATTGCGGTGGACCGTGAAGTCCACTTCGTCCAATGCGACGACACCCGGATAGGACTTCGTAATCCGCTGCAATTCGAGCACGGGTTCCTTGGCAGTCATCCTCGATGGGTGTCCCGACTTCATGACGTCGCTTTATTTGATGAATCCTAGCTTTCTTCGATCAATCGTCAGCGCAACTGCCGTCACCAGTACGAATCCGTTGACCGCTTCCTGCGCGTATGGATTGACATTGAGAAGGATAAGACCGTCGTTGAGAGCCGTGACAATCAGCGCACCGAGCGCGGCGTTTTTGGCGCCCCCGATGCCACCTGTCAGGGCGACTCCGCCGACTGCGACCGCGGTCACCGCCGGAAAAAGGAGGTTGTTGCCTGTTATCGCCTGCGCACTGTCCAGTTGCACCGCAAGGAACAGTGCCGACAAACCGTAGAACATTCCGGCGATCGCGAAGACAATAATTTTTGTTCTTTCAAGATTGACACCTGCCTGCGCGGCAAGAATTTCGTCGCCTCCTATGGCGTAAAGGTAACGACCGAATCGCGTTCGATCCTGAATGATCTGAATGACCAGAAGCAACGCAAATGCAACCAGTGCGAGATCTGGAATACCTAGTAGAGTGCCATGCACGAACCCTGTCAGAGGATTCTCCAGCAACGGGACTGTTTGTCCTTTGCTCACAAACACCGCCAACCCCCAAAGCACCCAACTCATTCCAAGCGTACCGATGAACGACGGTATTCTCAGTTTAGTATTGAGCAATCCGTTGATAACTCCGGCGAGCCCGCCGAACCCGACTATAATCGGAACGATCCAGAACCCGACGTCATTAGAGTTGAATTTGTTATGTGCGAGAAAACCGACTAAAACAACGCACAGCGCAACCACGCCTTCGACAGAAAGGTCAATCCCTCCGAGAATCAGCACAGGGTGAAGCCCAATTGCAATGATCGCCGGAATCGCGGCCAGACTAAGAATAACCTGAAGATTTGGCCCGGAAAGAAATTTGCCCTTGGTCCCGATCGTGAAGATTCCGGTGACGATCACCAGGGAGAAGAGCTGGCCGCCAATTCCACTGCGACGGAACCAAGTTCGTCCTTTCGAAGTGGAGGTTGACAGCCAGCTGGGTTCACCAACGGACGATTTGGACGACACGTTATTCTGCATGATTGCTCAGGCTACTCTTTTTCACGGTATCGTAGCTCGATCTTCAATCACCGAATCAAGTAGCGCTGCGATCTCTCCGGACCTCAACTATAAGCGGCATTGGATTATGGAATCGCCACCGACCACCGAGCGAAGAAATCGCTCAAATCATAAGTCGGAGTGGACTCGAGGTAATCATGCACGACCTGGTCGACATTTTCTCGATTTACATTAACGGCTGGAATCTCGAATTGGCGATACTTGTGCGGCAGGGATTTCACGTCTAGCTTTCCCTCTTTCGCGGCGAGCGACATAGCCAGCCCCAGCTGCGCCTGGTATTTTCCGTCGTTCAGAATGGTGGCTGCAGCAAGGCCGCCTTTGATCGCGTCGAACATCTCCGGGATTCCATCGCAGCCCGTGACGAGAACCTTGCCGGACAAGCCCAGCTTCTTTCAGGGCTTGAATGGCGCCCATGGCCATATCATCGTTGGCAGTCCAGACACCGTCTATGTCAGGATGCGCCACCAACATTGCCTTTGTATCATTATAGGCCTGAGTTCGGTCCCACTGCGCGGATTCCCATTGAAGCAGCTGGATTCCAGGATTTTTGGATAATACCTGTTGCAATCCTTCCCAGCGCTCGGCATTCGGTGTATCACCAAGGCGCCCTTGCAATGCGATGATCTTTCCTTTCCCAGGTGTCTTGAAGGTCTTGAAGAGTTCCGTCGCGGTATAGGTACCTGCTGCAAGTCCGTCAAACGAGATGTGAGCGATCCAGTGTGGATAATCCCAAACCTTAACATCAGCCGGCTTACTCCACCAGGTCACGAAGTATACTCCCGCCGCCTCCAGTGTTTTCGCGATCGGCAGGGCATCGGAAGCGTCGTTCGGATCGATGTAAAACGCCACATTGGCACCTGTGCGGGCTACTTCAGCCTTGATGTCGGTCAGGCCCTTTTGACTGTTTGCTTCAGTCGTCAGGACGTCGAGAGGCAAGCCCACTTTTTTCGCGTAAGCCTCCGCGCCGACCTTGTACATTACCTGGTAAGGACTAGAGAGCGTCCTGATTGATATCGCCAGAGTTGTCTGAGGTTCCGCCGCGAACGACGCATTTTGCCAGCTTGCAGCCGCCAATATGAAGGCGAAAAGGCTCGGATTGATTCCTGATAATAAATGAACTTTCTTGCGGATTTTCACCTTCTTGGTGACAGTGAATTTGGTACAGGTTCTCATGATATTTCTTCTAGAAACACGTTTCTCAACGGAATAGGTCAGTTAGGTGACGGCGATATGAATTGATTGGTCGTTAGGGAAACCTCACCTGTAATGATAGTGCGAAGGGTACAACAGGATTGCATGCAGGAATAAGGGCAGCTCGACGCGTCCCAAATAAGGGGGGAACCACGCAATCGCCGCTATTTTGGGCAAATATTTCTGGTTGCCAAGAAAAATGTTGCTCTTTCATCCGATCGCTAAATGCGGAAACGTATCGGCGGATCGGCGTTTGCAAAGCGTCATCATACCGGTGTCGAAAAGCAGTCTTGCCCCACAGACGCCGACACTCCGACACTCCGATACGCCGACACGTTCCCCAGCCCTCCTTGATCGCAACAAAACACATGCTATTTCGGGGGCAGGACACTAGGATAAGGTTCTTCCATACGGAATATGAAAGTCATTGCGATTAACGAATTCGGTGCGACCGAAAATTTTTTCGAGGAGCAGAGAGATATACCGCAGCCGCGTGCGGATGAAGTATTGATGCGTATTCGAGCCGGTTCATTTAATCCGATCGACTATAAGATCCGTCAGGGCCGTTTTGGAGGCAACCTTCCGATGGTGCTTGGTCACGATGCGGCCGGAGTGATTGCGGAAGTGGGGAGCAGCGTCAGCCGCCTGCGAGTTGGTGATGAAGTCTGGGCCTACCTCGGCGGCCCATGCAGCAACGGAGCATACGCGGAATATGTCTGCGTGCCGCACGAATTTGTGACAGTCAGACCTCGAATATTGTCGTTCGAAGAAGCTGCTTCCGTCCCTGTGGCGGGTTTAACTGCAAATCAGTCCATTCGTCTCAAAGCAAAACCAACTCCAAATGATTCGGTATTTATTGCGGGTGGTGCCGGGGGACTCGGTTCGGCGGCGATCCAGATTTTGCAAATGATCGGCGTGGAGAAGATTGTTACGACATCCGGCCGGGAAGCCAGCACGCAGTTCATGGTGGAGCAACTGCGATTGAGTCCCGAGCAGGTGATTGATTACCGAGGCAAGGGACTGAAACAATTAACCGAAGAGGCGATCGCTGCAAACGGCGGCGCTTTTTTTGATAAGACGCTGGATTTCGTCGGAGGCGAGATGAAGCGCCTTTGTTTTGAATTGGTGGACTTCGACGGAGACATCGTCTCCACGGTCGAAGAGATCGACCCATTTGCCGTGCCGGTCTGGCACGGAAGGGCGAGCCCGCTTTTCCGCAAATCGGCCTCTCTTCATTTCCATTTGCTCGGCGCAAAAGGCCTTTACGGCTCCAGAGAAACCTGGCCCGGCTACACGCAGCAACTCCATGAACTAACTTTCCTGTACGAAGCCCAGAGACTATGGCCGGTGGGAGTGCAAAATATCGGCGAACTCTCCGTTGAAACCATCCGCCTTGGCCACGGGATGCTCGAAGCCGGCGGCGTTCAAGGTAAATTGATTTTTACGGTATCCTGACGCCTGCATTGATCACAGATCTTTCAGGTTATGTGATCGATGCAGGCTAATCGGTCAAATGTGAAAAATTCTCAATTCGAGTAAGGGCCGAAAGGCCAAGGTTCTTCGAAGCCTTTGGAGTATGGGTTATAATGTGCGGTGCCAATCTGCACATGCTCGTTGTCAGGATTGTCGACCTTGCGCTCAATTCTGCTTTGAAGTGATCCATTGCTGCCAACGCACGCGGACAAACCAAAGACAACAACGGATCCCACCGCGACCAGCAATCGGAAGAAAAGAATTTTCATATTGTTTCAGGAATAAGGCGCCCCGCCTCGCATATAAATGGTAACGTCGTTGCAGTACACTAAAACCGGCGGGACAAAAGCCTCGCGGTCTTTCGAATCAAACGGCGTGCGACGATTCTGCCGCGGTAGCGTCTGCGTCGTGGATCCGCATCCGCTGCTGGCAAGCCCATCGCGAAGCCCATATCGAAAGAACGCGACTGAGTCGACGCGGCGACTAGCTTCGCGACGGCATCTCGTCCGCGGGCCTCGATTCTGGAACGGGCTCGGCTCAGTGCCATGAGCGGGAAGTAATGCCGGTACAGATTGTAATTGATCATGAATCCCCTGCCCACCTCGTGTCCTTGCTGAATCGAAACGGTTCGATCGTGCGACTCGCCGTGGAGCCGGGACCCGACGCCATATCCCGGAAATCCGGTGCCCGTATACTGCGGTTCGTGCCAAGTTCCTTCGTATTGCATGCACAATAGATAATCGATACCCGCCTGAATGAATTGATCGTAGCGAGAAGTCGGAATCGCCAGAAGCGCCATCAACGCCCAGGCGGTCTGTGAAGCTGTGCTGTCTCCCACCCCGCGCAAAGAATTATCCACATAAGAGGCGGGCGTTTCACCCCATCCCCCGTCCGGGTTCTGATGATCAGCGATCCAGTCGCCTGCCCGGCAGACGTACATTGCCGACAGATCCTCTCCAATGGCGGCGAGAGCCGGCAGCACCGCCGCAGTACCGTAAATGTGGTTGACGCCCCAGCGCCCAAACCAACTGCCATCTTCTTCCTGCTGATACTTGATGAACGCCAATGCGCGGGCGATCGGCCTATCCTGGATGGTCCAACCCAGATGCGCCAGGGCCTCCACAACGTGCGCGGTCACATCGACCGTCGGCGGGTCAAGCACTTCCCCAAAATCGCAGAATGGCAACTTGGTCAGGAGCGAATTCGTGTTGTCTCGGTCGAATGAGGCCCATCCTCCGTTCGAAGATTGTAAAGCGAGGATCCAGTGTACCGCGCGTTTCATCGCATAATCAATCGCCGTTGGATTCCTATGAGCTCTTCGGGCGCGCGCCAGAACGAGAATTGCAACCGCGGTGTCGTCAATGTCCGGATAAGAATCGTTCGCCCGTTCAAACGACCAGCCGCCCGGCATGACGGAAGAAACCTTTACTTGCCAATCCCCTGGTGCCGTCACTTGTTTCTGCACAATCCAATCGACTGCTCGTGTCATCGATTCGCAGTCGGAAGGCGATCGTCCGCTATCTAACAAAGCCTGCAGGGTCAGGACAGTATCCCAAACCGGAGATTCGCTCGCCTGAATGTAGAGCCCGCCGTCACGCTCGTAAGACCAATGAGCGTCGAGCGCTTTGACGCCGTTTGCGACGACAGGATGATCTATCCCGTACCCCTGGGTGTGAAGCGCCATCAGGGAATAGATCCACGGCGGTTGAATGCCACCCCAGGCCCCGTCCGCATCCTGATGTTTGATAACCCAGTCGATACAAAGACGAATCGCGAGTTCCCTGCCCGGCTGAAACGGAAATTCGACGTATCGGCTCAAGAGGCGGTCCGCCATGAAAAAGAAACTTTCCCAGGAAAAAAACCGCTTTATGGGAGTAAGGCGGTAATCAAAATAGTTTCTTCCCTTTGGAAACAGTTCATCGAGCCTCGCGCCGGAGAGTAGCGGTTTGACCGGTCGCCGGGCCGATAACACGCTCAAAGGAATAATGGTCGCTCGTGCCCATGAAGCGAAATGATAAATGTTAAACGGGAACCAGAGCGGCGTGCAGATCAATTCGGGCGGCAAGGTGGGCGTCGCTTGCCACGGCCATTCACCGATTAACGCAAGCCAGTAGCGCGTAAATACACGGGTCTGACTCAACCCGCCTCGCGCAAAAATCCATTCTCGGGCTCGGCAAAGCACCTCAGCGTCTGGGGGATACCCAGCAGATCGGAGGGCCGCGTAACATTCCACAGTTGTATTGATATCGCCTGCCGGAGCATTGTGGTAGACCTCCCAGGAACCATCCGTCCGTTGCTCGTTGAGAATCGACGCTACCATTCCGGCCAGCTTTTTTTCATCTTCGATGCCCAGAAAATGCATCGCAAGAATCCATTGAGCCTCCATACAGGAATTTGACTCCAGCATTCCCACCCAGAATCCTTCCTCTTGCTGTCGATCCAGCAACCACTCTACTCCCTTCGCTATCGCATCGCTCAGCCGGTCTGAAAAAGGGATCACCCGGATCGGTTTAGCGTCCTTGTTCGGATTGTGCATCATGAAAATGTCTGCGAGGTCTCCTTCTCTGATTAAGCCGATCTCACTCGGTGCGCTTTTTTCTGACAGCAACCAATGAGGACTTCGGTGCACGCGAACTCGGGTGACGCTCTGTCAATGTTCCTCGAAGGAAAACTTCGGTCATCACCTCCAAAACCTTCTCATCCAGATTTTCGCTTTCGGGCATCCCTTGATAGAGACGCATATAATTATCCCTGTATTCCCACCACGAAAACATGAATCCTTCGACCAAAATTGTGAGGAGCGTGGGGTTCAGATTCGATCGCATGCTGCCACCCGCCTGGGCATCGGAAAAGACGCGAGATACCCGTTCCAAAGCCTCTAGTTCCCCTGGCCACGGTGCGTTATCACCTTCCAGTTGGGACCAGGCACCGATTCGCAGAACTGTCGGGTTATCCTTCATGAACTCGAAAATCCGCCTGAGCACGGCGCCTGGGACACATTCATCACTAGCCACTTCCCTGGCGGTATCGGTCCAAAACGCGTCGAATCGGAGGATCATCTGACGTTTGATTTCATTGTAGAGATCGCGCTTGGTTTTAAAGTAATGATGGATGAGCGGCTGGGAAACGCCCGAAGCCCTGGAAATATCTCGCATCGACGCTCCCGCGAAACCCTGCTTCGCGAAGACTCGTTCCGCTGCTCGAAGCACAGCCGTGGGTGTTTTTTTGGCACCACCCTGGATCCTCTTCGAGGACAGAAAGTTACGCCCCATAGTTGACTGGTCGATCAATAAGCGACTTGCGTGTTCGAGTCAAGCGCCGGTGCGGAGCTCGAGAAGCGTGTCGGCGCAGCGGCGTGCTTACACCGATCCACCTACCCGCCTCCCGATTCTAAGACAAAATTTAATCCGGAGCTTGGAATTCGGCGATCGTAAGACTCAAATAGTGAGGTGGAAAATGATCCAGGCGCCGGTTCTAAAGAAGCGATCACCACCGCCTCGGTTGTGGCGAGCGGCAGCTTGGCTGCTCTTAAGCTTCTGGTTGGCGGGTTGTCCGGTAGTCTGGGGCTTTTGGCAGAAGCTGCCCATTCCCTGCTCGATCTGATCTCCAGCCTGATCACGCTTCTGGTTGTTCGAGTCGCAGCGGTGCCGCCGGACAGTAACCACCCATACGGTCACGAACGCGCCGAGCAACTCGGGGCACTCGCCGGCATGACTTTGCTGGGTGGGACCGGGGCCCTGATTTTATACCACGCCCTCGACACAATTTTCATTCATCCCGGAGCACCCGCTGTCAGCGTCTGGGCATTCGCCGTCCTGATTGTCTCCGTATTGGTCGACTTCTTTCGTGCGCGCGCTTTGCGAAGAGCCGCAGCCAGCCATGCCAGTAGCGCGCTAGCTTCCGACGCCGAGCATTTCGCCAACGATATGCTGGGCGCAATCTCGGTTCTCTTCGGACTGGCCGTCATCGCACTCCGCGATCCGCTTCATGTGCCGGGATGGCTGGTGATGCGCGCTGACGCCATTGCGGCTCTGCTCGTCGCTGCAATCGCGTTTCGGTCCGTTTGGAAACTGGGATCTAAGTCCGTGCGAGCCCTCATGGACGATGTTCCGATTGGCCTGACGGACCGCTTGAAAAAGCGCGTAGAATCGGTCGATGGTGTCGTCAGCGGGACGGTCAAAGTTCGGACCCGCTTTGTCGGGAATCGACCTTTCGTTGAGGTCAAGCTCGGGACAGTTCGAGGGGCTTCCCTGGAGTCCGCGCATCAACTCAGCGAGGTTGTTGAAAAAGAACTCAGCGCAGAATTGGGAAGCGCCGAGGCGATTGTGCACGTAGAACCTGCAGCGACGCCGGATGAACCCCGGGCGGCAGGTGTCCGGGCAATTGCGGATCGACTCGGTCTGCGAGTACACAACCTGAACATTTACCTGGTTGCGAGAGAGACCCGTATCGAGCTCGACCTGGAACTGCCGGACAGTCTGACTTTGGCCCAGGCGCACATGCATTCTGAGACATTGGAAGCCGCCATCATGAAAGAACTGCCAGGAACGGTTCTTGTGACAGTGCACCTAGAACCGCGGAGCGACGAACCGAAACCGGCGGTGCGACATTTGCCGTCGACTCGTCGCGTGCAGCAGGCCCTTTCGAACCTGCCGGAAGCCAAGAATGTCAGAGTCCAGGACGTGCTGGTAACTGACGAAGGGTTGATTATAACGCTCGAGAAGACCTTTAAAGGGACGACCTCTCTGGCGCAGAGCCATGAATTGATGGCGGGCCTGGAACGGGCGATCCACGCCTCGCTCCCTGAAGTCATCCGCGTGCACGTCAATCCCGAGATCGAATCGTAGCCAAAAAAAATCTTGCACCAATAATATCTTGATATAAAGGTAACGCCGTGAGCGACACTGATGCCGACCCGACCGACATTGCCGGCATCCATCTTTGGCTGATTCTTATGAAGGCATATCGAGCTCTCGCTCAAGTGGACGCCAGAAGTGTCGCCGCTTCCGGACTTGGTCTGTCGGATTTTGGCGTCCTGGAAATTCTCCTGCACAAAGGACCGCTGCCGGTCAATACGATCGGACGGCAAGTGATGCTGACCAGTGGTTCGATTACCACCGCGGTCGACCGACTCGAGGAAAAGCAACTCGTCCGCCGGAAGGCCTGCCCAAAAGATCGGCGCGTTACTTATGTGACGCTGACCACCACGGGTCGGGCGTTGATTCGCCGGGTTTTCAAGGTCCATGCAAACCGGTTGGAGAGGGTGTTCGAACCGTTATCCGGAACGGAGCGCTCGACCCTGGCCGCGTTGCTGAAGAAGCTTGGAAAACATAGTGAATCATTGCTAGACCCACGAAACTAATAGATTTTTTTTGCAGATATGTCTCTATATCCAGTTACTTGATGTAAAGATAATGCTTTATTAGCAAATCCTGAACCTCCACCACCGAATCCATCCCATGTCTAAATTACTCTATATCGAAGCCTCTCCTAGAAAATCTCGTTCAAAGTCAATCGAAGTCTCGCAGGTCTTCCTCTCAGAACTGCAGAAGACCCACCCGTCTGTCGAGGTTGACAAGTTGGACCTCTGGGCCGCCGAATTGCCGCCGTTCGACGGTGACACCGTCGAAGCTAAATACGCGATCCTGCACGGCCAACAACACACCCCCGAGCAGGCAAAAGCCTGGAGGAAAATCGAATCTGTGATCGAACGTTTCAAGTCAGTCGACTGGTATTTGTTTTCTCTGCCAATGTGGAACTTCGGAATTCCCTACGTCTTGAAGCACTTAATCGATGTAATTGTACAACCGGGATTGACATTTAGTTTCAGCCCCGCCGAGGGCTACAAAGGACTTGTTACCAATAAAAAAGCCGTTGCAGTGTACGCCAGAGGAGGCGCCTACGGTCCGGGCACGGGCGCGGAGGGTTACGATCTTCAAAGCAAAACGCTCAGTGGCATTTTGGGATTCCTGGGCATCACGGACCTAACCAGCATATTTATTGAGTCGACGCTGGGTGCCCCCGGAGAAGTCGAGGCGATAACCACGAAAGCGAAAGAACTCGCAGCGGCGACGGCGAAAGCCTGGAAGTAGCGGTGGCAGAGCGTATGCCCAGCTCGGCGTGTAGATTGCAGTGAAAAAAACTTGCGCGGTTGCCGCTCGCACCGAAAAGAGCATATATGGTCGCATTCGTAACGGGAACATCCTCAGGATTTGGCGCGGCGACCGCCCGCCGATTCGCAAAAGATGGTATTCGAGTGGTCGCTACCGCACGTCGCATCGATAGGCTGAAAGCGCTCAGTGAGGAGTTTGGTGATTTGATATTGCCGGTAACCCTCGATGTGCGGGACAGACTCCAGGTTGAATCTGTTGTCGCGGGGTTGCCTGCGGAATTCGCTTCGATTGACATTCTGGTGAATAACGCCGGGCTCTCGCTCAATCTGGAACCGGCTTATAAGGTGCCGCTGGAAGACTGGGAAACGATGGTTGATACGAACATCAAAGGACTGCTCTACTGCACTCGACTGATACTTCCTGGCATGGTGGCCCGCGACCGCGGCCATGTCGTAAATATCGGTTCGGTTGCGGCCTTATATGCCTATCCGGGAGGGAATGTTTACGGCGCAACGAAAGCTTTCGTAAAACAGTTCTCGCATAATCTGCGAGCCGATCTCTTGGGAACTGCCGTGCGTGTCACAGATATTGAACCTGGACTCGCCGAGACAGAATTTTCCATTGTCCGCTTTAAAGGTGACGAACAGCGCGCGGCTTCCATCTACTCCGGAACGAAACCTCTGACAGCCGACGACATCGCCGACGCCGTGCACTGGGTGACCACGCGACCTGCACACGTCAACATCGACACAATCTCGATGATGCCGGTTTGTCAGGCGTTTTCGTCATTGGCGATACACCGCCAAAAGACGTGAATAGAACAGAAGGATTAAAAGTAGAACAGAAGGATTAAAAGAGGATTTGAACAGAAGGCAGCAAAGAAAGCGAAGGTACGGGACGAAGTGCCAGCGGGACAATATCCGGCGCTGAGGAGCGATGTAGTGTCTGGGATCAGTGGGCCAGTCGAGCTGAATAAAGTTCTTGCGGACAAACTTTACCGAATAACCATCCCTGAAAACCAATCCTAAGTCCCTCTTCGCTTCCTTTGCTGCCTTCTGTTCAAATCCTCCGGGTTTGGCCCGATGTCCCGGCGCTGAGGAGCGATGTAGTGTCTGGGATCAGTGGGCCAGTCGAGCTGAATAAAGTTCTTGCGGACAAACTTTACCGAATAACCATCCCTGAAAACCAATTCTAAGTCCCTCTTCGCTTCCTTTGCTGCCTTCTGTTCAAATCCTCCGGGTTTGGCCCGATGTCCGGCGCTGAGCAGCGATGTAGTGTCTGGGATCAGTGGGCCAGTCGAGCTGAATAAAGTTCTTGCAGACAAACTTTACCGAATAATCATCCCTGAAAAGAATCCCAAGTCCCTCTTCGCTTCCTTTGCTGCCTTCTGTTCAAATCCTCTTCCGGGTCTTTTGTTACCTGTTATCCAGGTTTTTGGGCTTAGTGTCCATTAGTTGGAGTCTATGCCGATTTCACCTTGCTCGAAGATGTTAATGATCTCGGATGGATTTTGCGCGTAAAGTAGTTTCTGCCGCAGTTTATCGTTGCGAAAGACCCGCATCAGAGTCCCGACAAGGCGAAGGTATTCCGCGTCCATGGTTCGGGGGATCCCGACCAGCACAACGAATTGAAGCGGACCATCCGTTTCTTGGAGCGGGTGCGTCGAGCCGTCCGAATGCCATTAGCATATTTGTAACTGACGAGATTGCGGATATGAGGCAGGGTGAGGCCGTACTCGAGGTTCACTTTGCCGGCAGCCTCATGCTTTCGCAGGGCCCGCAAAAATTCCTGCCAATCGGAAATTCTTGTATCGGAACGAAGCGACTCGGCGAGCTGTTGAACGGCTTCTTCCCGCGACTTGGGCGTAATATTGAGCAGAATATGCTCAGGCAGCAGCGTGCCTCGGATTCGAATCATAATGGCGCTTCCGCTCCAACGAAGCTTGGCACCCAGGATATCGGCAAAAGTAAGATTTTTAGGGAAGAGCAACGGGAGCTTCTCGGTCAGCATGGCCGAACCATAACGGCATCGCTGGGATACAACTGCATGGATTCCTGGCCATCGACGCTCACCGAAAGTTGTTGTTCGCCGCTGCTTGGCAGGAGCCGGATCGTCGATTTATTGGAGACGATCACAGAGCGATTTGTCAGGACATGCGGGCAGATCGGGGTCACCACGAATACTCCTGAGTTCGGCATGACGATCGGTCCACCGGCAGAAAGCGAGTAAGCTGTGGAACCCGTTGATGTGGCAATAATTAATCCGTCGGCGTTGTATTCCGTGAGGTGGGTCTGATCGATATACAAATTGAGTCGTACCAGCCGCGAACGTTCGCCTCGAGTGACCACGACATCGTTGAGACCGATTTGCGAAAAAATCGTCTTCCCATTCCTTTCGATCGAGGCCTCCAGCAGAGTTCGCTCATCGACTCGATAATCTCCGGTCGCGAGGGCCTTTGCCGCAATTGCGAACTCCGGACCGCCAAAACAAGTGAGAAAGCCGAGTGAACCGAAGTTAATCCCCATGATAGGCTTCATCTTGCCGTGCAAATCGCGAACCAGACGCAGGAGCGTTCCATCGCCCCCCAGCGCGACGAACAGGTCCACTCGATGGTAAAGTTCATCCAGTGAATGGCCTGCTGGCCCACAAGCTTGGCTGCTTGCTCTTCGACCAGAACTTCGATGTCGTGTGAGGAAAGCTCATGCAGAAGCGCTTTAAGAGAAGCCGCAGCACCTAGTTTTCGCCAATGAGCATAAATGCCGAGAATTAGCGAAGACATGCTAAATATTCCCGGTTGCCTTTAGCGCCCGTTATCGGCGACTCGATGACCCCGAGCCATTCCCGGTGCAACTGTTCGATCACAAAGTGCTGGATCTTGCTGACACTGCGGCATACGCAACTCCTCCTCGCGGACGATCCCACCTTTCCCGACCTGGTTCGGTTGCAATTCGAACTGAGGTTTAATCAATGCGACCACCACTCCTCCCGTCTTCCACACAAGCGAAGATAGGAGGCAAAATGAGGGTGAGCGAGATAAAAGAAACGTCGACCACCGCCAGTTGCACGCGTTGTCCCGATCAACTCGGGGCTTAGAACACGGGCATTCAATCCCTCCCGCACTTCGACCCGCGGTCGCTGCGAATCTTCCAAGCCAGTTGATTGTGTCCGACATCGACTGCAATCACTTTTTTGGCACCGCGTCTGAAGCAGGCAATCGGTGAAGCCTCCGGTTGATGCCCCTACATCCAAGCAGACCAGATCGGTCGCATTAATAGCGAAAATGGTCCAACGCAGCTTCCAGCTTATATCCTCCTCGCCCAACGTATTTTTCTTCCGCAACGACTCGAACCGCCGCGTCCGATTTCACCAGTGTCCCAGGTTTGTCTATGACGCGTCTCTTCGACGAGCACATGACCAGCCAGAATCGATCGTTGCGCACGTTCCCTCGATTCAAAGTAACCGTGATCCACGAGAAACTTGTCGATCCTGGTTCGCTTCGGCTTATCCATTTTGACTGAATCGCGTTTCGAAATTCTGCCGAATTTAAGACTTGATAAACAGTCAATTCCGCCAAATCTATGCGGTTCTTGTTGTCAGAATCCGTCTATGTCGTCTGAAGAACTGAAAGAGCAAATAAAAGAAATGCTCGTCACGAACCTGATGCTGCGTACGCCGAAGGAAGAGATCTCCAATGATTTGCCGCTCTTCGGTGCGGACGGCCTTGGTCTGGATTCAATCGACGCGTTCCAATTGGTCGTCAGCATGGAAAAGACCTTTGGGGTCGGAGTGCCAAATTCGGATGTTGCACGGGTTGCCCTGGCGACGGTGAACACCATCCATGATTATATCGTTGAACAAGCTGGAATGCCTCGGTCTTAGACCGAGCGAAGCGACGCCCTGACTATCTTTACTCCCCGATCGTCTCGGCTTGATTGATCGCATCGATCAATTGGCGAAGCCGCCCGAAGTTGCGGCGGTGCGAACCCGCCACCAAGCGCGGCAAGTTTGACAGCTCCGGCTCATTCTTTTCCTGTTTCAGTGCGCGGCCTGCCCGAAGAGGCGCGCCTTCGAACAAGTCGGAAAAAGACTTGTTAAGATCTTCGATGGCGCCGGGGCTCAACTGCCGTTGCAATCGAATGACGAGGTCCTGCCCGACCCATCGGTACGAATGGAAATTCCGGTAGAATTGCAGGACCTGCTTACCGCTTCGTCCACATCCTCTGTGATGGAAAAAGGCTGAAATCATCGGGCGAAATCAAGCCCTGATCCAGAAGGTGGGTTCTCAGGAATTCGGTCCAGCTCTTCCAGTAGGCTCCTCCTATCTTATCGATCAGAATGACCGGAATAATTCTCGCTTTTCCCGTCTGCATCAATGTCAGACATTCGAATCCTTCGTCCATTGTTCCGAACCCGCCGGGAAACAGGGCGATAGCGTGGGTTTCTTTGATGAAATTTACTTTTCGGGTGAAAAAATAATTAAAACTGACCAGCTTCGGATCGCCGTCGATCGTCTCATTGGCTTTTTGCTCGAACGGCAGCCGGATGTTCAGTCCGAAGCTATGTTCTCTGCCGGCTCCGCGCTGGGCCGCGCCCATAATCCCGTCGCCGCCTCCCGTGATGATCATGAATCCGTGTTCGCGCATCACCCGAGCGAATCGTTCTGCAGCCTGGAATTCTTCGGCGCTCGGGCTCGTTCGTGCGGAGCCGAAGATGGCAATTTTACGGATCCCCTGATAAGGCGCAAAAACCTTGGAAGCCTGCCTTAGTTCTTTGAGCGAACGATTGATTAATTTGAGGTCCGCCACCGGCACCGAATCGCTTCCCATCCGAAGGGCGGTCACAATCATTTCAGCAATCAGTTCATGCGACTCGCGAACACCCCAATCATTTACGATTTCCTGGATACGTCGGTCGAATTCCGGATCGCCAGACGACGCAAACGATGTGCGCAGCGCATGGATGCCGCCACCTGTGAAATCTTGCACGACCAGATCTAGAACGAGAAGATCTGGTTGTCCATCGGGAAACGCATGTACGGAGAAACGGATCGGCGGGTCGGCGGATCGGCGTATCGGCGTTGATCGAGAGAACGAGAAGTATTGGCATTGAGAAGAGAACGGTTTCTCCGTACTCGTCCTCTTGCTCGTCTTCGTTCTCGGTCAACGCCGATACGCCGATCCGCCGACCCGCCGGTCCGCTTCTCCCGACTTCTGACTTCTATTCTTATGAGGCGCTTTTCTAATTTGCCTCCCGGACCGGATGTGATATTTGCTGCGATTCTCATGATCGTCATCCTCAAGCCGAATACGTCTAAAGAACAGATCCAGGAAGTAGTCCAGGAAGTTCAAAAACTAGGTTACACCCCGCACCCGATCTACGGAGAGCTTCAGACAGTCATCGCAGCGATTGGTGACGAACGCACCCATCATACGCTCGAATCTCTTACCGTTCTTCCTCAGGTCGAAAGGGTCTTACCGGTCCAGAAACGTTATAAGCTGGTCAGCAGAGAGTCCAAACCCGAGGACACGGTCGTCAATGTGGACGGAATCAAGATTGGCGGCGGTCAACTTTGTGGTGATGGCCGGACCATGCAGCGTTGAATCTGAGGAACAACTGATGTCGACCGCACAAGCTGTGAAAGCGCGCGGCGCGAAGATCTTGCGCGGAGGCGCCTACAAGCCACGAACTTCACCGTACGAATTTCAGGGTCTGGGGCGCGAAGGATTACGGATACTCGCTGCCGCAAAGCAGGAAACCGGACTGAAAATCATCACGGAAGTATTGAGCGAGCGCGACGTCGAACATGTTTGCGAGTTCGCTGATGTCCTCCAGGTCGGCGCGAGAAACGCGCAGAATTTCCAATTGCTGATTGAGTGCGCAAAAAGCCGGAAACCAGTTCTGCTGAAACGCGGAATGAGCGAGCGCATCGAAGAGTGGTTGCTCGCGGCAGAATACATCCTCTCGAACGGTAACCCGAACGTCTGCTGTGCGAACGCGGCATCCGGACCTTCGAAACCTATACTCGCAATACCCTGGATCTTGCCGCAGTCGCAATCGCCAAGAAAGAATCCCATCTGCCGGTTATTGTGGATCCCAGCCAGGGGTGTGGCAGGGCCGATCTGGTCCCGATGTTGTGCCGAGGCGCAGTTGCCATTGGTGCGGACGGACTTCTGATCGAGGTTCACCCGTTTCCCGCTGAGGCATTGAGCGATGGCCAGCAACAGGTTGATTTTGAGGTTTTCTCTCGACTAATCTCAGAATTGGAACCGTTTCTGAATGCAACCAAGCGAAAACTCGTCTAGGGAAACAAGCAGGTGCGAGCTAATATGAGCATTGGTACTTTTCTGCGGGCATGAACGAGGCGTTTGATGTAGCGATCATCGGCGGCGGCCCCGCAGGGAGTTCAGCCGGGACTCTTCTCGCAAAGGCAGGCCGACGCGTGGTCATCTTTGAGAAGGAAAAATTTCCGCGCTTCAGTGTCGGAGAGTCGACGCTGCCGGCCACTTTGAACACCCTGGAACGAATGGGAGTCAAAGAAAAAATCGATAATGGCGGCTTCCTGATCAAACATGGGGGCGAAATTGTTTCCGCCTGCGGACAGCGCGTTCGATTTTATTTCCGCAATGGCTTAAAGGCAAAACGGCCAACGGCTTATCAGGTCCTGAGATCCGAATTCGACAAAATCCTGCTCGATCACGCAGCCGAAACCGGGTGCGACGTCAGGCAACAAACTCAGGTCGAATCCTTTGAAATCGATGACGATGGCGTAACTCTCTATTCAGGAAACGGCAAACACGTTGTTCGGGCTAAGTACGTGATCGATTGCTCTGGACGCAACTGCCTGATTGGCAATCGGTACCAATTGAGGCGCCCGTTATCCCAATTTGCGACAAATTTTCTCTCTACGCCTACTACGACGATGTCCGACGTGAGGAGGGCCCCGACGGAACCCTCACGAGAATGGTTCGGACAAAAGATTCCTGGTTCTGGATGATCCCTCTCAAAGGAAAGACGACCAGCATTGGCGTCGTCATGGACACGGAAAAGTTCAGAAGCATGAAAAAGAGCCCTGAAGAAGCCCTGGCTCATTGCATCGCAGAACAACCGGTCGTGAACCAATGGATGGAGAAAGCCCGGCGTGTGACGGAGGTGTATGCCACCGGAGATTTCTCTTATCGAAACAAGCAGCTAACCGGTGATCGCTGGCTATTGGCGGGCGACGCTGCAGGATTTATTGATCCGGTCTTCAGCAGCGGCGTTTATCTTGCTTTGCTCTCGGGCGAGCAAGCCGCCGATTCTCTCAACCTGGTTCTGGATCAACCGCAGAAACGGGCAAAGGCATTCCGCTATTACGAACGGCGGATCGGCCGGGTGCTTGATATTTATTTGCGATGGGCCTCCGCCTGGTACACTCAGGAGTTTGTGGAAGTGTTCCTCTATCCCAAAGAGCTTTTTGAACTTGTACCGGCTGTTAGCGCAGTTCTATCCGGAAATGAGGTACGCGATTTCGGCATGCGCTGGAGGCTTTGCATTTTTCACCTCCTCGTCGCGCTCCAAAAGCGAACATCGAAGATAGCGCCCAAGCTGACATTGACCCCGAAAGCTTCATGACGAGTCGAATCTTCATCCTTCTAACCGCAATTCTGTTGGCGGGCTGTCAGTCTGCGAAGGAGATATCCGGACTTGGTCCCGAAGCAAAAACCCGCGATTGGGCAATTGCGGTATTCCTATGGCGGTCATTCCATCGTGGGCGACATCATTCTGCGCAGTCTCAACGGAGGCGATTATGACCTCTATTTTTCAAAGGGAGGCGTACCGGTTCTGGAATTTCAAACTCGCGGCTCGCACATGGCCGCGACCGGTCTCCTTGCGGGAAAGGGATGGTCGGGTGAAACGGCCGCAGCCCGCGGACCGCTGAGACCGTGGGCGATGCTGAGGGAAGTGCTTCCTTATTTTGATTCCAATGTCCCAAGCGCGCAAAAGCCGCGTCGATGGTCGGCCACATTCGAGCGGAAGGGTGGGATTCTATTGCGAGCGGATGTTCAATTTTCGGGGAAAGGTCCATGGCCTTCAGCTTTGGCCAATAATTGAATGAACCAGACCGTGCCCGAAATAGTCACTGAAGTTCAGCCGCCAGATCTGGATCTGACGCTGACGCGCAACAGCTGGTACAGCCCGTTCAGCTTTGAGACCGCCAGTTGGATGATCAAGCATCTTCCCGCGACCGTTTACCCGGTCGATGAGTGTGGCAGCGGGTGAATTGGGCTATCGTTTGTGCAAGAACCGCCGAGAAGCACTGCGGCGGAATCTGACGGCGATGACGCAGAGCGAAAGGCAGCGTGAGATCCTCTCCAGAAGCTGCTTTCATAACTTTTTACGCATGTTGCATGATTTCTGTGACTGTGCGGAAAGTGGCATCAATCGGCTCAATGCCCTGATGGTCGAGCGACGCGGTTTCGAATTTCTGGAAGTCGCCCGCCGCAAGGGCAAAGGCACGCTGCTGGTCACGGGCCATCTCGGTGCCTGGGAGCTCGGCGGCATGGTTCTCGCCTCGGACGGGTTCCCGGTAAATGTCGTTACCATGGCGGAGCCGACCAGTGAACTCAACGAATGGCGCCAAAAATACCGGCAACGTTTCGGAATCAAGACCATCACGGTCGGTGCGGACAAATTCGCTTTTGTGGAGATTATTCAGGCGCTCCGGCGGAATGAACTGGTCGCGATGCTGGTGGACAGGCCTTACCTGAATAGCGGAATTAAGGTTCAGTTTTTCGAGCGCCCGACGCTCTTTTCGGCGGCCGCGGCGCGCGTCTGGCAGCATACCCAGGCGTCGGTGATCCCGGCTTTCGTATTGCAATTGGAACCGGGCCAGTACGGGTGCTACGCGTATCCGCCCATTGACATGACCGCGGATCAGACTCTCGAACAAAACAGTCAACGCATCGCCGACGTATTCCAGGCAATCATTCGGGAATTCCCGGAGCAATGGTTCAATTTTGTACCAATCTGGAATCATTAATTTGCAATGAGAAAACTCATCCTCGCAATTCTTTTAGGAATCGCTCCGCTCGCCGACGCGAATCCGATGTCGCAGAGCGACATCGATCAACTGATTCAGAAGCTGCAGGCTCTGCACAATGATCAGCCCTCCTTACAGGCGAACTTCCGGGAGGAACGCCATCTGGCAATGCTCAAGGACCCGGTAGTGAACGAGGGGAAGGTCTGGTTTACTCTGCCTGATAAAATTCGTCGTGAAATCGGTGGGAAGACTCCAAGTACCACTGTCATCGACGGCAAAAAAATGTCGATTTATTATCCGAACTATCAGCAGCTAGAGATCTACGACCTCGAAAAGCGTCCTCTTATTAAGGATTCCTTGCGCGCACTGACCGCCGGACTGAATTTTCGTGAAGTCGAAAATTACTATGACATGGAAGGATCGAAAAATGGAAGCGAGTACCAGATCACCCTGACCCCAAAGACAGCCTCGGTAAAGAAGCTTGTCAAAAGCGTCGATCTGACAATCGATGAAAACCTCACGCCTTTGCGGGTGGTTGTTCATGACAACAAGGGCCAGGTGTTTACCATCACCTACACGAACGTTCGGCGTGAGACGCTCCCGGCATCAACGTTCGAATTTCTGCCGCCGCCCGGAACAAAAGTATCGACTCCGTTAGGCAATTGACATCTCGCTGTTTTGCGGTAACGAATTGCTCCCGGATCATTCGGTCGGTCATTGCCTCGTGGTGTAACGGTAGCACAAGCGACTCTGGATCGCTTTGTCATGGTTCGAATCCATGCGAGGCAGCCAATTGCATTTGCGCCAGAGAAGAGGCACTCGCTGGATCCCGCCGCCCGCCACAAAACAGCTACAGAGTAGAGAATAGTGGAGAAACCTGTAAAGCCGAGGATTCCACAATAAGCGTCTCCCGTGGTCCATAAGTCTGTGACGCTATCATAAAATACATCGTGGGCCGGCTGGCCGGCACTTAGGCCGCGCGCTCATCGGGTTGCCCGCCCCTGCGTTCGGGCTTCAGCCGCCGTCAAAGCGGCGGCTTTGGCCCGCTCTCGAATGCCATCCCAGTCGCCGGCAGCGATCGCTTGGCGTGACGCGATCCACGTGCCCCCGACAGCCACCACCGAAGGTTCGTCTAACCATTCGCGCAAGTCTTTCGGCGTGATCCCTCCTGTGGGGATGGTCCGAACTCCCAAGTGCGCAAAAGGCGCAAAGATCGCTCGCATCAGCGTGAGGCCACCGGCGGCCACCGCCGGGAAGAACTTTAAGATCGAAGCGCCAGCCTTGAGCGCGGCCTGGACGTCGGTCGGGGTCATGACCCCAGGGTAAAACGGCAGGCCAAGCTGACCCGCCTCGGCAACCACCGACGCGTCCAGGCCCGGCGCCAAAGCGAAGGCCGCCCCCGCCGCGTGCGCTTGGACGAGATGGGCGGCATTCAAAATTGTGCCTGCACCGATGAGAAGCTCGGGCCGTTGCTCGTGCAGGCGGCCGATGACCTCGGCGGCTGCGTCGGTTCGAAAGGTGATTTCGGCTACCGGCAAGCCGCCCGCAAGCAGGGCATCGGCCAGGGGCAGTGCTTGATCGAGGCGCTCGATGGCGATCACCGGGATCACCCCCACTTGTTCCAGACGGTGTAAGATTTCAGTCATGGTCATGTTAAGAGGGCTCTACAAGGTGGAAAACGGCGGAGCGAGCGTAATCTTATCTTGATATTGTGGAGATTAAACGCTAAGTGCCGATTCATCAATGCTACCGATCGGCAGTCTGCCCCAAAGATGAGCCGATCGGCGCACCCAACGCGGCACGCTCTCTCCCCCTACAAACGGCTCGGAGCAACTCCCGAAAAATAACCGACGCCACATGGCTCAACCCAATCTCAACGACTTCCCCCTATGAACAAACTACTCTCCTCCATGGCGCTTTCGGCTGCCTTTCTCCTGGCCATCAACGCCGATGCGGCCGACAAACCGCTCAAAGTCGGAATTTCCATGTACACGTTGTCAGCCCCATATTTTGTCGCCCAACAGGAGGCGGCAAAGCAGGCCGCCGAAAAGATGGGCTGCACCGTGGTCGCGACCGATGCACAGAACGACATGATCAAGCAAATTGCTGACGTTGAAGACATGCTCTCGCAAGGCATCAACGTGTTGATCCTGAACGCACGTGACCCAAAAGGGCTGGTGCCGGCCACCAAGGCGTGCACGACCGCCAAGGTCCCGGTGATTGAAATGGATAGCAGCATCGATCCGTCGGCCGACTACGTCACCATCGTGCAATCGAGCAACTCGGCCAACGGTCAGTTAGTTGGAGATTACCTGGTAAACGTCATGGGCAATCAGCCTTTGAAAATTGCGCTTTTAAGCGGTGACCAAGGCAATCTCGTGGGTGAGGACCGGCGTGAGGGGGTCTTTCGCGGGATCATCGAGTCGCAGTTGCGGCAGTTTGGAAAGGCGGACCTGACGATCGTCGGCCAAGGATGGGGCAAGTGGAGCCATGAGGGCGGGCAAAAGGCCATGGAAGATCTTTTGACGGCCCACAAGGATATTAACGTGTTGGTGGCCGAGAACGACAGTATGGCGCTTGGCGCGATGCGCGCCATTGGCGATGCGGGCCGGACCAAAGAGATCAAGGTTGTCGCCGCTGCTGATGGCCAGAAAGAGGCGCTTCAAGCCATTAAAGAAGGCACGTATTTGGCGACCGGCCGAAACGATCCGGTTGAAGTGGCGACCAAAGCCGTCGAGATCGCAATGAAGGCAGTAAAGGGTGAGATCCCGCCCAACTTCCCAAGAACGACGCTCACGGAACCGGTGGCCATCACCAAAGACAACGTGGACAAGTATTACAACCCGAAAGCCGTCTTCTAAATGTTTCTAAGGCCGCCGTGCCTTTGGGCGGGTCCCCTCTAGGTCTAGCGCATGCGTGGGCCCGAGCGGTTGCTTTCGAGCTGGGGCATTTCGATGAAACACATCCTGAGGGGTCAAAAGTGTCCGAGTATGTTGTAGAAATGGTCGGGATTTCGAAGAGGTTTGGCGGGATCCGAGCGTTGGACCGCGTCTCGTTTTCGGTTAAGCGGGGTGAAGTGCATGCCCTGCTGGGTGAGAACGGAGCGGGCAAATCGACGCTGATGAAGATCTTATCCGGCGCCTACCGCCGGGACGCCGGCGAGATTCGGGTGGAGGGTAAAGTCGTCGAAATCGCCAACCCTCAAGTTTCCCTCCAACTGGGCATCCGCATTATTTATCAGGAGCTGATGCTGGCCCCGGATCTCAGCGTCGCAGAAAACATCTTTCTCGGGGACTTGCCGAGTTTCGTTCCCTGGAAGCAGCTTCAGAAGAATTCACGGGCGATCTTGAAGGAGATCGGATTCGACCTTGATCCGAAGACGCGCTTGGGCGATCTCCCGCTGGCGTATCAACAAGTGGTGGAGATCGCGAAAGCGCTCTCCAAGGACGTTAAAATTCTCATCCTCGATGAGCCCACGGCGGTCCTAGCACCGCCCGAAGTGAATAGCCTTCTTGGGCTGATCAAAAGGCTCGGCAGCCGCGGGGTGGGTGTCATCTACATCTCCCACCGCCTTGAGGAAATTTTTCAGGTGGCGGATGCCATCACGGTCCTTAAGGACGGGCGTACCATCGGCACTGTTTCGCCCAAAGAAATCAGCTCCGAGCAACTCATCGGCATGATGGTGGGCCGCCGCGTCACCGAACTCTTTCCGGGGGGTAAGCGGAAGGTGGGGGAGGTAGTCTTACGGGTGGAAAAACTGCGGCTCGGCAAAAAGCTTGAAGAGATCTCCTTCGAGGCCCGCGCCGGAGAAATCTTGGGCATTGCTGGCTTGATCGGCAGTGGTCGTACTGAAATGGCGCGCGCTATCTTTGGGGCAGAGCGCAAAGACGGTGGGACCGTGACACTCAACGGGAAGCGCCTCTCTATCCACGCGCCCCGAGATGCGGTGCGGGCTGGCATTGGACTGGTGCCGGAAGATCGAAAGGCGCAGGGCATCGTGATCTCGCTGCCTATTCGACAAAACGTGACGATGTCCATGCTGGGGCGTTTTCTCGCGCCGTTCGGGGTGATCAAGAAGAAAGCCGAAGGTCAGGCGGTGCTGGTGCTGGCCGAACGGCTTGCCATTAAGATGCGCAATATTGAAGCGCCGGTGAACAGCCTGTCCGGGGGCAACCAACAAAAGGTGGTGCTTTCCAAATGGTTTGGCGCGGGTTGCCGCGTGATCATCTTTGATGAGCCCACCCGTGGGGTTGACGTCGGCGCCAAAGCCGAAATTTACCGGTTGATTGACGAGCTTGCCGCAGAGGGGTTGGCGGTGGTGCTCATCTCTTCCGATTTGATCCAGGTGATCGGAATGAGCGATCGGATTCTTGTCATGAGTCGCGGCCGGATCGCGGGCGAGCTCCAAAAAAATGAATTCTCAGAGGCAAATATCATGCGCCTCGCGCTGCGAGGCCTCCAGCAAGACGGGAAGCTAACTCGTTGAAGAAAAAGGAACCACAGCCCGAGACTGGCAGCATTGGCGCTACGGAAACGCGCCGGGGATTCGATTTTACGACGCTGACCGCATTTCTCGCCCGCTGCAATATCGCGCTGGTCTTTGTGTTGTTGGTGATCGGCGCCAGCTTTGTCTCGAGCGACTTTTTTACGCCGCGCAATATCACCAACGTGTTACGCCAGAGTGCCGTGGTGGGCATATCGAGCATGGGCATGCTCCTGGTGATCCTGACCGCCGGCATCGACCTCTCCGTCGGCTCAGTCTCGGCCTGCGGCAGCGTGTTAGTGGCCAAGTTTCTTGGCACCGTACCTGTCGGCGGCGCGATCGCCGGGGCGGTCCTCACCGGCTGCGTCATGGGGGCAATTTCGGGTTATCTGGTCGCGGGACGCCGGATGCCGGCGTTTGTTGTTACTCTCGGCATGATGACGATTGCACGGGGCACCGCCTTTATAGTTTCAAAGGGCCAGCCTATCCTCATCGGGACTAATGGCGCGTTCCTGGATAATTTCGGCAAAGGCTTGACGTTCGGAATTGCCGATCCCGTCATCCTGATGCTGGTGATCTTTGCGATCACCTGGTTTCTGTTGCGCTACACCGCCTTTGGCCGGTTGGTCATCGCAATCGGCAGCAATCAGGAAGCCGTGCGTCTCTCGGGCATTAGCATCGGCTGGTACATTTTTGCGACGTACGTCATCTCCGGCGGCCTCAGTGCGCTTGCCGGCGTGGTTAACACGGCGCGCTCCGGCGTCGGTTCGCCGGTGTTGGGGATCGGGATGGAACTCGACGTCATAGCCGCAGTCGTGATCGGCGGGGCAAGCCTAATGGGCGGTCGCGGCACCGCGTTTAACGCGTTGCTGGGGGTGCTGATCTTGGCCGTCATCGGCAACATCATGAACCTCAAGAATGTGCCGGGGTACCACCAGGAAGTGGTCAAAGGCGTTATCATCCTGATGGCCGTTCTGTTCCAATCCGGGATTTGGACCCGGCGCGCATGATCAGGGGTGAGCCCGGACGCAGGCAGGATTCAAACAAAATCCTTATGAGTTAATTAGTGTCTTCACCGCTCGTTGGAAGAAATGAGCCTGGCAAGCCAGTATTCACGGAGGCTACATCGCTTATAGGTAGTATAGCAATATTAGTCATTGCCAGCGCTCCCCCGGCCGTCTGACTTGCCCCTGCCCTGCTGGAGATCGTTGATTAGATTTAATCAATTCCACTGGCACGGGAGGGAGAATTCGTTAATCTTGTTCGATGCCCGATGGAGTTCTACGACCAGCCGCCGACCAGTTGCCGATGCAGAATCTTTTGGCGGCGCGTGGAGGTTGCATTCGCGACGTTGAAGTCCTTGGTCTGATGGGCTTGGGAGATGCCTCGATCGTTGATCGATGGCGCAATAACCGGCAAATCGTATCTGTCAGAAACGAGGCGGGCCAGTGGGTTTATCCAGTCTGGCAATTTGCGCGTAAGCAGAAGCGGGTCATGCTCGGAATTCGAGATTGCCTGGCTGAATTGTCTTTTGAAAGCGAGTGGGAACCGCTCATCTTTTTCTTGAGTTGCATGGAGAGCCTGGGAGGCCATACCCCTTTGGATAGGCTGCGCGCCGGCAAGATCGAGGCGGCCATAAAAGCGGCCAGGCAATACAGCGCGCGGAAGCTGTCCCACTCGTCTACTTACGGCGCTTCGCTCGTGCCTTGAAAAACAGCCGACTAACCTGCGGCGAATCTCAAGGGATTAAGCAGACGATGCACTAGCGCAGCGGCCGGGCTGTCAACCGCGGCGGTCGCCGCAGGCAAACGTGTCAAACCCTGTTCCGCCTCGAAAAGCGCTCGTGGATGATTTCAATTCGATGGGAATTAAAAGGGCCTGCATTGCATCTCACCTGGGTCGTCAACACAATTAATTTCATCGAAAGCGATAAACAGACAATGTTACCATCCAGAACAATAATTACCGGGGCGGCTGTTGCCGGCCTCTTAACAGGATCGCTCGCAGTGAGATCCTATGCGATGAGCGTCTCCGGAAAGCCAGTAACCTCTATGCATAACCTGGCTGACCAGGACAAGGGCAAACACGGCTGCAAAGGTCAGAATTCTTGTAAGGGACAAGGTGGATGCAAGGCCGGCGACAACGGCTGCAAAGGCAAGAATTCCTGCAAGGGTAAAGGTGGCTGCAAGACTACTGACAACAGCTGCAAAGGAAAAAATGGCTGCGCCGCGGGTGGAAGAATCTAGTGCAACGCCTCCTAAATCCCTTGGGCTTCGTGGAGTTCATAATGAGTCGTCTGCGAGTGCATCGTCTTATTTTCCGTTTTTTATTGAACTTAGCGTTGAGTATTCTCACGGGAAGCTATTTGTTGCCTGGTATGGCACAGGCTCAAGAATCCTCGTCGAGTTCCATGGTTAGGGTCCGGGTGATTGGCCCAAACGGCCTGCTCACTGAAGCTGTGGCTGTTCCAAAGGTTGAGAAGACGGACGCTGAATGGCGCAAACAATTGACTGCCGAACAATATGAGATTGCCCGTGGTCAGGGAACGGAACCGGCCTATTGTGGTACGCTGCTCGATAATCATCGCGAAGGCATGTATCACTGCGTTTGTTGCGGGCTGCCGCTTTTTGCTTCGGACTCGAAGTTTAATTCAGGAACAGGCTGGCCGAGTTTCTTCCAACCTGTTGCGAAAGAAAATGTCATCACCAGAACCGACGACAGCTTTGGTATGCGTCGCACCGAGATTCTCTGCGCTCGCTGCGGGGCCCATCTAGGGCATGTGTTTGACGATGGCCCGGCGCCGACCGGGTTGCGTTTCTGCCTCAATTCAGCTGCGTTGACCTTTGTCGATAGAGGCAAAGAAGTGCCGGAAGTCACCCACGCCGCCCACGTCAAGTAGAAGGTAAACAGCCTTTGCCACAGATCAATTCCTGTAGAACAGGAACCGCTAGTCTTGTTTCTTCACTGCGTACGCACGCGTGTCCAGACGTCCGTGCGTCCGATAAGCGAAATCCCGATGAATCCGCGCAGTTTGATCTTTTCCGGACCATCGAGCTCCATGTAGCCGGAGTAGGTATTGCCGGTCTTCGGGTCGTAGACAGTACCGTTATCCCAACGCGTGTTGCTCTTCCTGGTGAATCCGGACATGAATACCAACCCAATGATCGGTCGCTCTCTTTTGGAAGGATCCGAATTGTGAATGTCCGTTTTAACCTTTCCCTCTGGAGTTTGCGGTTCTCGCATCGCGATAATCTTGCCGCTCAGCCTCGCCTGATCTTCGAAAATCTCAAAAGTGGCATCTTCATTTTTCCAAATCCCGATCGGAGAGGTCGTATCAGCCGCACGGCATGGGAATCCGGGCATCAAGATCGAAATGAGGATTGCAAGCTGGAACTGAATTCGCGAACGAGTCATGGATCGAGTCGGAGGCTCAGAATCGAATTTGAAGGCAAAGAACAGCGCACAGATGAAGAGAATCTTACCACAAAGACACGATTAGCTCAAAAGCCCTGCTGTACTCATCGCAAGCAGGGCTCCTTTCGTTGGTGTTACCTTAAGGTATTCCCGATCAATGAGAGCAAGTCAGGTTGTAGGTTGATTTAACTTGTTGATCAGATCCTGCATTCGCGCCTCACGCTTCTGGTGGAATTCCTGCCAAGTCGCTTTCTGGCTTTCGGTAAGAACGCCTTTGATCTGGCTAAGCTCTGTGGCGCGCGCTGTCGCTAATTGTGACACTGCGGTTGCGAGTGCCGATGCATCGGCCGCAAGCGCTTGTTCATTGTTTGCATCGATATCCTGATGCAACTTCAGTCTGGCCGTCAGGACAGCCGCCAATGCGGGACGCGTCTGGCCTTTCAACGCTTGCCTAATCGACTTGATCTGGGTCTTTTGGGCATCGGTAAGATTCAGTTTCTTCCAGATCCAGGCATGATGTTTCCAGTGCTGATGATGGCCATATTCAGGACTCGCCGAAGGTGTTGCGTCCGTACTCTGCGCTTGGAGACCGCCGCAAGTCAGAATGGCGAGGACTGGAACAAGAAAGTATTTAAATTTCATAGGTAGCCATTGTGACGTGCGAAACGGCCAGCGGTTACGGTCCCTGAACTTCTCCGAAGAGAAATCCCGAGTATCCAAGGCGAAGCTGGCTGCGTTTCGGGGCGAGTCGGCGACCGAGGAAATCTCAATTTGCTGAAATTCATAGAAAACCTGAAAAATAACCCACATCAACGGAATTGGATTCACTCAGGCGATAACTCGTTGGACGTGACCTTTTGGATGGACTTTGGTGTGAAGATATGACGGAAGCGAGCAACCGGGCTGCCGCCAAAAGCATGCAGGGGTACAAGGATATTTGCCAGATGACCAATAGCGACCATACACACCCGTTAGGGGACGAGGAGACCGATCAAATTAATCCTGCGGTTGCGCGCGGGTTCACAGTTGAGCAACTTGAATGGCTCAACGGGCAGTCTACCGTCGTCGGCCGGAAAAAACTACAGATTCTTCGACAAGCATTATTTGAGTGGGTCGGCGAGCATTTGGAGTACCGTTTCAACGAAGCTCTTTTTGGGGACACTGTTCGACGCGCGCTGGAAGAATTCATGAATCGAAATCGGCGAGACGCTCTCGTGTCAAAAACGGATCGCCACGTCGGTGGCACCCAGGTGCAATGAGCGGATTTACCGGTCACTTTAACTGATCCTCGGAATATTCGCCGACCCAAGTGAATTGCCGGGGTCAGCCGCGCTCTTAACGTCTCTTTTATGTTTGCTGTGCAGTTCCTTGTTGACGCACAGAAACATCTGCTCCGTCAGAGAGGTGCTTCCGATGTGGAAATTTCGGACTCGATCGAGGATGATTTTCTCTGCTTTGGTCAATCGCGCGGCCTGTAGCAAATACTGGCTCCAAGAAGGAACCATAATTTCTATTCGATAGGTATTAACCCGGCCCAGATCCTCGTGCAGACGCCAACTAAATGCCCCGTTCCGCAGGTACACCATTCGGGCGTGCTTCATGGTGTCCAAAAATTCGCGGCTACGCGCCTGATCCACTTCGATGTCATAGTGAATGACCACCGGTCCGTCCTGAGCTTTCGGAATGATAAGTATTTTATGGGAGAAACCGGTCACCGGAACCACTGAGAGATCGATGCTCTTGGTGAAGTTGATGGAAAGTGGGATGGCGGCAATTAAGCTCACGAACAGTAGAACGGCTCCGCCAATCAGAGTCCGGTTCGGTCCGTAGAAAGTTGTGGCAGTTCCCCAAAAAATCCCCCCCAGAACCATCGCACCTTGAATTGCCACAAAGAAAGTGGCGTTCATTCTGGACCGCGCCCAATTCGGCATTGCGCGTTGTCCTGCTACCCACAGTTCCGAAGCGCACAACGTCCAGCCAACCCCGGCAAGGCCGGCTACGTAAATAAAAAGCGTTTTATCCCGGACGAACGCCATCAACACGAAAACAATGCCGAGCACGAGGTTGGCCGACACGGTCAGAATATTTGGAGAAAGTCGGGCCTGCATCCATCCCAGCAAAAGTATCGCCGCGATCACAGATCCCGCACCGATCGCGCTGAACATGAGTCCGCAGCCAAGTGCGTTCAGTCCCACCTCTTTGAGGCCGACCACCGGAATCAGCGCAGGGATCAGCGAAATAAAAAAGGAAAAAATTGCGTTCCTGACCAACACGATTTGAACCCCGGGCGTGTGCCGCACATACCGGATCGCAGTCAAGAACGATTCAAGGAAGTTCTCCAACGGCAGCTTCACTGGCGCGACCGCTGGTTTCCACCGCATTACGGCAAGAGCGACAATCAGAAAGCAGACCGAATTCAGACAAAAGATCCATTTGGCGCCAATGAGAGGCAGCAACAGACCACCAAGGGTTGGTCCGACTACCGCCGCAATATTGAGTTGCAAGCCGCCGAGTGTCATTGCTGACGGCAGTTCTTCACCGGAAACAACTTCCGGCAAAATCGCGGGCCATGCCGGAGCGGTAACTGCGAAACCTACCCCGAGGAGAAAAACGCAAAGAAGTACGAGATAAGGGTTGAGTAACGAAAGAGAGCTCAATCCGGCGAGCGACCCGGCGGATACGGCCAGCCAAATATTCATTGCCCAGAGTAATTTTCGTCGATCCACGATATCCGCCAGGGCGCCGGCCGGCATTACAAAGAGAAAGAAGGGCAACGCTGCAACGGCCGTGATCAGCGAGAGCAGTAACGGGGACGAATTGAGCTTGTACATTGCCCAGACGGCGGCACACTCATGAGCAGCGACGCAGACTCCGGAAAGCACGCTTGCAAACCAAAGCCGTCGAAACGCGGCGTTCCGCAGAGCGAGTAGCGGTGAATCTTCCATAGGGCAGACCGGACCGGCGGACAGTTGCCGATAGCTTATCTGATTGGAACGGCGTCGAACATCGGAATTTACGGGGTCACCAGGTCCGGGCTCTTCAATAAGCGTAGTACGGCCTCAGCTTGGGTGGCATGGTTCCGATGCGCAGGGCGTTTTCGATCGAGCGTTCTGGCTCGATTGTTTGACGTTCCAAGGCGATCACCTGCCCTGCCTTTAATGCAGCGATTGGTACCCCATCGCGCAGAAGGATGCGGTGGGCCGTGACAGCGGGAATACGCGGACCGGGAGTGAGAATCCCGACAAGGTTTAAGGGATCCGCGGCGCTGATCGCAATTAAATCGCCTGTCGAGGTCGCCTTGCGGATCGAACGCAACAGTCCGATGGCCTCAGGCATGGCAAATTGTTCCCCGCTCAAGCCGCTGACAAAATAGCCGCCTCGAACCTCCCCGCGCGCTTCAAGCCGTCGAAAAACGCGTATGAAGTCGTACCAGGAAACGTGCAAGGATTCCCTTTCCACTATACGTCGCGAGACCACGCCGTACCGCCGGAGCAAGACGCGCGCGAGTGCCTCAACGGATTCATCGGTCTCGGTATTTGCCAGTGATCCCGCTTCAGACGCCAAGGAGGAAATTTTTCGCAGCAGGGACCATCTACCACCAAACTCTACACTCGTGACACTCTTATGATGTCTGCGTCGCCGGGAGGCCGCAAAAGGTGCGCGTTTGTCTTCGGGCAGGAGCAGCGCGCGTAAGCCTTCGAAGCCGTCGGCAGTCACGTAGCCCAGTGCCGCCAACTCGGCCAGTGCCTGTTCGACCCGTGACGGCAACAAGTGCGTGAGCCGGACAATCTCGCCGAAAAAGAGCGCGCCGCCTTGTGACAAGGCTTCAAGCGTCTGTCGCGCGTCAGGCGAAAATTCCGGGGGAATCAGCACGGCGGACAGCGCAAGCCAGTGCTGCAGGTTTTCGCGTGCAAACAACGACATAGGGCTCGAGCGCACGGGTCCGATCGACCGGCCGGTCCGGGTCTCCGGCAAAGTTAACCTGCCCCACCCGACTCGACCGGTAAAGCAAAGCTGATCGAGCAAGGCTGGAGCATAATCGTTCACCCGGAGCGCGAGCACTTCGGGTTCCCAAGCAGCGGCAGGTAGTTCACACCCGTCCAGCAACTCCAGTACCGCTTCGACGCCTTCGACACCGAGACCGCGCCGGTCCGGATCCACCCTCTGCCACGCCAACAAGAAACGCTGAAACTCGGCTATGGAAACTGGCTGGATCTCCGCGCGCAGCTTGTTAATTGTGAGCCGGTGAATCCGTGCCAGTAGTCGCCGGTCGCACCATTCGATCTCCGCAACGCCCCGACGAAACTTCCCTCGCAAAATGAACCCCTCGGCCTCCAGGGCTAAGAGGGCTCCTTGAATCTCTGAGAAAGGCAGCTGGAAGAGGTCTTTCAATGCATCCGCAGTGATCGGACCGGTTACCTCTATTCTTCCTCGAACCAGTTCGCGCACAGCATCGGCACGTTCCCATTGGCGTGTTCGTTCCGATGGCGGAGCAACAAGCTGAGGTTTAATATCGCATCCAGGGTAAATGGCCTGGATCATCGGCAGGCGCTCAGCCGCAACCCAAAAGATACGAGTCGATTCGATTCGCCCAGCGCGCATTTCGCCAGCGAGCAAATTGAGCCAGCCTGTTGAATTATCCGCCAGATTTCTTGCTTCGTCCTCCGTCAGCGCACCAACGAGAAGCAAAGCCTCGTGCAGTTCGTCCGCGTTCGTCGCTCGCGGCCACGCTTCCTCGCGCACTTTTTCAATCGCGGCCAGATCGAGCATGCCAAGACCCCCGTCCGTCGATGGATCGCCTGCCCGTCGTGTGTATACCGCTTGTGTTCTGCGCTCTTCTAACGGCGCGTTGTCGAGAAAAGCATATGGCTTGGCATTAAGAATCTCGTGCGTCAAGGGCGAAGGCTCCGGGAGGTCGAAGCCAACGCATTGAACTGCGCGGCTTTCAATTCGTTTGAGCAGGTCGACCAAGCCGTTAATGTCCATTGCCTCGGTAAGGCAATCTTCGATCGTTTGCTGAACCAGCGGGTGGTGAGGGATTACACGGTCTCCCGCGATATTTTCCAGGCAGGCGAGCTGATCTGGAAAAACAGCAGCCAGGAGGTTTTCTGATTCCATGCGCTGTAACGGCGCAGGAATCTTGTGCCCTCCTCGTTGCCGCGGCAGAGCGAGGGCGCGTGCCGCATTCCATCGCCACCGGATTGGAAACATCGGCGCATCGAGTAGCGCTTGCACCAGAAGATCGCGAACGGTTTTGCTGTTCAGATAATCAAAAACCTGATCGAGCGGAAACGAGTGCTGCGTGCCCAATGAGATCACAATCGCATCGTCCGTGGCCGCCGCTTGCAACTCGAAGTTGAACGAACGACAGAAACGTTTGCGCAACGCAAGGCCCCAGGCCCGATTCAGCCGGATGCCGAATGGCGAGTGAATGACTAATTGCATTCCCCCCGCTTCATCGAAAAAGCGTTCAAGCACGAGTTTGTCCTGGGATGGGATCACTCCCAGGGCTCGATAGATTGCACCGAAATAATCGGCAAGTTGGCGCGCTCCCGCTTCCGAAAGTCCAGGCTCTGCATTTAACCAGTCGGCAAGCTCTTTCTCTGCCTCCCTGATTCCCGACCCGTTGCGTCCGAGTGCCGCCTCTATCGTCCTTTCAATTTCCGAGCGCAACGTGGAGACGGCTCGCGACAATTCCGGGGTGCGCCCCGGTGCCTCACCCAACCAGAAAGGGATGCTTGGCGGTTGACCTCGCGCGTCGTCGACCCGCATTGTGCCTGAATTGACTTGCAAAATCCGCCATGAAGCATTGCCGAGCTGGAAGATCTCTCCGGCCATGCTTTCAATAGCAAAGTCTTCGTTCACAGTGCCGATCAAGACTTCACCCGGCTCCAGCAAAACCCGATAGTCTGCGTTGTCCGGAATCGCGCCGCCTGAAGTAAGCGCCGCCAGCTTGGAACCGCGCCGCCCGCGTATACGACGATTCACTGCGTCATGATGAACCAAAGCGGCACGGCGCCCTCGCCGGGTGCTGAACCCCTCCGCTAACATTCGCAATACATCATCGAACTCTTCTCGCGAGAGATCGCGGTAGGGATAGGCCGAGCGAATCAGCTCGTACAACCTGTATTCATCCCACTCCTCACATGACACACAGGCCACCATTTGTTGAGCAAGCAGATCCAGCGGTTTTTGCGGCATTTCGATCTCATCGAGCTTCCTTTCGCGAACGCTGCGCAGGATAGAGAGGCTCTCGACCAGTTCATCGCGGCTGAGCGGAAATAGCCGTCCCTTTGGCATTCCCATGCGCCGATGGTCCGCCCGGCCCACTCGCTGCAGGATTGTTCCGATAGAGCGCGGGGACCCGATCTGGCAAACGAGATCAACCGAGCCGATATCTATTCCGAGTTCCAGCGAGGCGGTGGCAACAAGCGCCTTTAGCTCGCCCGCCTTTAACCGGCGCTCCGCTTCAAGGCGCAGCCTGGCCGCAAGGCTCCCATGATGCGACATCACCTTATCGTTGCCGAGTCGGTCGCACAAATGACCAGTGACGCGTTCTGCCAGACGGCGAGTGTTCACAAACACCAGCGTCGTTTTGTGAGATTCAATCAGGTCCGACAGCAGGCTATAGACCTCCGTCCAGACCTCATTCGACATAACGGCCTCGAGCGGTGCACCAGGCAGTTCGATGGCCAAATCCAGTTCCCGCGAGTAGCCGCAGTCGACAATCGTGCACCGCGCATTTCCTGTGTGATCGATGTTCGGTGTTCCAACAAGAAACCGCGCCACTTCCTCGATTGGCTTTTGCGTCGCCGACAAACCGATTCGTTGCAGCGGGCCGTTCACCAGGACTGCCAATCGTTCCATGCTGAGCGCCAGATGCGAACCGCGGCGATTGCCCGCGAGCGCGTGAATCTCATCCACGATAAGCGTCCGCACAGTGGCCAGTAGCTTGCGGCCACTCTGCGAAGTCAACAACAGGTAGAACGACTCTGGCGTGGTTGCCAAAATATGCGGCGGCCTGCGATTGATGGCTTGCCGTTTTGCCGCTGGTGTGTCACCGGTGCGAACTTCCGCGCGTACATCCACATCTCGACCGTCGTTGATGCGCAGAGCGGCTCGAATACCGGAAAGCGGTTCTTCGAGATTTTTATGAATATCATTGCTAAGCGCCTTGAGTGGAGAAACATAAATCACTTGTGTTTCATCGGGAAGTTTTCCTGCCAGTCCTTCGCGAAATAGGCGATCGAGTGAAGCCAGGAATGCAGCCAGCGTTTTGCCAGATCCCGTTGGCGCGGCGATAAGCGTATGGTCCCCGGCCTGAATGGAAGGCCAGCCTTGTTCCTGCGGAGCGGTCGGAGTGCCGAACTTCTGTTCGAACCACTGCTGGACCATAGGATGGAATCTGAACGGCTGCGTCACTCTGACAATCTAGCGTAACTGGCAAGGAGTTCGAGCGCTGCGACCCAAGGCGGCAGAATAGGTGTTGCAGAAGCGCCAACGCGGGAGAAAATGAGTCATCCGCCTCCGATCGAAAACAAGGCTCTGAACCGTGGACGAGAAAATGCCGATTCAGAGGACTACCTTGAAGCGCCGTGCGGAAATCTTCAAAACGGTTGGCGTTGCAGTTCTGGTCTTGGGCTTCATCGCCGCCAGCGCCATTTATTTGAGCGGAGAGAAAAATTCCGTTGACAGCTCTCGTGATCGGGAAACCCCCGAACTGCGAGATACCTGGAAAGACGGCACTCTCTCGCCCGAAGACTTAAAGGGCTCTTCGAGGACGATTGAAATGAACTTCGGGAAAGTTGCTGTTCTGATATTGAACTGGCTGCATCGTTGCCAGGAATTGAAGCCGCATCAATTGCTGGCAATCGTGATCGCAACCATGGCGGCAGTGAGTGCAACCAGCTGCTTCTTCATTGCCAAGCGTTTGCTACGGGAGCGAACTTGAGCCATCACAAGCAAATGCACGTTGAATTTATGAAGTTTGTTCCGTGGAAGAAATACCTTTTACAACGCGAGGGCGTCAACTTCTGGATCCTGTTTCTGGTTGTCAGCAGTGGCCTCATCCTCGGGGGCATCGCTGCGCAGCCGGAGAAGGAAGTACGCAGCGAAGCTGATCTTCCGCGCATAGTCTACCCGGTCAACGGGTCAGTCAGTACTTTGCTGCAGTCGGATAACGCTGCCTTTGCGCCCCTGCTCGAAAAGGCAGCCGCCGATATTCATACTCTTCTGGTCGAATATGACATTAAGGATCGGGCAACCTTGATCTCCGTTCTTTCTGCGAAACTGGCAACGCAAGAATTGAATGGAGAGACTAACGAGGCTCTCCGGACCATTGCCGCGCTAAGAGCACTGCAGCAGAAGCCTGACCTCAAGCTTACCGCAGGCCTATTTGATGAAGCACTTCTGAAGGCTCAGCAGAAAACGGACGCTAGTCTCGGACCGGCTTATGAGCATGCGGTCGAGTCGGTCTATAAGGAAACGGTATCCGCGCTACCGTGGGACGTCGTTCAAGACACCATAAAATCAGCGCGGAATACTGCTGCCCTTCTTACGGAGGCATTCCTCCTGGGCAAGGCTCAGGAAGATTTGCAGCCGGAGGTTGATAAATCTGGTGGATTGGATCGGCACTCTTTCTATCGCCTCCTTGATTATCGGGTGGCCATTCGGCTGAAACTTCCTGTAAACGCAATTCGATCCAGAGTTTTAGAGGCTTACGTGGCCGCCCACGACACACAGAAGCCGGATATCTGGCAAGCTCGTGATGTGACCCTCTCGGAGGGCGAAAAATTGACAGAAGTGCGCGTGGGCATCTTCGATTCCGGCGTCGATACGAGCCTTTACCCGGGTCAACTATACGATCATCGAAATTCAGAGCCTTACCCTTCTCAAGGGTTGGCGTTCACCGACGAGGGTTACCCTTCAAGTGAAGCTTTGCTGCCGCTCTCTCCGGACCAAAGTAAGCTGTATGAGGCGGTGCAAGACGATCTCGAGGCGCTCTCTGATTTACAGGCGGGAATCGAGAGTCCAGCTGGCGCCGCGTTTAAAAAGCGGTTGCCGCAGCTTTCCAAAAATGACGTCGAGAAAATGTTTAAGAGTCTCGATTTTTTCGGAAACTATGTGCATGGTACCCACGTCGCCGGGATCGCCATTCGGGGAAACCCGGCAGCACGGATCGTTGTCTTTCGTTTCAATGACGGCCTGAGTCGGGACCTTGGTTTCCCACCGACCGGAGAATGGGCTGAACGAATGGCGGCCAACTTTAGAAGAATAAATGCATTCTGCCGGGAGCAGAATGTCAGAGTGGTGAACATGAGCTGGGGCGACGACCTGCACGAGTTTGAGGAATGGCTGGCGCGCACGAAAGCAGGTCAAAACGCCGATCAGAGGAAAGAAGAAGCCTCGAAGCTTTTTGCACAATGGAAGCAGGCGATATACGACATGATCAAGAGTGCGCCAACCACCCTCTTTATCACGGCGGCCGGAAACTCCGATAGCGACACAGGCTTTCTACAGGATGTCCCAGCCTCTTTGGACCTTCCTAACTTAATCACGGTCGGCGCGACTAACCAGGCGGGTGACGCGACCACTTTTACCAGCTACGGGAGAACAGTCATTATTTACGCGGACGGATATCACGTCGGCAGCTTTATTCCAGGTGGCCGCCGTGTTAAATTTTCAGGCACATCAATGGCTTCCCCGGCGGTCGCTAACCTCGCCGCAAAGCTTCTCGCGATCGATCCAGCGTTAACCCCCGATAAGGTAAGAGCTCTCATCCTCGATGGTTCAACTTTAAGCGAAGACGGGCGCCGAAAATTGATGAACGAGAAGCGTTCCGTTGAACTTGCTCTGCTCAACAAGGAAAAAGCTCAGAACTAAGCATTTCTGCCCCTGGCTCCAGATGGAGACACTTCTGAGCGCTTGCAGCTCTTGGGTGGATCGGGAGTTGCGGACAATTGAATGCCTTGCCAAATGCAACTATTTATCCTAAGAAGAACTGCCATGCGTTCCCTCATAACATTGATCCTTATCATCGCGTTCGCCGCGGTCCCTCTGGTTCGAGCCGCGGATCCGACTCCTAGCCCCAGTCCGGAGGCTTCGGCTACTCCGGCCAAGAAGCACTCGAAAAAGTCTAAAGCTGCCGCAGTTGAATCGGCAACCCCTGCCGCTGCTTCCAACACGGCAGCGACACCGGCAACGACTCCTGCTGCCAAAAAACACAAAGCGCCGGAACCTCAGACATCACAAGCTGCTGGCGGCGGAAATGGCCAAGTTTGGGTGAATAGCGAGACTCATGTCTATCACAAGGAAGGCTCAAAATGGTACGGGAAAACCAAGCAGGGCAAGTACATGAGCGAAGCCGATGCAGTGAAAGAAGGCGACAAGCCGGCAAAGAACGAGAAGCAGTAGCCAATTATTTAGATAATTGCCGATTTATTCGCGCCTTCGGCGTTGGTAAATGAAGTTCGAAAGATTCCGGCTGGACTCGTGAGAGCCAGTCCAGCTTTCTTTTTGTCATGTCGCTTCCTATGGACTTGGAATGAGTCGGCAGCCCGTTTAACTGCCGACGGCCAACCAAACACCTCCACGGTCAAAATCGTGAACACCGAAAGGTTAGTCCTGTGGTGTATCGTCACTGCCTCGATGAGGATGTCGCCGCCTTTCGACGGCCCATTTTGAACGCAGCGACATCGTCATGATATGCGACAGGGTAACTAATTTCAGTCCTGTCTGAGAACAGTTCATCTTGAGATCGGCAATCGATAGCAGCCGTAGATAATCCCAATGCGATTGAATCGACAGCCCTTCCGCATTTGGGAACACTAATCCCGGAAAAGGGACGTTCGGATCGTTCTCGATCCCAATAAAGGTGCGCGCCCTAGTGTCCTGTCTCCGAAATACGAGGTATTTTGCCGGAGGTCAGTTGGCTGTTTTTCAAGGCGCGAGCGAAGCGCCCGTATCTGAGTCTTACGGGTCGCGCGCGCAATGCGGAAAAACGGCCAACTCGCTGCGCCCCTCAGGGTTGCGTTGAAAAAAGGCCGACTGCTTCGTGGCTCGTCAGTCGCCTATCGATCCAGATATGCTCCCTCCTATCGCCAGTCCGGCTCGGACCGCCTTGCCGGCAGCCCATTTTGATCGCAACAATATACCTGCTATTTCGGGGACAGGACACTAGGGAGATCGCTCTTCTCCGGCAGCGGCATGCGCCCTGCTAAACAAGTCCTGAACCCACAACCACAAATCTGCGGTTCAAAGAAAGAAGAATAACTCTTTTATGAATAAGTTTCTATTGGGCTTGGTTGCAGTTGCGGCAATTCTTTTGCCGATGAGCCAGAGCGCCCAGGCGCGCTGGACTTACAATTGCCGTTATTGCGATTACCACTACGTCTGCGGGCAGCGCCATTGTTGGCACCAGGGGTACTCCTATGGTGGCTGGCGGCGTCCAGGTTACTGTGGGTGGTATCCGACTCCAGTGGCAATTGTGGTAGCCCCGTATTGAAGCTGAAAACCTGATTAGGATGTCGTCCGCGGCTGACCACTGCTTCGGCACTTAATTAAATTTGAATTATGATAGTACGGGCGCCCCATGAAGGGGCCTAAATCGGCACAAAAAAATACCCAAGCGCGAGAATCCTCGTACCCAGTTGAGAGATCTGCTTAAAAATAAGATTCCGGAAACGCTTCTCGACATTTCCGGACGAGTTCGTAGATGAGAGTTATGGCCAGATACACGCCGATGGCGGTGCTACTATTTTGCGCTTGGTCCTCTGCCTATGCGAATGACAAGATACCGATCTCGGCGGTACCAAGCCGTGTCAGAGCAGCGGTCCAGTATTACGCTCCAGGCGCCCAGCTTATTGAAGCCAAAGTGAGCGAGGACCGCAGTCATCGAAGAATCTACAACTGCACTTACTTTCGAAACGTGCATTTGGGTTCGATCAAGTTGAGCTACCGCGGCCAGCTCCTTGACATTGAGGAAAGTTTGGTCATTGAGGACGTTCCTCCTGCAGTCCAAAAGACCATCCGCAAAGAAACAAAGGGAGGGCTAATCAAGAAAATTCAATTGGACGCGCTTTTTGGCCGTGAGGTGTACCGAGTGAAATCGTATTATGGGAATTCGACTAAAATTGAGATATCCCTTACGATAACCCGATCGGGCCGGATCGTTGAGCGAAAAGTCAGCCAAGGGTTGCTGATCTTCTGATTGTTCCCATTGGTTTATTAGGGAAATTGCAATCGAGCCTTTTTTCGAGTTTCAGCCGACTGGACCCAAATTAGCGGATAAGTGGTTCGAGTCTACTCCTTGACGTGGTTTGTCGGCGGAACTATTCTCGGCGTTTTATGAATAGAACGCTGCGGTTTGTCCTCCCGCTGACGATGCTGGCTTTGCTCTCTTTTCCGCATCGCGCCCCCGCCCCTATCATTTATCGGGAGGGAGAAGGTTTCAGCTCGGGCGACCTGAGCGATATCGAGATAAAGAAAAACGCAGAAGAGCAGTTCAAACTCGCTCAGCAATATGAGGCAGCGGGCGACTACAAGCGCGCCGGGGCGTCCTATCGGCTGGTTGTGCGTAGATTCCCGCGATCTGACATCGCGCCCTCGGCCCAGTTCAAATCCGGCCAAATGCTCGAGAAGGACGGCAAATTGCAGCGCGCCTTTTATGAATATCAGGCCTTGGTTCAGAAATTTCCCAGGAGCCCGGACTTCGAGGCCGCTCTTCAGGCTCAATACAGTATTGGCAAAGCCTATCTCGACGGAAAACGGGTCGATATCTATGGGGTACCAACGCTTCCCTCGATGACGAAGGCGCAGGAGATGTTCCAGAAGATCGTAACCAACGCCCCTTACAGCCAGATTGCACCATTGGCCCAATACGGAATTGGGCAGGCCCTCGAAAAAAGCGGATCCATCACGGCAACCGTCAATGCCTACCAGCAGGTTGTGGATCGATACCCGAACAGCGACGTCGCGCCGAATGCGATGTATCAAATTGGTTACGTTTACTTTCAGGCGAGTCGAGAAACGGGCTACGATCAAACCGCCGCTGTGCGAGCTCAGGAGGCATTCGACGACTTTCTCCTCCGGTACCCAAATAGCGAAAAAGTCCCTCAGGCTCAAGACAACCTGAAGACGCTGCAAAATCGTAAAACCGAGAATTCTTATACCATTGCCAAGTTCTACGATAAGCAAAAGAACTACAAAGCCGCCTACGTTTACTATAACGAGGTGGTTCAACAACAGCCTGACTCACCCGAGGCGGGAAAGGCAAAGCAGCGGATGGATCAGATTCGCTCCAAAGTGGGCGACGAAAACCTGCAGATCGGCGCTAAAGGAACCGGGACCGCACAAGGCGCGGGTGACCGCCGGAAACTTCAGGCACAGGCGGATACGGCCGGACGGCCGGATTTCGTAGGTCCACCTCCGCCGGCGCCTACACCTGCGCCGACCCCTGTTGCTTCTCCTTCGCAAGGGTTGGATCAGCCTGTCTCCCAGCCCGCTCCTGAGCAGAAACCAATGCGGACCGGCCCAAATGACGTGACGCCTGCCCCTGTCGAACCCGCCCTTCCCTCCCAGTGATTGGTCGCTCGATAGGCAGATATTTTTTTTTAATTCTGCTTGGGTGCTTCACCGGCTGTTCCGGTTACACCCTGGGGCCGACTCCGCCCACGTATATGAAAGGGGTCAATCGCGTCGCTGTTCCGATTTTTAAGAACAATACGATCGCCCCGGACGTCGAAGCTTTAGCCACCACGACGGTTATCAAACAGATCCAGGAAGACGGGACCTACGAGGTCACCGGGGCCGATCACGCCGATGCGATTGTCGTCGGAACCATCATATCCGTAGAGCGTACCAAAGCCCGGTCACTCCAGGGAAATGTGCTCGCCTCTGCAGAATTTTATTTGAGGATAACGATCAATTTCCGGATTGAAAGACCTTACACAGCTCAGTTGCTCACTCAGAGGAGTTTTGAAGGCATCACAAGTTTCTTCGTCGGAAACGATACGGCTTCTCAGGAGCGCGAAGCGATACCGCTTGCGGTCCAGGACGCCGCTGTCCAGTTCGTGAGCTTTCTTTCCGAAGGGTGGTAAGTTTATTGCGATGCTCTTTTTAGTCGGATCGCCGATTGGTAATTTGAGCGATATCACCTACCGAGCCGTCGCAGTCCTGAAGGAGGTCGCACTTGTTGCGGCCGAGGATACGAGGCGTTCGTCCATCCTGTTGAAACGGTTCGAAATTAGTAAACCGCTTGTCAGTTTTCATGAGCACAATGAAGCAAGGCGGACCAGTGAACTAATCGAAAAAATGCGCGCCGGCGAAAAAGTTGCGCTCATCACAGACGCCGGCATGCCCTCAATTTCGGATCCGGGGTACCGCATCGTTCGCGCCTGTATTGAAAACGGAATCCGAGTAGAGGTAATACCTGGTCCGTCGGCTCTGCTGACGGCGCTCGTAGGTTCCGGATTGCCGACAGACAGATTTTATTTTGGTGGCTTTCTTCCGGTCAAAAGCGGCCAGCGCGAGCGGGAACTTGTTGCCGCTTTGGCTCGGGAATTCACGTCGGTGTATTTTGAATCACCGTATCGAATTATTCGCTCCCTGGAAGTCATCGCCAGAGAGGATCCGGCGCGCTTGATATGCGTCGCTCGAGAGCTGACAAAACATTTTGAGGAATATCGCCGTGGGGAAGTAAGCACGGTTCTCGCGCATTACGCGGCGCATCCACCAAAGGGAGAAATCACCCTTGTTATCTCTGGTGTACGAATGTAATAGGCCAATTATAAGCCACTTAAGCCGTTTATTACGAAATATTGCATTATTTCGATCCGGTCTCGATTGTTGGCCAGTTGGGTGGAATACCCTTTGGGTCGCCCAGCGAAAAGTCGGCTTCAGCCTGAGTTGTCAATTGAAATCAGCGCCATGTGGTCGCCGGGCGCTCGCTCGCCGGATTCGATTCATAATCGCTTTCCCGAGCCCGATTTCCGGGACAGGCTCGATAAAAATTTGTTGGACGTTTAGTTCGTCCATTTCTCTCAACAAGCTAAACAATCGTTGAGCAGCAACTCGCAGATCGCGCGTTTCACTCAGAGATCGAACAACGGAAAAATGCTCGCTGTGCCGAACCGGACCCCAACAGATCAGAGCGTCACGATGAGAATTCGGTCCAATGGCTGCTGGTTCAAACAGATGGACGAGTTTGTCTGGAGCATAATGACTTGCGGTCTGACCGGGAGCTAGGATTTGTTGCGACGCGGTTAATTCCACCGTCGGCGCTAAATCGGCAAGATTTTCCTCACTCACAGCGCCTTGGCGCAGGATTTCGATCTTTTCCTCGGTGACACGAACGATCGTGGATTCCAGGCCCACAAGAGATGGGCCCGCATTCAGAATCAGCGGTATCCGTCCTTCCAATTCGTCAAGAACATGTTCTGCCCGAGTTGGACTCACGCGGCCGAAGCGGTTAGCGCTTGGGGCCGCCAAAGGCTTTCCGAAAGCCCGGAGGACCTCGACAAAAACCGGATGGCGCGGCATCCGGACCGCGACCTCCGGAAGTCCGGCGGTAGCCAGGTCAGGCACCAAATCGGATTTTGGGAATAAGATCGTCAATGGTCCCGGCCAAAATCGTTCCATCAGCATTTCGAGAACCGGTGTCGCCCCTTCAGAAGCGCGAGTAAGTTTGGCGAGCCACTCCTTGTTCTCAATATGGAGGATGAGCGGGTCAAATGAGGGCCGATCTTTGGCCTCAAAAATTTTTGCCACAGCTTCCGGTTCGAGCGCATCACCAGCAAGGCCATAGACAGTTTCCGTAGGAAGTGCAACAAGGCCCTTTCTGTTCAGAATTTCCACTGCGGAAGCAACGGCTTTATGGAAATCTGTTCGCGCATCAAGAATTACCGTATTCATGCTAGTGTCGTATCCCCAAAATTTCTCGTATTTCGAGGACAGGACACTGGTCTGATCCGGCAATGAGCGTGTCACTGAGCAGTTCATTCGAGCCTGGCATTTAGCACCTCCTGTGTTTGTCGGCGCCGGAATTCGATGAGCTTTTCTCGCAATTTGACGTTTTGCAGGGCCAGTATGCTGATTGCAGACAAAGCGGCATTCTTAGCACCGGCTTCGCCTATCGCCAGGGTCGGAACCGGGATCCCTGCGGGCATTTGAACAATAGAGAGGAGTGAGTCGACTCCTTTTAACACTCTGCTTTCGATCGGAACCCCAAGAACCGGGAGATGGGTATGCGCAGCGATCATGCCCGGTAGGTGGGCGGCGCCGCCCGCTCCCGCAATAATTACCTGCAACCCTAGATCCGCTGCATGCTTAGCAAATTCCACTAACAAGTCCGGAGTCCGATGGGCGGAAACAATCTTTGATTCAGTCTCGATCCCGAATTCCCTAAGAAGATCCGACGTATGATGCATGGTTGCCCAATCGGATTTGCTTCCCATGACAACGGCGACCAAGGATGTATCAGACATAGCGAAAACAAAGCGATGCGAGCAGAAGAACGCAAGATGTATCCTACTGGAAATAATAGTGTTGCATTCCTCTTGACGTTTTTCGCGGGACCTCGATATACTGGCGGCCTTTTCGAGCCAAGCGCTTAGTTGGATGAAATTTCTGCTCTTTTAGCAGAAGTCTGGATCCGGGTGGTTGGCTCGTTCTGTCGATTCTATGGCTAAAGGCACAGTCAAGTGGTTTAACGAGAAAAAAGGTTTTGGGTTCATTGTTGACCCAGAAGTTCCTACCGACGTCTTTGTTCATTTTTCCGTGATCCAAGCGGATGGATTTAAAACCCTGAACGAAGGCGAGACCGTAGAGTACGAATTGTACCAGGACGAAAAAGGAGCAAAGGCTAGAAACGTTGTAAGGGTTTAAGTATCAAATTTATTCATTGCCCGTTGCGGCTGGTTGCGTCGAAGCTGTGGCGGCTATGTATCTCCCGGGATCCGTCCGCAATCTAGTTTTGGTCGGTTTCATGGGGTCGGGAAAGTCTTCGGTCGGAAGGGAAGTTGCTCGCCGTTGGGGATTCCGCTTCATCGATACCGACACGATTATCCGCCACAAATACAGGAAATCGATTCCTGATATCTTTGCATTGTTCGGGGAAGCCGCCTTTCGAGACGAGGAAAATAAGGCGCTCCAAGAGTTGCAGGATTCTCACGATGCCGTGATCGCTACCGGAGGAGGGATCGTGCTCCAGCCTCGCAACCATCCCCTGCTACGCTCTCTTGGTCTCGTCGTCTGGTTGACAGCAAACGAAGAAATAGTTTGGGAGCGCGTCTCTCGAAACCAAAATCGTCCTTTGCTCCGAACCAAGGATCCGCGGGCCACGATCAGCAACCTGATGTCGACGCGTTATCCTTTGTATGGTTCGGTTGCCGATATTACTGTGGACACGTCTGGGCTGACACACCAGGAGGTCGTCGATCACGCCGTTGCGGCTATCAGCGTCTGGTCGGCTGCTCGAAATGAAGACCACAATTAGAGCGCTCGCACAGAAACACGGATTCGAGGACTGTCGATTTGCGAAAGCTGTTCAGGCCCCCCACGCCGCCGAATATTTTTCCTGGCTGCAATCCGGTAACCATGGCGATATGGCTTGGTTAGATCGCGATCCGGCCAGACGGGCTGATCCAGCTCGGGTTCTGGCCGACGCCAAGACGGTACTTGTGTTGGCAACCAACTATTTTCAGGGGCCCAATCCTCGGCGGCACAAAGGAAAAATCGCCCGATATGCTTGGGGGTCCAACTATCACAACATCATGCTGCAGAACATGGTTCCAATCGACGCTTTCCTTCGGGAAAGCGGCGGATACCAAAGGTGTTACGTCGATACCGGGCCTGTCCTGGAGCGTGATTTTGCCGCGACAGCCGGTCTCGCCTGGCAAGGCAAGAGCACCATGTGTCTGAACGAGCGCCTCGGTACCTGGTTTTTCATTGGCGTGATCCTAACCACGCTCGAATTTGAAGCAGATCCGCTGGTCAAAAACCGGTGCGGCTCCTGTACCCGATGTATCGATGTCTGCCCAACTCGCGCAATTACCCTTCCCTATCAATTAGACGCCCGCCGGTGCATCTCTTACCTCACAATTGAAAACAAGGGCCCCATTCCGATTGAGTTCCGGTCTGCCATAGGTGATCGGATTTACGGTTGTGATGATTGCCTGGAGGTTTGCCCGTGGAACCGCTTTGCGAAACAAACGCGTGAGACCAAGTTTCACCTTTCGACCCAGCTCAAGACATTCACATTGAGGCAACTTGCGGTTCTTACCGATCATGAATTCCGTACTCTTTTCCGCAACTCGCCCGTGAAACGGATCAAAAGGGCACGATTCGTCCGAAACGTCTGTGTGGCCTTAGGGAATGTTGGAACGCCTGAAGATCTGGCAGTTTTAAATCAACTCGCCCGTGACCTCGATCCGCTGATCGCAGAGCACGCTTCCTGGGCGGTGGAACAAATCCTGAACCGGAACGGCAAAGTCGTTGGCACTTGCGTTTCATTGTAAACAGACTACTAATTGCCTCCTTGCAAAAGCCGACGTGGCGGAATTGGCAGACGCGCTGGACTCAAAATCCAGTTCACGCAAGTGAGTGTGGGTTCGATCCCCTCCGTCGGCAGAGCGAACGGTAAACTTGTGTAGTCGGTGCACCGTCTCCCAAATCCCTTGGACTTCGCCGCAGGTCAGTTGGCTGTTTTTCGAGGCGCAGGCGAAGCGGCAACAGATTCCTCGCCCTATTCTCCAACTCCTGAATTCCAGATTTTTATTTAATACTACTGGTTGAGTTCGGGAGACTTGCGATTTAAGCTACTGAGCCGTGAAGCTGTCTAAGAGGGGTGAATATGCGCTGCGCGCTTTGATTGATTTCGGTGTGGCCCAGGCTATCGGGCGTCCTTTGCTACAAGTGAGCGAACTGGCCGCCAAGGAGGGGCTACCTATCAAGTTTTTGGAACAAATATTAATGCAGCTCAAAGCTGCAGGTTACCTGGAGAGCCGGCGCGGCAAACACGGCGGGTACCTGTTGGCTCGTCCGCCCGAGAACATTTCCATCGGCCAAGTGGCGCGCCTCATCGATGGTCCCCTCGCGCCCATTGCTTGTGTCAGCCAAACCGCTTACGCGCGATGCACCTGTCCGGACGAAGAGCATTGCGGTCTGCGGATCCTCATGCTGGACGTCCGCAATGCCATCTCAAATGTCCTTGACAGGTACACGTTAGCTGACGTCGTCGAGGTGACGATGCGTAAATTGCGCAAGGACAAAGTAGCTCACCCCTTTGTGCTCGCCCCATTGCTGACTCGACCGGCCTCACCGCCGAAGTCCCGCAAGGGACCAAAGAAGGTTATCGGCCAATCCGTAACCTGAAGCGGCGATTTCGATTTTTTCGCGCGCGCCGATTTCCGGCACCGGTCGTTAAGAAATCCCTTTACTCGGATACCTTTGTGTGTTTTAAAACCCTATCATATTAATAGTCTTTCCTTTTCGTTCCCATGGATTCAATCAGATTCAGATGTCTTCTTGGCGTGATTTGGCTGCTTTCTCAGAGCGGGGCAGTTGCTGATCCGGTCGGCCTGCTCAACGTCTCCTACGATCCAACGCGCGAATTGTATCAGGCTTTCAATCAATCCTTCCAAAAGGCATACAAAGCCAAGACCGGGAAAGATGTCGTCGTCCAACAGTCTCATGGCGGATCCGGAAAACAAGCGCGCTCCGTCATCGACGGGCTCGCTGCAGATGTCGTGACGCTGGCGCTGGCCGCTGATATAGATGCGCTCCACACTCACGGGGATCTGGTACCCGCGGACTGGCAAAAGCGACTTCCGAACAATAGCTGCCCTTACACGTCCACAATCAATTTTCTAGTTCGAAAAGGAAATCCGAAAGCGATCAAGGATTGGGACGATCTTATCAAGCCCGGAGTTCAGGTAATAACTCCCAACCCCAAAACGTCGGGCGGTGCTCGCTGGAATTTTCTCGCTGCTTGGGGTTATGCTGTCCGGAAACTCGGGGAAGGCGGAGCGAAGGAGTTTGTCACGAAGCTCTACAAAAATGTGCCCGTCCTTGATTCCGGGGCTCGCGGCGCGACAACGACATTTGTCGAACGCGGTTTGGGAGACGTGCTTATTGCCTGGGAAAACGACGCGCTGCTGAGTCTCAAGGAGTTTGGCACCGAAAAGTTCGAAATCATTTATCCAAGCATCAGCGTACTGGCGGAGCCGCCGGTGAGCGTTGTGGACAAGGTTGTCGATCGGAAAGGAACACGCGAAGTGGCGACTGCGTATCTTGAATATCTCTATTCGCCAGAGGGGCAGGAAATCGCTGCCAAAAATTTCTATCGTCCTCGGTTGCAGGAAGTTGCCGAGAAATACGGCAAACAATTCCCAAAAATCGAGCAGTTTACGGTGGACGATCTTTTTGGCGGCTGGACAAATGCTCAAAAGACCTATTTCGACGACGGCGGCGTTTTCGACCAGATTTACCAACCGTAAACAACCCGGGCGGGGCCGGGCTCCCGATCGGGTGATCGGGGGCCCAACTACTTAACCCAACAGTGACCACGCACGCGAGCGCGATCTCATCACTCCAACTTTGGTGGAAGAGGCGAGTCTTACCAGGCTTTGGTCTGACACTTGGCTTCACTCTGGTCTACCTATCGTTGATCGTTCTCATTCCACTTTCGGCGGCCTTCCTGAAGGCATCAGGGCTAGGATGGGAACCCTTTCTTCGTGCCGTTTTGGCTCCTCGCGTTATGGCCTCCTATGAAGTCAGCTTTGGGACTTCGCTGGTGGCTGCAGCGATCAATGTGGTATTCGGCGGAGTCGTGGCCTGGGTCCTTGTCCGATATCGTTTCCCTGGGAAAAGAGTCTTCGATGCATTGGTCGACCTCCCCTTCGCGTTGCCAACCGCTGTGGCTGGAATTTCTCTCGCCACGATTTACGGACCCAAGGGTTGGTTTGGTCTTCCGATTCTAGCCTTGACGGGAATTAGAATCGCTTACACGCGCCTTGGCATCCTGGTCGCCCTGGTATTTGTCGGACTGCCATTCGTCGTCAGGACTCTCCAACCGGTGATGGAGGATCTCGACCTCGAGTACGAAGAAGCCGCCGCGAGTCTCGGTGCCTCCAGGCTGCAAACGATTTTTCGAGTTGTTGGCCCTGAACTCTTCCCGCCGCTCATCACCGGGTTTGCTTTGGCGTTCGCCAGGGCCGTGGGAGAGTATGGTTCGGTGGTATTCATTGCGGGAAATATGCCGATGAAGACGGAGATCGTTCCACTTCTGATCATTACCAAACTGGAGCAGTACGATTATCGTGGAGCGACGGCCATTGCGGTCGTGATGTTGATAATTTCCTTCCTGCTCCTGCTTGCCATTAACGCGCTCCAGCGCTGGTCAAACGCCGGCCGAGTTCGCTAGCAGACTTAGAAATGCGAGTCCGGAAGAAAGAACCCCTATTCAACAGCTAATCGGTTCCTGGCTCAATTGAACAAATGATCACTGAACGCGCGTGGCCTCCAAAAAGTCGATCTGCTGTGCGGGAACCCATGTGGGTTCGCATAGCGTTGATTGCGGTGACCATTTCATTTCTGGGGATCTTTGTGCTCGTTCCTTTGTTTGCCGTGTTCTGTGAGGCTTTGAAGAATGGTCTGGGCGTTTATCTTGCCTCATTCAACGATTTGGCGGCGCTTGCCGCCATCAAGCTGACCCTTTTGGTGGCGGCTATCGCGGTTCCCGCGAATTTGGTATTTGGTGTCTCTGCAGCATGGGTGACCGCCAAATTCGAATTTCCAGGGAAGAGCCTGTTGGTAACCCTTATTGATCTGCCATTTGCCGTGTCGCCGGTCGTCGCGGGCCTGATCTACGTGCTGATTTTCGGCGCTCAAGGTTGGCTGGGTCCGTTTCTGCAAGATCACAATATCAAGATCATCTTTGCGGTTCCCGGGATCGTCCTTGCGACGATCTTCGTCACTTTTCCGTTTATTGCCAGGGAACTGATTCCACTGATGCAGGCTCAGGGCAGCGAAGAGGAACAAGTAGCGCTGTCGCTCGGCGCAAACGGCTGGCAGACCTTTTTGCGGGTAACGCTCCCAAACGTTCGATTGAGTCTTATTTATGGAGTTATCCTCTGCAATGCGCGAGCCATGGGCGAATTTGGAGCCGTCTCCGTAGTCTCCGGCCACATTCGAGGACTGACCAATACTATACCGCTCCACGTAGAAATACTGTATGACGAATACAATTTCGTTGCGGCATTTGCGATGGCGTCACTCCTCGCAGTGCTTGCGTTGATTACGCTTCTGATTAAGAGTCTACTGGACTGGCAGGCGATCACTCAATCGGCGCCTATAGAACCTCAGATCTCCGCATGAAAATAGAGGCGAAACATCTCGTGCGAACCTTCGGCTACTACCTCGCTTTGGATGATGTATCGCTTAAAATCGAAGAAGGCGAACTGGTGGCTCTCTTGGGGCCTTCCGGCTCGGGCAAAACGACTTTGCTGCGAGTCATCGCCGGTCTGGATTTCCCCGACTCGGGTAGTGTCCTATTCGATGATCGCGATGCCACTCGATTGAGAATTCAGAAGAGGCGGGTTGGCTTCGTTTTTCAGAATTACGCGTTGTTTCGTCACATGACAATTTACAAGAATATCGCCTTCGGCCTGGAAGTTGTTCGGCGAAAGGACCGGCTGAAGCCCGGAATAATTCAGGAACGTGTATTTGAGCTCCTCCGTCTGGTTCAACTGGCCGGATTTGAGAATCGGCTTCCGACGCAATTGTCCGGCGGGCAGCGACAGCGAATAGCCTTGGCTCGGGCACTTGCAATCGAGCCGCGTATACTCCTGCTGGACGAACCGTTTGGAGCTTTGGATGCGATGGTCCGCAAGGAGCTCCGTAGCTGGGTTAAGCAACTCCAGCGCCAGCTCAAGATTACGACCCTCTTTGTCACTCACGATCAGGATGAAGCGATTGAGATAGCGGACCGCATCGTGGTCATGAATAAAGGCCGCATCGAACAGATCGGGACGCCGACCGAAGTCTGTGAAGAACCAGCTACGTCTTTTGTCTGGGAGTTTCTGCGAGGACACGCGCTTGCGTGAAGAATTCAGGAGTTTCAGGAGTTGCAGAATGGGACAACAGATTTTCGGCTCGGCCGCTTTGGAGTGCATCTGCTTCATACTCCCAAGAGTCTATCCGAACTCCGAAGACTCCTGACTCCTGCAACTCCTGACTCCTGAATTCTTCCCCCTAATATTTCAGAATCTTCGCCAAAAATTGTCGCGTTATCTCTGACTGCGGATCGTCGAGCACCTGTTTTGGTGGACCGCACTCGATGATTTGGCCGCCGCTCAGTAAGGCAATCTGGTCAGCAACACGGTGCGCAAATCCCATTTGATGCGTCACGAGAACCAGGTCCCTTCCTTCTTCGCGCAACTCTTCGATCACTTCCAGCACTTCGGCAGTCATCTCAGGATCAAGAGCAGAAGTTGGTTCGTCGAACAGTAGCAGCTTTGGTTTGATGGATATCGCCCGGGCGATCGCCACACGCTGTCTTTGTCCCCCGGACAATTGTGCTGGCGGCTTATGGCCATGTTCCATCAGTCCGAATCGTTCAAGAATGACTTCGGCGACTTGGCGAGCTTCGGTCGCACTGTAACGATGCACTTTTTCCAGTGGCAAGGTGATGTTCTGCAACGCTGTCAAATGTGGAAAGAGATTGAATGCTTGAAACACGGTGCCAACCGTTCGCCGATGTGCCATCAATTCTCCTTCTGTGTAAATAATCTCGCGATCGTTCAAGTATAGGGCACCACTATCCGGTTTTTCCAGACCTGCCACTATGCGCAGAAGAGTCGACTTACCGCCGCCGGAAGGGCCAATGAGCGCAAGAGTATGAACTTGATCCAAGTCGAGATTTACATTGTCCAGGACCAACTGACGCCCGAAAGCTTTGCACAGATTCGTCGCTTTAAGTCTCATACCGGGTCCGTTTTTCGAGCCACTGTGTCCAAAGTGTGATGGGCAGAGTCAGGACCAGATATCCGATGGCCAATGGAATATAACATTCAAAATTACTGTAGGTTAAGGCCGATACCTGTTGCGCGTTCCAAGTAAATTCCTCAATCGAAATGACAGATAGCAACGAAGAATCCTTGATCAGATTTGCGAACATCCCGGCCAGTCCTGGCAAGATCACCCGGATCGCCTGCGGAAATATCACATACCGGTAAGTCTGGAATCTGGTAAGCCCGATCGCCCGCGCGGATTCCAGCTGGGAAGCCCCAATACTCTCGATGCCGCCGCGGATGATTTCACTAATGAACGCTCCGGAGAACAGAGACAACGTCAATACCCCGACCGTAAACCGATCCTGAAAGCGGAACGCATCCGCTACCACATAAAAAGCAAAAGAAATCTGAACAAGAAGCGGAGTACCTCGAACAAGCTCCACATAAAGCCGGCTTAAGGCTCGCAACGCGAGTAAACCTGATTTCCTGGCCAAGGCCGCAACCAGTCCGATGAAGGTACTCAGAACAAGCGCAAGCACGGAAATCCGCAGAGTATTCCACCAACCACGCCAGAAAAAGTTACTGTATCCGCCGACCGTTTCCCAATTCCAGTTATAGCGGAGCTGGCTGAATGAGAAAAAGCAGAGCAGTGCCAGCAAGAAAAAGGCAAGCGCCCAGTTCAGGCAGGAGATTTGCCAGGGCACCGGTCTGCCTCGCTCGTCAGGCGAAATCCAGAACCAGTTTCGTAATGTTCGTATACTCACGAGTCAGGCTGCAGTCGTCTTGATTTTATGGAGACAATCCAACAGATACGGAACGAGTTGCTTTTTTCGTGAAACGACGTTGTTGAGCTCAAAAAGGCTTAGCCCCATTCTCGGGTAGGTGATGGTATCCAGAAACTCAGGGGGCGCGAAAATCAGAAGGAGGGAGTTCTGGGTATTCACATCGGTGACAAGCAGCGCGGCGAAAAGACTTCCCTGTTTCGTGCGGTAAGCGTTTAAAGCCTCGAGGAGGCTCTCCTGCTTTTCGTAAAAATGCGAGAAGCCTAACTCCTCGATTTGCGAAACGCTGAATCTGTAGCCTTCCTCGGAATAGTCCTTGCAATCAGCCTGAATGACTTCATTCGGGCCTAAGGTCAGCAACGGCGAACCTACCGCAAAGATGCTTTCAGAAAGCTCAGCCGGTTTAACTCCAGCTATGGCACTGAGATTCTCTAGCACCTTCGCGTCAATCGGAGTCGCTGTGGGTGACGAGAGATTGAGGGTGTCCGAGATGAGGCCGGCCATCAACAAGCCCGCGATCGGGCGTTCGATCTCGATCCCGTTCTGATTGTATGTCAAAGCGACAAGCGTACTCGTCGATCCTACCGGATTGTTCCAGAACAAGATCGGGATATCAGTGCTGAAGCTTGCCAACCGATGATGGTCAAGTACCTCAACGATCTGTAGTTCTTCTGCGCCCTTTACCGCTTGGGAGAGCTCGTTGTGGTCCACGAGAATCAATTGCCGCGGGATCGGTTTGATAAAATCGCTTTTGGTCAGAATACCAACCAGATGACTGTCGCTCTCCAGAATTGGGAAGATATATTCTGAGGAGGCTGCAACGATATGGCGAGCAGATCTCAAGGTGGTGTCAGGGGCCAAACTCGTAAACTGCGGTTCGATCATTGAATCGATCTTCGCCGCTCCGCGCGCCAGCAATACCGTTGTCGCGGTATCATGTCTGCTCGACAAAAGCCGCACTCCCGCATCCTTTGCCGCTGAACGGACCTTGGCAGAAAGTCCCATTCCGCCGGTGATAACGACAGCAAGAGCTTTGTTGACGATGGCCTCCAGTTGGATGTCTTCTCGGTCCCCGACAAATACGATCGTTTCTTGAAGCGGATATCTTCGAAGTCTTTCGCAGAATGAGGCCAAACTCATCGCCGCTACCATCAGGATGACTTTTTGCTGGCTTTGTTTGGGTTCACCGACGATGAATTCGCCATCGAACGAATGGCCGATATCCGAGATCGATGCGAAGATTTCTCGGGAAGCAGGCGCCTCCTCGCGCTGCGGGAAGAGGTACTGGCCGATCTTCCAGCCGGAGAGCAACCCAAGACAACGATTTTCCGCGTCGACAACTGGCAAACCGCGAATGCGCTTTTTTTCTATCGAATTCATCGCGTGATAAATCGAAGAGTCGTGAGCCACAGAGATGATCTGCGTCTCCATGACGTCGGCCACCTTTGGAGAGACGTCGCTCAGGAATACCGGAGCCGGTACACCAAACTTTTGCAGGACCAGGTCAATTCGTTCATTGGTGTTTCCGGCTCTTGCGGCAACGACATTCTCTACTCCCAGTTTTCGTTTCAGTTCGGCATAAGCGATTGCCGAACATATTGAATCCATGTCGGGATTTCTGTGACCGATAACTATAGTTTGCATTTGCTCTGCCTGATTTAAGGGAATATCGATGCCTGTCGGCAATTGGGAGGTTAAACAGCCGGAGGTTCAATACAAATTCGGACTCGTGAACAGTCGGAGCGAAGCAATGAGCATGTTTATTAAAATTGACCGACCGGTTAAATAGTTAAAATTATTATTTGAATTCGCTCACAGCTTGGGGAATTATTCAATTGTATATTTTTACGGATTGTTCTGGGGGGAACAGCAGCCCTTCGTATCCAGCGGATGCGGGGGGCTGTACTTTTTAAGGAATGGACCGCAGATCGTATTCGTACCCTTAGTTCTCTTGCTCGTTGTGTTGTTTCTCGCTTTCACGGGCAAATTGATCGTCGACCAAATAAACTCATGGCCGGCGCGATTGGTCAATTCCGCATCGAACCAGGCCTCCGAAGATGCTCGCAAGATCCGGGATACTTTCGTCGACCTTTTTCAATTACAGCCGAAGATTTCGGTGAATGAAACTGCGGTCTTTGATCAAACGAAGACGGCGCTTGAGCTGGTGGTGGTTAGTCGAGACACCGACATCACCCACGACGCGGCCGAGACTTGGCTTGGAAGTACGAAGACCATTCGAATCCACGCAACCTATCGCGTGAAAGCGGGCTTTGATTTGTCCAAGAAGCTCGAGGTCAGCGTCGCGGGCCAGGAAGTCAATATCAAGGTTCCCAAGGCCACAATTCTCAGTGTCGAACCTCTTTCTCTTGGAGTCGAAGAACTTAGAAACGGCCTCTGGAACAAAATTCAGCCGCAGGACATTGATCGTGAGCTTAAAGAAAATGCCCGAATTGGCTCGGGCAAAGGCCGCCTCGCTCCCGGATGAAGCGGAACAAACCTTTGAACGCCAGTTATCGGAAAGACTGGGCGACCTCCATGTCCACCTTCAGACTGCACTGGATGCCGGATTCGAAAATTGATGTCTCCCGGCTCAACATGGATGCGTTCTAGAATTTACCATCGTGAGGGTCCATGGGTAACTTACCGATCGTAGCGATCGTGGGACGCCCCAACGTGGGGAAGTCCGCGATTTTCAATTGCCTGGTGCAAAAACGGATCGCCATCGTCCACGATCAACCGGGCGTGACGCGCGACCGGCTCGTCGCGGATTGCACGCTCGGTTCGCGTCCATTCACCGTTGTAGATACCGGAGGGATCGAGGGCTCCCTCGACAACGAATATGAAGAGCAAATACGGTCAGAAGCCAATCTGGCAATGGAAATGGCCGACCTGATAGTTCTCGTCGGCGATTCCAAAGATGGCGTCACACCAGTTGATCGATCTCTGGCCAAAGCACTTCGCTCTGCACGGAAGCCGGTGATCCTTGCCGTAAATAAAATCGACCATCCGAAGCAGGAGCTGGCAGACGCTGAATTTGCCGTACTCGGATTCTCGGATGTTGTTCCGATCAGCGCGGCCCATAAGCTTGGAATCGTGGACCTCGTCGAACACATCGAGAGACATCTGCCGGAACCGAGTCTCGACGAGGAAAAGATAGTGCCCGGCGTCTCGATAAAGCTCGCGATCGTCGGACGCCCGAACGTTGGCAAATCATCTCTGATTAATGCGATTTTGCAACATCAGCGCACCGTCGTCAGCCACACCGCCGGAACAACACGCGATTCCGTCGATGTGCCGTATGAGCGCGATGGAAAGCACTACGTCTTGATCGACACCGCAGGAATTCGCGCCCGACGAAAGCATAATACTTCTGTCGAAGTTTTTAGCGTGATGCGTTCGGAAAAAAGCATTGCTCGGGCCGACATTTGCGTCTTGGTCGTCGATGCCGTCCACGGAATCACCGCCCAGGACAAGAAGATTGCCGGGTTGATCCAGAAGAATCACAAACCGTGCATCGTCATCGTGAACAAGATCGATTTGGTCAAGCCGCTCACACATGTCCGCGATTTCTTTGACGCACTCCTGGACCAGATCCGAACGAATCTTTTTTTTCTCAGTTACGCCCCGATTGACCTCGTTTCCGCACAAACTGGCGAAAATCTAGATCGCCTTTTTGGCAGTATTGAAAGGATTCAAAAACATGCCGCTCGCTCGATTGGAACCGGTTCATTGAACCGGCTATTCCAGGAAGCCATGGCCGCGTCTCCCCCTCCAATCCGCGGAAATAAGAGATTCAAGCTGCTTTACGCGACACAGATTGACAAAACGTCGAACCATCTTGTGGCGCCGCCGACCTTCGTGCTTTTCGTGAATTATCCGGAGCTGCTGACAGATGATTATAGACGTTACTTGGAGGCCAGGATCCGTGAACGGAATGGCTACTACGGCTTGCCGATTATCATTCGCCTCAGGTCCAGACATTAAGAGCAGAATTCAGGAGTTGCAGGAGTTCAGAAGTTGCCGAAGACGGAAGAAATCCGGTCTGGTCAAGAATCCTGAAGGATACCTTGACTTGCCAAGCCCCTCTTCATCCTTACGACTGCGCTACGTCAGCAATTCCAAAATCCGGTTCCGGCAACGCGTCAAGCGTTTGTACCGGAGCACATCCTCAGGCATCGTTTTCAGGTTTTCCGCCAGCAGCCGGGCAGCTTCACGCTGGTGCCGAACCGACTCAAGGGAGATGTGATAAATTCGGATTCCAAAAATATTACGAATATCGTCAATCGACATCAGAGCCTGCCATTCCACGCGAAGAAATGTCCGGCCTGGTTCGCAATTCGATTCAATCTCTGCGATGCAATCTTGCGGGCGCTGATTCATCTGCCTGGAACTTGTCAGACTCCAGTTTAGCCGCTGAAAACATTCCTTCGGTTTCAGATTAGCCCAAAATCGTTCGATGCTGGGACCAAGCCGCGAATTTAGTCCGGGGACAGGCGCATGGGCAGCCGATAAAGAGTGATTTTGTTTTTCTTCAAGACTCCATCCCGTGGGAAAACAGACACAGCCACCGACAACACCTACCGATTTCTCGCGGCGCAACAAAACAAAATCTGGTTCCCAGGCGGAGCCCAGTTCTCGAAACGTCCGGGCATGTTTCACTTTTGCAAAACAGCTCGCAAATTGTATTACCGCGACACAGTCCTCTTCTGTTGGTGGATCGCAGACAAAGTCATGCGGACGTGTTTCCAACAATGTGCCGCGCAGTTTCAGAATTCCAAAAGGCCCGTGATTCGTGAAATAATCTTCGGGCAGCAACCGCTTTAATGCCATCATTGGCCGATAACCACTTCGGCTGAATAACCCTTCCAGGGTAACATTCTTTGGCAGCACGGTTTCGCCGGCCGGTTCCATAGGAGGCGCTAGTCGGCTGCTGGAGGCGGGGGAATGGAGAGAGCCGGGCGAGCTGGCCTGGGATCTACCCCAGATGCAAGGAGACTGACCAACGTCTCAGTGGATTGGTCAGGAATGAGGGTGATTTCCGCTTTCGCTTTGATTAATCGTTCCACTTCCAGCGTTGCAAACACAGCGTTTAAGACGTCCGGATCCTGCCCAATTTCTCGAAGAGCCTGGCCTATCATTTGAGGCCGGACTGACCTTGCCTTCGCGAACTCCGTAGCGGCTTGTCGCTCTGCAGAGCTCGTGATGATGTCCACCTGGTTAGTTCCTGCCTGCCGAATCGCCGAAGTTACCTGACGCAATCGATTCACGACTTTCTGCTCGATCTGACGAATCATCAGATTGTCGCGAAAATGCACTTTGCGAACGTAGACTGAACCTAATTGGTAACCCCACTCTTCCCCTTTTGGTGAAACCTCCCGTCGTACCGTCCGGCTCATGGAATGCCTGCTTTCGAGCATTTCGTGCAATGGTAAATTGCTCAGATTCCTTACCGTCGCATTGGCGACATTCGCCCGCAATGACCCTCGAGGATCAACATTCTTAAAGAGATAATCCACGGGATGTTTCACTCGCATTTCGTACCAAACACCCACCCCCATTGGCGTGCCTTCTTCCGTATTGACCGGATTGCTTCGCAAGTACTCCTGATCCAGACGGGTATCGATTTCGTACATCCGGCCGAAGAAGCGAACCAGCGAAGCTTGTGGCCCAAGCCGCAGCCAAAGAAAATGGAGCCCCGGTTCAGAAACCACTCCGAGCACACGTCCGAAGAGCACGTACACTTTGGCCCTGCTTTCCATTATCGTGGTGTAAAAGTTGATCGCACCCAGGAACACCAAAAGTATCGGGACCGCGATCCAGCAAGCGATAAATGTACCGATAAATGCGAATAAGAAATTCATTGGATCAGTTTTTGGCTCGGAGAATAACTCGGCTCGCCTTCGAGAAGAGATCGAGGCGGATGTTACGAATGTATGCCGGTAATGCTTGTTCTCCGCTTTGCTTCAATTCGGATAACTGTTGTGCCATCCAGCGCAACGGCTGAACTTCCGCCTCAGCGCGATTCGTTTCAATTTCAACAGCTCTTCTGGATTGCTCGATGCGCTGATCCGCGTTGGCTTGAGCCAGGCTGATGTTCGACGAAACTTCGTTGTGCACCGTGTTGATCGCCGCTAACGCCGATTCAATATCCGCTGGTGGATCTATCCCGGTAATTAGCGAGGCATCCAGGACCATTCCGTATCGGGCGGCAGAAGAGACGCATTGTTGGTCCATCTGGACATTGAGATGGTTGAGATTCTTCCGAAGATCATTGATCGACACTCCCGCCTTGGCCAGACTTTCGTTGGCCTTTTCAATCAGTGGCTGATCGGTTTCAAGCGGCGGCGGAGCTTCGTAATTCGCAATCCGCTCTCTCAAGATGGAGACGAAATATCCTATGATATGCGCGATTGGTCTCTTTACGCCAAAAAGGTAAGCGTAAAGATTCTGTTCACTCACACGGTAACGGATCTGGCCTGTTAAACCAATATTCAGTTGGTCTTTGGTTACCGCCTCAAGGATTGTCCCTTTTTGATTCGCTTCAGGCGCATCGGGATCAAAAGCGACGTTCACAGTCTGGATCGAGACCGATACTTTAAATACTCGTTGCCACGGCATTCGGAGATAAGGGCCGCCTGGTCCAATCACGCGAACCTGCGGATAAACGTAGCGCTCCTTTTCTTCCGGACTGAGACTCTCTGCCATTGCCAGATCGAGATTCGTCGCGTTCCCGATTCGCTCCGCCTTGCCGAAGTTCGTAACGACTGCACGTTCGTTTTGGTTGATTGTGTACAGCCCTCCAAGCAAACAATAGCAAAACAGAAATGCGAATACGCCGGCGATCATCCCGATAACAATCTCCATGGGTGGCGGTTTATAAAGAAGTTGCAGCTATTGAGCAAGACGGAATAGGGTCAGCCCATGTCGTCTGCAGCCTACCTGCAACTTTGTGAACGCTCCCGGGAAGTCTATTTGCTGCGCTCTGTCGCAGGCGTGCTTTCATGGGATTTCGAAACTTATATTCCTTCCAAGGCCATTTCTTACCGAGCGGACCAGCTAAGCTACCTCGAGGCAAAAGCCCACACACTATTTACCGAACCTTGCGTAGGCGATTGGCTGAAAGAGGCCGAACAAATCGGCTTCGATCCAGGGTCAGAGGAAAGGGCAAATATCCGCGAGTGGCGGCGCTCATACGATCGCGCGACCAGAATCCCAGTTGCCTTAGTCGAAGAATTTGAGAAAACACGCACAATCGCTCGAGAAGCTTGGGTTCAGGCTCGCTCGGAGTCCAAATTTTCTTTGTTTCAACCGCATCTGGAGAAGATCGTTGAGCTCACGCGTCAGAAGGCGGATCTCTGGGGATACAAAGAATCTCCTTACGATGCATTGATCGATGACTACGAGCCGGGTATTACGGCCCTTGAAGTCAAACCAGTCCTGGAGCAGTTGCGGGTGGCTCTCGTAGATCTTCTGGGCCAAATCAAAGATAAGCCTCTTCAGGAGAAATTTCTGGATGGTCATTATCCTATCGACGGCCAGCAAGCGTTTTCCAAGGAGGTTGCAGCAGCCTTTGGCTATGATTTTGCAGCGGGTCGCATCGACACGACAATGCATCCCTTTGCGACAACGCTCGGTCCGTTTGATCAGCGTATCACCACTCGTTACAACGTGCATCGCTTCGAGGTCTCGTTGTACGGAGTCATGCACGAGACTGGTCATGCCCTTTACGAGCAAGGTCTGCGCGCGGATCGAGTTGGCTTACCCTCCGGTGATGCCGTTTCCCTGGGAATCCATGAATCCCAGTCAAGGCTCTGGGAGAATCATGTTGGGAGGACGCCTCAGTTCTGGAATCTCTGGCATGCGACGGCGTGCAAATACTTACCGGACGTTGCACGCTTTTCACCGGCAGATCTTGCGAACGGCGTACGACGCGTCGCCCCTTCTTTTATTCGTGTCGAGGCGGACGAAGTAACCTACGACCTGCACATTCTGCTCCGGTTCGAGCTGGAACTTGCGCTGACTGAGGGTCGACTCAAGGTCAAGGATCTACCTGAGGCCTGGAATGCTCGCTTCCAGGAACTTTTTGGATTGATCGTCCCTGACGACACCCGCGGAGTACTTCAGGACATCCACTGGAGTCTGGGTTCGCTGGGATATTTTCCTACCTATACCCTGGGTAACCTCAATGCTGCGCAACTGATGTTCGCGGCTGAAAAAAAGATTCCAGGTTTATCTGATCAACTTGCTCAAGGAAATTATGCGCCGTTACTGCATTGGCTGCGCGAAAACGTTCATCAACACGGCCGAAGATATCTTCCAGCCGAACTGATGCGCAGGGCCACAGGCGAACCCACGCAGGCCCGCTATCGTATCGAGTATCTGCGACATAAGTATTTGAATTAGGAACTGTAGAAGGCAGAGACCGTCTCCCTTAAATTCGGATCTGCGAAATCTGTACGACATTACGTGCGGGATCCAGCGGGCTTCGTGCAATAGTTGGTCCGTCGAAAACCGCAATTCTCCAGAGAACCGAGTTGTTGGCTGCGGAGAACTAACGTATCCTCCCCCGCGTGTATCGCCGAGTAGGAGTTGCGACAACTTTTTCCCCTCGCTTCATGGCAGTTCTTGCTGAAGCAGGTCGTGTCAGCCACTCTCTTTCCGCGCCGCTGTGCCTGATCCACGCCGACGAGTTCACGCAGGAAAAAGAAGAGCGATTCCGTTCTGCCTTGCGAGACCTTCAAATCGATCAGTGGCGCTGCGATTCGCTTTGAGCCTGGAGAACCGGCCGAAGCCATTCTAAAGATACAGCGTGAAGAAAACATCGACCTGCTAGTTGCAGGTGCGATGGAAACAGAAAGTGTTCACCGCAATTTTACCGGTGATGTTGCCCGCGAACTGCTCCGACGCGCTCGTTGCGATCTTTTGTTATACACCGAGCCGAAAGAGCATCCGAAACCCCTGGAGGGTATCCTGGTTGTGGTCCCGGATTTGTCGGAACGCAGTCGTCAGGTGCTCTGTGCGGCCCTTAATCTCGCAGGACGAAGCGGTGGCCGCCAAATTACCATCCTCCACGTGCAGACCACATTCGCCGAGGCGAAAGAAAAAGCTCTGGGAGTTAGCAATGGTAATCTGTCAGCTGAAGAAACGCTCCAATCGTGGGTCGAGGACCAGACGCGGCCCGGCTTGGAACTGGACTATCATCTTCTGCGCGGAAACACCGGATTTACGGCCTGCGAATTCATCCAGTCCAGCGGCACAGACCTGATGGTAATGCCGTCGCAAATGCCCTCTTCTGATCAACCCGTATTCGCTCCTGCCCTCGACTGGATTATTCAAGTCATTCCAGGCAACCTATGGGTCATCCGGCAGACGGAAACATAAACAAGAGCTCCTCTTGCTCCCCAATCGTTCTCGTCGTCGTCGTCGTCCTCGATTTCGTTTCGCGTGGGAACGAGCGCGAGGACGACGACGAGACATCTGAGTTGGTCCGTCAACATTTTTCACGATTTTATTCACACGTTAATTCACAGTTTCGGGGGGTGTGTCAGGCGGTAGTTTGGGCGTAGTCTGAACCGCGAGTTTGAAGAGCTTGGAAGTAGCGCTGGGGATCGTAGGGGGTGCGCTGTTTCCAACAAGCGAAGAGGATCCGGATCCATTTAAAGGTCACTGCGCGTACAGCGGCATGGTGACTTTTGCCACGGCCGCGTTGGGCTTGGTAACAGGCTTGAGCCCAGGGGCAACAACGGATGGAGCACTTACCGAACTCATGGAAACTTTGGCGCAGGAACTTTGGGCAGGCACGGCGGCAGTGGACGCTGGCATTCTTGCCGGTCTTTTTTCCGCTGGCGATGCGCACGGGGCCAATGCCGCTCAAATTCAACAAGTCGCCGGCAACTTCGAACCGGTCGCGGTCGGTGCCGAAGGCCGTCAACAATCGTGGGGCCAGTGCAGGGCCGGCTCCGGGCAAATTGTCAAAGAGGAAGCGATCGGGATGAGAGCCGAAAAGTTCAGCGATCCGCCTTTCGTACTCAGCGATGAAAGGCAAAAGACTCTTGAGTTGCCGGGCCAGCAATTTAACTCTCAGGGCGGTGGGTCTGATGATGGCCACGTCAGTGGTCAAGGGCTTGGCTTCCTTGATCAGTGCCAGGCGCTCGAGGATTTTCTTTTCCTGGCGGCTGTTATGGCCGTAGAAGAACTTACGCAGCTTGCCTGGAGAGACTTTCTGGAGCTCTGCTAAAGTCGGCCATTGCACTAGCAGATCGGCCGCCAGAGCGGTGGTGATGTCATTTTCGAGTATTTGGAGCGCCACAGGGAAGTAGAGCTTGAGCTGACTCTTGATTTCATTGGCCAGCTCGGTCCGTCGATCGACCGCGTTACGTCGACCTTCATTGAGAGAAGCCAGTTCGCGGGTCAACTGATCATCAGGCTTCCAGGCTTTGAGCCGATCACGATGGCACATTACCAGTTCACTGAGCAGATCTGCGTCGGGCCGATCATCTTTGGCGCCGCTACTGAAGAAGGTTTTACGATAATTAGCCAATTGACTGGGATTGATCGGATAGAGCTCGAAGAGCTCATAGGCCATCAACTGATAAATGAGCGCTCCACGACTTTGTTCCAGGCAGACAAGCACTTTACCTTTTGCCACCGAAGCGCTCGTGCATCTGAGCGATCCAACCGTTTAAGGCGTTGATTTCACTTTTAATAACTTGATGTTCGGGCTTGGCCGGATCGCCGGCCGAGCGTAGAACCACATCATGTTTCTGATCGGCCCAATCGATGCCGACATAGGCAGCCACTTTGGGGCTAAGCGGTTGCTCGGAGACAGATTCGTTCATATTCGAGAGGTGGGGGTATTGGTCGTTCGCGCGGCCCGAGCCGGATGCGAATTCCTTATAGCCAGACGTAATCGTCTCACGAGACGATTCGTCCTCATCTGAGTATTCGTTGCCCGACCCAAGCACAACCGCCAGGTTCGAAAGTCTCGTCGAATTCATCTTCTCTGAAATAGGACGAGAATTCGTAACCTGACGATGCGCTTGCCGCGAAGTTATTCACAATCCGGGGCCGCTCACGCTCAAAAGCCGGAAAAAAGCTTTCGTCCCCGGCTCGATGAATAACTTCGGACCGACTATAAGGACGAGAACGATTGAGAAAGAAGCGCGATCACTCCTGTCGAAGAATCTCTCTCAACACGAAGGGGAGTATCCCCCCGTGACGATAGTAATCGACTTCGATCGGGGTATCGATTCGCAGAATCAATGGGACCTTTTCGGTCCTTCCATCTTTCCGCCTTATCTCCAAAGTCACCTCCTGCCGTGGCCGAATACTATCACCGAGACCAAATACACTGTAAGTCTCTGAACCATCCAGACTCAACGTCTGCGCGTTAGTCCCATCCTGAAACTGCAATGGCAAGACTCCCATCCCCACGAGATTGCTGCGATGGATTCTCTCGAAACTGGCGGCCACGACCATTTTTACCCCCAGCAATCGGGTACCCTTCGCCGCCCAATCCCGGCTTGAGCCGGTGCCATATTCGTGTCCGGCAATAACAACGAGAGGAATTTGTTCTTTCTGGTATCGAGACGCGGCGTCGAAAATCGACATCTGTTCCCCACTCGGGTAATAGATTGTCACTCCACCTTCAACTCCCGGCACCATCAAATTTTTGATTCGTACATTCGCGAACGTTCCGCGGGTCATCACACGGTCGTTTCCTCGACGGCTCCCATAACTATTGAAGTCGATCGGTTGGACTCCGCGAGCGATCAGGTATTTTCCTGCCGGTGAACTCTGCTTAATCGCACCGGCCGGGGAGATGTGATCGGTCGTGACCGAGTCCCCAAAGATGCCCAATGGCCGAGCATCCCGGATTTCTTCAATCTCGCCGATCTGCATTGAGAATTTCTCGAAGAAGGGCGGTTCCTGAATGTAATCACTCTTCTCGTCCCATGCATAAAGGTCGCCTTTCGACGAAGTGATCTCATTCCACTTAGGGTTCTGACTCGCAAAATCCGCGTATAGCTGCCGAAACACTTCCGGCTTTAATGCGGTCGCCATTGCCTGATGTATTTCCTCCGTCGTCGGCCAGAGATCCTTCAGATAGACCTCTTTGCCCTGCGTATCGGTGCCGATCGGATCGCGCGCCATGTCAATGTTCACTCGGCCGGCCAATGCAAACGCAACAACCAGCGGAGGAGACATTAGAAAGTTCGCTTTGATATTCTGATGGATGCGTGCCTCAAAATTTCGATTGCCCGAAAGAACTGCGACGGCGACGAAATCATTGTCGGTCACCGCCTGTTCGATGTTCGGATGGAGCGGACCTGAGTTCCCGATGCAAGTGGTGCAACCGTATCCCACGATGTTGAAACCGAGCCGATCCAGGTAAGGCTGCAGCCCAGTTTTCGCAAGATAGTCGGTTACCACTCGTGAGCCCGGGGCCATGGATGTCTTGACTGTTGGATTGACCGTCAACCCCTTTTCCACCGCTTTTTTTGCGAGCAATCCGGCGCCTAGCATAACACTCGGGTTGCTCGTATTTGTACAACTGGTGATTGCAGCGATCAAAACACTGCCGTGCCCCACCTCACCGGATTTGCCGCCACTCGGTACTGCGGCAGCAGGCTTCAAACCGTTCACCGAAACGGTCGTTCGTTTTGACAAAAGTTCCTGGCTTTTTCCGTAGCCGCCTTCCGTGACCGGTTTCACAAAGAGGCTGAGGAATGTCTTGCCCAGTTCCCCCAGATTGATCCGGTCTTGCGGGCGTTTCGGACCCGAAACACTCGGCTGGACAGTCCCCAGGTCGAGATCGATATCCACACTGTATTCGATCTCGCCTTTCTTGGGCATGCCAAACATTCGTTGCGCCTTGAAGTAATTTTCAAACCGTTCGCACGCCTGCTCCGATCGCCCCGTCATTCGAAGATAGTTGACCGATTCACTGTCTACCGGAAAGAATCCCATCGTCGCTCCATACTCGGGGGCCATGTTCCCAATCGTCGCGCGATCAAAAAGCGGCAGTGACCCTGCTCCCTCGCCATAAAATTCGACGAACTTGCCAACCACCTTCCGAGCGCGGAGCAACTGGGTCACATGCAGCGCCAGATCCGTTGCGGTAACCCCTTCCCTCAATCGCCCGCTCATGTGAACCCCGACGACCTCCGGCGTCAAAAAATAGACCGGTTGCCCAAGCATTCCCGCCTCAGCCTCAATTCCCCCTACGCCCCATCCGACAATGCCAAGCCCATTGATCATTGTCGTATGCGAATCGGTTCCGACCAGCGTGTCCGGGTAAAAAACTTCCCCTCGTCCCGTTGTTGAACTTAACACCCCCTTTGCCAGGTACTCGAGATTGACCTGGTGCACTATCCCTATGCCAGGGGGGATCACACCGAAGGTCTTGAAAGCTTGCTGCCCCCATTTCAAAAATTCGTAACGTTCCCGGTTGCGCTTAAATTCCATGTCGAGATTCATCCCGAGAGCTTCTGGCGAACCGGCGAAGTCGACCTGCACAGAATGATCAACAACAAGATCGACTGAAACCAGGGGCTCGATGATCTTCGGATCGCCATTCAGCCTTGCCACTGCCGCTCTCATCGCCGCGAGGTCAACCAGTAGTGGGACACCCGTAAAGTCCTGAAGCACAATCCGTGCAACGACAAACGGGATCTCTTCTTTCGCCGGTTCTTTGGCGTTCCAGTTCGCCAGCGCTACGACATCTTTATCGGCTACCTTTTTACCATCACAGTTCCTGAGAACGGACTCGAGGACAATCCGAATGCTGACAGGCAACCTCGAGACCTTTCCGATGCCAGCTTCCTCCAACGCCGGCAGCGAATGGTAAATTCCCTTCTTGCCTCCACCAGCGTCAAATGAGCGAATTACATTATCCGGGATCATGGATTTGGATTAAGCTAGTTCATTGAGTTTCGCTTTTATGGCATCGAAATTCGGCAGTTGCCTGGGATTGTCGGAACTTTCTGCGTATTGAATGACGCCGTTTCGATCGACAATGAACGCGGAGCGCTTGGGTACGCCCCCCATCGGCAGGCCGCGATCCGGCGCAAAGCGATCGTAGGCGACCTCGTAACTTTTCGTCACTGCGTGATCGTAATCGCTCAAAAGCGGAACCTTTATCTGCTCCCTTTGTGCCCAGACTTCTAGTGAAAATGGGCTATCGCCGCTAATCCCGTACACTTCCGCGTTTACTTCCTTATAACCGTCGAGCCCTGCACTGGTCTCACACATTTCAGACGTGCAAACTCCCGTGAATGCCATCGGGAAAAAGAGTAACAGCGTATTTTTCTTTCCAAAGTTGTCGCTGAGCTTGACCAGCTTGATACCGTCCGAGGTTTTGGTGCTCAGCGAAAAATCCGGAGCCTTCGTTCCAATTGAAAGAGCCATATAAATTGCGATGTGAAATATCTGCGACTTGCCCCCTGGCTGGAAAAATTCACTATAGGATACCGGGAATCCGGGTCAATGGGGAATAGTACAACGAGATAACCAGGCTGCGAAAGTAGAGGTTCACGGAAACTCCGGCCATGCCTGTTTAAGCCTCCGCTTTTTGCCAGCTCCGTCCGTGACGGTCAGCCGGAATTTGCATTTGAGTTCCAGCCGCCTGAAGTCGCCGGCATCATGCTCCATGCGTGAGCCGAGGCCGTCGGGCCCGCCTCTATTCGTTGTTCAGAGGTGTTTGTGCCTATAGCGCTCTGGATTATCGGCCCGGTCTGACCTTCGGATTGCTTTTCGCAAGACTGGCTAGTGTATTGTGCACGGCGTCTAGACACTCCTTCGCTCCACGTAACCTGCGAGAACGGTTTCTGCGCTCCAACCGCGTATAAACACCCCGGCCAATGAATAGGATCGCTGCTGCCACAACTGCGAATGCAAAATATTCCATACAAGCTACTTCCTAGGGGATACAGAGCATCTTCCGTGCCGAATATAGGGTTATTACCTCCGTCCCCTTTTCACTTGATTTCAATCATTTCAATTCTTTTTGGACCTGCACGCCTCAGGTTCACAAGCGAATCGTCCATCAGCCGGTGCACGCTATTCGGAGAATCATGAATTCGCGGCAGTTCCAGACATTTTCGCTCTAGTCCCAAAATAAGCGTGTTCCGAATGCGGCGCGACGAACTTCTGGCTTCGGCCTAGAAAATGGTGCAAATCCGGCGGTTGGAGCAACCGGAGGTCGAGAGTTGGTTCCGACGGGCCAAAATAACTAAAACGTTTTGAGTTATAATTATTTTGGAGGGCCGATTTAGCTCGCCAAGGCGTAGCTCTGTCTTTGGAACGTCGTGTTCTGCCTCGATCATCGCGCATTGGTCGATTAGGCCTGCCTCAAGCAGGTGCCATCCGACGAAGATTTTCCCAGGCCGTAAAGAAGTCTTTTAGCCAGCTGTTGTAACCCATGAGCCGATAAATGATTTTTCGACCGCTGCGCACGATCTGTGCGGGCAACAATACAATGGCGTGCAGAAAGCGACGAAATTCCATCCGGACTAACTCCAGACCCCGCTGCCGATTGGGCATCAGCAATCCATACCAGGATTTAAGATTCCACGCCAGGGCACTCATGACCATATAGGCCCAATTACTCATTAGGTCGTCGACTGGCATGCGCATGGCGTTAACGCCGTTTTTGAGTTGCTCGATGACATTTTCCTGCTCGCAACGCTCGTTGGCCAGAGCCACGATCTGTTCCGCGCGATAATCGGTGTGGTTAGTGATGTAGAAGAAGTATTTAAGGTCTTCAAAGAGCACCAGTTCCCCTTTCTGGACGCTGATGTTTTTGCGCACCACCACCAACCGATAGCTGCGCCCGCATTTGAGCGGCTCATATTCGAACTCCGCGACAGTTTCGCCGACCAGCTTTTTATTCGGATAGCCTTTAAAACGCACAATCCCCTCCTTGATCCGATGGGGCTTGCGTCGGGGCTCAGTGGCAATTTCATAGCGAGCCAGCCGTTCAAGGGGCTTCCAGGACTCTGGCGGCAAGGCTTCAGCCAGTTTGACTACTTTAGGATGAGCATCCATGCCAAAGATAAATTTGATCCCTTGGCTATCCCAGCGGTCCAACTGGGCGCTCAACGTGAAATCGGTGTCCCCACGCAAAGTAATTTCACCGGCATGCGGGCGCACTAACTCGATGGCCCGATCGATCCAGGGCACACAGCCTTCATGACTGACCACATTGCCCGGTCGGTTCACCAGATAAAGGACCTCACGGCTGTTGGCTAAGGAGATTATCAAGGGCGCATAACCCCAGATCCCTTTGTAAGAAAGCGCCATGCCTCCTTTGCACTCTCCCAGCGTCGGAGCCATCGTACCGTCTGTATCAATAAAGGCGTGCGACAGAAAACCCCGAGGCTGTTCTTTCCAGACCCGTTGTCGCGTAGCATTGATGGCTTCCATCAGCGCCACAACAGAGTCTTGATCGAAGCGTCGGGTAAAATCTCCGCTGGTGGTCGGATCAGGAATGCGCTGGGCTCCCAGTCCATCCAGAAAAGCTTCATCGTTGCGACGTAACTCGATGTCTTCGAGCCGCACGCCATCCAGCAGGGAGTTATAGGCCAAATTCAACACGTGGTCGCTTTCGTGATAGGGCAGATGTCTCTTGAGCAGCTGCACCCGCGCATCAATCTCTTCGGCCAAGCCCAATTTCTGGCCCATCAGGTGCATGGCACCGATGCCACCATAGTTGAGCGACCGGCTCCGTTCGGCCATCTCAAAATGGATGTTGGTGGCGCTCATCATCGGCGCCTCTGTGGCAGTCCACCGACGCTCGGGATCCAAACGGCGTTCGATTCGACGCTTGCGGTTTCGCAGGATTTTGGGGTAAGTTCTGTTCACTCGAAATGCTGTTTTTTCTTGGTTGCGGTAGTTTGGTCACTTCCCAGCGAACCAAGTATTTAAGAGCATTTCGAGTCTTTTTCTTCCCATCGCGCCTTTAAATCACGCTTCCTTAAGGACTAGTGTACCGTCTCCTCAATCCCTTGAGTTTCGCCGCAGGTCAGTTGGCTGTTTTTCAAGGCGGTCCGAGCCGGACTGGCGGTAAAGCGCCGCTATCTGGAAACAGCGAGCGCCCGGTGAGATTCGAATTGGCGCGGTAATAGATTGTTTCGCGCCTAACGGTGGAGAACTGCTGTGCAAGGCTGCAAACAACTATTTCACAATGCGCCGAATCCTTCTGAAAATTTCGAGTCTCTATTATTAGGCAATTCTCAAATCTAGGAACTGGTCCCGTTTCGATTGAATTGTTCCGCTTTGTCTTGAGACCGAAAATGGAGGCGAATCGATCAGGTTGAGTAGGCGGCTGAATGATTCGTCGGCTGCAGAAAGCGCTCCCTTAAAGAGTTGCAAGAAACAGTCGATAAACAGAGTAACGATGCTTAAGACAAGGCGAAATATCACCCGCGCCGCGTGGCGTCTCGCCAAATATTATTGGACATCGGAAGAAAAGTGGTCTGCTTGGGCGTTACTTATCGGAGTAATCGGGCTCAATCTGGGCAATGTCTATATCAGCGTGCGGATCAATGAATGGAATCGGTCCTTCTACAACGCGTTGCAGGCCTTTGATAGCGGGGAGTTGTTCCATCAGCTTGGCTATTTCTGCATCTTGGTGTTTTTTGCCATTTCGATGTCGGTCTATGGTCTTTACCTCAGTCAGATGCTGCAGATACGCTGGCGGCGCTGGTTGACGAGCAGATACTTGGACGCATGGCTGGCTGAGCGGGCCTACTATCAATTGGAATTAGGCGGCAGGACCGACAACCCCGACCAGCGTATCGCAGAGGATCTGAACCAGTTCACCACCTATTTGCTGAGCCTCTCGATCGGGTTGATCAGCTCGGTAGTTTCCTTGATTTCATTTCTCGTTATCCTGTGGGGATTGTCCGGACCGGCCGACATCGCTCTTGGGAATTGGGCAACTCTGCATATTCCTGCCTATCTGGTCTGGGCGGCCTTGCTCTACGCGGGCATCGGAACCTGGTTGACGGTCAAAATCGGTCGACCGCTAGTGCCCTTAAATTATGCTCGCCAGCGTTTTGAGGCGGACTTCCGTTTCAGCCTGGTGCGATTTAGAGAAAACGCTGAGAGTGTCGCCCTCTACGGAGGCGAGCCTGTCGAGCTGAAGCTATTCAAGGAGCGCTTTGGCAGCGTGTTTGAAAATTTCTGCCAGATCATGAAGCGCCAAAGACGCCTGACCTGGTTTACCCTGGGCTACGCGCAGGTGGCGGTGATCTTTCCGGTCGTCGTGATCTCACCACGTTACTTTCTCAAGCAGATCGGGCTGGGTGGCCTGATGCAGGCGGTCAACGCATTTTCTTTTGTCCAAAACGCCCTTTCCTTCATTATCAATTCCTACGCTGATATAGCCGCATGGCAGGCGGTGACGGAGCGGCTGGGCGGTTTCGAGGAGCGTTTGCAGGCGATTCATCAGGTGATGCGGGCACCTGGGCGGATTGTGGTTCGCCGCGGGGGATTGGGCGTAGCGCTCAAAGAACTCGACATCGATATGCCCGATGGCACGCCGCTCTTGCGGGGAGTGAGCTTTGCGCCTGCGCATGGCGAGGCGGTGCTGATTGCCGGTCTGAGCGGCGCAGGCAAGAGCACCTTGCTGCGCGCGATTGCCGGGATCTGGCCCTACGGCAGGGGCGAAATCAGGCTTGGCAAAGGGCCAATGCTCTTTGTGCCCCAGCGGCCTTATCTGCCCCTTGGCACTCTTGCCAATGCGCTGCGTTACCCGCGCAGCGAAAAAAATCCCTACCCCATCCCAAGGCTGATGGCAGTGCTCGAGGAGGTGGGTCTGGGCTCCCTTGGAGCCGAACTCGACGACGTCCAGAACTGGTCTCAGCGCCTCTCGCTGGGTGAACAGCAACGGCTCGCCTTTGCTCGCATTCTGCTTTTAAAGCCGGCACTCCTGTTTCTGGACGAGGCGAGTTCGGCACTGGACGAAGACTCCGAGGCCAAGCTCTACGGCCTGCTGCGCGCCGCCGCATGGCAGCTCACCATCGTGAGCGTCGGTCACAGAAGCACTTTGCGCAATTTCCACGACCAGATCCTGAATATAGCCGCCTTCAGCCCATCGACAGAGCATACCATCTATATACCCAACCTCTTTCGCGAACCACACTCGGCCTTTGTGGTTGCTCCCCTGCCTGCATTTACCGAGCATCCCGTGCGGATGCCTGCTCTATAGCCAAGTATTTCAGATTGCCGCATGCTCGTCTGAGCGAACCTTAAGTTAAGCAAGGTGCTAAATCCCCAGATTCCACGGTCGCTTTGGCGATTATGGAATCTCTATTTACAAAAATTTTCGTTAGTCCGCCGTTGTTTCCTGGTAATGGTTAGCCGTGAAGCAGCCAATTGCGGAGGAGCCAACTCCAAGAACCGATGAAGAGCTTTTGGATGAATTGCAGCGGCGCGCTGTTCTCTATTTCTGGGAAAAAGCCGATGCAGACACCGGCTTAGTTAACGACCGCGCCAAGAACTTTGAGGCAGACCATTATACGGTTGCGTCGACGGCGGTCACCGGTTACGGACTGGCGGCCCTTCCGATCGGGGTGGAACGTGGCTGGCTCAATCGAAGTGAAGCCGCCGCTCGGGCGCGCAAAACACTTCGGTTCTTGCGGGCTATGCCGCACCAACGTGGATGGCTGACTCACTTTATCGATAGACGGAACGGTCAACGTCTTTGGGAAAGTGAATTTTCCAGTATAGACACCGCCCTTCTCGTGGCTGGTGCGATCGTGTGTGGCCAATATTTTGCGCGCGACATTTCAACCATCGATATTTCAGTGCTAGCCGATGACCTTTATCGAAGAATTGACTGGTGGTGGATGCTGACCAACAATGGCGCGAAACCGGATAAGAGTGTGCTATCACATGGTTGGAAGCCCGAGACCGGTTTCATTACCTATGACTACGGCGCTTACAGCGAGGCGATCCTGATTTACTTGCTCGGCCTCGGGGCACCAGTCAATCCGCTGCCAAAAAGGACATGGGAAGCGATCCAGCGGCCCGTACAAACCTATGGGGGAACAGAGTCGCTCAAAGGAGGCCCCATCTTCATTCATCAAATGCCGTCCGGATTTTTCTATTTCCGCAACCAGCGGGACAAGCTTGGGTTCGACTATTGGGTATCATCGACAAATGCGATGAAAATACATCGCCAATATTGCATAGACCGGGCCGGAGAAGTTCAAACCTATGCGCAGGGCTTCTGGGGACTCAATGCCAGCGATAGCCCGACCGGATACACCGCCTATGGCGCAATCGACAGTCCGGACGACGGCACGGTGTCGCCAACCGGTGCAATCTCATCGATTACGTTTGTCCCGGCGCTGGCCCTCTCCACTGCTCGCTTGCTCTATGCCAATATCGGACGCGTTCCCTGGGGCAAATACGGGTTCGTCAACGCATTTAATATCGACCGGAACTGGTATGATCAGGACGTCATTGGTCTCGACCTCGGTATGGAGCTCCTGTCGATCGAGAACCACCGAAGCGGTTTAGTCTGGAATCTAATGGATAGCTTTTATTCCACGGCTCCCGCGCATCAGGCGGCCGGATTCCATCTGACGCTCGAATCAGAACCTCGACCCGTCTACCGGGCGGATGCGAGTCCAACTTTAGGATAGATCATTAGAGTACCCCCGTTTGGGCACTTTCCGTCTCTATGCAACTATTCGAACCGAGTTTTTTTGGATTGCAGTGGGAATTAGTATTGTTGCTTATTCCTGAATTGTGTTTCTATGTGCATCCAAGACAATGCTATTCACTTTCGCCTCTGCCAGATTCTTTAAATATTACCGGTGCCGGTAGCGGTACGAATATTCTGTTTTGGCGATTCCGCCTTAACCGGGATGTCCATAACCTTTATTCCTACCCAAATAATTAAAAGTTTTTGCATGCTTGCGAGAACCGAGTAGTTTGGCGTAATTAATCCTAAGTAACTAAATGAGCTCAGTGCACTTTTCATCCAAGACCTTTGCGCAGGCCGCCGAAATAGCGGAACAAATTGAATCACTCGAAAAACAACTCAGCGTTTTGCTCCAGGGAGGGGACTCGATAGCGGAAAAGCAGAGCTCTCCGAAAACAGCACCGAAACGTAGAGTCTCTTTGCCGAAAAAGGCCGCCCCCTCAGCTCCTAAGGCTGCCGAAGAAGGAAGAGGAACGCTACGGCCGGCTGTGGTCGCGATCCTGAAAAAGAGTAAAAATCCCTTAAAAACGGCGGATATATACGACGCACTTGTCGCCCAAGGGTATAAGTTTACCTTCAAAGAAGCGAAAAAGGTCCTTGGAATTCGCCTCTACAAAATGTTAGGCGTGCAACCCCTTGGTGGAGGGCTCTTCAAGGCCAAGTAAGACAGACAACTGGGAGCCGCACCTGACCGGTTTAGAATCCCGCCAAGGGTACCGGCTCCCCTGAAGCAGATTCAATTGGCTAGTTTATCTGCTTCTTCACGACAGGTTTATTCCGGGCTGCAGATTTCTCTGGCGCCTGGCAAATAGCGGCTCGCAGGCTCCGGACCGCTTTCCGCAAGCGGAACGCGCCTGCTCTTGCGAACTCAAGAACTGGCTAGTGCATCGTCTCATATGTAGCTGGCATACGGCCGCAGGTCAGTTGGCTGTTTTTCGAGGCGCCCGCGACGAGCATATCTAGATTGATACCTAAGGAACGAGCAACGCGGAAAAACAGCCAACCGGCCTGCGGCCCGGAGGGTTGCGTTGATAATGGGCCGGCGGTTGCGTCGCTCGTCGGTTACGTATCGATTCAGATATGCGCCCTCCTCACGCCTTGCCGGCGGCCCATTTTGAACGCCACCATATGCCAGCTACATATGAGACGTTGCACTAGTCCGAGGGAGCCGAAGGCTTAGCATGGGCGGAAGCGCCTTTAGGCTTCATCGTTCCATCTCCTGCGCGGACCACGGTTTATTTCCTCACATCCGGCTCAGTCCGCAATAATCGTCTCTTCTGCTGTTACCTGATGAGCGCTCCGCCCTTTTGCGCGTCCGGTCAGTAGCCATAGTATGAGCCCCATGGCATTAACGGCGAAAGCCGCGACCGAGAGAGTAAGTGGGCTAATCGATGCGCCGGGAGAAATCAGGCCTGAGACAGTGGCATTGACTCCTAAAGCCAGAAAGGCCTGCATCGAGGACGCGGCACCGCGTTGTCTTGGAAATCGCTCGAGCGCAAGCAAGGTGAGAAGTGGCTGATTGAGTGCAATCCCAAAAGCCTGCAAACCGAGCGGCAGAACTGCCCACGGTAATTGCGGGTAGTGCAGCGCCCAGGTCATCGCGCTATTAACGATGCAGGCTACTATCATAATCCCAAACCCAACACGGAGAATTGCAGAATCAGCGAAGCGCCCCGAAGTCCTCATTGCTACTCCCGAGCCCGTTACTATCCCTGTCACCGCCGGCACAAACAGCCAATAAAACTCGCTATTCGAGAGATGCAGAAAATCGAAAATGAATCTCGGAGCCGACGCAATGTAGAGAAAAAGCGCACCAAAATTGAGCGCGGTGCTCATGGATAGCAACATAAACTGATGGTCCCGGCTGATTCGGCAATACGTTTGCAGAAGTGATCCAAGATTTAGATCATGCCGCTGGTCGACAGGTAACGATTCCGGCAAAGTTAACGCAGCGACCAACAAAAGGAGACCAGCAAAGACTCCAACCGCCCAAAACACGGTGCGCCAACCACCAAAACCGCAAAGGTAAGCACCTGCGATCGGAGCAACCGCGGGCGATACAGCAAAAATCATCATCACCTGTGCAATCATTCGTTGGGCGACCGGTCCCTCGACCAAATCGCGAATAATGGCCCGGCCGACTATCACTCCTCCGCCGGCGGAGCAACCTTGTATCAGACGCCAAGCCAACAATTGGTGGAAGGAAGGGCAGAGGGCGGCACCGGCAGAAGCCAGTACGAAGATGAACGTCGACCATAGTACGACTTTGCGACGCCCGAGCGCGTCCGAGAACGGTCCATGAAACAAGCTCATCAGCCCAAATCCGCCGAGATACACACTGATGATCTGCTGCATCATTAGTGGGCTGGCCGCCAATTCCGCCGCGATCGCCGGGAATCCAGGAAAGATCGCATCGATGGAAAACGGTCCGAACATCGCAAATCCGGCGATGAGAAATGCGACTCGACGGGGCGGTCGATCAGTCCGCGGTGCTGACATTTTGTGAAATCATTTCCATATATAAAAGGCGGGCCACCATTAACTTGAAACCGCAGATACAGGAATCAGAAGTTGCAGAATGGGACTGCGGCATTCATGCGATGAAAAATTCGACGGTAAGTTGAGGCTTCGCCCGAAGCCTTCTGACTCCTGACTCCTCACACCAATGCATCGTACAGAACCTCTGCGGGATGCCGCGCGATACGTCCTGTACAATCTTTAATTTGGTGCCTGCAGCTGGTACCAGGGGCGACGATGATTGTGTCAGCAGGCGCAGAGCGCACAGCCGGCATCAGCACGAGTTCGGCCACCTGCATCGAGAGGTCGTAGTGCTCCTGTTCGTAACCGAACGATCCGGCCATCCCGCAACAGCCGGAGGGAATAAGTTCGACCTTGTAATTAACTGGCAACTGGAGCGCATTGACTGTGGGAGTAACCGACGCTAACGATTTCTGATGGCAGTGACCGTGTAGCCTGACCTGGCGGAATTCTTGCGTGAACGCCTCGCGCCGAATCCGGCCGCGACCGGCCTCCCGCGCGATGAATTCGTCGACTAACAGAGACCGCTTGGCAAGTTCCCGTGCCTCGTCCACCAGGTGGGCCGGAACGAGGTCTGGCACTTCATCCCGGAATCCAAGAATGGCCGAAGGCTCGATACCGATCATAGGTGTGTCGTCGGTTATAACATTCTTTAGCAGCTCTACGTTGCGAATTGCCAGCCGTTGAGCTTCGCGCAGGAGACCCTTTGAAATCTGAGCACGCCCACTCTCGACATGCGTCGGAATAATGATCTCGTAGCCCAAGCGGTTCAATAGTCGCACTGCCTTAATGCCGGCTTCGAGGTCATTGAAATTTGTAAATTCGTCACAAAAGAGGAATGCGCGCCCATTTGAGAACGAGCCTTCTTTGTTTGCCTGACTCCGGTGCCAGCGACGGAGTGTTGTTGCGTGCAGTCGAGGCATCGACCGCCCCGGCGCAAAGCCCGCGAACCGCTTCACTAAGCGAGCCGTCAATGGATTTGTCACCAGGAAATTATAAATTCCAGGGGCCAACTGAGCTACCGCCATGGCGCCGGAAAATCCGGCGATCAGTTTCGAACGGAACGGTACGCCGCGCGCATCATAGTATTGTTGGAGCCATTCGGCCTTGAGACGAGCCACGTCGACGTTGGATGGGCATTCGGATTTGCATCCCTTGCACGAAAGACACAGATCCATGACTGCGGCGACTTCATCACTATCGAACGGGTTGGATTTCGGGGAACGGGTCAGAACCTCGCGCAGAATATTTGCGCGCGCCCGGGTTGTATCGCGTTCGTTCCGTGTGGCCATGAAACTTGGGCACATCGTGCCGCCCATCAGATGGGATTTTCGACAGTCGCCTGAACCATTGCACTGCTCTGCCGAGCGTAATATCCCCCCGGAGTCGGCAAAACTGAACACCGTAGGGAATTGCCGCACGGCTTGGCCAGATTCATAACGCAAGCTCGCGTCCATGGGCGGCGTGTCCGTGATCTTGCCGGGATTGAAGATCCCCGAGGGATCCCACGCGTGTTTGACTTCGCGGAAAAGAGCGTAGTTTTTCTTTCCAACCATGGAAGGCAAAAATTCCCCGCGCAATCGTCCATCCCCATGTTCACCGCTGAGCGACCCGCCATATCGCTTAACTAGGCGAGCGACTTCCGTTGCGATTACCCGGAAAAGCCTGCGGTGCTCTTCCATTTTAAGATTTAGGATAGGCCGCAGATGCAGTTCGCCCGAGCCCGCATGCGCGTAGTGAACCGCGGAGAGACCGTGACCGCTGAGAATCGAATCGAATTCATGGACGAACGCGGGCAGGTCCTGCGGATCGATCGCCGTATCTTCAATCACCGCCACCGGTTTCGCATCGCCAGGGATGTTGGAAAGCAGCCCCAGAGCCGCTTTGCGAAGATTCCAGACGCGATTCTGATCCGCGCCAAAGATAACCGGGTAGTGGTAGCCGAGAGCAGCAGCGCGCAACTCGGTTTCAAGATTCTTGGCGAGGGCGACGACCTCCTCACGAGTTTCGGCAGCTAGCTCGACCGCCAAAATCGCGCCGGGATCCCCTTGAACAAAGAAGCGGTTTTGGCGTTGCTCAAGATTTGCCTTGGTACATTCAAGAATATTGTCATCCATCAACTCGCACGCACGAGCCGAGTGTCGCAACGCCACCAGATTGGCACGCAACGCCTCGTCGATCGTGGCGCAGTGTACACAAACCAGTGCTGACTGACGCGGCGGGAGCGGCATGCATGAAAGCGTGATCTCTGTCAGGAATGCGAGTGTTCCTTCAGACCCGGCGAGCAAGCGGCAGAAGTTGAAGGGTGGACCGTCGGGCACATACGGTGAACATTCTATGAGTGAGTCGATCGCATACCCTGTATTCCTGCGATGGATGGATTTTTTGGGGAACTCTCGCGCAATCTCCGCACGGTTCTCCTGATCACCGAGTAGTTGGTCAATTTTGCGGTAGATAAGGGCTTCCAGCGTCTCACTTCGAGATTTTGCCGCGAGCTCTTCCGACGAAAGCGCTCCAAACTCCGCGATCGAACCGTCGCTGAGGACTGCCCGCATTGAAACAACGTGATCGCGCGTGCTGCCGTAAACTACAGAGTTCGCGCCGCAGGCGTTATTGCCAACCATGCCGCCGATCATGCATCGGTTCTGAGTGGAAGTTTCGGGAGCAAAGAACAGTCCGTGAGGAGCAAGTGCGAGGTTGAGCTCGTTGCGCACGACGCCCGGTTGCACTCGAACACGGCGGGCGCCCGCATCGATTTCGACAATCCGGGTCAAGTGACGCGAAATATCCACGACGATTCCCTCGCCGACGACCTGGCCGGCCAATGATGTTCCAGCCGCTCTCGGAATGAGAGATGTTTCATGTTCGCGTGCGAACCGGACGAGTTTGCAAATGTCGTTCTCGGACCTGGGTAGCGCGACGGCTTGTGGTATCTGGCGATAAACGGAGGCATCGGTCGCATAGAGCACCCGCATCGTCGCGTCGAAATGGAAATCGCCTTCCAGTTCGGTCGCCAGGCGGCCAAAGTCGGAGGGGCCCGGTCGCGTCATCTGTTCATACATACTCCTCCCGGAATAGTGCGTCGACTGGAAAACAGGAAGAAGAAGTCAGGAGTTACAGGAGTTCAGGACTTGCAGAATGGACTAGGGCTTGTGCACTTGGGATCCCAAGCTCATCCTCTAACAATGCCAATGTTGAGGATAAATATTTGAATCTGACCACGGTGTCTCCTGAACTCCTGTAACTCCTGAAACTCCTGAATTCTTCTTCCTAAAAAAGATCTCGTTTCCGGGATGTGGAAGACGCTATTCAGTAGTGGATGCTCGCTTTGCCATCGGGGTCTTGCTCATGAGCACGACTTCAACCTCCATCTGGGTAGCGCTACGGAACCCGGTTTTTTGCACCCTTTGGCTGGCGAGCGTCGTCTCCGGGTGCTGCGTCTCGGCCCACGACATGGCCGCAACCTGGGTGATGAACACAATGACTCTTTCGCCTTTCTACCTGTCGCTGTTGTCTACCGCCGCTTCTCTCCCTTTTTTCTTGTTCACATTTCCCGCGGGCGCTCTGGCGGACATGGTCAATCGCAAGAAACTCCTATGCGTGATGCATGTCTGGCTAGTGGTTGCCGCCGCCGGGCTTGCGCTCTTGGGATGGCTCGGAATGCTGAGTCCTTCGGTCATCCTGATTGCAGTGTTCCTCCTTGGAGTCGGGTTTGCATGCAACGCACCGGCCTGGACTTCCGTCATACCAGACGTTGTGGGAAAGGAGGAACTGCCTTCAGCAGTCACATTGGGCGGTGTGCAGATGAATATTTCCGGGGTTATCGGACCTGCTCTGGGCGGCTTGCTTCTTCCGTTGATCGGGGCAAATGCGGTTTTTGCGGTAAATGCAGTCGGCTTTCTTCTTGTGCTCGCCGCTATCGCAAGTTGGCACAATCCGCGCAAGCGAACCAGGGCCCCCGCGGAAAACATCCTCGAGTCGTTCTTTGGCGCTGTACGCTACGTCCGATACAGCCGGGGAATTCAGGTCGTACTGATCCGCGCTCTCCTGTTCTCCCTGCTGATCTCGGTGATCCCGGCCCTTCTTCCGGCGGTGGGACTCAAGGCTCTCCACCTGACCTCCTCGCATCTGGGCATTCTTTTTACCAGCATGGCCGTGGGTTCACTTTTAGGCGCGGTGTTCGTCGTGCCCTGGGCCAGAGCGCACTTCAGTTCGAACGAGGTCACGATGCTGGCGAGCCTCCTCATAGCGGCCGTCTATATCTTGATGGCTGCCGTTCGCCAACTTGAAATCTTTATGGCTGTTGCCGCCCTTGCGGGTTTGGGATGGACGCTGGCAGCTTCCGAACTTTGGGTTGTCGCTCAGCAGGCCATGCCAGGTTGGACACGTGGCCGGCTGAATGCAGCAACAATTATGGTCTCTCAGGGCGGTATTGCAATTGGCGGCCTCGCCTGGGGTGCGGCTGCAGCTTTTACCGGCTTTGAATACACGCTGCTGCTCGCAACCTTGCTTGTCTGCTTTAATCTTTCCGTGGCCGGCCCCCTATCGATCGATTTTATAAAGTCCCTCGATGCGGAGCCGGCACTCCCGCCGCGCATTCCGACTTTCCCAACGCCTCCTAGCCCTGATGATGGACCGATAGCCGTAGTGGTAGAAGTGAAGGTCGATGAAGGAGATCGGAGACAGTTCCTGGACTTGATGCGCGAACTCCGTCTGGCCTACTTGCGCAATGGAGCATCCAGCGTGCGACTTTACGAGAGTCTGGCAAACCATGCGGTTTTCCGGATGGAGGCGGTCTCGCCGACCTGGCAGGAGCATCTGGTCGTGCATGGCCGCATGACGAAGACCGAACGCGAAATTCTCGACCGCATTCTGCAATTGCACACCGGCGAAGAGGCCGCAGTTTACCATTACGTCTTGGTCACTAAAGATATCGCAAGTCCAAGGCCCCGTACTTGAAATTCCAGAATTCCGTCCGCAACAAATAACCCATCAAGGTCTTGGCTTGCACAATCTGGACTAACCCGCGCATCCGATTTGCGATGACTGCTCACTGGGCACCAACTCCTGCTCCGTCGATGAGGAGAAGATCCCTTGAGCCGGGTCGGGAATGTTGCCGCGAACACGCCTTCTTCTGGTCTCTTTACGGTCAAGAATCTTCCCGTCTGACCCTTCCAGCTCCTGCAGGCGGACATTGCAGAAATCATGCCTTGCGACAACGTCTAGTACCTGCAGCATCTGCTCGACAGCCTTCCGTTGAGCCTCGATCGCTCCAACCAGATCATTGACAATCTGCTTGTTTTCCACACTTTTGATGTGCCGTATGCTCCCTTTGACGTATGCAAGATGGCGATCGGCATCTTTCAACCGATCCTTGGCAGGCCACAATTCAGTTTTCGACAACATAAGGAGCACTCTACACACAACCGGCAGCCACGCGCAAGCCAATGTACCACTACTAATTGTGTTTTCTCAAGATTTCTGGGGTCGTATCTAAAATTTAAATGTCGAGGCGCTGGTCGCGATCAGGACCAAGGCCTGCCTTCAGAAAGGCTCGATGTCTTGAAACCGAACCATAATTTAAGCTTCACCAGAGGACACTAGCGTCGTGCTCCCGATCCGCGGCAGCTATGTATGAAAACGATCCGTCTCGAACGCCCCGGCCGGCTTGTACTACTCTCGACGGATGCACCTGCTACCCCGCTTAGGCCTGACGAATCGTTGGTTCGCGTGCATCGCATCGGCGTATGTGGTACCGATATCCACGCCTTCAACGGGAACCAACCGTTTTTTGGTTACCCGCGAATCCTCGGTCACGAGCTTGGCGTGGAGGTCGTTGAGGTGGGTAGCTCGTCGGAGAACGTGCGCCCAGGCGACCGTTGCTCGGTGGAACCGTACCTGAACTGTGGGCGTTGCATCGCTTGCCGCCGTGGGAAAGCTAACTGTTGCGTGAATCTCCAGGTGTTAGGGGTTCACACTGACGGAGGAATGCGGGAGGCAATTGTCGTTCCAAGTCGCAAGTTGCACCCTTCAAGGCATCTGACGCTGGACAAGTTGGCGCTGATCGAAACGCTTGCGATTGGATGCCATGCCGTGGATCGCGCACAGGTGGAGGCAGGCGAATTTGCGCTGGTCATCGGGGCTGGGCCGATCGGACTAACGGTGGTGCTCTTTGCGATTGAGGCAGGAGCACAAGTTATCGTCCTGGACATCAATCCGAAACGCCTGGAGTTTTGTCGCGAACGACTCGGTGCCCCCTACTTGATCAATGGCGCCGTGGATAACCCGCTCGAAATGTTAAAGCAGATTACCTCGGGCGATTTGCCGACCGTGGTTTTCGACGCCACCGGAAATCCCCAATCGATGATGGGAGCATTTGCATACCCGGCCAACGGGGGCCGATTGGCCATGGTCGGGCTCTTCCAGGGCGACGTGACCTTTAACGATCCGAATTTCCACCGGCGCGAACTCACCGTCTTATCCAGCCGGAATGCCCGCTCTGAGGACTTCACTCGGATCATCAGTCTCGTCGAAAGCGCCCGCATCGACACCGCTCCGTGGATAACGCATCGCGCCTCATTTAGGGACGCGGTCAAGGAATTCCCCCGTTGGACCAAACCCGAGAGCGGCGTGATCAAAGCCATCATTGAAGTCTAGCGCGCAAGATCGAATGCTATGAGAAGGCTACCTTGCGGGCGAAGAATATGAAAATCGACGCTCATCAACATTTCTGGAAATACTCCGCCACGGAGTACGGGTGGATTGATGATGCGATGAGTTTTATTCGACGAGATCTTCTACCGTCCGAGTTAAAAGGAGAAATTCGAGACGTCGGCTTTGACGGCGTTATCACCGTGCAAGCGCGGCAGACTCTCGAAGAGACGCGCTGGCTATTAAGTCTGGCCCAACAGAATGATTTCATAAAAGGAGTGGTAGGCTGGGTTCCGTTGATCGATCCCTCTGTCCGTTCCGAGTTGGAGTCATTAGCGGAGGAAGCGCTGCTACGTGCCGTTCGACACGTGGTGCAAAGTGAGCCGGACGGTTTTCTAATGCGAAAGGATTTCAATCGCGGCGTCTCCATTTTACGACAATTGGACCTCGCCTACGATTTGCTAATTCTCGAACGTCAACTACCGGAAGCGATCGCTTTTGTGGATCAGCATCCCCAGCAGGTTTTTGTGCTTGATCATCTCGCCAAGCCGAGGATCAAAGAGCAGTTGCTGGAACCATGGCGCACGAATCTAAAGGAGTTAGCTCGGCGAGAGCGCGTTTTTTGCAAAGTCTCAGGCCTTGTGACCGAGACTGATTTCGTCACATGGAACGAAGATCAACTTCGTCCCTATGTTGAAACAGCACTGGAACTGTTTGGACCGGCCCGCCTGATGTTCGGAACTGACTGGCCCGTCTGCCTTGTGGCATGTTCTTACCGCCGATGGTACGACGCTGTCTGCAGCTTCACCTCCTCGCTCTCGCCAGAAGAGAGGGCGGACCTATTCGGGGGGACCGCGCAGCGCGCCTACGGTCTGCGCGGGCAGAAATAGAACCTGAATTCCGACAGATTTCGCAGATTTGAGAGGATACCGTTGCGTCGCGGGTGTGGGTTCGCGTAGCTATTGCCGCAAGTCGGGATTCTAGCTAGCGACGGGAAAAATAAGTGTGTCGCCCACCTTACACAATAGCCCTGCGGCCGTTTTCCCGTAAATACCAGCCTACCGAGGTCTGAGCATTGCTTTTTACATTCGCGCAAGAGTCCAGTCGCGGACGCCCACGATGCGTACCTGACAACTTTACTTCAAAACTTGCCGGAACATATTTTAGGACCTCTTCACTATATTCCTGGTTCACCGTGATCTTTTTTCCAGTTCCGACGATATCCAGGTAACTATCATCGTAGAGGGAATACCGTGCCACCTCCGCATTCTCCTTCAAATCCAAAAGTTGATATGGATCATCATCCTCACACACAGGATATGCCAAACTAACTCTGTATGTGTCATCGGCATAATACTCTCCCTTTAAGAGAGCTTCCATCGCTGCCTTAATGTTCGTCATATTGTACTACCACTTTCTATAGACTTCCGGAAACCCCGGTCGGGCGCCCGATGCATGATGACCTCCAGGGGAGTCGTCTCGCCATGCGGTGGTTGGATTTTTGACCTCGACGGCAACAATGAGATACATAGCACCGTAGACCACGGTAGCTTCTCCAGTTTGAGAGGAGTGTTTTGCGCGACCGATGTGGTCTGCCGATGCGGACGCGGTGAGGACCGCGAACAGGACCACGAACAGCCAAGCTGAAAGGATAGTCATAATAGCCCTGATTCTGTAATACGGCTGATATCGGGAGCGGTTTAGCCAACGGGCCGCGAGAGTCCGATCTTCCAGACCCACTACACATTCCAGAAAATCGAGGCAGCGATTTGGCAGGGGCTCTGCTGAGGGTCAGGTTAAGGCCTGTCCCCGACGCAGATTGAGCCTCCAACCCTTTAAAGGATTTCACTGCGGAAGATACCATCCCGATTCTTCGGCAATAAGTGTGCCACACCGCTCGTCGCCCCCTTGCTCTCAGGTTCGGCGGCATGTCCGGAGGGGCTACGGAATTCGAGCACAGGTTTTTACCTGGGTTTTAACCCTGAGCTTTATACACAATACAATAGTCCGGGGGAAGCGCTCGCGAGCCCGGCGACCAGTTCTGATTGTCTAGAAGGCATCGCTCGGTGCGAACAGAATACAGGCTGGAAGCCTATGCTACTTTGCTCTCCAGAGTCTGGCGCGATATTCTCAAGGCCATCCCGCCGATACTCCGCGAACCCACAGCCGCGACGCGACGGCGTAACGTAGTATAGGCTTCCAGCCTGTATCGGGGCGCAATCACTTAATGTTTGAGCGCTTATCCCGCACCTGCCCTTTCTCCGAATTGCGTATAAAGCTCAGGGTTTTTGCCCTGGGAACCATCCAACCAAGACGTTTCGTCCTGAATGGGGCGAAAGCTCACGTGTGACAAACTCGAGATTTCTCCGATGCTCATCAGTCCTTATTAAATACCGCAGGGCGATTGCTCCCGCTATTCTTCCCTTTACCGCTTCCGCGTCAGCATGAACTCATTTCCCTCTGGATCTATGCACATTGCCAAATGCGGCGGCTCATCTCCTTCGGGCTGAGGTTCTCGACTCAGCCGGCCGCCACCGGATACCACTTCCTGTGCGCCGGCTACTACGTCCGGCACTTGAAAGGCGAGCCCCGTCCAAGTCCGCTCTCCATCTCCGCCACTGTGGATACCAATTGTTGCTCCGCTCACGACGACTTCGCTGATCACATCCGACTCCTTCAGCAGATCCCCGCCCAGAACTTCGCGGTAAAATCGCACCGCACGTTTCAGGTCCGCCGCCCAGATTACATACTTCACGCGCTCTACTTTCATCTTCTCAATGCTGAATACTTGCCTTCTCCCATCTGAGCGCCCGTCCACCCGCTTCAGATCTTCTTCCGGCGCGCCCAGGAATCGGCGTCGTAGTCTATCGGAACGCGCCAATTCTTCAAGCCGGCGTTCACGTCGCTCTCTTTTGCGCTAACATCGAAGAACCAGACGACGTGAAGGAAGAGAACGAAATGACCTTCGATCGCGCAACCGGCCCGGTTAGACCTCCTCAGTGAGTCCTGTAGCTCCGGGCGAGAACCATTCCAAAGAAGACTATGCGCGCGCTTAGGATGTGGACACGGCGTCCGCGTCGGCCGCCTGCTCGTTGCCCGGCATCGCGCCAGTCATGATCGCCACAACTTCGGACATCGTATGCTGCTTTGGAGTGGTGAGCGCAACGCGCCGGCCGAGCCGCATGATATGGATGCGGTCTGCAAGCTCGAATACGTGCGGCATATTGTGACTGATCAGGAGCACCGGAAGTCCCCGATCCCGGATCGTTCGAATCAGGTTCAGCACTTCGCCGGACTCGCGGACGCCGAGTGCGGCGGTCGGCTCGTCCATGATCACCAGCCGCCGAGCAAAAATCGCGGCGCGAGCCACAGCCACCCCCTGACGCTGCCCGCCGGAGAGATCTTCCACCGCGCTGTCAATCGATGGCAGGCGAAACTTCAGTTCTGCCATCTCTTTCTGCGCCTCGCTCTTCATCTTGCGCTTGTCCAGCAACCGAAACCAAGAACCTAGAATTCCCCGGCAGCGCACCTCTCTGCCTAGAAAAAGGTTAGTCGCAATGTCGAGGGCAGGAGCGACGGCAAGATCCTGGTAGACAGTCTCAATCCCGCGCTTTCTCGGATCCAATGGGCTGGTGAAGCGAACCGGAACTCCGTCTAACAATACTTCGCCCTGGTCCGGAATAACAGCGCCACACAGCACCTTGACCATCGTACTTTTGCCGGCGCCGTTGTCGCCGATCACGGCGAGCACTTCACCCGCACGCAGTTCCAGGTTGGCACCGTCCAGCGCCGTCACATGACCGTAGCGTTTAACGATGTTGCGCGCCTCCAGGACAATTTCGCCCTTAGCCGGCGCTTTGATCCTTTCAGTCTGCGCGCTCATCGTTGCTTCCCTCGGGACATCTGGTCGACAGCAACCGCGCTGATCACCAATACGCCTGTCACCAGGTCTTGCCAGAGCGGATCAAACCCGGAGAGCGTCAGACCGTTGCGCAGCACGGAAACGATCAAAGTTCCTACGATGGTACCCCAGATGCTCCCGCGTCCACCGAAGAGGCTGGTGCCGCCGATTACAACTGCCGTAATGCTATCCAGATTCGCGTTCTGTAACGCATTCGGGTCTGCGTTCGGGATGCGTCCGAGGGCGAGCCAGGCCCCCACTCCATACAGAAAAGCAGCGAATACATAAACCGAGAGCAGTCGGTTTTGTACCGGAATACCGACAAGCCGGGCGGCCAGACGGTTGTTGCCGATCGCATAGACATGTCGTCCCCAAGCCGTCTTCGTGAGCAAATACCAGACAAGAAGATAGAGGCCGAACATGATCAGCATCCCGTAAGTGACCCCGCTGCCGTCCACAATAAAACTGTTCCCGGTCCAGCTCAGCAATTCGTCAGTGACCGGAAAGGCGCCGCCCTGCGCGATCAAGCGGGTCCCAGCAGTGACGATCCCAAGCAAACCAAGCGTCACGATGAAGGGCGGCAGCGAAAGCCTGCTCACCAGCAATCCGGCAATAACCCCAACCAACGTGCACAGGAAAATTGCCAGTAAAAGGCATAACGCCGGATTGCCACCGTCGTTGACCAGTCGACCCGCAACAATTGTCCCAAGCACTGCGATGGCTCCATTGGCAAGATCTATCCCACCGGTGAGAATGATCATTGTCTGGCCGATCGCCAGGGTCCCGACGATAACGCTCTGCTGGATGACCAGCGACAGGTTTCCGACTGCCAGAAACGTGTGTGTGCTCAGCGAGAATATTGCGCAGAACACGACCAGAACCACAAGCGGACCAACCGCCGGGGTTGCAATGGCACGGCCGAATGAGGCCGTGCCACGATTGAGGGATGCAACGGCGTTTGGCGGCATGAGCTGATCTATCTAATTGCAGAGGCTCTGGCGGAAACCGGAATCAATCAGGTCGCGATCTAACCCCAGCAATTCTCGATGCCAAATTTCGTGTCCTTTGAAGGCAGGTCCGAAAACGGTTTGTCACTGATCAGCTCCGCACCGGTGTCGATAAATCCACTCGGTTTCTTTCCAGTCTTGGCGAAATCGATCACGTAGTCGACGCCACGAGTAGCCATTTTTTTGGGAAACTGCATGACCGTAGCGGCAATCTTTCCGTCTTTAACGTACTGGACTCCAAGACGACCACCGTCGATGGACGTCAAAACGATATCTTTCTGCTTGCCGGCCTTCTTGATCGCCGCATAGGCGCCTTCCGCGGCCGGTTCGTTAATAGTATAGACCACATTGATATCGGGATGGGCGGTCAGAAGGTTCTCCATGGCCGTTTGACCTTCATCCAGGGCGCCGTGCGTGATCTGCTTCCCAACAATCGCTGGGTCGCCTTCTTTAATGCCGAAACCCTTGAGGAACCCGTCATGTCGCTGATTGTCTACCGAACCCCCGGGCGTTCCGTCGAGCATCGCAAGCTTCGGGGTCTTGTCTCCGAGCGCCTTTCTTGCGTATTGCCCTTGAAGAACGCCCGCCTGGAAGTTGTCCGTTGCGAGGGTTGCATCAACCGCATTCGCAGGATCAGTCGCCGTATCGAGAGCGATGACAAGAATGCCTTTATCGCGAGCCTTCTTGACCGCACCAAGGACTCCCGTGGAATTGTTCGGCGTAATCAGGATACCTTTGACTCCGGCGCTGATAAAATTTTCAATTGCCGCGACCTGTCCTTCGTTGTCGCCGTCAAATTTTCCGAATCGGGCGAGGAGCTTCGCTCCGTGCTTTTCGGCCTCCGCCGTGGCCGCCTGCCGCAATTTGACAAAGTACGGATTGACCTCAGTCTTGGTGACCAGTCCGATCAATATCTCGTCGGCGGCATTGGCGGAGGTCGTAATTCCGGCAAAGGTTGCGAATGTCGATAGCGCTAGAGCGCCGAAAGCAAATCGCAGACCCGCTTGGCCCCTGTGCCAGCCAGGAGCAGCAGCCTTCGATCTCATTGATAGCTCGGTTATTTTATATGTTTCACCGGCGTTCAATTTGTCGGTGTCCGCAACGCGGGGGGTCGCAATACGCATGTGTTTAGCCTTTAGTCTGGGTGTTGTAGTCGATGTCGGAAGAGAGTCATCGCCGCAGAAGAGAAGCAGCTGGCAACCTTCTGAACATCCTGTTCGAAAGGGGGACAGCGCTGAATAATCCTCGAGAAGCGACATAGGAAATTATCGCCTTTACACATTCCTTTAAGGGGGACCGGAAAGTTTGGCACCTTGATTGGGAGAAGGTAAAGGACCGAAAGTGGGCCAATAGTCTGCTAGGAGCCCGGACGTGTCAAATAGATAAGTCGGGATGATCTATTATAGAATTTGACTAGCGTAGCGTCTCCTTTGAGAATTCTTTACGCCTGCCTTGATCGTTCATTGTCGTAGCCGAGGGCAACGACCAATCCACCGATCATCCACAGCCGATCATTTGCCCGCGAGGCGAAATGAAGAGAATGCCCTCCCCCCACCTGCTCATTTTCTCAGCTTTTAAGCGCACCTGACAACACAAACAGAGAATAAGCTTTTATGCTCATCGGAATCGACTGGGGCGGCACAAAAATCGAAGGCATCGCCCTCACGGATGAAGGCGAGGAAATTGTCCGTCTCCGCGAAAAGACGCCTCGTCACGATTACAATGGCTGCATTCAAATCATTGTGAACCTGGTCAACCGCATCGAACAGGAAACCGGACAAAGAGCTCCTGTCGGAATCGGCATTCCCGGCTCACTTGAACCAAAATCCCGTCTCGGCAAAGGCGCGAGTTCAACTTGGTTGCTCGGTCGTCCGGTCGAGCGCGATTTGCGAGCGGCGCTCGGACGCGAGATCCGAGTCGAAAATGATGCTGACTGCCTCGCTTCCTCGGAGTCCGTTGACGGCGCCGGGGCGGGCCATCGCATCGTTTTCGCGGTCATCCTGGGAAGCGGCGCAGGCGCGGGCATCGCCATCGGAGGCCGCGCGCATCACGGACCTAACAACAGCGCCGGCGAATGGGGACACAACCCATTGCCTTTCCCTGACGTCATGGAAATCCAGGGAGAGCCTTGCTATTGTGGTAAGCGGGGCTGCCTCGAGACCTGGGTTTCGGGGCGCGCGTTCGAGGCTGACTACGCCCGGCACACTAACGCCGATCTGACGGCCGTGGAGATTATTGCAAAAATGCGGAACGGAGAGCGCCTCGCTCGTCTGATCTGGCATCGGTACGTCGACCGCGTCGCACGGGGATTGTCCGTGGTAATCAATACGCTTGATCCGGACATTCTTGTGATGGGGGCGGCATGTCCAATGTGGACGAACTATATACCGATCTTCCGCCGGAACTTGCACGCTACATCTTCTCAACTGTGTTCGAAACGCCCATTCGCAAGGCGCTGCATGGCGACTCGAGCGGCGTACGGGGTGCCGCGTGGCTCTGGAAGAAAAATTGACGCGACCTTTTTGCTCTCTTGTCTTCACCCGACGATACTGGATTTTTTATGGGCTCATCACCGATCGACGAACGCTTTAAATTTGCACATGGCCTTATTCAGGAAGCCGGCGATCTGGCACTGGACTATTTCCGGCGCCTCGACACGTTGCGTGTGCAAAGCAAAGGCCCTCAGGACATGGCCAGCGAGGCGGACCTCAACACCGAATTACTGATTCGCGGCCGCCTTAATGAAAAGTTTCCGGAAGACGCCTTTCTCGGCGAGGAAACAGGGCGCACCGAGTTCGCCTCCGGTCAAGGCATCTGGGTAGTAGACCCCATCGACGGCACACAGCCTTTTATCAGCGGCCTGACAGGGTGGTGCGTGTCGATCGCCTTCGTGCTCAATGGGATGCTCGAAATCGGCCTGGTTTCTAGTCCTGCCCGAGGAGAATTGTTTGCTGGCCACCGCGGTGTCGAAGCCACGCTCAACGGCAAGGTCATTAGAGTCAGCACGGCCAACAATATAACAGAAGGCATAGTCGGAGTTGGTTACTCGCCACGAGTAACGCCGGCCGAGTTTTTGCTGCCTTTCTCAAGGCTGCTTGGCCAGGGAGCGATGTTTTACAGGGATGGCTCCGGGGCTCTGGCGCTCTGTTATGTTGCCTGCGGACGTCTTATCGGCTACGTCGAGCCGCACATTAATTCGTGGGACTGCCTCGGTGCCCTTGCAATTATTCAGGCAGCAGGAGGCACCATCAACGATTTCCTGTCGAATGACGGACTCTGGAAAGGGAATCGCATCATCGCCGGTCCGGCTAGCATCTACCCCGCCTTGAGTCTCTTGTTCGAATCACGCTAGTGCACCGTCTCCTAAAGTGGATGGCGGACGTTGCTGACTGACCTGGCTGGAATAGTCTTCGGCCTCGCGGATCTCGTTCAGCCCGAGTGAATCGGAGATCGCGCGCATGGTGGCCAAGGCTATTCTAACAAAACGATGCCTCTGTATAGACAAACGCGGATTTGAAGAGCGGCCAAAATCCTACCCTCTCCGACGGTCCGCCGAAATAACAGTAGGAAATGAATTCCCAGAGCGTTTGGAACCAGGTGAGGTTTTACCATTTCGGGGATGGCCGCCCGCCGATCGAGAATGATATCTGGCTTGTTCCTCGTCGATAAGATCTTTGGCGTATTTAATGGCCCGCGGCTGAGTGTAGCCCAAAATTATTGGTTCGCGCTTGTCAATTTGCACGTTCCAGCCCGATTTCTTTGAACCGAAAATTGTTACCATGCACCCTTTATAGTCTCGTTTCCAGGCAACGGAATTAGCCTCTGCCTGTTGTTCCGAAGTGCCTGTCGAGCCGGTGGTGGCTTCGATTGGGAGTGGAGTGCTCATAGACAATGAATATAGCACAATCTTGCAAGAATTGCGGTCTACTCAGGCGTTGCGTGTGTCGCTGGACCATGTTCAACGGACGGACGCCCGGCCAGTCGCGCCCATTGAACCCCCGATTCTCCGGACACTAATTATTTGCGAGAACTTGCGCGTACATCATTTTATTGGTTTCGTTGCCTGCGATGGCTGCTTCGCCTGCTGGGAAACGACCATGCAGCACATAAACCGCATACTCATACGACCAGTCCGCGTCCCTCGATATGGTCGGCTCGGCAGCCGGAAACGGGCCTTTCAAACAGAGAAAGGCGTAGCGCACCGCCGCGCGACCATTTGCCGCGATCAATCGCTCAAGAGCTGGTACGGGTTTCCCTTCGGAAATTAACTGGTCGAGTTCCGTTGTGTTCATAACGTGTCACCTTTAACGGGTGCTAATTTGCTCTGCGGACTCCGGGAATGTCGCTTTCTGCCGATGGCATATTGGACAAAGCCGCACCGGATTCGTGTCACACTACATCTCAATCCTAAACGTTCCTCAACGCACCACTTACTATACAACGTTGAGAATTGTCCGACGCATTCCGGAATAGGGCATTCTCCCGTTGGTTTTGGCCCTTCTGAAATATTGTGGCGTTCTTGTTCCAGAGAAGCATGGTGGCCATTTATAGGAAATGCTAACCGCGAATTGCCTAATCGTTAGCATTCTTTGCGACGGTTTAAGACGTTTTGTGCCCCGGAGCCGGAGGGGCTACTGGATTCAAGGGTTTCAGCCCTGGAACCATCCAATCAAGACGGTCGCCTGAAAGGGTCGAAAGCTCACGCGGGCCAAAATAACGCCATCGAAAACCTCAACCGCACAGCTCGGTCGTGTTCTCATGGCAGGAAATAAAGATTAAAATCTACGATTGCTTGCCGTTCGAGGTCTTTGTTGTCGAACGGAAGCGTCTGATGTGATTTTTGGCAGGCGGCCTGTCTACCGATGCGCGTGACACCAGTGGGCATTCCAATCTAACAGGTGTGAGCATCGGCTCGATTTCTTTCGGCTCGGCTTCGATTAATTGGTCGACCGCCCAGGAACCCATCTCGAAATAAGGAATCCGAATCGTCGTCAACGGTGGTCGCGAGTGAGCTGCAAGTATTTCCTGATTGTCATATCCAACTACCGAAACGTCCTCGGGAATTCTGAATCCTTTTTCCTTCAACGCATCATAGACACCCATCGCAATACGATCGCTGGCACAGAAAATCGCAGTGGGGATTTCCTTCCGTTGAAGAAGCGCCAGCGCATGCTCATAACCGTCATCCTGCCACCAGCCGCCTGTCCTGATTAACTCAGGCTCAACCGGCACTCTGAACTTTTCAAGTGCCTGCAGATATCCTCGCAGACGCCCCTCTGCAGCAGGGTATTTCTGATCGGCGTTTATCATCGCGATGCGTCGATGGCCTTTCTCAAGAAGCAATTTCGTAGCGGAAAATCCGCCTCTGACCTCATCCGGCACGACGCTGCGAACCGGAGGGCAATCCAGTGCGAAACAATCTACCAGCACCAGGGGAAGGCGAAAGGCGTCCTTAGGCACTTGGACCGGCCGGTGGTACATAGCCGCAAAAATGATCCCTTCGACTCCACGTTCGAGCGCCATCTGCACTGCAGCCTCTTCCACGGCCGAATCGCCACCGGTGTTAAAGGTCAGCAGCAACATCTCACGCCGCAACGCGGTCTCTTGAGCTCCCTGAATAATCTGTCCCGCGAAAGGCGTTGTGGCGATGTTGTCGCCCAAAAAAGCCAAGACCTTCGAACGCTGGGTCCGCATGTGCCTGGCGTGATGATGCGGAAGGTATTCAAGAGAATCGGCTGCTCGCAACACTCGTTGCCGGACCTCATCCTTCACGTGAGGGCTTCGATTAATGACGCGCGAGACAGTCTTGAAGGACACTCCAGCCAGCTCGTGCAACATCCTTAATGGTTGCCATTTTGGATCCGATTCTTCATTGGCTGAGTTATTCGGCCGCCCTGGTCTCTTGGACCCGGCATTCGGCCAGACAGGAGCCAATCTCCAGGTGGACAGGCGACGGACAATTGCCGAACCCTTCTTCACCTTGAAACTCAAGCCTGAACTTTCCTCTCGCGTCGGATACAGTCGTTGGGTGATGCATGCCAGTTCCGCCAGAAACACTTCCAGCACGGAGCGGTCCAGGAACACACGAATCCGAACCACTCCGCCGAGCATCCGGACCCAAGCGCCCAGAAACGGTCGGGTGATCCACGTCGGGGTCAAGGCTGGATCGGCTTCCATCGACGGTCAGCGTTTCTTGGTCGCTATCGTAAATGATAGTGGTACGTTCCTCTTGATCGGGACTGGCACGAACACTCAGCTCGCAAATCGTGGGCTCTTCAAACGAGAACTCCACTTCGACTTCGAGGCAATCACCCTCAAACCCCAAAAACGGATCTTTGGACAACGGCGTCAGCCTTTGCCCTTCGATGCTTCGACTTTCTGCCCGCAGCGATACTAGCTCCGCCGCAGGTTTGACTACCAAATTGCCACTGTCGTTGAGGCCGCACTCTTTCGGGAGGCTAAGAAGGCCGGACCAGCCTGCCGCACGCTGGGCCGCGGCTGAACGCCCCTCTTTGATCCAGGTCCATAACAAGTGACGATCGTGCATTGGATCGTGCAGACACTGCGCCGCGTAAGCGTAGGCACCCAAGTCTAATTTACCGCGACGATGCTCGCTAACGAACCCGTTCTGCCAGTCCCCGGCGAGCCAATAGGTGTATTTCGCCTCCGGATGCGGGCAGATTAACAAAGCGCAGCTGTCATCTGACCGCACCAAAACCGGGCATTCCCACATGTTGCAATCGGTTCCGACCGCAGCCGTCAAAATCGGATGAAGATAACGCCAATGACGTAAATCTTCCGAATCATACAGCAGCGCTGTTCCCCCTTCTCGCGCATGCCCGCCCCGATCAAAAGGAACCACCTCTTCCCTTCGCGCCACACGTAAGGATCGCGGAAATCGGCGGACGGGTGCCCTGTAATTGACGGAAATCCGGTCAAATCCAAGCCCGGTGGAGGGCCGCTAATGACCGGGACGTGACGCTTTTTCCATGTCCTGAGCTCATCATCGCTTGTTGCGAGACAGACCGTTTGCGGTTCAAGGCCGGTGTAGAGTGCGGTAGGGACCCCGTTGTCGTCCACTACGCATCCTGACCAACATCCGTGTTTATCCGGACCTTCCTTGGACGGGGCAGAGGGCGATGGGGAAGTCTTCCCAATGCACAAGATCAGAACTCACCGCATGACCCCAATGGATCGTGCCCCAGAACGGACCATTCGGATTGTACTGGTAGAATAAATGATAGTTGCCCTTCCAGAAAAACGCCCCGTTTGGATCGTTCATCCAATTGGCTGGCCCGATAAAGTGGTAAAGCGGCCGGTGCCGATCACCCGCCAAACCCTCACGCATTTTACGGAACGTCGAAGTCGCATTCGCGGAAAGCATCTCAACGCCAGTGCGCGTCATCGCTGCTCCCGTTGGTCGTAGCGTTCCCGGAGCACCCGCGCCTGCTCGATATTGCGTTGGGAATATTCCCGCGTTCGCTCGATTTTTCGGCCGAGATGCTCCTCGCGCAAAGCTTTGTACCGGGAGAAACGCTCGCGAGCCTCTTCGAATGCAGCTTGCTGGTCATCTGAATAAACGAGGTCAGAAACTGTTTCTTGCCTTGCCGCCGCTTTCGAAGGTGACGTTGGCAACCGGTCGCCAACCGGCAAGATTGACTTCATGGGCGAAGGCAACGTCTGGTACCAATAAGCTGTTGAACTCCAGTCATCCGCCAAATGGTTGGCGTGCCCGTGTTCAAACGTGACGGCGATTCGTTTGCTGAAATGAACCGGATCCGCCAAATGAAATCGGTAGCTCACTTGGTAGCCAGGAATGATGCTTTCGTGCAGGGCGGAACCGTTCATCAAAAAGGCGTTATCCTGCATTCCCCACGCGTGGTTGAAGTAGTCTTCACTACCGGTCCCATGCAGACTCGGCGGCCACGTGTCTTCGTCAATAAATATCATCTCATCCCCCTCCCCCCACCAACTACCTTGGAAGTGCGCGACCGACAAGTTGCACCCCACATAATGTCCGCTGCCCTCGGTCTCGAGGATGACGTAATTACCCGCAGCATCGAGGTGCGGCACATTGACTTCCGGACTATTAACTTGGAGTCCAGGCGCCCAGCCGCGACAGGGGTTCTCCCTTCGCCAGTGCGCGTGGAAATAGGCCAGAGGCTCACCAATTGGCTCCCGGTAAAGCTCGTAATCGATGTAGAAATATTGCCCGTACGGGACGTCGTTTTGATTTTCGATTACGATTTTTGCCTTCTTTTGAAACGGCATCGGAAAATAGCAATTCAGAGCGGCGCTTCCGCCGAATCGATGGCGTTCCTCCGGCTTGCAGGAAACGGTGATCGGCAACGACGAAAAATTTCCCGGGATGGAATGTCCGATACAAAAGAAATCGCCCAATGGCGCGACCACACTCGGTCGATCCTGATCATCCCAGAAGATTTTCAAGAGCACCTTGCGATAGTAGAACGGATCGGGCTCCTCCCAGTTCACGCCGAGCGCGTTGTGGATCTCAAAGACAGGCGCCACATAGCTGCCCAGCACCGGGTCAATCAAACCCGGGCCGATTAACCGCCGGCAGAATTGCGTCATCCAGAGATGCGTGACGCAGCCCGGGCCAATCAACTCCGCCAAGACTACCTCTTCTCCCGGCGGGATAACCCAGTAATCCTGATTCTTCCCGCTCTGGTCCCAACTCGAAGATCTTCCACTGCGCGCGTGGCGCAGACTCGCCACATCCTGCAGAAAACCGCCTAAATGTTCGTTACTCATAAATTCTTTGTCTATCTTTCTTGAGGACCATCACCCTTTGACCGCGCTGCCGACCATCCCGGAGATGATCTGGCGTTGCGCCACCAGAAACAGGATGAGGACCGGGCAAACGGCCAATCCCACCGCAGCCATGATCACGGAAACGTTTCCGCTTCCGTAAACGTTGCTCAGTGCAAACATTCCTAAAGGAAGAGTCATCTTTTCCCAACTGTTCAAAAAGACGAGCGGGAGAAAATAACTGTTCCAGGTGTTGGTGAACGTGATGATGGCCAGCGCCGCCAATGCTGGCTTGGCCAAAGGCAGCGCAACCCGCCAAAAGATGGTGAACTGTTTGGCGCCATCGATCCGCGCCGCCTCGATCAGTTCACGAGGCACAGTCAAGAAAAATTGACGCATCAGGAATACTCCGAACGCGTTCGTGACCAGAGGCAGGATCACTGCCCAATGGGTATCGACCAAGTTCAAGCCTGACATGAGGAGAAACATGGGGATGACGGTCACCTGGACAGGCATCATCAACGAGGTAAGCAAAAGGGCGAACACGCTTTTAGCACCCCGAAAACGGAGGTGTGCAAAGGCGTACCCAGCCATCGAGCAGGTGAGCAATTGCGCAGCCGTCACTACGGTTGCGACTTTCAAACTGTTCAAGAGAAAGGTCGCGAAGGGAACGTTTGACTGGAACAACGTTACGAAGTTTTGAAAGTGCCATTCTGCTGGCAACCAGGCTGGCGGGAGGTCAAACGCGTGCGGACCTGATTTCAACGACGTCGCGAGCATCCATGCAAACGGCGCCACCATCGGAAACGCAGCCACGATAACCAGTGCTGTCCCGATGAATCCCAACCTAGGCTAACACTTTTTTGCCGCAATCCCCTGGCCTCGAGCAGGACCGGGAAAATTGGTGTTATCGGCGGCTTGCGCGCTCATGTGTAATGAACCCAGCCGCGGCTGCTCCACAATTGCACGGCGGTGACCAGGCTGATCACGAGGAACAGTGTGACGGCAATCGTTGAAGCATATCCCATGTCAAAAGAACGGAAGGCCTTGTCGTAGATGTACATCACCACCGTCCGGCTCGCATCGCCTGGTCCGCCATTAGTCAGGGCAACGATCGAATCGAACTCCTGCAGGGTGTTAATCATTGTGATAGTCACGTTGAACAGGATGACCGGACTCAGCAGCGGAATCGTTATCCGAAAAAATGCGGTGTGCGGTTTCGCGCCGTCTATTCTCGCCGCTTCGTACAATTCCTCCGGAATACTCTGGAGGCCTGCAAGCGTCGTCAGCATCGTGAATCCGACGTTTTTCCAGACGTAGACCAGAATCACAGACCAGATTGCCGAAGCACTGCTGGTCAGCCAGCCGATAGGCGCCACACGAAAGAAGCTCAAATAATAGTTCACAACCCCGAGGTCTCGGTTAAACAAGAATTTCCAAACCATTGCCGCGTAAATCATTCCAACCAGGACCGGGAAAAAGTACGCCGTGCGAAGGAGGTACTTCACAGCACCTGGCAGGCGTTGGTTGACCGCCACACCCAAGAGCATTCCGATGCCGGCTGTCAGACAAACCGCAGCCAGCGCGAACAATGCCGTATTCCGGTACACAATGGCCAAGCGCGGATCCAGCAGTTAATCGGGCGTAATTGCTGAACCCGACCGGCCGCGGCGGGCTCATCATATCATAGTGGGTGAAGCTGAGCGCGACCGCCGCGATGAGTGGACCAAGAACGAAGAGCAGGTAGCCCAACAAGGTCGGGCCGACAAAAAGGTAGCCCGACAAAGTCTCCGAAGAGGTCTTTTTCATTCTGGCGAGCAGCGATCACTGCTCTTCTGCCGCCTGTTGTTTCATCGCGGCAGACAACTCTTCATGGGCCGCTTTCAAAGCATCTTCCGGTTTGACCTCATCAGCCATCACTTGGCCAAGGTGTTGCATCAGGATTCGCTCAACCTCAGCATAATTCACAGGAGCTTGAACCGGCGCCGCATAGGTTAGGCTTTGGTAAAAAAGAGCCGCGTGTTCCGGCTGGGCAAGAAACTCGGGCGACTCACCCACCGTGCGACGGGCCGGGATCGCGACGCCTAATCCTGCCGCCTGATGCTCGCTCTCGGCGCCCGCCAGTTCTTTCACCATTTCCCAAGCGATCGCCTTTTGCTTGGTCTTCGAAGATATGGCCCACCCGTCCGCGCCAAAGACCGTCTTATGCACCTTATTTTTCGGCCACGGCACCACGTCGTAATCGTTGAACTGGTTCGCCTTGAAGAATTGCATCGGCCAGTGGCCGCCGCCGGTCATGGCAATCCTTCCGGCCGTGAACAGTTGAAAGACTGCGTTCGGATCAGTGTTGGCCGGGTCTGGTGCGATACCATATTCATGAACCAATCCATGCACAAACTTCACCGCTTCGAGAAACTTCGGATCGTCCAGGTTTGAATCCGTCAGGTCGTCCTTGAGCACCGACGTGCCGTTTGAATACCAAAAAGGCGTGAGCCCAAAATTGAAGTAAGGGATGCCGAATCCGAATCGTTTTGTCGCCCCTTCGCCAGAAGTGAGGCGTTTGGCGATAGAAAGGAAGTCGTCCCAAGTCCAATCGTCTGGCGGGCGCGCAATCCCTGCGTCCTTGAACACCTTGGTGTTGTAGTAGATCATCATGTTGTTCCATGCCGCCGGCACCAGGTAAAGTTTATCCTCCACCGTAAAACCCTTTAGAAGAACAGGATCTACATCGCTCAAGAGGTCTTTGGCCGATGGATCCGACTTCGTAAACTCGTCGAGCGGAATGACAAGGTGCTTGCGGACGGCGAGCTGGACGCCTTCGGTGGCAATGTGAATGAGGTCAGGCGACTTTTCCGGAGGCAACCTGCGCGATCAATTTGTTCAGGTAGTCGGCCCAGGAGGCAATCGGTGTGAACTGATCAGTCACCTTCACATTCGGAAAACGCTTGTTGAATCGTGCGATGGCGGCATCGCGAATTTGTTTGTCGTTTGCATCGCCAAAATCAAAGAGCACCAGGCTGCCATTGGTGTCCGGCGGGGGCGCGTTCTGGGCGGACGCTACGGAATACCGTCCCACCATGGAGATAAGCAAAGCGAAGGCCTGGAAAAGAGCGATTGGGACAAACCTATGTCGCGACTTGGATCTACCTTGCGGTTCGGAGCGTATCAAAGACCAAAAGAAGGAAGGGGAACAATTCATGGGGAGCCATTTTAAGAAATTTGACAACGTTGTCAAATCCATCACTGATCCTCGAATAACAACCCGTTGGTCGACAAGTTCCTCATGCCAGGCATCGCTCTTTGGTGGTTTTGTACTACAGTTTATTGCAATTGCATTAAACATTATTGACTGAAAAGGCCTGGTGGCCATAGGATTCAGTATTCCCAGGCATCCGAGGCGATCTTCTCTGGCCATCAGCAAGCATATAAATTTGTGCGTATGCACAAAACTGTTGACACGTCTTCTAAAACCGTGCGATGTTCTGTTCAGAAGCTCAGGGATCATCCCTGAGCCCTCACAAAGAAGAGAAGCAAGGAAGAAACATGAGTGCGACAGCTACCGAAACGGGAACCGCGGCAACGTCGGCAACCATAGACGAGCTCTTTCACAAGGCCACGCCCAGTTATGAGACGGCCCTGAAGGTGGGCATTCAGCTGCAGGAGGAATCGTTGAACCTCTGGAAAGACCTGCTCACCATGCTCGACTCCACCGAGGAGTTCCAGGCGAAGCTCGTCTCGGTGACGGCGGACGCTTTCCGCCAGGCTCGCAAGCGTATGGAGGAGTTTGTCGAGAAGCTCAGCCGCACGAGCATGCAGACGATTGATCTGTTCGAGAAAAACAAAACGGAACCCGAACAACCAGAAAAGATTTGCAAGACAGGACTCGGCTTCGGTGCCCAGAAGGTCCGGCGGCACCTCGAGGAGGATTATGCGCAGCTATTTCAGGCCTGGCTATCGCGTCAAAGAACTGCCCGGACTTTGGGCGAATTATAGCCGATCCGGCGCATCGGTTCGGACACAGCGGGCGGCTCAATAGCGCGGTCGGTACGCCGTACTGCCTGTCCGTACTGTTCGAAAAATTCAAATAGCGGCTGGTGAAACGCGTGTTGGAATTTGACCTGTTTGGTCTGCCTTCTAGCTTTTCACGGGTTAAGGGGCAAAGATTCTTGATTAGCGCGAGGTACGCCAGAATAAGGATTGCCGGTTCCCCACACTTGAACCAGCCGTTCGATGGCTAGTGCATCGTCTCCTAAATCCCTTGGGCTTCGCCGCAGGCCAGTTGGCTGTTTTTCAGGGCGGTCCGAGCCGGACTGGCGGTAAAGCGCCGCTCTCTGGATCATAGCGGTCGAGCGAGCAACGCGGAAAAACGGCCAACCGGCCGCGGCCCTCAGGGTTGAATTGAAAATGGGTCGGCTGCTTCGTTGGTCGTCAGTCACGTAGGGATCAAGATATGTTCCTTCCTCCCGCCTCGCAGACGACCCATTTTGAAACGCAACGAAGCCCAAGGGATTTAGGAGACGGTGCACTAGCGTGTCCTTTGTCACCCGATCGTCCGCGGCGCTGGTCAGATGGCCGAGTTTGATGACCATTTACCATCACCGACACGCCGAGCCACCGATCCGTTTCCCCTAGACCGGTCGCGCTCATTTCTAAGCGACCTCCTCCTGGTAGATATCGTCAATAGTCTAATACCATACGTAAATAGTATTCTCATATCAGCGCCTGATGCATCGAACTGTTCTTTGGGCCGCGTGTCAGTACATCGTCATTGTTGCTCAATAAAATCCCAATTTATCCCATTGACAGCACTACGGTTCTCAATCTATTGCTAGGCGTCATTCCACACTAGATAGATATACATTACGAATGAGCCAGGTACAATTTTCAGCCAATGAGGCACTTAGGCCCGAGCTGGGCATCGCGAGCGAAATTCTACTCGGGGTGCTTCTTCTCGCGCTTGTTTACTATGTCAAGGTGAAGTTGGTTCGAAACACCAAGGACTTTGTCATTGCGAACCGCAAGATCGGGTTCGGATTCGGAGTGGCCGGACTGATTTCCATCTGGACCTGGGCGATGGCTGTCATGATGTCGGCCGCACAGACCTATTCGTTCGGTCTCTCCGGTTTGTTCTGGTTTACTGTGCCAAACGGTCTGGCGGTTATCGCGGCCATACCGTTTGTCCGGAAAATTCGCACCCTGATGCCGGATGGGTACACGATCCCCGAATTCGTCAAAGTCCGTTTTGGCGGAAATGCGGTTGCGGGCGGCGTTGTCGTTCTCGGCGCGCTGTTCGGATCGCTAATCGAAGTTATCATCAATATCAAGGGCACTTCGCTCGTCGTATCCAACGTTTTCGGGGTCGATCCGAGACTTGCTGCGATTATCGGCCTCCTTGTGGTCTTGATCTACTCAATCCTAGGTGGTTTGTGGGCATCAATCACAACGTCCGCCCTGTCCACGCTCCTCCACACCGTACCATCGGCGATTATTCTGGTGGCAGCCCTACACTATGCGGGCGGCGTCGATGCTGTGTGGCATTCGGTTGCGGGGCAGGGAAATAATCTGCTCAGCGTCACGCGCCCTGACGCCGCAACCGGATTCGGCATCACGTTGGCGCTCGGTCTTCTGACCGCTACTATCGCGGGCCAGGAATTCTGGCAGGTCGCCTGGGCTCTCAAGAAGAAGGACGTCAGCCGATCGTTCTTCTGGGCAGGTGCGTGGTTCTATCCGATTCCCATCTGCCTAGGTTTGCTCGGCCTTATCGGGCTCGCATTGCACGTCAATGTCAATACCCAACTCGGCGGCGACGCTGCTGCCGTCGGCCCGTACCTGGTCTCCCATCTTGGGTTGCCGACTTGGCTCGTTATCCTTTACGTGATCGTAATCCTGTCGGCATGTTATTCAGTCATCGACAGCGCCTTTACGGCCACCAGTTCAGTATTTGTCGTTGATATCATCAAGCCCCTTTTTCCCAAGATAAGCGAAAAGCAGCTGTTCTTCTGGGCGAAGGTGCCAATGTTCTTCACGGCCATCATTGCAGCCGCGGTGGTTCTGACCGGTGTTGATTTTGTGACGATTGTACTAACCAGTTATGCGATCCGGACCGCCATTCTCATCCCTTTAGTTCTGGCATTGTTCTGGGCGCGAACAACCGGATGGGGCTTTGTCGGTGGGACGATCCTGGCGATTGCCATCGGCATGCCGATCCGCTCGGTCGCCGGTGACCTGTGGGGTTCGCTGTCGATCCTGACGATCAGCGCGGTGGTGCCTTTCGTAATCGGCCTCTTGAATAACTTCCATTTTGATTTCGAACGATTACGACATGTCAAGGACGCAACAATATCGTCCGAACCGCAGGCATTCGCGGCAGAGTGATCGCCAAAGCGGCTTCGCTTAGAAAAGGAGAAATATTATGTCCAACCTTTTTGTTTCCTCGGCTACGGTCATTACGATCTTGATCGGGATTGTCATCGCTTTCTTTTACTTGCGTTACATGTGGCTCGTGCTCCAACGCGTCGCCCGGACACTTGATGATCCCGATGACGGAAAGAGTGATGGTTTTGGTCATAGCTTCATCGGCGCAATTATCGCCGTCATCGCCTCGTCGCTGGCAATCGCCGCTTACGGTTTTGCGCCGCAGTTGCTCTATATTGGAATCGTCTTGGCCTTGGCGAGCCCCATTGCAGTCGCCTACACATTTCGCCGTGAGCTCGACGAATGACCGGGAGTGACCGCTGCTAGTGTACCGTCTCCTCGCCTGAGTATAAGGGGCGGATCTGCGGATACTAACAAACAAGATCGACTAAATAATAATGCGAATGACCAAGAAGCGCGCTCACCTCCTGGGATTCGTCCAGCATGGCGTAAATAGTCATGCGACAGGCATGTGGCGTCATCCAAAGGACAAAATTAACTGGGACTGGTCGCGGCCCGGCTACTGGCAGCACATGGCGCGCACCATGGAGCGGGGTTTGTTCGACGCGATGTTCATTGCGGACGAGCTTGCTCCATATAACAACTACGAAGGCAGCTCGGACGCAACCGTAAAATACGCGGTCCAATGCCCCGTCCACGAGCCCTCGACCATCGTTCCGATTATCACCACGGCAACGACTCATCTCGGGGTAGGCGTCACTTTGTCCACGGCATTCGAACATCCTTATTCTATGGTGCGTCGACTTTCCAGTCTCGACCACCTGTCCGGAGGACGCGTTGCTTGGAACATCGTTAGCTCCTATTCCAAGAGCGAATGGGACGCTTACGGCGTCGAAATGACGAAACGGGCGGGCCGGTACGAGCGAATGGAAGAGTACATGGAGGTCTGCTATAAACTCTGGGATTCCTGGGAAGCGGATGCGGTAGTAGCCGACCGTGCGACAGGAGTATTCGCCGATCCTGCCAAGGTCCACGAGGTTAATCATGTGGGTGAGTTTTTTCGCTGCAAAGGGCGGTCGTTTGTTTTCGGGTCACCCCAGGGTCGTCCCGTGCTCTGGCAAGCCGGATCATCTGACCGTGGACGCGATTTTGCCGCCAAGCACGCCGAGGCAATCTTTGCTGTCCATCCCAACGTCGACCGAATGCGTGAGTACACAGATGATCTCAATTTGCGACTGGAAACACGTTTCGGTCGCCAGAGGGCGAGCGTCAAAAGGATATACGGCGTACAAACAGTCGTCGGAGTTACCCGAAGCGAGGCGGAAGAAAAGTACGAGCGTATCCAGAAATGCATTCCACTGGAAGGCGCCATGGCGTGGATATCTGGTCATTTCGGTCCAGATTTCTCGAAATACGATCCCAACGAATATGTCCAGGATATTGAGATACCTGGAATCCAGGGGTTATTCGATTCCATCATTTACGCCAAAGGCGGAGCACCGGTAACGGTTCGCGAGGCCGCTCTGATTTACGCCGAAGGCATGGGCATGCCGCGTTTGGTAGGCACGCCGTCCGACATCGCCGACCAGCTGGAGCATTTCATGGATGATGGCGGTGCGGACGGATTCATGCTTGCTGCGACATATACCCCCGGTTGTTTCGAAGAGTTCGTCGATCTCGTGGTTCCGGAATTGCAACGGCGGGGACGTTTCCGTACCAGCTACACCGGCTCGACACTGAGAGAGAATCTTTTGGCGTACTGAGGCACAGTGGAGCCGCAGACCGTGATCCCGTTCAAGCTCGTGACCAAAGAAAATATCGCCTCGTTTTATTTGAGGCCGTAGTCAAATTAAGTCCTCAAGCGGCAGGCGAATTGATTGAGATCCCGCGCCAACGCTCACCCGTATCGGACATCCCGCCAATTGCCCGGCCGGGAGTCGGTCAGGGCGGACAAGATGAACCCAGCCGGCTCCGCAATTCCTCAGGACGGAGGCCGGTTACGAGAACCTGTTTCTCCCGACCGGTCTGGCCGCGGACGATCTGGATGCGCGACGGCGGGGTTCCCAAAAGCTCGCCGAGAAACCGAATCAGCCGGGCGTTGGCTTTGCCGTCCACCGGAGGAGCATTCAACCGGATCTTCAACGCGTTTCCGTGGGTTCCCACGATCTCGTCGCGCGCTGAGCGCGGGATCACCCGGACCGCCAGCAACAAGCCTTCTTTTGTCTCTCGCAGGTAGCTCATGTCACCGGCCCAGTCGATGGATCACAGTTGGTTATTTTAATGACGCTCGCACCCGGAATCACGCTGAAAAGCATCTCCCCACTCCGGATGCGCCGAGCACGAAAGGTTTTCTGACCAGTGCTGCTAGACCAAGATACAGCTTTCGCCCTCTCGGCTCCACTATCCTCTGCTGCTTGCCTATCGCCGCGCTATTGCGTAAACAACATCGGCGCGCATTTCCCGAATCTTCTGCCGTCTCACAGCCTCGATAGTTGCGACCTTGACTAACTCCCGAGCCGGAGGGGTAAGAGCTTCAACGGTCGACCTATATCCAGAACCCAGAACGATCGTCCACCAATCCTCAGGACTCTTGAGCGGATGTGTTCCCGGTTCTGCGACGACCTCGGGATTAGTTACGCCGCATTCGACGAGCAGCGTACGAAGCGGGTCCGGTTCGAGAATTTTATTCCAGGGTTTGATCGATTTTAACAGTTCAGGATCCTCCCGGCGAATGGCCTCCCAGAATGTGCCGTCGGCCGGCTCGAACATTTTTGCGCCCCAGATTGTGATAGCAAGGAAACCGGCTGGGCGCACGAGACGCCACAGGCCTCGAACTGCCCCGTGCAGATCCGGCACAAAGAAAATGCCGAAGACGCATACCACAACATCGAAGGATTGATCCTCAAAGGGAAGGTCCTCCAGGTCGGCACGGCGGAATTCGATGTTCGTCATGCCGCGCTCGGCAGCTCGTTTGATTCCTTTGTTCAAGAGGTTTTGTGCGAGGTCGACGGCCACCACGTGGCCGCTTGACCCGACGCGTTCTGCCGCCGGCAATGCGGAACCGCCCATGCCGCAGCACACATCAAGCACTTTCATACCTCGAATGATCGGCAATCGTTCAATTGTGCGCCGACCAAATCGATCCCAAAACGATACCGAGGGGTGATCGTAATGATCGGCCGCAGCATTGTAGGTTCTTTCCAACTGGATCTGCGGAGAAATTGGATTGGCCATCTGCCACTTCCTGAGCTGACCAGTGTCAGGCATCACGATACCAATCGGAGCGGGTGAGAGGCAAGCCGCTGCGGCCTTCATTGGGCTTTAGCAGCAAGGTCTGGTAGAGGTTCAACAAACCGGCCGCGAAGCCGTAGGCTGACCCAGGCAGGAAAAGACGCCACACGCGGTAGATTGGCTCTTCGACGACCCGTAACGCGTCATCGCGGTGCAGTTCCAGACGTTCCGCCCAGTGGCGCAAAGTCATGACATAGTGTTCGCGCAGACTTTCCACATCGCGCACTTCGAAGCCGGCCTCTTCGGCGTAACGTAAGGTCGCGTTGATTGGCACAAGGTCGCCATCCGGAAAAACGTAGCGACTGATGAAAGTCGGACCCTTCGGTCGTGGATCGATTGCTCGGTTCGCTATCCCATGGTTGAGGAAAACTCCTCCTGGGCACAACAGGCGCCATGCGTGTTGGAAATAAAGCGGGAGCTGGCTCTCGCCTACGTGCTCAAACATACCGACGCTTACAATTTTCTCAAAGCCGCTTGTTTGATCGAGGTTGCGATAATCGCGCACTTCGACGCGACACTGTTGCTGCAAGCCTGCTCGCTCGATTCGCTCGTTGGCCAGCGCCGCCTGATTCTTGCTGAGAGTGATGCCAAGAGCATCAACTCCGTACTTGCGGGCGGCGTGAATGATTAGACCACCCCAGCCGCAACCAATGTCAAGCAGACGCTCGCCGGGGCGCAAACGTAGCTTACGGCAAAGGTAGTCGAGCTTGCGCGCCTGGGCCGTATCCAGATCCTCGTCAGCGGTTTCGAAATAGGCGCAGGAATAGACCATCTGCCTGTCCAGCCATAGCGCATAGAAATCGTTCGACACATCGTAGTGATAGGTCACTGCCTGCCGATCGCGCTCGATTGAATGAAGTTCACCAGACAACTCGGCCGGCTGCCGATTCTTCCGTCGCAGTCGATCGAGGCGCGGCATTCGGAGCAAGTTCTTTCCGATGCGCAGCACCGTCAGCGGGGACCAGTTACGAGTTATCAAATAGTTAGCTACAGGCATCGCCGCTTCAAGGTCGCCCTCCACATCAAGATCCCCGCTGATGAAGGCCTCGCTCAATGAAAGGTCATTTGTACTCGTCTTCAGCATACGTCGCAATGCATCGGGATGCCTCACCATCAGCGTAAAGCGCGGTGAGCCTTTCTCGGGCGTCCACCGGCTCCCATCCCAGAAGGAGACGGCGAAGTCGCGGGGATGATACTCCTCCAGCAACAAACGGAAAATCGCCATCGCCTTAGTCGCCGCACTGTCCGCGACGTGTGCCCGTTTTGTCATTTGGGTAATCATGACTGGTCTTGCAGCGGGAACGTTCTCCCCGCAATTAGGTAGACTTATATAGATAGATGCAAAATGTGTCCACATTCGAAGACGAAATCCGCTCCCGGACCTTGTTTACACTCTATCGGCAGCCTACATTTGATCGCTTTCTCCCCTGCCTCTCTTAAAATGAGTCGTTCGACGCTATCACTATGGAAATCCCGCGAGAAGCCGTCCTGCTCCGCATCTTCATTGGCGAAAATCATCATTATCACCGCTTGCCGCTTTACGAAGCTATTGTCCTCAAGGCCAAGGAGATGCACTTGGCCGGCGCAACAGTTCTCCGAGGTCCCATGGGTTTCGGAAAATCCAGCCGACTTCATGCAGCCAAACGGTTCAAGGTTTCAACCGACTTACCCATAGTCGTCGAACTGGTCGACAGCCGTGAAAAGATTGAAGCCTTTCTACCTGTGATTGACGTAATGATCGACAGCGGCCTCGTCACGCTCGAACGCGCGGAAGTGATCGATTACGGACATGATTCACCGAAGCATCGCTAGTCCATTATCACTTCACCTGCACGATCTCGCGGGAGACCGGCAGTCGATCAGGGTCGGCTTTCCCCGTAACTTCGGAGACAACTGTCCGCCCGGCCGCAGGGAAAATTACGTCCAGCCTTTCGCCTCGGTGACCTTCGCGGCCGTATAGCTCCAAAATGCAAAAGCGAGGGTTTGGAGCGATACGAAAATCCGCCAGCCGACTCAATGGAAAATAGGTAATGATCACCCCGGATCTCGCATCATGCCGAAATTGAAACCAGCGCGCGGTCTTTTCCCCAGCAGTCACAACAATGTGGCGCTCCGTTACTTAACACCGCCGTGGCGGGGACCAATTCTCGGCCAAAACCTCCACAGAGGGCCTTAATGCTTTTCGCGATGCTCAGGGGAGAGCTTGGCGATGCATATTTCGCCAGCGCCCAAAATCATCTGCGTCAATCTTGGGCCCAATTCCATTCTGCTGTTTAGTGAACCCTTTGCCGCGACCAACGACAGAGAGGGCTCGGAGATTGCCAGACAGATAGTAACGAACCTTTAAGTTGGTTGAAGGCGAACCGTTACAGAGTAGCTATGGCGAAGACTTGTATGAGAGGATATTTCATTGATAAATCGAGTTCTCTTATTAGAAATCGATGATAGTGTTTGCCGTCGTTGTTCTCATAGCGTGATGGCCCGGCCGACCCAGGATCTTCTCTCCGCAGAGCCCTCTCCAGCCGCAATGGGCAGGGATCTGCCAGAGGAATGTTCGCTTTTGCGAATATTTCTTGGGGAAGCCGATGAATACATGCATCGCCCACTCTACCGTGTGATCGTGCTGAGAGCACGAGAACTCCATCTCGCCGGCGCTACGGTGTTGCGTGGGCCGATGGGCTTTGGCCGGTCGACTCATCTTCACAATGCAGATATCTTGCGACTTTCCTTCGATTTGCCGATTGTCGTGGAGATCGTGGACGAAACCGAAAAGATCAAGGCCTTCCTGCCGGAATTGGAGAAGATGATGCGGGGCGGCCTCATCACCATGGAACGGGCGCATGTCTTCCGCTATCGCCACTAATCGCCAATGCTTACCCCGGGTTTGCCGATCTGCATAACGGATAGCGCCGAAAACGGTAAGAAAGCGCTCCCGCGCGATCCGGCGCCGCACGTCCAGAGAAGATGCAAAAGTAAAAACGGAAGAAACTAGTGCATCGTCTCATATGTAGCTGGCATATGGTTGCGTTCAAAATGGGCCGCCGGCAAGGCACGAGGAGGGCGCATATCTGAATCGATACGTAACCGACGAGCAACGCAGCCGGCGGCCCATTTTCAACGCAACCCTCCGGGCCGCGGCCAGTTGGCTGTTTTTCCGCGTTGCTCGCTCCTTACGTATCAATCTAGATATGCTCGTCGCTTGCGCCTTGAAAAACGGCCAACTGACCTGCGGCCATATGCCAGCTACATATGAGACGATGCACTAATTGGGCAAGAGCGCGTTCGCAGAAGCAGCAAAAGAAAGAAGCGTCGAAACATGCAGCAGCGGCTCGGTCCTCGAAAGCTGTGGTTTCTAATTCGGTATTTTAGCCCTGTAAAAGATTGCCTGCACCTTTTCCAATGTGATCAGCGCGGTACCAACAATGGATTCCACCGCCACAAGAAATTCTTGAATGTTCTGTTCCGTATCAACAATCTCGATCACGATCGGCAGATCCTTGGAAATATGGAAAGTAGCCCTCGCATGCAGAAGAGTTGATCTTCCGAATCCGAGAGGACCGCGGAGTACCGTGGCCCCTGCCAGATTCATTTCCCGCGCTTTAAACACGATCTTTCGGAACAACGGCTCTCCCTCCAGCTCATCACCCTCACCGAGAAATATCCGCAATAGCAGTGCATCTCTGGGAAGTTCCATATAACGCCGTAGAATAGTCAAAAGCCTCCGGTGATTTGCCAACCAACCGTCACACCCCCGAGAGAAAGTGCGGTTGAAAAGATTATATTGGACAACGCCGACAACCACCTGCGGTCGGCGATCAGATTAAACGTTTGCAAGCTAAACGACGAGAACGTGGTCAATCCTCCGCAGATTCCGATAACCAGCAATTGCTGCAGTGCAGTGGAGATACTGCTGTTCGAAATGTGCATAATAAAGCCGGAAAAAGCGCCAGCCAGGATGGAACCCGCGATATTTACGATAAGAGTTCCGAATGGAAAAGTCTCACCAAAGCGCTGAGCAACTAGACCTGACCACCAATAGCGCCACATGCTTCCTACAGCTCCGCCTAAAAATACGAGCACTATAGCCAATACCATAACGCTGGCAGGAGTTAACTTCGCAGTACGCGTAATACGGCGCGGGACGCGTGAGGAAAGGGCGCTGCCACAATGGCTCCTGCCCAGATGCCCAACAGGCATAGTAGGTGTGACAGACCAATATTTAGGCAGAGATCCGAGAGAGCTCCGTGGCGGGCGGCATAAAACGAGATCAGACTGAAAGAGCTGAACGTCGTGTAGCCGCCACAAACACCGACCAGAAGGAATAGTCGGCTGCGGGGGCCTAAATAAATGTCGCCGGACGGATCTGAGACGAAATGTAGAAAAGAGATGGCAAAGCAACCGCTTACGTTAATGACGAGAATCGAAAGCGGTGCCCATACAGGCATCGTAGATACCCATTGTACTATCGCGAAGCGTATCAGGCTGCCAATACCTCCACCAAATGCCACCAAAAAGTATCTTTTCATCGAAGCGGTGTGATAAATGGCCTCCACAATACTCTTATTAAATTTCATTCGGTGCCATTTCGACCTCCGGCAAGATCCCATTTCGGGGACAGGAGACCAGTGTGCCATCTCCTAAATCACTTGAGTTTCGCCGCAGGTCAGTTGGCTGTTTTTCAAGGCACGAGCGAAGTACCGCTATCTGGATCATAACGGTCGAGCGAGCAACGCGGAAAAACAGCCAACCGGCCGCGGCCCGTTGACGGAATGTATCGCCGGCGAGCAAAGCATTTGCACCCGCCAGCACCAACGCGATTGCAGCGAGACGGCCCAGCGACGCTAATACATTTCCCTGCCGCGACGCGGGTGCCGTCAGGGACAGCAAAATGCCGGCGCCGCACAGCGAAAAAAAAATGAGGACGAGCGTTTGTGTTCCCATCATGTCCTTCACCGAATTTGCTCCGGTTGCAGGTGAAAGTGAGACGAGCGATGAGCAGAGCTGCGGATAGTACCTCCCCCACTGACCCAAAAGTAATTGAGCATAAAAAACTCCTGTCTACGCGATCGCTGCGTTAACAGGAGTTATAAGCTCTGAATACGGTCAGGCGGTTTTCCACTTCGGGAAGGCAAACTCCATTGCCGTCTCTTAAATAGGCAGATCACCGGCGTCACACAACTAAAAATTAGACTATCGACAGCTTTTTTTTCGAGCGTGATGGAGTTTACCCAAGCGAGATTTGAGCGATCCGTTTTAAGTTCGAAGGCATAGTTCCACGCCATTCTCCGCCAGCCGTTGCTCGATCTCTGCGATGTGCGCCCGATCACGCGTTTCCACGGTGCAGAGGACGTGAACTCGCGATAAATCCGGGCCCGAAAATGTCCGGTTGTGCACGATCTCGGTTACATTGGCTTCGGCGGACGCCAGCACCCCGGAGAGATGCGCCAATCCGCCGGGCCGGTCGCTTATTAGCGCGTCGAATCGGTAAATGCGTCCATCTGCCGCCAAGCCTCGCTCGATCACTCGGCTATGAGCCAGGGGATCGATATTGCCGCCCGATAGCAGGAGCACCACCCGGCGGCCTTGAAGCTCGGGCAAGCTGCCGCCGAGCAACGCCGCTAACCCGGCAGCACCCGCTCCTTCAATTACGCACTTTTCCAGCTCCGCCAGTCGTAGCATCGCCAGCGCCAACGCTTCCTCTTCGACAGTCACCATCTGATACTTCAATGATGCCATGATGCCCAGGGTGCGCCGGCCTGCTTCCGCCACCGCCAACCCATCCGCCAGCGTGAACTTCGTGGAAACGTGAACCGGCACTTGGGCCGCTAGTCCCGCCGCGAAACATGCCGCGTTTGCAGGCTCCACCCCGATAATTTGCAAACCAGGCTTCAATGCCTGAAAAACAGTGCTCACCCCTGCCAGCAGGCCGCCTCCCCCCACCGGGACGACGACCGCCTCGGCATCCGGCACTTGCTCCAGGATCTCGAAGGCCAGCGTGCCTTGACCCGCGATTACCTGAGGATCGTCAAACGGATGAATATACGTATGCTCATGCTCCTGAGCCAGTCTGGCAGCCTTGCTCCGAGCTTCGTCGAACGTGTCGCCATAGAGGACTACCGTAGCGCCGAATTGGCGGCAACGCGCCACTTTAACCAACGGCGCAAAACGCGGCATCACGACTGTTACGGGTATGCCAAGCGAGCGACCGTGCCATGCGAGCCCCAGTGCATGATTGCCCGCCGAAGCCGCAATCGCACCCAGCCGCGCTTGCTCGCGCGTTAATTGTGCCAGAGCGTTGCGCGCTCCCCGTTCCTTGAAGCTACCGGTTCGCTGTAGGTGCTCTTGTTTGCAGAAAATGCGTGCTCCCGTCAACTCGCTAAGCGCCGCGGATTCCGTGCACGCGGTGCGGACGATAGCGCCGTTCAAGCGCGAGCGCGCTTCGACAATTTGCGAAAGCGAAACTTCGGAAACAGGGTCGGTCTTCATTGGGAATTTTGGGCAAATAAAAAACCCTGAGCGATTAACTCAGGGCTTCGGAGTTTAGAGTTGCGGTAAGTCGGCGCGCGTCTATCCCTGCCCCAAGCCGGAGCTAATAATGATCGCAATGATCATGACGGACGCTGCAAATGACAAAGGCATTTAAAGTAGTCCCTTGCCCTGTGAAACGGACGGTGTCAAGCAATTTAGACCTTTACACTTGCGAGACGGCGCGGAGCGGAAACGGCCGCTGCGGGTCGCTCCAGTATAGGCTGGAGTAAAGTGGGACCGGCTTCCAGCCTTTCTGTCAACGCATTTTTTGGCAGCCGCAGGTAACCCGGATCGCGGTCAATCCGGCGCACCCAGCGCCCTGAATATTTCATCAAGTTGCGCGCTCATCGGAAGGTTCAAAGTTTCGCCGCTTGGCAGTTTCTTGAGAAACCATCGGTTGTAAGTGGACTCCAGATCCCGCGATTCTGCCATCTCACGAAATACGCGATTCACCAAGTCGGACAATTCCGGCTCATCCTTCCGATACATGATCCCATATGGGTCGTACGATAGAAAGTCCCCTCTGACCACCACGTCGTTCGCGGTCTTGCGTTCGGAGATGAAGCCATAAAGCAGAACGTCATCCCCGGCAAATGCATCCACCTTGCCACTTGCGAGTTGTTCAAAGGACTCTTCGTGATCCCTCGCCACAACGAGTTTGATATTGATTCCGAATTTCTCCGAAACCTTGCGCATGGCCTCTTCATTCGTAGTTCCGGCAGTGACGACAACGCTTTTGCCGTTCAAGTCACGAAATGATTGAATCGGCGACACGCGCTTGACTAAGAGCTTGGTGCCGGCGACAAAGATGATAGGCGAAAACGCCACATCCTTTTGTCGCTCGGCGTTGTTTGTCGTTGACCCGCATTCCAGGTCAATCTCACCGTTCTTCACCGCTCCGATTCGCGACTCGGATGTTACCGGTACAAACTTGATCTTTAACGTTTGACCGTTGAGTTCGTTGCTCATCGCCTCGACGATCGCGCGTCCAAGATCGATGGAGTATCCGATAGGCTCTCCTCGCGCGTTCAAATAGGAAAATGGAATGGATGATTCCCGGTAACCTAAAACAACTGTGCCGGAATCATGAACCTTCTTGAGTGTGCCGCTCAATTCCTGGCCGTTTAGCAAGCCGGCCACGCTGCATCCAACAAGAGCCGCTAATAGAAAGGCGCTGGATCTATGGTTCGCGCGACTCATACGATGTTCAGAGCCGAACGAATGTTCTACGCACCAGCCAGGAGTGACGACGTTCCGGCTTCGGTCTCCACCTCAGCCGAAAGTTCACCCTCCCATTTCGCCACAACGGCGGCCGCAATTGAATTCCCGACGGCATTCGTCGCCGAACGACCCATATCGAGGAATTGGTCTACCCCCATAATCAAAAGCAACCCGGACTCCGGAATATTGAAGGTTGTCAGCGTGGCAGCGATTACGACCAGCGACGCGCGCGGTACGCCTGCCATGCCTTTCGAAGTGACCATCAATAAAAGCAGCATCGCTATCTGCGTCCCCAGTGAAAGATGAACATTATAGGCCTGGGCGATGAAGATTGAAGCAAACGTGCAGTACATCATCGAGCCGTCGAGATTGAACGAATATCCCATTGGCAGAACGAAACTGGTGATCCGGCTGGACACGCCGAATCGCTCAAGCTGACTTAGCAGCTTTGGATACGCCGCCTCGGAGCTCGCAGTCGAAAACGCAACCAGAAACGGTTCGCGAATCAAGCCGACCAATCGACTCGTTCGCGGACCGAGAAACACATAACCGGCCAGGATCAGCAAACCCCAAAGCAGGATCAGGGAAAGATAGAACCCTCCCATGAATTTTGCGTAAGTCAGCAGGATACCAATGCCTTGAGTTGTGATGGTGGACGCTATCGCAGCGAACACAGCAAAGGGTGCCATCTTCATGACGTTCCCGGTCACCTTCAGCATGACAAGCGCCACCTGGTCGATGAGCAAAATCATCGGCTTCGTCAACTCCCCAAGCGCAGCCGCGCCAAGGCCGAAGAAAATCGCAAAGACAACAATCTGAAGCATTTCGTTGCCCGCCAACGCCGCAAATATCGAAGCCGGCACAAGGTGGGTCACGAATTCTTTAATTGAGAAGGAGGCCGTCTTCAGATTGCTCGAAGCCGTGACATCCGGCAGTGGCAAACCGATATTCTCACCCGGACGCAGAATGGTAACCATGATTAGTCCCAGAGTCAGGGACATCAAGGACGCCGTGATGAACCACCCCATCGTCTTCGCGCCGATGCGTCCCACGGTCTTGGAATCACCCATATGCGCGATCCCGACTACCAACGTCGAAAACACCAGCGGGGCGATGATCATCTTGATCAAACGCAAGAATAGATCTGTTACCAGAGAAATGTACCCTGAGATCGTTGCCGCGGTCTGTTTATCCGGGAACGCCTTATTGCATGCGTAGCCGATGATGATGCCAAGAATCATCGCAAGCAGGATGTAGAGTGTAAGCGGTCGTGATTTCTTCATTGGTCCTCCCTCCTTTTAGTTGGTTCTTTCGCGCGATCTGGTGATTCGAGTCCCGGAACAAAACGGACGAAGCGCAGTACTTCGATTCTGATCGCCGATTTACACGCACACCCGCGATTTGCGCCCGAAACATTGTGATAAATTAAATTTTCCTTGCTGAGAATGAAGCAGAAAGTGAGCCGGTTTGGTGCGTCGCTGAACGATGGCATTTCGAAAGGATTTAGGAGACGGTGCACCTGGACCTTTGCTGTTACTTAAACCCAAAGACAATGAAAACGAATCTGGTCGGATACGATTTGCTTGTTGATCCGCGACTCAAACATCGTTCCGGGCTTCTTTCACCTCTTGACGGACCTGCAGGAATTGTCTTCGTGCAGTTTGGGTCCGCAGTAGAACTTCCGAAAAATTGATTTATCTTCGCGCTGGAGATTCCCATGCCACTACCTTCTGACGAAAAACTTATTGCGTTAAGCCAGGACGTTCTCAAGCAGTTCGACACAATTTTTGGACTGCACCCTGGGTTCCGGCCCGCCCATGCGAGGGGCCTGATGCTCACGGGAACATTCACGCCGGCACCCGGAGCTGCTTCCTTGACACGGGCCCCACACATCGCACGCGACTCTACACCAGTCACGGTGCGGTTTTCCAACTCTACGGGCATCCCTCTGATCCCGGATACTGATCCAAACGCAAATCCGCGCGGACTCGCCATCCGGTTCCATCTTGGTGACCATTTGCATACCGATATCATCTGCCATTCAACCGATGGATTCCCTGCCAGAACAGGTCACGAATTCCTGGAACTCCTCCGAGCTATTGCCTCGAGCGATCCGTCAAAACCGTCCCCATCGCCAATCGAGGTCTTCCTCGGCAGCCATCCGAAAGCGCTCGAATTCGTGCAGACGCCAAAGCCCTGTCCGTCCAGCTTTGCAAGAGAAACGTACTTCGGCGTAACTGCGATGCGATTCACGAACAAAGATGGTGTGAGCCTCTACGGGCGCTACCGCATTACGCCGGACGCTGGGAACGACCATCTGGATGACGCCACCACCAAGACAAAGGGTGCAAACTTCCTCTTTGACGAACTCACAGAGAGAATCGCGAGCGGGCCGGTGAGTTTTCAGGTTCGGGCACAGGTGGCAAACCAAGGCGATATCGTGGATGACGCAACGGTTCATTGGCCTGAAGATCGGCCTCTGGTCCATCTCGGTAAGATCGTTCTCACTAGTCCGGTCCCTGACAATGCGCATGAGCAGAAGAAGATCATTTTTGATCCCATCCCTCGCGTGGACGGAATCGACCCCTCCGATGATCCCCTGCTAGAGCTGCGCGCCGCGATCTACCTGCTGAGCGGCCGCCGCCGCCGGCAGGCGCCCGAAGCTTAAAATCAGTTACCAGTGTAAATCGTAAGTTTGCAGTAAAAGAGGAGCGACTGGCCCTACAGAAAAAAGACAAGAAGGGGCACAGGAGGGTATGCGAAGCGTCCCGCTTGTTTCTTGAGAACCGCGCAAAACGGGGCGCCTCACCTACTTCCTCAGCCAGATGCCTTCCCATTACGCCCCCACGCATATCCGCCGACCCGTTCTCCTACCTACCGACAAGAGCAGAGAGAAGGCTCTCCAAATCAATTGTCACGATTGTCGTTGCCATATCATTTAGCCCGTAGGGCAGAACTAATTGGCCTCCGTGTATTAACGCTCCGCAAGTATATACGACGTTAGGCACGTAGCCGTCGATCCGAGCCGGCCACCGGTTCCAATATTGGCTCGTTTAGCCGGCCGATAACCTTCGAAGGATCCTCAAGATCGAGTAGCATCGCGCCGATACAGTATTTGCGCATCGGGCCAACTCCATGGGTCAGAACCAGCCAACCAGCATCGGTTTCCATCGGTGAGCCGCAATTGCCGATTTTTACTAATTCCCAGGGCGCGACGGCTGCAGCAGGAGCTGCGGATCACGCCAGAAATGCCGGTCATCCGAGAGCATCAGGAAAAGATTCTCGTCATCGTAGCGCGAAAGCATCGCGTAACGCCCATCGATTCTCCTTGGAAAAAGCGCCATCCCTTTGTTCTGGCTCGCCGGCCCGGCCAAAGTACGGATGCGGAAATTGAAAAAAGTCATTTGTTTCAATGAGCTGAGGTAGAATGAGGCGGCCGTTGTAGGCCGTGTATGTCGCGTAGTAAGTTGCGCTTTGATCTTCATCCACAAAACGAACAAAACGGGCGTCTTCTATCCCATTGCTTTCGTTCAGCGAGACCGGGAAGATGACGCGTTCAGATAAGGGAGATCGCCGGATCGAAATCGATCTCGTAGTTCGATTCTACAAGCCACTGCACGCACTCAATAGCCTGGCGGACATCCTCCGTATGGAGTTGGGTTTCGTGCGCCGCGCGCTGCATCGACTCATCCAGTTGTGATCGCGTGAAAGTAGCGCCCAGGCCATTCATCACGGATCTCGACCAATTGTTCTCCAGGCCCTTCTCCTTCAGCTTGTGGAGGAAGATGCTTTTCGGAAATGTCGGCTCGGGATTGATTTCCGGGGCCGCAACCAGCGCCGAAGTTTTGTCGATCTCGATGGCATGATTCCGGTGGATTACTCCGGTACGGAACTCAATGGACGAAATATGGCCCTCGCCAACAGCCCGAAGGCTCAGGATGAAGCGGAGATCTGCTCCGTCGAGGCCCGTTTGGTCGGGGTGCGGAACAATCGAAGGATTAAACAAAGCCGCGGATTCGATCGCGTATTCTCCCGAAAAATAAGCTCCAACGATAGCCGGCGGTTCGCAGAAAGAGAAACACTATTCGGCAAGTATGCCTGTATTTTCTCAAAATGGCGCAGCCACGATTCATCAAGGTTTACATGTCGACCGCCGAATTCGGCGCGGAGACGATCTAACTGGACTTCGGCTTCCTTTTCGCTAAAAGCGAGAACCCGCTCGATAATGCCGCTGACTCGACCAGGGCCGGTTGGGATAAACGATCGATTTAGTACCCGGCCGGCGCTCGGCCGCAAGTCGATTCCGGTGGGATTGACGTTTCAAATTTTGCTATCTTTTGGGTTTCGCTAAAGAGCACCGCTTCGGCGCGGGTCATCTCCGCCAGTGACAACTGGAAAGCAAGACTGGATTCGGCTCCTTGGTTTTGGTTGACCCGATCCGAGTGCAGCGCGTCGCGACAACCACCCGTGGTAGAATCGTAGAGTGGTTGCCCGAGATCGTTGCGACCAAGAAACCACTCGAAGCAGCGGCGTGCAGCACGGTGCCATGCCACATCGCGGGTTAACGAGTACGCCTCCACGCAAGCGGAAATCATTGCGTAAGCTTCGATTGGCTGCTGATCGAAACGAGCGCGCTCGTTGCCGCGAGTCCAGAAACCATTGCTGCCGATCGGTGTGAAATGGCCGGCGTCAACGGTTTGCTGTCTGCACCAGCCAACGGAGCGATTTCAATCCGATCTCTACAACGTCACCCCGCGAGGTCCAGTACCCACTCAGGATCATCGCATGAGAAAGTTTCGCATTATCGTAGGTCGCTACGGGCTCAAACCACACCCACTCGTCCGAAGAATTCTTTCGGAAAAGGGCCGACCAGGCGAGTGGTTAGAACTTCGCGCAGTTGATTTGCGTTTCGATCTCCGGAGAAGGCACGCAAATATTCCTGAATGGCAAGGAGTGCAAACGCCCATGCTCTTGGTGAAGTGAATCTCTCGACGGCCGGGAGCCCCCGTTGGAATAACAGTGCGCAAAGACTTCGGTGTCCTTCGTTTCGGGATCGGCCGAGCGCCGTGCCCGTAGCCCAAAGCGCGCGTGCGTGGCTGTCCTCCGAACCTTGCGTGTTCCAGCCATTGCCGCTGATGACTCATGAAATTTCGAAAACGACAACTTTCCTGATCAAAAGCGTGCCACAAAAACGCGAGGTAAATGCTCGCCAGAACTCTCGAGTTGCTGCTGCGTGACGTGACTTGTCGTTTCCTGCAGTAGCAAGGTGAGGATGAAGGCACGCGCGTTGTCATCTGTGCAGTAGCCTTCTGCGAAATTCGGCACATTGAATATCGCATGCTGAAAAATCCCGGTGCTATCGGTCATCCGAAGCAGGTGGTCCAGCTTCAGTGGCGGCAACTGATAGGGCCGATTGTCCAGTGTTCGAACGGCGAAATGCCTTCCGTGGAGGCCCGATCAAACTCGCCCGGGCGCGTTCGAAGCTTTCCATGTGGCGCTGTGCTACGACCGGCCAGATCATCTCCACGCCCCAATTTCCATGCTCGTTTCCGCGTCGCCGTCATCAGAACCGGATCGCACAGAAATCGATTGACGCCCTCAGCAATGCGCCTGGGGTCCGAAAATGGCACCAGGATGCCACGCTCTTTAGCGAGCAATTCCTTCGCGTGCCAGTAAGGCGTGGAGATCACAGCTTTACCAGCGCCGAAAGTGTAAGCCAGTGTGCCGGAAGTAATCTGCGATTCGTTGAGATAAGGCGTGATGTAAATATCCGCAGCACCAATGAATTCTTTCAATTCCTCTTGGGTCACGAAATCGATTGTAAAAAATGACGTTCGTGTGACGGAACGATCCTCCGCGAGGCGTTCCAGCTTGAGCCGATACGACTCTCCGTCGCGCGCGATCACATTGGGGTGCGTCGCCCCGAGAATAATATAAACCACGTTCGGATGTTGTGCGAGAATCGATGGCAAGGCCTCGATGACATTCTCGATCCCTTTATTCGGCGATAGCAGACCAAAAGTGAGCAGCACCGTCTTTGCCCTCTACGCCAAACTGATCTTTGTTAAAGTTTGGATCAATGAAGGGCATGTCCGGTATGCCATGAGGAATAACGTCAATCTTCTCTCGGGCGACACCATAAATTTGCTCGAGGTAGCTTTGCCGCGATCGGCCATCACGATGAACCGGTTTGAGAGTTCATCGAGCTGCTCCATCACGGCGCGCTGATCTGGATTCGGATCGCGCAGCAAGGTGTGCAATGTCGTGACAACGGGCATGTTCACGTCGCGCAATAATGCCAGAATGTGGCTGCCCGCAGGCCCGCCATATATGCCAAATTCGTGTTGGACCGACACGACTTCGACGTTGTTGATATTCAGAAAGTCGGCGGCGCGACGATAGGAATCGAGTTCCTTTTCGTCAATCTCAAATCGTATTCGAGGCGGATATTCATAGCCTTCCGGACGATCATTCACCGCGCCCACGATGCATTGGCATTCCGGGATATTCTGTCGCTATGGCTTCACAGATGTCAGCGGTGAAGGTCGCAATTCCGCATCTGACGGGGAAGATGATCCCCGACGAAGGCTATTTGTTTTGTGGTGGCACCGGTTTCCATATGGCATGCAATCCAATAAGCTCAAACTGCTCTCGGACCCTGGACGGTGTGCTTGACGCCCACCGTCCCATATCTTTCTGAGCCTGTCCTGGTAACGCGAAGTCCGAGGAAGACGATGTCTCAGTTACGCCGGCTGACCAGTCCGCATTCCCGGCAGCCGAAGCACGCTTGTCGCCGCGCGAATCTCTCTTCGGAGGTCGACGAGCATTTCGCGAGTCACCTCCAGTTGCTGCGCTCTGCGTTCTGTCCAATGTTGCGCCACAGCCTCCAGACGCTGACAGGCCGTCGTCACATAGAGGATGGCCAGTTCGGTCAGGCCGGGCTCAGCGAGCTTTGTCGCAAGCCGGCGCTGCGCTTCGTTGAGCTCGGAAAGAACAATCTTTTCTGTCGGCACACGCCGGAGTTTTTCGGCCAAGCCTAACTTTGACAGGGTCCAAATAATCCACTTCGTTGGATCGAACTGCCACGGCTTCACCCCGTTGCGATAGTCGTGCTGAAACTCGTGATGATAGTTATGGTACCCCTCTCCAAACGTAACAAGCGCCATCAACCAGGAATCCCGGGCGCTGCATTTGGATGAATACGGGCGCGTACCAAGGTAATGACAGAGGGAATTGATGCAGAATGTGCAGTGCTGAAGAATGACAACGCGTGCCACGCCCGCAATCAAGAAAGCGCCAAGAGCCGAAACCCAACCTCCCCAGATAAACCCGATAGCCGCAGGCAGGACGAACGCTACAAATGCGCCGATCAAATGAATATACCGATTCTGCCACCTCACGAGTGGATCCTTTTGCAGGTCAGCCACGTTGTCAAAGGGCGGCGGCGGATCGAGTTTGAATAACAGCCAACCGATATGGGCGTGGAAAAGCCCCTTAGAAATGCAGTAAGGGTCGTCGTCGTGATCAACATGTTTGTGATGATTACGGTGCTCGCATGCCCAAAGAAGCGCGGAGTTTTCAAAAGCACCTGCGCCAAAAATCAGTGTGAATAGCCGGACCACCCAATGAGCCTGGAAAGTTAGATGCGAGAAAAGCCTGTGATAGCCAACCGTAATTGAAAACCCACACGCACAGAACATCACAAAAAAAAGGACGATCTGAAATAAGTCGAGCCCGAAGAAAAAGATGTAGGCCGGCACGGCCGTAAGCGAGAGAAACAAGGTTCCGATAAGAAACGAACTAATCAGCCAATTGACTTTATCGAAGGGAATTCGTGCGAACATAAGATGGTTGCGATATCAAAGCTCACCGCAGTTCTCGACTTGCGAAGTAGAGCAATGAACCCTCATCCTGTTCACTACGGCACCGCCTTAGTACACCCTTTCGCTGAAAGCCACAAGCGACAGTTACAAAATCAATAACTTTCATCCGCAATACCGGCTTTCAGCTTTGGGCAGCGCCCTCTGGCCGGCTGCTGCCAATGCCATCGGGCACCATGTCGAGTTCTTCGAACGGAAGGTTCGAATCGGCCCACCCCAGTAGGTCTCATTGCCGAAACTCTCCTTGCGCCGACGTGAGATGACCGGCACGGTTTCGGATCTTCGAGTCGCCCATTCGCGTTTCTCATAGCCTAGTGAGAATCGGTTTGATATCTTCCATCTCAATTTAAGTCGGTCTCTTATTTGCCGAATATGACGTCGTTGGTGTGGTGAAGAGGAACAATTGTGGAACCCCAACCTCAGAAGGAAAAGGCTGAGCTTCAACGCCGCGAGATTGCGCCTGATTCAGGGAAACGCGCCGCCAATCAACAGTCCGTTGCTGACAGCAGAAACCGAGGGAGGGCATACCTCCCGAAACCGGAGTTCGCCGAGGACAAAAAAAAGCCGGCTCTCAGAGCTGGACTGAACCGTTGGGTTATCCTTACCGCGGCTGCCGCACTCTTGGGATTCGCGGCTCTCGAGATCCCGCAGTGGCTGCAACCACATGGCCAAAGTGATTTTGTTTTGACCGCCGCGGACGTTGACCAGGCGGCGACGGCCAATGCTCGAGAAGCGTTGCGTGCTGGTCAAATTCCACCGGAATTGGCCAGATACCCGAAAGAGCTTTTGCAGCGCATTGCCGACGGGCAGGAGTCACTCTATACGAAACGCATGTTGCCCCCGGAGGCAACAGAGATGCGTGTTCATGTGACAGTCTCACAAAATGGTGCCGTGATCGGCGAAGATGTTCTGACGCCCGAGCATCCGATCGGCCAATCTTTTCCGGCTGGAAGAGATTCTCCCACTCAATTCCACTTTACCGTGGAGCAGCCAGGCCCATCTCACCAGGTCACCTGTTGGGTAAAGTCGGAAAATTCCGGGACGACTCATACAAGAGCGATGGGGCAAGGAGAAAGCGACGATTTGCAGGCAAGAGCGCAATGAAGACTTCGATGCATTCCGAATCTCGCACCATTGTCTCGGTGACTGAGACGACCATCAATCCGTACATGCTGATTGTCGTTGCCCTGGCTCTTGCGGGAGCAATATTTGGATTGAACAAAGTCAGTCCTTGGTTCATGCCGATTGTCTTTCTGGCTTCATGTGCGGGCATGGGTGTCCTTTTTTGGAATTACCTGAAGCAAAGCCGACAGGATAAGGGAGAGGTCGCTGCGGGCGACTACGAAAAACTATCAGCAACAGACCTGACCCGTTTGCCCCCTGGTTAAAACAGAACGTTCGAGGTCAGGATCAGACGGTGGACGCTGTTGTTGACGGTTTACAGAGGAACCTGGCGCTTGCGCGACCGGGCCGAACGTTGGGTGCGTATATGCTCGTCGGCCCAACAGGCACCGGAAAAACCTTTCTGGCGCAATTGATTGCCCAGGCACTTTATTCCGACTCCGAGCCGGTTATTCTCCGGATGAACCAATACAAGCATGCGGATGATGTTTCCACGTTGCTCGGTCCGCCGCCTGGAAGTCCTGGGTACGAAGTCGGCGGCTCATTGACCCGCCCTGTTTTAGAGAATCCTTTTCGGGTCATCGTTTTGGACGAGTTGGACAAGGCGCATCGGGATCTTCAGCATTGCCTGTACGACATTCTGGACACTGCAAGTTGCCGGGAAAAGAGTTCGGGCCGGTTAGTCGATTTCAGCAAATGTGTTTTTTTTGGCACTTCCAATTCGGGAGTGGAAGCGATGCGAACCATCCGCGCTCAGACTGTCGATCCCGCCATCTGGCTGGGTCGTGCGCGTGACGCACTAGTGGAAGCAGCCGGATTCGATCGAGCTTTTCTTGCACGTTGGACGGATATTTTCTTGATGGATGAACTCTCCCCTTTACATGTCGCGGAAGTCGCCTGTCTGCAGTTGCAACGCCATTGGCAACAATATGGAATTGAGGTTCGTTACGTCGCGCCGGAATTAATCATGGCGGCAGTTGAAGGAAACGAAGAGTTCAAAAGTTATGGGGTGCGTCAATTGGGTGCTTACATCCAGATGAAGACGAATGATGGCATCGCCAATGCACGAAAATCTGGAACCACCCAGGTCAATTTGACCGTGGACGAGCGTGGAACTCTTACAGTCGTACGGGCCAATCCGAATATTAGCCCTGCATGAACTGGCAAGTAATCTTACGCAATCAATGGTTCCAGCTATGCCTCATTGCAGCGCTCTGCTCCGCCGGAGCAGGGATTTATGATTTGGCAACGATTCTAACGAAAAACCCGCCTGTCCCCACCCCTTTCCCCTCACCGGCGTCTTATATGACGCCACACCAGTCGGTAGCTCCATCGCCGACTTTCGTGCAGCTCCGTGCGAAAAAAGCCGGCCATTGGATCGTCGATGCATCTGGAGCCGCCGACTCCGACAGCCGGGATCTAGTTCAAGTTGTTGGGAGTGCTGCCGCTGGGGATACGATCACGATCCGTCCGGGACGTTACGAAGCGTCTCTGGTAATCAACAAGGACTTAGCGCTGATAGGCGAAGGGACTTCGCCGGGAAATCCCCTGATATTTTCTAATCGCGATCAATACAATGTGGTATATGCCCAGGGGGGCCATCTCACTTTCTCCAATCTCCGGATAGAACAGGACTTCAATGCCACGTTCGCTGCTTTTTATTGCGGAAAGCAGGCCCATGTTGAGCTCACTAATTGCTCGATTGCGTCGAAATCCGCCTACAGCGTTTCTGTGGGCGATGACGCGCAGCTGGATGCGCGCGATTCCTTTTTCACCTCATCTGAAATCGGCTATGGAATACTTTATTCTGGACGAGCCCGCGGCACCGTGACACGCAGCAATATCACTGGCAACAAGTTTGGTCTTGAGGTTCAGAATCAATCGCACGTTAAAGTCGATAGCTGCACCTTCCAATATAATGGAGATCAGAACGGTTACGGTGTCGTGATGAACGTTGACGGCGGCGGTGCGACACTCGACGTGGCCCGTTCTCATATCTTGCAAAACGCGGCGGGCATTTACGCACAGGAAAGCGGAAATTTAACCATGATGGGATGCACTCTCGAAAACAATGGAATTAGCCTGGAAGCCGCCCATGTTACCGGCGGGTTGATTTGTGTTCAAACAGGAGCCCAAGCGACACTGACTAACCTCGTATGCAGATTCAACAAGCAAGGAATATCAGTATTTACTGCCGGGAATGCCCAACTAAACAATGTGAACCTATCCTCTACAGGGATAGTAACAAACAATGCTCAATATATAGCCTATTGTAACACAATTTACGTAAATGGTGACGGAACAACGGCCTCGATTTCGAAATCTGCGATCTCTGACTCCGTATACAATGCCGTGGTTGTGGTGAATGGGGCGAAAGCGATTGTAGATAATTCTTCCATCAGCAATTCAAAAGCCAATGGCCTGGCCTTCGGATCAGATGACGGTACGCCAGGCTATGGAACCGTGACCGATTCAACGGTGTTCAATAACCGTGTCGCGGGAATCTTTGTTCAGTCCAAAAGCTCCGTTGAGATTAACGGAGGAGAGATCAGCGGCAACGTCGTCGACGGAGTGGACGTGGGCGGGGACGGCAGTGTCGCCACAGTAACCAATATATTCGTGCGCAACCATCCGAAAGTGGGAATGATGGCTTATTCGGGCGGATCGATAACCGCAAAACGTTGTACAATCGAAAAGAACCAATTTGGTATTCAGGCGGGTCTTCCGGACAAGGGAAGAGAATTCGGAGGAGCAATCACACTTGAATCTTCCGTTGTCCAAGACAATAACGGATATGGAGCGATTTCTTGCGCAGGATCCGTGATCAATTTGACGGGCAACAGGTTCCAAAATGGACGACATGACTACATTCGGGAGGCTGGAGGCATCATCCGAAATGTTGGGTACTAGTGTCCTGTCCCCGAAATACGAGGTATTTTGTTGCGATCAAAATGGGCCGCCGGCAAGGCGGTCCGAGCCGGACTGGCGGTAGGAGGGAGCATATCTGAATCGATACGTGAGCGACGAACAACGCAGCCGCCGACCCATTTTCATCGCAACCCTCTGGGCCGGGGCCAGTTGGCTGCTTTTCCGCGTCGCTCGCTCGGCCCGTATGACTCAGATAGGGCGCTTCGCTCGCGCCGTGAAAAACAACCAACTGACCTCCGGCAAAATACCTCGTATTTCGGGGACAGAACACTCGCGCATTCATCCGGGCCAACCGGATATCGATGATTTAAAACTAAATTCGGAGAGCTTATGGCAGATTTAAGTGACATGACAGATTGGAGTCGATTGCAGGAGATGCTGGCCAAAAAAAATGCCGGTTCCACTACCCGGATTGATGAGCCGGGGCTTCTTGCACATCTTCGTTCCAGGGTGAAGGGCCAGGATGCAATCCTCCAGGATGTGGCAAAGCTGATTCGCCTTCAGGCAGCAAAGCAACAAAAGGACAAACCAATTGCGAACCTCATTTTTCTTGGGCCTACTGGAACGGGGAAAACCGAGTTGGCGAAGGCCATCGCTGAATACTTGTTCAAAGATGAGAAAGCGATGATTCGTTTTGACTGTTCGGAATTGAATGGCCCGGAGTCCAAGACGCGTTTGATTGGTTCGCCAACCGGCTATATTGGTTCTGAGCAGGGCGGGCAACTAACCCGGCCGGTGATGGCCAATCCGAGACGATTGATCTTGTTCGACGAAATTGAAAAAGCCTATCCCCCTGTATTTGATCTCTTTCTTCAACTGATGGGCGAGGCGCGGCTCACGGAACAGGGGAGCGGCAAGGCGGTCGATTATTCGCAGTGTATTTTTATTCTTACGAGCAATGCTCACGCTGAAGAGATTGGTCAGATTCAGAGGGAGGTGACCGACTATCACGAGATGATCAATGCCGTGAAAGGATATCTCGCAGAATCGAAAGTTTTCCGACCCGAAATTCTTGGACGCATCGACAAAGTCTATGTCTTCCAGCCTCTGGAAGGGATGGTTGTCGCCGAAATCGCTCTACTCAAAATCTCCAAGCTAGCGAAGGAATATGGTCTCGGTATTCAATTTGTGGCGCCGGAATTGATAATGCAGGCTTTGATCGCTAACGATAAAGTCAGTCGATTTGGGATTCGTGAGCTGGAACGTATTTTATTTGATATGTTTGCCACGCAGTTGATTGACGCGAAGGATAGCGGGGCTACCCGCGTGCAACTGGCTGTTGGCGAGTCCGGTGAAGTTGTCGTACGCCCCGCCATATAGGAGAGCGGGTCGGCGGGTCGGAGTAGAGCGGTCGGCGTCTCGCCGTGTCGGGGTATACCCGGCGACCCGCCGACACGCTCTTCCGACCCGCCGATACGCTCTTCCCCCGTCCCCAATTCCACACCGATACCCCGACCCGCCGACCCGCCGACACGTTCTTCCTTCCCGCCACTTGCAAAATTCTGAGGGCTCAATTATGGAGTCGTCCAAATGATGCGTCTGCTGCAAGCGGTCGGCCAAAACAGTCTGGCGACCGTCGCCGGCCTTGGCGACTTTGCCATGTTTGCGTCGCGCGCGGTCGCCGCAGCGACCGGCTGCGCGCCAATTGGGAAGCCGTTGGATACGCGCAGTCCACGAACAGGGTGTCCGCTGTGTGCCGGTGGTGACGATTGTGGGACTGTTCTCCGGACTCGTGCTCGGGCTTCAGGGCTATTACGTTCTGGCACGCTTCGGATCGGCGGGAGTGCTTGGGACATTTGTCTCGCTGACGCTGACGCGGGAGTTAGCGCCGGTGCTTGCCGCCCTGATGATCGTCGGGCAGGCCGGCTCTGCCATCGCAGCGGAAATTGGTATCCATCGCAACAGCGAACAAATCGATGCTCTCACCACTATGGGGATCGATCCGCTCGGTTATTTGATCACGCCCCGCCTGCTGGCGGCACTGATTGTTTTCCCGATCCTGACGGTGGCTTTTACCCTGATCGGGCTCGCCGGCGGATATCTCTCGGGCTCGGTATTGCTAGGGTTGGATGGCGGCGTTTACTGGTCGGCGGTTCATTCCGCGGTTCGGCTCGCCAGACGTGCGCGAATGCCTGTTAAAAGCGCTTGTTTTTGGTGTAATCACGATCGCGATCTGCTGCCATAGCGGCTTCACCACGCATCGCCGGAGAGGAGTTTCGGGTCTCGCGCGCGGTGAGCGTCTCGACCACAAGGGGAGTTGTTCTGGCGAGTATTGCCACGCTGGCGGCGGATTATTTGATCACTTCTTTTCTTGTATGATCGGCGCGTCGCTTCCACCCATTCTGGAGGTCAACGGCCTGCGCAAGCATTTCGGCGAGCACGTTGTCCTGGCCTCAGTAAACCTGGTGGTGCCTCGTGGCAGCATCGTCTCCGTGCTCGGACGGAGCGGGACGGGAAAATCAGTTTTCCTGAAATGCCTCGCCGGCCTGCTGACACCCGACGCCGGCGAGGTTCGATTTGAAAATGGCCTGCTGGACGGGTTTCGCCGACGGTGCAGCTACTTGTTTCAGGGCAATGCCCTGTTCGACTCGCTGACCGCGCTCGAAAACGTCGCGCTACCCTTGGAGCAAACCACGCGGTTAGGCAGGCGCGAGATTGCGCAAGTCGCCCGCGACGCACTAAAAAGCCTGGGATTGGATAAATTTCGCAGATCATTTCCCATCGCAAATGTCCGGCGGAATGCAAAAACGGCTTGCACTCGCTCGAGCGCTTGTCACGCGTCCGCAACTGGTCCTTTTCGATGAACCGACCGCCGGCCTTGACCCGCCGGCGCGCCATGCCGTTTTCGATATGATCATCTACTACCGGCAGAAGTTTGACTTCACCGCCGTCGTGGTGACGCACGATATCCCTGAAGCGCTTGCCGCCAGCGATCGCGTCGCCCTGCTCGAAGAGGGCCGGATACGTTTTGAGGGAACACCGTCCGAGTTCGCAGCCTCGGATGATTGCATTGTGCGAAGCTTTGGCGACAATATCGTCACACTCCGGACCAGCCTCGAGAAATAGCTCGTTTTAGCATGAAGCAATCCAACATCGAATTGTCGGTCGGCGCATTTGTTCTTCTCGGTCTCGCCGCCATTGTCTGGTTCGCGGTGGAGGCCGGAGCTGGTGTGCCCATTGGCGGTTCCACTTACGAAGTGAACGCAAGATTCACGAACATCGGCGGACTCAAGTCAGGCAGCCAGGTTTTCATTGCAGGCGTGCCAGTCGGACGTGTGGAAAAGATCGACCTCGACTCCCGATACGCGGCCATCGTGCACCTGAATGTGAAACGAGAGGTGCACCTGCCCTCTGACACGATCGCCTCGGTCAAAACCAGCGGGCTCATTGGGGACAAATATATCGCACTTGCGCCTGGCGCCGACAGCAAAGACCTACCCCCAGGCGGCACGATTACTGATACTGAGTCCGCCATGGATCTGGAATCGATCATCAGCCGCTTTGCCTTCGGCAACGTTTCTTCATCACCTGCACCCTCTCCATCCGGGGCAAAATAGCTATGCGTACCGACCTGTTCCGATCCATCTTGAAATCGGCTCTAGTGCTGCTGGTTGTTGGAACCGTCCGTCTCTCCGACGCCGCGTCCGTTGATGACCCAGCGACCATGCTCCGGAGTTCCATTGACGAAGTTCTTTCGGTCGCATATTCCGGACACGGAAACGAAAACCTGCCCGCGCGAGTGCGCCCACTACTGGAAAAGAGCTTTGCGTTTGACCTGGTTACCCGCCAGGCCATAGGCCCCGGCTGGCGGCAGTTTTCCCCTGCTGACCAAAAACGTGTGACTGACCTCTTTAGTGAACTTGTGATCCGAACCTACTCGGCCCGCGTTGTCGGCACACAGCGGCCGAAGATTGCAATCGGCACGCCTGTGGAAATTGCACCTGATCGCCGCGAAATTCCTAGCCGCGTCACGACCACGTCGAGCAACGATCCCCTCGCAGTCGTCTATCGCTTGATAAAACTTCCGGCCGGCTGGCGTATCTACGACGTCCTGATTGAAGGCGTCAGTTTCGTCGCCAACTACCGCGCGCAATTTGACGAAATTGTCCAAAAAGGAGGCGCTCCCGCCGTCATCCGCACTCTCGAAACAAAACTTGCCGCGCCCGCGGATTCCCACTCGTGAAGCACTCGTTATCTATTAGTCTCCTTGCGATTCTGTTTTGCCTCTCGGGCTGCGCAGCTACTGGGAACCATCCCGGCTCCCGGCCCGTTCACGCAATTTCTCCAGTTGTCAGCGACAATTTTGAGAATGTCCCGGTGCAAAAAGTAAATGATCCCCTGCAGGGTTTTAACCGGAGGGTGTTCGGTTTCAATGACAGCCTCAACAACTATGCATTGCGTCCCTTGGCACATGGATACGCCATCATCGTGCCTCTCCCAGTACGCACCGGCATCACCAACTTCTTTGACAACATTCAGTTTCCCGTACGCTTCGTCAATTCGGTGCTCCAGGGCAAAATAAAGCGCTCTGCCCAGGAAACCGGCAAGTTTGTCGTTAACAGCACTGCGGGCATCGGAGGCTTGATCCGCGTTTCCGACCACATCTCAGGCCTCGCCGACGTCCCCGCCGAAGATTTTGGCCAGACTCTCGGCACCTGGGGAATTAGCCCCGGCCCCTACATCGTTATCCCGGTACTAGGACCATCCGATTGCCGCGACATCGTTGGTTTCGTCGGCGACTACGCCATATCTCCACTTAACTGGCATCCCCTTGGCATTATACAATGCGCGTATATCGGCGACGCCGCAAGCATTGCGCTCTCGGGCACGCGCTACATCAACGGACTACCAAAATCCATTGACACCTACGACCAACTGAAATCCGAAGCCGTCGATCCCTACATCGCCATGCGTGACGCCTATCTAAGCTACCGTGCCGCCCAATTGAAAAAGTGAGAGGCACAGGCCACGGAGGAGTAAAGAGAGCACGGAGGAATCATTTTGCCACAAAGATACAGAGAACGCGGGGTAAGGACTAAGGGCTTAATTCAGATTTTGAAGGTCGAATTCTCTGTCTCTTTACGGTAAATCCATCCCCCATGCCCGTCCACCACCTCAGGCTTTTCCGTCCTCACCGTCCCCTTCAAATACGACGATAGCTGAGCGGGCAGGAACCACGACGCGGGGCCCGCACGGCTGGAGTTCGGGAGATTCTGGACCGGCCAAGCTTAGTAAGCCGGCTCGATGCAGTTCGAGATGCACCTGATGCGCCTCGTTTCGATCGTCGTTAATGAGCACAACCGCCCGCAACTTCTTTTGCGAATGCAAGAAAACGCTGTACGAAATGGGGACCCCCGGAGCGATATTGATTTTTGCGCCAACCGAGTCGCGAAATTCTCCCTTCCAGAGATAATCCGAATAGAGTGATCGAAATGCATCGACTTTTTTCCCGTAAGCTAACGTTAACGGAAAATCATTAAGATCCCCCTTAAAATTAAACGGTTCGTAGCTTATGATATAGCGGTACAGAAGCGCTCGATTTATCATTTCTCGGTCTTCGAATCCGGTGACCGCTATCATGATCGGATAGAAGGGATCCGCGTATCGTTCGGCAGGAATATGCCCATCAAAGATCCGGAAGTAAGAGAGCGCATAATGCTGATGCTGCAGATCGAACGGTGCTTCGGCCGAAAGGAGGAAATCTGATCGTTTGCGCTGCCGCAGCAATTCCTGAAAGGTCTGCCCTAAAATCAAGTCGCCGGAAGTCATGGTGGCGGGGATTCTGTGACCATGCTTTCCAGAGAAACAATGAGTCGCCGCATAGTGATGAAAAGCTTCGTCGTAAAGAATGCCGCTGGCGCCAAGCGAAAGACTTTTCTCGAACTCTCGCTCGCAAATGCGCGCCAGGCAGGATCATGCAGACAAGCAACCATGAATCGCCTGTTATTGATACTCATCCATTGGACCGGAGTTTGATATTCGTATCCCGGATGGTAGTAAGGGATGCCGTAGGGATCGACGGCCGCGCTAGCGAGGAACGACGGATAGTCAGGACCTGTCACATCCGCCCAAACAAATTTATTAAACAGGATTACGCGGACGCCGAGCGCCTCTATCTCGGAAATAGCACCCTTCAGGTCTTCCCATGTGCCGAGTCTTTCGTCCGGATCGTGCGAAGGGTTGCCGCGATCTTGCCCACCTTGATTCCATCCGACTAATTGTAGTGCGGTCACACCATGATCGGCCAATTGACGGGCTCTTTCGGGCAAATCGCTGAACGATGTCCGCAAGTCGTCTTCAGCGGAGCCAATTTGAATTTGCTGCCAGGAATGGACGTCATGAACCCACTCCGGAGCTGCCGCCGGATGATACCAGGTTGCTCTCCAGCGGCGATAAATGTCGATACCGCCATGCCAATCGCCAATATATGGCTCGATGACTATATTCGGAAGTTCGATCGTTTCGCCAGGCGCGGCCATCGGATAGTGAACCGGCTCGAAAGTCAGATGAACCGGAGTCTCTCCGATATTGGATAGATCGGGACAGATTGCGTGAAACGAGTCGAGATAGCCGGGCCGCAGTTCGGACTGAAAGCAGACCATCTGCCGCGCACTAGTGTCGTGAACACCAATGTAAATTCCTTGAGTGCGCGCGCTCAGAAGCACGAAGCGCTGGGGAAAATGGTAAGCGCCGGGAACCCCGGGCAACAGCGAGCCCTTGCCCTCGATCTGCATCGGATAATTTGTGCCATAGTATCCACGCTCGTTGCCCATTTGCGGCCAAAGCGGAGTCCGCTTCATCGTTCCGTAATCGAGGTTCTCCCGATAAAGGACATCCGTGGGATCAGGTGGTGCAAGGTCCCCTAGGACGGGCCAGCTTAAGGTGGTGATCGTGGCATCACTCATGTTTCTCAAACTACCGGAAAAGGTCATTCGACCGTGTTCCAGGCTCACTTGAGTAAAGAGGCTGACCGCCAATTCAATACCTCCTGAGGTGCGCAATTGATCCCATTCGAAACTAATTTTCTGCGATGCAACATCGATTGTCGCCCGACGCAACCGGCAATCTAACCCGCTCACTGGATTAAATAGACGATCTTTCCAAGCGGCATACGCCCGAAAAGATTGTCCAAGTTCAGCTCGTTTCTGGATTCTCCAGCCAGTCGATTTATACTGAAAATCGATCCATGCGCCTGTCTTGGCATCAAAGACTGCACGGGTCGTCGGGTCCTCAAGAATCAAAAGTTGATGACCCGCTTCGGAATTCCACCAATCCTCGCTGGCAGGCGACCCGAGAGATCTTATTGCTTCGTGAGAGGAGCTTTTCATAAAATTCGTATCGTCATTACCTACAATATTGTCATTACCGTGTGACACGGAATACTATGCTTTCACTGCGCCAGCCGTCAGGCCCGCAATAAACTGCTTCTGCAAAAAAAGGTAGACTATAACGACGGGCGCGATGGATAGCGCGAGCGTGGCAAACAATTGCGGGAACTGGGTCTCATACTGGTTCACGAAAAATGCCTGCAGACCCAGCGGCAATGTTTGTAAGTCTGGGTTGTGAATAAAAACCAAAGCCAAGAAAAACTCATTCCACGATTGCACAAAAGTGAAAATCGTAACGGTCGAAAGTACAGGTCGGGAGAGCGGTAAAATGACCTTCAACAAGATCATTCGATTGCTGCATCCATCAAGACGCGCGGCGTCCACCAGCTCCGATGGCAACTGATCAAAGTAGGTTTTTAATAGAAAGATAGCCAGAGGCAGGCTGCCGGCCGTATAGGGCAGGATGAGACCTAAAAGAGAATCGGAAAGACGAGCTCGAACAATAATGACATACAGAGGAATAATATATATTTGAACAGGTATTGTCAGGAGTAGAACAAATGCCAAATAGACCCATGCGCGGCCTCGAAAACGGATGCGGCTCAGCGCAAAGGCAGCCATTGAGCCGGCGACCAGCGTTAGTAACACTGTGCCGGCCGCAACGATAAGACTATTCAATGCAAATTTAGGAATGTGTGCCTCGTTCCAGGCAAATTGGTAGTTCCCGAGGTTAAGCGTTGCCGGTGGGGAAACTGGGTTGGCCAGAAATGCGGTTTCGGTTTTCAAGGATCCGAAGAACATTAATACAAATGGGTAGAGGATCACGACGGCGAAGCAAGAGAGGAGCAGGTAGCGGGCGGAGTTCGATGCTCTGATTTCCGAGTACGGCATGTGAAGCTATGTGTTCGCCGGCCCGGATCGGAATATTCGCAACAAACCAAGCGACAATCCGGCGATTAACAGGAGGACCATAACCGATAGAGCCGCGGCATAACCAAATTGATTGAATTGAAAAGCCTGCAAATAAACCTCAATCATCGCGACGTTCGTTGACTTGAAAGGTCCCCCCTGAGTCATCACGTAGATCAAATCGAAAACACTGAACGCGCCCAGGCTTGCGATAACGACATTGACGGCGGTAAACGGTTTAAGAGCGGGAGCGTTATGCGCCACAGGATTTGCCAACTTGACGCTCCGTCGAGTGCAGCGGCTTCATACAAATCGGCTGGGAATCGATTGCAATCCGGCCAGGTAGATAACAACGTGAAAACCTGTCCACTTCCATAAATCGACGAAGATGACGGCCGGGAAAGCAGTTTCCGGAGCGCCTAACCAATCGCGTTTGAGATCGGCTAGACCTACAGCCTGCAGGATAAAATTAATCAAGCCGTAGTTGTAATTGAAAATAAGCGTCCAGAGGAGTCCGATCGCCACGAAGGAAAGAATCACCGGAAGAAAGAATAGGGCTCGGAATAGCTGCTCTGCCGCGGAATGGCCCGTTCAACAGCAACGCCGCAATCAAAGCAAGAACCAGTTTGCCGGAAACTGTGCTAATCGCATACCAGACGTTGTTCAAGAGAGCTGCCCAAAAGTCCGGCTGCCCGGCGGCTTGCGTATAGTTTGCGAACCCGATGAATCGTGGCATCGAAAATCCATCGGCGGCAAACAAACTTAAGCCGAGCTCTGTCAGGATCGGAAGGTAGGTGAGCGCGCCGACCAACAGGAGGGCCGGCGCAAGCCACAGCAAAAACTCGAACCGCTTGAGGCCCAGGCCGGGACGCGTCGGCGACAAACGAGCGTTTGACGCTAGCGCGCTCCCGACGGGAGTTCTTCTGGAGGAAAGGTTTGGCATCGGCACGCCTGCCGGAACGCCGCTCTTATCCGGCAAAATGGTAGCCGCCGCTTGAGAGGCGATCCAGGACCGCCTGCAGATTCTTGGCAAGCGCTTCCGCGGTAATTCGACCGGCTAAACCCGATTGCAATCCCTCTTGCAGCGCGGTCGTAATCTCCGGAGGATAAAACCAATCGAGATAAGTGACCATCTTCGAAATCTCCGTCTTTTCTTTTTGGTAAAAAGGAAGATCGGACGGCTGCACATTTGCGTTTACCGGAACGGCTCCTCCATTGATCTGCATCGATTCCCGATTGACATCGTCTGAGCTGAAGAAATCGATCAGATGGAGCGCTGCTTCTTTGCGGGCCGGATCAATCTGTGCAGGAATCGCCATCACCAGTCCGGGTCCGCCCGGATACTGGGAAATGACTGGTTTCTTGACCAGATTCGGCATCAACATGAAATCGAGTTTCAGTTGTTCGACCCTCCGCATCGTGCAAGCCTTTGGCGATAGAATCGTGGAACAAATAGAAGCAGGCTTTTCCGGTCTGGAACTCGCTTTGCGCGTTGGCAAAGTCCAATCCGAACACCCCCGGACTGAACAGCTTGTCACGGGAGAATCGGAAGACCAGGTCGAGTCGCTTCAACGAAATCGGGATCCGTAAATTTTCCTTTCCCTGAAAGAATCTCGACCGTTCTTTCGATAGAGCGATTGCCGGTTGTTTGGGCAAACGTTGTGAAGAACCAAACCGGCCACATATAGATCACTTTTCCCGGGATGGGTAAACGCGCTGAAACCTTTTGCCCGAAGTGCATCGCCGACTTGCCTTGAGTTCCTCGTAGGTGGAAGGATCTTCAAGCCTGCTTATCGAGCAGAGCACGGTTCGTAAAAACTACGAAACCGCCTGCGGCACCGGCGGGCAACCCCCAAAATGTCCCGTTCACGGTGTAGGGAGTGAGCGCTTCCGGAATAAACCGATTTTTGTAGGGAACCGAATCGAAGGAAAGGAGGGCGTTCGATGTGGCGTATCGGCGGAGATCCTGTCCGTTCAGATTCAAAAGGTCGACCTGCTCACCGGCCGTCTGGGCCGCTGTGTACATGGCAACGAATTTTTCTTCCGGATAAAGAACCAGCTTGGTTGTCATGCCGGGATTGGCGGCTTCAAACTCCTTGAGAGCTTTCGGCAGAGCTTTGTCCGGTGCTGCGCCAGTCTGGCTTACTACGACCAGCGAACCGGTCTTTGAGCTCGCGGCTTTGCTGGCGCGAACGAGAGGGGAAGCACCCGGCCAAGCTGGCAACGAGTGCCACCTTGCCTGAGTGGTGGATAAATTGACGACGTGTCAGATCGCTTTCGGATTTTCCGTGGGAAGTGTTCATTTTTTTGGGTGCGGCCGATCGACGGTTCATTGGACCGATCGTTTTGCAGTGGATTGTCGCCTTACGACGCGAACGCATTGGGAGGATGAACGTACATATTGAAGTTCGCCTCAAGCGTCAATAGGAACCTTCACGTGCACAACAGGTCTTTAGGCGACCGTCCGGGAATCGTTCCGCCCTGACCCGGCTCTACCTGTGCCTCAATGGAGCACAGGCCTGCTGCACATCCGGCTGAAGCGACACTATCTACCCGATCCAGTAGCCTGGGTCGGGACAGAAATGTTCGGCGCAGCAAGTCGGCCGTGATCGGTCCCGTGCGGTTCCAAGGCAAGAGCGAAAGCATTCTTGCCATCAGACAGTATCCAAATATGACCAGCACGAAGGTGCCGACCGCGGGCAGCCAAAAGAGCCAACGTAGCGGAGGAAAAAAACAGATGATCAGCAGCAGCGTGTACGCAAGGCGAAGTTGAACCGGAAACGCCTTGAAGGAGCGTTCTCGGACGAAGAAGACGACAGATTGAGCGATCGAAAGCAGAAGCCCGGCGAGAAAAGCTTCGGGCATACCCATAAGACCAGTCAGAAGAAGGCAGGCGGCGGCCGCCGCGTCCCGCGTTTATCTGCCGCCGATGCGCGCAGGGTGCCAGTCCCATCTACGAACCTGGGTCTATTTGCGTGCGCCTATTCGTAGAGCCTCCGCCGATAGACGTCAATGGAACGAAAGACCCACACATGCGAAGACCGGCTGTAACTAAACGCCGTTTTAGACCGTCTGCAAACGCCAATAAGCTGCAACTTAACCGTCAGGGAACTCATCGTTTATCCGCCTGCTCGATACGGAATTTTCGCCAGCATACTGACGCCAGCGAAATAACCCGGCTCCGCCTTGGGCGGTTCCTCAGGAAGAGTTGCCTCGGGAAAAGAGAGCGTTTCAATCAGGTACCTTTCGTACTTCGCCCGGTAGGCGTGTGTCCATTCCTTCCGGGCCAGTTCCCATGAAAGCTTGCGTCCTTTTTCACCTTCGAACCACTTGTACTTCCGGATCTCCTCTTTCATAAGGTAGGTGATCCTGTAAAATGGATCAGCATACATCACCGGCGGTACCTTTACATGTTCTTCGGTTTCCAATATTTTACGCATGACAGTCTAATAACACCTTCTGAACTATCGAGCGAAACCAACTCCGGCCGCTCGATAGTTCATTGCGAAGTTAATTTCGCCAACTGCTTCGAGCAGATTCCGGGAGGCACCTCTGACAAGTGATCAGTCCCATCCAAACTCTATTAAAATGCCAATTTGAGACCAAAATTGACTTGCATAAAGTTATTCTTTGGTCCGTCCACAATTTCGTAGCCGGCATCGGAAAAAATCCCGATATTTCGCGTAAAACGATATTCCAGACCTGCTCCGACATTCCCCAACAGGCTGCTGTGATGAGTGCTTGAGCTGGTGTGAACGAAGAGTCCGCCCAACCCCGCATATGCGTAAGGTGCCAGGTGAAAGCTTGGAGATATCAGATCCAGCGGATAGCGGAAAATGAACTTCCCATCGACCTGATGACCTAGATTGTCACCGGGTATCGTGTTAACGAGGTCCCAGTCTACTCCAAATCCTGCATACATCCACGGGAAATAAGCCAGACCTAAGCCACCACCCCAAGCATGGTCTCCAATCGCTCTACGATTCTTATTAAAAGAAGTATCATATGTCCCAAAGATACCCACATCCCACTCGTTTCCTCTGAAGTAGGATGCCGGTGGAGGGGGAGCCGGTTGAATTACGTTCTTTGAAGAGACTTCTGGCTCCCCTGCGAAGGCGGCAATTGCTTGAGCAATGATCGCCATGGCGGCTAAGGCTATTGATTTTCTCATACTATTTTACTGCTAACCGCCCTTGGTCGACGATTATTAACCGATCATTCTCCGTGCAACGAAAGCGTCTCTCCAATACTTTAATGCTTGCCGCCTGGTTCCTTTTTCGTATGGCCAGAACTCACAACACAGGCTTCACGTTTGTGAAGCAATCGAGGCTCCGATCACCCCTGTTTCAGCAGCGTTCAAATAACCTGAAAGGAAGGCCTTTCTTTCTAATTAGCTAGGATCTTGGCAAGCACTGGAGGAATGCTAGGACCGAACCCGCTCCGTCGACGGAAGGGATGCGCCCTCCCGCCCGTCCGGTGCGTTTCTAATTAGCGTTAAATCGTGGTACGCACTGGAGGAATACTAAGACCGAGCCGCGCTCCGCCGGCGCCGGTAGGGATGCGCTCGCGCGCGTCCCGACGCTGCATGTTTCGGCGCTCCTTCTTGCTGCTGCTCTGCGAACGCGCTCTTGCCCATTAGCTTCACCTGTTTCTACATTTATGCAATCTCTCGAGGTGCAGCGCCGGACCGCGTTCCTGGCAGTCACAATCCGGTCAACTGAACAGATCGCCAAACCAAGGAACTGGTTCGCCGAATGGCAGTTCATACGAACCGAATACCGACTCCCATCCAGGACTTTTTACCGCTCAATGCGGCATACCCAAAGACAATGGTAACCCGTCTCGAAGAGTATGGGAGGATCTGACCGACAGGGACGATATAGAATGTGTCAGTAAGTCGACGCTCTTTCGGCGCTAAATGGAGCGAACTGGTCGCATGAAACGACAAAAGTGACGTCATAGCCGCCAGTTCGGGTGATATATGGATAAAATGGTACTTATAAGTATTTTCTTCGCTTCATTAGGGATCGGATGCGCCTATCGCGATCCAGTCGTTGCGGTCACACCGCCGCCGCTCACCATCGGGTTCATAGGTGCATCCACAATCCGAACCGGGACCAGCGTAGTCATCAATCTCTCGGAGCAAAGAGCCTATTTGATAGAAAACGGGATCGTCAGCTTGGTCTCTCCGATTGCCTCAGGCAAACCAGGTTGGTCTACGCCAACAGGTAATTTCTCTGTCATTAACAAAGATATTGATCATCGGTCCCAGAGTTTCGGATCGGTTCTAGATGGTTCGGGCAGTATCGTAACAGCCAATGCCACACCAGGTACCCACGTACCATCTGGTTTCCACTATCGGCCCGCTGCCATGCCTTACTACATGGAATTCAGCACGGCAGTTGGCATGCATGCCGGCTATCTTCCTGGATATCCCGCGTCACATGGGTGCGTGCGGATGCCTCGAGATCTCGCAGAGCGATTTTTCGAACGGGTTAAGATAAACACCCCTGTCACGGTCGTCGGCAGCGCGCGGGATCTGACTGAGGTCCGAAAAGCTATCCCATTGCTATAATAGCTTATGAATATAACAAACCGTATTTACTTAGGAGCGGAATCTGCCATGAGCATGGCACGGGCCGGGGTTAGTCGCCCAGACGGCACTACGAGACTGATCATCGTGTTGTGCGCTCCGCTGCTGCTTGCTATGTTGTTTCATGGACGACACCATGTGCTGTAAAGCAGGCAGGTAAGGTTCTAACAGAATTTGCGGATTCTATCCCGGAAAAGCCTAGTGCACGAAGCCTGAGGCGCGTCTAGCAGCGTTGGGGGAGCCGGATGACTCGCAAGGCGCCGACGCCGCCCCATCCGAAGGCCGCGCCAATTTTGACCGGCTGCCTTGTTGCTATATGGGGCAGGAATCAAACCACAGCGGGATTCCGTTCTGCGCCCTGAGTCCGCTGGAACCAGGCGGGATAAGCAGGTGGTGTCGCGCTCGCGGCATCTAATTTCGCGATTTGCCCTGCTGTCAACTTCCAGCCGACAGAGTCGAGATTTTGCCGAAGTTGTTCTTCATTACGCGCGCCCACAATCACGCTCGAAACGGTGGGTCGGTGCACGAGCCAATTTAGCGCGATCTGCGGAACCGCTTTACCGGTTTCGGTGGCAATTTCATCGATCGCCTCGACGATTGCGTAAACTCGTTCGTCGGGGATGGGTGGCCCCATCTCTCTCGTTTTGTGGAGTCGACTAACTTCTGGCAGCGGTTGCGCCCTACGCACTTTTCCTGTCAGTCGTCCCCATCCGAGAGGGCTCCAGACGATTGTGCCAATGCTTTGATCGATGGCGAACGGCATCAAATCCCATTCGAAATCCCGGCCAGCCAACGAGTAGAACGCCTGATGGGACACATATTTTGGCCACCCGTGTTCCGTGGAAATTCCGATCGCTTTCATTAGTTGCCATCCGGCATAGTTCGAGCAACCGATGTACCGGACTTTCCCGCTGGTCACGAGCTGGTTGAGCGCGCTCAATGTTTCTTCGAGGGGCGTTAGCCCGTCGAAACAATGGACCTGATAGAGATCAATATAATCCGTTCCCAGGCGGCGCAAACTCGCTTCGCATGCGCCGATCAAGTGTTGGCGAGATCCGCCGATATCGTTTTCGCCGGGTCCCATTCGAAAAAACGCTTTGGTGGCAATCAGAACTCGATCGCGCCTTCCCTTAAGCGTCTTCCCGAGGATATCCTCGGCCTGCCCTGCCGAGTAGGCGTCAGCCGTATCGAATAGATTGATTCCACCCTCTACGCATACGTCAACGATTCGAGTTGCTTCTGCCAGATCGTTTGCGCCGAGCGAACGAAACGCTTCGTTGTCACCCCCTCCAAATGTTCCTGTGCCGAAACTCAGCGCGGACACCCGAAGTCCTGAATTCCCAAGTTGTCTGTATTCCATGACTTAATGTGCCGGTACAAATGTCGTATATTTTCGGGTGATATTCGCCACCTTTGCAGCAAAATCGTGAGAATGAACCCGGACCTGATGAACAAGTTTTCTGGCGACCCACCAACGCGCCCAGCCTCCGCAATTCCTCAGGGAAAAGGCCGGTCACAGGAACCTGTATCACTTCCTCATTTTCTTGGCACAAAACTTCTATTTCAGCGCATCCACGGCGGCTCTTTCGATGGGAAGTCCCTCTTTGTAACGTTCCATGAAGGCCGTAAAGCCATGCAACATCCCTCTGATCGGGAGCTATCGTCGTGCCATTTTCCCCTGCAAAGACTTTGTTGGAGAGATAGGCTTCCAGGGGTTCTTTCTCTTCCTTATGGAGCATATAGGAGGCAAGCAATGCAATTCCCCATGCGCCGCCCTCGCCTGCGGTCTCCATCACGGAAACGGGAACATTCATCGCCGCCGCCATCATTTTCTGACCCACTTCCTCTGTTTTGAAGAAGCCACCGTGACCAAGAACCCTGTCGATCTTCACTTGCTCCTGTTCAAAGAGGATGTCCAATCCGATCTTCAACGTACCGAGTGCCGAGAACAGATGCGTACGCATGAAGTTCGAAAGTGTAGAAGCGGCTTTCGGGTGTACGGACGAACAGTGGACGCCCCTCTTCCAGGTGTGTGATGGGCTCGCCCGAAAAATAATTGTAGGCAAGAAGCCCGCCGCCATCCGCATCACCCGTGAGCGCCTTTTTGATACAGCATTTCAAACAGCTTGGATTGACTGATCTCCACACCAAGCGCATCCATGAATTCCCGGAACAGACCGACCCATGCATTGAGATCGGATGTGCAGTTGTTGCTATGCACCATCGCCACTGGCTTGCCGCTGGGCGTCGTCACCATATCGATCTCTGGGTAGTACTTTCGAGAGCTCCTTTTCCAAAACGATCATGGCAAAGACGGATGTTCCCGCGGAAACATTGCCCGTTCGCTCCGCAACGCTGTTAGTCGCCACCATGCCTGTACCTGCGTCGCCCTCGGGCGGACAGAGCGGAATTGCCGTTTGTAGTTGTGCCGGTGGGGTCGAGCAGCTTGGCTCCTTCTTCGGTAAGCACCCCTGCGGCATCTCCTGCCGTAAGAACTTTGGGAAGAATGTCCTGGAGCTTCCACGCGATGTTTTCCGCTTCGAGCCGTTCGTTGAACAGCTCGATCTTGCTTCATCGTAGTCGTTGGTCTTGCTGTCGATGGGGAACATGCCCGATGCTTCGCCAACGCCCAACACCTTTTGCCCCGTCAGCTTCCAATGGACATAGCCTGCCAGCGTGGTCTGATAGCTGATATTCTTGATATGGGGTTCCTTGTTCAATATCGCCTGATAGAGGTGGGCAATGCTCCAACGCTGGGGAATGTTGAATTGGAACAGTTCAGTGAGTTCCTCTGCTGCCTGCGCGGTCATGGTGTTTCGCCATGTACGAAACGGGACGAGTAGATTTCCGTCCTTATCGAATGCCATATAACCGTGCATCATGGCGCTGAAGCCGATGGCACCAATGGTCTTGCAGCGGGGTGTTGTAATTCTCGAAAACCTCCTTGCTCAGCTTCCGATAACTCTCCTGCAAGCCTGTCCAAACATCATCGAGACTGTACGTCCAGATGCCATTCTCGTATCGGTTTTCCCACTCATAGCTTCCCGAGGCGATCGGCGTATGATCCTCGCCGATCAGCACCGCCTTGATGCGAGTCGAGCCGAACTCAATGCCAAGAACGGTCTTTCCGCTCTCAATTGCTTTTTGGGTATCGTTTCGATTCATGATCATCTCCGTGATTTGAAGTCATTACCGCAAACTTATCTCTTAGGGAAGAGACAGTTCTCACTTGTTCTTGTTGTAGACATCGGAAACTGCTGCGGCTAGGAGCACAAGCCCCTCGCGCAAGACTCCGTCCGCTCCGAGCGCACCGTCCTCGCGAGCTTGGCAAAATAACACAGATTTAATTTAGCAGCGCCCGCTTTTCGTCCTGTTTAACCCGCGTTTCGTTCGGTTATTGCGAATCAGTGTTATGCATAAGTTGCTGGATATAAATTGGTTACATTTAAAATAAAAAGGTGAGCCATAAAGAGAGTCGGTTCGGCCTCACACCGCATCTCCAACGCCATGGATGTCTGCTCTTGGTAGAAGCGGAAGTCCGATAGTGGCTCCGCCCAGAGTTTTCGTCCCCTCAGCATCAGTAGAGAGCCCAGAGGGTAAATGGATCGCCCGCGTTCAGACCGGGGTTCTGATAGTAAACCAGATCGAGCCGACTCCCTTTCAAGACACAGGCTTTTCAGTAGCACAAAGGCTGCCCTTTACTCTCGGCGGTTCTAGTCGGTATCATTTCATAATCGTAATTTCACCTGGCCGTCGCCAGGTAAGGAGCACATAAATGACCGTCGACGGTTCCACACATCTTCTCGAACTCCTCGATATCCAATGGCCCATTATCCAGGCGCCGATGGCGGGCATTGGAACGCCCGCTCTGGCGGCGGCCGTCTCCAACGCCGGCGGCCTGGGCTCGCTAGGCGTCGGCGCCACCAACGCCGAGGGCGCAAGAAAGATGATCGTCGCGTTCCGGGCTCTCTCCGCCCGGTCTCTAAACGTCAACGTCTTCTGCCATCAACCGGCGAAGCTCGACGCGGGGGTGGAGAGCGCGTGGATCGAGCGACTACGGCCGGAGTTCGCGCGATTTGGCGCGACCCCGCCGCCACACCTGACAGAGATCTATCGCAGCTTCGTTGAGGATGACGACATGCTCGACGCCCTTCTTCAGGAGAAGCCCAAGGTGGTCAGCTTCCACTTCGGCGTCCCGGCGCCCGGGCGGGTTCGGGCGCTGCGCGATGCAGGGATCATCCTGCTTGCCTCCGCCACAAATCCCAATGAGGCGCAAGTCGTCGCCGATGCTGGCATCCACGCGGTAGTGGCCCAAGGCTATGAAGCTGGCGGCCACAGGGGGGTGTTCAATACAGATGCGCCCGACAGTAATCTCGGGGCGATCGCTCTCACCCGGCTTCTCGTGCGGCAGCTCGACATTCCGGTGATCGCTGCCGGCGGCATCATGGACGGCGCCGGCATCGCCGCCGTACTTCATCTCGGCGCTGCCGCCGCGCAACTTGGCACGGCCTTCGTCGCAAGCCCGGAATCCGCGGCGGATGAGGGATATCGCGCGGCGCTAGCCAGCGGCGCCGCGCACCACACGGTCATGACTGCGGGCATCTCCGGCCGGCCTGCGCGCTGCCTTGCCAACCGTTTTACCGCCTTGGTCGCAGATGTGTCCGCTCGTGAGATTCCCGCTTATCCGGTGACCTATGACGGGGGCAAGGCCCTCAACGCCGCGGCGAAGGCCAGGGGTGAGTCCGGCTATGGCGCGCAATGGGCGGGCCAAGGTGCGCCACTGGCGCGAGCGCTCCCTGCGGCCGAGCTGATCGGCACCCTGATCGAGGAGATGCAGGCCGCTTCGTGAACTTTGTGTACCTATTTTTGTGGCGTTTTTGGACCTCTTCGCTATCAGGAACAGATCGGATAATTCCCGAGGGGACAGCATTGTCATGATGATTGCGTCAAGCCAAAGCGACAGGATCGCGTCTTCCGCGAGACCGCAATCTTACCGCCGTGTTCGTGGCGTCTTCCTATCGTTCCCGACGATCGTCGCGCTCGTCAGCTTTAACGTATGCCTACGACCGTCCCAAAACTCGAACAGCGGCCACGATATCCACATGGAGCAACCTCAACTCGTGATCGAAGCAATCCGCGAGGTCGTCGAGGCGGCCCGTAACGGGAGACGGCAACTGGCGCGCTGAGGCGCGCCGGTCGATGACACAAGCAGGGCGGCGAGACCCTCGGCTTCTGCCAAGAACGCTTCTTTGCACGCCATAACTTAAGAAGGTCCCGCTGGGGCTCAGGTCTCCTCCACCGCTTTGAAGGGATTCGGCGTTATGGAATCCAGGACCTTGGCGCAGTCTTTGGACTTCACGCAACCTTCGAGGTCATCGCAGCCAGGACACGGATTGGGTAAGAGCTGATAATCTTTCGGTGCCAGCCAGGCTGGAGTCTTGAGGCCGAAGAATTCCTCGAGCGTGGATTCAGCCGTATCCAACGCGCCTTCCACCCAGCCCTGGCTGTATGAATAGGCTTCGCCTACAATGTGAATGTCGTGCTCGGCTACCGGTTTGCGCATGCGGCACATCACCTGATCCAGCCGATAGTTCGCTTTCCATTCGTGCCAACCGCCTCCGTACGGGTCTTCATTCCAGCTGTGATACACCGCGGAATAGGGCATTGGGATTTCGGGCAGACCATGAACTTGCGCCACTTGGCGGTTTGCCACCTGGATCATCTCGTCGGTGGTCGGGAATTCTGTTGTCAGAACGGTCTTCTCCACACCGGGTTCCAGGCAACTCGGACGATACCCATGGTAAGGCTCGCCATTTTCCAATCCCTTCCAGAACGGTAGCGTCCCAATGTCATTGGAGCTGGCCATCAGTAGCGAGTTCATGTAGGGCAAACCCTGTTTTTGCTCGCCTTCCGTGCCCAAATAATAAATCTGCCGAACGGGCAAGTCGGTGATGGAACGTCCCGCTACCAGCCCCAGAGCTCGCCACCAGGGCTGCTCGTACGCCATAAGAAGTTTGAACGCGGACTGGATGAGGACGGATGGAATGTTGTCCTGCAACCATCGGTTTTCGAAGAACGTGCTTTTGACGAGCTCCAACGAGCGGCGCGGTAACGCTAAGATCACCTTCTTTGCCCGCACTCTCAACGTATCTCCGTCCGGTCTCAACGTCGTCTTGCATTCGTTTGTGACCGTGGGCTCGAAGACCAGAGTATACGGATAGTCACCGGAACCAATCTTGATTTCGGCCAGACGACGGTTCAAATGCAAACGACGGCCCTTAGGAGTCGCACCCTCGAAGGTCTCATTGAACTCTCGTGCGAGAGTGATCGGAAGTTGATCGAAACCGTCCCGCAAAGTGAGAAACTTTGTGCCGTCGCCGTACTCCGTTGCCGGAAGCTGGGTTACCGCGTTCGCGTTAGCGACATTTGCATCGTAACCGCCGGCATCCCTCATGTACTGATAGCCTTCAGCGCTAAGGAGCCGGTACATCAGGTCCCAAAAGCTGTACTTCCAAAGCGCTTTGCCGAAAACCTTGAGCTTCATCTGATCGCACAGGCTCAGGTTGGCCATGTTGGGGTAAATATTGTTCATCACCTGTACATGAAGGTTTGTAGGAGATAGCCCACGTTCCGACCACGCCAGGTTGTAAGGCACCTTGGCAGGATCCGTCAGTTCGTGCAGCCGCAGGTGTCGTCCGCGGAGATAGTAGAGGTTGCTTTTTGAGCCTACTGGCGCCGGCGCGCCCATCGGGAATTCCTTCTTGGCAAGCTTCAGATGGTCCACCAGAGACTTGACCATGATGTGCTGGTTTGGGATGTATTTCATACCCCCCAGCTCTCCCTTTACATGCGGTAAACCGGGAAACGTGACCGTGTGCAACCTGCCACCGATGCGGTCACTGAATTCGAAGAGGCCAATGTGGGCATCCGTCTTTACCTGTTGGAGCCGCCAAGCACTGTAGGCGCCGGAGACACCGCCTCCCACTACAGCTATTTCGAGATCCATCAATTCACGTTCCTTCGGTGGTTTATTGTAATATTTTGGAAAACTGATGAATATGAGCATTTCAATCCGACCGAAATCGAGAGAATTAAGCCGAACAGATGCACGTTTTTTAACTATACGAATCCCGTCTGTCAGTCGGATCGTCAGTCTCCATGCGAACTTCTCATGGATCGCCAGGTATAAATCTCGTCAGTTTCATTTACCTGAAGAGGGTGAAGCGTAAGAGTTGGGATCGGAGACAGCCCGATTCAAGCTGGTAGTATTCGGCAGCCATGGCATGAAACCGGAGAGTCCTCGATAGCACGGACGATCCGAAGCTTCCGCCCTTGCGAGACCCCGGGATCGAAAATGGCCGGAAGGAAATCCGTTCGTTAGCAGCAATTTCCACTACGGTAACTGATCAGCCCTTCCCCTTAAGCCGCATGGCCGATTGAATTTCCCAGTACCCCTTTGGTTTGAATTCATTTGGGCATACCAGTCCGTTTCCCAAACCAAAGCCAAATAACCGCACGATGCCCCCTCTGCGCCGCACCGCTCCGATGCATTCCGAGCACCACGAGCCCAAGGCTACGAACTGACTGTCCCACGCGCGAACGGGATTACGCAGTTTTGCGGCCCACTGTCAAACATTTTCAACCATCTAATCTCCTGGCCCGGCCCAAAGGGTTCGATGAAAACGGGCCGGCGGCTTGCGTTGCTCGTCGGTCACGTATCGGTTCAGATATGCTCCCTCCTATCACCAGTCCGGCTCGGATCGCCTTGCCGGCGGCCCATTTTGATCGCAAGAAAATACCTCGTATTTCGGGGACAGGCACCAGGGAGGAGCCCGTAGTCAGTCACCAGCATGAACTGCGAAGCGAATCGGCTGGACTTACCAAGCGGGCGCTGAATTGCGGGCGCCTCGCCTGTATTTATCTTTGAACCGTGTTACGGCCGCTCCAGAACAACCGGCTCGTCCCTTCTTAGACTGGAAAACAAATCGCTGAGTTTAATAACTCCCAGCAGCAAAATCGCCGGTCCCAACAGCCAGGAGACAATTCTCATTATGATCAGAAAAAGCACCCTCGCTGGAAAGGTATTCGAGACGAAGCCCGCGATAAACGCTATTGCCGAGTAGAAAAACGGCCTTTCGGCAATATCGGCTCTCAGCTGATTGAAACGATCTTCGAACTGGCGTTGCAATTCCGGACTCACCACTTGTCCACCCCGTTTCGCCCCCAACGATTCCTTAGATTGCGACATTTCCATTTCTTCAAAAGAGGTTCAAAAATGAGCGTTTTTGTTTCTCAAAAAAGGGCTGGAACTGTCGTCCCATCCGGGCGCCGGTACTTGAGACTTCTTCCACTGCGGATTTCGTCGCTTCGACGCTATCTTTAATGGGAGCCGCTATCTTTCGACCGTGCTGTCTTATCCAAGCTGTCGCCTCTCGCATCCAATCTTCCATTAAGCGCTGCCTCCTTGATTCATCTTCCATGCGGGAGATGCCGTAACTAATAAGCACGGTGATTAGAATCGATCCTCCGAGAATTATCGACAATGTTTTAACCGGTTTTTGCCTGACTTGCGTCAACAGTTTCTCTTTTGTTTGTGCACCCAATTCGGCGATCGTTTTCTTTGGATAATGAATGGCCGGCTCCAAATTTTCACTCATGATATATTCCTTACGTCTGCCTGTGCGCCTTGGCGCTCCCATTGATATTCATCCTCCGTTCGCCTTTCGACGCGGCGACGGACGTATTTGTGACCCAGACACAATTCGTGGAAAGATTGTTGCTGCGACATCACCGCAAGAAATTGCCACGTTTCCCCCGGAGAGCAACCGCTCCCCTCCCCGTGTCTCCCTCACCGGTTTCCTGATGTTTTCCGGAGACCCCTGAAATGCTGCTTTATTCATCCGGTTTCATTGGCTCAAAGCTTTCAAAAAGAGAAACCAGGTCGATTACCTCGTTTGCTGCGCCTTTCAATCCAGTGCCCAACGTTTGAGCGGTTGCTGCGACTTCCACACGAATCCCACGCCGCCGTAGCTGCAAAGCCAGATGTGCGAAATCAGCGTCGCCAGTCACGAGAACGACAACTTCCGGACGCATCTCTACCGAGAGCTCGACCGCATCGATCGCCATCAACACATCGACGTTTGCTTTGTAATGCTTGCCATCGCCCGGCGAACCCTCCTTTGTTACCACCAGGAATCCGTTTGAGCGTAGCCAATGCAGGAACTTGTTCTTTTTCTCTCGTTCGGTTTGCCACTCTTGGATCGGGGGAGGCAACCCTGCATAAATAACCATTTCGATTAGCTCGCGTCCTCGATCGGCTCTGGCAAGATGATCGCGAAGTTTCACCCAGTCCAATTTTCGACCAAGGGCTCGCACCGAGCTGACGACGTTCGATTCATCCACAAAAACCAGCACTCTCGTAGTTCGCACAGCACCTCAATGTCTTTCGCCCTTTTCAGTACCGCAATTGAAAATGAATTGCCTATTGAGGCTCAATCGCGCCAAAGCCCCGCTTGGCCCGTTTGAGACTATGCACGGATCGTCAGTCCGAGAGCCAGCGTGACTACTTTGCTTATTTCAGGCACGAAGCTGCAATCACTGCGGTCCCGAAAGCGCATGACCACAGCTTGCGCAAAACCGATCGTCCTTCCGGACCGGTTTGCCGCACTGCGTGCAGAACCGCTTTGCTGTTTGAGCCTCTTTTTCCACTGATCCCATGCTCATGTGCATGCCGCCCATCCGCATTTCCATCGGTCGCATTCCTCCCATCGGCTTCATTGGCTCCATCGGTTTCATTGGCTTCATGGGCTCCATCGGTTTCATGGCAACGCTCTCGTCCGATTTTTTAAGCCTTAAGCTCTCCGCGTCTTCTAAGTCTGGCTCGCTGCGCATCAATTGGATCTGATTAGCGCGCACTCGGATGAACTCAACGCTGCTCTTGCTTTCGAGGCGCAATACAAGGTTTCCGCGAGTGCGAAATAGTTCCGGCATCTTTGACCATTTGCCGGTGCTAAAGGCTGTGCTCTGACTTTGCTGTTGCCCCTCGTCCCCGCTGCTCAATGCGACAAGTGTGTCGTCGCCATCATTTTGCACGATGAGCCGTTGGCCATTTTCCAAATTGTAGGCGTAGGTCATGTTTTTTCTTTGTTTCTGTTACTGATTGATTTTGTTGCTCATGGCGAGCGTCAGCTGAAGCTATCCTTAGCACAACTTTCCAGCATAGAGGAGCGACCATTTTCGCTCTGATCAAAAGTAAAAAAGCCATGGATTCGAACCGGAGCCGGCTCGAAGAAACCGGGCCGGAAAGGTGGCAGGCAGTCAGAAGAACGTAGTGTCTCTACACTGATCCGCGGCATGAATTTCTCGGCCGTTCCGGCATGACAAATCCCCGGGCCGTCTAAGTCCTGCTTGACCATTCTCCCCGGTAGTAAAGTGTATGCACACCTATGGGGCAGAAGAAGAGATCTGTGACTGAGCAGGAGGCGGCGATCTCCTGCGTATGTCAGAACGTTCGCATGGCGGCACGGGCGGTGACGCGTGCCTATGACCGAACCTTGCGGCCATCCGGTCTCCGGAGCACGCAGTTTACATCCTGGTCGCGGCAAGTGTCGCTGGAGGAGTTCCATTGCATCGTCTCGCGAACATCCTCGGTCTGGAGAGAACAACCTTGACTCGCAACCTTGCTGCGATGAGAGAGAGGGCCTCATCGAGGTTACCAGTGTGGACGGCCGCACCCGCAACGTCCGCATCTCAACAGCCGGCACCGCGCGCCTAAAGCAGGCTCTCCTGCTTTGGGATCAGGCACAGCAAACGCTCCGCAACAAGCTTGGCGAGAAAGCCTGGTCAATCCTGCAGGATACCCTCGCTCATCTCGCGAAGGTGGCCTAAATGCCGCCTCTCAAGAAGTCGGGGTTTCAGGAGTTGCAGAATGGGGTTGCGGCCTCCGTTGTGTAGCCATTGATCTCCTGAACTTCTCAGAGACAGCGAGGTCCGCCGACGTTTTTTCTGCTGAAATCTTCACGTGCGCTTACCCGTGCGGTGCTGCTGACTTCTGTTAATTGCAGCTTCCAGACCTCACATGTGAATCACCGCTTTCATAAAGCCCTCTGGTCGATCCCGCGTGAGCGCCAAAGCCTCATCCAAACTTTCCAATGACATCTCATGCGTAAGGAGCGGACCGGGATCTAGCACGCCTGATTGCATGGCGGCAATTGCTTCCCGCACCCCTCGAATCGATATCGCAGGATCCCTCTCGTGCGCGTTGATAACATCCAGCCCTCGCCAGTTCCAAAGACGCATATTGATCTGTCTGACTTCGTCCTGATGATAACCCGCAATGACCAAACGACCGCGGATGCCGGTAATTTGAGACGCGAAATCGAGTGCCTCTTGTTTGCCCGTCGCTTCAATGACTACTTCGCAAAACCGACCTTGAGTGAGTGCCTCCACCTGATCGATTACCGACACGTGGTCCTCCAGACAGATTGACTCTTTGGCACCGGCTTTCCTCGCCAGCTCCAAGGCGAAGGGACGACGGCCGAACGCCAGTACCTGTGCCCCATTCGCGGTTGCCAATCGAACAAGCAGCGCCCCCAAGAAACCAATACCCACGACAGCCGCGGTCATCCCGGGCTTGATCTGAGACCGCCGGAAAATATTCATCGCACACCCAACTGGCTCCACCGGGATCTGCTCATGGTCGAATTGACTTGGCAAAGCCACAATAGCGTTCGCTTTCGCGATGTCGTATTCAGCGAATCCATGGCCAGAAAGGAACGCAACCCGATCTCCGATTTTCCACCCTCGGACAGACGGTCCGAGCGACTCAATACGGCCGCAGGCTTCGTGACCAGGTGCACCCGGTTCGAACGGATAGGAAAACCACGGGCGTCCCTCGAACGGAGCAACATTTGAGGCGCATACACCACAGCTTTCAACTCGTATTTGCAATTCTTTGGCCTGGGGAATTGGGCGTTGGACCTTGTGAATTTCGATTCGTCCGGGACCGGTCAGAACAGCAGCACGCATCGTCGGATAAGTTGTCGTCATAGCTGCATTTACCTCTTGTCATCGGACCCGTTGGGAAACAGCCAGTCAATCGTAGCGAGGCGACCTGCATTGCAGTGCGTCAAAATTTGAAGCGGTTCCCCCGGCTTCTTGGACTCGAGCAGCGAACGAAATATATGCAGCCCGTGCTCACCAATGGCACGATTTGCCGCCACGTCTTCTTCAACAAGTTCCGCCGCCCGCGCCGCGTCCTCAACCGAGACCAGGTGGGCAACGCTCACTTTGTGAGGTAACTTCGTCTGATCGATGATCTCCACCGACCAGCCGTCGGTTGCAAGCCAGCGGGACCGCTCTAAATACTTTGAAGTACTCATTCCACACGTTGCATACAGCATTTCCTTTCGCGCGCAACGCCGCTCATACCATTGAATTCTCCAAGAGGGCAAGAAATCAGGACGGCATCTTTCAGGTCTGCTCCAAAGATCCTTAGGCCTATCGATCGAAAGATAAAAGTGAAGTGACAGTGAAAGCCAAATCACCGCACGACAACTTGGAAGGTCACCGTTTTCTCCGGAACTTTCTTCTCCCATGGGCGTCGATATTCGAGCTTGAGTGTTTGCACGCCGGGTTCAGTCGCTCGAAATGTCCAAGACTGCAAGCCGCCCGCCCCAGGCACCGATGCGGCGTGCTTATATGTGGGCTTCCCGAGACTGATAAGAACCGGATGCCTGGTATCGGTCAGGGACCAGCTGTAGCCGGTCGACGGATTGCTTTCAAGATTTAGTACTAATTCCTGGCCGACTCGGAGTTCAATCGGCCGGCCGGCGTCCGACGCCGTGATCGTCTTCTCAGTGGCGCCGCTTCGATCGGTGGCACCAGCTAATACTAAAGCAATGATGCAAAGAGATGCGAGTCTCATTGAGTTGTGTTTTTCAAGTTTCTGTAAAGCTATATGAGGACGCAGACCGCCTGGCCCGTCCCGCACCGTTTTTTTCTGCCGGGCATAGAGACAACAATAGCACGAGCATAGAACTGGGCCGGGACGCTCGTCGCCTTGGGCTTTTGCGTGATTTTTCAGGCGACTGAACTCGCCTGCAACTAGGATAGATCGCGCTCAAAGTGTAGAAAGGCTGGACAGCGGTCTACGCCCAGGTTGACCGGTTGAGGGCACTGTGGTCTGGTGCGTTTAGGTCCTGCCGCAGCCAACAAGCCGAAAACATCACCTCCGAAATTTAATGAGCGATTCACCGGCATTTGTCAGGCCCATGCCCATGGAGGGACACGTAGTCTATGTGTCCAAGGCGTTGCTAATGGACGACTTTACCGTAAAAAGCCGGGTTGAAGGTCCCGCCCCCGTGAATATTTTGTGTCTGGTAGCACAGCTGGGCGGGGATCGCTGTCACTTTAGTCGACGAGGCAGGATCGATCGGTGGCCAGACAGTCCCTGTGGCCCCGAATTCCGGCGGTGCAGTCGAACGATACAAGGAAGCAGGCAACGCCTGACTCGCCAAATAGCTTGAGGCCAGGCTGCCGGAAGGAACATTTCCAGTCCAAACAACGCTATTCGTTACTGAATCCCAGTTGCCGCCGCGCAGCAAAGTCTTTTCGACTTTGGCGGTAAGCGTCGTGTTCGGCGAAGTCGTTCCTCCGTCATCGAAGTAACCTAATTTGTAGATGGAGGGTTTCTGACCAGCATCTGCGCTGATCTGATATGCCTGCGCTGTATTCGCAGATCCGTAATGACCGATCATGTTGCCGACGATATTCTCGTAATTGTTATAGTAGGCAACCGCCAGGGCATACAGTCCGCCGGTCATCGGTTGACCAGTGTCCGGATTGGTTGAGGTCATGTTGAGATAATTTCGAAATACAGTGTTGTGGCTCGATGAACCGTGCGCAAAATCGAATTCGATATTGGGCGTTACGTTGCCTTCCCATAGGTTCATATACGGATGCGCGCCATGCGTGTCGTTTTCAGGGAGAGAATTATGATACTCGCCCATGTAAGGGTCCACCACGTAATTGTAAGCCCATACGTTCCCGCTTCCTCCATTCATGATCATTGAATGCCGGCCGAGCCTGATAATGTTATTCTCGACCAGATTTTCAGAGTTTCTGAACTCCATGAACACGGCGTAATCTGATCCGCTATTATGGTTGTACGCGTCGTTGGTATAGTTGTTTCGAATCTCGCATCCATAACAATCCGACAGATAGATATTGGACCGATCGACCGCTAAATCACTCTCGCAATTGATCACCCAGGAATGGGCGCACGACTCCAGGTTGATATTCTTATAAACAATCCCGGTTCCGCTTGAGGCGGTCGATTGCAAACGCAGGTTTTCCAAACCGGCGTTCTCCACCATACCAGGCAATGTGTAGACGGTGGGACTGTTGGTGTACGAGAAATAGAGGGGACGTTCAAGTGTCACTGTGGTGCCGCTCACGGCCGTTACCCGATCAATCTGGGTCATTGCATGGGTCGGCATGTCATGACCCGAAGCGCCGTCACCAGCGTATCCGTTGGTATTGACCAATGGATTCCCGTCCGAATCGTTCGGATTGGTCTGGGTGACGACCAGATAGGTTCCCACCTTAACCCCGGTAACGTTCGAGAGCGTGATCGATTGAGCGCCCTTGGTGGCCGATGAGGTAATGGGAATAAAAACGGCCTGGCTGGACGACAAATAGGTGTTTCCGAGGCTGACGATATTGGCGCCGTCGCCGTATTTCAGGATGGTCTTATCCGGTCCTGAACCCCGTAGGACCACTGATTTATTGAGGTAAAGTCCGCATTCGTAAACACCGCTGGCATAGTCATCACCATGCGCGTAACCGACTTTGGAACCGCGGTGCAGAATGTAGGTACCAGGACCTAAAAGCACCACTGAGCCTGCCGGCGCCGCATTGAGAGCGGTCTGGATCGCAACGCTATCGTCAGCTGTTCCACTTGGAGACAAGGTAGCGGAAATCGGCCAATTCGCGCTGGGTACTCCTCCGGGTATGCCGGCCTTTGTCCAATCTATGACTCTTGAAGCTGGCAGGAAAGACGGTGCAGGTGTGGGCGTAGGTGTGGGTGTGGGTGTGGGTGTGGGTGTAGGTGTAGGTGTAGGTGCAGGTGTAGGTCTGGGTAGGCGTGGCTGTAGGCGTGGGTGAGGGTGTTGGCGCCGGAGAGCCCGCCAAACGGAAAGCCACCATGTGCATCATCCAGGGGCCCGCGCTGCCGAGGGGCGCACTGGCGCTGTAGGAACCGACCGCTGTGACCACACGATCTTCGGCGATGTCACCCACGTTGGTGAGCATCCGCTGAGTCAATCCGGTGCCTGGGCCGCTTGTCGCCGTCCATACGATGTTGGCTCCCACCAGCAGGTTGTTGGCATTCTTGGTGATCACCGTGCCGCTGCTGCTTGTGGCACTGTTGCCCGTCGCGGCGGCGCTCACGTCTACCGGACTGACCGGATCAATGCCGCTATATTCCAGGACCCGAATGTCGACCGCGACCGCCGCGGCATTAAATTTCACGGTGACAGTGTTGGCGCCGGCGGTGGCAGCTAAAATATTCTTGGCGTAATAGATAGCTTGAGAGAAGGGGATCGAGCCCGTCAGCACCGTTGGGCCCACGGCCAACTGATAGACGTTGCCTTTGGAGTCGGTCAGCGAATTGACCCGGGCGGTCGCATCGTTCCATCCCACGATGACAACATTCAGATCCCCAGCTTTTTGCGCGGACCTATATGGCACGGTCACCGTCGCCAAAGGCGACTTAGGCGTCGAATAGTTGCCTTGGACGTAGGTGAGAGCTGACGGGGTGGGCGTTGGTGTAGGAGGAGGAGTAGGAGTAGGCGTCGGTGTAGGCGAGCCCGCGGCGCGAAAAGCAACCATGTGCATCATCCAGGGGCCTGCGCTAATGAGAGGTGCGCTGGCACTGTAGGAACCGAGCGCGGTGACCACCCGATCTTGGGCGATGTCGCCGTCGGGATTGGTGATCATGCGTTGGGTAAAGCCGCTGCCTGGGCCGGTCGTCTGGGTCCAAACCATGTTGGCTCCCACCAAAAGATCCATGGCATTGGTGGTGATTGCCGCACCACTGCTGCTGGTGGCGCTGTTACCAGTCGCACCCGCACTGACGTCCAGGGGATTGAGCGGATCAACGCCGCTATATTCCAAAATCCGAATGTCCGGGGCGGCCGCCGTCGTGTTGAAATTCACGGTCACGGTATTGGCGCCGGCGATGGCCGCCGAAATGTTCTTGGCGTAATAAACAGCCTGAGACAGAGGGGCCGAACCGGTCAGAACCGTTGGGCCGACGGCCAGGTGGTAGAGGTTGCCCTTGGAGTCGGTCAAAGAACTGACCTGCGCGCTGGCGTCATTCCAACCGACAACGACAACGTTCAAGTTGCCGGCGCTCTGCGCCGCGGAGTATGCCAAGGCGACCTTGCTCTGAGGGGTCTGAGGCGCCGTACTGTTGCCCTGGACAAAATTGGGCGTGGCTGCCATTGCACTGAAGGCAAAAAGAGCAGCCGCCAATCCTGCAACGACCGCTAATCTTCTCAGGAAAAAGGAAAAATACTTCATCGTGAATTTTTGGAGGGACTTATTTATTGCCTGGCTTTGACAAGCCTGATGCGGAGGCGATTCGCCTGTTCGTCGATGAAACGAAAAAAACGAAACGTGAAATCGAAGGTCGCTCAGGTTGCAGGGCCTGGGACGGATTACACAGTGGAAAGAGAGTGATTATAGGAGGCAGTTGCCGCGACGCGTAGCCATGCCGAAAAGAGGCGCACGATCCTTGGCGAGACGCAGCGCGAAATCCCTTTCGCGCTGCAATTAGTGGCGATCCGGTTTTTGAACATGGGTTTTGCTTTTATGCGGAATCCGGACATTTAGCAAGCGATTCAAGGTCAAAAATGCAAAAAATAATCCATTCCGATCTTAAAAGGCAAAAAACGCGTCATTTTCCGCATGCGTAGCAATGCAGTAAATTCCGCTTGATGGCAGGAAAACTCCCATTTTGTCCAGAAGCAGAAGTTCAGCTGAAAGTGTCGGCCAAATCGTGCAGTCGGGGGCCTGTAGCGGTCGTCGCACGGATGTCGGTGATTCTCAACCGGTTCATCTGCTACTCCTCGATTCGGCGTCGCGCGTTGCGCACGCGGAAGCCGCATTCCGTGGCCAGCGTTGCACCCGGCGCGAGAACCACCAGGCCGTGCGCCTCAGGTCCTGGCGGCAGATTGTCGGCGTCCACCGCGTGGCTCACCGGTTCAAAGCAGAAGAATCGAGATTCGGCGGACGGTGAGTAGAGAATATAAGTGGAGAGCGGAGGCCCCGCATCCACATCGAATGCCACTCCGCGGTCTTCCCAGCGTATAGTGGCGCGACCGTTCCACCCAACGAAACTGCTGTTGATCCAATCGGGCGGAAGCGAGCGGAGCGATCAGAAGTCCCATGCACGGCGGCTTGCGACCGCAAGAACGAGTTTGTCGCTGCCGAATGGCACGTGAAGACGATGTTAAGCGCATCCGCAGCCGAAGCTGGCCCTGCGAACATAAGCAACCCTGCCACACGTCCCAGCTTCCTTTTCAGGTATCCAACCTTTCTGCCAGAGTCATCGAAAGGAATGACCAAATTTTACAAGATCGAGGCTGAAGGCCTCTTCGATCAACAGGTTCGCTCATAGAATTCGAATGGGGGGAGAAACGACTCGGATACCTACCAGTGGGCCAATCCACTGTCGATCCGAATCTGGCCTATGCATAAACGAATCAAACGAAGCCGGCAGCTCCGGCGCAGCCTCGAAGTGGGGTTCAGGTAACGCCTACACTACAATTAGAATGGTAGCAATGTTATGCGGGGCGAGGCGCTTCCGCTACGGCCGCATGGAGCGCACGATATAGGGTAGTTAACCGAGACGTTCATGTGGTTTGGAGCATCCGGTTGCACAGGCTCGTATATCATGGCGATGTTGTTGCCACGAAATCACCATAGTCGAATTCCAATGCGATCTGTGTGCGGCAACAATCCTCCGACAGCGCAGATTATCAGTACCGTTAAACGGGCAACTCCTACCACTCTGCGACCGATCCATCCTTATTACGCCAAACCGGATTTTTCCAGGAATGCCCTCTTTTTGCGGCTTCGCGAACTGCTGCCTCATTAATCTCAATACCAAGGCCTGCACCCTGCGGAATATCAACGTAACCATCTGTATATTTGAAAACAGAGGGGTCCACGATGTAATCGCTGGCTTCGCCTCCGATGTTATAATGGATACCGAGGCTCTGTTCCTGGATGAAAGCGTTGGGGACACATCCGTCAAGCTGCAGGCTTGCAGCAAGAGTGATCGGTCCGAGCGGACAATGAAGTGCTACTGCAGTATCGTACGCTTCGGCCATCGTGCAGATCTTGTGAGTCTCACTGATACCCCCTGCGTGCGAAACATCTGGTTGGATGATATCCACAACGCCGGCCTGCAGGAAGCGTTTGAAATCCCAGCGACTATAAAGGCGTTCGCCCAAAGCAATAGGAGTTGCGGTATGACGGGCAACCTCGATTAATGCTTCTAAATGCTCTGAGAGCACCGGTTCTTCGATAAACATGAGCTGGAATGGGTCGAGCTCATTCACCAGAATTTTAGCCATTGCCCGATGTACCCTGCCGTGGAAATCCACGGCTATCCCAAAATCGTTTCCAACCGCCTGTCGAACAGATCCGATCCGTTCAACGATTTCATGCACTTTCGCCGCAGAATCGACGTAGTGCAGCTCGCCACAGGCGTTCATCTTGATGGCCTGGTATCCTTGCGATTTTCTTTCTTTTGCAGCGATCGCCACTTCCGCAGGCTGATCGCCGCCAATCCAGGAATAGACCTGGACGCGATCCCTGACTTTGCCGCCAAGCATCTGGTGTACGCCAAGACCGTAACGTTTGCCTTTGAGATCCCAAAGAGCCTGATCTATACCGGCGATAGCGCTCATCAGGACCGGCCCGCCTCTGTAGAAACCTCCCCGGTAGAGCACTTGCCAGATATCTGCAATCTCGTTTGGATTCCGCCCTTGCAGATAGGAGCCGAGCTCAGTTACTGCCGCAGCGACAGTATCGGCCCTGCCTTCCACGACCGGTTCACCCCATCCAGTGAGGCCATCCTCAGTCGTGATCTTGAGGAAGAGCCAGCGTGGAGGGACCTTAAAGAGCTCAAGTTCTGAGATTTTCATAAGGGAATTTCCATCTCGGACCAGTCAGATGCTTTTTAAAAAAGGCCGCATGCGGACACCTGCAAAATGCCTTCGCGCCAGACTATTTCGAACTCGCCGGCACCAATAAGAAGGAAAAGAAGTTGGCACACATTTATCCTGATAAGCGTTCTGCCAACAGTTCTTCGGGTAATTCAACGCGGTTCCCATGGCAGGAGCACAAATAGTCAGCTCGAATGCGAAGAGTACCTGAGGACACTTAGAATCTTAACCTTGGAATTTGCCGCCAAATACTTGAACGCTGGAACAAGCTGCTCCGCTGCGGACTTTTATTTTGACTTGCTTTCTAGCAATTAAGTTCTGAGAGGCATAGGCGCACGTCTTACTTCCATGCGACAGCCTCCACAATGCAGACGTACAAATGATAAGCCTCAATGGCGTCAGCTATTCTTCAGAAGGATTTGGATTGAAGCGACAATTTGCGCGTGGATCCGGTAGATCTCGGATTCAGTGGCCCCGAAGCACTTTGCTATATCTGGCCATCGCATATTTTCGTGATAGTACATTGCCAAAACTTTCCTCGACGCGATGGGAAGCTGCGCGATCCTCTGAGCAAGCAGCGACACAGTCTCGTCCTGCCCAACGCTTTGCTTGGCGTTATTTACTCGTTGCGCAAGCTGTACCATCGGTTGCATCCTTCCTTGCTCTGCGTCTGCCACTTTAAGTGGTTCAATGGACAGTCTACAAAAGAAGAATGCATCCGTAAAATTAATGTTCCAGACGAAATTCGCGTCGAACGTGGCAGATACGGCACCTCCATTGGCTATGGCAATTTCGGCGCCGTCCACCCAGACGAATCTTCGGTTATCCGCGTCCGCAGAATCGCACCGTGACCTTCTCGCCACTATGCAAAAATCCGACGCTGACTATTACACCGAGGTCCCTTCGGAGCCGCCCACTCGGCCGAAACTACGTCTCTGTTAGGAGAAAGGAACTTTTCTTCCTGCTGATTCGGCTCCCCTAAGATCCCGGTTATATTCCGCGATTCCGGCGAAAATAGTGCGATGACTTTCTCTGATTACTGAATATCGATTCTAGAAGCGACACCGTGTTCAGAAGTGACTTGTACCGTCGCGCCCTTTTGAATGTTGGAGAGGGCAGCCTTCTTCCCGCCTTGCCAGTACGTTGTCTGTGGCGTGAGCTTAAAAGTGAATTCGCGAGTGCTACCTCCATAACCGCCATTGGCATTCCCGTGTTTCGATATTCCCGATTTTTGAGTTTGCCAATGCAAAGTAATTGACTGCGCATCGACTTTAACTACTTGACCTGGAGGACGAGTTGCGGCGAAGGCCGTAGTAGCACATACTAATACGACAAAGAACAGACCGAATAATTTCTTCATTGGAGGTGCTATTTGAATCAGGCGAAGGGCCCGCAGTCAACGTGTTTCCTCTGGTCCAACGCCGCATTTACCGTCGCAAAAACGGCCTTGGACCAATTCCTTTGGACTTTTGTCACTCCAGTATCGCATTTCTACGAGCCGCCTTCGGCTCGGCCTCTCCATGCTGGTCGAAATCGGTTTTGAGTCCTGACCGCGGTAATCCTACGAATGCGGTTCCATTTCAGTCGACGGCCCACAGATCTTGGGATCTTGGAGTTGGGCTGGCGATTGAATCAATCGGATTTCGAGTCGGGGAGCACCGACGTTCGAGAAAAAATGCCGAAGTGCTTCGCCGGCTTCCGCCGAAACCAGGGAGCGGTCCAAAGCAGCAAGACCTAGTGCACCGTCTCCTACAGGGACAAAGGGCCCGACGGTTACAGCGAGCAAACTTATTCCTTCCCAGCGAGGGCAAGCCCGATTCCGGTTCCGATTAGAAGGCTACCAGACAATCGGTTCCGCAGTTGTCCATGCTTTGCAGTCAAAGTCCCTTCCGTGCTTCCGCGGCCTTTCTAGTGCACCAAGTCTGAGGCTCGTATCGCAGCGCTGCTGCGAATTTTTGGCAGGGTGCGCGGCGCAAGGAAGGAGAATACCCGCAGTGGTCGTTAACCGAAGAGCAACAAAACACCCGGTCAAAATTCGCGCAGCAGCCCTTGGGTTGAGGCGGCGCCGGCGCCTCGCCGCGTTGCCGGCTCGTTAAATAGGATCTTAGTTATTCGCCTCGCCAGCGCCTTGCGAGTAATCCGGCGGCGCTCCCAACGCTGCTATACGAGCCTCAGACTTGGTGCACTAAGAAAAGAATGCCCAGTCCGCCTCCTCCTTTATCTCATTGCTCATTTCTGGCCACCAAGCCTCGATCAGCCCTTCACCGACCATGTAACGGATGTAGGCCGCCTCTCGTTCAGGGCTGAACCGGGCTAATGAAACCAGCCTGAATTGTTTGCAACCATTTTCTCCTTCCCGCTCATAGGCTTCTAAGGTGTAATCGTTAAGGCGAAATTTACCTAGATACTTTCCTCCGGAACCTGCCCAGGATTCACGCCGAATTACCGCAGTTTGGACTACATCTTTCCAAACCAGGATAAATCCACACAAACAGGTCACGGAACTTGCCACATAGATGTCTATGTTGATCTCCAAGTCCGGATTTTCGGATCCAGCCACACACATCATTAAGATCCCACTTCCGGCAAAAAGCCACCCAATACACTGTTCGAAAGTGACCTTGGTTTTGAGTAGTTTTTGCATTGTCTTTTCCCTTTTGTCGCGGATGCTTTCGTGAAGCTCTGGCAGTATTTCGAGAGAAGGGTTGGTTGGCCATGGGCGCGGTTCGTCTCCTTGTCCAGCTCCTGTTGCTTCTGACGTGCAGATCTGTCGTTCGTTTACAAAACCAATCCAGGCAAAATGCGTGAAGGATTTATTCAACGAATAGTTTCCACTTGACCAGCGAATCCGGCATTCCCAACCGGGCGGCCGCTTTGCTAAAGTTTGTAGCCGATCTGTCGCAGTAAACCTTTGCGACAGGCGATATCCTCTTCCTCCTCCAGTCCTTTCGGCGGCGTACCATCGACTACCCCAAGTATTGCCCGACCTTGTTCGGTTGCCGCAATAATCACCTCTACGGGATTTGCGGTGGCGCAATAGATATTGCAAACCTCAGCCACGTTTTTAAGAGCGTTCAAGACATTGATCGGATAAAAGCCTTCACCGAAAAAAATGAAAAAACTGTGCCCCGCTCCGACCGCTTCTGCATTCTCCTGGGCCAGTTTGATCATGACCGGATCGGTGCCGCTCCAGCGGACCAGGCATTTACCGGAAGCCTCGCAGAAGGCCAAGCCGAACTGAATGCCTGGGACAGCGGCAACCAGCGTTTCATGAATATCTTCGACGGTTTTGATGAAATGGGTCTGTCCAAAAACGAAGTTGATCACTGCCGGCTTTTCGATTTTTACGGTGAGCAATTCCATCTGGTACAAGTTGTAATTTGCAGTCTATGCACAGAAAATTGGCAAAATGCGAGCGTATTCCTGAGCATCATCACGACGCCGTCATTTTAAAATTGTGGTAAACAGGAAGCGAAGCACAGAAACATCCAATGCGAGCGCTAGTGCACCAACTCTGAGGCTCGTATAGCAAAGAGAACATTTCGGACCCATTCCTTAGCAGTTTGCTGACCGCAAGCGATGAGTCGGGCAACTGTCCAAAAGGAGCGTGGTCGTTTCATTTCTCGTTCTCATCCTAACTGCCGAGCAAGAGATCTTATACCTTCGTCCAGAAAGAATTTCGCGACTCTGTACGACCAGTATCAAAAGTTGCAGCGAACTCTGCTCGGTTGAACTGCTGAGCACCGCGCAATCACTGGAGCTTGGCGCAACCGGTTCTAAAACTATTTAAGGACAATACTATGTTACACTATGCGATCGTTTTTCTAATCATCGCCATTATTGCTGGGGTTTTGGGATTCAGCGGAATCGCGGGGACCTCTGCATGGATCGCCCACGTGCTATTTGTGCTTTTCCTAATCCTTTTTATTGTGTCGCTCATATTCAGAGGAAGGCCCTCAGTATAATCCTTCTTTGTTGCCGACAACGGCCACCCAAGGAATGCGGAATCCGGAAGTGCGAGGTTCGCCTAGGATACTTGCGCCGGGTTGACCTGACAGAAGGATCAAAAACTTGATCTCCAGGCCAAGTCAGCCCAGCTGTTCTCCCGTTATTTTTCTGTCGCTCAGGCCAGAAAAGGCTGGCCAAACCGGCTGCAACCCTTGACGATATCATCGCCTAGCGAAGCGACTTGGACTGCTGGTCCGGCGAGCGCGGCGGGATGCAAAAGAATAAAAAATTCCGTGGTGAGGATTGCGTGGTGGGTGGATTTCGCCAGGGCACCGGCGGCAAAACCTTCTCAAGGCGGGAGGTAGCCAGTTTTTTTCCTCCGACTTCGATCTCACCATTGATAGTGCAGCTTGCTTGTGCTTCGCTTCGGGGACCGCCTTCGGGGGCATGAATCGGAAGCGAATATTTTTCCTCTCCCCGGCGCACTCTGGCGGAAAGCGCGCGGCCATTTTAGCGAGGCCGGAAGCAACCTTCGAGCTGGCGCGACAGGTGCAGATTGGAGCTGCCAGCCTCGGTGATGTGTTCGCCTTCTGTAGCGGCCTTTATTTCAGGGGTAAGCTCGCCTACGCGCACCACTTCGCCGAGCCGCCGGAAGGCATTCACGGGGTGCAAATCATCACACCCAGCCGAGGGTTGGTCGCTGCCGAAACATTGATCGGCACGCGCGACCTTTCCGAGTTTGCAGAGGTTCCTGTTGAGACGAAAGAGCCGCGTTTCACCGGCCCTCTGAAGCAATCCATCCAGGCGATGTCCACTTTTGATTCGTCCGAAGTCATCTTGCTGGGAAGCGTGGCAACCGGGAAATACACCGATACGCTTCTGCCTATCTTGGGCGAGCGATTATTGTTTCCAGTAGACTTTGCGGGCCGAGGCGATATGAGCCGTGGCGCCCTCCTGCTTCGCGCGGTGGCAACAAACGCAGAGCTTCGTTATGCCCCTGTCACCCGGGCATATCCGCGAAAACCCGGTGCGCAAAAAGGAATCTGAGAATTGTGAGACAAGGCGCGGTGCGCTTTGACCAATTGACGGAGAGCGTATTACACCCTGGATGGTCCAGATATATCGCTGGATGTTCACATGCGCGTATCTCCGGCGTGCGGCCGGGCCGGAGTGGATCGCCGATTGGCAATTAAAACCGCCGCCCAACTAATTTGGAGGCACCGCAACAAAGACTATGGAAATCGATACCCGCTTCCCCACCAAACTTGATGCTATCTCGGACGCGCCGGAGCCTCTCCGTCGTGCGTTGGTGGAAAACCTCCCGTCAAAGGAGTCGCTCCGTTTACTTGTACACGCCCCGGCCTTTTCAACAGTGGATGAGGAAACGCCTGAGACTGTGCTTGCAGTGACCAACGAAGGTTGGCTGGTAGTATCAGGGACCGAAGACGGCGGCGCCAGCGTGGAAAAGTCCCGGTTCAGCGAAACGCTATTTCTTGAGCTGACGTCCATCCTTCTTTTTGGCCAACTTAAAATCTACTTTGCCACCGTAGATACAGCGTATTCCGCCACGGTTAGATTCGACACAGTAGGCGAAGAAAACTATCGCGAGGCGATTGATCTCATACTCAAGAGCGTCCAGCAGTCGCGCGTTCCAGTAGATCAGAATGATCATAACGCCGCCTCGACATTCGAAGGGTGGCCGATGAAGTTCCGCACCGAGGCTGAGCGTTATCGGCCAAAAGGGCAACGCTTATCGGCGGCAGTACAGTGGCCTGCTCTTTTCGGGGGGTTCCAGCGAGAGCTTGCTCCCGCCGGGGCACTGTTGGTCACCGAGCGTGAGCTGGTGCTGATCTCGGAGGAGGAACAATCGCCGCGACATCACGAAGGAGACGTCCACCAATTTGGGGGAATAATCACGTATTTCCCGCTTGCGCGGCTGGCAGATTTCCACGTAGGCCGCCACGAGCGACTCTGCGTTCTTGCTCTTCAAGTGCACGCGGCGCACGGCGGAGAAAGGCTGGAGATCATTTTTCCGTCTGAAAAAGAAAAAGCTGTATCGCAAGCAATGAAGCAGGCGGTCGTAGCGAGAGACCGCGGGATCTAGTACATCGTCCGCCCGGAAGCGATCGCTGAAAGGGTCGATCAATGCGAGCGTATGAAAAAGAAGTCTTCCGTTTTTCAGGAAGAACTTATCGCATTTCTTTGCGATCCGCGGTCTTATCTCCACCATCCAAAGCGTATTCGTCTCATTCAGACCCACGCATCCTATGTTTTTATAAGTTTTCCTTACGTTTTTAAGGTAAAAAAGAAGGTTAACTTCGGCTTTCTTGATTTCTCGAGCCTGGAGAATCGGCGGTATTATTCTGAGCGCGAGGTGTTGCTCAATCGACGGCTTTGTCCGGAGATTTACCTAGGGGTTATTCCAATTTCCCTGAGCGCAGGAAAACTGACCTTCGGAGAAGGAGAAAAAGTCGTCGAATATGCCGTCAAAATGCGGAAACTCCAAGATCGGTACTTCATGCTCCGGCTTCTTCGGCACGATCATGTCACGACAAAGGATTTAAATCGCATTGTTTTGACGCTTAAAAATTTTTACGAAGCGGAAAAACCGACGCAAAAAATCACCAAATGGGGCCGGATCGAAAAGCTGAAGATCAGCACTGACGAAAATTTTGAACAGAGCAGGGCGTTTGTCGGGCTGACGATTTCGCGGGCTGCGTTCGAGGCAATCGTCTTATACACGGCCACCTTCTACGCTCGAAACGCCGACCTTTTCAGCGCACGCGTACGCGGACACAGGATCCGGGATTGTCACGGAGATCTGCATCTTGAGCATATTCATCTTGCTCCTAAAACGCTCTCAATTTTTGATTGCATCGAATTTAACGATCGATTTCGCTACATCGATGTGGCCAGCGACGTGGCGTTTTTGGCGATGGACTTCGACCATCACGATCGCCCCGATTTGTCGTGGCAAATAACGTCACGTATGGCGGATGCCTTGGGTGACTCCGAAATGCTGCGCCTTATGGATTTCTACAAATGCTATCGCGCTTACATTCGCGGTAAAGTGGAAAGCTTTCAACAGGCCAGGGCTGAAGTTCCCAAGATCGAACAAAAGAAAAGCCGGATACAAGCCAATCACTATTATCGTTTGGCGTTACGGTATGCCGTCTGTGGTTCAAAGCCGACTGTGCTTGTCGTTATGGGGCGAGTGGCATCGGGCAAGAGCACGCTCGCAAGCGCCTTGGGACGCGAATTAGGCTTTGAAGTCATTTCGTCCGATCGCATGCGTAAAGCGCTCGCCGGTGTTCCCTTTTATCAAAGGGGCGAAGAATCGGCTCGTCTTCGGCTCTACTCCGAGGCCATGACGAATGAAACCTACAAAGGTCTTTTCCAGTACGCCGCAGCTCAACTCGATCAGCACACCAGCCTTATTCTCGACGCGACGTTCAGCCGTCGCCGGCATCGAGACGAACTCCGTCGATTGCTTGACTCGAAGGGGGCAACCTACCGATTTATCGAAGCGCAGGCCCCTGACGAAATCACCAAACGACGACTCGCACAAAGACAAGGAGCAAGTCACATAGTTTCCGACGCACGTCTTGAAGATTTCGATGTGCTGATACGATCCTACGAAGCGCTTTCGGAAATTGGGACCCACCATCGGCTTCGTGTTGCTACCGATCAGGCGGAGTCGGTGACGATCGCACAAACCTTGAAAGAGCTTGTGCTGACCGCTTTCATACCAAACGCGCCCTGAGAAGTCGTCCACGTTGATCTGCGCACTACACGCGTAGACCCGCGAGCAAATTGCCAAGCAGTTTTATGGCGCTTCTCGCGGTATCGAACCGAGCGCCTTTCTGACTCCCTCATCCAATTGAGCCGGGGTCGGTCGTCGCTCTATCCAACCGACCTGACTATCTGGCCGGACCAGGGCAGCCAGGCCCCAGGATGGATTCCAGATTCGCCACAGCTCTTCTGAGGCCACATAGGCTCCGTCTGTTCTCGGTGCCTTTGGCGAAACAATCAGAATCACTTTGAGGTCATTGATATTCTGAAAATATTGTTTTATTCGGTTCGGGTCCCAGCCTGGTAGTCGTCCCTCATCAAAAAGGAGCAACACTGGCTGTGAATCTGCCAGATCGAAGAGCCGTATCAGGCTTTTGTCAGGAGCAGTCAATTCGCCGTCCGGAGCACGGCGACCTAACCAATAACCATGCCCACTCAGAATTGGGGATTGGGTGTAAGTGGTGTCTAACATACCCATCCTTGGCATAACCAGAGAAAGAAGCCCGAGTCGAGGGAGGAAACTTACCAACGTAGCAGTCACTTTACGAACGAGGTCGGGCGCACCAAGTCCGTAGCGGGTCAACACGTCGGTATAGCGATCGACGCTCTTTAATACAGTCTCACGTCGCTCGCTCTCGTATGAAGTTAATAACGGTTCGACATCTGCACCCGCAAGCACTCGAGCTAGTTTCCAGGCGAGATTGTGCGCATCTTGAATACCGCTGTTCATGCCTTGACCTCCGGCCGGGCTGTTAATGTGGGCCGCATCGCCCGCCAGCAAAACGCGGCCTTGGCGAAAGTATGGGCTCGTTCGGCAATGAATATGAAAGACACTTGACCAAAGCTGTTCGTGCGGCCCTTCGCCCAGCAGCCGAAAAACCTTCGTCTCAATCGATGAGGGATCCAGGACGGCTTGCTCGTTTTCCTCTGGATTCAGAGTGGAGATCAGACGCCAATGCTGTGGCTGATAACGCACTCCTGCGAGAACACCTGAGACCCCAGGCGCAAAAACGGGCCATGGAAGTTGATCCCTTTCATCCTGGATACGAACGTCAGCTAAAAGAATCCGCGTCGGGTACGTCTTGCCCGCAAGCTCCCAACCGAGTTCCTGACGCACGGTACTATGCGCTCCATCGCAACCGACCAGATACCGTCCACGATAGCTCTTGGCCTCGCCGCCGCTGTTCTGGACCTCGACCCAAGCTCCTTCGTTGTCCTGTTCAAAGCGGTTGACTCTATGTCCAAACAGTACCTCGGTATGACCGGCCGCCTTCACGCATTCGAGCAACAGCCTCTCAGTCACATTCTGGGGCAGCACCAAGATGCCGCTGGCCGCAGTGAATTTCTTGAGAACGCTAAGATCCATCTCAAACGCTGGATGGGGTCGTCCAGCAATCCATACTCGCACTTTGTTAAGAAATTCCCCTTCTGAAACAAAACGGTCGTAAACACCCCACCCCCGAAATATCTCCAGAGTTCGCGGGGCAATTGCCAGTGCCCGAGAATGCGGATCAATCTCTGACTTGGACTCAAATAGGGTGGAGCGAACATTTTGCCGGGCCAGGGCAAATGCCAGCGCTAGTCCGACCGGACCTCCTCCGACGATCAGGACAGGTGTCTCGTTCATCCTGAAACAATGTCGAGCCGACCTTGTCCACGTTCAACTCCGTTCGGTTTTGCGAAGATTGAGGATGCGCATCGGTCCAGGTTGGATCTGCTCAACCTGCGCGTGTTCTTGGCTCAAGTTCTATTTTGCGGTATATTGGTCGATCCCAAAGTCCAACACGCCAGTAAAGTCGCAGATAGTTAGGTTCGTTGTCGCTCTCTGGTTTGTCGTCGCCGCAATCGGCGTTTTCACTGTTTTGGCTATCGCTTCTGAGGATGGAGAGCAGTAAATCCCATCTGGGAATCAATGCCCACTCCCTCCTTGCCACGCACACGAGCCGAGACTATGGCCATCCAATCGGCAATCGCATTTCGACGCTATGCTCGAGGTGATCGTCCACCAAGGGGATGGTGCTTTCGCTCAGGTCCTCTCCGTCGAGAGATGTTTGTTCGGATCCGGCCCAGCCCTCGGGCAATCTGGATATAGTAATGTGATAAAGCGTCTGCCGATAACGATAATGGATTTTACATGTCGGCCAGTGTTTCGGAAGACGGGGTGCCAACCGCAATCGATTCCCCTCCAGCCTTAAACCCAGAAGCGTTTCAATCAGCAGCCGATACATCCAGCCCGCTGAACCGGTATACCAGGTCCAGCCACCCCGGCCCGTATGTGGCATGACTGCGTAAACATCCGCTGCTACGACATAGGGTTCCACTTTGTAGGTGCTGATTTGCGCCGAGGTGGATCCGTGATTGATTGGATTAAGCAAGGCAAACAATTCCCAGGCCCGATCGTTATCCCCTAGGAGGGCACGCGCCATTACAACCCAAATCGCGGCATGGGTGTATTGGCCGCCGTTCTCCCGAATCCCCGGAACATAGCCCTGGATGTAGCCGGGGTTAGGCACGGAACGATCGAACGGCGGATCTAACAATTGAATCAGCTTTGCCTCGGATCGGACGAGGCGCTCCTCTACGGCCTGCATCGCTTGGCGTGCGCGCCCGGGATTGCCAGCGCCGCTCAAGACTGACCAGCTCTGCGGGAGGGAATCGATCTGGCATTCGAGATTGCTTTGAGAGCCAAGTGGTTCGCCGCTATCGAAATAGGCACGCCGGTACCATTGGCCGTCCCAGCCGAATTGCTCGACGTTTACTTGCAGCTGCCGAGCTTGGGCCACACAGCGGTCGGCAAAAGAGATTTCGTTGCGCTTCCGCGCCAATTCGGCAAACCGCATCAGCACGTCGTAAAAGAAGAAAGCCAGCCAGATACTCTCGCCTCGTCCTTCTTTTCCGACCAGATTCATTCCGTCATTCCAGTCGCAGCTCCCTATCAGCGGCAGGCCATGGGCACCGAATCTTAGACCATGTTCGATGGCGCGCACGCAATGTTCGTACAATGTGCCTCGACTCCTCGGAGCGACTTGGCAAATCATAGTAAGACTCCTCTTCCGGTTTGATAGGCCGACCTTCCAGAAATGGGACCTTCTCCTCGAGAATGGTGGCGTCTCCGACAAATGAGACGTAGTGGCAGGTGACGTAGGGTAGCCACAAATAGTCGTCCGAAGTATGGGTTCGCACTCCCCGATCCGTCGGTGGGTGCCACCAATGCTCAACGTCGCCCTCGCGGAATTGATGTGCCGCCGCGCGCAGAAGATGCTCACGCGTCAACGTCGGTTCAGCGTAGACAAGCGCCATCGAGTCTTGCAATTGGTCGCGAAATCCGAATGCCCCACCGGATTGATAAAAGCCGGTCCGTCCCCAAAGACGACAGCTCAGTATCTGATACAACAGCCAGCCGTCGGCCATCAGGTTTACCGATGCGTCGGGAGTTTCCACGTGGACCGCGCCAAGCGTTTGCTTCCAATATTGCCAAACGCCTTCGAGAGCTGCTCGGGCGGCACCGGCGTTCGCGATAGCGTTCGATCAGGTTTTGCGCGTCCGCCAGATCCCGACCGGCTCCGAGGCAGAACCGGGTCTCTCGTTCCTCTCCGTCCGCCAAATCAAACGTGACTTGCATGGCCCCGCATGGATCCAGCCCGACCCCCGTTTCACCTGAGAGGCGCTCCCGCTTGAGGGCCGCGGGATTCGACAGACTTCCGTTCCTACCTAGAAATTCTTCCCGGTCTCCCGTTAAAGTTCGCGACGAATCGGCAACATCGACAAAGACGACCCTTCAGAAAAATCGGCATTGTAGAAATTGCGCGCCAGTAACGCATCGGTCTTATGGTCCACTTCGGTTTGCACATGAAGCAAGTTTTTTTGGCGCTGGTCGCCAAGGACCCATTCCCAATAGCCCGTTACAGATATTCGGCGCGGACGACCCGATACGTTCCGCAATTTCAAGACCGAGAATTTGACCGGGCGCATCCATGGCTACATAAACGGTGAGCTCGGAAATGATGCCATTCTCAGCGTGTTCAAATACGCTATAGCCGAAGCCATGCCGGATGACGTAGAGCGTCGCTCCGGATGCCGGCAAAGGTGTTGGTGACCAAAAGATTCCGCTATGCTCGTCACGGATGTAAAAGGCTTCTCCTGTGGCGTCCGTAACCGGATCGTTGTTCCAAGGCGTCAGACGAAACTCGTGCGAATTCTCCGCCCAGGTGTAACCGCAGCCGCTCTCTGAAATGACTGTACCGAAAGACGGATTCGCGATCACGTTTACCCAGGGGGCCGGTGTTGCTTGCCCCGGTTGCAATGTCATGACGTATTCACGTCCGTCTGGAGTAAAACCGCCGAGCCCATTATGAAATATGAGTTCGCGCGGGGCAAGAATCTCGGGCGCATCGCTCAAAGCAGATCGGCTCGGCGTCAGCGCGGGAACCGACAAATCAGGCCTTTCATCGGAATCCAGTTGTTCGGCTAACTCTCCGTTTTCATCCGATAGGACGATGCGCGCGGCTGATTGAAGCAGCACAAAGTCTTCAAGAGAGATCTGGTCCAGATGCTCGAATAAAAATGCCAGCCGGTTTATCCAGCGTCTCGGCTTTACGTCCCAGAGTCAATCAAACTCTTAATGCGGTCATGCAGCGTTTGGGAAGAATTCGAAACGCCTTCGATCAAAATTAACCAATCCACGGGCAACGCCTTCATCCGCCAGTAGGAATGCGCCTTGAGGAGTTGCTTCGCGAGCTGGATCTTGGCTGGGTCGCTGATACGCAATAGGGCGATCGGGATATCGCCGGAGATGCCATACTTCCAAAGTCCACTTTGACCAAGCCGGTTTGCAAGCAACACACCTGAGGCCGCGCGTGTGGCGGGATCGGCGTAAATCAAAGCGCTGGCCAGTCGCGCATAAATTTGGGCCTCGGCGTCGGTCGCGCCGAGTTCGGCCAAGCCTGCATCGGTCCTGGCGAGATCAAAAGAATAGTCGATCGCGAGTTGATTCTGATATTTCTCGGCGAGCGCCAATGCGGCATCCCTCGTTTCCGTCACACCCAGCAGGAAATTGACCCGGACCGTTCGATTGGGCGCCAATCCGAATGTGCGCCGGAGCGAAACGATCGGATCGAGAACGGAACCTACCGTATTAGAAAGGGGTGAAAGATCCTCCATTGCCGCCGGACTGATCGGCGTGCGACTTCGCCCGACAAATCGTGCTCGGTCCGTTTCACAGGAGACTTTATCCCTTGCACCTTCTTCGCCCACGATCGAATGCAAAAGCCACGGACGCATTTCGCTTTCCGAGCGGGGCCGCCGGGTGCACAGAATAGATGAATTTGCCTCAATGAACTCCGTTTGCACGAAGAGATTGCTGAAAACCGGGTGAGCCGCATCTGCCCCAGGAACCGCGAGAACAACTTCGGCGTAACTCGTTAGTTCGATTGATCGCTCCACATTGGAATAGTTCGTAAGGGTCACGCGCCGCAATTCAACGTCGTCTTCCGGCGAAATACAGATTTCCGTGCGGACATCGAGGTCACCTTGACGATGCCGATACTCGGCGCCTGCCTCCCTAAAAATAACTTCGTAGTGTTCGGCCGGGCGCAAGGTAGGCTGATAAGTTGCGGACCAGAATTCTCCCGTCGCTGTGTCGCGCAAATAGACGTAAGTTCCCCAGCAATCGCGCGTGGCATCCTCGCGCCAGCGAGTGACCGCCAAATCGCGCCATCGACTGTAGCCGCCCCCGGAGTTGCTAATCGCCGTGTGATAACGGCCGTTGGACATGAGGTGGACCTCCGGAATGCGCGAAGCGGGGGTGTCGAAGATTCGCATCTTCTACTCTTACCCAGTCAGTTTCCGCAATCCATCCATTATTTGCTCCGTCAGCCTCTCGAATAACTATCCGTACCGCGACACAGGAAATGCCAATCAAAACATCCCGATTTATTGCATTTGACGCCTGCATCGGTCGGTCGAAAAGGCGCTAAGACGCCTGCCTCAGAGACGCCTTCGATCGGACCAACTGGGCACTGGGATTCGCTGGGTTCCTAAGACCTTTCCATACAGCTCATTCGTACAGTTTCTCGGTTCGGTCTGGCGGTATCCGGCAGACCGAAGGTCGCCAGCAGAGCATCCGGCGCGATAAATTGCGACTTGCCCACGCCCGGTAGTCTGCCGGGCAACCAGCAGCTATGCGCCTTTCCCAGGCAAGGTACGAAGTTCGAGCAGCAATCTATATATCCTGTTCGTTTTGTTCCGATGAAAAGGGCACCTTAGACCTATCGCTCAGCAAGTCCTGCGAGACGAATTTGTCAATCCCGGCGCGCAGATATGCCGAGGGGTCGAACCTGGATCTTTGGTTCCATTTACGGTGGTCAGTAGAAGCTCTACGGTACCAATCAATCAAAATAAATTGCAGACCGCTCCAGCCAATATGAATAAGAACGCAATCTCGACATCGTCCGTCGTACTCCCAAGGTCCGATGCGGTTCGCATTTTGCTCGATATCGGCATTCATGATTGACACCGCCATACAATACGGTGACTTCGATATCCTGGAGCGGACGCCCGAGAGTGCCCTTCCTATTTGTACTGGCGCGAGCGTGTGAGTTGTCGACAACAGGTAAAAACAATCGCCCTCCCTAAACTATGGTCAACGAACAAGGCAAATTCTGGTCCAAAATCGCTCCGAAATACAACCTGGTGATCGATTTGCAAATTGGAGGAGGAACCCGTTCGATCGTGCGCGAACGCGTAGCCAAGGAAGGCAGCCTGGGCAATCTAGCCGAGTTTGGTTGCGGCACTGGATTTTATACCGAAATACTTGCCAGCAAGGCGGATAGCGTTGTGGCAACCGACATCTCTAAGGGTATGCTGGCGTCAGCGAAGGAACGAATTAGGGCAGCAAACGTGAGGCTTCAGGTCGAGGACTGCCAAAACACTTCGTTGGATGATGCGTCATTTGACACAGCTTTCATGAGTCTGGTGATCCATTTCACAGAGCCGGGGAATACGCTCGCGGAGATGCGCCGAATTCTGAAGCAGGGCGGCCTCCTCATTATCACGAATCTGGACATGGATGCGCTTAGGGGCATAGACCGACTCCGATGCCAGAGCCGTATCATTTATCACGGCATAACCGGATACCGGATGAAGCCGCCGAAAGGATTTATGAAAGGCTTAATGACCGGCGAGCAGCTTTGTGAGCTGCTGGAAAAAACCGGTTTCAGGGTTATCAGCTCGGAGACGATCAGAGATAACTCCCGTTCATCGAACATACCCATCCAATACATCAGAGCTAGTAAGCTTTGAGCAAGGACAATGCGCGTAACGGCTTTTCTTAGTGTCTCCTAATAGGGTTCGCGTTTCGACGAGATGCTAGTGCAGCGAACAATAGACTTGAGCTCCGGCTCCCCTGATACACTCTGCTCTTATGCCATTTCGCGCATTCAATTTAGGGAACAATTTATACAAAGCGGTCGAGGAAGCTGGGTACACGGAACCGACTCCGATCCAACTGGAAGCGATCCCCAAAATAATGGCTGGGCATGACCTGATCGGAATCGCGCAGACCGGCACGGGTAAAACAGCCGCGTTCGTTTTGCCGATCCTTTCGCAGCTTTTTAAGGCCGGCGGGTCGTCCCAGGCACGCGGAATCCGTGGGTTAATCGTTGCGCCGACACGGGAGCTGGTTGTTCAGATCGAGGAAAATGTCCGGGTTTATGCCAAATACTTGCCAGCACGGATCGCCACGGTGTTTGGCGGTGTGAGCGAACGTCCGCAGATCAAAGCGCTGCGCTCCGGTGCCGATCTTGTGATTGCAACACCTGGACGGCTACTGGATTTGGTCGGGCAACGGCATGGGGATTTTTCGACACTCGGGTTCTTGGTCCTCGATGAGGCGGATCGGATGCTCGACATGGGCTTTATTCCCCAGATTCGACGCATCATGAAGATCCTGCCATCAAAACGGCAAACGCTACTGTTTTCAGCGACGTTCTCCAAAGAGATCGAGGCGCTCACCCACGAGTTCCAGCATAAACCGAAAATTGTGCAAATTGGAAGACGGTCGAACCCGGCTGAGACGGTGACGCAACTCATTTATGAAGTGTCGGCAGGTCTGAAGCCAGCGCTTCTGATTCATCTGTTGCGCGATCCTTCCTTCGATTCAGTGCTCGTTTTCACGCGGACAAAACATGGTGCCGACCGTATCGCGAAGCGTCTGGGGGCAGCGCAGATCACGACGGCAGCCCTCCATTCAAATCGTTCTCAGAACCAGCGCCTGAATGCATTGAAAGCCTTTAAATCCGGAGAGGTCCGTGTGCTCGTCGCAACCGATATCGCGTCGCGAGGGATTGACGTGGACGGCATTTCGCACGTCGTCAACTTTGATTTTCCGATGCACCCGGAAGACTATGTTCACCGCATCGGGCGGACCGGACGGGCACAAGCGATAGGGGATGCCATCAGTTTTGTGACGCCGGAAGATCGAACCGCTCTTCGTTCGCTGGAGCGATTCATCGGACGTGGCGTTGTGCGAAAGCGGGCTGACGATTTTGATTATCACGCGGTTCCTGCTGCCTCGCCGGAACGAGGAGGAAATCGTACTGTTACGCAGCGCAAATCGCCCTCTCTTGGGAATCTTAGCGCGTGGACAGGAGAGCGGAGATACGCGCCGGAATCGGCAGAAAGGTGGGAGACGTTTCACGGGGCGATAATTGCTTTCATGCTTTTTTCCAGATCGCGCGTTACCCATGCGATCCGATGTATCTTCCTTTTATTGTTGAATTCGCGAAGTCGTCGTGGGCTATTTGTATTAAGAATGGGGGTTAGACTTTGTTTCAATGGCTGAAATGCGGTCGAGGCAAAACTGCCAGAGGGGCAAGTGTCACCTCCAAAAAGTGCCAAGCCCGACAATAGTATGGATCGCAAGGTCAAGATGGCTCATCATTCATCGAAGGGATCAATCTTTGGAAACGAACCTTATGTACAAATGCCCGCAATCTGATTAATGAATCCAGCTTATCGCGAGGAGATAGGCCGCATTCCAACTCTACAAGACCGGATCGTGTGGATCACAGGTGCCGGGAGCGGTATTGGGCGGGCCATTGCAATCGGCTTTGCAGCTGCGGGTGCACGGGTCGCACTGACGGGGCGGCGCGCCGAAGCGCTGGCCGAAACGGCATCGGAGATTGGGCAGGCTGCAATTGTGGTTCCGGCCGATGTGACCAATGCGGACCAGGTCGCGAATGCATATGAAACCGTTAATAAGACCTGGGGTGCCGTAGACGTGCTGGTGAACAATGCCGGCCGGAATTCCACTAAGCGGCACTTGCGTCAACTTACGGTGGCAGAGATGTCTAGCATCCTAGACGTAAACCTCAAGACAGCCTTCCTCTGCTCTATGGTTGTGTTGCCCGCGATGCGGGCGAAAAAGGCCGGCACGCTGATCCACGTTGGGTCTATGGCGGCGACGATGGTGTTCCCTACTGCCGGTGCCAGCTATGCCGCGGCGAAGTCAGGTGTGCGGCACATGAGCGCTCATATCAATGCCGAGGAAGGTATTCACGGCATCCGGTCAATCTGCATCAACCCCGGCGAGGTCACGACCGAGATAATGGCCGCACGCCCCAATCCACCGACGGAGGCAGAGCGAGCACTAATGCTGCAAGCGGAGGATATTGCAGCGGCCGCCTTATTCGCCGTCGGATTGCCGCCACGCGCCACTGTCTCCGATATGACGATCGTGCCAACGAACAACCAAGCCTGGCGATCCTATGCGCTTGCTATCGCAAAAGGATAGAGATCCCTTACAGCACCTCCGGCCCGGGCGGACCGGGTGTTTTTCACGAGGGAACATTGGTTTACGGATGCAGCATCTCCAACACTTGCAGGCTGCACCACAGTACGCGCCGCAGCCAAAATAGAGTTCGACAGGCGTTGCGCGTGGCGCCAGTTCTTTGCAGGCGACGAGTATCGACGCTTGCGCACCACCGCAAACGTCACGCGTAATGACAACATCTTCATTGTGAGGTAATAGCCAGAGCTTGTCGGTGAAGTTTGTTGGTCGAGAGTAGACGATTTTGGCCGAGTTCGCCGATCACGACTGCCCAAAAGCAGAGAAGATTTGGTCAGCTCAGAATGATCATGTCTGAAGAATCTACTTTGATCGGGCTGCAGCGATATTAGGATCGATTCAACGCGGCAAGGCGCCGTTCGAGGGCGCAGAGATCGCCCACAATCGAGGCGTAAAACTGGCGATCTACATCTGCCACATCCGGCATCGCATCCCTGATGATTTCCGCCGCGTCATGAATGTGATTGAGCGCTCTGACCCGAGCAAGCATGAGCGGCAGGTGACCAGAATCTGTGGAGAAAATATCTGCTTTCTGCTTAGGCTCGCGTTCGTCTTGTGATGGAAGCAATGAAGTCTGTAGGCGGTTCATCAGGTGGGACCCTCTTTAAGCGGGATTGTCTGTCTATTTAAATCCCTGCACGCTTTCTTCTCTGCGGCGGCACGACCTAAACCATCGGCTACTCGCTTCGCGGAAAGGAGGTACGAATTTAACACCGGCTGTCCAAAATAGCGGTTTAGCTGTGCCACATCAAAGTCAGGCGCAATGAGAGACGGAATACAATTCTCAGCCGGCGTTCAAAAGATATTGATACCCCTGCCCGTTAAGAACTTCCTTGATCGGATTGAACCTGCTTGGCGCGTCACGAATTTCCTGACTAATAGACTTGTGTTCGGCGCAAAAATGCCTAACCAGACGTGCTGTATTCTTATACAGCGAGGAAACCCTTATTAGTACACAATTCAGCCGGGAGCGCTTCGAGGGCTTCATGGCTGGCCCTCGGCGGTCGACCCGTCTCCGATGCATAAATGTTGGTTATCAAAACCGCAAAGAAATCCCCCACGTTGTCGTCTGAAATTCGTAGTCGTCGATTTCCGCCTGATTCTAAGGGACTTTCCTTGTTGCTGCGTTCTTGTAACTGCCGTCAACAAAAATGCGGTAACGCATAAAAATCAGACTAGGATGCATAAATTCTTTTCTTCCGATTGGCTTTCCTCTCAAGCCTGTTAAGCCACGGTTACCCCCGAGGACATCGAAATGCTCCCTGGACCTCGGCGCTTCTATATGCCTATCAAACTGGAGAAAAGCAATTACCCGAAAGTACCAGTGATCAGGAAGGCCTAGTAAGCAGATAAATTGGCACCAGAGATCTTTGGAGTTCGATTACTGCTTCGGTGTTGCAAACAAATCCCGAATTTGCGAATGGCGCGTCCCACTGAAACGGCAACCCTACACATCGCAACAGCGTCAAGCCATCTTGTCCCGGTCGCCACGTTACAAGAGGTCTGGAGCGATTGAGTAATGTCATGGTGGCATGCCTGCAATTCGAAGCGCGAAATGTGCCGAAAGTGCGTTAACCTCGAAGATTTGGATTTCCAGCCGCGTTGTTCCGATACGAATTCATAGGGGTGATGGAGCGAAAGGAAATAAGAATGAAAGTTTTTAACAGGAAAGGAATAGCAAATCAGAATGACCGGAGCGAATGTTCTCTTGTTGTATACCAAAATGCGGCCGTTCAACATGCCGGAATAGCCTGATGAACAAAAAAACTGTCTGCATCACTGGTGTGTCAACCGGGATCGGTTGGGGAATTGCCAAGGTACTTCTCCAGGCCGGTCTGACCGTCTTCGGCAGCGTCCGCCGGGAAGCAGACGCTGACCGATTGCGGGTCGAATTCGGCGATAACTTTTCGCCGCTGCTCTTTGATGTCACCGATGAGCCCGCTATCAAACGCGCTGCCGCACAACTCGCCGAACGCCTCGGCAACTGCACGCTGGGTGCCTTGGTGAACAATGCCGGTATCGCGGTGGTCGGTCCATTGGCCCACCTCGATCCCCAGCGTTTTCGCGAACAGCTGGAAATCAACCTGGTTGGTCCGCTGCTCGTCACCCAGGCCTTTTTACCTCTTTTAGGCACCGACCCGTCTCGCACCGGAACACCAGGACGAATCGTCAACATCAGTTCGGTGGGAGGGAAGATCGCCGCCCCGTTCATTGGTGCTTACGCCGCTTCCAAGCACGGCTTGGAAGGATTCTCCGAAAGTCTGCGGAGAGAACTATTGCTCTACGGGATCGACGTCATTATTATCGGCCCGGGCTCGGTAAAGTCGGAGATCTGGCAGAAATCGGAACAAGGAGTTCTCGGGACCTTTGCAGACACGCCCTACCGCAAATCGCTCGAGGCGTTTCGCGACTTCGCCAGGCGTGAAGGCGCCAGCGGATTAGAACCGGAAAAGATCGGAGAGACCGTTTTGAAAGCTCTTGCCGCAGTCCGCCCGAAGACACGTTACGCCGTCGTTCGTAATCCTCTGGTCAATTGGATCCTGCCGCGCCGGTTACCGCGCCGTCTGGTTGATCGGGCGCTCGGCAGAATATTGAAGTTGACGCCTAAGACGTAGCTGCTTGTTTCGCTACGACACCTCCTTTACCGCCGCCGGCGGTGAAGCGTTTCGCCCAGACGATCCGCGCGCCGAAGTGCATATACTTGATCCGGAGCCCTTGGCGCTGGATTTAAGACCGAAAGAGGTCATTCGATTGATGGGAGACTTCTTGAATAATGTCTTCTGAAGTGAGACGCGACGAGCGCGGTGACTAAATCTTTGGTCTACACAACTGCGAGTTTGACCTCGATGTTGTTACGAGTCGCCCTGGAGTACGGACAGACTTGATGTGCCTGTTCGACGAGCTTTTCTGCCTCTGCCTTGTCGACGCCCGGAAGATGGACATCAAGCCGGACCGCAAGTTTAAATCCTGGCAAAGGATAAGTCGTTCCACCCGCGTTGTATGTGGCGTTCTCGTCGGCCTTACCGAATGTGACATGACCCGTGACCTGAATTTCACTGAGCTTTTTGTGTTGTTGGTTGGCCACAAAACCAATCGCACCGGCGAAACATGCAGAGTAGCCGGAAGCGAATAATTGCTCGGGATTCGATGCACCGGGTTTTCCTGGTCCACCCATCTCACGAGGTACACTCAAATCGAGCTTCACAATGCCATCAGAAGTTTCAACGTGTCCGTCCCTTCCACCAGTGGCGGTTGCCACGGCCGTATATAGAGGTTGGTATGCCATAGTTTTTTCTTAGGTTGAAGTTTTTGTCCGCCATCAGAAATCCCGTGAGGGCCGACCTTTAGAGTACGGAAACTCTTGCATCTGGTGCGACCGATTTCCAGTCCGATTCGCCAACTCCAGTAATGTGACTACCTTTCGTTTTAGGGAGGTAATCGCCAGATGCCCCCCGGGGGTCGTTTTTACCGTCGTACCAGCCCAGCACTTGTGGGGGCCCCAATGCCTCGTATGGAACTGCAGCGGACCATCACTGAGGACAAATGCCAAAATGGCTCGAGACTGTCCGCCGTCCTAGGCGGGAGATCGCCACCGGTCTCCAGGGCGAGAGCCGGAACCGCAGGCGCAGTGACCGCATGGTGGATCTCCGGGGTTCATAAAGGGAGGCAGCCCACTCGTTTAATTTGACCTGTCCCCTACTATCTGTCCGTACAGCGTGGATCCGCGTCAGCCACTTGACGGAAGCCATTGCGTAATGACCCGGTACAATCGCGCGTACCGGGAAACCATGGTCCTGGGAGAGATCACGACCGTTCATCTGGCAAGCGATCAGTACCTCCCGCTGAAGTGCTTTTCCTCGAGGCAAGCTGCGGGCATACGAGATCGGGCCGGGAGGTAGTGCCCCTTCCTTCGGTACCGCGCGATCAGGCCCTTCGAGCACGATCTCACAAGCGTCTTCTTCCAAACCGGGGCGCTCCAGCAAAGCGCACAGAGGCACCCCGGTCCATTCTGCATTTCCGACTGCGCCTAGTTCCCACCGGGCGCCTAGAACCTGGGGAGCGGGAAGACACGACTATTGCCGGCGCACTCCAAGATGGCGACACGCGCTTCCGCGGTCATGTCTCGCAATTCCTCGTAGGTTAATGAAAACGGACTCCTGACCGCACCATCGATCCGCAGCCGGTAAGAAGCCAGCTCTTGTTTCGGTGCCGCCGAGTGACTCCGTATGCAGAACATCTCCCTCGGAGTCAGAAACGAGTCAACCCGATGGACAGGAGTCTCCAAAACCATTAGCTCCTTCTGGTGAATGATCAGGCCAATCGAAGAGGCTTGGCGAGCTTGGATGTCCGGGCCTCGGGTGGCCAGGCTTTTGGGTGCTTCCAATGCTTTCCTCCTATCTATAACGAATTTCCAATTACTGCGGATTGGATTGCGGACCAAATGGCCATGGCCTATCGAAGCTCCGAGTCTCTGAGTTATAGCTTCTCGGGCCGATAGTTACATTATCGGTGGTCTGAGGCGCTCCCACCGCAGCACTTCGAAAGTTGACAGTCGGATGCGTTCCCGCCGTACCAGCGACGTCGGAGCACGCCCCGAACGCCATCGAGCAAAACACCGGAACCATCAAGACTAATCGACGGATGAACTTGGTCTGAATTGATTTTTTTGTTTTCATATTCCAATTTATTATTAAGACTTAAGATACGTCTAATTCTGTGTTATGATTGCCTATCACGAATTGTGATATCCGTAGTTATTTTCGAGAATGGCCAGCCGCACTTGTCCAGACTGACAAAATTCACGCAATTTCACGCTGGCCAACTCTGCGGTCCTATCTATCGCTTCGCTTGATCCGAGGATTCTCATGTTCGCTTCAGTGTGAATCTTTAAATTCTGAAGAACGCTAGCACCGAGCCAAGGCACGTTCTATTATTCGCAAGAGCGGTTTTTATTGACTCGATCGAGCTAGTCCACCAAGTCTGAGGCTCGTATAGCAGCGCTGCGGCAAATCTTGGCTGGGTGCGCGGCGCGAGGAGGGAGAAGACCCGCTGTGGTCTTTGACGACGAGAAACAAAGCACCCGGACAAAATTCGCGCAGCCCTTGAGTTGGGGCGGCGCCGGCGCCTCGCCCCGCTGCTGGCTCGTGAAATAAACCTCAGCTATTCACCTCCCCAGCACCTTGCGAGTCATCCGGCAGCACTCCCAACGCTGCTATACGAGCCTCAGACTTGGTGCACTGGCGAGGCGTCTGGCGCCTCCTCAGCAGAGGCGATGATTTATCCTCTACGAGACAACAGGCTCTGCTCGATTGAAACCAAGCAGAGCCTTTACACTCTCTTTCCGCTACGCGATGCGCAGAGCTTGTAGTGTCGCGCTGTCGATCTGGCCGGTTACCGGCAGGTGGTTGATTGACTGGAACCAACGCACTGCCTGTATTGTTTCCGACCCGGCGACGCCGTCGATCGAACCGTGATAGTAACCGAGTCGGGATAACTCCTTTTGCACTGACAAAATCAGCGAAGTGGACTCGTCAGGTGCTAAATCATTCGATGCCTGTTGCGCATCGAAGGAGTCGTTTTCGTCATAGTACGGGTCTGCATAGTCGTCGAGCCCGTACTCAAATGGACCGAAATACCCGTAGTACCCGGGGTACGAATGATGCCGCCAGCCACTATCATGATGCCTCGCACCATCACCATGTCCTCCTTGCACGATTGGTCCGTGGAATCCATGCGCCACAGCCCCGCTACCGCCCCTGCCAAACCCTCCGTGAACCCCTCCAAAATGGCCACCGCCGCCTCCAAAATGGCCACCGCCCCCCCCTCCGCGGGCAAATGAAGTATTCGGATCGAGCGCCAGAATGCCGGTCAATAACAGACCGGTGAGCAAAATTGTGATTAATCTCATACAGATCATGTTTCCTTCTATGGATAAGATCGCGGCGGATGCGGGAAGAACTAATCGCACTTTGTGATCCCCAATCAGTTTTACTGATAGCAACCCAAATAACTCTTTGATCCAGGCGACGAAAACTGAGGATGAATAGGGACAGGTCAAATATTCGAAGCGCAATCTGTTTGTATTATTACCATATTGGGATGTGTTGTGTTATTGTCCTGCCAAGCTCATGCGCTTTCCTCGAGTCAAGGCCGACGACCCAGGGTTTTACCACTGCGTTTCCAGCGTTTCCAGGGTAGTCGACCAGCGTTTCATTTTTCATACCTCCAATCATGGTTCGGCTGAGGCAGAGCGAATTATTCAGCTCATGCGGCGCTTAGAGGTTTTTAGCGGCATTCGGGTTTTGACCTATGCGCTGATGGCTCCAAACACGGGGACCGGTATCTGATCCGTATCTGAACCAGCGGCATCTGACCTGTCCCCCTCTTTCTGATCATTACCGCAGCGGACCCTAGTTCTACTTTGTTACGCATTTTGCTTGCTGTTTCCTATGAAAATTTGTTGTCTTGGAGCTTAAACAAATCCAATCCAGCAGGGCGGCATAAGCGGCAGTTTGCGTAATAGCAACTCCGCAAAATAAAAAATGAAAATAGCGGCCTGCGGGGTGTGGCCAGACGGTTTGTGGAGTTTTGTGACGTGTTCAGCCAGCACTTCATTGTTCGAGGCCGAGACATCAGCCAGCACGCGCGGAGTTATCTCAGCGGATTGCTAGGCACGGCTCGGCGCAAAAACATCGGGCGCATAGAGGAAGATGTCTCGGGCAGCAATTACCAGGCAATGCAACAGTTGGTGAGTGATTCACCGTGGGATCACCAGGCCTTGATGAGCAGCCTAGCAACGCAAGCCAATGGGATGCTTGGCGGGCATCGCGACACGGGGCTCTATCTGGATGAAAGCAGTTTTGTCAAGAAGGGAGATGCCTCGGTGGGAGTTCAACGGCAGTACTGTGGACGATTGGGAAAAATCGAGAACTGCCAAGTAGGCGTATTTGCTTGCCTGGGCAGAGCTGACCGGGCCCTGCTAGTGGATTTTCGGCTCTTTCTGCCGGAAGCCTGGCTAGAGGATGAGCGGCGTTGCGCGAAGGCCAAAGTGCCGCCCGAGGAGCGGCAACATCGAACCAAAGCACAGTTGGCTCTGGAGATGGTCCAAGCGGCGCGCGAGCGAGGCCTGAGCTATCGGTGGATCGGCGGCGATGAAGTCTTCGGCAACAATGTCGGGCTAACTGACGCACTGGAGGATATGGGCGAGACCTTTCTGATGGATGTCGCCTCAACGTTGAAGGTATGGGACAAGGATCCTCAGCCGCAGTTGCCTAAGGCTCTCAGTGGGCGCGGTCGTCCCGCCAGCGCTAAAGTCCCGGCGCTGGGCGCAACACGCCGCTCTGTAGCGGAGTGGACCGCCGAGAACTTCGCCGCGCACAGTCGCACGATTAGGTTACGCTCCACTACCAAAGAGTCGCTGGAGTATCGGATCTGGGTGCGGGAGGTATGGCAATGGGAGAAGGGCAGCGAGCAGGCCCGTCGCCGCCTGCTGGTGGTCCGACAGGAAGCCGACGGAAGCCATAAATATAGCTTAAGCAACGCGCCCTCGAATACCACTTGGGAACGTTTGGGCTATATGCAGGCCCAACGATTCTGGATCGAGCGCGCCTTTCAAGATGCTAAGAGCGAACTGGGCATGGCGCAATATGAGGTGCGCTCCTGGCGGGGTTGGCACCACCACATGGCGTTGGTCTGCCTGGCTATGCTATTCATTGTCAAGGAACGTTTGCTCGCCCAATCCGATGTTCCGTTTCTGAGCGCGCGTGATGTCGTGGAACTCTTAGCGATTTATTTACCCCGCCGCAGCCGCGATCCCGAAGACGTCCTCCGACAAATTCGAGAACGACATCAAAAGCGAGCGCGCGCGACCAAAAGCTATCGGAAAAGGCGACGCAAATCCGTAACAAAGTAGAATTAGGCGGTATCGGCATGATCGGCTGGTGATCTTGATTATCCTTCTTTTCTGGCTGTTTGGGCCGGTGAGCGGGTTTCACCTGCGCGATTAGTTTGTCGCTAAAACCAGCAGGTTTTGGGCAAGGCTGGCTTTTATTATCAGCCGTCATGAGAACGAAATGCATTGACGGGGAGAAGCAAAATGAAAGCAAAGCTGTCTTTGCAATGGGCGACATAGGAGGACGCGGAAAGTTCGTCGCCAGGGCCGTGGATGGAGCAGCCTTTAGTTCACCCGACTCCAAATATAATTTCGGCCAAGTAAATCGACGCCGATAAATCCGCGGACCCTGATCTTGTTTGGTCCCTGCAGATCCATTGAACAGGAATAGGTTTTTCCATCGTGCGGATCATAAATAGTGCCGTTCTCCCAACGGGTGTCACTTTTCTTCGCAAAGCCACAAATAAAAACCAGCCCGATGATTGGACGATCGCGTTTCGCTGGATCTGGATTGTGGATATCAGTTTTCTCTTTTCCTTCGCCGGTCTTCGGTTCGCTCAAAGCCACGATCTTGGCGCTGAGTTTGCCAGCACTTTCGAACATCTCAAAGGTGGCCTCTTCACCCTTCCAGACCCCGATGGCA
>CAVTQD010000018.1:0-22767 GCA_963736745.1 uncultured Verrucomicrobiae bacterium | reverse complement strand
CTCGCCACTGAGCGCGGGTTGTCGGAGAATTATCAACTTTCCACTAGGCGATCCCTGGAAAAATTCGCGGATTGGGCGCAAAACCTGAAGCGGATTTCTTCTCCGCGCGAGGTCAATCTGGGTGCCTTGACCGAATACCTCGCTACAGAGAAGGAAAGAGGTCTCGCTGCCGGTTCGATGAAGCTCGTGGTGGTTGCACTCAAGATTTTCTTCCGGTTTTTGAAGATGCGTCGGTTAATCGACCAAGATCCGGCCGAGTTGCTCCCATTACCGCGCCTAACGCGGTTTTTGCCGGAAACGTTGAACCAGGTTCAGGTCAATCATCTGTTGGAAATTAATCTCCAAGGCCGGCCCTTCCCATTGCGAGACCGGGCGATCCTGGAATTGTTCTATGCGTCGGGGCTGCGTATCAGCGAACTGGCAGGTGCACGCCTCGAAAATCTAAATCTCCAGGAGCGGATAATACGGGTGATCGGCAAAGGTTCAAAGACCAGGCTGGTGCCGATTGGACGGATCGCCTGTGACGCGATCGACCAGTATCTGACGCAGGAACGAATCCGTTTGATTGGGCCCAAGACCGGGAACGAAGTCTTCCTGTCCAAGCGTGGCAAAAAGCTCACGACCCAGCGAATCTGGCAAATCTTAAAAGAGATTGCCGCAGCCGGCGGTTTTGAAATAAACATTTATCCACATCTTTTGCGGCATTCTTTTGCAACGCACCTTCTGGCGAACGGAGCCGATCTGCGAATCATTCAGGAACTACTGGGACACGCGGATATTGCGACGACACAGATCTACACGCATGTGGAGCAGAGCCGTCTGAAATCGATCCATAAGCAGTTTCATCCCAGAGGATAGGGCAGAACGTGTGGGCGAACCGGCGTTCGGCCTATCGGCGTGGACAAAGCGTCCACTTTGCTTTTTCTGGTTCTTCTAAAAACGGGCAAACCGAGACGGTTCCGATACGTTGTATATTTGACCTGTCCCTCATTTCCTACCTCCAAAGCAAACCGAGACGGTTTGCTTACAAGAGGCACCCTCTTGAACGTCAGGTAAGTAAAGCGTCCCCGCTTTACCTCCTCCCGCATCCGGGGCAAACCTGGGCCGGTTTGTCTCTGGGGGTTCGGTTTGGCATATTTGACCCGTCCCTCGTTTCCTAACTCCTCATTTCGCGCCCCAAAGCAAACCGAGACGGTTTGCTTACAAGAGGCATCGTTTGAACATCAGGTAAGTAAAGCGTTCCGCTTTACCTCTTCCTGCATCCGGGGCAAACCTGGGAAGTAAAGCGCCCCGTCTTGCTTTTTTGGTTCTTCTAAAAACGGGCAAACCGAGACGGTTTGCTTACGCCGATACGCGAACCGCCGACAGGCAGACTAGTTCAGGCACGCTGTTATCTTGAGTTGTCTTTTCTTCCGATTGAAATTAGCTCCATTGAATGAGCAATTTCCGGGCGAGGCTTGCTGACGTCGGCGATTACATCATTTACCTTATCTATCGCGGGATGGGTTGGTTCCTTGGATGTTTACCATTGTCCTGGGTGTTTCGCCTGGGTCAATCCGGTGGCTGGCTCGGGTACTATTTGCTCGGTGGTTACCGTCGTCTGGCGGCGGCAAACCTCAAAATAGCTTTTCCCGATTGGTCGCTCGAAGAAGTGATGAGCTGCGCCAAGCGCCATTTCATGAATCTGGTGGCTAATCTGCTTTGCTCTTTTGTGCTGCTGGAGAAGCCCTGGACGGAAGTCCGGAAGCATCTTGACGTGTCCAGTTTTGAGCGGGCAAAAGAGCGGATTAACGGGGCCAGGAGTGTTCTCTGGACGATCAATCACATCGGAAATTGGGAGCTATTCATCTTCTGTGCTGCGCTGGTTCGCACCGGCAGGCATGCTGTTATTTATCGTGCGTTGCCGAATCGATTCATCGACGCGCATATCCGCCGCGCGCGAGGGAGCACCGGTTTAGAGTTGATTGAGCGTAAGCAGGGGCTTGCACAAAGCATCAGCGTCCTGAAGGGCGGAATGTTGGCCATCCTGGTGGATCAGCATGCCGGGGATAAGGGCATTTGGACACCGCTTTTCAATCGTCTGGCTTCTACGACGCCTTTGCCGGCAATCCTCGCGACGAAGACCGGGGCAGAACTTCTCCCTGTGGCCATCTTTACGGTTGGACCCGGAAAGTGGCGTTTGGATGTCGGCGAATTCGTTCCGAAGCGAGGAGCATCAATTGAGGAGTTGACCCATCGAATCAATCGGGCGCTGGAGTCGTTTATCATCCGACGGCCCAGCGATTGGTTCTGGCTTCACCAGCGGTGGAAGACGCCGTCTCCGAAATTTCTGCTCCGTGAGTACAAACGGGGCATTTACGTGCCGAATAATAGCGATCAACTTGCGCCGTTTCGTATTCTGGTGCGATCCAGCAACTGGCTGGGTGATGCAGCAATGAGCGCGCCGTCCATCAAACGCCTCAAGCGAGGCCGACCTGATATTCGATTAACGGTGCTCACCCGATCGAAGCTGGCGGATTTCTGGCGCCTTATGCCTGAGGTGGACGAATTGATCACTATCGATCCGGGCGACTCTGTTTTTCGCGTTGCGTCCAAGATTCGAGGCAAATTCGACGTTGCAATTCTATTTCCCAATTCAATCAGAAGTGCCATTGAAACGTGGTTAGCCGGGATTCCGCGGCGAGTCGGCTACTCTCGGCGGTGGCGCGATTTTTTCCTTAATCAATTCATTTCTGAACCGGCGTTTCCCGCGCCGTTGCAACATCAGGCGGGTCACTACTTGCGCATCATGGATCGAATCGGAGCGAATTTGGACGAAGTGCTGGAGAATGGCAGCCACCGGACCGATGAACCCCGGCTCGTGGGGCTCTGCCCTGGGGCCGAATATGGCCCGGCGAAGCGATGGACAGAGTTTGGTTCGGCCGCCAGGCAGCTATCCGAACGGCACGGATTACATTGGCTGATTTTTGGCACAGCCAATGAGAAGCCGTTTGCTGCGGAAATCGTGAAGAGACTGGGGAGCAGCGCAACAGATTTGTCCGGTCGCACTTCTCTGCTGGAACTGGCGGCGCAGCTTCGGCGGTGCAGGCTTTTACTGACGAACGACACCGGCACGATGCATCTGGCGGCTTTTCTGGGGGTCCCGACAGTGGCTATCTTCGGTTCGACTGAGCCGCAACTCACGGGGCCGATGGGCGAGGGTCATGTGGTGATCCGCCACCACGTGGAGTGCAGCCCCTGTTTTCTCCGGGAATGCCCACTGGATTTTCGGTGTATGAAAGCGGTGACGGTGGAAGAGGCGGTGTCCGCGGTCGAGCGGGTGTTGGACAGGGAGGACGTATCGGCGGCTCGGCGTAACGGCGTATCGGCGTTGGATTGAGAACAAAAGCCGCGCGGGTGAGTAGTGTACTGTTCCACGTGCCCACTTGCAACGAGCAATGGGATAACGTAATTGAATCTCCACTTTTGCCGGCTAACGAATTCGTCTACTGAATGAAATCTCCCTCAAGGTCTGGACTGTCGCTCTATGCGGCCAAGATCACAGAGTTACTCGCCCGGATAATCGCGCATCGAACCAAGACGCTTGTTGTGGCGGCGCTCGCTATCGCGGCCCTTTCGATCTTCATCGTCATCAAGCGACACAACTTCGACTCGGAAGTCCTGGACTTGTTGCCGTCGAAGTTCGAGTCAGTGGTCGGGCTGAAGGAATTTAACAACGAATTCGCCCAAGCGCGTCAATTGGTTTTTGGATTTTTGGGAGAGGAAGGTCACGCGGATGACGTGGATGCGTTCAAGACCCATTTCATCGCGGAACTCGGAAAGCAGCCATGGGTCCTTCGGACCTTCGACCGAGTCCCTTTGGAGACGCAGGAGGGTCTCAACGAAATTCAAGGGATCGTCCCGGCGCTTCTGCTGAATTTGCCCCGGGACGATTTCAACGATGCGATGGCGCAGCTTGAGCCGGGAGCAATTGATGCACGGTTAACCCGCATTCGTGACACCATCACGGGTGATTCCATCCGAACACAACTGGAGGCTACGCTCGATCCGCTGGGTCTTTTTGCTCGAGCGATGAAGCCGTTCGGTTCCGGTTCCATGGATCAGGGTAGCGCTCTGGCTTCGCAGGATGGACTTTTCGAAATAGCGCTGATCATCACGAATCAGCCTGACCTGGATGCTCGCTCGAGCCAGGCTGTCATGGAGAAGGTGAATCAGTTCACGGAGAGGATGTTGAGCGAATGGACTGGATACAAGCCCAAGGTGTACGTCACCGGCCGAACGGCATTTGTCGCTCAGATTTCACGTAGCATGGAGGGAGACATCTCGCTCAGCGCGATTCTCTCGATCGGTATCGTTAGCGGACTATTCTATGTGGCATTTCGCCGTTTTCTGCCGTTAATCGGCATCGTTTTGATCCTCTGCTTATCGGCCCTGGTTGCGCTGGCGCTCGGAATGTTGATCTTCCACGAACTTAACGTCGTGGCGATCGGATTTTTCTCCATTCTGGCAGGCGTGGGGGTTGACTTCAGCCTTCTACTTTTTGGACGTTACCAGCAGGCGCGTCGGGCGGGCCGGTCGCATGAGGAGGCGGTATTTGTTTCGGTTCGGGATATCGGTGCGGCGATATTTTATGTGATTCTAACCACCGCGATCGGTTTCCTGGTGCTGAAGTTTAGTCAAAGCTCAGGATTCGGGCAGTTAGGGACGCTCGTCGCTCTCGGTGTGGCATTCGCAGGTTTGTTCATGGTCCTTTTCCTGTTCATGTTTTTCAGGCACACCAAACCGCCAAAAACAACGGACTTCATTTTGATTGGCACAACCAGATTTGTGGACGCTATGTTTCGCGAGCCGCGTCCGGTGTTGGTTGCCTCTGTCGGCGTGCTGATAATTAGCGCGTTGATTGCCGTTGCGCCGTTTGTTCCGCTAAAATTCGACACCAACCCGGTGTCGCTGCAACCGAAGAAGATTCCTGCCTCGATTGCACTCGAGGTGCTTTCGGACAAGATGCGGCAGGAATCAGACCCTGTCACGATTCTGGTTAACGCTAAAAATCAGGATGAGTTCCATGACCGATGGGAGCGGATTTCGCAGCAGTTGGAGGCGGCTCAGAAAGATGGGCGGCTGAAATCGGTCAGCACGCCGGTGGCATTGGCGCTTTCTCCCGCACGGATTCAGGAAAACCGTGAAGCGTTGAAGAAGTTAGATTTTGATAAAATCAAGATGGTTGTTCGGGAGAGTCTAGAACGAAATGGATTTGAAGCGGATTCGTTCAAGAACGTATTTGAACTGCTTGGTCGGCTCCAGTCGGAACAATCGGGAACTGGTTTACCTGATTGGTCAAAATTATTTCCGTCCAAGTCCAGTTGGTGGTTTCTGATTGACCGATATTTTGCAACCAATCCGAGGATCGCAGCGGGTTATATGCAGCCGATCCATCCGATCCGTTCGCAATTAGAGCAGAAAAAGATAGGAGAGCTTGTGCACGGCGCCGATCCGCAGGCGATAGTCACTGGCTGGTCCTACACGCTATGGGATCTGATCCCCTGGGCAAAAGGTGAACTGGTGGAGTTCACGACGATTGTCGGGCTCCTGATTCTTGCGTTGCTCTGGATCGTTTATCGAAAGTTCTCGCTTTGGCTGGTGCACGCATCCGCTTTGACTCTGTCGATGCTTGGTCTGGTGACGTCACTGAAGTTGTTTCATGTCTCAGTTAATTTGCTCAATACGCTGGCGTTTCCGCTGGTTCTTGCGATTGGCGTTGATTATGGGATTCAGTTTCTAGTCGTCAGCCGTCGCGAGGGCGATCTGAAAGAGAATCTGGCTAACGTTTTGAAGCCGCTTTCCATTTGCGGCCTGACCACTTTTTCGGGATTCGCAGTGCTGATTCCGGCTCAAAATCCCGCTTTGAGCGGCCTTGGCATCGTCTGCGCAATCGGAGTTTTCTGGTGTTTGCTAACGACATTTTTCTATATGGTGCCTGCGTTTGCATTCCTGCAGCGCCGCCGCGAGCCGGACGCGATCGGAAAGCGGAGGGCAGAATCAGTCGCAAAATAGCGTAGGCTTTCAGCCTGTGTATTGCTCGAATCGAACGAGGCTTTGGAATGCGGACGGGCAATTATGAATTTGGCTCGCTTAGTAACAAATTGATTAACCGATGGTATTGAGTCTGGCAGGGACACGCTCCCGTGCGCTCCGGCGTCACACGTCCAGAGAATGTGCAAACATAGAAACTCCTGCAACTTCTGAATTCTCCAGGCGATCTATGGAGGTTACAGGTAGCCCTGTGGAGAGCAGGTATTCAAGCAGATCAAGCTTTGAGACAACTGATGTTACGCTTTTATCAATCCAGGTGTGGCTGACTGACCAACACAGGAATAGTCTGTTTGTTAAAAAAGGAGCGCAACATGCAAAGCGCCGTCAATTCAGCTCTCAAGGTCGGTGAGGATCTGCACTTGCCTCCCGTCGGCTCAGAAACCGCAGCAAATCCTGGTTCCGGTGGACGTACCGGATCATTGCAAGGTGAGCATCGATTATGCGGTCCGCTTGGCGAAGGCGCTTGGCTCAAAAGTGAACCTGCTATACCTATATCAGGAGCCATACGTTTTAAATAATAGTCCGCGTAGCCGGAATTGCGATGTGTTTACTTATCAACGCAGGAAGGTTTTCGCTGACTTTTATAATCTGCTTCAGGAGACGCGAAACCGTTACCCCAATTCGATTGGATATTTCGAGTACGGTCATGGTGACCAAGATATCTGCAAGATAGCCCGGCAATTGCACGCGGACCTGTTGATTGTGTCCATGTATAAGGACAAATGGCTGGAACATCCGGTATTTGGAAAGCACGTAGAGCGGATTGCGGCGAATGCACCATGCCCGGTTTTGCTGGTGCCTGAGCAAGAGGATGATAGCATCGAATCAAAAGCGAAACATTTAGGCTCAAAACCGATCCCGTGGAAAGCCAATTGAAGGTCCAAATCGGACAGCCGCCGTGTAGTGATTGGAGCCATCCGACATTAGCTTTGGGGCAGGAAGGAAAGGCGACGGCGCAATGACGAAAACGACCGACATCGAGGAGCGGAAAGAGTTAGAGCATCCGAGCAGGGCTAATAATGATCGATTCTTGACCGGAATGAGGGAAATTCTCGTACCGATCGATCTCCCAGTGGAAAATCGGGAAGTGATCCATTATGCAGTTACTCTGGCTGAAACGTGGAATGCCCATCTGACCCTTCTGCACATTTATAAGGAGCCGTATAATTTGTGCTATTTACGCGGCTTGCATGTTCACGATGCGATAGAGCGGCACCGAGACCTTATGCAACAAAAGTTGCAGCAGTTCGGAGAAGAGGTGAGAGAACAGTACCCAAAGTGTGCCACGGAGTTTCGTGAGGGAACGCCAGGTGAGGAGATCGTGAAAGCGGCCAACGACCTGCAAGCCGATCTGATGATTGTCGGCACCCATGCAAACAATTGGTTCCAGCGGATCGCATATGGAAGCGACTCAGAAGTTATAGTCCGGTGGGCACCATGCCCGGTCTTAGTAGTGGGAGAACACAACACATGATTTTGAAAGTTTGAATTAGCCCAAGGGACTAAGGAGACGGTGTGTCTCCTCAGTCCCTTGGGCCTCTTTGAGTCCAATTAGAATTTTTTCGCGAACATAGAAGCCTCCGATCCATCCAAAGGCGACTTAACTTTCCGGTTAACTTCCTCCAAGACGTGTTGTAAAATTTCAAGTAACGCGGCCTCGGCACGTGGTGTCAGGGATTCACAAAAATCGAATGAGTTGGCGACAAACGTAATAATCAGAGCCCGCGGGCTGGCGCCGAAAACTGTGTGTGCGCAGGCGAGCAGACTTGCCGGCGTGAAGTGATGGGCCAATGAATTGGCTGAATTTGCATTGGCTGCGATTTCTTCGCATTTCCACGTTCCCAGCGCTCCTTCATGCGAGGCATCGATGAATATTACCAGCTCGGCTTCGCTGATCGGTTCAGCCAGTTCCGGCGTTAGCTGATGTAGCGCGAGAACCCGGATTGAATCGTCCTTCGGCATCTCGACAAGCCGTTGGGCGGCATGCCACCCGAAACCATCATCGCCCCTGAGTGTATTGCCGAATCCGATGATCAGGATTCGCCCCATCTCAATTGCACTTGGTCTCGTCGAGAATTTCACCGCGAGGACCGATGAGTTGAACGTGGAGCGGCATCCGACCGATTGCGTGCGTCGAGCAACTCAAACAGGGATCGTAGCATCGAATGACCGCCTCGACGCGGTTTAGCATTCCCTCCTGCAAATGTGAACTCTTCACGTAATGCTGGGCGACCTGCCGCACGCTGCGGTTCATTGCCAGGTTATTGTGGCCGGTGGCGATGATCATATTCACCCACTTGATCAGCCCGTTCTCGTCGATTTTGTAATGGTGAATCAGTGTGCCCCGCGGTGCTTCGGCGACGCCGATCCCTTCAAACTTGTTCGGTTTTGCAAAGGCGCGAACGTGTTTGCTGAGGATGTCCGGTTCGTTAAGGATCTGTTCGATTCGTTCGATCCCGTAAAGGATCTCGACCAGCCGCGCGTAGTGCTGGTGGAAGGAGCTCAAGATCACGCCGCGCCGCAGAGCTCGGTACTCGGTCCATTCCTGGTCTGCCCTCGGTGTGCCGCACCTGTCAATGACGTTCAAGCGTGCCAAAGGCCCGACGCGGTAGATACCGTCAGGGTAACCTTTGGATTTGAAGTAGGGGGACTTCAAGTAGGAGGAAGGCTCGACCGACTCAGCGATGTAATCCTGGTATCGCGCCGGATCGAGCTGATCCAGAACGATATTACCGGAGGCATCCACGAACCGTAGCTTACCGTCGTAGTGTTCGAGCAATGCGTTATGCTCAGTCTCGCGTTCCGGAGTGACGAGAGCCATAAACATACTCGGGAAGTTTCCGAAAATCCGAATCTCATCCCGGAACTGCTCGAGCACATCTTTAAACCACGAGAGTGTTCGGCCGATGAGCGTTAGAGCTTCAGGAATCATTGCCAGGATTTTGTCACGCTTTTCTGGTGACAGCGGCTCGCTGACTCCTCCGGGAACCGCCCATGCGGGGTGAATCCGTTTGCCGCCGAGCATGGCAATGATCTCCTGACCAAATTTGCGGAGCGCAATGCCATCTTTGGCGAGTGACGGGTGTGCCTCGACCACCCCAAGGATATTTCGCTTCGCCGGATCGCTATCCATGCCGAAAAGCAGATCCGGTGAAGAGAGATGAAAGAAACTCAATGCGTGCGACTGGACGAGCTGAGCGAGATTCATAATCCGCCGCAGGTTGGCCGCTGTCGGAGGGATGTCAACCGCCAGCAACGCGTCGCAAGCTTTTGCCGAAGCCATGAGATGACTTACCGGGCAGATGCCGCAGGTACGTGCCGTCAGTGATGGCATCTCCGTAAAGGGTCGACCTTCGCAGAATTTTTCAAATCCGCGAAACTGGGTGACGTGGAACTGCGCATCGGCCACTTCCCCTTGGTCATCCAACTGGATGGTAATTTTCGAGTGGCCTTCGATGCGCGTGACCGGGTCGATGACAATATTTTTAAGCATGGTCTGCTATGCTCCAAAGCGAGTCTTTTTGGTCAAATCGGGCATTCGTCCGGCCAGAAGCTCTGTGAGAAGAAAATGAATTGTGTCAGCCGATGGCGGGCAGCCGGGGACAAAGACGTCTACTTTAACGAACTCGTGAACAGGGCGCGCCTTTGGCAACAGCCGTGGAATCACCTGCCGCGGCACTTGTTGATTAAGCTGGGCGTTTTCGATATAGGCACGATGTTCGACAGCCTCTACTGGAAACTGGTTCCGCATGCTTGGGACGTTGGCGGTAACGGCGCAATCGCCCAGCGAAATCAGAATTTTCGTTCGCTCCCGGATTTTGCGTATCTTTTCGAGGTCTTCCTCAGAGCTGACGGCCCCTTCGACAAGAACAACGTCGACATTTTCCGGAAATTCCTTTGTATCAACCAGCGGGCTATAGACCAGGTCCACCAGACCTGCCAACTCGATCAAACGTTCGTCCATATCGAGAAACGACATGTGACAACCAGAACAGCCATCCAGCCAGGCGGTCGCCAAACGTGTTTTGTTCATTTGCGTTCTCCCCGCATCGAGGTCAGATAGGGTAGAAACTGCCGGCGCTTCTCCATCTCTGCCACGGATTTTCCCTTTTCAACAAGCGCGCCGGTCGGGCAAACCTGCACGCATTTACCACAACTGGTACAACTGTCCGATGTTCCCCAGGGTTGATTCAGATCGGTGATGACGCGAGAGCTTGTGCCTCGTCCCATGACGTCCCAGGTATGTGCGCCCTCGATCTCATCGCACACGCGCACGCAGCGCGTGCAAAGGATGCAACGGTTGTGATCGACGATAAAACGCTCATGGGACGCATCCACGACCGCTTTTGGATAGAGGTACGGAAATCGGACATGCGTCATGCCTCCCAGCTGGGCGCGACTTTGCAACTCGCAGTGGCCGTTTGAGACGCAAACCGAGCAGACGTGGTTTCGTTCCGCGAACAGCAACTCTAGAATCATCAGGCGGTATTTTCGCAATCGCTCGGTGTCGGTCTTGACATCCATTCCTTCAGCAACCTTGGTGACGCAGGCCGGGAGCAGTTTGTTCGTGCCGGCCACTTCCGTCAGGCACATCCGGCAGGCGCCGATATTAGTAAGGCCGTCCAAATGGCAGAGCGTGGGAATCTCGATCCCCGCGTCTGCCGCCGCTTCCAGGATAGTTTCACTTTCCTCGGCGCCGACTTGCTTCCCATCGATGGTCAGAGTTTTAACAGCCACAGATTTATGTCTTCCTTTTGGTTTCTAAGCATTGTCAACCGTGGCCGGCTGGCCCTCACTATCGCCGTTCCGTCCGCCGGTCTCTGGTTGGAGCAGTTCGAGATACTCGTTGCGGAAATAACGCAGGGTGCTGAGCGCCGGATTCGGCGCTGTCTGGCCGAGTCCGCATAGGCTGGTGTTTTTAACCAGGTCGCAAAGCTCTTCAAGCATGTCGATGTCGCTTTGCGTCCCCTTGCGTTCCATGATTTTCGTGAGCAGTTGATGCATCTGCACTGTTCCAGCGCGGCAGGGGACGCATTTTCCGCACGATTCATCCATGCAGAACTGCATGTAAAAACGGGCGACATCGACCATGTTCGTGTGGTCGTCCATGACAACCATCCCGCCGGAACCCATGATCGAACCGAGTTTTACCAACGAATCGTAATCGACCGGAGTGTCGAAATGCGCGCTTGGAATGCAGCCGCCCGAAGGACCTCCTGTTTGCACAGCTTTCACTTTGGCGCCGTCCAGCGCGCCACCGCCCAGATCTTCGACAATTTCCCGAAGGCTCATACCCATGGGAACTTCGATCAGGCCGGTGTTCCGAATTTTGCCCGTCAAGGAGAAGACTTTTGTACCCTTGCTCTTTTCGGTGCCGATCGCCGCGAACCATTCCGCTCCGTGAGCGATGATGGGGGCGATGTTCGCAAAAGTCTCAACGTTGTTGATCAGGGTAGGGCAACCCCACAATCCGCTTTCAGCGGGAAACGGCGGTCTTGGCCGCGGTTGGCCGCGGCGGCCCTCGACGGATGCCATCAACGCCGTCTCCTCGCCGCAGACGAATGCTCCGGCGCCGATGCGGATATCCACGTTAAAATTGAAGGTGGATTCGAAGAGCCCATTGCCCAGCAGCCCGTGTTGCTTTGCCTGCCGGATGGCAATCTGCAAGCGGCTGATTGCCAGAGGATATTCGGCACGAACGTAAAGATATCCCTGGTCGGCTCCGACCGCGTAACCCGCGATCGCCATGCCTTCGAGGATCGCGTGTGGATCGCTTTCTAACACACTTCGGTCCATAAAGGCACCAGGGTCACCTTCGTCTCCGTTGCAAATCACATACTTTCGGTGACCGGACGATTTTGCGACTGTTGCCCATTTCAGGCCGGTTGGGTATCCGGCTCCGCCGCGTCCACGCAAGCCGCTCTTGAGGATTGTCTCAATGACCTGCGCCGGGTGCATCTCGAGGAGGACATGGTGGAGGGCGCGATATCCTCCTTGCTCGATATAGTCACCGATTCGTTCCGGATCGATGCGGCCACTATGGGCAAGAACAACCAGCTTTTGTCGAGCGAAGAACGGCTGGTTCAGATCACCGAGTTTTGGCTGGGCGGTCCCCCCTGTCAGAGCGTCTACGATCGACGGCGCGGTTTCCGGCGTCACATGCTCAAACAGCAAGTTATTCGGCTCGACGATTACGAGCGGACCAAGTCCGCAGAATCCCATGCATCCCACGCGGCGGACTTCGATTCGGTCAGTCAGCTTCCTATCCGCCACGGTCTTTTCGATCGCAGTTTTGATCTCTGAAGCCTGAGAAGACATGCACCCCGCTGCCATGCAACACCTGACACAAAGCTGCTTGCGAGCAGCTTTGGTTTTCTCCGCAAATTCGGTCAAATCTTCAAGTACCATAGTCAACGAATTCTCTGATTTTCTTGATTGCCTGTTCCGGTTCCTGGCGGCCGGCGACGCTACCATCATAGACCACCGCCGGCGCGATGGCGCACGCGCCGATGCAGCGGGCAGTCAACAAGGAAAGCTGGTTGTCCGCAGTTGTTTCTCCCGGTTCGATCTGAGTGTACTTTTCGATGGCTGCCAGAACCTTCTCGGCTCCCTTGACGTAACATGCCGTGCCCAGGCATACGACGCAGGTATGGGCGCCTTGTGGCTTCAGGGCGAAAAAGTGGTAAAATGTCGAAACGCCGTAAACCTGACTAAGAGGCACATGCAGCGAGGCTGCAACAAACCTCAAAGCCTCTTCGTCCAGGTAACCGAAAGATTGCTGGACTGCGTGAAGCGTTTCGATCAGAGCGTGCGCTTGATAGCCGTAACGCCGCATCTTTGCATCCACTATTTTCCAACGCTTGTCCTGCGATGGAGATGCCGGTCTTGCGATTTTCATGCGGTATCGATTCTTATCTTACTTTATGTGTTGGAGCAGGCAGGGAACCGCTGCGCTTGTTAGTTGTGTGTTAGTCTAACCGACCTCGGGCAAGCGGGCTTTTCGTCTCGTGCCGAAAGCTGACCAGATTTTGGCCGGTCCAGGATCAACTCACCCCCGGCCCCGCTTTTCTGATGTTCGCAGGAACTTCTACACCGCTTTCATCGAAGTTCGCGGCAAACATCCTGGCAAGTTCACGGGCCTTTGTATCGTAGGCAGCCGTATCCTTCCAGGTCTTTCGTGGATCCAGCAGCTCGGCAGGAACATCAGGGACCTCCACCGGAACATGAACGCCAAACACCGGATCAGGCTTCGTTTTCACATCGTCAAGACTTCCTGACAGAGTTGCCTTCACTATTGCGCGGGTGAGGGCAAGCTTAATCCGTTGACCTTCGCCGCAAGGGCCGCCGCTCCATCCAGTGTTAATAAGCCATACCGATACGTTGTGCTTCTCGATTTTTTCGCCAAGCAATTGCGCATAGGTGCTCGGCGGCAACGCCATGAAGGGCGCACCAAAGCACGGACTAAACGTCGCCTGCGGCTCGGTCACACCCGATTCGGTGCCTGCGACTTTTGCCGTGTACCCGGTCAGAAAATGATACATGGCTTGGTCGCGGGTGAGCCGGGCGATAGGCGGTAAGACCCCGAAAGCATCGCACGTAAGCATGATAATGTGCCTTGGATGTCCTGCCATGCCCTGTCGGGTCATATTTGGGATGTGCGTGATCGGATAAGCTGCGCGGGTGTTTTCGGTGAGTGAGCCGTCATTCAAATCGATCCGTCTCGTCCGACTGTCGATGGTCACGTTTTCGAGAACCGTACCGAAGCGCCGTGTGGTTTCGTAAATTTCCGGTTCGCCCTCGCGAGAGAGCCGAATGACTTTGGCATAGCAGCCACCTTCAAAATTGAAAACGCCGTGCTCACTCCATCCATGTTCGTCATCTCCGATCAGCGCCCGATTTGGATCAGCCGATAGCGTTGTCTTTCCGGTTCCGGAAAGCCCAAAGAAGACTGCTACGTCGTTTTCGTCCTTCCCGTAATTGGCGGAACAATGCATGGCCATGACGCCGCGTTGAGGCAGCATATAATTCATGACGGTGAAGATCGATTTCTTGATCTCACCGGCATAAGCAGTGCCACCGATCAGGATTAGCTTTTTACCAAAGTCCAGCAGTACAAACGCCTCGGAACGCGTTCCATCTGTCTCGGGATCAGCATGGAAGTCCGGCGCATGGAGAACAGTAAATTCGGGCTGGTGTTGTGCTAGTTTGCTCGGGTCCAACTCGCGGATGAACATCGTTCGCGCAAATAATGCATGCGAAGCTCGTTCCGAAATGATCCGGATGGGAATGCGAAAGCGTTCGTCCGCACCCGCGTAACAATTCTGAATGAAAATGTCTTTGCCCTGGAGATAGGCGCAGAGGCGATTCTTGAGAACCGCGAAATTGGCGGGCTCGAAAGGCCGGTTGACTTTTCCCCACCAGATTTTGCTTTCGCTCGATGGTTCCCGTACCAGAAATTTGTCCTTTGGCAATCGGCCTGTGAATTGGCCTGTGCGGATCACCAAGGGGCCCAGGTGGCTCAGTGTTCCTTCATAACGGCGGATCGCTGCTTCGTAGAGCCCAGCCGTCGATAGGTCCCAATGGACATTACCTAGATTGAGCAAACCAAGTCTCCGCAAACTCTCTTCTCTATCGGGCGAATCAGTATTCATACGTACGTTTCTAAGTATTCTTTTACTGGATGTGGCCCCCGGAAGGACTCGATCCGTTGGAGGCACCTTTCAATCGATCTGGAGAAGGAGCTAACTAAAGATTGTCCTTTTCATCTCATGATTTGGCATTTGCACGATTTTTTTGGTGGCACCGGGGGACTGGCGGCTGTCGAGCAAAAAGCTCCGTCGAGGCTATGGCAGACCAAATACTCAAGCATCGATTGATGTTTGCCAAGATCCGAGAAGCTGATGCAAAGAGCGTCTGAAAAGATGAGTTATGAAAGATTCATTTCGAAAGGAGAGCAAAGTCAGGGCGCCATACTCCGAGCCTGATCCTCTGCTCCGCGAACTGAAATTGCGGGCATTGTCGAAAATTTCAAACCAACCTTCACTGCCGGAGAGAATCCGCGCGTGTTGGAAGGCCTTCACGTGGCCCCAGCCTTCAGCACGTCCTCATAAAGCCAAGATCGAACGCAAGAATTCCAAAGTAAAATCGGCAGAAACAAAGACCTTCCTATCAATCCTTCTTTAGAACGTCCTTGGAATGGAGTGAAGCCACGTTGTCTTGGGACTGCCGCCAATTCATCCGACTGCCGGCCAATTCATGCCATGCGCCGGCCAAAAGAGGGTGAGCCGAAACCATTTCGCGAGCGCTAGAGTCGTTCTGGTGAATCCCGGAGAAAAGACACGGCATAAAGGGATAAAGAAAAAGGTCATACTTTTCTTGTCAGTTCTTCTGGTGCTGACGGGAATATGGTTTGCGTACCAACATGCCTTCGCGCGCCGTTCGAAGAATCTCCAGATTTACGGGAACATCGATATTCGGCAAGTGAACCTTGGATTCCGAGTTGGCGGTAGGATTCAAGAGCTGCGGGTAGAGGAAGGGGACGCCGTCAACGCAGGGGACGTCATCGCGTTACTCGATCCAGGGCCCTATCAGGACCAGGTGAATATCGCCCGAGCGCAATTCGAGCAGGCCCGCGCGAATTTTACGAAAATGATAAATGGCTATCGAAAGGAGGAGATCGATCAGGCACGTGCCCAAGTGGCGCAAATGAAAGCTTACCTGACCAATGCGGAGCTCAATTTCAAGAGACAGCATGACCTCAACCAGAACAACGTCATTTCAAAACAGGACCTCGACAATGCGATAGCACAACGCGACACGTATCAGGCCCAACTCGAATTTGCCCAAGCAAACCTAACACTGGAGCTGGCTGGAAACCGGCAGGAAGATATCGATGCCGCGCGATCGCAGATGGAATTTGCGAGGGCAAATCTCGAAAGTGCCGAGCTCAATTTATCCGATTGCCGACTGGTGGCTCCCTCGGTCGGGGTGGTTATCACGCGGGCTCTCGAGCCAGGAGCAATCGTGAGTGCGGGGCTCACGGCTTATTCAATCGCTTTGAATAGTCCGATCTGGGCTCGCACCTATATCGATGAGCCTGACCTTGGACGGATATATCCGGGGATGAAGGCACTGGTCTACACCGATGCTAATCCGAACAAACCATACGAAGGTCAAATCGGTTTTATTTCTCCCGTTGCAGAGTTTACACCGAAAGAAGTCCAGACTCGTGAATTGCGCACGGATCTCGTCTTTCGGCTCAGAGTAATCATTGAAAAGCCGGATCGTTATTTACGGCAGGGAATGCCAGTGACAGTAAAACTGGTGGAGGAATCAAGATACCATGGTCTCTCAGCAGTCCCCAAATGAAGCTGGACCGCTGGTGACAATTCGGGGCCTGGCCAAGCAATTTGCGAAAAGCCGGCGACGAGCTTTGGACCACATTGATGCCGAGATCTGGGGCGGAAAAATCACCGGTCTCGTTGGGCCGGATGGAGCCGGAAAAACGACCTTAATCCGAATAATCGCAGGTCTTCTTGTTCCAAGCGAAGGAGGGGTGCAGGTTCTTGGCTTCGATCCGGCCCGAGAAGCGGAAGAGATTCACAAGCGAACCGGTTATATGCCGCAACGGTTTGGTCTATACGAGGATCTCAATGTAATCCAAAACCTCAGCTTGTACGCAGATTTGCGAGGAGTACTTGGAGAGGAACGAGCAAAAAACCTTTGCACGCCTTTTGGAGTTTACAGATCTGAACCAATTCACGCTTCGGAAGGCGGGTGCTCTGTCGGGCGGCATGAAACAGAAGCTTGGTTTGGCCTGCGCCCTGCTCAGCAAGCCGGAGTTGTTGCTGCTTGACGAGCCGAGCGTAGGAGTTGATCCGATTTCACGCCGGGACCTCTGGGAAATGGTTCAGGAATTGGTCAGCGAAGGTATCGGCGTCCTGTGGAGCACCGCCTATCTCGATGAGGCGGATCTTTGCGGTGAAGTCATCCTCTTGAACGAAGGGAAAAAGCTGTTCTCCGGCCCTCCAAAGAAACTAACCGAAAAGGTCGAGTCCCGCACCTTTGCCTTCGCTGCGCGGGAAGGACGGCGAAAAATCCTGGCCCGGGTGCTGCAGGATGACTCCGTTGTGGACGGGGTTGTCCAGGGAGAAAGTATTCGGCTCGTTTTACGAGACAGCAAGATTCGCTTTGACCCGGGTTCGGTAGGCGCCGCCGCCAACATCGGAACTTAGACCGGTTTATCCTCGATTTGAAGATGCCTTTATCGATGTGCTTGGCGGTGTGCCTAAAGGTGAATCAGCCGTGGCGAAAGTCATGCATTCAATCCCCGTTGAAGACAAGCCTGTGATTGAATGCCGCGGGTTGACCAAACGTTTCGGCGATTTTGTCGCAGCGGACCAGGTGACTTTCTCTGTTCGCCGTGGGGAGATCTTTGGGCTTCTCGGACCGAATGGCGCAGGCAAATCGACCACATTCAAAATGTTGTGCGGTCTACTCCAGCCCAGTGACGGTGAAGCGCGAGTCGCTGGTTTTGATCTCCGGCAGGCGGCTAGCCAAGCGCGAAATCGCCTCGGTTATATGGCGCAGAAATTTTCATTGTATGGCAATCTCAGCGTACGACAAAATCTCGAGTTCTTCTCCGGGATCTATGGCCTGAGCGGCCAACGCAAGCAGGAAGCGGTCGATCGAATGGTGCAGATCTTCGGCTTCAAAGACTATCTTTCTCTGACCTCCGGACAACTTCCCCTCGGCTTCAAACAGCGCCTTGCCATGGCCTGTTCGTTGATGCATGAACCGGACGTTCTTTTTCTGGATGAACCGACATCGGGCGTTGATCCGATAGCTCGCAGAGAATTTTGGACTCACATCAACGCGTTGGTTGACAAAGGGAAGACCGTGATGGTCACGACGCATTTTATGGATGAAGCAGAATACTGCGATCGGATCGCCCTTATTTACCATGGAAAGGTAATCGCGCTCGGAACACCTGATGAGCTGAAACGCAGCGCCCGATCGAGTGAATGTCATGATCCGACCATGGAGGACGCCTTTGTCGCTCTGATCAAACGCTCCGACGAGAAATCGGAAGGCGGATTCACTAAAGCGGGTGCAAGGAATCAATTCCTCTCGCAGCAGGTCGCCTCTGTTCAAACTCCTGCCATGAATGAATTGCAATCCAGTTGGCGACGGTTGTGTGCACTGATCTGGAAAGAAGGGATTCAGATTGTCAATGATCCAAGCAGCATATTGATTGCATTCGTTTTGCCGGTTCTCCTGCTTTTTTTGTACGGATACGCGGTATCGCTGGATTCGACGAAAATCAAGCTGGGGTTCGCAATCGAAGATCGCAGCCCGGAAGTGGAAAGTCTGCTCGCGGCGTTTCGCGATTCGAAATATTTCATTCTGAAGGTTAGTTTTTGGCGAAAAGAACTCGAGCAGGATTTAGTGGCCGGAAAAATTCGGGGTCTGGTTGTTGTGCCGGTCGATTTTTCCCGCAGGCGCCAGGGTAACATCGAGTCGTCCATTCAGATCATCGCGGATGGTAGCGAGCCAACAACGGCAAACTTCGTGCAAAACTATGCCCGGGGCGTAGCCGAGCTGTGGCTGCAACAAAGATCTCTGGAGACGGCAGGTCCAATGCCGGCATTGATTAATATCGAAAACCGGATGTGGTTTAACCCTTCGCTCGAGAGCAAGAACTACATTGTGCCGGGATCAATCGCAATCATCATTACTATGATAGGTACCCTGCTAACCGCAATGGTGGTCGCCCGGGAATGGGAACGAGGAACCATGGAAGCGATGATGGCGACTCCGGTGCGCATTCAGGAAATCATCTTGGGCAAGCTTCTGCCGTATTTTGGGCTCGGACTAGGTTCGATGTTTTTCTGTACGGTCGTATCAATCTTTATCTTTCAAGTGCCGTTCCGTGGGTCGTTCTTATCGTTGTTCTTATTCACCTCGCTATTTCTTTTCACCTGTCTGGGGATTGGTCTGCTGGTCTCGACTCTGGCTAAGAGCCAGTTTGTGGCCGCCCAGTTCGCGCTCGTGCTCGGGTTTCTGCCAGCCGTTCAACTTTCCGGATTCATTTTTGAAATCTCCAGCATGCCGCGCATAATCCAGGGCCTGACCTACCTGTTCCCGGCAAGGTATTTCGTCCAGGGGTTGCAATCAGTCTTTCTAGCCGGTGACGTGATTTCGATCCTGGTGCCAAACGGATTAGCACTGATGGGATTCTCTGTCTTTTTCTTTCTTCTCAATGCCCGGATAACGCACAAACGATTGGCATGACTTAATATGTGGAACCGGATTAAAGCGCTCATCATTAAAGAGACGCTCGCGGTGTTGCGTGATCCCAGGAACCGCGTGGCTCTGATTGCGCCGCCTCTTTTGCAGCTCTTTCTTTTCTCTTTCACCGGAACCCAAGATGTAAAGAATATCCGCCTTGCCATCCTCAACCAGGACTACGGGCAACCTGCTTCAGAGTTAGTCCAGCGCCTGTCCGCCAGTCCAAATTTTACGAATGTGTATTTCACTCAGTCAAGGGAACGGTTCCGTGAGCTGATCGATGACCAGCGCGCTATCCTGGCGGTTCAGGTACCCGCAGATTTTTCGGAGCGCTTTTTGGCACACAACAACCCGGAAATACAAGTCGTCCTGGACGGTAGGAAATCAGCAGCAGCTCAGATCGCTCAAGGCTATATTGCTTCGATCGTCGAGCGATTCGACCAGGATCAAAAACAACCGCTCAACATCGGAACAAGCATCTTATCCGTCGAGCCTCGAAACTGGTTCAATCCCAACCTTGAGTATCTTTGGTTTACGGTGCCGAGCCTCGTTGTGATAATTACTCTCCAGGTTTCGATGAACGTGACCACGATGTCGGTGCCTCGCGAAAGAGAAATGGGCACATTCGATCAACTGCTCGTATCACCCCTACGGCCGATCGAGATCATGATCGGCAAGATGATTCCGGCATTCTTACTTGCGCTGGTGGATGGCACTGTTTTTGTGCTCGTGGCTATTTTCATTTTTCGCATACCATTTCGTGGCTCTCTGCCGTTGCTTTACATTTCGTTGATCGTTTTTGTGAGTTCGGTTGTTGGGATCGGCTTGTTAATCTCCACGATTTGTGCGACTCAGCAGCAAGCAATGCTCGGCACGATGTTTGTAATGATGCCTGCACTGATCTTGTCCGGCTATACGAGCCCGATCGAAAATATGCCCGACTGGCTGCAAACTATCACATTGGTGAATCCGCTGCGTTATATCATGGTGATCGTCAAAGGCATCTTTTTGAAAGATATTCCGGCAGAGGTTGTGCTAGGGAATATCTGGCCAATGGCTGCGATAGCTGTTGTCACGCTATCCGTTGCGACATTGTTTTTTCGTCGTCGCCTGGCCTGAACCGAGTTGCCAGTTGTTAGCGGTCAGTGGTCAGATGCCAGATGCCTGTTCAGCTTCGCGCACCGCGACCAAATCGCTATCGTCGCCGATCGCTTCCGCCGGGCAATTCAGCATCGCTTCCTGGCATTCGGCTTCCTCTTCAGGCGTGTTCGGTTGGCGGTAGACGAAAGAATGCCCGCTCTCGGCGTCTCGCACAAAGTTGTTTGGGGCCGTTTGCCGACATAGGTCACAGTCGAGGCACTGGTTATCCACGTAATAGCGACCAAGCGCATTCTCTGGGTATCTGTTTGCAACGTCTGCCATATCATCTCCTTGGCGTTAATAAACGCTAGAGAAGTCGGTGTGACTCCACCGCTTTTGGCCAAACTTTTGCGTCTCTTGACCGGCATTGAAGGAGTCAGGAATCAGGAATCAGTGGTTCGGTCAGGGAGCGCGGTCAGTATCGTCTTTCGGTTTTGGACGCGCCATGGAAATGCGCGCCGCCATTGAAACTGGCGATCCTGCTACCAACTCACCATCTGACCAACTGGCAACTGGCATTAGCTTCTTGAGAGATTCGCTGGGTCGCCTGCAAAGGCCGAATGTGAGGGGATGGTGTAATCTTTGGAAGAACAAATCAGGGGCTGTCTCCGCCAAAAGATGAGTGGTGGCAGGCCTGCTGAGCGGTGTAGTTTTCCTGGCAAAGTTAAAGCGACAAGGCATCAGATGAATCGACATTACCAATTGGTGGTTATTGGATCAGGATCGGGCGGCCGAGAAGCGGCCATACTGGCAGCACGGAAGGATATTCGAGTTGCTTTGATTGAAAAGGAGGCGCTCGGCGGAACCTGCTTGCATCGCGGATGTTATTCGGTCAGGGCGCTCAGGGCGTGCGCAGAGACCGCGAAGGTAACGTCGAAAAGTGCCCGTTTTGGGTTGGAAATTAAAGATTCCGACGCAGGTTTGCCAGCCTGGATAGGTGCCCAGCGTCGAGTCAGTGCCCGGTTAACTCAGGGACTCAGAAATCAGTTGGCGAAAGCCGGCGTAGAAATCTTGTTCGGTCAGGGATCCCTGGTCGAAGCTAATCAGGTTCGCCTGACGACCAGCCGCGGTGAAGTGGAAATTCTCCAAGCTGATTATATTGTTCTGGCGACCGGTTCCAGGCCGGAGTTCGATGATCAAGCGATCCATCCAATATGTTTGAATAGCGATCAACTACTCAAAAAAACCGAATTACCCCAACATTTATTGATCATTGGTGGCGGATATATTGGTTGTGAATTCGCTTCAATTTTTCGTGCACTTGGATCGACCGTGACTTTGGTCGAAAAACGTAATCGTCTGCTTGCGAACTGGGATGAATCCGTTGGGGAATTCATGGGAACGGCTCTGCGTTCTTCGGGGATCGACTTGCATCTCGGATTCGGATTGGACGTGCCGCGGCCTGATTTGGCCGACGCAGACCTCGAGTTTTCGCTTGGCGACGGGAAACGGATCCGGCCGGACTGCGTCCTGGTGGCGATTGGAAGAAAGCCAAATGTCGAAGGTCTTGGTCTCGAGTCGGTGAATATTCGGAACAAGCCTTTCATTTCTGTGGATGAACAACTGCGTACCTCTTCGTCAAGCATTTTTGCGATCGGAGACGTGAACGGGTTGAGCTTGCTCGACAGTGCCGCGGTTGTTCAAGCCAAAGTTGCGGTAGATGCCATCTTAGGTGGACAAACCCGGTTTTCCGCTCGCTGGGTCCCTCGGTGCATTCACACGGATCCATCGATTGCTTCTGTCGGCTGGAATGAAGATGAAGCCGGTAAGGCTGGACTTGATCTAATTTCGCACTGTCAGACATTTAGGCTCCTGACAGATGACGAGAGGAGCGTTGTGGAGCCTGTGCCCACGATGTTAAAGATCCTCATTCAATCGGAGTCGAGGCAGATTTATGGGGTTCATGTCATCGGTCGTCAAGCCGCCGAAATAGTCAATTTAGCATCCGTGGCCATTCGTTGTGAGCTTTCTCTGGAACAATTGCTTCAGATTCCGCTGGTCCACCCCAGTGCAACAGAAGCGCTTCAGGAATGCGCCAAGAGTCTCGGCCGTGTGGAGGTTGGGTAAGCGCCGTCAATTCCAGCCGACGTGCTTGTAGGGGTCTATGAAAGCCTGGTGAATCGTCTGCTAAGTGGAAGAAAAGGATTTTTGGATTAATCAAACCTTGACTAATTGGGGATAACAAACTAGTGATTTCGCCTCGATGTCAATTGCCCGGTTTAATCAACGAATCGGTGGTGCGGT
>CAVTQD010000017.1:0-176792 GCA_963736745.1 uncultured Verrucomicrobiae bacterium | reverse complement strand
GGTTCACATATCCTCGCCCGTGGTATCTACCTGGAGACTGCGCCCATTCTCGAATGATGTCAAGCGGGGTAACCCGACAATAGAACTCCAGCGTTCGAGTCGACCCGTCGGTGCCGCGGTACTGACTTCCCGGATTCCAACGCAGCAGCACGGTTTATGGGAACGCGATCGATAGGCCGGCCCAGCCAACTGATCCAACGGCCTCAACTACTCCGCAGTGGTGGCGGCTGGGCTACGGCCTATTGCAGCACACCGGGCGCCGGCGGTGCTTTATCGCCCAGGTACTTCCTGATCTGCTCCGCGGTCAGGTCCTCGGGGTTGAACGGCTTGTCGCTGCCATCCTCCCACATCCCCAGGTGCTTCCCTGATCAACTCCCAACATCGGGTAGCCACGTTTGACCCACCCTTGACCTTCTGGGCGCATGCCGCGTTCTCCATCAGCTTTGCGCAGCACCAACTCCTTCGACAAAGCGACGGTAGTGACGGCTCTCTTGGTGGAGCGTTTTTCAATTCGCGCCGTGAGTTCCTTCAAACGAGATTCAAAGAGGGCCGGGGGGCCGTCTGGGTTTTGAGATGCTCCCGCACCTCCTGCCGACCTGTTTCTGTCTAATGGGTGATCGCTTGGGATGGTCCCAGGCTGGGGTTCGGCCGAGCGCCCCTCTAAGGGCAGGCTGACGGCGGTGGATCGACGGGGTTGGCTGTATTTGAATCGGGTTCCCTTGTGTGCCCATAGTGTCCTGAAACCACGATCGTGGTCACACTTCCTCCAGCCCGACTTCCTGGGAGTTCCAGCGGCCCCTCTACGGAATGCACGTCAAATTCCAAGTTGCTGCCAGTCAAGATTTCGCTGCGATAGACTTTTATGGTTAGATTGCGGTTTTGCCAGCGTCCTATAAGGCCAGAATGCTCCGGAGCTGTGCCGTCTGGAGATCGGGTTCGATTGGCGCGACGACGAGATCCAGATCCCAGCATGCCAGGAGGAACGCAGGCCAGCTCGGATCATTTCCGATCGCAGCGACAATGCAATCGCCGCTTGAAAACGGAGATAATCGGCCTCGCCAGACAGCGCGTTCTTCTTCCACCTCCTCAAACGTTCTCAAAATTGAACAATCGTCTGAAAAGATCGCTGTCTGCCGACTTCTGCATTTTAAAACCTGTTTCCAGAAACCGTCGAAGAGCCTTTGTTCCACTTGCGTCACCTGAACTGTGTGATAGCTTCTACCTCTTTTTAATGACATGAAGGCTGATATCCATCCGAATTACATTGAGACGACGATCGCTTGCGCTTGTGGCGCGGTCTACCGCACCCGGTCGACTCGACGCGATCTCAAGATAGGTATATGCGCCGCCTGCCATCCCTTTTTCACCGGTGAACAGAAGTTCGTCGACACGGCGGGCCGCGTCGAAAAATTCGCTCGCCGCTACGGTAAGACTTTGGTTGCTAAGGGCAAGTCGAAGTAGGTATTTGGATCTGGCTTTGGAACGGTGAGAAGTGCGTCTCGCGCTTTCACCGTTTCGCTGTTTATGGACTTTGGACCTTTAATTGATCAAAAGCGTGGACGATTTCACGAGCTGGAGAAACAAGTCGAGTCCTCTTCTCTTTTCGAGAATCCAAAGCGGGCGAGAGAACTTCTGCGCGAACATGCAGGGCTGAAGTCACTTCTGGAAGACTGGGCTCGTCTGGAAAAAAGCATCCGTGAACTGGAAGAGAATCGGGAATTTGCCACTGGATCCGACGCGGAAATGGCGGAATTGGCCCAAGCCGAAATTCCGATCCTCGAGGATCAGGTTGGCAAACTTACCAAGGCGGTTCGATTTGCCCTTCTCCCACCCGAGCCCCACGAAGATCGTGACGCGATTGTGGAGATTCGAGCTGGGACAGGTGGCAATGAGGCAGCTTTGTTCGCGGCGGATCTTTACCGGATGTACTCCAGATTTGCCGAAGCTCACGGATTTAAGATCGACGAATTGGAAGGCAGCGCGTCTGAGCTGGGCGGTTTCAAAGAAATTATCTTTCAAGTCAGCGGGCAGTCTGTCTTTCGAGTACTGCGATACGAAAGCGGTGTCCATCGTGTGCAGCGTGTCCCAGTGACTGAAGCTCAAGGCCGGATCCACACTTCAACCGCGACGGTGGCTGTTCTTCCAGAAGCCGAAGATGTCGATATTGAAATCAGGCCCGAAGATATTCGCATAGAAGTGAGCCGTGCCGGGGGACCCGGCGGCCAGGGAGTGAACACGACGGATTCCGCGGTTCAGGTCCTGCATATTCCCACAGGAAAAATCGTCCGATGCCAGGACGGTCGCAGCCAACAGAAGAACAAGGAGAAAGCACTGGCCATCCTTCGTTCCCGATTACTCGAGGAAAAGCAGTTGGAGGAAGCGGAAAAATATTCGGCGCACAGGCGAAGCTTGATCGGATCCGGAGGGAGAGAGGAAAAGATTCGGACCTACAATTTTCCGCAAAACCGCGTTACCGATCACCGTATCGGTCTGACACTCTATAATCTGGATCTTTTTATGGAGGGGCAACTGGACGAGATGGTGAATGCATTGCAGGCAAGCGACATGGAACAACGGCTAAAAGAAGCCGGTCTCAGCGCGGTTGCCAGTGTCAAAGGAAGTTGCCAGTTGCCAGTGTCAGTGTCCAGTGGAAGAGGTTCGGATCTTGCTACTTAGCGGGAACGGCACTGTTGCGTGCGACAACTCGAAGATGCGTCGATTCAACGGGAGACACAGATCTTTTTGCAGCTCCCACCGACAACTGACAACTGACACTAAGAACTGGTAACTTCCTCATGACGGTTCTTGAGCTCCTGCAGACCACGACAGCCTATCTTGGCAAGAAAGGCGTGGAACAGCCTCGCTTGAGCATCGAGCATCTCTTGGCGGATGCCCTCGGCAAGAAGCGGATTGAGCTCTACCTTGAGTTTGATCGTTCCCTGTCTGCGCAGGAACTGGATCCCTTGCGTGAGAAAGTCCGGAGACGGGCGGATGGGGAGCCGTTGCAACACCTCCTGGGCCGCTGGGATTTTTTTGGACGTACGTTCAAGACCGATCGGAGAGCTCTGATTCCCAGACCCGAAACGGAACTGCTTGTCGAAACAGTGCTAAGGGAGATTGCGACTTGCGGAGAGTCAGCAAATCGCTTGGTGGACGTCGGCACCGGCAGCGGTGTCCTGGCGATTACTCTCGCTTTGGAGAGGCCGGAACTCGATGTCTCAGCGGTTGATGTCTCGAGTGATGCGCTCGCCTTGGCGCGTGAAAACGCCGAGCGGCTTGGGGTCCCGAACCGGATTTCATTCTGTCTATCGGACCTGCTCGAGGAGATAGAAGGCCCTTTCCACTGGATCGTGGCAAATCTGCCTTACATACCCACCGGCAGATCTCAATGCGTTGCAACGCGAGGTAAAATTCGATCCGGCGCTTGCTTTGGATGGTGGGAAAGATGGATTGACGATTATCAAAAGGCTGATTGAATCAGTTCCTGCCAAGATCGCATCGAACGGTATGATCGCCCTTGAGCTCGGACAAGGCCAGTCCCAACGAGTGTTGGGTTTTTTGGCTGACCAGAATTATCGAGACATCTCTATTAAGAAGGACTACCAAGGAGTCGAACGGCTTCTCATCGCAAGGTATGGATAAGATCATCATTCGTGGTGGGCATCCTTTGACGGGCTCAGTCAAAATCAGCGGCTCGAAAAACTCCGCTTTGCCGATTCTGGCAGCGACGCTTCTGACGAAAGAGACGTGCGTTATCCAGCGTGTGCCGGACCTGAGCGATGTCCATTATATGCTCCAGATTTTGGCGCATCTGGGCGCGGATGTAGAGCGGGCGAGCGGAATTGTCACCGTGAAAGCCGAAAAGGTGAACAGCGTAGCTCCCTACGAGATCGTTCGAAAGATGCGGGCATCAGTTTGCGTGCTCGGGCCGCTCCTTGGCCGGGAAAAAGAGGCCACCGTCTCACTGCCTGGCGGTTGCGTCATAGGAGACCGTCCGATCGATCTGCATTTGCGCGGATTTCAGGCGCTGGGTGCGGCAGTACGCGTTCATGGGGGTAACGTCAAAGTTTTTGCTCCTTCGCTTCACGGAGCCGACAATTTCGCTCAAAGGGAAATTTGGTACGACTGTATTGGGAACCGATAACATCATGATGGCTGCGGTTCTCGCCGATGGCACAACCGTCATCGAAGATGCCGCGTGCGAGCCTGAGGTGGTTGACCTCGCCGATTTTCTTAACAAGATGGGTGCAAAAATCGCAGGGGCCGGTACGTCGCGAATTGTGATCGAGGGAGTCAAGGAATTGCATGGCGCGGAACACGAGGTCATCCCGGATCGGATTGAGGCGGGAACATTTCTCATTGCAGGCGCAATGGCAGGCAAGGCGGTTACCGTCAACCGGGTGAGAGCCGATCATTTGACTGCGGTCACCGACGCGCTGATGGCGTGCGGATTTCGCGTCAGTGGAACCAACGGTTCGCTCGTTATTGGCGCCAACGGGTCCACAAGATCATTGAATCTGAAGACCCAGCCGTATCCGGGGTTTCCGACGGATATGCAGGCCCAGATGTGCGCTCTGCTGTCGACGGCTGCCGGAGAGAGTTCGGTGACAGAGAACATTTTTCCGCAGCGTTTCATGCATGTTTCCGAGCTGAAACGAATGGGAGCAACCATCGAACTGGACGGCGCGACGGCAAAGATCCGGGGTGTGGAAAATTTGAGTGGGGCGCCGGTGATGGCGAGCGATCTTCGGGCATCGGCGGCATTGGTTCTGGCAGGATTGCTGGCCGACGGAACGACAGAAATCAACCGCGTTTATCACATTGACCGCGGGTACGAGATGATAGATGAAAAGCTCGGTGAGCTCGGGGCACAAATTGAGCGGGTCAAAGTGTAATGAGGCAATAGGTTGCTTGGATTACTGCTTCCGTAAAAAGAGGTAAATGGCTCGATAGCTCACTCTGGCCGTATCCGTCGGGCCCTTCGGCGCTTCAGCTGGAGCGACGCCACCCGACGTGCCGACACGGACCACAAAGTCGATTTTGCTTAAGAAACCTGTTTCGGACCTGGATTTGGCAGCCACAAGCAGCCAGGGGATGTTCCCGGGATCCGGTGCGCTTACCGCCTTGAGCGGGGGCAAGTTCCCGACTAATTGGCTCCCGTCGTTCAGAGACCAGCTTGGCCCTCCGTAGTGCTTTCCGAGCACTTCGCCTGTCAAGCTCTTCAGCTCAGCCTCGGGCGCCTTGAGCGCCCATAGGTAGGCTCCGGTCGAATTCGGTTTGCTTTCGTAGATTTGTACACCTTCAGCGGCAACCGCCAGCGCGAGGCTAGTATTTTCCGGCAAGAGTACTCCCTGGAATTCTGCTGCGGCAGCCTCAAAATCTAATCCAAAGCAGAGGAGTGACAGAACGCAGACCGAGAGCCTGTGAAAGACCATTTGGACGCTGAAACTGGCATACGGAGTTCGGGTGTGCAAGAACGTTCATTCAGGAGTAATAAACCAGGGGTCAGCAGTTCGGCAGTTGCAGAATGGGAGACGCGCGTGTCCGCGTAGGTCGTCGCCGCAGTTCCCACTCCGCACGGCGAGATTCGCGTCCGCCGTTCGCCCCGGGCCCTCCTGACTCTTGTACTCCTGCTTCATGGTTCGGGCAAAAAGGCTTCGGCTGCAGTACGGTGGAGGCGAGCAGGCTCCTGGTAAGCGAAGTGGCCAACACGATTGAACCGCCGACAATCGACCAGAAAGCTGGATGCTCTCTCGTGGCGAGCATTACCCAAATAGGATTCAGGATCGGTTCAATGATGCTGATGATCGACGCATCGAGGGCGCGCACATGCCGGATAGCCAGCGAATAGAGCAGATACGGAATGGTCAACTGCACGATTCCGAGGAGCAGGAGTCGCGGACCGTTCTGCTCGATTCTGAGGATGGGAAACGTCCAGGGCAGGGCAACCAGAAATGTCGCTACGTTGCCCAGGAGCACCACTGCTTCTGGCGATCCTGCTTTCTGATGCCGCATAAGCACGGTTAACCACGCAAAAGCGAAGCCACTGCCGAGTGCAGCGATCACGCCTGAAAGACCTTGGAGACTGAGTTGGTCCAAAAAGAAAAGGCCTACGCCGGAAAGCGCGAGCAGCACGAGCAGCCAATCCTGCCATTTGGTGCGCTCGCCAAGGAACCAGGGACTGATCATCGCGATATAAATTGGCGCGGTGTATTGAAGAAAGATCGCGTTGGCAGCTGTGGTGAGTTTTGTTGCAACGACAAAGAGAAAGACGGTTGCCGAATAGGCAATCGCCCCAGGGATGGTTTGCCACGAGATCTTTCGGAGAACGCCGGGCATTGCCAAGCTCATGATCACCATTGCGATCAGGCTGCGGGCGCCAGCTATCGCCACGGGATTCAAATCAATGGACTTGATCAGGACGCCGCCCAGGGACCATAGAATCGCCGTCGCGAGCAGAAGCAGAACGTGCCTGTTCAACGCGAAATTTGGATGATTGGAGGGGAGAGTTGAGTTGAGCCGCTTTGCAAACGCCGATACGCCGATTCACCGATACGTCTCTCCTACTAGTCCAATGCGCGAAATGCCAGTGTTGCATTATGTCCACCAAAACCGAACGAATTGTTCAGCGCGAGGCGCACCTTTTTTGTTCGTGCCACATTTGGAACGTAGTCGAGGTCGCAAGCCGGATCAGGATTATCCAGGTTGATGGTGGGTGGAACAATTCCATTCCTCATTGCCAAAATGCAGACCGCGCTTTCCACTCCGCCAGCGCCTCCAAGCAGATGCCCGGTCATCGATTTAGTTGAGCTGACGAGAAGACCGTTATGCGCGTGCGGACCCGCGAGCAGCTTGATCGCGTTGGTTTCGCAAATATCTCCCACTAGAGTCGAAGTAGCGTGCGCATTGATGTAGTCGATTGCAGTCACGTTTTCACCCGCGTAATCCAACGCCAACTGCATTGCACGAGCGACGGGGGTGCCGTCTGGCCGCGGAGAAGTCATATGGTACGCATCTGAGGTCAGGCCATATCCCGCCAGTTCGCAATAGATTTGAGCGCCACGAGCCTTGGCTTTCTCATATTCCTCGAGAACGAGAATTCCAGCTCCCTCTCCCATCACAAATCCGTCGCGCTCCCGGTCGAAAGGCCGTGATGCCTTCTCCGGTTCATCGTTCCTCGTGCTCATTGCTCGCATTGAGCAAAAGCCGGCAATGCCCAGTTGGCAAACCACTGCTTCCGATCCACCCGCGAGAAAGCCGTCGGCGTCCCCGTAGCGGATCATGCGCCAAGCCTCTCCGATGGAGTTTGCGGCTGTCGCGCAGGCGGTGACGATTGAAAAATTCGGTCCTTCGAGGTCGTACTCCATTGAGATTAAACCGCTGGCCATGTTCACGATCATCATTGGGACCATGAACGGCGAGACACGGGACGCACCCTTGTTCATGAGAACCGTGTGCTGATCTTCCAAACTTTTGAGACCGCCAATTCCGCTGCCCACGAGCACGCCAAATCGAGTGCGATCAATCTTCGAGAGATCGAGACCACTGTCTTCGAGCGCCAATTTGGCGGATGCCATTGCGAACTGCGCAAAACGATCGGCGCGCCTTACATCCTTGGGATTCTTGAAATAGAGCGACGGATTGAAATCGGAAACCTCCCCCGCAATATGACAGTCGAAAGTGGAGGAATCGAACTGGGTGATTTGGCCAATACCGCTCTTTCCGTTCACCAGGTTGTCCCAAAACGATTTTAAATCGCTTCCAATCGGGGAAACAACGCCAATGCCGGTTACAACAACTCGTCTATTACTCATGGGCTTCCGATACGGCGTTAGTCCGCAAAATACGGTTAAGCAACAGAAATTTGAACCCGAAATTCGGACTCAGGAGTTTCTGGAACCCATCCCGACCATTTGGACCTGTTGAAAAAGCTTTCCTTCGGTTCGTATGGAGGGCGCGATGATGATTTCCGTTTCCTGGAACTCTCGGAGATTGGCAGCTCCGACGTTTCCCATGCAGGTCGTAACGGCTCCGACCAGATTCTGACTTCCGTCGTCTACGTCTGCGGGACCGAACAGGATCTGCCGCAAAGGACCGGTCGTTCCCACCCGGATTCGCGTGCCCCGCGGCAGATTGGCATGGGGTGTTGCCATGCCCCAGTGATAGCCTTTCCCTGGTGCTTCGATCGCTTTCGCGAAAGCGCTGCCGATCATGACTGCATCCGCGCCGCAAGCGAGAGCTTTGCAGACGTCCCCGCCCTTGCTCATTCCGCCATCCGTGATGATCGGGATATAGTTGCTTGTCTTCTTGTAGTGGTAGTCGCGCGCGGCGGCACAATCCACCGTCGCCGTTACTTGCGGTACACCCAACCCGAGGACGCCTCTTGACGTACAAGCTGCTCCGGGTCCGACCCCGATAAGCACCCCTGCAACACCGCACTCGATAATCTCCAGGGTAACATCGTAGCCCGACGGTGTTGCCGACAATCACGGGGCAACTCATTTCTCGGCAGAAATGCTTAAGATCAAGCGATTTGTACTCGGTTGAAATGTGCCGCACCGTCGAAACTGTGCTTTGGACGACGAACAGATCGACCCCGGCTTCCTGGGCAATCCGTCCGTAACGTTCCGCTTTTTGAGGGATGGAACTAACCGCAGAGATCACGCCTGCGTCCTTAACCTCTTTGATGCGCGCTGCGATCAGATCCTCCTGGACCGGTTCCTGGTAAATCTTCTGCAGAAGACCTGTCACGTGTTCCTTATCGGCCTCCAGAACCTTCAACAATACTTCAAGCGGATTTTTATACCGGGTTTGGACGCCCTCCAGATTTAGCACTGCCAATCCACCCAGTTTGCCCATCTGGATCGCAAAATTCACGTCGACAACTCCGTCCATCGCACTGGCAAGGATCGGAATCGCGAGCTTGAGCGGCTCCGTGTTCTTTCGCGGTACGCTGAAAGTGATATCAACTTCGTTTGGATTGATTGTCACGTTACCGGGGACAAGCGCAATCTCGTCGAAACCGTATGTTGTACGGGCCTTTCGATTTCGCCCGATGAACATTGCCATAGCGTTAAAGTCCTCCTATCTTATATCTCTCGTTCAAGCTGCCGCAGCGAGGGCATCGTGGAAGCAGGTTGTTTGTTTTGTCTTCGAAAATAGAGGCACAAATGGAGCATCGAACGCGGTAACGCAAGGCCTCTTTCTCGCGACTTCGCCGAAGCCATTCGTAAACTATCCAAAGCGAAAAGATCGCCGTAAGGAAAACAATGAGATAGATAAAGACCAGTACCGGCAATTCCACTCGAATCACGGCTGAGTTCCTCCCCAGTGCAACGTAACCACCCCCCAATTCCGGTTCGAGTCCGGCTTGAACTTTACCGTGCGAATGAATTCCTCCGCTTTTTGATCGAGTAGACCGTTGCCGCTCGACTGGCTTAGAAAAACGTGGTCCGCTTCTCCCTCGGGATTCACGCCAACAAACATCGACGTTGGTTCGGACAGGGCTGAACTGGTTGGCAATGCCGGTAATGACGCCGGAGATCGCGATTGAAGCGTTGACGCTATTTCCAATCGTGTCGGGAATGTCTTTAGGGCAGCCTTTTCCTGCGGCTTGCGATCGCATCGGTAAAAGTGTCTCCGCGGAAAACAGAGATGGGATTCCCTGCTCCTTAGTGTTTGGCGGAGTCCGAACGCCTCAACTCAATAGCCAGCGTTGAATAAATGGGCTTATATCGAGGAGCCGCCTGCGTGATCACCCGGGAATCAAATCTGGGCGCACTGACATTCGCTGGATTGTTCATGACAACCCAATCCAGCAAGCTCTTGTCCTGCGGCCTTTTTGGATCCAGAACAGTCACTTGCGCTGAGGGGGGGAGAAGAGATGTGGTTGTGGGGTAAACAACGCGAAAAATATAAAAACAGAAGATGTGTGCGAAGAACGAGACTGCGACCAGAACGGGCAACCGATAATCCCAGCGGCTTTTTTGCCAATCGAATATGAAACGCGCTTCCGGCTGATTCATTGTTCTTTCGGCGAAGTGGCGAGGACAACCGAATAGCCATTTTCAAGGCAGAGATTCATGACCTCGACAACGGATCCTTGGGGAGTCAAACGATCGGCCTGGATGATAATTGACCGATCCGGAGAGTGATCTTCTTCCAGGCGATGTGCGAGATCCTCTGGTCTTATCTGCTGATCGCGATAGTAGATCAGCGGATAAGGACCCGCGGTAATGCTGACGATAAGGGGATTCTTTTGTGGCCCCAGCGTGAACTTCGAGAAAGGGAGATTTACGCTGATTCCCGGATGCAGGAGAAAGGTCGAGCTGACGAGGAATAACAGCAGCAGCAGGAAACAAAGATCAACCAGCGGGATAAGGAAGATCAGGAAAGGATTAAGATGGACTGATCGGATCAGCTTCATCGGTGGTCACCGGCAGCCTGTGACTTCGGAGCAAACTCAATGATCGATGAGTCGTTCTCGCTTTCGGAAAGTAGATTGACTACTTCGATTCCGGCCCGTTCCATGTCATGAAGGAGAGCATTCAAACGCGCAGAAAGATGGCAATAGCCGAGGACAGTAGGAATCGTCACGACAAGACCTGCCGCTGTGGTCAGCAAGCTCTGGTAGATCCCGCCCGAAACGTCGGCGAGGGTGGCGTACCCGTTGTTTGCGGATAATTGGACAAACGCCTGGATCAACCCGGTGACAGTGCCGAGTAACCCGATGAGCGGGCAGATGTACCCGATCGCAATGAGCAACCCCAGATTGCGCTCCAGGCGCGGGACTTCCAGTTGCCCGGCTTCCTGAACGATTTCACGAAGCTCGGTTCGAGGCAGATGATGGCGTATCAGAGCCGCGTGGATGACCCGGGTTACCGGTACCGAAGTGGCCTGACATTCGACACGTGCTTCTGCCAGATTTCGTTTCCTGACCAGGTTGGATAAGCCTTGCAAAAATTCCCCTAAATCAATCGTCGCCCGATGAAAGTAAAGAAGCCGTTCGGCAAAGACAGCGATGGAAACAACGCTACAAAGCAGAATGAGCCACATCAGCGGCCCCCCCTTTTGCATGTAGTCTATCATCCGAAACTAATAGATGAGCTATGGTCCGGCTGCAACAACTTGGGAAAATGGCAGGAGATGCAGAGTCGGGAGCCAGGAGTCAGGAGTCAGGAGTCGGGAGTCAGGAGTCGGGAGTCGGGAACCCATGGGCGATCCCAATATCGGCGTCCCATAGACTGCTAGTCAGGCGAATTCTTCGTCTCAACGAAGTGGATGAATTGCTATTTATAGACCGGCAAGACCTTCACGATTCTGCAACTCCTGAACTCCTCGCTCTGATCTGTTTGCCTGGACCCGCAAAAAGTTGAACGTTTTCCTTTTTGAATTTGTGGAGAAGCATCTGAGTGACTGCGTCGAGCGCTGAGAAGATGTTCACGCCGGTGCTGGCAACGCATTCGAAGCTTTGTACTCGTCTCTTCCGGTTGTTCAATAAGTACTCCAGGTAATTTGTTGGAGCTACGTTCGGCAGGTCGCGCTTATTGAACTGCAGCACGATCGGGACCTGGTCGAGTTGCAAATTTTGCTTTTGGAGATTTTGTTCGAGGTTGCGAAAGCTGGCAACGTTTTCTTCCATTCTTTCCCACTGGGAATCAGCCACGAAAACCACGCCATCGACGCTTCGCAAGACAAGTTGCCGGGTCGAATTGTAGATGACCTGTCCCGGTACGGTGTAGAGTTGGAATTTCGTTTTGAATCCCTGAAGCGTAAGGGCACTCAATGGCAGAAAATCAAAAAAAAGTGTTCGATCTGCTGCCGTGGCGAGCGAGACAAGGTCGCCTCTGTACGCAGGAGCAATTCGAGAATGTATATACGCGAGGTTGGTTGTCTTGCCACCCAGCGCAGGCCCGTAGTAGACGATTTTGAATTGAATCTCTTTGTCTGGCGTAATTGATGGTTGGCATTGGTGACCTGATCAAAGCGGCTTTTCGGACGCGCTCAGAGTCGCAAGCTCGCTCATCACGGCCTGGATTTTTTCCCGCACGCCCGGCTTAAACGGCCTGTTGTCATGCAAAACGGTCAGACAAAGATTCCCTTTTACGAAGGTGCTCAACTGATGAAGGCCGTAATGCAGGGTGATTGTTTCAAGCATGCCAACACCTAACAACTCCAATTGCAAACGTGTTCGTCGGAATAGTTCGGGCAGCAAGCCAGAAATGGCTTTTTCCTGCACCGGATCATCAAGATTCCCCGCAAGCCTGAGTCCATCAGTGGTGCTCAATATGCAGGACCTAAGACCGGGTAGCTCAGCGACCTTATTGATGGTCTTGATCAAGTCGAGCGGCTCATCCGTCATGAAGATTGCCTGCAGCGTCCTCGATTCAAGTTCGATGGCAGTTTTTGGTGATTCATCCCTCAATTGTAGCGTTTCATTCGCAGGGAGAGTCTCTCCCGCTGGAACTTCGCTGAATCGTTTAGCATCTTCTTCCGCGTGTGCGCTGAATGGGCTTGGGATCGATTCCTCTGGACGATCTATCTCCTGGTCTTCTCTGAGCTTGATTGCCTCAGGCGGGAGCCTCGAAAAGACTTCTTGCAACGGGATCGGGATCTCTGCAGCAGGGTCAATCCCTGCAAAATAGGGTTTCAAATCACTCGACAGCGCCCCGCAGAATATCTCGGCAGGGACGACGACGCGACCATGTGCCAATTGCGACTGTATTAAGCCCAGGGGCAGCGCGATCTCGTCCTGAGTTCCGATCAGGGAGTCTATTGAAGGCGGTTCGAGATTGGGCGGGAAAACGGAGAGGATAGGTTGAAGCCGGAGCCTGATCTCCTTTTCGCTGCCATCTGAGGGTTCTCCGTCTTCAACATCGGCAACTGAGACAGGCGGCACCGGCGCTTCTGTTTCCCTGAGTCGGTCGATTTCTTCGGCGGGCGGTGGTTCCAACACCTTAGGATCGCTCAAAGAAAAAGTGACCGGAATATCCTCCGCACCGTCGACGGCACGAACGAAAATTTCGGGACACGACAAGCTGAGAATTGAGAGAGGGAGTGTCACCTCACGGGTCTCTTGATTGAGCACAACATCTTCCTCGGAGATCCACACCGATCGCGCCAGATCCGGCTTTTTCGAGGTAAGCAAATGAGCTGGCAACTTCGCGTAAAAGGCTCCAATCGGCACCGAGATATGCGTCGTTTCCAGTGGAACACTGGTTTCGCTTATCGAAATTTGCGAAGCGATCACTGGATTCGGCGCGATTGTCTGACGGTCGGCGGATACCTGCTCACTCGGCTCATTCCCGGGCGTGGTCTCTGGCTGCAAATTGGCAGCGACTGTTTCCGGTGTGTTCGCGTGTTGCGTGGCGAATTTATCAGCACGGACAGGCTTGGCCTCGTTTTCAGTGCTCTCAGACTTTCTTTTAAACCAATGGAGAAAGGGCATATCCTTACGCGTGTCTTTCGTGCTCTTTTCTTGTGCCGAAATGTCGGTCCAGCGGGAATTGAAATGTAGTGGAAATGATCGCTAAAACAATGGAGAGACGTAAAGCGGGAGTACGCTCACCAAGCCTCCGCGGTAATACCACGTTTTGTCGTAATAAAAGCTCCTGTCCGATGCTCGATAGGTCAGGTGCACAAGCTTGCCGGGTTGGTTGGCGTCGTACACGTCAAACATGATGTCGCCGTTCGCCCCCGGAGTGTAGTGATAGGCAACCAGGCAATGATTGATCGGCTTGAGACGGGTGATGTAGACGTCCCGGATCCGGTCGTGGCCGAGTTCGTTTTGCAACCATTTTGCCATGCGTTCCTGCCCTGAACGCGGCACCGGAAAAACGATCCGCCAGTTGCCTATTCTCCAGTAGGACGGCCACCAAAGACCAAGGTTCTTCTGCACCAAGATAGTCTGATCAAGGGAAAAACTGCGCAAATCCGTGTAGCCTGGAATGATCACTTTAGCCCGAGGACCGCTCCAGGCCGGAATCCTGCTCACTCGGCGGACGATCTTCTGGTAGTCCGATTCGGAAACCCTGGGGAGATCCGGACGAAACTCCGCGAATTTAAAAAACTGGAGAACGGCCCGGCACATCTGGAAGCAGTGACGCGAAAAATCGGGAGTGTGTCCGTGTCTCCGCGTGATTTGGATCTGGCTCTCCGTTAACGGCCTGTAGTCAAAGTAGGTTTGATTGGCAAAGCCGAACGTGTCCGCTTTAAAATCGAACGTTTTGGACCAGGCCGTCGTGCTCAAGAAAGCCAACGCATATGCTAACAAAAATAGGCGGTACACTTACTCAATATTGCTTACGAAGGTTGCTTGGCAGGATGTTCAGCTCTGCCCTGTACTTGGCAACCGTCCGTCGGGCTATTGGTATACCGCGATCGGAAAGAATTTCCACAATTTCTTTGTCGCTCAGCGGGTTTCGAGTGTCCTCGCCGCGGACGAGTTCGTAGATCGCTTCTTTCACGCTCGTATTGCTTAGTGAAGCGCCGCCCGCCGTTTGATAGCCCGGCGTAAAGAAGTATTTCATTTCGAACACTCCTTGGGGCGTCGCCATATACTTTCCCGAGATCGCCCGGCTGACCGTGGTCTCATGGACACCCACCGTCTCAGCAATCTGGGCCATCGTCAGCGGCTTTAGAGAAGCCGTTCCGTTCTCGAGAAATTCATACTGTCGCTTCACAATTTCGTTCGCGATATTCAAGATCGTCTGTTGCCGCTGATGAATACTCTTGATCAAGAACTTTCCGCTTCGAATCTTTTCTCTGATATAATCGCGAACGTCCGTTCCGTTCGTTCCGGTCGTCATCAGATCTTTGTAGGTCTTGCTGATACGTAGGTGTGGAACTTGATCTCCATTCAGAGAAACTGCGTAATCGTCGCCGACTTTGTCGACGCTGACGTCGGGCAGCACGTAGCTGTTTGGATCAGGAGTAAAAATCTGGCCCGGTTTAGGGTCGAGAGTGGATATGAAATTGGCGGCCCTTTGCACCTGTTCGACGGTGGCACCGAGGCGGCGAGCTACTTCCGGCAATCGCTTGCGCCCGAGGTCTTCAAGGTGCTGGTCCACAATTTGGAATTCGAGGCTCCCCTCCTTTCCCAGACGACGGAGCTGTATCAACAGACACTCTCGCAGGTCGCGAGCCCCTACACCGACGGGATGAAACGTCTGAATAAGATTGAGCATCTCCTGCAACTTCTCCAGGGGATGACCTGTGTTGCCGGCAATTTCTTCCAATGAAGTCTGGAGAAAACCGAGATCGTCAATGTTGCCGATGATCAGTTCCGCCGCTTTCCGCTGGAATTCACTCACGTCGGAGGTGTTCAACTGCTCCCAGAGGTGTTGCTGCAAAGTTTCCTGGCTGGCAATCGAGTCAAAGAAGAATTGTCGACGCTCTTCGTCCTCAATATTTCTGGACGAGTAGCTTACGTTCTGTGCCATGTAATCCCGCCACTCCTCATCCAGCTTTGCCAACCGCTCGAACTCCTCTTGGAATTCGCTGTCGTCCTTAGAGCGTTCCTCATCCTCGAAGGTGTCAATTTCTTCTTCCAGCACAGGATTGGTTTGCAGCTCCTGCTGAACGATATTCCTGAGCTCCAATGCGGGCGCCTGCAATATCTGCAGGCTCTGCTGCAGCTGCGGCGCGAGCACCTGCTGCATTGTTAGATTTTGGAACTGATGGATCCCCGGACCGGCCATTCGGAAAATTCTTCTGTTGTTGAAGGGAGAGTCTAGAAGAGGGGAGGACGAAACTCAAGGAGGCAGAATAGAGGAAAAGAAGGTTCGGCGCCCGTGGTGTCCAAACCCCCCGACCGCGAACTCGCACGGACGTCGAGCCTTCCGTTTCCCTATTCCCGGTGGTGTTTCAAATCGAGTTTTCGGTAAAGTGTCGCGATGCTGATTCCAAGCATGCTGGCGGTCTTTTCTCGGGAGCCTGCATTGAACTTCAGCGTCATCTCGATATACTTCCGCTCCTGATTGCGGACGAAGTCGTCGAGCTGTTGACCGACCCTCCATTCCGAATCGGGCGCCTTCTCAAGTTCCTCCGATTCATGGAGCACGTGGGGCGGTAAATCGGAAGCCCGAATTACTCCTCCATCGCTGAGCGCGCACGCCCTTTCGATTGCGTTCTCAAGTTCGCGGACGTTTCCGGGCCAGCTGTACTCGACCAGGCGATTCATGGCGTTCGGATCCATCGTTTTCTGTTCGGTTCCCGTTTTATCAGCATGCTTTTTCAAAAAGCAGCGGGCCAGCAGCGGAACATCCTCAAGGCGTTCCCGAAGCGGAGGAATTTCGATCGGGATAACGGCGAGCCGAAAGTAAAGGTCTTCGCGGAATCCCCCAGTGCGCGTTTTGGCTTTCAGAGATTCATTTGAAGCGGCGATCGACCTGACATTGATCGGGATTTGTCTAGTATCGCCTACCTGCCGGATTTGACGCTCCTGCAGGACCCGCAAAAGCCTGGTCTGAAGGTGCTGCGACATCGAATTGATTTCATCAATGAATAGGGTGCCGTTGTTGCCCTCTTCGAAGAGACCCACTTTGTCTGTCACCGCGCCGGTAAAGGACCCTTTCTTGTGGCCAAAGAGCTCCGACTCAAGCAGGTTGTCTGGAAGGGCGCTGCAATTGATCGTGACGAACGGATGACGCTGCCGTGAGCTGTTGTTATGGAGTGCGCGGGCAACCAATTCTTTTCCGGTTCCGCACTCGCCCTGGATCAGGATCGTACTTTCGGTGTCGGCGACTTTTCCGATCAGTCGATAAATCGTTTGCATTTTGGCGCTCGTGCCAACGAGATTTTCGAATTTATGCTGGTTGCCGATGCCGCGCCCGAGAACGTCGTTGCGCCGGAGTGCTGTCTGATGATCCAGAGCGCGCTGAATGCAGAACTGCATCTCATCAGTCTTGAAAGGCTTGGTAACGTAGTCAAAAGCCCCCGATTGCATTGCGGTCAGGGCGAGCTCAGCCGAGTCAAATGCGGCAATCATCACCACGACAGTGTCAGGATGGTTTTCCCGGCACTCCCTTAGAACGTCGAATCCGTCGGTTTTCTCATTCTTTACGTCAGCAATAACGAGTTGCGGAGCCACACGGGACAAGGCATCGACAGCTGCCTCGGAGGAATTATATTGAAAAGTCTGATGCCCGCGGTCTCGGCAAAGATTAGAGATCCATTCGGCCGTTGCGGGTTCATCATCGACGATAAAGATACGGGCCATAGAAAATTGGTATGAACAATTTATAGAATTATAATAAGTTTCACCAAATTACCAGAAATTTCATATAGCGGTCGCAAATTTTTGAAAGAATTATCGCGAATGCGATATCCGGTGGCCCTCCCGTTCAACTAAACCTAAACTCCGAACTTTGGATCCTCGTCGTCGTGGTCGTCCTCGATCAGTCGGCGTTTTCTGCAGTGAAGAGAGTCCGATTGTCCCGCAATTATTTTGTCCAGTTTGTCTGAGGGTCAAACATCTGGATTCTCGAGGACGAAGGACGACGGACGAGTCCTCAATTTCGGAGTTTAGACTAAATGGCTGCAAGCATCCTAGTGTGCCTCGTCGCCTTCGCCCGAAGTATTTTCCTTATCGGCAGCGCGTTCGGAACTATTAGCGATGGCCTCCGGAGAGCAGCCAATTTTGATCAGACCGTAGGTCAGCAGAGCTTTGCTGTCTTCCCAGATGCCTGGCTTGTCTGTGTGCAAAACGACGGAGATGACTTCATGGCCTTCTCTGAGGGCGGAACTCACTAATACTTGCTGGGCGGCGCGAGTGTAGCCAGTCTTAAGGCCGTTGCACCCGGCAAAGTGCCGAAGGAGACGATTGTGATTGCGCAGCTGGTAGACAACGCCTTTCGGCGACTTCCAGGTGTAGTAGATAGTTCCGACCACCTGGCGAAAAAACGGTTGCTCCATCGCGGCTCGTGCGATGAGCGCCAAGTCATGAGCCGTTGTGTAGTGGCTGGGATCATGCAGGCCATTGGGATTCGCAAAATGGCTGCTCGTGGCCCCGAGTTCTGCTGCCCGGCGATTCATTTTTTCAGCAAAGGCTTCGATTGAGCCGGAGTTATCGCGAGCCAATGCCATGGCGACGTCATTCGCGCTTTTCAGCATGAGCCCATAAATGAGCTGGCGTCTGGTGTACTGCTCTCCCGGTCGCAGGTCCAGTATCGTCGGTTCGACTTTGGTATCGGACAAATCGATCGTGACAGGCCTGTCGAGATCACCCGCCTCGATCACCAACAAAGCGGTCATGATTTTCGTCGCGCTTGCGGGATATTGAATCGCGTTCTCGTTTTTGAGGAAGAGAAAATCGCCGGTGAACGAATCGATCACGGCGGCGCTCTCAGCGACCACATTTGGTTCCTTTTCACCAGTTGACGTTTCGGGGGGCGGCGCTTCTCCTCCCTTCAAGGGCGCGCCGATGCCTGGCGCGACAAACAGGAACAGGCAAATCAAAAGGATGATCGTGCGTGTCACTTCAGAATTTTTCCATTCACCATCATCCATTTGATCGTTCCTCTGTTTTCAATAATTGCCTCGAACACATCGCCGATCGGGCCTTTGCAAGGAATCGCAATGGAATCGGCAAGGTAGCCCTGGGCGATCCTGCCTAACTCGCGCTCGAGCTTCAAAGCGCGCGCCGGGTGGATGGTAACCATTTCAAGCACGTCTTGGGCGCTGAGCGTTGGATAGTTCTTTTTGACCGTGCGCATCTCTGAAAACAGGTTGAGCGAGTCATTGCTCGCCAAACTGTCCGTACCGAGAGAGATATTCAAGCCGCGTTTCTTGAGCGCTTCGAGCGGAAAGCGTTTGTGGTGCAGGAAACGGTGGCTCTTTGGGCAATGCACGATTTGCAGATTTTGCCATTCGGGCTGGCTCAGGAGTGCTAGATCGCGATCGTCCAGCTCATTGAGATGTACGATGATACAGTCGGGGCTAATCAACCCATTTTCGATCAGATGCCGCAAAGGCGAAGTCGATCCGCAATCGGTCATCGGGCGGCCCAGTTGTTTTAGGAAATCGTGAAGGTCCCCTGAACCCTTGGCGAACATAGCGTATTCTTCCTTCGATTCGGCTACGTGCGTGGTGATTAGCATGTTCAGAGAGCGTGAACATTCGAGTGCGACTTCGTACATTTTCGCCGATGCGGTATAGGGAGCGTGCGGGCTCAGGCCGAGCCCGCCGAGCCGGTTACCGTTTCCAGAAAGGAAAAGCCATGATCCAAAAGCATGTTCTTCAATCCAGGGTCTGGGTCGCACATCGATGAGCTCTAGAAAGAACCAGGCTCGAATCGGGGGTGGAGGAAGCACCGAGAAGATCTGAGGAGTAGAGACAACGTTCAGAACTGTTGTCACTCCGTACCTTCTGAGTTCTTCAAAGCCAAGCTGTGTCGCGCGCAAATAGTCACCATCAGTGAGGGATCTCTTGAGCGCATTGATTCGTTTGACCCAGCGGGCAAAATTTTGCGCCGGCAGGATCGCTCCGCGCATCAGCGTGTAATCAAGATGGCAATGTGCATTGATTAAACCGGGCAAAACCGCTACTTCGCCCAGGTCCACCACCTCTCCCGCGTGATTCTTCAGGATTTCAGGCGCTTTGCCAGCTTGAACAAATCGTGGCCCGTCGACGACAAACGCACCGTTATCGATCGGTGTGCCATCCATCGTGACAAGCGTCCGGCATCGGTAGGCAATCATCGAGACGATTTCCTCATTGCGGTTCTTGCGGCGGCCACTAACAGATTGCAAGCTTCCAGGCAGAGAAATGGCAGTGCCGCACGTTTCTGACCAGTTTGGTCAAAGGCAGGGTCAGACTTCGAACCAGGAAGGAAATCCGGTGGACGCTTGTCCTCAATTCCCCACAAGATGGTCCTCAGACATCGGCTGTCTGAACGGCAAGCTTCTTTCACGAGATTTTGCGCCTGATCATCAGTCAGCTTGCGGGTCACTCGATACATGCCGGTTTGGCGATTCAACGTTTGCCGTAAACAGACTGCATGCGCTGTTCCGGCCCGGTGGGCCAGCCAGGTGCCAATTGCCCCGGGATAAAAGATATCGAGGGCCCTTTTCAGGTCGTCAATATTAGTGAACTCGAGGAGCCAGCCCCGGGGCAAATTGGGCGCCCCTTTCAAAGGGCGATATGATCCGTACGAATCGTATTTTGCTATTTGCCTCGCGTCCTCAATCGAATGGTAGACCCGTGCTTCAGTCAAAGAATCCCTGTCAGCCCAATGGTAAAGAAGAAATCGGTTGGAGGATTCTGCAAACTCCAGCTCCCCAAGAGCGTTATAACCATCCTTGATCAATCGTGCCAATTCGTCCCTGATCATGCGGCGGATTCGTACAAATATTTCCGGTCAAATCGGTCGATGGTGTCGAGAATAACGTCCGCCATCAATGGTTCTGTACCGATGGCGCTTGCATAATAAAGCGAACGGCCGCCTAAAGAATATGGATTTCGGCGGAAAACGTCCTGCTGACTGGCAGCGGCAGTCGGCGCGGACTCGATACCTAGCAAAACAGGGATATCCTGGTAGCTGTGCAAGCCGTCGGCGATGAAGAACGGCACCACGACCACATTGGGTTGAGAGGTGTTTTTGTGCCAATCCGCGATGAAAGGGGCTTCCTCCATGTAGGCCTCGGAAACTTCAGCATAGACCCCTTTTTCCTTGATTGCCTTGGCCTGGGATTGGGCCGCTTCAGCAGACTTCTCGCTGAGGCTCGTGCCGTGAGCAACGATCAAAATACTTGTCTTCTCCGGAGGGACTTTGGGCGCCACTTCGTGCGCCCGGTGAAGCAACAGGTCGACCATGCGCGGATCGTTACCCACCGGTTCGCAATACTTGATGATTTTTCCTGATCGATGGGTAACCCGTCCGACAAGTTCAAGTTCTCTCGGGATGACTATCTCGGTGAAGTAACCTTCGCTAATGAAATTTGGTACGACGTATATATCGTCACCCTCGACCATTCGCAGAACCTCTCGAAGGCTTGGTTCCTCTTTCCAAAAGCTGCAATAGACTTCCGCGAAGAGCCCTCGCCGAACGATTTCGTCCGCATGCTGGAAGGTTGGCGCGCTCGAATCGGGATTCAGCGTGGAACCATGACCTACCAAAATTAGAGAGCTCTTCCGTTTGTTAGGCATGTTTCTAAATTGGATGTCTCCCGGAAATTCCTCAAATGGAATTCGCGTTTTGTGCCGTCAATTGGTTCGCGGTAAATATCTCTGCCTGGCCCGGAGAATGGTCTCCCTGACATAGGGCACGCTGCCGCCGGATGACTCGCAAGGCGCTGGCGAGGCGGGTAGCCGAGGTCCTATTTAACGAGCCAGCAACGCGGCGAGGCGCCGGCGCCGCCCCAACCAAAGGGCCGCGCGAATTTTGTCCGGGTGCTTTGTTGCTCGTTGGTCAAAGACCACAGCGGGTATTCTCCCTCCTCGCGCCGCGCACCCAGCCAAACAGCGCTGCTATACGAGCCTCAGACTTGGTGCACTAAACAACGCTGGATCGGTTTTGAACGTCACCTCCGCGGTCTCTGTGTCGAGCGTGAACAAGAGTTCCCCTGTCTGCGGTTCTATTCTTGGCTCCGATTCAACGCCGTTTCTCTGTTCCTCGGAAAACTCGACATTGAATCTGCCGTTCCATAGTTTCCCTGTCCGGTTTGTAAGTTCCACCATCCAGATATCTGGAATGCGGCTGGCGGAACGGTAGCCGCCGTTTTTGCATAAGTGGTCCAGAGGCAGTTGCCTTTCGTTCTCGATGAATGCTGCTGTAAGCCAATCCTCCAGATCGGCCTCCTCAAGGTATTGTAGGATTTCAGGGATTATCATTGGTCAAAAAGTTCATCCGGCCGGCACCAGCACGCCAATTGGCCAGCCACCGCTGCTTAATCGGGCATTGTATCTCACTCCGACATGATTGCCATAACCTGAACGGATTATTTTTATATGGCCTGTTGGTAGGGACGCGCTCCCGCGCGTCCGACGGTGCACGTTTCGACGCTTCCTTTTGCTATTTCTGCGAACGCGCTCTTGCCCATTAGCTTCAGCCGTTTTTAATTTTGCACCTTCTCCGGACGTGCGGTCCCGGAGCGCGTCCCTACCGGCGCATCGCAGATTCGCTTTTGACAATTTCAAAAAAGTCCGGTAAGCGCGGGGTCTGGCAGTCCCCAAATCTTCCAATAAACCAGGTACTCGTCCTTCGGAAGGCAGACATATACAGGATTCGCGCTCGTTCGCAGCCAACGAATCAATTCCACCAAATCTTTTTCAGACAATGTGGTGCAACCTGCCGAAGGACGATTCGGCCCGCGCCGGATGTGAAAGAATATTGCGCTCCCGTATCCCGGCACAGGCGGGTCCGCGTTGTGCCGAATTTCGACGAGCCAGCGATAGGCAAAATCGCCGCGGCGCATTTTTTGTTTTTTAAACCACGGAGGCGGATTTTTTGCGTCGACGGTCACGTGCTCGTTGTAATGTGGGTCATGAATGTCGTCCACCCACGCGTCGCCCTCTCCGACGGTGTGGAACGGATAGTTTGCTCCAGCCGGCAACAATCGATCGTAGGTATAGATCACCCCAATCCGAAAGACTCCGGCGGGAGCCCGATGATCATGTTCCATCTTCACCGGGCCTTGATCTTGTCCGTTGATGAGACCTCTTCCCCAGGCTAACCCGGATTTTCCGAAAAGGACTGGGACTGATGGAGCGGCGGCGCGCCATCCTTCCGAGGTTTTATCGAATCGCTGGAGATGGCCGTTCATGCTATCCCATGTCGACGCGATACCAATGATGAGCTGAGTAGTCGAAGGACTCACGCGATCTTCCGCACGGGAAAATATCGGCAGCAATAGCAGGAGTGCAGAGAGTCCTACGAGAGGAGGGGAGTGCTTCGTTCGGTGCATGCGGACGGGTAAGAGTGGCCCAGAGGTCTCGTACTGGCAAGGCCTGGAGGCGGAGCTGAAGATTGAATTACCAATATCCGCATTCTCCGCGATCTCTGTGCCTCTGTGGTAAGAATTACTCCTCTGTGCGCTTTCTCTTCTCTCCGCGCCCTTTTCTCAGCGGAACCAGGCGCGGAACCGGTTTCCTTGAAATTTAGGAGGGCAAAGGTGCAAATGATGTGGCAATTGGTCGATTTCCGTCACCGAACAAGGCGGTTCAAACCCATGAGGAAGGTCCTTTTGAACCACCTGCATCGCAAATTGAGGGGCCAATTCTTTGGCAAACTGCCGGACAGCCTCTCCCGAGAGAAGATCTGTCGCCGTCTGCGCAATGTTATCAGGTTCGACTTCGACGATTATCGATCGGTCTTTGGCCGACGAGCCGTGAGTCTGCCCGAGAACCGGAATATCCTTAAAAATGACTTCAAAAAGATAAGTGCCCGAAGTATCCATGACGTTTCTCTTGATGTTGTTTTCCGACCGTCGTGTCAGCGCGAGATTTGGATAAGTCAGCACCTTGTGTGCCTGAATCTTACGGTAAAAATCTTGCTCTTTCTTCGGGACTCGGCAGCCGGCAGGAATTGCGTTTGCCCCAGACCTGGTATCTTGTCGCGGCGATCAGTTGGTAGAAAGCGTCGCGGATCGGTGCAGGAAATTTTTGCCCGAACCGCCCCAGCCAGCGGTACCTTGGCAGGTTGTCGAGGATGTAAAGAATAGCAGTACTTCTCTGAAGCAATATTTCCTTATCCGGACCGCGCCTGAGAACAAAAATGGAGTTTGTAGTCATTGCCTTTGGATGGTCTCGCGCGATTCGCCGGAATGTTTCACCTTGCAAGGGTGAATAGAGAAAGATTCGCTCGCTATCTTCTCGAAGAACAAAGTCGACCGTTCTGTTGCACAGCCCGCAAACTCCGTCGAAGAAGACAATATTTTGTTCGCCCGTTGGCATTGCGAATCCGGTTAGTCTGCGGGGCTGATCAGATCCAGGTAACGTTCTCCCTCTTTGCTTAGACTAAAGGTCGATGCGCTTCCCTGGATATAACCCCTTGTCTGAAGCCCGTAAGGGTAGGGCGAAAACTTGACCCACGTTAGAATTGGCTTCTCAACGCTCTGTGACCTTGCCTCAAAGTGAATCGGAATGCCGGCCTGGTTAAATGAAATCTCCCATGTTCTAGCCTCCGCCTGTCCCCTCAACAACCACGGATATCGCCGGAGAAGGTCCATCCGCGTCGAAGCCGGTACCAGCACACGGTACCAGATTGTCTCTTCTTGAAAGAACTCAGGAAGAGTCAATTGAGCGTTCTTGTTCAGTTCGAGGTAAAGCCGACCGATATCGATTCCGCCCAGATTTTGGCCGTTGTAATTGCCGTGGCGATTTCCATCTCTTGGGAAATATTTGGCGGACCACCTCTCGAAGTCACCATTCAAAAGAAGATTCAATTCCAGGTGAACATGAGATCGCTCCCGATCTATGCCCTCCCCAGTATGTCCCATGACGGCGATGGGATCTCCTTGAGAGACTTGGTCCCCGATACTCACCTGAACGGCGCTCAGGTGCGCATAGAGACTGTAGTATGGACATCCGCCAAACTGGTGTTCGATCACCACGTACCGGCCGTAGTTCGAGGAGGATGGAACATTGTTGGTGTAAACTACTTGGCCTCCCGCGATGGCGTGTATCACGTCCAGCGGTTCTCCGTTCGGGTCTCGGTGGATCGGCCGAATGTCCATCCCTTCATGGAAGCGAGTATCGAGGACGATCGCACCGAATCTTCGAGGGTTCCGGACGAATCCGTACTGTCCGCCTTCCCATGGAGTACTGGAATCTCCTTCGAAATCACGTTTGACGTACTGATAGAAAGCCGCGTTATCGCCGCTCAGCAGCGCACGATTCTCGGTCGGCAAAACTATATTGACCGGTTGGCCGAGCGCAGAGAGTCCGAATTGAACAAAGAGCAGTACGACCGATCTGACGATGCCTCGGAAGGCGGCCCAGGAAATCCCGCAACGCATAAACGATTCTGCGGGCATCGGTTAGAGTTTGCAACCTAAGGCGTCATCCGTTAAACGGTCAAAATGAACTTTCGTGTTACGGTCTGTGTCGCTGCGATGGCTGCCCTCGCAGGCTGTTCCTCTTCGACCGGTGTCTACCGATGGGTCCCCTTCATGGGAAACGGCAAAAAGAATCAATCCCAGACGGCCATAGCGAAAGTGGACAAGAACAATCCATTCGGCCCGATTACCGGGCCGGTTTATTACGGGTTGGAAATGCGGCTGAAAGTCAACCCGGACGTGATCAGGCTCTCCGACACGCGGGCTTTGGAGGTTCATCTTCAATTGATCAATAGATCGAAAAAGCCGATCAACCTGTTGTTCACCGACAGCAGAAAATACGATTTCATCCTTCGAGATGCCAATGGCAAAAAACTTGCCCAATGGTCGGATGATCAACCGGTCAACCAGACTGCGGGTTATGTGATTGTCAATCCCGGCGAGCGCGCTGAATTTGTCGGAAACGTTTCTACGCGCGATATGGTTCCAGGACGGACCTACTCGCTCGAGTCGCTCGTCGTTGGCTATGACAAGATGCGTCAAATGATCCAGTTGACTCCGACAGGAGAACGGGCGGTCCCGGTCCCCCAACGCGCGCCAGTCGGGCAGCATCCTCCCGCACACTGATGAAGTGTCCTTTATCCAATCTCACCATCAGGCTCGATTGCGCTGGATGGAACAGCCTTTTACTGCCGCTCACTTGGTAACTCGAATGATTCGCCGGAGAGATGGGGCCTATTTTCGTTGCCAGACTGTCGCCTGCGCGACACTCCACTGAAACTTCCTTGCATGTTCACGGATCAGAAACGGGAGATCCTTCGTCAATCGATGATCAAAAGCTCCGAGGAGCGTCCCCCTTATTCCGTCGAGAGTCGCTACCGGGTGGCCTGCGGCTCCGTACCTGCCACCGAGCCAGGCGGACTTCGGCGTGAATTCCTCCAGCCACGTATAGGGAGAAGAAAGAATCAGGTACCCTCCAGGGCGGACTAACGCAGAAAATGATTCGAGCATATTTCTCGGCGATTTGACTCGATCGACGAGATTCGCAGCCAGAACCACGTCAAACTGGCCGATATTCGTCGGCAGTGCAGTCGCATCGCCAATCTCGAATCGGCATCGTTCACGGTTCAGATCGAGCGGCAATTCCCTGGTCAACCGAGAAACCACCTCGCCCTCTTCCAGTCGTTCGATCTCGATTCGTCCCGTTTTCCGCACACGGTTTGCCGCCTCGATAAAACGATGCGACAGATCGATCCCAACGACTTCCGACGCCCAACGCGACAGTTCAAACGTGGAGCGCCCGACTGCACATCCCAAGTCCAATGCACGCTCAACGGCCCCGATGGCCGGCAGGAAATCGTTCACGCAACGGATAGGGTAAAACAGCGCGTCCCGTGGGCCAAACTGGTAGGGCAATTGGTCCTCCGCCGATCCGTAGTGGAACAGGAGATACTGATCTACCAGGAGATCGGTCTCGTAGACATTGGTCACGACAGTCTCGTCAGCGGTGCAGCTAGTAACAGAAGAAAACAAAGAGGATTTGAACAGAAGGTAGCAAAGGAAGCAAAGACGGATTAGGAATTGGTTTCAGGAAGGGCAATGACTATTCGTTGCCGATCCTGAAACTCAAACCTTTGCTTCCTTTGCTACCTTCTGTTCAAATCCTCTTTGTTTTCTTCTGTTTAAATTTTGTTAACCGAGTAGATCCGCCATGTAAGCCGCTGGCTGGAAATTCTCGATCAGCACTTCCGTCCTTCCGTTTCGGAGCATGCGGACCTGCGGCACATTAATTTCCGGCGTCTTGTGCGGAGCAAACAAGATATCGTCATGTGTCGCATTCTTGGAGTCCTGAAATTTGGACGGCGTGAGATGGCCACCTAAATGGTCGCTGCGTCCGGTTGCGACATGCAGCGTGCCAAGCACTTTCTCGTCTTGAATATCGCGCCCGGAAACGGGGAGAAGTTGTGTACCGAAACCGAGTTCGCCTAATTCACCCGTTGCGGGATCGGATTGCACCTTGCGTTTATGTTCGTCGATGGTTCGCTGGCTGCCTTTCAGGAGCTTCGAATCGACGATCCGACCCCCTTTCACGGTCATGACGCCGAGAGTGCCATCTTCGAACTTGAGCGGAAACTGGCCCGAGGCGCCCGTTGGTACGTAATAAATTTCGCCGGCCGGCAAATTTGCGATATCCGGACCACCGCGACAAAGGCCATGGCTTTTCTGGGCTTCTTGACGGCCGAGATCGAGATGAAGACTGAACTTCTCGCTGCCGTAGGTGAAGTCGATTTCTACCCAATCGGCGCGAGTCATCCCAAGACGCAACTTCTCCGCGTCTTCGCTCACCTGCTCGTAATCAACTGCGAGACCGCTGTTTAGGATGATTTGATTCAGGCCATGCAGGGTTGCGCCTCTGAACCCATACTTCTTTGCAAAGGCTGTTAACGGCGCTGTTGCCGAGCAAGTCGAGCAACAAAGAATGAGTTTGTAGTTCGGGTAGATATCTTTCTCGAGACTTACTTCGGACCCATCGACCGCGACCGCAAGATCAGGAAGATCAAGATTGCTGCCGCCTGTGATTTTGTAGGCGAACATTTCGCCGCCTGTCAGACCCAATTCGCGCAGGACGCCGTTCTTCAGCCCGAGGTAAAAGACCTCATACGCGTGCCGCTGAATCGTGAGATCGGGATTCTTAAGAAATCCGAAGCTCTTGATTCCGTGTGGATCGTCCAGGTCAATCAAGATAGCCACTCTTTCGCCAGCGCTCGGATTGAATACGGTCTTCAACAGGCGGGACAGGCTGAATGGCGGGAATTTTTCTGGTACCGTCAGCTTTGTTTGGGCAATCATTGGTTCGAATTTCGTTCTCGCATCGTAGTTAGTCAAAGAAAGTATCTGGTATACGTTACCGAGCCGGTTACAGACGCAGGCCAGCTAAAACTCGGCGAAGAAATCGAAAGAGTGCGGCGGCTGAGGGGTTAAGCGTGAACTAAACCAAATAGTCGTGTGCTCAGCATTCGACAATTCTGGATCATAGCTTGATAGCTATTCGTGGTTCAGTTTAATTTGCTTTCCAGGCATGTCTTCGGTTTTTGGTGTTTTGTTTCGAGTGACAACGTGGGGCGAATCGCATGGCGGCGGTGTCGGGGCGGTCGTGGATGGATGTCCGGCGCGTATTCCTCTCACGGAGAAGGATATTCAAGTTGATCTCGACAGACGCCGGCCGGGCCAGAGCGAGATTGTCTCGCCGCGAGATGAGGAAGACAAATGCCAGATCCTTTCCGGCGTATTCGAAGGTCTCACTCTCGGAACGCCGATATCGGTCATGGTTTGGAATAAGGATGCGCGGCCGGAAGCCTATCGCGAAATGGAATCTGCGTTTCGGCCGTCTCATGCCGATTATACCTACCAGGCAAAATATGGGATTCGGAATTGGCAGGGCGGCGGGCGCGCTTCTGCGCGGGAAACGATCGGTCGGGTGGCAGCGGCGGCAATCGCAAAGAGGATACTGAGCAAGTATTTTCCCGAATTCGAGATCGTAGCCTACGTCAAGTCCGTCCATCGAATCGAGGCTGCTGTGGACCCGGCAAAGGTTGAATTTGCGGAGGTCGAAAAATCGATTGTCAGGTGCCCTGATCCTGAAGCGGCAGCACGGATGATTGATCTCATCAAGACGATGCGGAAAGAAGGAAACTCCGTTGGAGGAGTGATTGAGTGTGTGGTGCGCGGTGTTCCTCCGGGCCTTGGCGAACCGGTTTTTGACAAGTTAGAGGCAGACTTGGCGAAAGCGATGCTTAGTCTGCCTGCGACAAAAGGATTTGAGATTGGGTCGGGCTTCGCCGGGAGCCAGGTCACCGGCGCGGAACACAACGACATATTCGAAATTCGAAACGGCAAAATCGGTACCCGGACAAACTTCTCAGGAGGGATCCAGGGCGGGATCAGTAATGGCGAGAACATCTTTTTCCGAGTGGCTTTCAAGCCGACTGCGACGATTCTTCGGCCTCAGCAGACCGTCACGGTATCCGGCGAAACCACGGAACTTGCAGCGCGCGGACGACACGATCCGTGTGTGTTACCCAGAGCTGTTCCGATGGTTGAAGCGATGGCGGCGCTTGTTTTGTGTGATCACTTCCTCAGGCAGCGGGCCCAGTCGGCTTCTGGCCAGCCTGATAATTAGCGTCGGCGCACGTGGAAGCTGCCGTCCATTGGCAAACCGAATTTTCCTGTTCGCATCGCGCCGCCATGGGACGCCTGGGCGTTGAGGCGATGTAGGATCGCACAGGCTTTCCGCCCGGAATCTGGCTTCCCTCGATCGCCGTCTTCAAAACAAATTGAAAGGGGCTTGCGGAAACTTGAAATACTGATACGGTTTCCGTAGAGTATGAGCCTCAAACCTCTTCCCATCTCCCAAGCCCCAGATCTGGATCCAGTCGCTCACCGCATCCTCGCCAGCGCTCGTCACCATTTCATGGCGCACGGCTTCAAAAATGTCACCATGGACGATCTCGCTTCCGAGATGGGAATGAGCAAAAAAACTCTCTATGCCCATTTCCCGAGCAAGTCTGCCCTGGTCAAAAGCGTGCTGACCCAGAAACTTGACGAAGCCGAGAGCGAGCTCGGTAGCGTAGTTGCGGAAAAGTCCGCTGACTTCATCGGGGCCCTGCATCAACTTACCGCCCAACTGCAAAAGCATACAGGTGAAGCGCAGCCGGTGTTTGTTCGCGACCTGAGCCGGGAAGAGCCGGCCCTTGCTGAATACCTGCTCGCGCGACGACGCAAGATCGTCGAAAAAACATTCGTCAAGCTTCTTGCCTGCGGGCGGGAGGCTGGACATGTCCGTGACGATATTCCGATCGAATTCCTGATTGAAGTCCTCCTGGCTGTCCTCGAAACGATTGCTGTTCCCAAGCATCTCGCGAGCCATGACCTCTCGCTGACTGAATGCCTGAAACGGATCCTCTCCGTTTTTTTGACCGGTGTTCTGACTGAAAAGGGCCGCCGCACAATATGAACGTTTCGGATTCCATCCGCCGCCCTCGACCGGTTTCATGGATCTTTATCGCAGTTTGGCTGCTCCTGACTTCTTGTCATCGGACAGACGATCGCGTCGCGCAAGGATACGTGGAAGGTGAGTTTGTCTATGTCGCATCTCCGATGGGCGGCGCGCTTCAAAGCTTGTCTGTGGCGAGAGGTGCACAGGTCCTGGAAGGTGCTCCTTTATTCAATCTTGAGAATGGCCACGAGAAAGCGGCTCGTGATGAGGCGGAGCGAAAAGTGGCGCAGGCTCAGGCGAACCTCGACGACGCAAAAGCGGGCCAACGCCCCACCGAAATTCAGACCATTCAAGCGCAACTTGATCAGGCACGCGCCGCCTTGTTCTTGTCTAAAAAAGAATTCGAGCGACAGGATGCGCTCGCCAAGTCGGGCGTCGCCTCGAAGCAAGACTGGGACCGCGCCCGATCTGCGCGCGACCAGGATCAACAGCGGATTGCCCAGCTTGAATCCACTCTCGAAACCGCTCGTCTCGGTGCACGCGAACAACAAATCGTCGCGGCTGAAGCCGCGCTAAAGGCCCAGAAAGCATCGCTCGCAGGCGCCGAATGGTCGCTCTCCCAAAAGGAGCAAATCTCTCCGAAACAAGGATTGGTCTTCGATACGCTTTACCGGGAGGGTGACTGGGTCGCGGCAGGAAAACCGGTGATCGTTCTTTTGCCGCCTGCGAACATCAAAGTGCGTGTCTACGTCCCACAGGAAAAACTCGGATTGATTCATCAAGGCGATTCAGTCAGCGTTTCTGTCGACGGAGTTCCAGAGCCTTACAATGGCCGAGTAACCTACATATCACCGAAATCCGAATTCACCCCGCCCGTCATCTACAGCCAGGATATGCGCGAGAAGCTGGTGTTTCTGGTGGAAATCTCGTTCGACCCGAAAATTGCGGCGAAACTGCACCCCGGCCAACCGGTGGATGCGCAATTTAAATGGTGACGTATGACGGAGGAACTAGTCATTGACGTCTCCGGAATGACCAAGCGGTTCGGAAGCCGTACGGTCGTGAACAAGATCGATCTGCAGGTTAAGAACGGCGAGATTTATGGGTTTCTCGGACCTAACGGGAGTGGCAAGACCACGTTCATACGGATGCTTTGCGGTCTGCTCCGTGCGGACGAGGGGAGCGGCACCTGTCTCGGCTACGATGTCATCAAAGAGAGTGAGATAATCAAGAGGGAAGTTGGCTACATGACCCAGAGGTTCAGCTTTTATGAAGATCTGAGCATCGCCGAAAACCTCGATTTTGTCGGACGCATCTACGGTTTACGTAATCGGCGTGACGCCGTGCAGCAAAGCCTGGAACGGCTAGGATTGAAAGATCGGCAACAGCAACTAGCCGGCTCGCTTTCAGGTGGCTGGAAACAGCGACTGGCGCTCGCCGCCTGCTTGATTCATCAGCCAAAACTCCTTCTGCTCGACGAGCCCACGGCGGGCGTCGATCCGAAGGCGAGACGCGATTTCTGGGAACACATTCAGGGTCTTGCTGCCCAGGGCCTCACTTTCCTGATCACCACCCATTACATGGATGAGGCGGAGCGCTGCAATCGTCTGGCTTACATTGCCTACGGAAACCTGTTGATCCGCGGAGCTGTTGATGAAGTGATCGCTTTCACGCATTTGAACACCTGGTCGGTTTCGGGCCCGGACCTGCAAAAGCTGGCGCACGAACTTCGAGGACGGCCGGGCGTCGAGCAAGCAGTCGCCTTTGGCAATTCGTTGCACATCAGCGGTTCAAATCCTCGCGCATTAGAGGAAGCCATCGGGCCATATCGCAAGCAAGGGTTTCAATGGAAGCAGATTCAATCCGGGCTCGAAGATGCCTTCATCCATTTGATGGATGCCTCAAAGGACAATTATTCATCATGAAAGGTCTCTTTTCACCACGGCGGCTTCTCGGAATGATCGTTAAGGAACTCATTCAAATGCGTCGGGACCGCATGACTTTTGCGATCATGTTTGGGCTGCCGATTCTTCAAATGCTTTTGTTCGGATATGTCATCAATTCGGATCCGCGCCATCTTCCGACCGCGGTCCTTCTGGCGGATGATGGACCGGAAGCGCGAACTCTCCTGCAGGGCTTGAAAAACAGCACCTATTTTGATTTTGTCAGGCTGGTAAGCACCGAGCAGGAAGGGCGAAGCCTCTTGACACGCGGCGAGGTTCAGTTCGTCGTGAATATCCCGCAGAATTTCAGCCACGATCTGCTTCGAGGAGATAAACCCGCCGTTTTACTGGAGGCAGATGCCACGGATCCGATCGCGACTTCAGGCGGAGCGGGGGCCCTTGGGAATATAGTGGATACCGCCTTCCAGGCCGACTTTGTCGGGCCGCTCGAGTTCCTGGCTCCGGCAGACAGATCCATCGATATTCGGGTTCACTCGCTCTACAATCCGGAGGCGAATACGTCCTACAATATCGTGCCCGGACTGATGGGTGTGGTCTTGACGATGACGATGGTCATGATCACAGCCCTCGCGATCACCAGGGAATACGAACGCGGCACGATGGAAAATCTTCTGTCGATGCCGCTTCGACCGAGTGAAGTGCTTATCGGAAAAATAACGCCTTACGTAATGGTGGGCTATGTTCAGGTCGGGATTATCCTCTGTGTGGCGCGCTTCTTATTTAAGGTTCCAATCCACGGGAATCTCCTTCTCTTGCTCCTGGCGGCGCTCTTTTTCATCGCCGCGAACCTGGCGCTTGGAATTACGTTTTCGACGGTGGCGCGGAACCAGTTGCAAGCGATGCAAATGGCGATGTTTGTCATCCTTCCTTCGATCCTGCTTTCAGGATTCATGTTCCCGTTTCGCGGTATGCCATGGTGGGCGCAGCTTCTTGGAGAGATTTTGCCGATCACCCATTTTCTCCGCATCGCGAGAGGAGTCATGCTGAAGGGAATTGGCTTTGCGGATATCGGGCGCGAGCTCTGGCCAATTATGCTTTTTGCCGCAATTATGCTCATTGTAGCGGTAAAACGTTATCGGCAGACCCTGGACTAGGGGGAAACGTGTCGGCGTAACGGCGTGTTGGTGTTTGCAAAGCGTCATTAACTTCGTCGAGAGCTCGTGGTCAGCGTAGATGTGTCGAAAAGCGATCTTTCTTCCCGGAGGCCGACACGCCGATAGGTCTCCCCTTGCGGCTTTTTGCCGCAGACTGTAGAAATTGCTCAAGCGTCATCGGACGCGCCTTAGGGATGAATAGTGACTACGTAGCAACGATTGGGCTGGAAGTACATGTCCAGCTGAAGACCAGGAGCAAGATGTTTTGTGGTTGTGCCGTTGAATACGGTTCGGAACCAAATATTCATGTCTGTCCAGTCTGTCTGGGGTTGCCCGGCGCGTTGCCAGTGATGAATCTGCGGGCGCTGAAAATGACCGCGCTTACCGGCTTGATTCTTAAGTGTGACATAGCGCCGATCTGCAAATTCGACCGCAAGCATTACTTCTATCCTGACATGCCGAAGAACTATCAGATTTCGCAATATGATGCGCCACTTTGCCTCAAAGGCGAAGTGCCTCTCTATGATATGGCCTATCCCAAGGATGCGCAGAAGAACATCAGGCATTCAAACAAACGAGTTCGTCTGGTGCGCATCCACCTGGAAGAAGATGTTGCGAAAAGCTTTCACTTCGATACGACGACGGGAATTGATTTTAACCGGGCCGGCACTCCACTCATGGAAATAGTTTCCGAACCGGATATCGCCTCACCTGAAGAAGCCTTCGCATATCTTTCCTCTCTGAAACAGGCGTTGATCTATGGCGGTGTCAGCGATGCGGATATGGAGAAAGGGCAACTGCGCTGCGATTGCAATGTTTCTGTCCGCAAGAAGGATGAGACGAGTTTTGGTACCAAGATCGAGTTGAAGAATCTTAACTCGATCAGCGGTGTGCGACGAGCGCTGGCATACGAGATCGACCGTCAGATTGGGGTTTTGGATCGGGGTGGGATACTAAAACAAGAGACCCGCCGCTGGGATGATGATCTGGGCAAAACGGCTTTGATGCGTACCAAGGAATCTGCGCACGATTATCGTTATTTTCCTGACCCGGATCTTTTGCCGGTGAAAACGGAAGTATTCATGCAGGAAGTCAGGACTCTCCTCCCAGAGTTGCCTTGGGAGAAACGAGAACGCTTTGTCCGGGACTATGGGATCAGCGAGTATGACGCCGGCGTCTTGGCAGACGACCTGGAGTTATCGACTTATTTTGAGGCGGCTGCGAAAAGCGCACGCAAGCCCAAGTCGATCGCCAACTACGTTTTGAATGATTTGCTCAGCGCGCTGGGCGCGGCGAATAAGTCGATCGGCGCGTGCCTGATCCCCGCGAAACAGTTGAACGACCTGGTCGACCTTATCGATGCCGGGAAAATCAGCAGCAAACAGGGGAAGGACGTTTTCGCGGAAATGTTCGCCACTGGAAAAGCGCCCGAGCTGATCGTTGAGGAGAAAGGATTGCAACAGGAGAGCGACCTCGGAGCGATCGAATCGCTCTGTATGGAAATCATTGCCGCCAATCCCAAGTCCGTCGAGGATTACAAGGCCGGCAAAGTTGCCGCGATCAACTTTCTGAAGGGGCAGGTGATAAAGCTTTCTAAAGGGAAGGCAAATCCGAATCTTGTCGGCGAGATCCTGGTAAAGTTGTTAGGCTGAAGCCAACGGAAGCAGCGAAGGCTCGGTTCTGATGCAGGCTCACCTGAGCGATTTCGGGTGTCCCTCTTTGGCGACCACTCGGCTCAAACCAGGCACCGCCGCTACGGATTCCGCGAGGCACTGTCGCGGGTTCCTTCGAGTTTGGCTTTGATCCAGTCATCGATCGCCGGCAATTTTTTCGCTTTGAGCGTCGCTCGGAATTGAATTTCCTTGATGGAGTTCTTCACCGCCTGAAGGCCAACCGGCGGAAGGTTCGTCTCCGCGAAAGCTGAGAGATCATCAGCTCGCTGGTTGTCCGTGAACCCGGCCGCGATCGCCGAAAGCAACCAGCTCTGAGAAAGCAATCCAAACCGATCCTGCAGTTCTTTCATATGGGCAACAGCGAACGACCACGCGATGTCCGCGTGTTCGCCTTCGGCGGAAAAATATTTCAGGGCCCAATACATGTCGCCGGGTCCTATTGTCCCGGACACCAGGTATTGCAAGGTTTCTCGCGCCGTTTCCGGATCCAATGCTGCGCCTAGACCTCGCAGATACATCCGCTTTTCCTCGACGCTCTGTGTACTTGCTGCCATCGACAAAAGCTCCCTGAAAACGCTTCGTGAACTGTAGCGACCCACGATCGCGATGACGGCAGACCGAAGATTGAGCGCGAGCGATGAGGGGTTTTCACGATAGTTTTCAAAACGCTTGAATGACTCGTCGATCACAGCTCGGTCGCCAAAAAATCCCAGCGTCTCAATCAGAGTCGCCCGATAGTCCTGAGTTTCGGTAATTTCACCTGCTCTGGCATCCCAGCCGAGTTCCCGAAATTTTGGACCGAACAGGCCGCATATGTATCTTTGGTAGGGTTCTCGACCCGGTCGGCCTTGTTCGAGGTGATCGATCAGTCTCAAAGGGCCATTCGTCTCACCTGTTCCAAGAGCGTTTTGCCAAACGGCGAAGCTATCGTCGCGATGCAGAGCTTCGACAAGTTCCAGGTAGGCGCTTGGAGGCAGACTACCGGATTCAACCAGCGCCCAGGTGTCTGTGGCGAGGTTAACGCGGTCGCTTTCCGGTAGCTTTTCGACATTCTTTTGCAAATCATTGAATAGCGCCGGTTCATATAACACTCGGAAATAGCCAACGTTTCCCGCATTCGCCTGAATAACCCCGTTACAACCAGTAAGATCGAAGTTGTTGGAGAGCTTATCCAAGAGAGCGTACTTGACGTCATTCACGTTCAGCGTCGATCGAATGCCGACCGGGACGTTCCACTGCATGGATATGTCACCTCGTTGCGCGAGAACGAAAGGGACCTGCTCAAGGCTGATGACTCGATTTCCGTTCAAGCACTGCGTCGTGATTTTGATTAAGGGAAATCCAGGTTGTTGCGCCCACCCAAGCACTATTTTTCTGATCGGTTTACCAGTCACGTGTTCGAGCGATGACCAAAGATCATCGCTCGTTGTTTCTGAGCCAAGGTGTGCCGCCAAATAAGCACGAATGCCATCTCGAAAGAGATCTTCGCCCGAAAAACTCTCGAGCATGCGCAGCAATAACCGAGGCTTCTGACGCATGATCAGATCTGAGGAGTCGCTGGCCTTTTCGTCGCCGACGAGAGCGGGTTGAATTGCGTGAGTCATTTCTCCCGCGTCGAAAGCCATCACCGCCTCTTTCTTGGAGGCGGCATGCAGATCAAATTTTCCACTTGGGATTGAAATGGTCGGCCGTCTTTGTTGCCATCCACGACGCGAAAGCTTCATTCAGCCAGAGATCCTTCCGCGGAGTCATCGTTGCCAGGTCGCCGAACCATTGATGAACGATTTTATGAGCTATCGCCAAAAATATTCTCTGCCTGGTGGATTCGTAACTGGTCTCCGGGTCGCACAGAGAGCGCTTCCTCGTCATAAACTAATCCACCCCAGCCTCCTGTGGCGTCGCCGCCATCGGGCGGCAAAGCGATCTGATCCAGCCTTGAAAGCGGAAAAGGCATCGCGAAATATTGGTTAAAATATGGGAGGAGTTGCTTGGTTACTTCCATTGCGTACTTTCCAAACTCCTTTTTCCCAGACATCGTCACGATCCCGAAGCTTGACGCCGGCAACTTCGTCATCGAGCCACGCGAGTTTCCCGTCACACCAGGAAGATCATGCTGCTTGCTACCGACGGCGTTTCTTCAAACACGACTATCTTCTGATCCGGTCCGAGGGACTGCTCCACAAAGACCGGCATATTTGAAATGGCCGTATTTTGCTTCCTGGTCTTGAGGCTTAGCTGGAATGTGGCGCGAAATGCCGGTTCATCCCAACACGGAAAGATCCGTCTGGTATCGGTCGCCTGCGGTTTTGTCGCCCAAAGGGATTCGACGGATCAAGCGCCTCATCGCAAAGGTGGATGCACAAGCCCTGCGGTTGTTCGACAATCCTGCTTTGAAACTTGATCGACAGCGTGTATCTCGCGGGCTGCAAAACATTCTTCAAGTCAAACGAGACTGTTTGCCGATTCGAATCGAACTTTCGGGGCGAGTTCCTCCCGCCGGTCACCGATTTCAATCCAAGCGTTGGCGATCTGTGTGTCCAGCGTATTGAGGACAATTTGGCTCGTTGGATTCAAGACTTCGATTGCAATCGACTCCACGCCATCCGTAAGCCGCGTCTCGATGTTTGGTTCCAGGTGGATCAGGTAACTCAGCGGGACGACATCTTTCGGGAGGCCGGCCGGGGTCGATTGAATACTCGGCGTGTTCTCGGCGTAAGAGCTGGCTGCGACTAAACCAAATAAAAGCAACGCGATCGGCTTTCGCATGAGCAAAACTTCCGGGTGGGGGGGACCACGCATCATCGCGTGGCTTGCTGGAAATTACAAACAGAGCAGATGGACCTCTGCCTCGCCATGGAATCCGCTTTTCTTGCTTAGCGGCTTGTTTGACTAATGCTGACCAAACGACGAGTCACCCTCGCGTCGTTGCAGCCATTCGCGATAGGCGATCGGCGAAATCTCGGACGGCTTGATTTCAGATCGACCGCCCCAGAATACGTTTGTGTACGATACCGGGATTCCGCAAGTCTCGATGTGCGCGTCGATTGCCGCTTTGTGGTCGAGCAGGCGCTGTTTTTCGGTCCCGTGAGCCACTGCCATGATGTTCACGTTACCAAATTCTGTACCGGCTTCCCGCCAGTAACAGTGGGTGAGAATTTCGTGCCTGCCGACCTCGGATCCAGCCTGTATCTCCATCCCCGGAGGCACGGCCCAATGAAACAATCCGTTGAATCGAGTCACTCGAATACCCGCAGCCGAGGGTTTAACATGTTCCAGGAATGTCGAAAATCTTCCGATGATTTTTCGTCGATCGAGATCCTCGGCCACAGAAAAGAATGTCTCCAAAGGCAAATCCGCTTCCTTCGCGCGCTTTCTCCACGGATTCGCCGTGACCTCCTCAATCGTAAATTCCTTCTTCAAGGAAGTCAGCACCCGCCATTCCAGATCTGTTGAGTTCCACGATCTCAGTTCGAATCATTTGTGCCGGACGGTCACTTCGCGTGCCAGGTTCTATCGCCTTACGTCTGACGTGTCCGACGCCGAGCGTGAAAATCCCCTTCGCTGGCATTATTTTGAGTTTTTCGCCGCCGACCTCTTTCAGTAGAATACTGGTGTGCCTTTCAAGTCCGAAGCCCTGTGGAACCTTGACAGTCGTCCATAACTTGTACTGGCTGCCGGCGGTATCCGAATCGGTCGATCGAAGAACCACATGGCCCGAAAAAGGGTCTTGCCGGAACATGTAATCAAATGCCGAGTCGAGCTTTTCGGGGGGCACTTTCCAGGCTACGAGCGCTCCCTCCGCGAGGTTGGTCGCCAAGAGCGTTTGGCGGACTCGTCGAATCGTTCCGGCGCCCATCATCGCCTTGATCCGGTCCAAAACCAAAGCGACTTCGATGCCGGACAACCGAGCAATCTCCCTGAATGGTTCGCGGACAAATCCCTGGATCTGGTCTTCCGACACAGCGAGGATCTTGGAATTAATGGAATCTGTGTGCTCTGTGGCGATCATGTGCTGCGAAAGCTAACACAAAATTGCGCAGTTACTAAAGAGTGTCGAAGGCTGATGCGGTGGTCGAGGGATGGCACCATTTATTGAGAGCTCCGCAAAAGACGACGGAGGCCAATTGGCCTCCGTCGCCCGGCTTTGGATTTGGCAGCAGCAGACAGTTTTCTTAAATGGCTTTCTCACCTGTCTCGTCAGTCCGAATGCGAATTGCTTCTTCGACCGCGTAGACAAAAACTTTTCCGTCACCGATTTTGCCGGTTTTGGCAGCTTTAACGACGGCGTTCGTTGCGTTCTCTACCATGCTGTCGCCGAGCACCACCTCAATTTTGATCTTAGGCAAAAAGTCGACTGTGTATTCACTTCCGCGATAAATCTCCGTATGACCTTTTTGTCGCCCAAAGCCTTTGACCTCTGTAACCGTCATGCCCTCGATTCCGAGGTCTGATAACGCCTCTTTGACCTCTTCCAGCTTGAAGGGTTTAATGATCGCTTCAATTTTTTTCATATCATCGTTGTGACTGCTGCGCTGCCATGCGAGCAATTCGCACTAAATAGTTACGATTTCGAATATAGCCTCAGGCTTGACGTTCCGATATCAGTTTAAGCCGAGATATAGCCCTCCTCACCATGTTCGGCGAGATCCAGGCCGGATGTTTCGACGTCAGGTGATACGCGCAAACCCATTATCAACTTCAGGACCAGGGCGATGATAAATGTCATCACAGTCGATATTACTATCGTCACTAGTACGGCTTTTATTTGGGAGAAGAATAGCGACGATAGCAATGGATCCTTCAAGTTTGCGTTGACCTCTTTCGTGGCCAGAATTCCGGTCATAAGTGCGCCCAACGTTCCGCCGGCCGCATGGACGCCGAATGTGTCAAGTGCATCGTCATAACCGAGAGCTGGCTTCAAAACCGAGACTGCAAGGTACGGAACGACAGCAGCCAGAACCCCGATGATCACCGCGCCAGTCGAGTTGACAAATCCGCATGCTGGCGTAATGACGACGAGTCCAGCGACCGCGCCGCTGCAGTACCCCAATACGCTTGCCTTCCCGCGAAAGATTTTTTCCATCATGGCCCAGGTAAACGCGCCGACGGCCGTGGCGAGCGTCGTGGTCGTGAAGGCGTTCGAAGAAATAACGTCCGCGGCGACCGCACTTCCCGCGTTGAAACCGTACCAGCCAACCCAGAGCATCGAAGTGCCGACCATACACAATACCATGCTGTGCGGCGCCATCGGCTCTTTCTTGAATCCAATACGCGGACCCAGCATCAGGCAGAGGATCAGAGAACTCCAGCCGGATGTCATATGGACGACCGTCCCGCCGGCGAAATCTATTGCTTTGATCGTGGAGTTCGCATTCCAGATTCCGTTCATGAACCCGGTAATCCCCCAAACCATATGGGCCATCGGGAAGTAAACCAGAAACATCCAGCATGCCATGAAAAGCATCAACGCCCAATATTTCATCCGCTCAGCGATTGCCCCCACGATGAGCGCAGGCGTGATGATTGCGAACATCAGTTGATACATCGCATAGACATTCTGCGATACCCAGTAAGCATAGTCTGTGTTCGGAGCGGAAGTGACCCCGGAAAGGAAAAAATATTCCGAGCCGCCGTAGAAAGGATTGTTGAAGCTCTTGCCAAAGACCAAGCTATAACCGAACGCCCACCAGAGGATTGTAACCAGGCCTGTGATGCCGAAGCACTGAGCGAGGACCGACAAGACGTTCTTCTTTCGGACCAAGCCTCCGTAAAACAGCGCCAATCCTGGGAGCGTCATGAACAGCACCAGAGCGGAGCAAGTCATCATCCACCCATTATGCCCTGGACCGGGGACGCCAGGGAGAGCTTTGGATCCGTCGGTGTTATTTATGTAGGCTTCGAGGCTTGCCAAGCGGTCTTCGACGGACGGAGTTTGGCTGGCCGCTGGCGATGGAGAGGCAGCAACTGCGGGCGCGGGAGCTGCCGCAGGGGCCGGAGTGGGTGTTGGTGAGGCGTTCGTGTCTTCTGCCCGAGAGGGTGTGCCGCTCATGGACAGGAGAACGGCGACAGCCCCGGCAAGGGTGAACAAACGCATTTGTTTGAGGCAGATCAACATAGTCTGAACCGTGATTAGATGGTGGTTTTGGTTAAGGCACGATGGCACAGGCTCTCTCAATTTGTCGAAAAGCCCCAGGAACCATCGGAAGGTTTTCATAAAGGGGGTCTCGCACAGGTCTCAGCATCGCTTGTGCCAATTGGCAATACGGGCGGTGATATTTGCCTTTTCCGCCATGGAATTCTGGATTTTCAATTGGAATCATCGAGTGGTCGAGGTGCGCGAAATATGACAGCCTGCTTAAATTTGCGCACTCTAGTGAGTTCTGGGGCGGTTGGCCAGCCTGAGTTGCGAGGCACCCTTTGTTTGACCCCGACCCGAAATGGAACTAATAAGGTAGCCTCCGGCGGAAAGCCGGCCCAGGCACGGTTAGCTTAGCGGTAGAGCGACTGGTTTACACCCAGTAGGTCGGGGGTTCGATCCCCTCACCGTGCATACTGTTGATTATGAGTAACTTCTGTAGATACGTAGTGTTTGGCGATAGCTGCAGTGATAGCGCGTCCAAACACGTTCAGACTGTTCCGCGCGTTCCCGCTCTACGGTCCTGACATACGCGGTTGTTTTAACAAGCGCTCCTAGTCCGAATCGTCCATCTCGATTTCGATCGTTCTGGCTTTTGAGATAGACTTTCAAGGACTTCCATTGCCCAGGCACATGGGCATGCGTATTTCACGAGCCACAGCATTCGCGGCATCGAATTTGGCCTCAATCACAAGCATGGCCCTTCCTACAAACGGCGAGCCGCCAAACGCGCGATACACAATCGGGCGCTTATTTTAGTAAATATTGTATTTCTACAGAATATTATAAGTTTAACTGCTATAGTCAGGCACCTAGGGACATACAACGCTCTCCCCAATACTTCGCCGTCATTCAGCTAGCGCGGCCCAGTAAAGAGGCTTTGAACGCATATGCAACCTGATTTTAACAAGGTGCTGTTGGACCAGATATCAGACGCCATTATCGTAAAGACGCCGGAAGGCCGGATGATTTATTGGAGTCAGGGCGCTGAAGATGTATTTGGCTATACAAGCGACGAAGCAGTGGGCCGCCTGGCAGGCGAACTGATTATTCCTGTGGATCGGATGGAAGAGGAAAGCGAAATCCTCCGGGAGGTCTTGGTAAAGGAACTCGCACCTTACGAATCCACCCGTCGAAAAAAGGATGGCTCGCTCATTTATGTGGACGTTTCCACCAAGTCGATTCACAACGCGGAAGGCCGAGCTGAATTCATTTTGTCGACCAATAAGGACGTAACGCGTCTGAAAGTTCTGCGCGATGCGAAGCTTGTGGAAGCCAAATTTGGCAACCTTCTCGAATCAACGCCGGACGGTATTGTCATGGCCAATCAGAGCGGACGGATCGTCTTGGCGAACAGTCAGGCCGAAAAACTCTTCGGCTATGAGCACGGTGAACTTCGGGGACAACTCGTCGAGGTTCTGTTGCCGGAACGTTTTCAAGGCGGGCAGGTGGGACACCGCTCGAACTTTTTTGCCCAGCCGCGTACCCGATCCATGGGCGCGGGACTGGAACTTTATGGCTTGCGCAAGGATGGCGTCGAATTCGCAGTGGAGATCAGCCTGAGCCCGCTGGAAACCGATGAGGGTACGCTCGTGATGAGCGCCATTCGGGATATTACCGAACGGAAAAGAGCGGAGCAAAAATTCCGAGCCCTGTTAGAATCCGCGCCGGATGCGATTGTGATCGTCAACCAGGACGGCCGCATTGTGCTGGTGAATTCTCAGACGGAAAAACTTTTCGGTTATCCGCGCGAAGAGATCCTCAACCAGACCATGGAAATTCTGGTACCGGAACGTTTCCGCCACAAACATCCCGGCCATCGCACCGGCTTTTTTGCCGAACCACACACACGTTCAATGGGCGCGGGGCTCGAGCTTTATGGGCTGCGGCGGGACGGGTCCGAATTTCCGGTCGAAATCAGCCTAAGCCCGCTGGAGACGGAGGAGGGCATACTCGTTTCCAGTGCCATCCGTGACATTTCCGAGCGCAAGCAGGCGGAACAGGCTCTTCGCGATCAGGCCCAAATCATGAACCTGGTCAACGACTCCATCTTCATGTGCGATCTTGAAGATAGGATCACCTATTGGAACCAGGGAGCCCAACGGATCTATGGCTGGACGAAGGAAGAAGTGTTGGGCCAGGTAGCGCACGACCTGCTGAAAACCAAATCTTCGAAACCGTTCGATGAAATCAGGGCACAATTTTTGGCCGCAGAACATTGGGAAGGCGAACTCGTGCACACTCGGCCTGACGGTACCTGTCTAACGGTGGCGAGTCGCTGGACATTGCAAAAGGATGCCACGAACCGGCCTGTTGCGATCCTCGAGATGAACTATGACATCACCGACCGTAAGCGCATCGAGCAGGCACTGCAGGATAAGAACATCGAATTGCGAAATGCCGCCGAAAGCAAAAACCGATTTCTGGCGAACATATCGCACGAGTTGCGAACACCGCTGAACGGCATTATCGGTTTCGCGGAATTTCTGGCAGACGGCAAGCCGGGTCATCTCAACCCGAAACAGAAGGAGTATCTCGATGATATCTTGAACAGCGGACGCCATCTTCTCCAGCTGATCAACGACGTCCTTGACCTGGCAAAAGTCGAGGCCAATAAGATGGATCTGCATCCGGAGAGCTTTTCGTTGGCTAGGGTGATCGAAGGTGTCTGTGCTGTGGCCAAGCCCATCGCGCAGAAGAAGAGTATCCAGATCGGCATCGACGTTGCGAACGAACTCGGCGAAGTAGTACTCGACCAACAGAAGCTCAAGCAAATCCTCTACAATCTTGTCTCCAATGCTGTCAAGTTCACAGACGACGGTGGGCGCGTCGACGTCTTCGCGTCGTTGTTGGAACCTCGCCGTTTCAAGCTGGTCGTGCGCGATTCGGGCATCGGCATCAGGGCCGAAGATATTTCGCGACTCTTCACTGAATTTGAACAACTCGAATCAGGCGCGTCGCGCCGCTACGAGGGCACCGGTCTGGGTTTGGCTCTGACCCGCAAGATCATCGAATTGCAAGGAGGCACCATTGGTGTCGAAAGCGAAGTGGGCAAGGGGAGTTCGTTCAGCGTAATCCTGCCGCTGGATGGGAAGGAAGCGAAACCATGAGCGCCGCGCGTATCCTCGTGGTGGACGACAATCCCACCAATCTGAAACTCGTTTCCGATGTGCTGGAATACGAGGGTTACGAGATTATTAAGGCCGTCGACGCCGAGGAGGCGCAACGAGTCATCGAGCAGCATCGGCCGGAGCTGGTTCTCATGGACATCGCCCTGCCCGGCATGGACGGCCTTACGCTCACCCGCAAGCTCAAAGCTGCGGAGAAAACCAAAGACCTGGTTATTGTCGCACTGACGGCTTTCGCGATGATGGGCGACGAACAGAAGGCCCACGATGCCGGCTGCAACGGATATATTACCAAGCCGATCGATATCCGCGCTCTACCTGCATTGGTGGCTGGCTATTTGTCGCGCTTGGAGCCGAAGGCCACAAAGCTCACCTTGAAAATCCTCGTCATCGAGGACATGCCTTCCGATTTGAAACTCGCCCAAATTGTCCTGAGCAGTGCCGGTCACGACGTCACCGGCGCGGAAGCCGCGGAGCAGGCTCTCCAGGCGGTCAAGCAAAATAAGCCGCAGATCATCCTGCTCGATTTACTCCTTCCCGGCATCGATGGTCTCGCGCTCGCGCGCACGCTGAAGGCCGATCCGGAAACGCGCGACATCCATATAGTTGCAATCACGTCGTTCCCGGAAAACTTTTCCAAAGCTGAGGTGCTGGCGGCTGGATGCGACTCCTATCTGGTAAAGCCTATCAATACCCGCAGGCTACCAAGTCAACTTGAAGAGGTGATTACCGCCGCTCTACCCTCGTAATGCCCCGGATCGATTTCATATGAACATTCTGATTGTCGACGATATGGCCGCGAACCGGAAATTGTTGTCCGCAATCCTGGAGGCCGAAGGCCACTCTATCATGGAATCAGGCGACGGCGCGGAGGCACTGATGATTTTGAAACATGAGAAGGTGAACGCCATCATTTCAGACATTCTCATGCCTCGGATGGATGGCTACCGGTTTTGCTACGAAGTGCGTGCCAGCGAATATTTTCGCCATCTGCCGTTCATCTTCTACACTTCCAGTTACACCTCGGCGGGCGATGAGAAGCTTGCGCTCGAAATGGGTGCGGACAAGTTCCTCACCAAGCCCGCCCCGGCCTCGAAAATAATCCAGGCCTTGCGCGAATCGTCTGCGAGAGAACGAGTTCCGTTTACGCCAATCGAGCCGTCGCGCGAGTTGAATCTATTGAAGGAGTACAACCAGCAGCTGGTGGCCAAACTGGAGCAGAAGAACACCGAGTTGACCGCCCGCAACGAACAGTTGCTTCGCTCAGAACAGGAACTGCTGCTGCAGAGCACTGCGCTGGAAACTGCCGCGAACGCGATAGTCATTACGGATGTCCAGGGGATCATTCGTTGGCTAAACCCGGCCTTCGTCGCTCTAACGGGATTTACCTCTGCGGAAACAATCGGCAAAACGCCGCGTCTGCTCAAGTCGGGCCTCCATAAACGGGAGTTTTACCAGAGCCTTTGGAACACGATCCTCGCCGGCAGGACATGGCGGGGCAACTTCACCAACCGACGCAAAGACGGGAGTCTTTATGATGACGAGCACACGATTACCCCCGTTCGTTCCAAGCAAGGGGTGATCACGCATTTCATTGCGATCATGGATGATGTGACCGAGCGCAACCAGGCGGAGCAGAAGTTGCGCGAGAGCGAGGAACGATTGGAAACAGTGACCGAGAAACTCAACGAGGGCCTCATCCTCTTCGATCTTGACGGGCAGTTGCTCCGCTGGAATCGGGCTGCGCTGGAAATGCATGGTTTTGCGAACGACAACAAATGGCGTCACCAACTGAACGAGTTAACGGAGATCTTCGAACTCTCCACCGTTGACGGAACGGTTCTGCCCATTGAGCAGTGGCCGTTATTGCGTGTTTTACGCAACGAAAACGTGCGCAATCTTGAGGTTCGAATGCGCTGGATCGGCTCAGACCGGCAACGCGTCTTCAGCCACAGCGGCGCCATCCTCCGAGAACCCAGCGGAAAGCAGATTGCATTTCTCACCATCGACGACATCACCGAGCGGAAACACGCGGAAGATGAAATACGCGGTCTCAACGCGGAACTTGAGCAACGTGTCGCCGAACGTACCGTGCAATTGCAAGCCGCCAACCAGGAACTGGAGGCGTTCAGTTATTCGGTCTCCCACGATTTGCGCGCCCCACTGCGCCATGTCACGGGCTTCGTGGAATTGCTGCAACGAGACGCCGGGCCGTCCCTTTCAGATAAAAGCCTTACGCATCTGGCAACGATTTCCCAGGCGGCACAACGGATGGAAGATTTAATCGATGATCTGCTCACCTTTGCGCGTATCGGACAATCGGAGATGCGAAAAACGCAGGTCAATCTCGACGAGTTGGTCCGGGAGACATTGGGCGATTTTCAGGCGGAGACAAGAGAGCGGAATATCGTGTGGACAATTCAGGTACTGCCAATGGTACTGGCTGACCGTGCCTTGCTACGTCTGGTGTTGGTCAATCTGATCTCCAATGCGCTAAAGTTCACCGGTGCTCGCATCGAGGCCAGAATCGAAATCGGGTGTGCTCCGGCCGGAAGCGCCGAAACCGTGATCTTTATTCGTGACAACGGCGCCGGTTTCGATCCGAAATATTCCGAGAAACTATTTGGCGTGTTCCAACGCCTGCACAGTCAGAGCGAGTTCGAGGGTACGGGCATTGGGCTGGCCAATGTCGGGCGCATCATACATCGACACGGCGGACGGGTATGGGCTGAAGGCGTGGTGGACGGCGGCGCGACTTTTTACTTTTCAATCCTAAATAAAGGCGGTTCTTTGGCCCAAACGAAGGTCTCGACAGCGCGATGGTAAGCGCCGGGATTCCTGTTCAATCGACGCCTGCTATTTCCACTGAGGGCAACGATGACGGTCAGCTTGGGCGTGCCCAGTACAGTTCAAGAAGTCGTATTTGGGATGGCCGCTATCGCCAATTGCCCGTATGGATATGGGAATAATAGCGATGTTTTTGGAAATTATTATAATTATGATGATGTCTTCGGGAGACAACCCCCTGACCCTTTCACCTCAACAATGACTCTGGGACATAAATATGATGAGTTACGCCGAGCAAGAGCAATTTCAGCAACCGTGGCTTAAGATAAAATCGACGGGAAAAAACGTCCTCATTGTTGATGACAACCCGTCAAACCGCAAACTCCTGCGTGTGACCCTGAATGCTGAGCATTACACGACGGTTGAAGCGGAGGACGGAATAGAGGGGCTCTTTGCCCTGGAACGCGAACCTATCGACATAGTTGTTTGCGACATCCTAATGCCCAACATGGATGGGTATAGCCTCTGCACCGAAGTCCGTCGGCGCCACGAGTTCAAGGATCTGTTTTTCATTCTTTATACCGCAGTCGATTTTACTCCAAACGACGAAAAATTTGGGCTGTCGCTTGGTGCGAACAGACTCATCGGCAAACAAGGTTCGCCGAGCGTGATTCTCAAGGCAATCGAGGAATTCATTGCGGAGAGGAGAGAGCGACGTTGCGTGTACCTCAGCCGCAAATACGATTTCCAGTCCGCAATCGAAATGAAAAAGTATGGCGTGCTCATGATACGACAGCTGGAAGAAAAGAACATCGAGCTCGAACAAACGCGCGGTGATCTTCGCAACCTGACTGAGAGGTTGAATAAGCAGTTGGAGGAACAGACGGACGAATTGGCCACAAAGGAGTCGCGCATAGTAGAACTGGTGCGCGCAAACGCGGATCTTGAGCGCGTCCTTGCTGCCTCTCAAGATCTACATTAACCCCTTCGTGCTCGCGGGATGGAAATGGAACGTTAGTGGGCGCGTCTTTTTGCTCCCTAACGAAGGAATGAGTCTCCGTACGGCGGAGTTCCAAACTCTTGTCGGAAAGGAGATCATTAGACCAAAGCAATGGCGAGCGATGAGATTGCTACACACATTAGGTGTGTTATTACGGCGCTCGAGCAGGCGCCCTTTCAGGGCGCATCATCGCGGGTGGGTGGCGGTTCCCGGGGTTGAAACCCCGGGCTGAGCCGCGTAGCCCCTGCGGGGCATTAAACCATCCAAAGCTCTGCTTATCCGTGGGCCACAGTCCATGCAATGAAAACGACAGACTCGCTCACCCCGCCTTCTGAAACTTTCGGCTGACCCTTGAACAATTCAACCGTTACGGATTGCCAGCAAATGCTGTAGGCCGATTACCTACAAAAGTTTCAGCCAGGCGGCCATTTTTTCAGCCGCAGAGATCTCCTAGGGTTAAGTCATCCGCCAAGCTTCCCCAAGGAGAAATCTTAATGAAAGTATTTATCGTCGAGGACGCGCCCCAAACCCGTCAAGAGCTGGTTGAGCTCCTGGCTGCTGTAGAGGGCTTAGAAGTCATCGGGCAGGCCGGGTCGGTGCGCGAGGCCCTCAAAGGCATCGAGGCCACCGCACCGGAGGCCGTGACCCTCGACATTTCACTGCCCGACGGCAGTGGGATCGAAGTACTCAAACACATCCGCGGGCGTGGCTGGGACCTTTGTGTGGTGGTGTTGACTGCGAACCCTTATGAGGGGTTGCAGGCCAAATGCCAGCAGCTAGGGGCCGTGGCGGTCTTGGACAAATTCAACGGGTTGGCCCAGGCAGCGCGGGCGCTGCTGGAAGCACGACTCGGTCCGGAAACGCGTTAGAAGAAGGAGCTCCTCCCTATGAAAAATACAGATGCCGACATGATCCAGCGGCTCGGCCGCTCGAACCTCTATACCGAATTTAAGCAAGCCTTTGGTGCCGGCACGGGCTTACCACTGACGCTGCGACCCGCGGAGTTTTGGCTGCTGGCGCACCGTGGTCAGCCTCACGAGAACCCCTTCTGCGCCATGATCGCGCAGACCAACCGCGGTTGCGCGGCCTGCTTAGAAACCGAACAATGCGCCGTCGATGCTGCGCAGGACAGATCGGCTACGGTCCGTTGCTTTGCGGGCCTGCGTCACACGGCGGTGCCGGTCCAACTCGGCGAGCGTACTATCGGCTTCCTGCTGACCGGCCAAATCGCGCTGGATTTGCCGTCACCGGCCGGCTTTGAAGCCATCGCGCGCAAACTCACCGAGTGGGGGGTTAGCATGGACCGGAACCGGCTGGAGGACGCCTACTACCAGTCCCGAGTGCTTTCGTCCGATCAATACGCTGGCCTCATCCGCCTTTTGGAATTCTTTAGTCAACAGCTTTCCGCCATGGCAAATCGAATGATGGTGCAGGATATGGAAGCCGAATCTCCACTGGTTCGCCGGGCGCGCGCTTATATCGTTGGGCACCAGGCCGATCCTATCGATCTGGATAATGTGGCAAAGGCCATGCACGTTAGTACGTTTTACTTTTGTAAAACGTTCAAGAAGGCGACGGGCCTGACATTTACAGAATATCTCGGTCGTGTGCGGATCGAGAAAGCCAAAGCCTTGCTGCTTAATCCTCACCTGCGAATCAGTGAAATCGCGTATGAGGTTGGTTTTAAATCATTGACACATTTCAACCGTGTATTCCGCCAAATTGCCGGTGAAGCTCCGACCGCGTTTCGAGACAATAGAACCAGTGATACTAAAGGGATGGCTAGAAACCATGCCGCCTATCGATTTGCTCCCGAGGCCCTGTCAGCGGGAGTCATCCGGTTGGCGGCTTAAGCGAATCGGACTTGTGATTTGCACACCAAAGTGAGGCTTGAGCTGAGCGTGGCGCGATGAAACCTTTTTTGAAAACGGTATTGATTTACGAAGACTTCGACGCCGGGCTGCTCGCTCGGTGGTTTTCCAAAAGATTGGTCTGCACGTTGGATAGTACACTCAAAGAACAGATGTGGAATTTCGATGTGCTGAGGATTCGGGACGTCCGGAACGCGGCGGCCAGCGCGGCGCGGAAGGCAGACGTCGTGATCCTCTCTGTATCAGGCCACACGGAATTGCCGGTCAGGATCCGGGCCTGGCTCGATCTGTGGCTCTGGCTCCTCGACAAGGAGCATCCTGCGCTTGTAGCGCTCTTCGACTCTTCGGCTCCACGAAACATTCCATCCATTCGCACTTATCTGAGCAGTCTCGCCCGACGGGACGGGATCGATTTTTTTTCCCACGAGTTCGCTCATCGGTGTCCAGAAAGATTGGCTTTAGCTGCTACGTCCGAAAACTGATATAACTGCGAAGGCGTGCTCGAATGTGGCTAGGCCGGAATGATCAGATCCGCAGGCCAAAGTGTTGGAGGTGCCTTTGCCAGGATCATTTTGCCAGGTTGCTAAATATTGCGTCAGGGAGACATTGCTGAGATGCTGACGCGATCAATTTCTAGCTAAATGGCTTTGCGATTTTATCGGATACGACCCGTTGTTTCTTGGACGGTTGACGCGCGGACGGTCGCCCAGACGACACTCGCGTTGGATTGGCGGGAAAGGGAAGAGTTTAGTCGCGGCGCACAGGACTTGCTTTAACACACCTGCTTGATTGGCAACGAGTCTATGGAGACAAGTGCAGACATTCCCGGCGCTCTTCAGTTCTTCGCTGAGTCCATCCCTCAAATGGTTTGGGTGGCGCGTCTGGACGGCTCCATCGAGAGCTTGGATCAGCGTATGTTAGACTATGTCGGACTGCCTGCGGGTGAGCTGGATGGTTGGGGCTGGCTGAAGTTGATCCACCCGAACGATGCGCCGATTGCCGAGGAAACATGGAAACAGGCAGTCCAAGGCGGAGGTCCGTATGCGGCGGAGTATCGAATCCGAAAGAAGGACGGGAAGTACTGTTGGCATCAGATTCGTGCACTCGCGGTGCGCGATGCAAATGGTCAGATTCAGAAATGGGTTGGAACCTGGGGCGATATCGACGGGTACAAGCAGGCGGAAGCTCGGATGCGTGAATTTGCCGCAATTGTAGAATCTTCCGACGACGGTATCATCGGCAAGACGCTGGAGGGAATCGTTACTAGCTGGAACCAGAGTGCTCAACGATTGTTCGGCTATAGTGCGGAAGAAATGATTGGTCAGTCCGTTTTAAGACTGATCCCCGAGGATCGCCTCGAAGAGGAAGCACAATTTCTCGCTCGGTTACGACGCGGCGAACGTGTCGATCATTACGAGACGGTGCGCCGGCGCAAAGACGGGCGATTGGTGGACGTTTCCCTGTCCATCTCGCCGATCCGGGATGGGAGTGGGCGCCTGATCGGGGCCTCAAAGATTGCCCGCGACAACACCGCGCGCAAGAACGCCGAATCCAGCACTCGGGAGGCTCACGACCGCTTGCGTGAACAAGCCGCGCTGCTGGAGTTGGCGCCTGCGTTGGTGCGCGACATGGGGAACCGTATCGTGCTCTGGACCCGCGGAGCGGAGAGGCTCTATGGTTTTTCGAAAGCGGAGGCGCTGGGCCGCGTGTCGCACGATCTGTTTCAGACCGAGTTTGAGGAAGGGAAGGCGCAAGTGGACGAATGCTTGCGTCAAGTAGGCCAGTGGGAAGGGCAATTGGTGCACCGCACACGTGAGGGCGAACGGTTGGTTGTTGCCAGCCAGCAAATCGTTTACCGCGATTCGACCGGTGAGCCCTTGCGCATCCTGGAAGTCAATGCCGACATCACCGATCGAGAACGGGCAGAGCGGGATTTGCGGGAAAGTCAGGCTCGGTTTGAGGGCGTCATAGAGTCTGCCATGGACGCGATCATCAGCATCGACGAAGGCCAACGGGTGGTCCTTTTTAATGCGGCAGCCGAGCGCATGTTCGGTTACGCTGCTGCCGAAGTGCTGGGCCATCCGCTGGATCGGTTCATACCCGCGCGGCTGCGCGCGGCGCACCACTCGCACGTCCGCACTTTCGGGATCACCGGGGGGACGAGTCGGGCAATGGGCAAACTCGGCGACCTGACTGCTCTTCGATCCGACGGTCGGGAGTTCCCGATCGAGGCATCCATTTCTCAGGCTGAGATCGATGGGTCGAAGCTGTTCACGGTCATTCTGCGGGATATCACAGAGCGAAAAGAGGCCGAAGCGGCGTTGAGCCGCTCCGAAGGGCAATTGCGCGCCCTGGCCGCGCGACTCCAGAGGGCGCGCGAGGAAGAGGCCATCCGCATCGCGCGTGAGTTGCACGACCAATTGGGACGTTGCCTGACCACGATTAAGATGGACATCGGCTTGATTGAACAGCTGGCTGCCAAAAACATCCGCTCTATTCCTGAAAAGACTCAACTGATGCTGGAATCCATCGACGAAACAATACGCGTCGTGCGTCAAATCTCTACCGAACTACGTCCGGGAATTCTCGACGACTTTGGACTTGCGGCCGCAATTGAATGGCAAGCGAAGGATTTCCAAAGGCGATCAGGTGTTTTATGCATTCTTAGCATTCCGGAAGAGGATCTGGATGTAAGCCGCGAACAAGCGACAGCGTTTTTTCGCATTTTTCAGGAAATTATAACCAATGTCGCGCGCCATTCGAAGGCGGGAAAGGTCTGGATCAATCTCGAAGTGCAGAACGGGACGGTTACGCTGGAAGTTGAGGACAACGGCGTTGGAATTTCGCCTGAGGCACTTCGGCAACCTAAGGCGCTCGGGCTGGTCGGCATGCGTGAACGCGCCCTGGTCTTTGGCGGTTATGTCGAAATTGCGGGGATTCCCGGGAAAGGAACGACGGTCGTTGTGCGCATGCCAATTGGTGGACCAACCCATGAAAATTCTGATCGTTGACGATCACGCGATTTTTCGCGAGGGGTTGAAAAGGATCCTGTCGGATGAATTTGAGTCTGCCACGTTCGGTAATGCGAGCAATGCTACGGAGGCTATTGAACTCGCCTGGAAACAGAAATGGGATCTCGTTTTGCTTGATATCACGATGCATGGACGCACTGGTCTGGATGTCTTGAAAGAAATCCGGAGTTCCCCGTCCAACGTGCCCGTACTTATATTGAGCGGCCATCCGCAAGAGCAATATGCGGTGCGGGTACTCAAAGCAGGCGCAAGCGGTTATCTTACGAAAGAGAGTGCATCGCGAGAACTTTGCGACGCAGTTAGAAAACTCCTCAGCGGGGGAAAATACATCAGTGCGAGCCTCGCGGAACAATTGGCGGACGAAATTCAATCACCGCAGAGGAATCCGCACGAGGCACTTTCCAATCGTGAATATCAGATCATGCTCTTCATTGCAGCCGGCAAGGTTCCAAAGGAAATCGGCAGTGAGCTTTCATTGAGCGCCAAGACAATTAGTACTTACCGTTCGCGCGTACTCGAGAAATTGAAATTGCGAAATAACGCGGAAATAATGCGGTATGTGGTAGACCACAAGCTAGTCTAGGTGCCGATTGCAGGTAAAACGGAAATGGGATTCGCCAGAAGGGGAAAAGGCATTGACTTGGGCTGTATGCATTTGAATCAAATGTTGACTGCCGGCGTAGGCGAGACGTTTCTCACCGAAGGATGTAAGTGGCGCTCAGGGTATTAGCGAGAAGGCGAACCCTTCTTTCCCATCAATGCGGTGTGGCAGCAATAGATGATTTTATAATAATTTTGCTTCGAAGCTCCCGGCCAATGCTAGGATATCCGATCCGAATTGCTAGGGCACGAATGACACACCGCGCTTCTGTGCACAAGTCCCTTCCACTTGATAAGCCTGGACCGAGTGTCGCCTGGATTGACCCGCGCTCTCAACGGAAACGCCTTCGTAAAATATTTTGACGAAATTGAAAAATTATATCGAAAATTGCGATGATTTGCTATAAACTAATTCTCTCTCTCTAGGACAGGTTCATTCGGCTTCTCATCGTTACCGTGAGGGGAGACCTAAACTTCGCGGTCGGCGTTGTGGTCGACTACATTCAGCCTGAAGGTTAGTTCGACTTCAGGGGGTGGTCTTACGGTCTGTGCGGTGGTTCGGACGGATGTGCAGACCGACGGGTCCCATATTTTCACACCGAGGAAAACAGCTAGCGAGTGCTATGGAGCACGAAACTAGTGAAACGCAAAAAGTGAGGTGAGCTCTGACCAAATGGGGATCGAAAGCTGAGTCAGTTCGCGTCTCGCCTCCGCAAAGCAATCGAAAAACCATATGCTCGAAGAAGCGCTAAGCAAGTTGTCATCAACCCTCCGGGGGAGTGTGATTACCCCCGCCAGCGGCGAATATGAGGCCGCTCGCAAAGTGTACAATGGAATGATCGACCGTCGTCCGGACGCTATCGTCCGCTGCGCGAATGTGGCGGACGTGCGGGCTGCGGTGAATTTCGCGCGCCACGATGGTCTCACGGTCGCAATTCGCGGCGGGGGCCACAATGGTGCCGGACTGGGCGTTTGTGACCACGGACTTGTAATCGACCTCTCGCTTATGAAGGGGGTGCGAGTCGATCCGGCCGCAAACACGGTGCGGGCTGAGGCAGGTTGCACTCAGGCCGATCTAAATCACGCGGCTCATAGCTTCGGTCTAGCCGTGCCGGTAGGAGTCGTTTCTACGACCGGGATTGGCGGGCTTACCTTGGGTGGTGGAACGGGGTACTTGACCCGGAAATATGGTTTGGCGCTGGATAACCTGCTCGAAGCCGACCTCATACTGGCCGACGGCCGCTTCGTGACCGCAAACGCCAAAGAAAATCCGGATCTCTTTTGGGCGATCCGCGGTGGTGGTGGTAACTTTGGCATTGTTACGTCGTTTCTCTTTCGTGGGTGTCCGGTGGACCAGGTCTTTGCCGGTCCCATGTTTTGGGAGATGGAGCACGCGCGTGAGGTGATGCAGTGGTACCGTGAAATCTCGTTGGAGCTGCCGGAAGAGTTATATGGATTTTTCGCATTCTTGAAGGTGTATCCAGCACCGCCGTTTCCGGAGGAGTTGCACCGCAAAACGATGTGCGGAATCATCTGGGCTTACTGTGGTCCCCTGGACAAGGTCGAAGAGGCGTTTCGTCCCGTAAGGAGATTTCGGGCGCCGCGGTTCGAACTGACGGGACCAATGCCCTATACGGCGCTGCAAAGCATGTTTGACGCCCTCTATCCGCCAGGCTTGCAGTGGTATTGGAGAGGAGATTTTTTGAGGGAAATTCCGGACGAGGCGATCGACAAACATCTGAAATATGGAGAACAATTGCCTACCCTCCACTCGACGATGCACTTTTATCCGGTGGACGGCGCGGCGGGTCGGGTCGACCGACACGCAACCGCATTCAGCTATCGCGACGCGAAGTGGTCGATGGTGATGGTCGGAGTCGATCCGGACCCGGCGAACGTTGAAAAGATCACGGCCTGGACGAAAGACTATTGGGCGGCGCTGCACCCTTACAGTCTGGGCGGTGCTTACGTAAACTTCATGATGGAGGAAGGCATCGACCGAATCAAAGCTACCTACCGGGACAACTACGATCGATTGGTGGAAATCAAACGGAAATACGATCCGGATAACTTTTTCCACGTTAACCAAAACATTAGACCAGATTAAACTGGCGATCGGCGACAAAAGCCGGTGCTGTACATCTATAACACCCGAAAAGAACGAAAATTAGACCAGGATTCGCTTCGCCTCAAGATTCAAGCCCTGACTGAATTCCTGTCCCCAAACAAGATCGAAATTCCGAACCTGGCCGGCCCTTCGGGAATCGAAGGAGTCAGGTGTTTACGAGTGGACCTTGAATATGCTGCGATTTCTTAAGTGGGCTGTTATTAAAACGAGAAGCAGCTAGGGAATAGGTTAGTGCCTCAGACTCGTCGGCAAATCGACTCTTTTGGACTTTACCTTCGCACCGCCAGTATCAGCGTCGCATCCTGCCGGTTGTAATGATAGCCGAAACCGAACGTCAGCGGTCTTGGAGAGCTCATGGCATAATACTGACGAAGATCTGGTTGGTAAAAGTTTTTGAACAGATTGATTGGTCCAGTGTAGCTACCAAAGAACCGTAAAGTCCATTTTTCAGGGGTACAGTAGCGGAGCGGAATGCCAGAGTCATCCTCAAGGATCGACGCGCTAACCCCTAGCAAATAGTTACGGACGATATTAAAGCCGTTTTGGTGCAACAGATAGGAGGCGGCCTTCAAAAAACTATTTGTCGGGCCGAGGCTACTGCAAAAGCGAAGCACCGCCGAATTCCTCTTCAGCCCTTCATCCGAAAGATCCGCGGCGAAGTAGTACAAATTTTTGTGAACGCCCGTAGCTGGGTCCAGAAATGTAATTTTGACGCCGCGAGTGCCTCCTTTGCCCAGGGAGTTGTAGTCCACGTTCAAAATCTCTTTCCCTGAGCGAGCGAGAAAAACGAAGATAATCGGCAGGACGCCCTTGAGTTGAGAACGTTGCGAATATTCGCGCAATTCCTGTGTCTCGAAGTAGCCGACGTTAAGAAGCGTGTTCAGTGAGACTTCAATGTTCTGAAGAGTATTCTGCAACAGCGCCAGCGGTACGGATTGAAGATCCGGGATCGACTCGGCCGGTTCCAGACTGATAAGGACATAGTTGTTGCAATCGGGATAAAACGTGTCCGCGTAGAGGAAGTCCGGCCCGCTGAAGAAATAAAGACAAGTACGACTGAATCTTGTGACCGGCGCGAGGAACTCGGCTTGCCAGATGCGAATGTCGCTGAGTTGGACTTGGTCAAGTTTGGAGAACGCGGCGGTCATCGCGTTGGAGTGTGCGATCCAGTGTGGGTCGCTGGTCAACCTGGTCAGCGGTGAGTCCGCCGACACCGGCATGCCGGCGAGGTATCGAGCGGCGTCCGTTGCGCTGGATCGTTGGATGATCTGCCCCTGAATTGGCTGTTGATCAGGGAGGGCCGGAAATTCCGGTCTTGAAACGACCGGTCGCCTTGGCATTCCGGGCGTAGACAATCGAGTTGGCGGAGGAGCTAAATTCTGTGCCTCGGCGGTGGCTGGAACCATCCACGCGATTAAAGCGAAAATTTTAGCAACTTTTCCCCGACTCTTGCCCCTTTTTTGTCCAGCGCCCTTGAGCGTTCGTTCGCTCGGACTCAATTCTGCCCAGCGGTCAATCATGCATCTTCTCAGCTCGCCAACTGCCAATCTGTGCCTGTCCAGCGCCCACCTTTCTTACTGGCTGGAGCAGCGTGGTGGAAACTCATGTGCGGCGGCCGGCAATCATCACGGGATTCTAATCCGCGTTACAAATAGCAGACGCGCTTCAGAGGACCAGCTAACGGCGGCACGATGTAGTTTTTGAGGTGGATAGGCCGCACCTTGCAGCCATGTTTGGATCACGGAAAAACGGGAACTATTCCGTTGCCGCAGACTACTCATTTTATCCGTACCCGGAGCGAATTTGTTGGCGAGCACAGGGAAGTTCCGCATTACCTATTCGAGGATCGACCAACCACGCGTTATTTCCATTCACACAAAGGTCAGGGAGTCGATTTTCAAACTCGGCCGGAATGTGATCGATTAACTCAGCGGAGAGGGATGGTTCAACACCGTTCGGAAAGTCCTTTTCTATTATTAAGAACGCTATCTCTTGGGCAAGCGCCTCGACAAAAGTTCTCGTCGCTCTTTCTGGTTCCGTCGCGCTTAAAATAAAAAGGGCATATTCGGGTTCAACCCGGACGACGATCGTATGCCGGCCTTTCCCTGCTGAGGCGCTCGGCTCAACCGCCCCAGAATCGCAAAAATCAATCACAAAAACAAACGTGCCGGGCACTTCTGCAGAGGAAAAGCACAAATCATCTACCCGACTTTCCATAACTTTGGGATTTTCTGATGCAGGACAATCTTTGCTATGATAGGTGAGCTTAATTTTGACGTGATGGCGGTTGCATAAATTCACTTCAACTTCAATTTTTCAAGCACGCTGCAAGAGTCACAGTATGCGGTGTCGAGAGCCCACGCTAGACAACTGGGCTAGTCGCCTTTCTGGTGGACCTCAACGATCCATTTTGTACCGGTTTCTCTGTCGCGGTAGACTTCTTTGTCGCCCTTCTTTTCAATGAGTTGATATCGGTCACTGTCGAGAGACCGAACAAACGTGTCAACGCCGGGCGTCGAAGGCTTTTCCGTCACAATCGGCTGCGTTGTTTGCAGAGGCGCGGTAACAGCTACAGTTTGCTGTCTGACGATCCGGCCTGTAGGGTCAACGTACAACACCTCGTTGTCTGTGGCGCGACGAACCGTGACTTCATAGATCCCCTGGTTGTCACGAATCACCCGACTCACTGCGGAGTAATCCGGGATGTTGCTCTCTCGGACTACCGTCGTCCGTACAACCTCCGGCAACGCGACAAACTGAATCTCGTCCGCGTTCGACTGGGCAAGCACACCGAGCCCGGCAATACCTGCAATAGCGAGAATTTTAGCTTTCATAGGCGTTCAATTATCGACGGAAATTTCGGCAGATCTATTCGATGAGCCACCTGGTCCCGCGCTCCATTCGCGTGAGCTCTCGCCCATGCAGGGCGACTCGTCTTGATTGGATGGTTCCCAGGGTTTGAAACCCTGGGCTTGAATCCTGTAGCCCCTCCGGGGCATAAAACGCCGCCAGTACGAGCCCTACTGACTAAGTGTAACGGCCAGGAGCGAGTCTGTCGCTTTCATTGCATGGGCCCTACTGACTAAGTGTAACGTTAGCTTTCATCGAAGTGAGCGCAAGAGGCGGAACGGCCAGGAGCGAGTCTGGCCCACGGATGCACCAGTGAACTTGGTTTTGGTGTGCATAGACGGTAAGAACCGAATGGCGCGAAGACAAGCAGAGTTAGGGACGGTTTAATGCCCCGCAGGGGCTACGTGGCTCAGCCCGGGGTTTCAACCCCGGGAACCGCCACCCCCCGGGATGATGCGCCCTGAAAGGGCGCCTGCTCGAGCGCCGTAATAACACACCTAATGTGTGTAGCAATCTCATCGCTCGCCATTGCCTTGGTCTAATGATATCCTCCCGGACAAGAGTTTGGAGCTCTCGCCCATGCAGGGCGACAGGTCTTGGTTGGATGAAGTTCCCAGGGTTGAAACCCGGTTTCAACCCTGGGCTTGATAGACAATCGAGGGCGATTGTTTGTGACAAACTTTCGCGAATTGTAGACGGTGCGAAGCTATGGTTTGGAGATCAGGAAGATCGTTCCACGAGAAGGCTCGCAGGACCGTGGTCTGCTTCATTGCAGGAACCGTGGTCCTGGTAGGAAGCCTGACGGACACGATTCGTGCCGAAAACAATGGGGTGGCGGCAAAACCGCAAATGGGTTGGAGCAGTTGGAGCTTCGTCAGAAAAAAACCCAACGAAGAATTGATCAAGGCACAAGCATTCGGCCTGCATGCGATTTTACAGTCTCATGGTTTCGAGTATGTCAATCTCGATGATTTCTGGTACTTGGATCCTCGAACAACGGTCGATGAGTACGGTCGTTGGGTTCACGACCCGGTCAAGTTTCCTCATGGGATGGCATCCCTGGCGACCTATATTCATAGTCTGGGACTCAAGTTTGGCATGTATGTGACGCCAGGCCTTCCGGTTGCTGCCTACAAGCAAAACACGCCAATTGAGGGGACGCAGTATCATGCCCGGGATATCGCGGATACTTCCCGATTTGAGACCAACTACAACTACGGACTAGATGCCATGTATTACATTGATTACAGCAAAGCGGGTGCGCAGCAATTCATTAACTCTTGGGCTCGACTGTTCGCATCTTGGGGAGTTGATTACATCAAAATTGACGGAGTCGGCACCGCCGACATCGCGGATGTCAAGGCATGGTCGGAGGCCTTGAATCTCGCCGGACGATCGATTCATCTCGCGCTCTCTAACTCTCTGAAGGAGAGCCACGGCGCTACTTGGCGGGAGTATGCCAACAGTTGGCGCATTTCCGGTGACGTCGAGGCCTATCTTGGGAAGTCTTCTTACCCACTAACCGACTGGACGAAGGTGTTGTCTCATTTCCAATTAGCCTCCCAGTGGACACATTTTGCGGGACCCGGTGGCTGGAACGACCTCGATTCTCTGGAGATCGGCAACGGCAGCGAAGATGGAACTAATTGGGGAACCTCGAGCGCGAACTTTTTCACCGAAAGCGAGCGCCGGAGTCTAGTGACCTATTGGTGCATGACGGCATCGCCACTGCTGCTTGGCACGGATTTGACTGCCAAACTCGACCGCTACGATTTTGGGCTTCTCGGAAACGACGAAGTGATCGCCATCGACCAGGCTGGTGTGCCCGGGGCGCCAATTGTCGACTATCTATACGAGGATCCGAATGGTGCTACTCCGGAGGTTTGGCGTTCCAGGCAACCCGATGGCACTTATGCGTTGGTATTGACCAACCCTTCTGCGACTCCTCGAAACGGGACGGCAGATTGGACTATTTTCGGCGTGACGGGAAAAGTGATTGTCCGCGATCTTTGGAGCAGGTCGGATCTGGTGGCCAGCCCCAATGTGAATGGGGGATACAGGTTCAGCAGTAGAATTACGTTTTCTCTGGATGCTCATCAATCGAAGTTCCTTAAAATCAGTCCATTAAGCCCTATCTCCCAATATTTGGCGGATGCGAAGGTGAACCGTCTGACGGGGCCAACAAGGTTAGCTTCGAAAAATACCGCGACAGACGGTTTGGCTGCATCCTATGTAGGCAATGGAGGATCGATTACATTTGAGAATGTCTATGCGCCGAAAGCGGGAAGATACAATGTAGGCTTTCTTTACTGGTCCCTCGCTGTTTGGTGTGGGTAATTGCTAAGTTAACTCATGTTTGGGACATCCAGATTAAGCTGACCGGCTCGATGGTAGGCTGCGGTTCTGAAGTAGACGAAGTTTCTAAAGCCACGAGCCATTCGTTTTGCTAGCTGGATGATCCCGTTGACGGCCTCGATTGCGGCGGAGGTCAGCTTGGTATCGAAGTAGGCCAGGATCCCATCCCATAGCTGACGAATGGTCATGGCCAAATGGCGAAAAGACCAGAGGCGGCTGCGCGCTGCCCAACCACACCACCACCGCAGTTCAGCTTCGGCTAGCTGGCGGTCGGAGTTTGCGTAAATGGCTTGGAGAGTCTCACGCAGACTCATCGCACGGCCAAGTTGAGTGTAGTGGCGACAGAGGTCTTTACGATGCGCTTGACGCTCTGGACTGAGATTCCAGGGGTTGCCGCGTAAAGTCCACATCGCCCCTTTGAGCTGGGCTCCCTCGCGCTGCAATTGGAGGCGCACCTCCTCGAGGGCTTTGCCAGCCAGCACCATGACGTGGAACTTGTCAAAGACGATCCTGGCCTGAGGGAAGTATTGGCTGGCCCCTTTCATATAGGAGGTGCTCATATCCATCGCGATCGCCTCGATTTGGGAGGGGTCCCCGCCGTGCAAGCGTAGCGCCTCGGCAAAAGCTCCCAGGGCCTGGACACCGCGTCCCTCGACCATCAGGAGCAGACGTGAGTTCTCAGCGTCCAGCACGTTGGTCACGTAGCGGCGTCCGCGCCGGGCACTGGTCTCATCGACGGCGACCCTTCGTACGGCGCTCCAGTCGCTCTTTGAGTGAGCTTGTTCAACGTAATGCATCAAGACCCGCCACAGCCGGGTATCGTGCTCATCGATTAAATCAGCCATCGCATCGACGGGCATCTCCGCGCTGAGCAGCATCATGAGCGCTTCCATCAAGAGGGTGAAACCGCTGCCTTCCCGGGCCCAGGGGACTGGCACCTGATGGACCCCATCGGTGCGACACCAAGTGCGCGGGACCTTGGCCACCAGCTCACAGCGGTACTGGAAAAAGTTCATATGCCGCCAGCGTCTTTCGATGGCGTCGTGGACTCCACACGAAGCTTTGCAGACCGGGCACTGGAAATGTTCCCCGGGCACGTGCTCGAGTCGTAATTCCAAGCGTTTGGGTTCACCCTCAAAGCGGCATTCGGCCACTCGCCATTGCCGACCCAATCCCAGTGCTGCGGTAAAAAGCTCCTCCGGTGTCATCCCTTCTTATTGAGTCCACGGTCACCCAAATGCAAATCCAACCCCCTCCTGTTTGGCTTCCAGGATAACAGACCAAGAGCTTTTGCGCTTCAGAGGCCCGTAGCGAGGAACGAGCGCAGAGGCTCTCGAACGCAAAAGACAGTAACCTTCCCAGCGCGGAGCGAAGTCTGCTCAAGCGAGAAACGGAATAAATCGAGGGGGAGCAGGCCGTTTATGCCGGATTCGACCTTGAACAGGCGTAGCGTAGCGCTATCACGTGGCCAAACCTAACGAATTTAGTTATCCACAGAAAATAGCGGAGAGCCTCTTTACTTTAACGGTGACCGAAGCCGCGTGGCGACTATTAGTGTGAATAATGGCGCCGCTATTACGGTGACTTTCCCAGGGACCGGATCTTTCACTTCTTTGGGAACGTTGACTCAGCGGTTGAATCTCAACCAAGGAGACAATACGATTGCCATCTCGGCGCCGAGTAACAGATATGCGCCCGACATCGATTCGATTGTGGTGGTCGCACAAGCCACTCAGTATTTTGCGGACGCGGCGCGACTGAATGGCCGAGCGATAAAAACCATCGCTTGTCGGAATTGCAGCGACGGAAAAAGAGTGACTGGAATTAGTAAAGATAATACGCTGGTATTCACTAATGTTAGGGCGACCCGGACTGGTAATCACAACGTCACAATTTTATATTTGACCGGGGTTACCCTGTCTGCTGGTATTGAGGCAAACAGCGGAACACGGAGGCAGATCGAATTCCAATCAACGAGCAGCAATGCAAGCGATAGCACAATTGTTGGAGCAGCCAACTTGGAGCTCTCATTGCGGGAAGGAGATAATACTATCACCATCTCCAAAGAGAATGGCTCTGCTCCGGATATCGATTCGATAATTGTGGCCGACTGACCAGACGGCGCGTCCGCGAGGTATGGGGATCAGCCTCAAAGACGCCTTGGATAAGTGCGCCGTCAGGGCGTTTGTTGGTAGTGAAGGATCGGGAGACGCCTGAAGAACAGCGCGGTCAGAACGTCCACTCCGTGGTCAGTCGCTTGCGCAACTGTTCGATCTCGGCAACCGCTTTCCTGATTTGCGGTTGCGCCAGGTTCGGGCGTAATTCGGCAGATAGTTTGACCAGTTCCTCGTTCATGCCCATAACCCGGCGTCCGAGCACCTGGGCGGTGGCCAGCAAAAAGGTCGTGGCCCACGCATCTCCATGTTCCAGAGCACCATGAAAGGCGCGCGTCGAGATTCGCCACAGATGGCATTCGGTGCTGGTAATGGCGGTCGCGGTTCGTGGTGTGTTTACCAGCGGACCCATCTCGCCAAGGATAGCCCCCGGCCCGAGCGTGGCTAAAGTGCGGTCGTCTTGCGCTGGTGCACCGAGTCTGATAAGCATCTGGCCGCTAACCAGCAAGTAGATTGAATCCCCTGGATCACCCTGTTTAAACAGGACCTTGCCGGGCGGAAGTCGCACCTCTTCCAATTGGGCCGTAAACGCGTCAATTTGCTCGACGTTCAAGGACTGGAAGCAGCTGAAGCGGTGAACCAGAGCGGAATTGATTGCATTTTCCATAGTTCGTTTCGTTACACTCCGCGCAGCATTGCCGCTTTGGCGACGCGTCCAAGCGCTACGATATATGCGGCCGTGCGCCAGCCTAATTTGCGTGATCGCACCAGGTCACGGATAGTGGTGTACGCGGCGGTCATGACCTGGTGAAGTCGATCATTTACTTCCTTCTCGGTCCAACGCAGGCACTGTAGGTTTTGCGTCCACTCGAAGTAACTGACGGTGACCCCGCCGGCGTTGGCGAGAATATCCGGGATGACCGTAATTCCGCGCTGCTCGAAAACCTCGTCGGCCTCGGGGAAGGTGGGCGCGTTTGCGGCTTCGACGATCACTTTGGCGCGAACTTCGCGGGCCAGATCGCGCGTTAACACGCCGCCGAGCGCCGCCGGAATGAGCACGTCCACCTCGCAGGTCAGCAATTCGTCGCCGGTAATGCGCGAGACGCCGTCACCTTGGTATTCCGCAAGCAGACGGCGGCTCCGCGAAAACTCCACGAGCGCAGGAACATCCAACCCGTTCCAATTGGCAACGGCACCGGACACGTCGCTGGCCGCAACGACTTTCGCCCCGCGCTCGTGGGCGAAAAGTGCAGCGAACAGGCCGACGTTGCCAAAGCCTTGGATCGCCACAGTGGCGCCCTTGAGGCTGTCCCTGACGTCCTGGAGAAAATTCTCTGCGACGCAAATGACGCCGTAGCCAGTAGCAGCCTCGCGACCTTCGCTGCCATGCAGTTCAACCGGTTTGCCCGTGACCACTGCAGGCGCGAAACCATGCAGTCTTGAATATTGATCCATGATCCACGCCATCACTTGAGCATTTGTGTTCACGTCGGGTGCCGGGATGTCGCGCTGAGGACCGATCTCCTGACTAATACGCTCTATGAACTTGCGAGTGAGGCGTTCCAGCTCGCCCTGCGACAGATGCGATGGATCGCAGGCAATGCCTCCTTTGGCACCGCCAAAAGGCACGTTTACAACCGCGGTTTTCCATGTCATGAGGGTCGCCAAGGCGCGCACATCGTCAGCATCGACCGTGGGATGAAAGCGAAGGCCGCCCTTGGTGGGTCCGCGCGCGGAATTGTGCTGGAAGCGGTATCCGCTGAAGACCGCCAGCTCGCCGTTGTCACGCTCGATAGGAATGGTGACGTGATGTTCAGCCTCGAGCGACAGCAATAATCGCTCGACGCGCGGTCCCAGGCTCATGATACGCGAAGCCTTGCTGATGTAGTGATTGGCGGCTTCAAACGCGTTCATACGGAAGTTTGGATTGAACTCTAAGTCGGTTTTAGTGCAAAGGCTAAAGTCATTGGGTGAGAAAGTTCTCGCCCGGCCGTAGGCCTCGTGAATATTTTGGAATGAATTACTCCGCGTTCATCACCGAATTTCTTCACACGGCGCTACTACCGAGACTTTCCGCACAGGAACCGTTGCCTGATAAGCAGCTGATTGAGCGGGTCGCTGTGGCGGGTGAACACGAAATCGCCCGGGCGAGCGGCCCCCAAGCAAGGTGCACACGCAGTCTCCTCTTACTTGCGGCAGGCGGCGTTTCCCAGGCCCATCGAATTGTCCAGGAGATGTCTACCCCCGACGCAGCGTATATTCACGGGGTCATTCATCGCGTCGACGATGACTTCAATAACGCACGGTACTGGTTTCGTAGCGTCCGCATCCACCCGGCTGCATCTGAAATGTATCGGCGAGCCGCTGCCAGCAGTCTAACGGTCGCGCGTCGTCCGATCTGGGATCCGGTCTTTGTGACCGATATGGTCGAAACGTCGCGGACCGCCGGGGTAACGGAAGAACTGCGAGTGATCTTGACGATCGAGTTCGAAGAGCTTCTCCAGTTTCTCTGGAATACGACAGAGCCAGGAGGTCTTGTCTGAGACTTCGCCCGCGTCATTTCGGTGAGGGCCTGCGACGGCGTCCGCTGCGCTGCTCGCGCCTTGCCGACGCTACACGCGATCGAACAGTTGCGCGGGACAGACGTTCGCCCGATAGTTCGTTGTGCAGACGAACGAGATCAGTTTGAACGCGGTCGGGAGTGCGTTTAGTGGGAGAAGTCTTCTATTGGTCATCCGCAAAGGATTGCGCCTTCTTTGCTTTTTTGCGTTGGAAGCTTTGTTCGCGACGGGTTTGACTGCTCAGACGATCACATCGGCGGGGCGAGCGCCCGTGTTAGCAGCACCAGCGAGGAGCGTTCATTTGAATTTGCCTTCTCAAAACAGAGCAACGCTTGGTGTTACGGGGTTACCTGCAGGTCCGAGCCAGCTTCCTTATCCGTTGATCTCAACGCCGGCGAACGACGCTTTCGTAAGGAATAATGCGTGGGCGGCCTATAATGCAAACCTGCGCCAAATTCCTACCACCACGAACCCCAATCGTTTGGCCGGGCATCAGAATCCGGTGGATCAAAATCGGTTCATTCAGAGGCCGAACTCTACCCATCGGTACAATTTTCAGTTCAGCGACAACGAAATTCGTTCGGTACAAGCGGCTCTGCGGCGAATGGGCACGTATTCCGGGCAAGTCGACGGTATTCTCGGACCTGACACGCAGCGGGCGATCGAAGAATACCAGATCAGAAACAATCGGCCGGTGACCGGCCAACCGGACCAATGGCTAAACGCCTCTCTTGGAATATTTTAGCCTGTTTTGTATACCTCACGCGCCTTGTTGACGTCGTGTCGGATTTGAGCCTGAAGTTCGTCAATCCCTGAAAACTTCTGCTCCGGTCGAAGATAATCCAGGAAAGCCACCTCGACGTCCTCGCCATAGATCTCGCTCGTTGAAATCGAATAGATGGAGTTCGAGGGTCCTTTCGCCACTCTCGTTTTCGATCGTAGGTCGCACACCGATGTTGACGACGCCGCCATACTCATTTTCTCGAAACCATGCTTTCGCCGCATAAACTCCGTTTGGTGGAAAAAGTTCATTGTGCGCTCGGAGGTTCGCAGTCGGAAATCCCAAACGGCGCCCCAGTTGCCGACCTTCTGTTACAGTGCCAAGAACCGTGAACTCGCGCCCCAGGTATTTTGCGGCAGACGCTAGATCGCCGCATTCAACTGCGGAGCGAATCAGGGTGCTGCTGACCACACGCATGTCGATGGACACCGGGGGAACGCTGGCAACTTGAAACCCCATCTTTGCGGCCAGTTCTTCGAGCAGCCGAATAGAACCGGAACGATTTGCCCCGAACGTCCATTCCTGGCCCACGCAGATCTGCCGAAGGTGGTTGGCAGATCGCACCAGATTTTCAATAAATATCTCCGGAGGAGTTTTTGAAAACTCTAGCGTGAACTCCAGTAGCAGCACTGCGTCCACGCCCAGCTTCTCAATCAGTTTCACTTTATGCCGCGTGGAAGTTAAGAGTCTTGGCGCCTTTTCCGGTCGGAGCACCCGGACCGGATGCGGATCAAAGGTAACGACGACAGCGTTTCCGCCGTTTTGTCGAGAGCTCTCCAGTGCGCGTCCGATGACTGCCTGATGACCAATGTGGAGCCCATCGAAGACGCCGATAGCCAGGTGCGTTGATCCGGGGAGGGACTTTAATTCGTCGATGGCCCGCAAAAATTTCATGGCTCAAATTTCTTGAAAATCAAAAACGGTCGCTGATCAGTCAAGTCCCTGATTCGTCTTTTCTAGTGTTCCGTCCCCGAAATAGCATGTATTTTGTTGCGATCAAATGGGCCGCCGGTTGGGGAAGCCCCTCGGCCTATCGGCGTCTGGAGAAGTAAGACTGCTTTTCGATGTTATTTCGGGACGGGATGCTGAGCGCGATCCGCGAGGTCAGGCGCCCCGCATCCGGGAAATATCCGGCAAAGAAATGATTTGGTCCGCGATGCTCTCCTTTGAACTCTTCTTCAACGCATCAATCGTTAGCGAACCCTCAACGGTAAAACGCCCGGATTTTGTTCGGCGCAGCGTTGCAAGATGAGCCCCACATCCCAGCTCCTGGCCGATTTCATGGGCGTAGGTTCGCACATAGAAACCTTTACTGCAGATGACACGAAAATCGATTTCATGCGGGCGTATCTCCCGAACCTCATGTGCATAAACGTGTACAAACCGGGGTTCGCGGTCCACGACCTTTCCTTCGCGCGCCAGTTTGTAGAGAGGAACGCCCTCTTTTTTAATAGCGGAGACCATTGGCGGAGTTTGGTAAAAGTCGCCGTGAAACTTTGCGAAGGCGGCATCAATTGCCGGTTTACCGAGAGGTCCCACCTCATGGGTTTCAATGATCACACCGTCCCTGTCCTGGGTGTCTGTCACTACGCCAAGCTTTATTGTTCCAACATACTCCTTGTCTTCGCTCATCAGAAGATCCTGTATCTTGGTGCCTCGCCCGACAACGATCAGGAGAAGACCGGTCGCGAATGGGTCGAGCGTGCCGCAATGGCCAACTTTTTGCGTCTCCAGGCGGTTCCGGACGATGGCCACCACATCGTGGCTCGTCATGCCCGATCCTTTGTCGATCAGCAAAACACCGTCATAAGGACTTGGCAATTTCATGAAATACTCGCTTAAGAACTCTGCTACGCACCTCTTCCATATTTCCGCGAATTCGAGCGCCGGCCGCCCGTGGATGGCCACCTCCGCCGAATTCGCCGCAAATCTTGTTCACGTCGACGCGGTCGTCTTTCGATCTCATGCTGAGGCGAATCCTGCCTTCCGACAACTCCTCAAAGAATATCGCGACAACCACGGTGTCGACGGAGCGAACGTAGTCGATCAGGCCGTCGATATCGTCAGGTTGAATTCCCAGGCGCTGCTTGGTTTCGTTCGTGAGAGCCACACTCGCGACCTTATTGTCTGCGTCGAACCTGGCGTGGGGCAAAATTTCGCCGAGGAGCTGGACTCTCCTCTTGGGATAGCTTTCGTATAGCTTGTTGGCAATTGCCGCGGCGTCGACCCCGCTCCTGATGAGTTCAGCGGCAATTTCGAACGTGCGAGCGGTTACGTTGGCGTACCGGAACGAACCCGTATCGGTCGAGATAGCGGCATAAAGTGCACCGGCTGCCGCTCGTGGTAGTGGCATATTTTCGGCACGGAGAAATTCGTAAATGATCTGACCGGTCGCGGGCGCAATCGTATCGATGTAAACAAGGTCACCATATCCGGGATTGCTGGCGTGATGATCGATGTTGATCCACTGATCCGCGCGCCGAATCGCAAGAAGAGCGATGCCCAAGCGTTGCTGACTGGCGGTATCCAAGGCGATGGCAAGATCGAATTCTTCAGGTTCGCTGGGCGGTCGATTGATGAGCTCCGATTTTTCAAGAAATCGGAAGCTCCCAGGCAGGCCGTCCTCGTTCCACGCAGAAATTTCTTTTCCCAACTGTTGCAGGCTCAAAGCAAGCGCGAGTTGGGAACCGATTGCGTCGCAGTCCGGTCGGATGTGGCTGAGGATTGCGATCCGGTGTGCTTGATTGATTGCGCCGGCGATTTCGTGAAAGGAGGCCTTCATCGATCGTCGCGAGGCTTTTCCAGATCCTGCATGATCTCCAGTACGCGACTGCCCCGCTCGATAGAGTCATCGAGCTTGAAATTGAGATGCGGCGTGTATTTCAGCACCACTCGTTTCGCGAGTTCCCGCTGGAGCATACCGCGATGCTCCTCAAGCTCGGCAAGGACGCGGGTTTTTTGATCCGGTTTGCCGATCACACTTACAAAGACATGACATTGTCGAAGATCCGCAGTGATGTTGACCGCGTGGAGTGTCACCAAGGTTTGAGCGCTGATATTGATTTCGCGTGAGATGATCTCGCTCAGTTCCCTCCTGATGACTTCGTTTACCCGTTCAAGACGATGTTTCATAACAACCTCGAAATCTAAATTGCTCACCCTGAGCCGCAGTCAGCCCTGTTCACTCATGTCGGCCATCGACCGGGGCCACTATTTGCGCTGACCGCACGCGCACCATCAAATCACAACTGTTGCGGCACTTTCTCGAGATTGTAACATTCAATGATGTCGCCGACTTCGTATTCGGTAAAGTCGCCGAGTTTGATCCCGCATTCGACACCGACTCGCACTTCTTTCACATCATCCTGGAACCGGCGCAGAGTCGCGATACCCCCATCATAAATCGCCTGCCGCCGCCGCAAAATTCTCGCTCGCCCTGTGCGCACAATTCTCCCATCCGTAACGAAGCAACCGGCGACAGTTCCCTTCGAAAGCTCGAATACCTGCCTGACTTCGGCATGGCCGACAATGCTTTCCCGAACCTCCGGGTCGAGCATTCCGACCATCGCTTCTTTCACCTGATCGATGAGTTCGTAAATGATGCTGTACAGCTTGATCTGGATGCCTTCCCGTTTCGCGGCGGAGGCAGCCTGATTTTCCACCTTGACGTTAAAGCCCACGATAACGGCATTCGACGCGGTCGCCAGCAATACGTCGGACTCGGAGATCGGTCCTACACCGATATGGATCAATTCGAGGTCAATTTTCTTGCTCTCGATCTGGTCCAGCGACGCAGCTAACGCTTCCGCAGAGCCCTGAACGTCGCACTTCAGAATGAGGAGCAACGATTTTCGACCGTCGCCCATGCTGTCGAACAGGCTCTCGAGTGTGGCCCTTTGCGGCATCGCCAGCTTCTGGTTTCGCAAATCCGCCAAACGTTCTTCGCTGAGGGTTTTCACCGATTTTTCCGACTCCATCGCGGTCAACTCATCTCCCGCATTTGGCAGCCCGGTGAATCCAAGAATTTTCACCGGCGTCGCTGGTCCTGCCTCCTTAACATTCTCGCCGACGTCGTTGATGAGTGACTTCACTTTGCCCCAAAAACTTCCGCAGATGAACGGTTGTCCGACTTTCAGCGTTCCCATCTGTACGATCACAGTGGCGGTAGGTCCGCGTCCTGGTTCAATTTGGGCTTCAATGACGGTCGCGCGAGCGGGAGCGGTCGGGCTGGCCTTCAATTCCATGATTTCTGACTGAAGCAGAATCATCTCGAGAAGTTGATCGATCCCGGTTCCTTTGGTGGCGGATACCGGTACGCAAATTGTCTCGCCGCCCCAGTCCTCCGGCGTCAGCCCTTTATCCTGAAGCTGAGTCTTGACTCGATCGACGTTCGCCGAGGCCAGGTCGACCTTGTTGATCGCGACAATGATTGGAACTTTGGCCGCGCGGGCGTGATTAATCGCCTCGTTGGTTTGGGGCATGATCCCGTCATCTGCCGCGACTACCAGGACCACCACGTCGGTTACCTTTGCGCCGCGTGCCCGCATCGCGGTAAATGCTTCATGGCCAGGAGTGTCTATAAATGTGATGCTCTGACCTTTGTAAATAACGCTGTAGGCGCCAATATGCTGGGTGATACCGCCCGCCTCGCCCGCTGCCACGCGGCTCTTGCGGATTGAATCCATGAGGGAAGTTTTTCCGTGATCCACGTGCCCCATGAACGTGACAATAGGGGCGCGCGGTTTCAATTCTTCCTTGGTCTGGTGGACCGGCGGCGGCGGCTCTGCGACAACTACTGGACGGGTGTGGACGCCCCCACCTTTCTCCCGCTTCTCGACCTCGAAAGTGTAACCGTGCTTTTTACAGATCGCCGCTGCCACATCAGGCTCGATTGTATGATTTATGGCGGCAAAAATGTTCATGTCCATCAGGTCGTGAATCAGCTGAAAGGGCTTCAGCCCGATTTGCTGAGCGAGCTCACGAACGATGATCGGAGGTTTGATGTGAACAATTTTATCGTCGCCAACAGGCGGAGACGGTTCGGCAGCGGGGGCCGGAACGACTTCCGGAAGAACCGGCTTAGCCGGTTGAACGACAGGTTCCTGCGCCTTCGCCAGGATCGGCGGTCGAATCTTCGAGATGGGAGGAAGCACCGACTTAATCTTGGGCTCGGTGCTGGATGATTCCGAGCGCTTCGACCGGGTGTCGTCGATGAGCGAAATAGACTCCGGCTTCGCAGGCGTTGTTTCCGCCACCGGCTCGGCTGCTATCGTCGGAGCCGGGGCCGGGGCAACGGCCGGTTGTTTCGCTTTGATGATCGGCGGAACGCCCGATCTTAATGTGGTTCTGGCTTCGGTCTGCGATTTCTTCCTGCTAGGAGAGATAAGATCGGTGGCTGGCTGAGGCGACTGAGGTGGCTGAGGCGTAGCGACCTTATCGGCTGGCAGATCAGCCTTGGGCTTCGCTTTCTGGGAAGGCTCTTTTTTGCTGCTCGCGCGTGTGGCCATGAATCTGTCTCTCTAAAAATTTCATCGCTCCACCTCAATCAGATGGATGCCATTTTTTTCTCGTGTTCTCTGCGTGCTGCGTCGTGAATCTCGCGAGCTCGTTCAACATCCACTTCGAGGATGCCTGCGATGTCCTCGGGATCCACTTCCAGTAGTCCTTCGATACTGTTGACTCCGGCGCGGGCAAGAGACCGAGCTGTCACTTCGTCGATCTTTAAGGTTTTCGCAAGTGTCGTAATTGCCTGTGCAATTTTTTGTTCGAACGCCTGCGTCGCTGATTCGTCCTTGGAGATATTGATCTCCCATCCTGTCAGGCGCGCCGTGAGCCGTGCATTCTGCCCGCGACGACCAATCGCAAGGGAAAGCTGGTCCTCTTCCACCGTGATATTAATTGCGTGACGTTCCGGGTCCAACGAAAGCGATTTTATTTTCGCAGGTTTGAGGGCTTCCACCACAAAATCTCGCGGATCCTGACTCCAGCGGATAATATCCACCTTCTCCTGATTCAACTCGCGAACAATGTTCTTGACGCGCGACCCCCGCATCCCGACGCAGGCGCCGACCGGATCGACTTTTTCGTCCGAGGACCAAACAGCAATCTTGGTGCGATAGCCCGCTTCTCGAGCGATAGCTTTGATGTCCACCGTGCGATCGGCGATTTCACTGACCTCGACCTCGAACAAGCGTCTCACAAAATTCGGATGGCTTCTTGAAATAATAATTTCGGGTCCACGGTTCGAGTTCTCTACCGCCACCACGTAAGCGCGAATCCGATCCCCAATATTGTAATCTTCCGTCGCTACCCGCTCCCGCGCGGGCATGATCGCTTCGAATTTGCCGAGGTCCACGACCACGTCCGACCGTTCAAAACGGCGCACCGTTCCACCAACGATTTCCCCAGCACGATCCTTGAATTCGTCATAAATCATCTCCTTCTCAGCCTGCCGAATCCGCTGCAGGATCGCTTGCCGCGCAGTCTGCGCCGCAATTCTCCCAAAGCCCTCTGGGGTGACTTCGACCTCCAGGAGATCGCCCGGGCTGGCGTCCGGTTTGATTTTTCGCGCCCGGCTGAGGAGGATTTCGTCGTGGATATTCCGAACGTCTTCGACGACAAAAAGATTGGCAAGCGCAGTGATCTCACCGCTCTTCGGGTCGATGGTAACACGCAAATCCCGAGCAGGCCCCACACTCTTCTTGGCAGCCGTCAGCAAGGCGCTAGACACTGCGTCGAGCAAGACCTCGCGCTTAATGCCCTTTTCTCGCTCCATGTAGTCCAACACCGCTAATAGATCACTGTTCATAAAAACAATAACGGACCGATCGGGCCGGCTAGCCGCCTGGATCGGTGGATCCCAGCGGATTCGACCAGTTTCGGTCTGGTCGTAGAATCTAAGACTTAACAAAAGGGTCGTCAAGGCGCCGGTCACGCCGCCCTCCGGCGCTATCGCAAGGGAGCCTTATTCGAGCGCCTCACAAGGACAGCGCAGGACGCCGGGCAAGCCTTGTCCCTGCCGGAAGGTTGCTAAATGGATGCAAATCGGACCACTTCATCTAATTTAGCGCGCTCTCATGATCCGTGTCGTGACCTTCGATGCCGCAGGGACTTTGATAAGGTTGCTCCAACCTCCCGGGGTGATTTATGCCGGAACGGCACGACAATTCGGCTACAATCTGGATCCCGATCGCGTTCAGAATGCATTTCGAATCGCGTGGAACACAATTGCCCCGCCCCCCGAATCCGAGGGTCCAAGTCCGGATGACGACCAAGATTGGTGGCGGGAATTGGTTTCCAGGACAATGGAGTCAGCGCGCTATCGGATAGTGCCGTTCGAGGATTACTTTGCGACAGTGTACCGGGCATTCGTTCGTCCGGGTGTCTGGGAACTCATCCCGGATGTTCAGCCCATCCTGACCGACCTCATCCGCTTGAGAATACGCCTCGGTGTCATTTCGAACTTCGATCGCCGTCTGTATGATATTCTCGCACAGTTGGGCATCCGCGATTCGTTCGAGCACGTGATTATTTCCAGCGAAATCGGCGCCCGGAAACCGGCAGCTCGGATATTCAAGGTGGCGATTCAGCGGTTCAACGTCGAGATTGACGAAATTATGCATGTGGGCGACGAGTCTGGTTCTGACTTTACGGGCGCGCGCGCAGCCGGTCTGCATGCTCTGCTCGTGGACCACAAGACGGCACGGCTATCGAGCATACTTTCCTGCCTTTCTGAAGGATCGATGCCAAAGTGAGGTATTTGCTTCGATCGGGAGTCAGAACTCAGGAGTCAGGAGTTGCAGGAGTTGCGGAATAAGGGAAAGATCCGGCTTGCGCCGAAAAAAATCTAAGGCCTAAGCAATGGGAAAAAGCGCTTTGCATCGAAGTAGATCTTCCAACGATAGTGGGACTTATGAGACGCAGACAATGGTCCGGGATGCTGGTTCTTTGCTCCGCAACCGCGGTGATTCTCTTAACTTCCTGCGCTGGGAATCAACCGGTCGCTACGCCGGCGACGCACAAAATGGTTGGGACGAACTCGCCTGGTTATTGAGTTTGCGCACGGAAGAGTTCGCGGAGGGGGCAGAGAACGCAGAGACAGAAATTTTACCACCTGGACACAGAGTTCACGGAGTGGTCCGAAAGAAAAATTTAACTTAGTACCCGAAGCTTATGTTTGTCACTAAACCACGATTGTTCCTCAAGTACGTTTTTGAAAACCAGTTTGCCGTGCCTTCCTTTAACGTGAGCAACCTGGAAATGGCTCGTGCCGTTGTCGAAGCCGCGATACTCGAAGATGCGCCGGTCATGATCCAGACCGACTTTATCAATTTTAATTATGGAGGCATGGATGAACTCTACGCCTTGGTCCGCACTTTGGCAGAACCCGCGAACGTCCCGGTCTTGCTTCATCAGGATCATCCCGGAGAAGATCGCAACATCATACGAAGTCTGCGCCGCGGTTATTACTCGGTGATGTACGACGGCGGGCATCTGTCGCTGGCCGAAAACATTCGCGAAACGGCGCGTTTTGCCGACATCGTTCACGCAGCCGGCGCCAACCTGGAATCTGAAATTGGACTATTCGGAGGCGAATATCAGGGTGGGCAACCGGTCCGATGCGGTTCGGCTGAAGCGATGGAGATGGCCAAAAGTGGTGCCGATACTCTCGCGGTCTCGGTTGGTTCAGAGCATGGGCAAAGCTCGCGACTCGACCTTCAGCTCCTGAACGAGATAGCTGAGAAAACTGGCATTCCGTTGGTCATGCATGGAGGCAGCGGTATTCACCCGGAGGACGCGAAGGCGGCGACTAAGCTCAATGTTTACAAAATCAACATCGGGGCAGCCTTGATCAACGGTTTTGTCGACGGACTTGCTGAAGGCGCTGGTTTAGCTCCCGATCATGAGCCTCAACACCAGAGGATCCTCAGACATGTCATCGCGAAGCTGCGCGATATAGCTCGGAACCGCATCTCCTTATTCGGCGCTTCTGGCCATGGAAAGAAATTGCTGGTGCAATTGGATACTGCCGAAGCAGATAGCGCAGAAAAAGTTCAACGATAAAAAATATGATCTCGGTTGCGGGCACCTTGGTGGCAGATCTGATCATTCGACCGATCCGAGGCTGGCCGGGCAAGAGGCAAAATGCGAATGTCGATCGTATTGAGATTTTGCCCGGCGGAGCAGTTGCCAATACCGGTTTGGCTTTGGCCCGCCTGGGGGTGCCGGTTTCAGCATGTGCTGCGATTGGAGGGGACAACATTGGGATGGTCGTCAAAGATTCCATCACCCGATGGGCATCCCGAAATGCTGTCACCATTTTTCCCTCGAGCCGAACGACAGCCAGCGTAGTTGGGGTCTCTGAAGATGGTGACCGTTGTTTCTTAAGTGCTGCGGGCGCTTGTGACGAGTTCAGTTTCACGCCGGAGCAAGTAGAGAGCGAAATCGCGTCGGGATCGCGAGTCCTGCATATTGGTTATGCGATGATTTTGCCGAGGCTCGATGGAGAACCGTTAAAGATTGTGATGAACCGGGCGAGTCAACTCGGTGCTCTGACGTCACTCGATGTCACCTACTTTGAGAATCGACCCTGGTCTGATCTCCTGAAGATCATGCCCGAGATCGACGTATTTTGTCCCAGTCTGCTCGAAGCAAGTGCCATCACCGGTAAGAGCGATGCCGCGGAGGCTGCCACGGCGCTCGTTGAAGCAGGCGTGCGAAAATTTGTTGCGGTGACCGAGGGTGCGCGCGGCGCTCTGGTCGACATAGTTGGTGAAGGCCAGGAATTCATCCCGGCTCGACCGGTGACAGCCATTGATACGACGGGGGCGGGGGATGCTTTTATAGCCGGGGTGCTTGCTGCTTGGTACCGAGGGCTGTCCTGGCGGACCGCCGCTCAAATGGGAGCGCTTGTCGCTTCAATCGCTGTCACTGGCTCAACCCGTTACGAGAATCTGCGGAGCTTTGACGAAATCTTCGCGCAGCTCACGAATAGCCGAAATCCTCTGACTGATCGCGTTCCATCCAGGCGAAAACCAAAGTGCCATTCCGATGGCTGACGCTGAATTCTCTATTGGGGAGGAGTCGCTTTACCCCTTCACCGCGCCCGAAGTGAGGCCGGCGATAATGTATTTCTGGGCCATCAGGTAAAAAATGACCGCGGGCGTCAGCGTCAGGCTCACGAAGGCCAGAACCTTGCCCCAATCCGTTCCGTACTGGCCCTGGTACTGCATGATACCCAACGGCCAGGGATAGAGTGCTTGGTCGTTGATCATGACCAAAGGCAATAAGTACTCGTTCCAGCTGCCGACCAGGGCAAGCACTCCGACAGTGGCCAGGATCGGCAAAGATAAGGGCAAGGTAATCTGCCAAAACATCCGCGGATAACTGCAGCCGTCGACGTAAGCCGCTTCAAACAACTCATTGGGTAATTCCGCAAAAAAACCCTGCAGCAAGACGACAGAAAAGCCCAGGTTGAAAGCTACCTGCGGCAGAATAACTCCCCAGTACGAATCCAAGAGCCCCATGTCGCGCACCCTGATAAAGACCGGCAGGACAGCCGTGGCAAAGGGAAAGGTGAGTCCCAAAGCCAGGTAATTGGCAAGCCACCTCTTGCCCGCAAACCGAAGATGGGCGAGTACAAAGGCCGCCATTGAACTGACGAGCAACGTCAATGCGACGCTAACAAAGGCGATGATGGTCGAGTTACCCAGCATCTGCCAGAAGCGGCCGCCCGAGGCGATCGACACGTAATTTTCGACCAGCCATTGGCGGGGCAGCCCGAAGGCGTTTGTGCGCAGGTCGCCGGGGGACTTAAACCCCCCGATGAACGTGGCCCAGAGCGGCAACAAACAGAGTCCCGACGCCAGCAGCAGCACCAGCCAGCGGTAGTACACAAATGGACCAGAACGATGCGTTTCCATAACTTTATTTCCCCTCCTTTGGGCGCATGAAAATCCGTTTGTAGAACACCATCACCAACACGCAGATGACGAACAGCGTCACCCCGATCGCACTGCCAAAGCCCACACGCATGCGTTTGATGCCAAAATTGTAGAGGTAAGACACTGCGGAGTGGGTTGAATTCGATGGCCCTCCATCGGTTAAGGCGACGATTATTGCGAAAGCCTGCAACGAACCGAGAATGCTAAAAAATAACGACAACACCGCTACCGGACGCATCAGGGGCAAGATGACGCAGGCTGTCGTCTGCCAACGGCTGGCCCCGTCGATTTTTGCGGCCTCCAACACGTCGTTGTTTATCCCCTGTCGACCGGCGACAAAAAGCGCCATGTGGAAGCCGAAGTACTTCCAAACTACAACCAGAAGCAGCGCTGCGGTGGCCCAACCCTGTGTCGCCAGGACTTGGGGGGCTTCCTGGCCGAACCAGCGATAAACCACGGCCACCACTCCGTAGTTGCCGTCGTACATGTAGCGCCAGATCAGTCCCGCAACGACCTCGCCCAGGATATAAGGCAAAAAGAAGATGGCCCTGAATACCACGCTGGAGCGGCTCTTGTCTGAAATCAACAGCGCCAACGCCAGGGCGAGGGGCACTTGGATGCAAGCTGAAACCAAGATAATGAGAAAGTTGTTAAACAGGGAGAGGTGAAAAATCGGGTCGTTCCAGACCCGGAAGAAATTATCCAAGCCGACCCATTTGGACGGAGCGCCGTAGCCGTTCCAGTTAAAGAAGCTGTAGTAAGCGGCTTCGACCACCGGCCAGGTGACAAATAGGGTAAAGACCAAAAGCGCCGGCGGTAAAAAGAGGAGGCAGGTTTTCATCTGGCTCGAGCCCGAATAGTCCCGCAGCCGCCGCCAGACGTTAGCTTTGGCGGGCATCAGTTGCTCCTGTTGGGTCGCCTGGGTGTGAGGGAGCAAGTCTTCTTGCAATCGCGAGGTGATGGTCGGCGCCGAACGGCGTTTCTCGTCGCGAGGCGCTGGATCGAGTGGAGAAGCCATGGGATGTATTGTGGGGGTCGAGGGTTCAGGGTGTGGAACTTCCCCTTATGGTGGTACGTGTCGATGGACTGGCTATACAATGCGTATTAGTGCATCTCGAAGCAAAATTAATCTGTCTATTTAACTGCTGAATCAGGCTGAAGCCCGGACTCCCTTTTCTTGTCGCTTCGGAGTCCGTGGGTACGATTCCGCGCCAGATTCAGACGCGCCTCCCGCGCCGATTGTGCGATGTAGTCCCGCCGCTCACTTTTCGCGGCGAAGATCTGGGTGTCGGCACTAAATCATGGCATGGTATTGTCATGAAAAAAGTGGGTTGGCTTCGAAAGCTCTGTTTGGGTTGTTGCATGAACGTGAAGGAAGGAGATAACCTTCATGATTTTACGACGGATGCGCCGGTGGTCGGTACGGAGGCACTAAGTTCACGCGCGACAATCGCGGAAGCAACCGGGGGCAGTGCAACTGCCGCCGCAGCGCTGGGCGCGTTAGCGATAGGTGGATTGGCCTTAGGCTTCTTGGCAATCGGGCGTCTGATTATCCGAGAGATGTTGATAAAGCAAGTTCATCTGCGGCACCTCAAGATCGATCAACTCGAGGTGGAAGACTTGCATGTAAGCAAGCTAACTGTCGTGGAGGAGCGACGTACGGCAGAGGGCCCGGACAATCCGCCCGCGCGCCACGCACAATAGCCGGTGCTAGTGCACGGTCTCGCAACCTGAGAGAACTCGATTCGCCATGACCGAAGCGGATGGCAGGAAATCAACAAATCATCGTTTCAGTTGAAGATTTGACGGCCGCATAGGGTCCGATATACGACAACCACATTCGGGGCGGCCTCACTCGGTTTAATCTCGTCCTTTGTCCATTCGGAGTTAAAGTTATGCGGCGATTGTCCGTTCTAAGTATAAAAATTTGCGAGATGATGTGATGTTCCGCAAAAGATGAGAAGGATCGACATCTTTGTTTCTTCCCCAGAGGACGTCCGGAAAGAGCGCAGCCTGGTAGAGCGAACAATTCGTGCGGTCGCAGGTGAGTTCAGTGTTCCCATTACCGTTACTTACTCCAATTGGCTGAGGCAGCATACTCCATCAGATAAGAATGCGGCAGGAAGCGCGAATGGCTCCGAAGATGGGAGAACATGGTTGTGTCCCTGTTTCTGGGAGTACAGAGACTCCGAGTTGGATCAAGAGTACCGCGAACAGATCCCTAACACCGGGTCATACGATCTAGTCATCTCCATACTCTGGTCTCGACTTGGAACAAAATTGTCTCCGGCGTTTGTTATGCCGGATGGGAGCCAACCAAAGACTGCAAATGAGTACGAAATCGCTTGGGTGCTGGATCAGAGAAATCGCACTCCAGGTTTTCCCGAACTGCGGGTTTACCGCAATCGGTCTGCACCGCCCGCACCGGTCCAGCCGAAACCACAGAGGGAAGCGTTCTTTCGGGACTGGGATGGCGTCCAAGAGTTCTTTGCGGCATGGGAAAGCCAGAAGACCTTTACGGACGCCTGCAGCAGCTACTCGGATCTTGAAGAGTTTGAAAGCCTGTTTCGCGCCCATTTTCGCGACTTTCTCACCAGGCAATTGGAGAAGGAGATTGTCCCTCGCAAGCAGCCACCAAGAGGACTTTACTGGAAATCGGAACCGTTCCGGGGATTACAATTCTTTGGCTTCGAGCACGCGCCTATCTTCCACGGCAGAACTAGGGCCGTAGGAGATATACTCGACGCTCTGGCCAAACAAGCGAAGTCGAAAGCTCCCTTTCTTCTGGTACTGGGCGCCAGCGGTTCTGGCAAAAGTTCTTTGGTTCGAGCGGGTGTTTTACCCCTATTGATGGAGGTCGGGACGGTGGCCGGGGAGGGGCCTTGGCGGTATGCCATCACTCGGCCCGGTTCCGGGACTGATCCCTTCGATTCGCTAGCCGCCGCTCTGATCGCCGATACCGCTTTGCCGGAATTGCGGGGGATGAAGATGCGCGATGATTGGCGCAAACTGGCAGCGGAATTGAAAGAAGATCCGGATAATGTTGCACTCCAGATCACGGAATTGATCGATCGGATCAGCGTTCAAGAGTTGAATCATCTACTGAATCGCAAAGAGGATCAGACATTGGTACCCGGCAGGATCGAGAGTACCGAGCTTGTGCGGCACAGAAGGTTGCGACGCGGCAAACCGAAAGCGCAAATCGCGCTGTTCATCGACCAACTGGAAGATCTGTTCACTAGCGGTTTTTCTCCAGAGCTTCAGCATCAATATTTTGCAGCGATTGCGGCGTTAGTGCGGTGTCAAAGGGTCTATGTCATTTCGGCGTTGGGGAGCGACTATTACGCGACTTACCAGCAATTCCCCGAGTTGATCGCTCTAACCAACCCGAGCGGACGTTTTGATCTCCAGCCGCCGACGCGGGCGGAATTGGGGAAAATGGTTCGTTCGCCCGCCCAGGCATCTGGCTTGAGGTTCGACCGACAGGTGAAAACGGGTCAGGCATTGGACGATGCGATTATTGACTCGGCGATCGCTTCCGTCGATCAGCTTCCGCTGCTCGAACACCTTCTCTCTTTGCTGTACCGCAAACAGGCGGAGCGCGGCGATGGCCTGCTTCGTTGGTCTGATTACACGGAATTGGGTGAATTTGACGGTGCTCTGGCTCATCATGCCGAAGAAGTTTTCACGAAGCTAAGCAGCGATGCCCGGCAGGCTTTCGATTTTGTCATGCGACGACTTGCACCGGTCGAGCTAGTTGAAAATGCATCCGGGCGGATGGCGTTGTACCGGGATCTGGTCTCTTCTCCGGAACTGGACGGCCGATTGCGGGGAGGTGCCAAGAGTCTTGTGGACTGCATGGTCAAAGAGGGCCTTTTGACCTCTGAAACGGATTTCAGGCGGCAGGCCGTCATCAGCGTCGCTAATCCGGCCCTTTTTCGGAAATGGCCAAGGATTCGAGAATGGCTGATTGAGGATCAAGAGTTCCTGCGAATGAGAGATCGCGTGGACGGTTGTCTCAAGTTATGGCTTAAGCAAGGTCGTCAGACACACGACCTGCTCCGTCCCGGTCTCAGCCTTGCCGACGGAGAGACGTTATTAAATCATTTTCGCTCTTCTCTGTCGAACGCTCAAATCGAATACATTCAGAAGAGCCTGACTGAACAAAAACGAGGCCGGCGAATATGGTATTTGCTTGCGCTGCCGACCCTCGTCGTCTTGGCCTCGCTGGCTGCGCTCATTGGTGTTCGCTGGTTCAACAACGAAAGCCTGCGAGCGCGCATGCTGGAATTTGGCACCCTCGAGCGGAAGATTGCGGAGCTTGCTAAGACCGACCGCGGTGGCAATCAAGCCCGACTCAATGAAGCCGAAGAAAAGGCTCGGCTGGCGCAAAGTAGTGCCGAGCTTTCGAATGCGCAGCGGAGTGCGATGGAAGTGCAGCTTGAGAAGGCACAGGGGCTCGCAAGACAGAATGCCGACCTGGCTTTGGCTCAGCGGAATACGATGGAGACTCAGCTCAAACAAGCTCAGGACAAACTTCAGCAGGCGCAGCAGACTGCGGATCAGGCGTCAACCGAGCGCGCCGGCTTGGAGACTCAGCTGAAGCAAGCCCAGGACAAGCTCCAGCAGGCGCGTCAGACTGCGGATCAGGCGTCAACCCAACGAGCTGGCTTGGAGACTCAGCTCAAGCAAGCCCAGGACAAGCTCCAGCAGGCGCAGCAGACTGCGGATCTGGCCTCAACCCAACGTGCCGGCTTGGAAACCCAGTTCAAGCAAGCCCAGGACAAACTCCAGCGGGCGCAGCAGACTGCGGATCAGGCGTCAACCCAACGAGCTGGCTTGGAGACTCAGCTCAAGCAAGCCCAGGACAAGTTGCAGCAGGCGCAGCAGACTGCGGATCTGGCCTCAACCCAACGTGCCGGTTTGGAAACCCAGTTCAAACAAGCCCAGGACAAACTCCAGCAGGCGCAGCAGACTGCGGATCTGGCGTCAAACCAACGTGCCGGCTTGGAAACTCAGCTCAAGCAAGCCCAGGACAAGCTCCAGCAGGCCAGTGCGGATCTGGCCTCAGCCCAACGCGCTGGTCTGGAAACTCAGCTGAAGCAAGCTCAGGATAAGCTGCAGCAGGTGCAGCAGAGTGCGGATCTGGCGTCACGGCGGCGCGCCGATATTGAGGCTCAGCTCAAGCAATCTCAAGACAGGCTGCAGCAGGCACAGCAGAACGCAGATCTACCGCCGACCCAACGAGCTGGCTTGGAGACTCAGCTGAAGCAAGCCCAGGATAAGCTCCAGCAGGCGCAGCAGGCTGCGGATCTGGCTTCAACCCAACGAGCTGGCTTGGAGACTCAGCTGAAGCAATCTCAAGACAAGCTCCAGCAGGCGCAGCAGGCTGCGGATCTGGCCTCAACCCAACGAGCTGGCTTGGAGACTCAGCTGAAGCAATCTCAAGACAAGTTCCAGCAGGCGCAGCAGGCTGCGGATGTGGCCTCAACCCAACGAGCTGGCTTGGAGACTCAGCTGAAGCAATCTCAAGACAAGCTCCAGCAGGCGCAGCAAAATGCGGATCTGGCGTCACAGGGGCGCGCCGATGTTGAGGCTCAACTGAAGCAAGCCCAGGACAAGCTGCAGAAAGCGCAGCAGACTGCAGATGCGGCCTCAACCCAACGTGCGACTTATGAAACTCAGCTGAAGCAAGCCCAGGACAAACTGCAGAAAGCGCAGCAGACCGCGGATGCGGCCTCAAGCCAGCGTGCGGCCTATGAAACTCAGCTGAAGCAAGCCCAGGACAAGCTCCAGCAGGCGCAGCAGACTGCGGATGTGGCCTCGACCCAGCGTGCGGCCTATGAAACTCAGCTGAAGCAAGCCCAGGACAAGCTCCAGCAGGCGCAGCAGACTGCGGATGTGGCCTCGACCCAGCGTGCGGCCTATGAAACTCAGCTGAAGCAAGCCCAGGACCAACTGCAGAAAGTGCAGCAGACTGCGGATGCGGCATCGACCCAGCGTGCGGCCTATGAAACTCAGCTGAAGCAAGCCCAGGACAAGCTCCAGCAGGCGCAGCAGGCTGCGGATGTGGCCTCGACCCGGCGTGTGGCCTATGAAACTCAGCTGAAGCAAGCCCAGGACCAACTGCAGAAAGTGCAGCAGACTGCGGATGCGGCCTCAAGCCAGCGTGCGGCCTATGAAACTCAGCTGAAGCAAGCCCAGGACAAGCTCCAGCAGGCGCAGCAGACCGCGGATGTGGCCTCGACCCAGCGTACGGCCTATGAAACTCAGCTGAAGCAAGCCCAGGATAAACTGCAGAAGGCGCAGCAGAACGCTGACCTTGTAATAAGCCAACGCGCTTCGTTGGAGACTCGGCTAAAAAAGGCTGAAGAAGACCTGCAACTAACCCGGCAACAAGCGGATATCGCAACAACCCAGCGTGCTGCGTTAGAAACACAATTAAGAGAGGCTGAAGAAAAAGCTCAATTGGCCCAAAAGATTGCAGACCTGGTTGCCGCTCAGGCTCGTCCTGAAGAGAATGGGACCGCAAAAGAAGAAGCTGCAAAGAAGAATGGGGAGCCTGCAAACCAACCTAGATCAGGACGTGCTTTGCCGCTAGATGCGGGACGAAGCCCAGACCCCGGAACCTCCACTCAACCTTTGACTCAGCCGGTTCAGTCCGCCCACCATTAAACACAAAATCCCAAATTTCGGTGGACAGCGGAATGCTAAAAATGTCGGAAATCCGCCTTAGAAGGATCATCGATGCTTATGAAACCAAGATTCTATGTATTTTGGATTTTTGCGATTATCGCAATGCTGTTGTTGCATCCGGTTCTAAACGTTTTCGGCGGAGATATTCTTTACGAAGATGACTTTACCAATTTAGACCCGAGTTGGGGTACGCCTGGTGATATTTTGAGCGTCAAGGATGGAAAATTAGTTCTGAAACCTGCTCTCAACACAACTCAAAGTGTTTTGAATCAATCTAATGTTTTCGATGATGCCGATATCGAGGTGGAGGTTACATTGTCTGCGGGCGATCCGGTCGTCGCCGGCGGATTGATTTTTTGGGCAAAGGACTACACTAATTTTTACTGTTTGTGCATCGACGCGGAGGGCTCCTTTAAAATTAGTCACTTCGTGACCGATCGCTGGCTAACACCGATCGGATGGACGGAAAGCGACGCGATCAACAAGGGAATTGGCCAGGCCAACAAACTTCGCGTCGTGACAAAAGGCCGTCAGGCGAGCGCATTTATCAACGACAAGCAAGTCATCACGATCAACGGCCAGCCTCCACAGGGAGGAGGCTGCGTCGGAATCTCGGGTGGCTCAGCGCAAGATACTCAAAACACCTGGCAGTTTGCGAATTTGCGGGTGATCGCCGCCGCCGCAGCGGCCTCCTCTTCCCCAGTTTCAGCACCCTTGCGTCCGGCCCGGGAAGTAGTGTTACGGCTCCACGGGTCAAACACGATCGGAAACGAACTGGCACCGGCACTTTGCGAAGATTTCCTAAAGTACCAGGGCGCTACTTCCGTTCAGCGAAAGCCTGGGTCCAGAGAAGACGAAGTGGATATCGAAGCCATCGTACCAAACGAATCCAGCGAACCGGTAACAATCGAGATCCAGTCACACGGTTCAAGCACCGCCTTTCAAGATCTTGCCGGTGGTCGATGCGACATCGGGATGTCTTCCCGCCAGATAAAGCAGGATGAAGCCAATCGCTGCGCCTCCGCTGGTTTGGGCGATATGTCTTTGCCGGCTTGCGAAAATGTCGTTGGCGTGGATGGCATTGCCGTGCTTGTCCACAAGAGCAACCCCGCTAGCGCACTAACAAAGCAGCAACTCGGTGACATCTTTAGCGGCAAAATCACCGATTGGTCCCAAGTCGGCGGGCCCGCCGGTCCAATCTATCTTTACGCACCCGACGAAAACTCAGGCACTCTGGACACATTCAAGTCTGTCATACTTGGTCCCAGGTCGATCTCTCCCAGAGCCTCGCGCTTTGAGAATTACGCTAAGCTTTCCGACGCGGTAGCGGCCGATAGTAACGCAATTGGCTTTGCAGGAAGCTCGTTCACGCGAAACTGCAAAGTTCTCGCCATTTCTGATACTAACGGAAAACCCGGGCTGCCAACCACATTTTCCGTTTCGGCCGGAGACTATCCGCTCTCGCGCCGCTTGTATCTATATGCGCCGGTAGGAGCGCAAAATAAGTGGACGCGCAAGTTTGTCGAGTTCGCACTCCCGAAACTGGAAGTCTTCTCTTGGTGGACCTCCGGCAGCGAAGCGGCGGCACTTGATGCTTTGTTTGACAACTACAAAAAACAATATCCCGGAGTCGGTATCATTAACGCGACGGTAGCAGGTGGAAGCGGTTCAGGAGCTCGGCCCGTCCTCCAAACGCGGTTGGCAGTCAATAATCCGCCTGACACCTGGCAAAGTCATCCGGGCTGGGAACTGCTCGGCCAGTATGTTAAACCAGGCTACTGCGAGCCAATTACCGAGCTTTACCAAAGCGCCGGATGGGATAAGGCGTTTCCAAGAGCTCTCGTGAACTTGGTGTCACAAGATGGAAACGCATATGCGGTCCTAACCGGCGTCCACCATGGGAATGTACTCTGGTACAACAAAAAGCTCTTGGACAAGAACGGCATCAAGGTTAGTGACAACATGACCTTTGAAGAATTCTTTGCTATCTGTGACAAACTCAAAGCGGCCGGTATTCCGGCGATCGGCGTGGGCGATTCCGGCATTTGGGCCTCCTCTCAGCTTTTTGAGAACACTCTTCTCGGTGTCGTCGGCCCGCAAGGGTGGATGGATCTCTTCAGCGGCAAGATGAAATGGGATGACCCCAAGGTGAAGCAGGCAATGGACTACTTTGCCAAGATGCAGGATTACATCAATCCCGATCATGCGAACCTTACGTGGGATCAGGCCGTTAAGGAACTGATGGACGGCAAAGTAGCATTCAATTCGATGGGAGATTGGGCGGATGGCGAGTTCATTAAAGCGCATTTGAAGGAAAAAGTGGATTTCGGCTGGGTAAATCACCCAGGCACCGGCGGATCTTTTTTGATTGTGGCAGACGGTTTCACCCTTGCGAAGGGTGCGCCGCACAAAGAATCGGCGATCGCCTGGTTGAAAAGCATCGGTAGCAAGGAAGCTCAGGCGGCATTCAATCCCCTGAAAGGATCGATTCCGGCTCGGACCGACGTGGACAAGTCGAAATTCGATGGTTACCACCAATGGTCGATGGATGAGTTTGCCAAAGACAAACTATTACCGAGTTGGGTCCACGGTGAAGCGGCTCCTGAAGCATTCCAGAAGGCTTTGAACGATGCGGTATCCGCTTTCGTCCTGGATAAGAATGTCGAAAACTTCGATACCGCTTTGGTACAGGAAGCAAAAAAGGTCGGCCCAAATCCGGCGGGTCAGGCTCGAGTTCGCGAGCCAGACAATTGAGTTGGTAAGCCCAGCTGTACCTCCGGATGCGCCACCAGGGTACGCGGATGACGTCAGCCGCGCTGCCAAATTGAATATCATTTTCCACTTTCGACCGGCTAGCACGCAACTGGACAATAGGGCCTTGGCGGATTTGAAGCGCTTGGTCGACCTGCTTCAAAATTCAACCTATCAAGGGCGCCATGTTCTACTCTTCGGCTTTTCCGATAACTATGGTGGAAACAAGCTGAATCTTAGAATTTCAAAACAACGCGCCAAGGCGGTCGCCGAACAATTGCAGAGCCACGGCCTTGTTCCATCGCTGGTGACCGGTTATGGAAAGGCTTTGCCCATTGCCTCCAACGAAACCGGAGATGGTCGAGAGCAGAATCGTCGGGTCGAAGTTTGGCTCCGGCCGGAGCAATAAGTCGGTTGCCAATGCTGCCCAAAATAATCGTAAGTTAGACTGGTAGGGTCGCGCTCCCGCGCGATCCGGCGTCGGACGTCTAGAAAAAGGCCCAGCAAAACAGCAAAAAGGAGCGTCGAGACGTGCGGGGCCGGATGCGCGGGAGCGCATCCCTACCGGACCGGCGGTTTGGTCCCAGAAGTCACGTCGCGAGGCGGAGCAATAAGTCGGTTAGTCGGTTGCCAATGCTGTCCAAAACAATGGTAGGGTCGCGCTCCCGCGCGATCCGGCGTCGGACGTCTAGAAAAGGCCCAGCAAAACAGCAAAAAGGAGCGTCGAGACGTGCGGGGCCGGATGCGCGGGAGCGCATCCCTACCGGACCGGCGGTTTGGTCCCAGAAGTCACGTCGCGAGGCGGAGCAATAAGTCGGTTAGTCGGTTGCCAATGCTATCCAAAATAATGGTAGGGTCGCGCTCCCGCGCGATCCGGCGTCGGACGTCTAGAAAAGGCCCAGCAAAACAGCAAAAAGGAGCGTCGAGACGTGCGGGGCCGGATGCGCGGGAGCGCATCCCTACCGGACCGGCGGTTTGGTCCCAGAAGTCACGTCGCGAAGAGGAGCATGGTAGGGTCGCGCTCCCGCGCGATCCGGCGCTGGACGTCTAGAAAAGGTCTGCATAAAGGAGCATCGAGACGTGCGGCGCCGGATGCGCGGGAGCGCATCCCTACCGGACGGCGGCTTGGTCCCAGAAGTCACGTCGCGAAGAGGAGCATGGTAGGGTCGCGCTCCCGCGCGATCCGGCGTCGGACGTCTAGAAAAGGGCCAGCAAAAAGGAGCATCGAGACGTGCGGGGCCGGATGCGCGGGAGCGCATCCCTACCGCACCGGCGGCTTGGTCCCAGAAGTCCCAGAAGTCACGTCGCGAGGAGGAGCAATAAGTCGGTTGCCAATGCTATCCAAAATAATCGTAAGTTAGACTGGTAGGGTCGCGCTCCCGCGCGATCCGGCGTCGGACGTCTAGAAAAGGGCCAGCAAAAAGGAGCGTCGAGACGTGCGGCGCCGGATGCGCGGGAGCGCATCCCTACCGGACCGGCGGTTTGGTCCCAGAAGTCACGTCGCGAGGACGGCGGCAACGTCGTCCAACGTGACATACTCTCCCACCCGACGCCCAATTCTGTTTTCACTGACACTCGACCGTTCGCCTCCAGGGTCGCCCAAAGCCGAAACCACGAGCCGTGCCTCGGAAAAATCCTCGCTTATGGTAAACCAGCTGGTTGTCACTAATACTTGAATACCAGCTGAAACGGCGGACAGAAGTCCGTTTCTGGAGTCTTCAATCGCAGCGCAATTTTTTGGAGGGACCCCCAGTCTTTTGCAGGCCATCAGGTAAATGTCCGGTGCAGGTTTTTTTGCGGCAACGACGTCGCCGGCAAGTACGAAGAACTGTTTCGCAATGGACTCTCCCACAACATGGGTCAGCACGGCATCTACCGATGGTTTGGCGGAAGTCGATGCGACTGCCAATTTCCAACCTGCTGCGAGAGCGGCTTCCGCAATTCTCTTGATCCCCGAGCGCGGTGGGATTGTCCCTGACCCAATGATCTGCTGGTAAATAGCCGTCTTCTCTTTGTGCCAGCTTGTGATGAGAGTATTGCGCTCTTCCTCGCTCTTCGGAACAGAGAATACCTCATGAAACCCCTGATCCAGGAACAAGCTCGCCATCCTTTCTTTGCCACCTCCGATTTTGAGTTTTTCAGCGTATTGTTCGGGTGACCACTGCCAGCGAACGCCGAGCTTCTTCCACATTTGATTAAATGCCACCAAATGTCCGTGGAGCTCGGTGTCCGCCAGAACGCCATCACAGTCGAATATCAGGCCCCGGTCCATACGCTCCTCACGCTCTTCCCGCGCTGCCGAAGATCTCCATGAACCCTTTTGCCATGTTCATCAAATCCGCGTGAACGGCCTTCTGGAGCTTCATTGGGTCGTATTCTTTTGGTTTTGCCTCGAGGTAGTTCTTGAAGCTATCAGCGAACGCTATTTTCAACATCGTCGAGATATTCACCTTCGCGCAGCCGGCGGCGATGAGTCTCTTGAAAGTGCCGCTCGAGAGTCCCGTCCCGCCGTGGAGAACGATCGGCTTTGGGCATCGGGCAACAATCGCTTCCACCCGTTCGAAATTGATTTTCGGCTCGGTCTTGTACAAGCCGTGGGCGGTGCCGATCGCCGGTGCAAAACAGTCAATCCCCGTCGCTTCAATGAATTCAACGCACCGCTCAACCGGAACCAATTCACCTTCGACGTTGCTGCCGACGTCGTCCTCGATTCCACGGACTGCTTCGAGTTCACCCTCAACGCCCGCGCCGTGCTTTTTCGCAAAGGCAACGACTTCTTTACAAAGGCGGAGGTTATCCTGATAACTCAAACTCGAGGCATCGAACAAAGCTGAATTCCATCCTGCATCGAGGCAAGTTTTGATCATTTCCACATCTGGACAATGATCCAAGTGAAGCGTCGCCGGAACAGGCCGGCGGGAAGCCATTTCTGCGAACATCTGTTGAAGCAATTTGGCTCCCCACATTTTCACGGTCTTGACCGAGACCTGAATTATCACTGGGGACTTAGTATCCACTGCGGCGTCCAGCACCGCGGCCATCGTGAGGTCGTTCACGATATTGAATGCCCCTACGCCATATCTGGCTTCAAAGGCCGGATTTAAGATTTCTCTGAGTGAAACTACTGGCATAGGATAATTCTTCGTCGTCAGATTGGTGTTAACTGGTCTCAGAAGACGCGGAAGGCGATATCGGCAGGCGCGTCGAGCAGGCGGCTGAGTTCGTCATCCAGTCGGATCAGAGTCAGCGAGAATCCTGCCATCTCGAGAGAGGTACAGTACTCGCCGACATAGTTTCGCACGACCTTTAGTCCTGCCTCCTTGCAGCGTAACGCCGCGCGGCGGTAAAGCAGGTAGAGCTCACTCGGCGGGGTGCCGCCGAGGCCATTGATCATCAGCCCCACAGTATCGCCGCTATTGAAAGGCAGGTCTTTGGAGACGGCATCGAAAAGCTCGTCCACAACGGCGTCTGCGCTCGGAAGCTTGTCCCGGCGGCGCCCCTTTTCCCCGTGGATGCCAACTCCCATCTCCATTTCACCCTCGGCAAGCTCGAAGATCGGTTTGTCTTTCCCTGGCGGTCGGCAACCTGAAATGGCAACACCCATCGTGCGTACGACACTCACGACTTTTTCACCTAGCTTCACGAGTTCCTCGAGACTGGCGCCTGTGGCAGCGGCAGCGCCGCACGCCTTTATCACGAAAAAATTCCCAGCAACACCGCGGCGGCCGACGGTGTACGCACTATTCACCACGGCCACGTCATCATTGATCAAAACAACGCCGATCTTGATTCCTTCGGCCTCCGCTAGTTCGCGCGCCATATCCCAGGCGGCTCGATCGCCAGTGTAATTATTGATGAGGTGGAGAACCCCTCTTTTTGAATTCATTAACTTCGTGCATTCGAGGACATAGTCCATCGGAGGTGCGGCGAACACATTGCCGGGACACGCTGCATCCAACATCCCTGGCCCGACAGCCAAGACGTGAGCGGGCTCGTGCCCGCTGCCGGAACCTTGGATGATCGAAACAAAATCATCATTGGGTCGATCTGCTCGGTGGATGATGTTATAGCGGGGTACGTACTTCAGCTTGTCCGGGTTCGCGAGTACTACGCCTTCCAGCATCTCAGCGACGAAGCGATCTGGTGAATTGAAGAACTTATTCATAGTTGTGGAGGAACGGGTTAACCAAGGGAGAAGAATGGAAGCGGAAATCTCTTGGAATCCAGCGGCGTTTTGAGCTGCAAATTAGTCAAGCTCCTTGGCAACCGCCGTCAGCATCATTGCCACAGCCACGATTCCGGGATCGAGCGTGCCGATTGTGCGGTCACCAGCGTACGATTGACGACCCCGCTTGGCAGGCCAATTACGAGTGCCCTCGACTGCTGCGGTCGCGATCTCGGATGCAGCTTGAAACGCGGATCTAAAATCGGCTTTCCCGATTTGGCAGAGCTCTTCAAATTTATCCAAAGCAGGAACGATCGCATCGAGCAGTGTTTTGTCGCCAACCTGTGCGCTGCCGCGAGCCATCATCCCTTGAACTGCAGCCCGACCCATTTGCACGAGGTCAGCCGTTGTGAGTTCGGTTTTTCCTTTCGCTTTCAGACCGGCTTTTAGAAATGCTGTCCCCCAAATAGGTCCGGAGGTGCCGCCGGCATGCGAAGCGAATACGGTGCCGACCTTAATAAGGAAAGTTCCTATATCAGCCCGATCGATTGACGGCAGCTCGTTCATCACTGCGCGAAAGCCGTCCCAAATAGACTTTCCGAAGTCGGCATCCCCATTTCGCCATCCAAATCACAGAAGTACTTTTCGTTTTCGCGCGAAATGCGGGCGACTGTCTGCAAGATACGTTCCACCTGAATGAGGTTCAGGGTGTTCATTTTTTGGGTTTAAATGAGTCTATCAGGCGCCTGTTCTCACAAGGAGCTTGCTCGCCGCATGCAGAAGACCTTTAGCCTCGTACTGAAAATTTCTCAGGTGTCTGGAGCAATTTTTGCACTTCCGGACTATTATAGTTATCTGGAGTTATCAGTACCGGGGGTAACTCAATTTTCTTCTTTTCAATCGCCACGTTCTTGCGCGCCTGATCTATATAGCCGACCCCTTGATACCCCATCTGATACGGATCTTGTGCGATGATGCATTGAATCACTCCACTCTCAAACAGCGGCAGAATCTCCGGACTAGGATCAAACGTTACCACCTTTAACTTCTTCTCCAGCCCTTTTGCTTTGATCGCCTGACAAATACCGACAGCCGTAGGTGCACACGCCGAGAAAAAACCCGCCACATCCGGGTTCCCATTCAGCAGATCCCCCGCAATGTTCATTGAGGTAGCTGCATCGGCATTGGTCCATTGTGTCGGGAGTACTTTCATACTAGGAAACTTGGCAATCGCATCGTTGAAGCCAGTGCTTCTTTTGGAACTAACTGAACCGGCCTGAATGCCAAGATTCGCCACCAAACCCTTCTCACCTAAAAGTTTCGCCATCTGCAAACCGGCTTTATATCCTCCGTCGTAGTTGTCGGTGGTGACACTGGCCTTCGGCAAATCGCTATCGACTCCGGAATCTACCATCACGACCGGAACACCGTTCTGTAAAGCTTCTTCTACGGGCGGAATGAGTCCTTTGGAATCAAGAGCGGCCAGGAGGATACCCGCGGGTTTTGACCTGCATATATTTCGCACCAGGTCCACTTGACTCGCGATTTCCGTCTCTGTCGCCGGACCTTGATAATCGATAGTATAACCTAGTTCTTTGGCGCGATCTTTTGCTCCCTTGACAAGGAATAGATAAAAGGTTGCTGACGTTGACTTAGGGATAAAAACAATGGTTCCCTGGTTTTTCACCTGGCCGAATACGATGGTAGAACTCACCAGGAGGAGTGCGAGAAATGCAGTAGACGAAAAAAGGCGGATTATTTTTTTCATGCGTGGATCTTGGTGGGGAACTGGAATGGGGACAACTTTTCCTCGATCGTATATTTTCCTTTTCTGACTTCAATACAAAAGGAGTTGTGAAATTCCGGCCAAAACGTTGCCCAGCATTCTTCGCGATCCGGCTGAGATCGGAGAAACGCGATCGAAGCTGATAAGCTTAAAGCTGCCTTTTCAACTGGTCCACCGCCACCGCCGCAATGATCACACCGCCGTTGACCACATACTGCCAGAAAGCATTCACCCCCAGAATATTTAAACCGTTTCTGATGGTGGTTTCGATTATTGCGCCGATCAGAGTCGCGACAACGTTGCCTTCTCCGCCAAATAAGCTGGTGCCTCCAATGACCACCGCGCCGATCGCTAAAAGTTCATAACCACTGCCTCCAGCCGGTTGAACCGTCGCAAGACGCGCGGCTTCGATGATTGACGCGACCCCGCATAATAGTCCGCCCCCGGCGTAGATACACAAGGTGACAAGCTTTAGATTGATTCCCGACAGGACTGAAGCCTCTGCATTGCTCCCAATCGCATAGGCAAACCGCCCAAAGCGGGTGTAGTGGGCAACAAAAAAGACTAAAACAAACACCAAGAGGAGAATGATCGTGGGAACAGGGACAACATTAAACACTTTTCCCTGACCAATCCACAGGTACTGCGGACTAAGGCCAAAAATGGGTATCCCCCTCGACAAGATTAAAGCGAACCCTCTCGCGATGCCCAGCATGCCTAGCGTAGCGATAAATGGCGGCACCCGCAGCCGGGTAATAACAAAGCCGTTTAGAAGTCCTAGTATTCCACCGAAGGCGATCGTTGTGAGAAGAGCAGCCGGCACATTCGCCGTCTTTTGTAACACCAATCCGCCTAGCACCCCGGAACAAGCAAAGATCGATCCCACCGATAGGTCAATGCCACCAGAAATAATGATTAAGGTTTCGCCCGCGGCAATAATGCCGATGACCGCCGTTTGCAGGGTTATTTCCGATATGTTGCCAACAGTAAAAAAATAGCGCGAAAGCAATGCTAGGATAAACCACATCGCGATCAAAATGAATAACATCGAGATCGCTTGATTACTGAATACAGCGCGAATCTGTCGTGATATCATCCTGTGCGCCTTTCCTGCTTCTGTCGTTGTTCGTGATCTTATCCGGCCTGGTTGAGCAATCGCATGCTGTATTCGACAATTTCCTGTTTGTTTGTTTCCCTGGCATTTAGTTCGGCCACGATGCTTTTGTCAGATATGACCAGGATGCGATCAGCGATCTCAAGTATTTCATTGATGTCACTGGAGATAAAAACGACTGCTTTCTGCGGTTTCTGGATAAAGCGGTGCACCAGATCATATATTTCTTTCCTGGCCCCGATATCAATACCCATTGTCGGTTCATCCAGAATCAACACCTGACAATCTGCCTCCAGCCATTTTCCAAAGACGACTTTTTGTTTATTTCCACCACTCAAATACTTCACTTGCTGGGAGATACTACTCGCTTTGACCTGGACCGATTTGATCGCTTCCTTCACAAGCCTTGTTTCCAACACGCGATCAAGAAATATTCGTCTCAGCTTCGCCAGGAACGCCAGTGTCAGATTCTCCCGGACACCCATGTTTAGACAGAGTCCCTTGGCATCGCGATCTTCCGGGAGATAGCCAATCCCAGATTTTACGGCTCGGCGGGCTACTTATCTTAATTTCTTTCCCATTCAGATAGATCTTGCCCGACTCGACTTTGTCCGCTCCAAACATCATTCGGGCTAATTCCGTTTTTCCTGCACCAACAAGTCCCGTGATACCCAAGATCTCGTGTGCTTGCACCTTTAGATTTAAGGGTCGAACAAAGTATTGGTTCGTGACATCCTGCAACGTTAAGACGGAACTACTATCCATGTCAGTCGTCTCCCGTTGCTCAATCGGGATGTCTCGACCAATCATCAGCCTGATAATATCCCTCAGTTCCGCTTCTCGGAGATTGAGAGTCGCAATATGATTGCCATCACGAAGGATGGTGACGCGATCTCCAATCTGCTTTATCTCCTCCAGCTTGTGTGAGACGTAGATGATACCGATTCCTTGAGCTCTAAGTTGCCCGATCATCTCGAAAAGAACCTCGGTCTCCTGTTTGCTAAGTGCGGCCGTCGGTTCATCCATGATCAAAATCTCAGCATGTTTCGACAAGGCAATTGCGATCTCGAGCATTTGTTTCTTAGCGACACTTAGATCTCTTACTTTGGCCTTAGCATCTATACGAAAATTAATTTTCTGTAAGGCTGTCTCGGCCTGATGATAAACGACGGCCCAGTTTACAAAGAAACCTCGCTGGGTGGTAAATTTTCTAATCGCTAAATTTTCCGCGACGCTTAAATGAGGAACCAGGTGAAAATTCTGATAGATCGTTACGATACCCAAATCTTCTGCTCCTTTTGGGCCATAACCAAGGTTGATGTTTTTGCCTTTAAAAAGGATCGTGCCGGAATCTAACTTATATGCTCCTGAGATGATTTTTATTAGGGTAGACTTTCCTGCCCCGTTTTCACCCAGGAGAGCGTGCACCTCTCCTTTACGGAGCTCAAAGTCCACATTTTTGAGTACTTTGATCCCGTAGAATGACTTGCTGATATCTTGCAGCTTTAAGAGAGAATCCAATGGCAAACACCCTTTTCCAGATTGGGGCTTTCGACCTGAAACAGATTTACATTAATCCCCAGGAACGGCGCAAGGGTGATTGTTGTCTGCTCAGGCAGCGATCGTGTCGCGGTGCCGGATTCTGGGACCTATTCCGGCATTCTGCAATGAAATGCACTACCTGGGTGCATTCTGAGCCGAGACTTTGTCCCTTTCAGAAGGATGATTTCACGCCGTCCAGCGAAGGTAACTTTTCCGCTAGATCCGCGCCGATCCGTTCCGCAATTCTGAGAGGCCCATTCTCTTGATGCCCTCCCGAACGCTCGCGCACAAACTGATTTAGGAAAAAATTGAACCACGGCTTGGGAAGCCCGACTCGACGCGGTATTCCTGCTAGCCAGATTTCGAGACCTGAGCGCGATGAGTTCGCAAATAAGATCGCCACATCGAATCGACCCCGAATCTTGCCAGCGACGGTAAACACGCTGTTCCCGTCCTCTATCTGCAAGACTTCGTCTACCTCGGGAATTCTTCGCCAGTAATCCGCAAGTTTATCTATGACAAGAATGGATAGGAACAGGTCAGGGCGTCCCCTTTTAATACGTCGGGCCGCTTCCACACTAATGGCTGCCTCATCCGGCAAAGTGCTCGATTGTATGAGGACGCGGAAGGGCTTGAGGGTTTCAACCTGCGCCGGCACATACACTCCCCGATGGTAGTGGCGAAGCAAAAACTGCGGATTGGGCGTCTTCCAGCGATTATGTACCCAGAACCAATCGCTCGGATTCTTTCGAATCTGCTTTTCCAGACTAAGATTGACACGAGCGGTGATTTCGGCGGTTGATGCATCCCGGCTGGGGATGAATTCGTGTACCTCGACCCGCCAGCGCGCCGTACCACAGGTGACTATACTGACCGGCATCAATGCCGCGCCGGTCTTTTTAGCCAACACCGCCGGAAACGGAGTGGTCGACGCCAGGCGGCCAAAAAAGGGGGTCCAGAGCCCTTTGTCACCAGCATGCTGATCTATCAAGACCCCTAGCATCCCTCCGTTCCTCAAGACCGTCACGCCCCTATGCAGTCCCTCAGCCCGATCGATTGTCAATACGCCTGAGCTTTCCCGGGACCGCTGCACATAGCAATCCAGGAATCCATTACTGAGCTTCTGGTAAATCACCGCCCAGATCGGGTTCTGCAGCCATCGGGGTGCAAGAATGAACAGTTCCCAGTTCCCGATGTGATTGATCACCCAGATACACGCTTGAAGCGGCCTCGATTTTCGGGGCCGCAGCCAGCAGCGAAGAGATGTCGATGCGGGAGTTCGCTTCGAGAGGCTTTTGCGTCAGAACCAATGAACAGAAAAGATTAGCTGTCACCGTCCGAAAATGATCTCGGCAGTTTTTCCGCACCTGTTTTGTTGTCCACTCCGGAAAGGCAATTCGAAGATTGCCCGATGCTAGTTTGCGATACTTCAGAAGAACTAAATAGCCGAACAATCCTAGTAGCTGCCCGAGCCTGAAGGTCCAAGGCAGCGGAAGTTGCAAAAGGAACCATGCAAGAGACCTGTAACCGATATAGACTAAATAATCAGCTGGACGGGAGAACCTTGATTTGGATTTAGCCACTTACAACGTTAATTAATCTCCGCCTTCGCAGGTACACAAGAGATTACCCCAAAAACCGAAGAAAGAGGTAAACCACAGTATTGCGTAGCGCGGCGAAGCCGGGCTCACAAACGACGCGGTGTCGGCGCGTCGGCGATCCCGAAGACTCTCAGAGTGCGACGTTCTCGTCGCAACCCACACAGAGCTACTCAATGATTAAGATTTCCTCCCCGCCCATCGAATCGCGCTGCGGCAAAGTGGAATAGGCCTCCGGCCTGCGGCGGGCCGATCACATGATGGAAAGTCCTTGTTCATTCACTTACCATTATCGAGCCAGAACGCGTCTCAGACCTACTCGGTGGCCAGGCTCGAGGTCGCTGTCGCCGGTGACCTCGTCCCAGTCGTAACCTAAATACAGCGCGAATGCGGCCAACTCCAACTCCCAACCGTGACGACGACGGCGGTATTCGCGCCAGCCCGCTTCGGTGTCGGACGGCAGGCGCACGCCAGCGTCCAGCAACCGTCGCAAAGTGATCTCGTAACGTTGGCGCAAGCGCGTGGGTTCCTCAACGGTCGGCACACCCTCGCGGCCCGGCTCGTCTTCGGCGATTACCGTACCCTGTCCCACTCCGACAGTGTTGGCCAGCTCAGATAAGACGTGGCGGCTGGTTTCCTCCAGCGTCCGCAGTTCCGGGTGTCGACAAAGATCCTCGTAGGCGCGGCTGTCTAAACAGGCGCGGGTGACCGCGCAAGCCTCCAGCACCAAGAAGAGCATCCGAGGTAGACTTTTGTGTACATGTGAAGGGTGAAAGTAATGGATGAGCGGGTGCTCGATGTGGCTTTCCAGCAGGCTTTGCAGGTCGCGGGCGGCGACGGCAAAGATGCTTTCGAGTCCTATAAAGCGCCCTCCCACAAAATGGTGGATCAAGAGGCCGGCGACGTCAGCGCCCTGGCGGGCTTGATGGTAGTATGAAAGAGCCACGGCGCGTTTGTGTTCCAGGGCGGCCGTGAGAGAGACCAAGTAGGTGACGGCCAAGGAGATAAAGCCAAAACCGGTAAGGGCCTCGCTCAAGGCCAATAGGCGCATCGGGGTGGAGCGCGGTGCGATGTCCCCGTACCCCAAGGTGGTAAAGGTGATGCCGCTGAAGTAGAGGGCCTCAATGGCTCGCGGGCTTTGGGCTTTTTCCTCGACATTGAAATCTCCAGGCAGGTGTGGCCAGTAGAGCAGTGAATACCCGAGGATAAGCAACGCTACCAGTGTCGCGACGGTCAAGGGCAAGAGCAGTGGACCGACATGGTTGAGCAGTTGGTGGCGACTCTGGCGGGAGCGCCGAAAAGCGGCGCCACGCATCAGCCGCCAAATGGCGCGTGTGAGTGTCTCTGTGACCGGCCCTGAGCGGCCGCGCGAATGCAGGATGGTGCGATAAATGTCCAAGGCCACTAGTCCGAGAAGGCCGATGCCGGTGACGCTGGAGACCCAAGCTGCGGCATTCATGGCCGGCCGCCCATCTTGAACGCGACGACATAACCGCTATACGCGAGACGGTGCACTGGGTTTCCAGCCTGGACCGCTTTGCCACAAAACACAACCAGCCAAGGACAATCTCAAAGGTGCGTACAATGCTCCCGAATGAAGAAATGGGGTGCTCGTTCGGCGGACTTCCAAACTCTTGCCCGAGCGTGGCCAACTTGAGAATGAAGTCAGGCGCAGGCCGCCTCGTCAAAGACTTCATGAGCGAACAATTTTTCTATGTTCAATTTTTGCTGAGGCCGGTGAGCGGAATCCCCACTTTGCCCGTCGGAAGTGCGCAACAGGTGGTCTTGGAAGTGCCGCGAAAGTTGATTGAAGACTGGAAAGAGGAAAAGCCGGATCAAATGGTTACTGACCAGTCGATCGCTGCCAATATTGCCCGAGTTGTTGCCGTCAACGCGATATTTCAATTTCCAAATCGTCCCGCATGTGAATTTGATGAACCGGTCTGGCTTGAGCATCGTCATCCAGTGATGAACGCGAGAGCGTGCGATTATCACGACAATGGTATCAGAGCGTGGGTAATAAAATTCGGCGGCATTACCAAGGAGGTCGAAGAATTTTCTGAGTCCCCGGCAGATCCGCGCCGGAATATCTGAGAAGGTGGTACAACGGTTAATCGCTTCTCGTTCGGTTTCGAATTGTCGGCGGCCTTTTCGGTAGCATATGGGGATGAGGCGCGTCAATTCCCGGATTGCGCCACCCTGCAAAATCGCTGATAAATCCCCAAATGTTTTCGCACATCGTAATTTTTTGGACCGATTCCGCAATACCCGACGCTACGAACGAAGTGCTCACTAACTCAAAGAAGTATCTTCCTTCTATTCCCGGTGTTATAAGTTTCCATGCTGGCAAGATGGCGCGCAGCCATCGCGGTGTTGTTGATCAAAGCTACCAGATTGGACTGAATATCCAGTTTGAGACAAAGCAGGCGCAGGACAATTATCAAGATCACCCGCAGCATTTGGAGTTTGTGGAGAAGTGCAAAGCGCTTTGGACCAAGGTGGTCGTGTACGACTTTGAGTGAGGGCGATCGAACGACGCCGTCTGGCAGTCGGGCAATCTTCTTGGCTTGCCCAATATTTCACTAAATAATTGTTTTATGATCAGGCAAGCCGTTTGCAGCGATGCTGTTAACGCCGTTCCACTGATCCTGCAGGCAATCGGTCATATCGCGTTTGTTTTAACGGGAACAACCAACCGTCAAGAAGCAGCGTCCATTTTGAATCACTTTTTTGTCCAGGAGGAGACCCGAATCAGCTATCAAAATACGCTGGTGATCGAAGAAGAGGGAGAGCTGATCGGGTTGGCTGTGCTCTATGACGGCGGCAAAGTCCGACAACTGGATGCACCGCTCGAGCGGGCGGCTGCCAAGAAAACGGGGGACGCAAACTATCGCATCCCCACCGAACCGGAACCCTCGGAGTTTTATTTGGATACCCTCAGTGTCAGCCCGCGTTTCCAAGGCAAAGGCTACGGCCGCAAATTGATTGAGGCAGCCTGCGATCTGGCCCGCAATCGCGGGTTCCTTCGCATCGCGCTCCTGGTCGATGTGGATAGTGCGGCAGTCAAAGGGCTGTATGAGCGACTTGGGTTTCGCACAGATTCAACCAAGCAGATCGAGGGACAGGCGTACTTTCACATGGTACGGAGTTTGTGAGGTAACTTCGATTCGCCACCACGATCGCGTAAGAATCGTCAATTCAGAGATTTCGCGACTTGCTGCATCCTCGAATCAATAGGAGGGACGGGCAGCCGCTGTGCTTATCCCATCCTCATGGCCAAAAACGAGCGCCGGCTGGGTCAATGTAATCGAATTCGCCGGCAATTGTTGAACGGCAACGCGCGATTTGACCAGGTGGCCAGGATGCTTCTCCTGCACGTAGGAGATCAGCGCTTCACGAATATCGCAACGCAGGGTCCAAAGCTTGTCTGGATCAGCCGCGCTCACTAATGCGCGGATCTGGATCGAAGTTTCTTTGGCGTCTGCGATGACCAGGGACTTTGTCCGCCTATCCCACGCAGGATGACCTTCAACGTATCGAAAAAACTCGTCCCTGAGTTCGTTCACGGGCAGGTGATAGTCGAAGTAAAGAAATACCGTTCCGAGAAGTTCTGGTGAGCGGCGCGTCCAGTTTTCGAACGGCTTCTCCAGAAAGTAGGTGATCGGAACAACAAGTCGCCGCTGGTCCCAAAGGTGAACGACAACGTACGCAAGCGTGATTTCCTCTACCTTCCCCAACTCACCCTCCACAACCACGAGATCATCCAAGAGGATCGGTTGCGTTAAGGCCAATTGAAATCCGGCGAATAGATGTCCGAGCGAGCGCTGCACCACGACTCCGGCCAGCACAGTGATGAGGCCCGCCGATGCCAAAAGACTCGTGCCAACATGACGCAATGGTGCACAGAAAATCATCGCGGTCGCGACCGTCAGGAATGCCAGAACAAATAAGATCGCCTTACGCAGCGCAGAAACTTCCGTGTAAAGAGCGCGGGACCGAACATCAACCCCTCCTCGAACCCGATGGGACTGAATGATCTTGTCCGCAATCAAGCTGACCTGCCGACACGCAAGGTAACCGGTTGCCAGTATCACCAGCGCGTTAATGATGTCCCGCGAGTTGGCGAGGACGGAGGACGGGAGACCTACTCGACTAAGCGCGAAAAACGTGGCAACCAGCGGAATCCCGACCTGCAGAGAGTCTGCGCATAGAACCGCGACGGCACTTTCCCAATGGGAGGAGTCGCCGGCCGCTAAAGCGCGCAGTCGCCTGATTCGTGACGTAAATCAGTCTGCCGCCCAAAGAGCTAACAGCCAGAATCGTGATGGCCTGCAGGGCTGCAGTTTGTCGAGCAGGCGTTGCCCAACCTGGTCCGAGGGCGGAGGAGACCACTCCATTGAAGTGCCAGGCCAGAAGGGTGTACAAACCAGATCCCCATATCCAGAGGTCAAACCGGGTAAGCAGCGCACGAATCACGGCAGTTTTCGTGCTTCGATCATTGACCAGAGAAAGACGATCGATGCGCAGCTTTTTGGCGAGGCGATCGAGTCCGTGCTGGATAGCCAACAGCACTGCCAGATGCAGAAGGCCAGCTGCAATGTGGTTCAAACTCAGTCCGCTGACGAACTCGGTCCCCATCTGTGTGAATTTTCTCTCTTTCGTCGTTTCATTCTGTGTGTATGGCGCAGTGAGGGTATATAGCAGGGCAAGGGAGCAAGCTCAACCCAACCGGGTGTACCGCAGACCGCGGCCCTGAACGCAACGTAGCCAAATCGGCGCAAAACCTTCGGAAAAAGAAGACGTTCCTCCTGCGGCAAGCGTAGTCGAGGCTACGTCCAAAGAAATATGCCGACCTCTGAATGCGCGCTGAAGGGCGAAAAACCTGGCTGCGTGGGGTTACTCTCGCAAAGATATGCCCGGAAAAATCTTCACTGCCTCACGCGTTCTCCTACGGTAGAATTCGTCAAGATGCGGCGACGAGAACGTCCGCATCGCCTCATCTGAGGCAGAAGGAAAACCGCAATGGAAATCAGTAGACGAAACTTTCTGAAGAAAACATCGAGTTCACTCGCTTTCGGAATTGCGGCTGGCCAGGGTATCCTCCGCCCGATCGCGGCGGTCGCCCAATCCGCGACGGAATCGTCCGAGAAAAGGAGGCAAATGGAAACCCGCAATGGCGATATGCTCTATCGCCAGCTCGGACGCAGCAAAGAGAGAGTATCCGTCATCGGATTGGGAGGATACCATATCGGCAAAGCTCAACTGTCAGATGCGGACAGCGTTAAAATCATTCGGAGCGCTATCGATCGCGGAATTACCTTCATGGACAATTGCTGGGATTACAATAACGGCAACAGCGAAATTCGGATGGGCAAGGCCCTTCAGGATGGCTACCGCCAAAAGGTCTTTCTCATGACGAAAATCGATGGTCGGACAAAGCAGGAAGCGGCACGGCAGATGGAGGAATCACTGAAAAGGCTACAGACCGACCATATTGATCTCCTCCAGCATCATGAAGTTATCCGTCCAGAGGATCCCGATCGCATTTTTGGGGAAAATGGAGCCCAGGAAGCGATTTTGGAGGCCCGAAAGGCGGGTAAGATTCGTCACATCGGTTTTACCGGACATAAAGATCCTTTCATTCACCTGCGAATGCTGAATGCTGCGGCGAAGAATCATTTTCGTTTCGATGCGGTGCAGATGCCGCTCAATGTCATGGATGCCCACTTCCGGAGTTTTGAGGACCAGGTTCTACCGGTTCTGCTGAAAGAAGAAATCGGTGTGGAAGCAATGAAGACCTTTGGCGATGATTATATTCTGCAGAGTAAAACCGTACAACCAATAGAGGCTCTGCATTATTCCATGACTCTGCCGACTTCGGTGGTCATCACCGGAATCGACAGCTTACGGGTTCTCGACCAGGCGATCGAAGCGGCTCGCACGTTCAAGCCGCTGACAAAAGAAGAGGTCGCCGCTCTGCTCAGTCGAACGCGGGAAGCCGCGACGAATGGTCAATATGAGCTATATAAGATAAGCCAACACTTCGATGGAACCGCCAAGAACCCCCAATGGCTCGGTTAAAATACTTACACGTCAGACCTCCGTTATCGGGGACTAATTTTTTACTAATAGCGCCGGAGTCGCTGACGTGAGTGACCGCAAGCGAGCGAACCCGGCAAATAGTCGTTTCATGACTACCCAAGACTTGCTGCATACGTTCCCCTAGAAGGACTCCTTCGGATTCATCTGCCGGGTAGTTGAATTATAGTGAAAAACTCCAGGATAATCCACCCCATCGTCTTTCTACTGGGCATTGCCGGAGTGGCGCTGTTGATTACCCTGCTTTTCCGTGAAGGCGCCGAACAAGTTGTTTTAGCGATCGCTCGGGCACGCTGGGGTTTGCTCGCCATAGCACTTTATCATCTTGCGCAGACTCTGAGCGATTCGGCTGGCTGGCTAGTACTCATTCCGAAAGAAAATAGACTACGATTGATCCCCAGTTTTTTTCTCCATTGGATTGGCGAATCGGTCAATAATCTTCTGCCAACCGCGCGTGTGGGAGGAGATATTGTCATCGTTCGCATCGCTGCGATTTGGGGAATGCCGTTGCGGACTGCAACCGCGGTGATCATCGTCGATATTACGATCGGCATCGTGACCAAGGTGTTTTATCTAGTGACAGCCTGCATTCTGCTGATCGCCGCAACCGGTCGGACAGATCTGGCCCGCCCCGCGCTCGTTGCGGTGCTGACCGGGACCTTGGCGGTTACGGGGTTCTACGCGGTGCAGCGGGCAGGCATTTTCAGATGGAGTGCGATAATAGCGTCCCGTCTGGCTAGGTCACCAGGGTGGGATACACTTGTTCAGGGGGGCGAAGCGCTTGACCGGACAATTCGGCTTATTTACTCCAGGCCATCCGGCATAGCCGGATGTTGCTTCTTCTGGATATTATCGTGGCTCATAGCTTCAGGTGAAGTGTGGATCGCACTTCGAGTGCTCGGGTTACAGTCAAGCTTCACCACAGCCGTGATTCTGGAAAGCGCCTCGCTCGCTATCCGAGGTGCGGCCTTTCTAGTGCCGGGAGCGTTGGGCGTGCAGGAAGGCGGCTTTATCCTCCTGGGAAATTTGCTTGGCATTTCTGGGGATATGGCGCTGGCGCTGGCCCTGCTTTTACGCGTACGTGAACTAGCTTTAGGGATTCCGGGCCTGATTGCCTGGCAGTTTATAGAGGCTGGTCGCTTTCGGCGACCCCGGTGAGGATATTGGCTGATCGCCTGTGTCAGGGCGCCCATTTAAACCACCTATTCAACGCTGGTGCCGAGCAGCCACAGGCGCACAGCGTCTTTCTCTGCATCCGCGCGACGTGTAAGGAGGTCTTCTGAAGGCCGGGGAACCGCATGGCAGGAGAGTCGCATGACATCTTCCCCCTCCTCCCTGGGCCGGCCGGACATAGCGATTGGGAGCAGTTCTGCGGCGAGACGCTCCGCTTCCTTGGATAATTCATTTTCGTCCTCAGGATTTGTTGCTGTCTTCTTTACCGCAACCACCGGTACTTCGGCCAAAAAAAGGATTCTTTCTCCGGTTATTGAACCAGAATGCTTGTGATGCGGTTCGAGAGTGACATGAAAATACCACGCTTCATCCATAGCGCACATTCTCAGCTCTTCCCTTTTTAAGCAAAGGGTACTGATGGTCGATAGCCGGTGTGGCGGGAAAGATGCAGGTGCTCTGAATCCGAAAGCAGTTTCAAGTCTCATAGTTGTCAGGACTTCTGGAGAGGAATAAAATTACTATAACCAGTGCTAAATTCGCTAAAACGACGGATGGTGTTAGCAGTATAGTTATTATAGTTAGCGCATTAACAACAATTGATCGCTCTTGCCCTGGTAGTAATCTTTGTCATACTCAGAAGCTAATGCAACCGTTCGAAAAGGATATTGGAAAATCCCGTCCGTTCGAGCGACAGACACGCTCAGTGGATTCTCCTCGATGAGAATGATTCTTCGAATCAGTCTGCAGACAATTGAATTCATAAAGACGAAACAAACACCTACCCTGTTATGATCAGAGCATTTCAAAACAGCCCAAGGTTGAAAGCGGGCCAATGACCAGCATCCCAGCAAAAATCCTCACTGTCGACAAGCAAGCGGACAAACATCGCGTAATCGTTCGGATCTTACTTCCAAAATATCGAGGCTCGTTTAACACCCTGAAGTTCGGAGAAAATAAGCCGCTTATCGGTTTTTGCCACGACGGGCGATTAGACCTTATTTATTATCGAGATCCTGGACTTCAAGAAGGGCAGCCGTTTCCACTCTGGACGATCCAGTAAGCAAACATTTTTTCGGGAGCCTCGTGGGGCGGAGATTTGTGATAAGTTTTCAGGACGTCTGCGCGGCGAAATCCTTCTCGCTGATCAGCTCTTAGCAAACCAGAAAATTCGGCGGAACTATTGGGTTAGCGCACCGGTGCGGAATTCTTCGCCAAACTATTGGATTGGTTTGCCTAGAACGATAATGGTGCGGCGTTCAGAATAGGGCGCCAACGTCAATTTGCCAAGTAGCCCTCCGGGCCGCGACTGGTTGGCCGTACTTCCGGCTTGCTCGCTCGCCACGAATGAATTCGGAGATCGGGCGCTTCGGAAGTGTCTGCTTTTGGCGGCGGAAAACCCGAAGGAAGAAGCATGGCATTTGCGGCAGGCTACACTTGGCATCGTCTCGTCAAATTATTTGTCTTTATTATAAAAACAAAAACCGCAAGAGGTGCTTGATTTATTATTAAAAAAGTAAACTTCATGTAGACTAGAAATATTGGACCCTAGCATTCGCACGCGTATTGTATTATATTGCAATTCTGGATCGCCAAAACGTTTCGGGATCCTTTTCCAAGTTTTGGCTCTAGCGGTTTTGTCTTTTTCCATTCCAGCAGGCGCGCAGGATTTGAACGGGTGGCAATTTGACTCACTCCGTGCGAATTCCAGTGTTTCCAGGCCGGATGCCGAGAAAGTCTATGACGTCTTGCTCAAAATGCTCGATCGCTGGAACGCCCACGACATTGAGGGACATCTGAAAGTGTACTGGAATTCGCCCGAATTGTTGGTCGTCGTCGATTCTGAGCAGTTTATCGGCTGGCAGCAACTTCATGATTCCTACATAAATGGGTATCCGGATCGCAATACAATGGGCTTCATCCAGCCCAAACGCATCCAAGTCAAGCTGCTGAAGCCGGATCTCGCGCTAGCGCTCACCTGGTGGTCGGCCTCTTTTCCGATTTCCAACCAGACGGTGGTGGGAACCAGCACTATGAACCTCCAAAAATTTGACGACGGATGGAAGATTGTTGCGTCTCATACCAGTATCTCCGCGATGTGACAGCTTGCCACGTCAGAGGTCAGGCTTGGCCAGATTTCGCTCGAGGCGATCGAAAGCTTTCTGATGATGACGACGAGCCACACCGCCAAGTAATGATGTATCGTAAAGAACCAACCAAATGAAAGTATCGAGCTCCCCTTTTCCATGCAGCGTCGCGTTTGATATCGACAACGGCGTAATTCCCGAGGCCACGGCCCATTATCAGAAGCGTCTTTCTGACCTGCGGGAGTTTTTTCTGGATCGCGAGGCCCTGGAACTCCGGATTCAAGAAGAAGACGACCCCATATGCTACGAGAATTACGCCTTTAACCAGAGCCAGGCCGAGGGCGACATCTTTTTCGGCACGACCATTATTTATCCAGGCAGGGTGGGCTCCGAGTACCACCTGACCCGTGGGCATTACCACCGCAAACGCGATCACGCGGAGACTTATCAAGCCCTTTCAGGCCGTGGGCTGGTTTTGTTCGAACGTGAGGACGGGACGACGTGTACCGCAGAGCTCGCGCCGGGAAAAGTCACCTATGTCCCTCCATTTTGGGCTCACCGCTCCGTCAACACCTCCGACGTGCCGTTGGTTTTTCTTTGGACTTGCCCGGTAGAGGCCGGCCACGACTACGAAGGGCTCGGCCGGCGCGGAATGCGTCAAGTCGTGGTAGAGCGCAATGGCGTGCCGAACGTCGAGGATCGCCCCAACCACCCAAGCGGCGAACGGCGAACGTCCGCATGAGCGCGTTAGCTGGCATTGCTCTGGCTTGACAATCGCGGAGGGATCTGGATTTAAGAGACGGCAACACCGGCTGGTTGATGTCGGTGCATCTTTATTTTGGTATGAGCTATCCATATTTCCGATCTTTTGTGGGCACTGTGTGCATCATCTTGTTCGCACTGTCGTTTTCGGGTTGTGTCACGCAAATTGAGTCCGGCAGCCAACAGGCTTCCGACGCGGGTTTTGCACGGCGTTTAACGTTTCGATTTGTGCCGGATAAGAGTCACGCGGCCGCAGAGGCGGTTGCGAGCGGTCCTGATTGGCGCGGTTTAATCAGCCAGGACATCCTCACCACGTTGAATGCCAAGGGTTATCGCTTTTTCCCGAACCGCCAAACCGATCTGCTGGTGGCGTTCCATATAGTGCTGACGGAAAACGAGAGTGTGACGACTCTCGACAATTATCTGGGTTATCAGTTAACGGCGAGCCAGTCTGCTCAAGTGGATCTTTCACGATTTCAGGATCCTAATCATCCTGGAGAAGCGACCAAAGGGACACTGATCATCGATTTCATCGATCCAAAGAAGAAAGTGCTTTTGTGGCGAGGTTGGGCGAAAACCAACATCGATCTGAAACAGTCGGGGGAGAAACTCCAGGCCTTGGCAAAAGAGGCCGTGAACCAGATCCTTGCCAAATTTCCATCTCGCAGATAGGCAGAGCTGTCGGCGTATCGGAATAGAGAAGCGTTTCGCTTTGCTACTTTTTGCTACTTTTAACCGAGCCGCTTCACCTGCTTCGTTCGTCGTTTGGACGTTCACCAACACGCCGATACCTCGACACGTTCTCCATTCATCCCCGCCGGCGGTTGAAGGCGGCCATTGCCCGATCGGTTTCTCTTTTGACAGCCTTCTCCTTGAGGTCGTGTCGTTTATCGATGGTCGATTTTCCTCGTCCAACACCGATTTCGACTTTCACACGGCTGTTTTTCCAATAAAGCCGGAGCGCGACGAGGGTCTGCCCCTCGATTGCGCTGGCGGAAAACAATTTGGCAATCTCCGATTTGTGCAGCAGAAGTTTGCGGCGTCGTTTTGGCTCGTGCTGGGTATGACTTGCGCGTACGTACGGCTGAATATCCGCGTCGTAGAGATAAACTTCGTTATTTTCGACACGCGCAAAGGCGTTATTGAGGTTCGCAAAGCCGGCTCGGATGGATTTAACCTCCGTTCCCTGGAGTTCAATACCAGCCTCTATCTTTTCGAGGATCTGATAGTTGTGGAAGGCGCGGCGATTGGAAACGATCTCGGCGGACATAAGTCTCAACCGCGAGAAGATCTTCTAAACTTTCGCGGCCGGTTCCGGCTGGAACTCAAAGGTGAGTTTGCCGTCGATAATCTCTTTCAATGCCACGTCGGCGTTGGACATCCGCGGTCCCACTTCGACCAGGGGGCGATGCCCCATGGTCAATTGCCGCACGCGCTTGGACACGAGATTCACCAGCAGAGCGGTATTGGGAATGATTTTCGAGGCTTCCTCAAGAAGTTGGCTGGACATAGATAGGATTGCCTGGGCCGGCAGAGCTCCGATGGCGCAGGGAGGAGGAAGGTGGGGAGAGAACATCGATTTGTCAAGGAGTTTTAGCAGCCTCGGAATCGAAGATAGGAGAGAAACCGCAGATCGTACCGACTCACGGCACCGCGGTGAGGAACTCCAGTTGGTCCGGCGTCAGGGTCACCTCGGCCGCACGAATTGATTCCTCCAGATCCGTCACTTTTTTAGGGCCGACAATTGGAAAGACTGGAAACGGTTGGCTCAGCAGATAGCTCAGGACGATCTCTGCCACGCTGAAGCCTGTTTCGACTTGGATCGTCTTGATCCGTTTGTACCGGTATTCGTTTTGCGGATGGTGAAACAAGCCTTTCACGAGATCGGAGGCTTTGGTGATGCTGCCGTTATCCAATCGCCGAAAATACCCGTTTGCTTGAGGCGTGTAAGGAAACGCCGCAAAACCGTACCTGGCGTGCCATTTGGCAAATGTATCGTCTATGTATGCCCAGGTTGGATCGCCTTTTGCAGCATCCGCTTTTGCCAGGCTCCATTGATTCTGACTTCCGATGAAGCCAGGGACGCCGAGCTTTTCCGCGGCGACTCTGGCTTCTTCTGCGCGAGATTGTGTCCAATTGGAAAACCCGGCATATCCGATTTTTCCGGCCTTTCGAAATTCTTCGAGCGTCAGAAGTATTTCTTCCACTGGGGTGCCGGGATCATCGCGGTGAAGCCAGTAGAGGTCGACGTAGTCGACACCAAGTCGTTGGAGGCTCGAATTCAGGTCCGATTCCACATCCTTTCTGGACATTCGCGGTTTGTCCATTGACTCGAGCCTGGGATGAGCGCCCTTGGTAGAAAGGATAAGGCCGTCTCGGTTTTTGCGTTTGCGCAGCCACCGCCCTAGAAATTCTTCGCTACGATGACTTCCACCAGGGACCCATTCGGCGTACACCTCGGCGGTATCCAGAACGTTTCCTCCCATTTCAATGTAGCGGTTGGTGACCGATTCGGACAACGAATCTTCCAAGACGGAACCAAATTCCGCCGTTCCGAGGCACAGGACGGAAGCTTGCAAAGCAGTGCGAGGGATTGAACGAGTTCTCATTGGTCACTTTTTCTATGGAGCCTTTTTGTGTGTGAAGGCGTTGCCGATTCGGCCGGTTGCTTCTGGCTTTCGGATTCTTTTTCCGTGGGAACTGTGGTGCCTGATTGGGCATCCTTTTGTTTTAAATCGTAAAAGACTTTAAGGTAATCGTAGGTCGGATAGAATTCTGTTCGGAATGCTCCCCAAACGCCGTGCTCGAATGCCAGATTGACTTCACGGAGCTTATCGGGGGGAAGGCGGAGGGTGACGATGTGTCCGATGCCCATCACAATGTTGTAGGAAACGATCTCAACCCCCTCCGGCGGGAAATTTTTCCGGAATCCAGTCTTCTCGAGGTGATCATTGATTTCATCGACCGTCTTTGACTGATCATGGCGCAAGATGACCGTGAGCATGATTTTGCCGTCTGATCCCGGCTCCTGGGCGCGCAGGGTCACCGCGAAAAACAGCAATAAAAGCCAGATTATCCGTTTCATCGAAAATAAAGGTAGCATAGACGTAAAGCGTCAAGAATTGCCGGAGGCCGGGGCTGCACCCTTCGCTGGCTTTGGGCGAAGAACCGAAGCTGATTGAACTCAAGTTTCAGCGATATACCGGACATAATTGGCGACGAACCGTTCACGAAACGAGGGAAATGAGCCGTCGTCAAGTGCCTCTCTGATACGGTGCATGAGGTTCAGGTAAAAATGGAGGTTATGCATCGTGATCAGGCGAAGACCGAGAATTTCCTCCGCTTTGACCAAGTGGCGGATGTAACCGCGCGTAAACGTCCTGCAAGTGGCGCAAATACACTCTTCTTCAATCGGGCGTTCGTCGAGACGGTACGGGTTATTCTTTAAATTGAGTGTTCCGACTTCAGTGAATGCTGTGCCGTTCCTCGCGAGCCGAGTCGGAAGCACACAGTCGAACATGTCTATACCTCGAGCGACCATTTCCACGATCTGCGGAGGGGTCCCAAGGCCCATGGCGTACCGCGGCCGTTCCGCGGGCAGGAACGGTTCGCTGAACTCAATCGCACGCATCATTTCGGACTCGGGTTCGCCGACGCTCACGCCGCCGATCGCATATCCATCGAATTCCATCTCAGCGAGCGTTCGAGCACTCTTTTCGCGCAGATTGCGGTAGGTTGCCCCTTGGACGATGCCGAAGAGGAGCGGGCGTCTTTCATTGCTCTGGCCGCTGATCCAGGTCCGGCAGCGCTGCGCCCAACGCAATGTGCGCTCCAGGCTGGCGGAAGCATATTCCAATTCGCATGGATAAGGTGTGCATTCGTCGAAAGCCATTGCCACATCTGATCCGAGACTCGCCTGTATCTCCATGGATATTTCCGGACTGAGAAAACAGGGGGAGCCGTCGATATGACTGCTGAAGTGGACGCCCTCTTCGGTGATTCGGCGAAGCTTTGAGAGCGAGAAAACCTGGAATCCTCCGCTGTCGGTCAGGATTGGGCCTGGCCAGCGCATAAATCGATGGAGGCCGCCAAAATGTTTAAGCACTTCCAGACCCGGTCTCAAGAAGAGATGATAGGTGTTGCCGAGGATAATCTGCGCGCCGGCAGAAAATAGTTCATCCGGCGTCATCGCCTTCACGGTACCCTGGGTGCCAACCGGCATGAAGATCGGTGTCTCGACGATCCCGTGTGGTGTTACGAGGCGGCCCCGTCGAGCTCGCGAATTCGAATCGCACTTGAGTAATTCAAAAGACATCCTGCACCCGGCACACTGGTTATATGGCTTATCGGCGTAACGGCGTTTCGGCGTCTGAATTAACACAAGGTTCGCCAAGATTACAATGGGCCGCCAGTCATGGCCTTTGCGTTCGATCAGACTCCGAAACGCAGATACCCGGTTTTTAGAATGTTGTGCTTGCGAAGCCGCTTAGTGGCACCAAGTTTCTCGGATGAGCGCGAAAGAACCGGACGAAGAGAGTCAATCAGACGAGAAACCTGTCGAGAATGACCCGGCCGAATTTGAAGTGGAAGAAGCGGGAGAAGAATCGTTCCCGGCAAGCGATCCGCCCGGATGGACGCGAGGGCGTGAACCGGAGGAAGAGCACAGCCAGCCTCGAAAGGAATAGCGACGGGATTGGACGTGAAGACCGCGCAAGTCGAAGGAGTTAGCATTGAGAGAGAACGGTGAACCAAGGAGCCGAACGGGTGCAACTGGTCTGGATAAATCGAGAACGACCACGAGGACGGGATACTGAAACTGACAACTGGCACTGACAACTTTTGCTAGTGGGCGAGACGGTCGAACGCATCCTTATATTTTTGGGCTGTCTTTTCGATGATCTCCGGTGGAAGACGAGGCGCAGGCGGGTTTTTATCCCAGTCGAGCGACTCAAGATAGTCGCGAACGAATTGTTTGTCGTAGCTGAGCGGGCTGGCCCCGGCCTGATAAGATTCGGCCGGCCAAAACCGTGAGGAATCGGGAGTCAGGCACTCGTCGATTAGAAGTACCTTGTCGTTCTGAAACCCGAATTCGAACTTGGTATCCGCGATTACGATCCCGCGGTTGGCGGCGTGAAAGCTGCCCTCGCTATAAATGGTGAGACTTCGATCCCGCACGATGGTGGCATTTTCCGGTCCGAGAATCTCGCAGCATCTCGTCCACGAGATATTTTCATCGTGGCCGGATTCCGCTTTCGTTGCCGGAGTGAAAATTGGTTCAGGCAACTTCGCGGCTTGTTCGAGACCCGGTGGCAAATGGATGCCGCAAACGGTTCCGTATTCCCGGTATTCCTTCCAGCTCGATCCGGCAAGATAACCCCGAACGACGCACTCGATCGGAAGTGGAATCGCTTTGCGGACAAGCATTGAACGGCCGCAAAGTAGCTTTGCATCAGGCTTCAGATTCCGAGGGAATTCCTTGATGTCGGCGGTGATAAAATGATTTGGAATCTGGTTGAATTTTTGAAACCAAAATGCCGAAAGCTGGGTCAGGATCTCGCCTTTCCCTGGGATAGGATCGGGGAGAATGCAATCGAATGCAGAGATGCGATCGGTGGCGACAATGAGAAGAGTTTCCCCAAGATCAAACACTTCGCGAACCTTTCCGCTGCGGATTTTGCGTGTGCCTGGCAGATCGAGGGAGACCATGCCGTTCATCGTGAAACCCTTTCCAGCAATTGCATGACTCTGAGTTCGATCTCTGGCAGCGCGTCTATGGGAGAGCGGAAAGGGATATCAGAGACATCCCAATAATCAATCTTATCGGCCCACAGCGGGAATTGATTCAGCATCATCTGGAAATGCTCTGAGCGATCTAGGGCAATACAGTGATTTGAATTGTGGAGATCGTCTGCGGTAAGCCTGATCCGTCCCGCGCCTGTGTGTCGAAGTTCAATCTGCCGGGTGTTGAGTGCCTCAGCTGCAAACGTTGAAAGGTGACCTTCCGCGAGATGCACCGCCAGGCCGCGCGAAAAAGCGGTCCAAGGTATCTGTCGCTGCTCGGCGTAGTGGTTAAATACGGCTTCCGCAAAACGGCTCCGGTAAAAATTCCCGGTGCAGATAAAGAGGACCCGCCGATGCGCGCCTGTAGTTGTCGAGAGTTCGGAACGTGGATCCACAATAAGTTAGTTCTACTTGGTCTTGAATCGATTTCAACGCGTGCCGTTTTTCTTTGCTGTGTCTTCGGACAACTCCTGCAACTCCTGTGCGCGTGCAACTCTAGAATTCCTGGCTGGTTCGAAGGGATTTGCTTATTTCGCAGAATGCCACTTAATTCGAGGACGAGATGAGTTTTCAGGACCTTGGGGTGCAAGAAGCGGTGGTGCATGGCGTGCAATCCCTGGGCTTCAACGAGCCAACACCAATTCAAGAGAAGTGTATCCCATTGATTCTGCAGGGGAAAGATGTCGTCGGATCGGCACAGACCGGGACCGGGAAGACGGCAGCATTCGCGCTTCCGGTGCTGACTCTCCTTCGGAAGCGAGGTGCGGCGAGATGTCTAGTTCTGGAGCCCACGCGGGAGCTGGCGATCCAGGTCGAGACTGCATTTCAGTATTACGCACGCTTTACAGAGATTGAGATCGGCGTGTTTTACGGCGGCGTCGGATACGATCGGCAAAAGAGTCTTTTGAATTTTGGGATTGACGTGATTGTTGCTACCCCAGGCCGGCTTTTGGATCTGCAACAGCAGGGAGTGCTCAAGCTGGATTCGATCGAGATTTTGATTCTGGACGAGGTGGATCGAATGGTGGATATGGGATTTCTCCCCGATGTGCGTCGTATCGTCCAACTCTGTCCGGAATCCCGACAAACCTTATTGTTTTCGGCGACCATTCCACCTGAGATCGAGAGTTTGTGCTCCTGGGTGTTAAAAAATCCTGAGATTGTCGAAATCGGGGAGCGCCGATCCGTCGCTGAGACGGTGACGCACGCTTTTTTCCCAGTGGCTTCGGCGCAGAAGTTTGATCTGCTGGTTTCGTTGCTTGAGGAGACGGAGTATAAGAGTGTCCTTGTCTTTACACGGACCAAACAAACTGCCGACGAGATTTTGGATCGACTAAAGAGGTTGAATCATTCGGTCACCGTGCTTCATTCGGACCGCACCCAAAAAGATCGGATCACGGCGCTGGAAGGATTTAAATCCGGCAAATTTGAAGTGCTCGTCGCCACTGATATAGCGGCCCGCGGCCTTGATGTCGCCGGTGTTACGCATGTCATCAACTACGATATTCCTTTGCATCCGGAAGATTACGTCCATCGGATCGGGCGCACCGGGCGTGCCGAACAGGTCGGAGATGCATTCACCTTGGTGATCGCCGAAGAATTGAAGGCGATGTTGGATATCGAAAGGTATGTCGGTCAGAAAATTCCGCGACAGAAGCTGAAATGCTTCAATTATGTCTACACTGCTCTGTTTGAGGAGGGCAAGGGTCCGGTCAAACCTGTGAAAGGATTTCGCACGAGCAAAGGATATTCTTTCGGCCGGTATGGGCGCTAGTCGGGATGCGGATCGGCGTCCTGGTATCAATCTAGATATGCTCGTCGCTCGCGTCTTGAAAAACAGCCAACTGACCTGCGGCCGTATGCCAGCTACTACATATGAGACGATGCACTAGCTCGTTGCCTTACGCAGATCCGCCAAGATCTTCTCAGTAGCCGTGGAGATGCGATCTGCGTGGCTCAATTTAACCCTCCATGCTTTCGGGATCGCGGCGATTCCGAGATGTGCCCCGAGCCAGGCGCCAACCATTGAAGCGCGTCCGGCGCTGTCGCCGCCCGCGCGCATAATGGCCAGGACCGCGCTTTCAAAATCATCTGAATGCTTTAGCAAGGCGTGGATCGAAGATGGAAAGCTCTTTGGCAACGGACAAGCCTGGCCGAAGGTCAAAGTCGCTTCGACGACCTCATTCAGAGTCTCCTCCATGGCCTCCCGGGTTTTACGCCTCACTTCCTGACCGAGTTGCGGTTCGACGGCAATCGTAAGTTCTTCCGCGCGACGAAGCGCGGTGTGGACATCGCGTCTCTGGAGGAGCTCTGCCAACAGCAGAGCGTTGAACTTCATGTACGCCACTGCTCGTTCGTTGTTCTGGCAGACGCGCGTCGCTTGATCGACCACTGTCAACAGGCTTGGGTCGTTCCAATATCGAACGGTCAAAGCTCCCAAACGGGAGGCGGTGGCCATTTGATCATCGTCTGCTCCTTGTTGAAAATCGAAATTATCAACCGGATTGGACTCCGCGAAGGCCTGAAAATTATCCAGTGTACCGCGAGTGGCCTGGTCGATGTAGCCTGAATAAGCGCCAGCTCGAAAAGTCTTTACAAAGCTGCGCCCGAACGCTTTCGCGTCGAACTTGCCCTCCTTCGCGAGTGATTCGAGCAAAATCAGCGCGCCGTCGCCGTAATGTGTCTGATCCCCGGGTTTTTTCCCGAAATGGTAATGCCCTTCTTTGGGAGCTTCAAAACCGTTGACGCCATCGGGATAAAGCTGTTGGAGTTCGACGAGATCGTAGGTCCAATGCGTGCCCAGAGCCGCAGCGTCCCCGACAAATTGACCCCACACGGCTCCGCGGAGCCGGTCTTCGAGGGTGATGCTCTTAAGTGCGTCAACTTCTATCATCGGCCTTCAATTGTAGCGCGTTGGATTCCAGATTGAAACATCGTATTCCCAATGAGCCGCAAGAGCGAACCATTGCGGATTAATTCGCCATTGGCTTTCGCTTGAGACCCGGGTGACAGTGGTCGATATAGTTCGACTCAACTGAACGATTGTCGATGCGCAAGGCGAAGCTTTTTAGTGCGTTCTTTTTCCTGTTCTGTCTCGCAATCAATCCTGGATTCGCAGAAAAGTCCAGTGGGTCAAAGCACCAGAATTCGAGCAAACACTCGGCGTCGAAAAAGCATGCAACCTCTAAGAGGGCGAGTTCAAAGCATCATTACGCCAGGCATCACCGGGCAAACAGGTCCCAAGGACCGACCGTTGAGGCAGTTCCTCAGGAATTCTTTCCACCTGGCCACAAGTTTACACCCGAGGAAAAGGCAGAGGCGAGTGAGATTGGCGCGATGGTGGAGAACGGGCTGTGGAAAGAGGCGTTCAAAGCCGCCACGAAAGCTGGAAAACAACATCCGGAACGATGGTGGCTGCAAGCAGCTCGAGCAGCTGCTGCTTCGAATTTGAATCGACCCAAAGACACGATTGACGCAGTCAATGCGGCGATTCAGTACAACGCAGGAGACGCCAATCGGTTGAATTTGGCGCAGCTCTATACACTCAGAGCGAATGCATTCAGCAGGCTCGGTCGCAAGAGTGATGCATTGAACGATTTCCAGAGCGCCATCAAGCTTTCGAAAACAGATCCGGTTTGTCGAGCCGGGGCAGCCTGGGTGTACGCTACGGCTTCGGACGCGCAGGTTCGGAACGGAGCAAGTGCGGTGGCACTGGCGACAGAAGCCGCAAAACTGACACAGTGGAAAGATGACACGGTGCTAGACGTTTTGGCCGCTGCCTATGCCGAAGCTGGGGATTTCAGTGCTGCGCAAAAATGGGAGGAGAAGGCGATTTTGCTCGGATCCCAACAGGATATCCCGTCTTATCAGCGCCGACTCTTGAGTTATCAGTCGGGCAAGGCCTGGCGGGAGAATCTAAACTGAGCGCCCTGGGGAACACGTATCGGCGGGTCGGCGGGTCGGTGGATCGGTGTAAGCGGAGCGTCTCGCTTAGTCTGTTAAGGGAGGCCCAAGTCGAACCCACTGACCCGCCGACTCTGCCGACCCACCGACCCACCGACGCTCCGGCCCGACCCACCGACCCGCCGCCCCGTTTCTTCTACCGCCACTCATGCTTCGGATATTTGCGTTGCAATTCCTGTTTGATCTTTGGGTAAGCTTCTTTCCAGAAGGTTGACAGATTTTGCGTTGTTTGTATCGGGCGATGGTTAGGCGCAAGGATCTGCAGAAGAATCGGGATGCGTCCTTCGCAGATGGTCAACGATCCGTCGATTCCATACAAATCCTGGATTCGCGCGGCCAAGATAGGAGATTGGTTCTCACTGTATTGGAGTTTGGCATGCCGACCGGTCGGCAATTCGTATCGTGCTGGCGCGAATTGGTCGAGTGCCTGCTGCTGAAGGGGTGAGAGCCACGATTTGACGACAGGCCACACCGCGCGATCCTTGATTTCTTTGTAGCTTACTGCGCCGTGACATATTTGTTGCACCAGATGAAAACGAGCTTCTGTGTCAATGATCGGCAGTCCAAGTTCGGGATACCATCGCGATAAGCAGTTCAGACGAACAATCCATTGCTCGACATCATGCGACCAGTGCGCGAGCGGACACCGGCCGGCGACCACTTCCTTTGCCAGGAGTTCGGATGCGCTTTCATCTGGAGGCGCTTCGAACTTTGTGCTTTGAAGAACAAGGTCTCGAAAGAGAAGATCTCTTTTCTGCTGCACGCGCCGAGTTACCGGATCAAAGAAAACCTGATCCAATGCTCGAAACTCTTCAGGAAAAAGTTCGCGAAGCCACTCTTCTCGGACACCCGTGACCTGAGAGAGCAGAACAATGAGTTCGTCATTCCGGCCTTCAATCTCACGAATCTCGCCGGCAACGAACAGCGGACTCTTTTGCACGACGCTTTCTCGAGCAAGGACTCCATGTCTGCGGTGAACGAGATCGCAGCGAAGAGTCCCGGCGTCGATGCGCTTGGCCAAATGATCCGGAAATCCAACAAGCATGCATTTCCCAAGAGCTTCCGCATCGAACTCGTCGACTTTCTTTGTCGACGTTCAACCCCTCGCTCCTGGCGATCTCGAGGAACTGTTCGAAGACCGGAGCGATTTGCTGGGCGATGCTATAGCGAATACCGAGGCGCCGCGCTTTATCCGCGCCATGTTGTTGAGCGTAAAGCCAAGCGCGAATCAATACGAAGAAATCTGATTCGACCTCTTTGCCGAGCAACAATTCCCGGTCATGTTCCATCTGGTTGTTTTCGTTCCTTCTGAGCAAGTGCCGCTCTTGGGTGATAGCGGCGACAAGCGCGATCGTCGAAACGCAACCGAGTTTGTCTGCGATCAAGAACATACGCGAGTACCGCGGATGAACTGGAAATGAAAGCATGCGATGTCCGAGGGAAGTGATTTTCCCATTTTGGCGATCCAAGGCTCCGAGATCTTCCAACAGTTCAATGGCGCGCCGCAACGAATTCGGATCGGGCATCTCGATCCAGCCGAAGCGGTCGAGATCTGTCACACCGGCAGCTTTCAGGTTGAGCAGGACTTCGGCAAGATCCAGACGCTTGATCTCGGGCAGGTCCTGCGCACGCCGGCCCAATTGATCTCGCTCTGACCAAAGCCGGATACAGCGCCCCGGAGCAGTACGTCCTGCGCGTCCCGCTCGCTGGTCGGCGGACGCCCGGCTAATTTTTTCTGTGATGAGCGTGTTTATGCCGCGATGCGAATCATATTTTGCGATCTTCGCGAGGCCGCTATCGATCACCAGAGTCACACCGTCGATCGTCAACGAGGTTTCGGCCACGTTGGTCGATACCACGATCTTCCTTTCGGGATACGTCGCGACCGCAGCATCTTGTGCTCTTGGGGAGAGGTCGCCGTGCAGCGGTAACACGACTCCCTTGAAATCAGAGCGTTTGAGTTCCTGGATTGTCCGTGCGATTTCGAAGGCGCCCGGCATAAATACCAAAGCGTCGCCTCCGTCGTCCGGGGCCTGAGCAAATGCATCTGCGGCGACTTCCCATGGCGATTCGTCGATCGTTTCACGTTTCAGGTACTCGATCTCGACGGGGAATGTGCGTCCTTGCGAAGTAAGCACGTTGCAGGGACGCAGATGGGTCTCGAGCAGATCGGTATCCAGCGTCGCGGACATGACGAGGATTTTAAGGTCCGTACGAATCGAGGTTTGAATCTCGAGTGCACGAGCCAACGCTATGTCACCGTAAAGATGCCGCTCATGAAACTCGTCAAAAATCAGCACCGTCACACCGGCGAGGCGGGGATCACCGACCATCTGCCGGAGTAAAACGCCTTCTGTGACGAAACGGATGCGAGTCTTTGCCGTGGAAACATTGTCGAGCCGGATCTGGTAGCCCACATCTCCGCCCAGACGGACGTTCCTTTCCTGGGCCACGCGCGCCGCCAACATCCGAGTCGGCAACCGGCGCGGTTGCAATACGATAATCTGGCCGTTCCCCGCCAATCCTTGATCCAGCAGCATTTGCGGAACCTGCGTCGACTTGCCGGAACCAGTGGGCGCCTGAAGGATAAGGCGTGGCAAGGACTGGAGAGATTCGATGATTCGCTGTCGAAGCTCGTAGATAGGAAGATGGGAATGCACGACGAGGAGTCAGGAGTCAGGAGCCAGGAGTAGTCGCATTGAGAACAGTCGATTCATAATTCAAAATGTCCTTTTCGACCGCACATCTCCTGCAACTCCTGAACTCTTGCAACTCCTGAACTTCTAGGTTCTCGCTTCTTCGCTGCTGCATTCGATGGTAGCGTTCCGAGAAGAAAGCCGGTTAATGCAAACGATTCTACGAGTTTTTAAATACATTCGCCGATATCCATGGCTGGCGACTGGAACGGTCGGGTTCGCAGTTCTGGCGACCTTGATGGTGATCGTGTTTCCAACGGTCACCCAGCGGGTGATCGATGACGCGATTCGGGGCAGGAAGCCGGAGTTGATCCCGCCGCTCGCACTTTTGGCGATCGGTGCATTTCTTGTCCAGAGCCTGTCCAATGGGGTCCGGATCGTACTCAACAATACGTTCGAGCAGAAAGTCATTTTCGATTTCCGCAGCGACCTGTACGACCATATTCAGAAATTGCCACTGCGCTGGTTTGATTACCGCGCAACCGGCGACATCATGACGCGGGTGCTGGAAGATGTGAACTCGGTCGAGCGTGTTCTGATCGACGGCATTGAACAGGGAACGGTCGCGATCCTTCAGGTCCTGATTGTCGGTGTGCTGCTCTTCGTGCGAGAACCGTGGCTGGCGACGTTGACGATGCTCCCGATCCCTTTCCTTTTGGCTGGCGCATTGATTTACACGCTAACGGCCAGATCGCGCTACCGATTGCAACGGCAAGCCGCTTCGGCAATGAATTCGCTGCTCCACGACAACCTGTCGGGGGTTCGCCAGATCAAGGCTTACGTGCGCGAACGCCAGGAACACGGTCGGTTTAACAAAGCAAGCAAGAGATTGAAAGAGGCTACGCTGGTCGTGATGCGAGCGTGGGCGATCTATGATCCGTCGATGGATTTTCTAACCTCATGCGGGCTGGTGATCGTTACCGGTTTTGGTGGAACTGCTGTGCTGCAGGGCCGAATGGAGATTGGGGAGTTGGTAGCGTGCCTGATTCTCGTGCGCTTTCTTTACGAACCGATTGGAAGATTGCATCAGTTGAACCAGATGCTGCAGAGTGCGCGAGCGGCTGCTGAGCGGGTCTTTGAAATTCTGGATGAACCAGCTGAGAGCGATATGCTTGCAGGTGAACCATTTGAACCGGTCGGTCGCATCGAATACCGGCACGTGTCGTTTTCTTACAGTGACGGCCAACCTGTGCTCAGAGATCTATCTTTCGTGGCTGAACCGGGCCAAACGATTGCGCTTGTCGGCGAAACCGGCGCAGGAAAATCAACTTTAGTCAATCTCCTGCTTCGCTTCTATGAGCTCAGTCCGTCGGGCGGCGACATCTTAATCGATGGACGATCGATTCGCAGCCTTTCCAAGCACGCGATCCGCAACGCGACAGGTTTTGTCAGTCAGGAAAGTTTCTTATTTAACGGAACGATCCGCGAAAATCTGTTGTTCGGAAAACCCGATGCGAACGAGGCGGAGATTTGGGAAGCGCTTCGCGCTGCGAATGCGGATGAGTTTGTTTCGCGGTTACCGCAAGGCTTGGACGCTGGCGTCGGCGAGCGTGGGATTCGGCAGAGCGTCGGTGAGAAGCAGCGAATATCTATCGCGCGGGCGATCTTGAAGGATCCGCCGTTGCTGATTCTGGATGAGGCTACGGCGAGCGTAGACACCGATACCGAGCGCCAGATCCAGGAGGCTCTGAACCGGCTCTTACTGGGTCGGACAAGTTTCGTGATTGCGCACCGGCTTTCGACCGTTCGACATGCTGACCAGATCTTCGTACTTGAGCGGGGCAAAATTATTGAGCGCGGCGATCACGAGCAATTGGTCGCATTGGATGGCAAGTACGCGAAACTCTGTCAGAGCGGGCTGTTTTTTGCCGATGAAGAAGGAGAGCTGGAACAACTCGATCTCAGGTAATGCAGAACTCTGGTGTGCAGGGAGATGATTTTTTCTTGCCTCTCGTGGAACGAAGCCTGATTAATACGCGTTGCTTTACAGGATCGGTTACTTAACGGGACGCACTCTCGAGCACATCGGGAGCATTTTCTGGCTCCTTCTAAACACGCTGGAAGAAATCGCAGATAACGTTCGCCGCGGAAGGTTGCCATTCCGCTGGTCGATGCTCTTTGCACAAGCCGATCGAACCGGGGTCGGGTCAATCCCCCTTGTCTTGATGGTTTCTTTTTTCCTTGGGTTGACTATGGCGTTGCTGACGGGGTACCAACTGCAAAAATTTGGGACCGAACGGCTGGTTCCGACGCTCATTTCAATTGCTTTCACGCGTGAACTCGGGCCATTGCTGACCGGTATCGTTCTAGCAGCCAGGATCGGTGCGGCCTACACAGCCGAACTAGGGACAATGCAAGTCTCTGAAGAAGTGGAAGCGATCGAGGCGATGGGTATTGGTCCGTTGCGTTTTCTAGTTGCCCCGCGGCTAGTGGCGATCGCATTCCTGATGCCGTGCCTGTCGGTGATCTCGGTGGTTGCGGCACTCATCGGTTCCGCGTTGATTTCGTGGGCGGCGCTGAATCTGGTTCCCGACGCTTATTTTGACGCCGTCGTGACGAGCCTGATTGTCAACGATATCGTCATCGGATTGTTCAAGGCCATGTTCTTCGGACTTCTCATCGGCTTGATTGCCTGTTACCAGGGTTTGACGGTGACCGGAGGAGCCGAAGGTGTCGGGAAGGCGACAACGGATAGTGTGGTCATCTCGATTACGACTGTGATTGGGTTCGATACGCTGTTCAATGTCATGGTCACCAGGATAACCGGATGAGCGAAACCCCTCTGGTTCATCTCGAAAATATCGTGCTGCGATTTGGGGAGAAGACCGTCCTGGATGGGATAGATCTCAAAGTATTTAGCGGAGATCGGCTTGTGATCCTCGGCCAAAGTGGTGGCGGAAAGAGCACCATGCTGCGGCTTATGCTGGGCATTTTGAGGCCCACGATGGGCGTGGTCAGATACCGGCATCTCCAGGTCCAGAAATTGAGCCGGAGTAAATTGAACTTGCTCCGTAGCCGCGTGGGGATGGTTTACCAGTATTCGGCCCTGATCAGTTCGATGACTGTCCGGGAGAATCTTGCATTGCCGGTTGAGGAATTGCGTCGTAAACCGAGGACAGCGATCGACGCGTTGATTAAGGAGAATCTTGAAATAGTCGGCATGAGCGGGACAGAGGAGAAGTTGCCTTCTGAGCTGAGCGGAGGGATGCGTAAGCGTGTGAGCCTCGCTCGTGCGCTGATGATGCAACCGGAATTGATCTTGTTCGACGAGCCTACTGCGGGACTTGATCCGGTGATCAGTTCGGTCATCGACGAACTGATTATCAGTCTGACCGAGAAAACGAATACGACCTCCGTCATTGTCACGCATGAAATGGAAAGCGCATTCAAGGTCGCTACGCGTATGGCTATGCTTTACCAGGGAAAGATAATTGAAGACGCTTCGCCGGAGCGATTTCGCGTCTCCGCGAATCCGGTAGTTCACCAGTTTGTGACCGGAACAACCGAAGGACCGATCACGGAAACACCACTGAATGCAGATTCTTCGAAATGAAGTTCGCACGGGACTGCTGGTCCTGCTGACGCTTGGCCTGGTGGTCGGCGTCGTCTTGTACATTTCATCTCCCGGCTTATTCAGGCCGCTCAAAAGTTTTCTGTCTATTTCGACAATGCGGCGGGCATCAAGCCTGGCGCTGCAGTCATGCTGGCGGGACGCAAAATTGGAACGGTAGCGGATATCCAATCTCCTGTTCCACTCAACGATCGGCCGGAGCATAAGCTCAACTACGAAGCGATGGTGCGAGTTCAGGTCACCGAAGATTCACAGATTTACAAAGAGACCACTGTCGCGATGAGGAGTTTTGGGTTGCTGGCAGAGCTGGTGATAGATTTCACCAACGGAAATCCCGACTCGGGCCTTGCTGAACCGAACGCCAAATTCGTCGGTACCCGTTCGCCTGATCTGGCGGAAGTTGGTCCTTTAATCATACAGAAGCTAGAGCCCGTTCTGAAGCAATCAGAAGCAACGCTGGCCGAACTGCAGAAAACTTCACACAATCTGACCGTGCTGACGGCTCAGGATTCTGTCTTAACCGGAACCCTGAAGAGTTTTGGGGCAGTCGGAACAAATCTGAAAGCGGTGACAGAAAAGGGTGGCGGAATCGACTCTGCCCTGGTGAGCGTTCATGATGTACTTTCAAATGTTAAGGATGTTACCGTCCAATTGCAGAAGGACAACAATCTCGAGAAAACGCTGGCGAACTTCAAAGCCTCTTCGGTTCAGCTGAAAGCTATTCTCGATTCTTTGAATAAGACGATGGGTACGGTTTTGCCGAGAGCTGGATCTGATTGTCGGTGATCTCGGACAGCTCACCGGGAAATTAAAAGAGCAACCTTGGCGTGTCATCTGGCCGAGCACGATCAAATATCCGGAAGGTGAGGCAGGCGCTGAAGAATCGCCGCGGCCCCCGAGAAAGAAGCGACAGAGAAATTGAGAGCACAGAGGAGGGAAGAAGGCCATCCTTCTTCCTCCGCTGTGCTCTTCCGGTTACCAAAGTTCTCCTTGACGATTGGGGGGGAATTGGATGCCTATCTTTTCGTAGGCTTTTGGCATGGCAACTCGGCCCTGTGCGGTTCGTTTGATGAAACCTTCCTGGATCAGATACGGCTCATTGACCTCTTCGACTGTTCCGGAATCTTCTCCGACCGAAACTGCAAGGGAACTGATACCGACCGGGCCCCCCTGGAAACGAACGACGAGCGCCTCGAGGAGCCGTTTATCCATTTCGTCCAAGCCATCACGGTCAATATCGAGCATTTCAAGAGCTTTGTCGGCAATTGCGTTTGTGATGAAGCCGTTCGATTTGACCTGCGCATAGTCGCGGACCCATCGCAGAAGATTGTTTGCCACGCGAGGCGTGCCTCTGGCTCGCGAGGCTATCTCGTCGCAGCCGCTTTGATCGATGCCAACGCCGATTAACCCGGCACTGCGCTCGATGATATGGCTCAGGTCTTCAAGTCCGTAATAGTCGAGCCGGCTGTGCATCCCGAAACGAGACCGAAGCGGTGCGCTGATCAAGCCTGATCGAGTCGTTGCACCGATCATGGTGAATTTTGGCAAATTGATGCGGACGCTTCGCGCATTGGGGCCTTGATCGATGATAATGTCGAGGCGAAAATCTTCCATGGCCGGGTAGAGATATTCTTCGATTGTGGCCTGGAGCCTATGGATTTCATCAATAAATAGAATATCTCCGCGTTCCAGCGTCGTCAGGATTCCAGCGAGGTCCCCGGCCCTTTCGATCATCGGACCGCTGGTCGTCTTGATATTGACTTCCATGGAGTTAGCAAGGATGTAAGCAATGGTTGTCTTTCCCAGTCCGGGTGGCCCGCTGAGCAATATATGTTCGAGCACGTCGCCACGTTGTTTTGCGGCCTGCACCATCAATTCGAGGCGTTCGCGGACGCGCGCTTGTCCCTGGAATTCGCTGAAAAGCGGAGGACGCAGAGATAGATCGAAGGCCGTCTTCGGAGCTTCTACGGTTGTCTGGTAAAAATTTTCCGCCACAAAGAAGTTACATTCAGATGTCTGGCACTCAATTCAACCAGATGTCGGCGACTCTAATCAATCAATTCCGCCTTGACGAGGTCATGCCTTTCATTGAGGAGCGTGCGAAAATAGGTAATATAGGATTCGCTGATGAACTCAACGATGTTGGATAGCAAGGTGGTCGAAAAGGTACTTGATGGCGAGCGAATTACGGCTGGGGATGCGATGGAGCTCTATCGATTGCCGTTAGGTGAGTTAGGACAACTTGCCGACCAGCGCCGGCAAAGGGCCAAGGCCGAAGCGTTTCACGGCAGGGGCAACGAGATTGTAACGTATATCGTCGATCGCAACATCAATTACACGAATGTCTGCAATGTTTATTGCAAGTTTTGTGCCTTTTACCGAACCGAGAGGGATGACGATCACTACGTGCTGAGCCATGAAGAGATCGATCAGAAGATTGACGAACTGTTGTCCATCGGCGGGATACAGATCCTGATGCAGGGCGGTCATCACCCAAAACTGGGTATCGACTATTATTTGAATTTGCTCAATCACATCCGGGAGAAATACCCGCAGATTAATATCCACGCATTCAGCCCGCCGGAATTTAATCATTTTGCCGAAGCGTTCGGGATGCCAATGCGGGAGATAATCCAGAAATTCAAGGAAGCAGGGCTCGGATCGATTCCGGGCGGAGGCGGAGAAATTCTTGTGGATCGTGTGCGAAACCGGATTTCCCCTCTCAAGTGCAATACCGAACAATGGCTGGAAGTGATGAAAATTGCCCATGAACTTGGGTTAAACAGCAGTGCGACGATGATGTTCGGCCATGTTGAATCGGTCGAAGATCGGATCGAACATCTGGAACGGCTTCGCGAGGTGCAGGATCAAACTGGCGGATTTACCGCTTTTATATGTTGGACTTTCCAGCCGGAGAACGTTGTTTTGAAAGCGATCCCGGTCGGTTCTGCCGAGTACCTGAGAATGCAGGCTCTGGCTCGCATTTATCTGGACAACATCGAAAATATTCAGAGTTCCTGGGTAACCCAGGGGCCGAAGATTGGTCAGATCGCGTTGCGATACGGAGCGAATGATTTTGGGTCCGTTATGATGGAAGAAAACGTCGTTAGCAAAGCCGGAACATCGTTCCGAGTGACCCGGGAAGAGATCGAAATATTGATTGACGAGGCAGGTTTTGAGCCGCGTACACGGAACAATTGGTACGAGTTGACCGGGAATTGAATTGTCGGGTTCAGCTCTAAAACCCGGGGAAGTAGTTTTTCTGTTGACGTTTTGGACGTCATTGTCATGAATTACGCCGATTCGCTCTGATCTGTTGTCGACTTTCCACATTATGAATTTTTCTAGTTCCCTCTGCCGAAGCTGGATTTCTATAGCGATCATAATGGCGTCGCTGAGTCCGCTCGGGCGAGCCCAGCAAGCGACTCCCGGACAGCAGCCGCCTGCCGGCCAAATTGCGCCGGCGCCGGGGCAGGAGGGGCAGCCGCCACAACCTGCCCAGCGCCAGCAGTCGCCTATTGTTCGCCAGATCGAGATTCAGTACGCCGGTCCTGCGACATTGAGCCGTCAGAGAATCTTGTCGAACATGAAGACCATTGTCGGCCAACCATATTCTGAGCAGACAGTTGAGGACGATGTTCGTTCGCTCTATGCGACTGGGTTGGTCACCAACGTGCGGATTTACGGTGAACCGTTGCCGGACGGCGTAAAGGTGATTGTGGTGGTGCAGACGCGCGTGACCCTCACCGAAGTGGTGATCCAGGGAAACCAGATTGTAAAGACGAAACGGCTGCGGCGGGAGTTGAACCTGAAGACCGGTACGCCGCTTGATGAGCAGGCTCTGGAACTGGCCCGTCAAAAGTTGGTCGAATTGTACCAGAAACGCGGTTATCCCGATACCGATGTTCAGTACAAGGTGGACGTCAACGAGGATCGAGGAACCGCGCGGGTCACTTTTGCAATCAGTGAGGGTCAGAAATCGGTCGTCAAGACGATCAGGTTTGTCGGAAACACCGTACTTACTTCGAAAAGGCTCCGAAAGGAGATGAAGACCAAGCAGAATAACATTCTTGGCTTCGTCACGGGAGCGGGCCGATTGAACAATCAGCAACTTGATGGAGACGTTCAGAAGCTCAAAGAGCTTTACCAGGATAACGGCTATGCAGATGCCCAGATTACCGATGTGAGGATCGATCGACTGGATAAGAAGAACGTCGCCATCACGATCTACATCAACGAAGGTCGAGCAATACCATGTAGGCACTTTGACGGTCGAAGGTCTGCATGTTGTGACCGAACCGAGTTTCCGGAAAGTCATAAAGGTGACTGAGGGCAAAGTCTTTTCGCCGCAGAAACTACAAAAGGACATCAAAGCGATCGAAGACGCCTACGGCGTTGCGGGATATGCCGACGCGAAGGTCAACGTGGTGACGACGCCTGCGGGACCCGCGCTGGTCAATCTCAGCTACAAGGTAGACGAAGGTATCCAATCGTTCGTCGAGCATATCAACATCAGCGGTAACTCGAGGACTAAGGACAAAGTCCTTCGTCGGGAAATTATTTTGTCGCCCGGTGATGTCTTTGACACGGTCCGCGTCGATATCAGCAAGAAACGTCTGGAGGGTCTGCAATATTTCGAGCGGGTGGATACCTACGCGAGCGATACGGCTGTCCCAGGACGCAAGGACCTGAATGTTGTTGTGCAGGAAAAGCGGACCGGCAATCTGAATTTCGGGCTGGGCTTCAGTACGACAGACGGCCTCTTGGGATTTGCCGAATTGTCCCAGGGAAATTTCGATATCCTCAACTGGCGAACGTTCACGGGCGCCGGACAGAAGTTCAGAGCGAGAGTTCAGCTCGGTACACAGACGAAGAACGCGTCACTAGAGCTGAGCGAACCCTATTTTCTCGATCAACGTTTGGCGGTGGGCGGTCGATTGTTCTTTGACGAATACAATTACTTCAGCAACGTGTACGACCAGCGGGATTACGGCTTTGATATATTCATGCGGAAGCCGATCACTAATTTTCTTTCAATGAAGGTCGATTACACGATCCAGGAGATCGACATTTACAACATTAATTCGAGCCTCATCACCCCGGAACTCGAGGGTTTGATCAATCAAGGAGGAGCCAGCAATCTCGAGAGCCGAGCGACTTTGGGCTTTACGTATGACACGCGCGATAGCGCATTTCTTACCCGGAAAGGGACGCGGATTGATCTCACGGCCTATGTGTCAGGGGGCCCGCTTGGGGGCACTGTTCAGATCTACGGGATGGATCTGGATGCGGCCCAGTATTTCCATCTTCCCTATGATACCATCCTCCTGTTGAACGGTGAGGTCGGTTCCGTTGTGAATTGGAGCGGGGGCTCGACCAACGGCGGTATCGTCCCGATTTTTGATCGCCTTTATCTGGGTGGCGCGACCACGCTTCGCGGTTTTAAATTCCGTGATGTAGGGCCTAAGGATTCCCAGGGGAACGCGGTCGGCGGAAATACTCTGGCGCGGTGGACGATAGAGTACACGATTCCCATCATTGAACGCGTACGCTTCGCATTATTCTATGATGGCGGTTTCGTCAACGCCGGTTCGTGGAGTTTCGGTCCGGAGAAAGTCGCGGTCCCGGGCGGTCCCAACGGAAAGTTTTCCGGAGGATTAAATCAGGACATCGGTATTGGAGTGCGTCTCGATTTGCCGATCGGACCGTTGCGACTCGATTATGGTTTCCCGATCGAGGAAGACAGCTTTAGCAGCAAGAGTGGCCAATTCCAGTTCAGTGTCGGCTACCAATTTTGAACGAAAGCTTAATCGTCCGGTCTCTTCTCAAATCGGTTTCCCCCGAGTAATACTAGTTCGTCTACCTTATGAAGAAATCCTCATCACTAACGATAATCGGTCTGCTGGCTCTGACTTTGGGGTTCGCCTCTCAAGCGCAAGCTCAAATGAAGGTCGGAACGATCGACATGCAAAAGGTCTTTACCGCCTACTACAAGACCCATGACGCGGAAGATAAGCTTAAGGAGGCGCAGAAGGCATACAAAGATGAGCTCGATCAGCGGATGGACGCATACAAGAAAAACCTCGACGTCATCAATAAGTTGAATGAAGAGATGAACAAGCCTGAGCTGAGCGGCGCGTGTTTCCAAGGATCAGAAGGCGCAAGAGCGCGATTCCAAGATTTCCGAGACGAAGGGTCTGGAGAAGGAGATATCCGACTTTCGCCAGACGCGCGAAAAACAAATTCAGGATCAGTTGAAACGCATGCGGGACGGGATCGTGGACGAAATCATGAAAGTGGTCAATGATCAGGTGAAAGCCCAGAACTACGATATCGTCTTTGACAGGTCTGGATTTAGCGCCAATAACATCGTTCCAGTTTGCTTTATTCCCGGGACAACTACGATTTCAGCGATTCGGTGATTACAAAGCTGAATTCCAGTCGTCCGGCAGCCACTCCAACCCCGGGTGTCTCGCAGAAGCCGGCAGTTCGACCAACACCCCGGCGACGACGGTCCGGCCGGCAGGCGATTTAGGGAAAAAGCCGCGGTAAAACGCGGCTCAGAGCATTAGCGCAGGAACCGGTCGAGGTTTTCGTCTTCCCAGCGTCTTGCCCTGTAGTAGCAGTGGAATTTACGTTCGCGGCGATAAAATTCCTGGGTGTGGACCTTTCTGCGTCCGTATTCGTCGATTTCCTCCGGAACCACGGCGTGAAGCATTTCGTGGTAAACGACGTACTCGAGGAACCAGGTGGGAACAAATGGCGCATCCAGTAACGGATGGATACGGATCATTTTGCCTCTCTCCTGAATCGTTCCGAAGACAAAATATTCTTTTGGGGGGTGCTTTCGTTTGCGGCCCCAGGTGATTGTGTAACCCCTTAACGCATTACTGAAATATTCGGCGTTTAATTTGTCGAATAGCGTTTTGAGGTACGAAAATACTCTCCCTCTGTGGAAAATTGGTGCCGTCGTAAAACGGGAAGGCTTTTGAATGACAGTTTTCTCTTTCGCTTTCCCATAAGAGAAGTGCCCTTATTCTAGAGGGTAAAAATGGAGTCGCAACCGCAAAGAGATAAGTTAGGAACAATATCTTTTGAGCTATCTAGCAGGATGCTTCGGCAGAGGTTCGATAGCCGCGGAAAGGGTCGCAGAATCCGACACCCGTCAGCGGCTGGCGTAGAGAGATTTCCGACCAGTTTCGACCCAATGCCGAACAGCGGCGGAAACCGTCAGACCCGACGGACGATCCGGAGTCAGGCCACCGCTCGCAGTAATTTCACGCCCGCTGACTCGAGCGGAATTTGGCCGATTAGACTCTACTTAAGTGGTTTATTTTGAAGAGTCTGGTCGATTTTCTCGAGAACCTCCGGAGTCAACTTTTCCGCTGCGTCTGAGGCTGTCAGAGTCTCTTCAAGCTGGTGTGGTTTCGAGGCGCCGAGAATCACCGTGCTGACGTTCGGATTCTTTAAGGCACCAGGCCACTGCGAGAACAGCCTGGGAGATGCCGAGATCGGACGCCACGCTGGCGAGTTGTTTAACTTTCGCGACTCGTTGCTCGCTGAAGACAAATTCTCGGAGCCATTCGTTTGCTTCAATCCCAAGGCGCGCTCCCTTGGGAATGCCGTCATTGTACTTACCCGTCAGCAAACCGCTCGCCAAAGGGGACCAGATCGTTGTCCCGAGGCCGATTTCCAAGTAGAGGCGTGCATACTCTTTTTCGACCCGTTCGCGCACAAGAAGACTGTATTGCGGTTGCTCGATGGTCGGGGGCACGAGGTTGTATTGTCTGGCGACAGAATACGACTGCATGATCTCCTGCGCGCTCCATTCGCTGGTGCCCCAGTAAAGAACTTTGCCCTGAGCGACGAGGTCGCTCATGATGCGAACGGTTTCTTCGATCGGGGTTTCAGGGTCGGGACGGTGACAAAAGTAGAAATCGAGATAATCAACTTGTAATCTGCGCAATGCAGCGTGACACGCTTCAAAAACGTGTTTCCGACTCAGTCCATACTGATTCGGCTTCTGCGGCTCTTCCGCTGCACCAAAAAATACTTTGCTCGATACGAGCCAGGTGTCCCGGGGCCATCCAGTCTTTCGAAGGATCTTGCCCATTACGAGCTCCGAACGGCCTCGCGCATAACCCTCCGCATTGTCGAAAAAATTTATACCATTGTCGTAACACTTTTGCATCAAACCTTCGGCGACGTCATCTGGGATCTGATTACCGAAAGTCAGCCACGACCCAAAAGAAAGTTCGCTCACCTTTACTCCTGCCTTGCCAAGTCTGCGGTATTTCATTGCAGGCACGTTCCGCGAACGCCGGTTTAGGTCAATCGATGTTGTTCAGCGAAGCTAGGTTTCAATGCTCTCATCGACCTCTCCTTCTTCCTGGGATATCACGGGCGCGATATCCTGAAGAGTTTCGCCCTCTCGAAGATCCATGAGCTTCACGCCCATGGTGTTACGGCCGGTTTCGCGCACTTCGCTGACCCTGATTCTGACCATTTGCCCGCCTGTTGTAATCAACATCAATTCATCGGAATCGCGAACGGTCAATGCACCGACCACATCGCCCGTGCGCTCGCCAGTCTTCATCGTGATGATTCCCTTGCCGCCGCGGGACTGGACCCGATACTCATCAAACCCAGTCCTTTTCCCAATCCCGTTGGATCCGGCCACAAGCAGTTGCGCGTCCGGTATAATTTTTGCAATTCCGACAACTTGGTCACCGGCTTCCGGTCGAATGCCCCAGACACCCACAGCATTTCGTCCCATGTCTCGAACATCCCCCTCATGGAAGCGGATACTGATTCCCTGGCGGGTGATGAGCACCACTTCATCCATTCCATTCGTCAGCAGCGCGTCGATCAATTCATCGTCCTGTTCGATCTGGATTGCGATGATGCCGCCTTTTCGAACGTTGCTGAAATCGGCGAGATTCGTCTTTTTCACGATTCCGGACCGTGTGGCAAACATAATATGAAGGGCTGGATTCCAGGTCCGTTCGTTACCTCCAGCGTTCCCGGTCTGATCGACGGCTTCAATCCGGAGCGTCGCGGCGATCTTTTCTTCCGGGCGCAGTTCGAGCAGATTCGCGATCGAACGGCCCTTGGAAGCACGGCTCATTTCGGGGATTTCATAGACTTTCTCCACGTAGCAGCGGCCCGCCTGAGTAAAGAACATCAGGGAATCATGGGTACTGGCCGTGAACAGGTGCTGGACGAAATCGCCCTGATCCCCGCTTACCTGTGCTTCGCGGGTGGTCATCCCGATGACGCCTCGACCGCCGCGTCGTTGCGCGCGAAATTCGCTCTCTGCGGTTCGCTTGATGTAGCCGCCGTGGGTAATCGTAATGATGCATCCCTCGTTGGCGATCAGGTCCGTGAGTGCGATTTCTCCCTGGTCGGGAAGAATTGTTGTGAGTCGTTCGGATCCGTACTTGTCCTTAATCCGCAGCAACTCTTCCTTGATGATGGACATTACCCGGTCCGCCCGATTCAGAATGTCGAGCAGATCGTTAATTTTCCGGATGACTTCAGCGTATTCGTCGATGATTTTCTCGCGTTCGAGCCCGGTCAATTGATAAAGGCGCAGATCGAGAATCTGATCCGCCTGGTGTTCGCTGAAAATATATCGGCCTTCGACCAGACGACTTTCGCTCCTGATGCGAACGCCGATTTGCTCGACCGTTTCGCGAGCGAATTCGTATGCAAGGAGCTTTATTTTCGCTTCGTCACGATTCGCGGAGCTTCGAATAATATCGATAAAATCGTCCAGGTTTGCGAGCGCAATGAGATAGCCTTCGAGTGCTTCAGCTCTAGCCTCGGCCTGGCGGAGGAGAAAGCGGGTGCGCCTGAGAACGACATCCCGGCGATGCTCGATAAAGCAAAAGAGCGCTTCTTTGAGTGACAACAGTTTGGGACGCCCATGGTCAATCGCGAGCATGTTCACGGCGAAGGAACTTTCCATCGCGGTGTGCATGTAAAGGTTGTTCAGTACGACCTTGGAGTTCGCATCCCGCTTCAGCTCCAGCTCGATCCTGGTTTTCTCGTCTGAGAGATCTCGTAGGTCGCTGATGTCGGTGATGACCTTTTCCTGAATTAGTCCGGCGATGCGTTTGATCAGCTCTGCGCGATTGACATTGTATGGAATTTCGCTGATGACGAATCTGTTCGCGTCCATTCTTCGTCTGTTCGATCGTCGCCTGACCGCGCACCTTAAGGCTCCCCCTGCCGGTTTCGAAATATTGGCGAATCCCGCTCGTGCCGTAAATGGTGCATCCGGTCGGGAAATCGGGACCTTTGATGAACTCGAGCAACTGATCGGTGCCGATATCCGGCTGATCGATCAGCGCGCAAATCCCGTCGACGATCTCCACGAGGTTGTGGGGCGGAATGTTCGTTGCCATCCCGACAGCGATACCGGTCCCGCCGTTGACGAGCAGATTGGGAAAAGCTGCCGGAAAAACGGTCGGCTCGGTCGTCGTTTCGTCGTAATTCGGCACAAAGTCGACCGTATCCTTTTCCATATCCTCCATGAGGATCGCGCCGAGATGGGTCAGCCGTGCTTCGGTGTACCGCATGGACGCGGGAGGATCGCCGTCCATGGAACCGAAGTTGCCCTTGACCTTCGATCAATGTTTCTCGCATCGCCCATGGCTGTGCCATGTGGACGAGCGTGGGATAGATCGCCATGTCGCCGTGCGGATGGTAGTTACCCATTGTTTCGCCGACGATCTTGGCGCACTTGCTATGTTTTCGGTTCGGCTGTAGCCCCAGACCGTTCATGGCGTAGAGAATTCTGCGTTGAGAAGGCTTCAATCCATCTCTGGCGTCCGGAAGCGCGCGCGAAATGATAACCGACATCGAATAGTCGAGAAACGACTTCGACATCTCTTCGGCGACGTTTACCGGATCGATTTTTTCATTTGGAAGAATCGGCATGGGAAGTAGCGTTCAGCGTTCGCCGTCCACCGTTGAACGTTCAGCGGGGCTTGGCGCGGTCAGGACATTGGTAACACTTTGGTTTAGACATCGGGAACACTGTTACGGGTTTTGAACGGCCGAACGCCGAACGGCGTACTGCGAACGCGGAACCTCGAATATTCTCAAATGTCGAGGTTTCTTACGTTGAGCGCGTTGTCTTCGATGAAAGCTCGGCGCGGTTCGACGACGTCGCCCATCAATATTGTAAACATCTTGTCGGCCTCGCTTGCGTTGTTCTCGTTCAGATCGACCCGAAGAAGCTTGCGCCGGACTGGATCCATCGTTGTAGAGAAGAGTTCTTTCGCGTTCATTTCGCCTAAACCTTTGAAGCGCTTGATCTGAACTCCGCGCCGTCCAATTTCTTTGATGGCCTCAAGGATCTTCGGAATCGAGAACAGCGGAGTAACGGTGGTTCGGTCACCTTCGCCCTCGATTAGTTCGAAAATCGGCCGATCGCTTGCCGAGTAATGGTCAATCGTCATGCCGCGCTTTTCGAGTTCCTGGAACACCTTCGCAACCGCGTTCGACTCGTGCAGCTCAACTCGACGGGCTCTGCGCCGCATATAAGAAGCAACCGGGGGGCTGCCATTGCCGTTGGTCGGCGGAGCAACGGGGGGCAGTGTGCCTTCACCGTTTTCACCGGAAGGCTCTTCTTCATAGAGATTGAGGTCAAGATTCTGACTCGCGAAATCGCGTAGTGGCCCCTCGTCGTGGAAGTATTTGACGTATTCGTTATTTCCTTCCCGTACGATGACCAGGTATTCGGGCAGTTTTCCGGAGCCCACTTCGCGGTTCGACAAATACTCTTCAAAGTCGCCACCGTGCCGTCGAATCGAGTCACTCAGTTTCGATAATCTTTCGAGCAAATCGAGGACTTCGCCGAGCTGCTCCTTAGTGAACTCCCGGCCGTCCACGAGGTGTTTCAGTTGAACTTCTTCAGCCCCGAGCGAAATCAGGATCTTGTTTAACTGAGAGTCGTCGTCGACGTATTCTTCGCGCTTCTTCCGTTTAATTTGATAAAGGGGTGGTTGCGCGATATAGATGTGCCCGCGTCGGACCAACTCCGGCATCTGGCGATAAAAGAATGTCAGGAGCAGAGTCCGGATATGCGAACCGTCCACGTCCGCATCGGTCATGATGATGATCCGGCCGTACCGCAGTTTTTCCAGGTTGAAGGATCCTTCCCCTTCGCCGTCGCCGATTCCGGTGCCGATTGCGGTAATCATCGTCTGAATTTCCAGATTCTGCAGAACCTTATCCAGCCGGGCCTTTTCAACGTTTATCAGCTTTCCGCGAATTGGAAGAATCGCCTGAAATCTTCGGTCACGACCCTGTTTGGCGGATCCTCCAGCGGAATCGCCTTCCACGATGTAGAGCTCGGTCAGGTTGGCATCGCGTTCTGAGCAATCCGCGAGCTTGCCCGGCAGACCGCCCCCGGTTAGAGCGGTCTTGCGTACCGCTTCCCTGGCTTTTCTGGCAGCTTCGCGGGCACGGGCCGCCATTAAACATTTGTCGATGACCTTTTTGGCAACTGCCGGATTCTCTTCACAATAACGGCTCACTCCCTCGTACGTAATGGATTGAACCAGCGGCTTGATTTCGTTGTTGACGAGCTTCCCTTTGGTCTGCGAACTGAACCGGGGATTGGTGAGTTTGACGCTCAAAACACAGACGAGACCTTCCCGCAGGTCGTCCCCAGTGAGGTCAGGGTCCTTTTCCCTGAGCAGGTTGTTGGCCTTCGCGTAGTTTTTGATTGCGTTGGTTAATCCCGCCTTAAAACCCTCTAGATGCATCCCGCCATCGCTATTCGGAATAGAATTGGCAAAACACTGAATATACTCCGAATAGGCGTCGGTATATTGGAGGACCACGTCGACGTAGCAAAGTTCCGATTTGTCGTCCACCTGGAACTCTCGCATCCCGCTCACGATGATTGGCTCTGGATGGATTAACTGCTTGGTCTCGCCGAGCTGTTTGACGTACTCGCGAATGCCCTCTTTATAGAAAAAGGCCTCTTTTCGATGAGGTTCCGTGCGCTCGTCGGTGAGATGGATTTCCAGACCGCTATTGAGAAACGCGAGTTCACGCAGCCGATTGGCAAGGATATCGAACTTAAACTCGGTGGTGATGGTAAAAATCTCGGGATCCGGCAAAAATGTGATGAGTGTACCGGAATGTTTCTTGTTTTGTATTTCACCGATGACATCGAGCTTGCGCGTTGTTTTTCCCCGGGAAAAGGCGATAAGATAGACCTTCCCGTTCCTCGTGACTTCGGCTTTAAACCATTCCGAAAGGGCATTAACGCACTTCGCGCCGACGCCGTGCAGCCCGCCCGAGAATTTATAGGCTCCCTGCCCGAATTTACCGCCGGCATGCAGGTTAGTGAGGACCAGCTCGATGGCGGGCATTTGAAATTTCGGATGCATCTCGACCGGAATTCCACGTCCATTATCTCGGACCGAGGCCGATCCGTCGATATGCACGGTTACGTCGATCTTCGTGCAGAACCCAGCAAGATGCTCGTCGATCGAGTTGTCCAGGACCTCAAAGACGCAGTGATGCAATCCGCGCTCATCGGGATCCCCAATATACATCCCGGGACGTTTCCGAACCGCTTCTAAACCTTCGAGTTTGTCAATTTGCGCAGCGCCGTAAGTCGAGATGTCAGACATATCCGAGAGACAGGCCTGGGCTAAAAGATGAGACCTGGTGAACGATAAGTTAAGCCGTAATTATAGGCATGCTGAGGACGATTTGCAAGCAATGAACGGACACAATTTGTAGTGGATGGTTACTGAGCGTTACCCAATATTTTGGGGTTTTCGCCCCACCAACTTCGCCTTTACTTTAAAACCTTCCCAAGCGGTTTGGGAGTTGGTGCACTCAGACTCCGATTGGAAACCGCGCAACCTACTGTAACTTGTCGCCGCGATGGAAATGTTTGACTTTGTGGTTATCGGCGGAGGTAGCGCCGGGTATTCCGCAGCGGCGGCAGCGACGCGATTGGGGCTAAAAACTGTTTGCATCGAAGGCGGGGAAAAAGTGGGCGGACTCTGTATTCTGCGGGGCTGCATGCCGAGCAAAACCCTGATTGAATCCGCAAATCGCTTTTTAACACTGCGTCGGGCAAAAGAATTTGGATTGAGCGCGGGACACGTCGCTTTTGATTCGGGAGCGATTATTAAGCGGAAGCGCGAGTTAATTGCCGAATTCGCCGGGTATCGGGAAAAACAATTGGCTGATGGCAAGTTCGAGTTCGTTCGGGGCCGGGCTCGATTCATGGATTCGCACCACTTGAAGGTGGAATTGCTGGCCGGGGGCGAAAAAGAGGTTGGCGGGAAGTTCCTTTTGATTTCTACCGGTTCGGTGCTCAATACCATCGACTTGCCCGGTCTGGAGGAGACTGGATATTTAGACAGCGACACGGCACTGGATTCTGATCGTTTTCCCCGGTCAGTGGTTATTTTAGGGGGAGGAGCGATCGCGCTTGAATTCGCTCATTTTTACAATGCGCTCGGTCTCGATGTCACAGTCCTGCAAAGGAGCAATCAAGTCATCAAGGAAGCCGATTCCGATATTGCTGAGGCGCTGGTTACGGCTTTTCGGAAGCGCGGGATCAGCGTGATTTGTGGCACCAAGCTGAAGCGCGTTGGACGGACCGCCAACGGGAAAAGTGTCTGGTACGAACGGAGCGGTGAAGAAAAGGTTGTCGAGGCGGACGAAATATTTTACGCGCTTGGGCGCAAGCCTGCTGTCCAGGGACTCGATCTGCAAAAGGCGGGAGTCGAAACAGACAAACACAATGCGGTGGTGGTCAACGAGAGAATGCAAACGTCGCAGCCGCATATTTTTGCCGCCGGGGACGTCACTGGGCTCTACGAAATTGTGCACCTTGCGATCCAGCAGGGGGATATTGCGGCCCGGAATGCGAAGCGTTTACTGGAGGGCAAAGACCCGACGGCCATCGATTATCGTCTGAAAATGTTCATCATGTTTCCGGAGCCGCAGATTGCTGTGGTGGGAATCACTGAACGTGAAGCAGCGGAGCGAGGGTTGGAAGTTCGGGTTGCAAGATACCCGTTTCACGATCACGGCAAATCGATTATTCGAGGCGAAGTCGAAGGCTTCGTCAAATTGATCGTCGATGCCAAGAATGGTGAAATTGTGGGAGCTGCGGTGATAGGACCGGAAGCCTCGGAACTCATTCATGAAATCACCGTTGCTATGCACTATCATTCGACCGCCGCAACGCTTGCGTCGATCCCGCATTACCATCCGACGTTGAGCGAAATTTGGACCTATCCGGCCGAAGAACTCGCATAAGTTGACGCGAGAAGTCGTTGACACTGCTTTTGGTGCCCTTCATAGTTGCGAGCGTGCTGAAGAAGTTTATCCCCCATAAGCCAGGACAGACGGCACCTGCGGAAGAGGCCGGTTCTGGGGAGAGTTCCGCCAACTCCAACGGCCGCTCAACCGTTAACTGTAACACAACCAACACCCGTTATGGCAGATATACCACCCAATAAGAATAACCTCTCGAAGGACGTCGAAATTAAAGGCTCGATCAAGTTTGTAAATGAATTCGTCTTTGATGGAAATCTGGAAGGCGAGATTTCCTCTGTCGACGGTATTCTGACAGTTGGGGAGAATGCGGATGTCCGCGGCGAAGTGAAAAGCAAGACCGTGATCGTGAAGGGCAAAGTGCATGGAAATATTACGGTACAGGAACGTTGCGAACTTCATTCACGTTCCCAGTTGATCGGAGACCTCAAAGCAGCCCGTCTGGTGATTGAGGAAGGCGCTACGTTCGTCGGCAAGTCTGAGGTTACGCCGAACAAAAATATCGTTAAAGATTTGAGTGCTCCTCCACACAAAGAAGAGCCGCAGAAGGTCGGTGCTCCACGTTAAGGAGTTCTGAGTGGCTGCTAAAGGACGGGTCGAGGTACAATGTCCTCATTGCGGTAACATTCAGTTAGAACCTGAGCTTGCGAAATCTACCTACTGCAAAAAATGCAGCGGTTACATTCAGCTAGGTAAAGGTCGAAAATCGAGTGAATCGCAGAGAGGCAGAGAAGCAACCTTCGGTTTTCCACAAGTTGGAAGGCCTTCTAGGTGTCCAGCGGACAGTTGTTGCCAGGTGCTTCGAATGCACCGGTAAAAGAGAGGTCCCTAAGAGCGCAACTTCAACGATCTGCCCGCTCTGCGGCGCGTACATCGATCTTCAGGATTACCGGATCATCGGCAATTACAGCCGGTCGATCCGGACCCGTGGTCGCCTGATCATTACCAACAAGGGCGATCTGAATAGCAACCGAGCGATTTGCGACTACGCTGAAATTCAGGGAACCATGCGCGGCAATTTAATTTGCAGCGGCGAAGTCCACATTCGGCTGAAGGGAAAACTCGAGCGGGAGCATTGAGGCGAAGAGCGTCCATATCGACAAGAAATGTGAAGCGGAATTTGTGCGCCCGATCCGGCGGAACTTGTCGATATTGAGGGGATTATTTCGGCGCGGATTATTTCGACTGGGAAGGTTGTCATTCAGAAAACCGGCAGGTTGACTGGCGCTGTGTTTGGTCGCGGATTCACGGTCGAAAAGGGAGGTGAATTTTTTGGAGAACTTTCAATCGGCAAGGTGGAGATGACGCAAGGCGAACTGCTGGACGCGCCGACTCGGGCTCCGGACCCGGAAGGGACGTCCGACTCTGGGGCGGACTTCAGTCTCGTGCCTGCATGATCCAAAAGATTTATCCGCGCAGCCCGTACCAAAGGCTTGGTGGATATGTGCATTTGCCTCGCCTGATTGACAAGGCCAGGCTTCATCGATGCGGGCTGTTGCACGGTTACAAATACAAAACCTCCGGTTTTGATCGGCGTCTTCTTGCGTTCCTGGGCATTGATGGAGATGAATTCGAAAGAATGGCGATTGAATTATCCTCTGACGATTCCATTCTCGCTTGGATCGCCTCGAAAGGAGTGGCCCATACTCCCGCTGAGATCGAAGTTTGGAATTCTGCGATGATTAACCGGCAACCTGACACGTCGGAAAAGATCGCCCAGTTTCAACGATTCCTGGCCGAGGCCGGCGGCGGCGAGGGCTCCGAACGGGTGCGAACCTATTTTGATCTGATAGAATTCGACGAAGGCCGCCTGACCGGGATCGGGTCGGCGGGCGGGCGTAACGGCGGGTCGGCGTAAGCAAAGCGTCTCGCTTTGCCTCCTGATTTCTTTTGCCATGGGTTCTCTTTCGAAGCAAAGCGAGACGCTTTGCCTACGCCGATACGAACCTACTTCGGCGTTTGCTGGGAGAGTTTATCTGCCAGTCGGCCTGCCGGCGACCAGCCTCGCCGGAGAAACTGCTTTCCGGATAGCGTCGCACGAGGCTTTCGAACAATTGTTGGGCTTCTTTCAATTGTCCTTTTGCCTCGACGAGTCGTGCCTGCTGGAATAGCGACATCGGGGCCATGTAAGAACCGTTGAATCGCGTCGCTACCTCCTTGTACTTGTCGAGGGCCTCGTCCGGGTGATTCTCAAGCTCCGCGTTGGCGGCCAGGCCCATGTACCCATCCACTAGCAGAGGATGCTTGGGAAAATGATGAATGAAAGAGTTGTAGGCGGTGTCAGATTCCGCGTATTTGCCTTCGTCTCTCAGTTTTGATCCGATCCTCAGGTAAGAGTTGCCGGCCGCGATCGAGTCTGCAAACTCACGGATCACGGCCTGCCATCCTTCGACGGAATCGGCTGCGGCGTAGGCGGCTTCGGCTTTCTGGATATTGACCGCCTGAAGCCCAATATAGATACTCCCTCCCAGGAGAACCAGGATCAGCACAACGGCGCTAATGAGGACCTTCTGTTTATGAAGAGCCCAAAATATCTCTGGATCGAATGCGGAGAGTGGCTGAGATGGCTGCGCCGTAGGTTGACTACTCATTGGATTTATGACTCAGATATGGCGCTTCGCTCGCGCCTTGCAAAACAACCAACTGGCCTCCGGCAAATCCCTGTTGTTTCGGGAACGGGACACTAACCTCCAACTTCCGCTCTTGCTTCGTCGGCGAGCGCCGTGCTGAGGTACCGTTCCCCGGTCGAGCAGGCAACCGTTACGATGAGCTTGCCTTTGTTTTCCGGGCGCTTCGCGATTTCGAGGGCAGCGTGGACGTTTGCGCCGGAGCTGATCCCCGCAAGAATTCCTTCCTCCTTCGCCAGTCGTCGCGCCATAATGAACGCATCCTCGTTCGAAACGGTGACGACTTCGTCGACAATATTCAAATGGAGATTGTTCGGAACAAAGCCCGCCCCTGTTCCCTGGATTTTGTGCGGACCCGGTTTCAAAGGTTGGCCCTTCAAGGTTTGCAGAATCACAGGAGAATCCTTCGGCTCAACGGCGATCGCTTTAAAATCTGGTTTGCGCTTTTTGATGACTTCGGCGACTCCGGTGATTGTGCCCCCGGTTCCTACAGCGGCGACAATAATATCAACTTTGCCGTCGGTGTCGGCCCAGATCTCTTCCGCTGTGGTTTGCTGATGAATTGCGGGGTTTGCGGGGTTGTTGAACTGCTGCGGCATCCAGGCGTTCGGAGTCGTTTTCGAATAATTCTTCCGCTCTTGCGATCGCGCCTTTCATACCCTCGGACCCGGGCGTGAGAACCAATTGGGCTCCTAGCATCGCCAGGAGTGTGCGGCGTTCCAGGCTCATCGTTTCCGGCATCGTCAAAATAAGCTTATAGCCCTTTGCGGCGCAGACGAACGCCAGGGCGATACCGGTGTTGCCGCTTGTGGGTTCGACAATCACCGTGTTCGGATTGATGATTCCTTCCTTCTCGGCGGCATCAATCATCGACATTCCAATCCTGTCCTTCACACTGCCAAGCGGGTTAAAGAATTCGCACTTGATCGCTATGGTGGCTTCGATGCCGCGAGTGATGCGGTTAAGCTTGACAAGCGGCGTCCCGCCGACTGTTTCGACTATATTATTATAGAGTATACCGTTCGTTTGCATTGGCTGGTGGGGTTATGATTAGGGACAGGCGGGAACTGCTTAATTACACAAACCCTGAGCGGGTTCAAGTAGCGAACGATCTTGGGCCCACTCTTTTTCCGTCGGAGAAGCTCGGAAAATGCACCGTCGCAATCCGAGCAGCGCTTGTCAACGATTGAGATATCCTTCCTCGCTCGCACATCGAACCGCGGCGCCGCAAGATAGCATCCAACCTGTGCAATCTGCGAAATCTGTGGTTTCAAATTCGGAATTTAGGCTAAAAAGGGTCGAGGCCCGAGTCGGGAAACCCGACCGAGCCTCGCCTTTAGTGGTATAAGCCGAATTCTGTTTCCGCTTTCGCGCGATGGCGATCATTTATCTCACTCGGTCTCCTGAGTGCCCGGCATATTGATGCCGGGTGCGACTATTACCCGAGGGTGTTTTCCCGCTTTCGCGGGAAAAACGAGCGGGCAACTCTTCCCTCTGTTTTGTCTTGCACCACATGGGGTTTTTCGTGTGATTCCGCTTGCGCGAAGATCCGGTGGGCTCTTACCCCGCCTTTTCACCCTTACCCGACAACTAATGGTGCCGGGCGGTATATTTTCTGTGACACTTTCCGTTACCCGGAATTTACATCCCGGGTACCCTCGTTTTCACGAGGCATGCCGCCTTCCGGTGTTCGGACTTTCCTCTGGCGTGAATAAATTCCAGCCAGCGATCGCCTGCCACGTTTGGCAAAGTAACACAAAGCGGGATGGAGATCCAGCCGGACACTTGGAAGCGAATCGTCAGTTTTCGGATGAAACTCGTAAAATCTGTGCTAGTCTTTCGCTCCGATTTCCCCGGGATTTCCGGTGAGGGCGTTGAGGAAAAATCTCTTGCGCGGCGTGGGAAAACTAATATAGTCCACGCTCCCCCGCGTCTGGCGGAATAGAGGTCCGTACTGCCAGAGCGGCTTTTTTAATCTCTGAACGACTTGGACTAAACCGAATTTTGTTACATGCCAACGATCAACCAGCTCGTAAGAAAGGGTCGCCGGAAGATGGCGGTGAAATCAAAATCACCGGCGCTTGTCGATTGCCCGCAACGGCGCGGAGTTTGTGTGCAGGTGATGACTCGTACGCCAAAAAAGCCGAACTCGGCGCTGCGAAAGGTCGCAAAGGTGCGTCTGACAAACGGGTACGAAGTGATTGCATACATCCCGGGAGAAGGTCACAACCTACAGGAGCACTCAATCGTGTTGGTTCGTGGTGGCCGCGTAAAAGATCTGCCCGGGGTCCGATATCATATCGTTCGGGGAACGCTCGACAGTCTCGGGGTGGATGGCCGTCGCCGCAGCCGCTCAAAGTATGGAGCTAAACGGCCGAAATCAGGAGCAGAAGCAGCTGCAGCTAGCAAAAGGTAAGAAGAAGTAAAATATTGGCGGTGATCGGGCAACGGCTCGACTCCGCGGCGAAAGAAACTATGTCACGTCGGCACAGAGTCATTCATAAGATTGAGTCACTGGACAGCAGGTACGGCAGCCCGGTGGTGGCTCGTCTGATCAGCACCGTCATGCGGAGCGGCAAAAAATCGGTTGCCGAGCGAATTGTGTACGAGGCGATTGAACGGAGTCGGGAAGGCTCGGATTCCGTTGACCCGCTCGATACGCTGCTCAAGGCACTGGAGAATGCCAAGCCTCGGCTCGAGGTAAAATCCCGGCGGGTGGGCGGCGCAACCTACCAGGTCCCGATCGAAGTTCCCCAGGAGCGACAAGTTTCGTTGGCAATGCGGTGGCTCGTGAACTTCGCAAAGAAGCGGCGAGGGACGATGACTGCAAATCTGGCGGCGGAGATTAAGGATGCCGCGTCAGGTCAGGGAAATGCGATCAAGAAGCGTGACGACACGCACAAGATGGCGCAGGCCAACCGGGCCTTTGCGCACTTCAGATGGTAAACGATATGTCTACGTCTGTTCTAGAGCTAGAGAAGTCGAGTCTTATGACGACCAACCCTAATTCTCCAAATCGTGCTTACCCCCTGGAACGTACGCGGAACATTGGTATCAGCGCCCATATTGATGCCGGCAAGACGACCTTGACCGAACGGATCCTGTTTTACACAGGGATGATTCACCGGATCGGCGACGTGGATGATGGTAACACGGTGACCGATTGGATGGAGCAGGAAAGAGAGCGGGGCATCACGATTACGTCTGCCGCGACAACGTGTTTTTGGAATCAGCGCAAGGAAGAGGGTGTTTTTAAACTTTTCGAAAACCAGCCACAGCGCGTCAACATCATCGACACGCCCGGCCATGTCGACTTCACGGCGGAGGTGGAGCGTTCGTTGCGTGTTTTGGACGGTGCAATCCTGGTATTCGACAGCGTGGCTGGTGTGCAGCCGCAGACTGAGACGGTCTGGCGCCAGGCGAACAAGTACAACGTTCCCCGGATCTGTTTTGTTAACAAAATGGATAAGGTGGGCGCCGATTTTAACAATGTTGTCAAAGAGATCCGGACCAAGCTCGGGGCGAATGCGTGGCCTGTTTTAATTCCACTGGGCAGGGAAGATTATCTCAAAGGCCAGCTCGATGTTATTAATAAGAAAGCGATCATTTACTCCGACAGCGATTCGTTTGGATCCGTTTATGAGGTGACTCCGATACCGGATGAGGAAAAGGAAATGATCGACCGGGCCTATAACGACCTCGTCGAACAGGTAGCTAACCTTGACGACGAAGTCGGAACTCTCTTCCTCGAAGAAAAGCCGGTAACGCCAAAAGATCTGAAGGAGGGAATCCGTCGGTTGACCATCGCAAATCAATTTATCCCGGTCGCCGGCGGTTCTGCATTTAAGAACAAGGGTGTTCAATATCTGGTTGACGCGGTGGTGGACTATCTTCCGAGTCCGCTCGACATTCCTCCAGCCAAAGGCCTTGATCCCGACACGCACGAGGAAAAGTTTGCTCCAACTGATGACAACGCGGACTTCTGTTCGTTGGCGTTTAAACTCTGGAGCGATCCGTTTGTGGGCAAGCTCGTCTTTTTCCGTGTCTATTCCGGAAAACTCTCGAAAGGAGACACGGTCTACAATCCGCGCACAAACAAGCGCGAACGCATCAGCCGTTTGATCCAGATCCAGGCGGATAAGCGCGAGGATGTCGACACTTGTTACTCCGGAGATATCGCGGCCATCGTTGGAATAAAAAATATCACTACCGGCGACACTCTCTGTGACGAATCATCCCAGATTCTTCTTGAACCTCCTTCCTTTCCGGAGCCGGTTATCTCCATGGCCATCGAGCCGAAGACGAAGGTCGACCAGGAGAAAATGGCAATGGCACTTCAGCGATTGTCAGAGGAGGATCCGACATTCCGGGTCTTCACCCACGAAGATACCGGGCAGACGATTATTGCCGGGATGGGCGAACTTCACCTGGAAATCATCCGGGACCGTATGTTGCGCGAATTCAAGGTCGATGCGAATGCGGGCAAACCCCAGATAGCCTATCGAGAAACGATCACCAAGAATGCCACTGGCGAAGGGAAACTGATCAAACAGTCCGGCGGCCGTGGTCAATACGGCCACGTCGTGGTAAAAGTGGAACCGCGCGAGCGCGGAAAGGGCGTCCAGATCGAGAACAAGATCGTCGGTGGTGCTATTCCGAAAGAGTACATCCCTGCGGTAAAGAAAGGGATCGAAGAATCAGTCTCGAATGGAGTCGTCGGGGGATACCAGGTCATCGATTTCTATGTGGAGATTGTGGATGGGTCGTATCACGACGTCGATTCGAACGAGTTGGCATTCAAGCTCGCCGCGATCTTTGCTATGAAGGACGCTTTCAAGAAGGCGCACTCGATCCTTCTCGAACCGATCATGAAAGTGGAGTGTGTCACGCCCGATGAGTATCAGGGCGATATCATGGGAGATTTAAATCGGCGTCGCGGCCGCATCATGAATATGGAGGCCAAGAATTTTGCCACGATCATTCATGCAGAAGTACCGCTAGCCGAGATGTTCGGTTACGCGACCGCAATCCGGTCACTTTCAAAAGGGCGCGCCTCCTATTCGATGGAGCCATCTCATTTTGAAGCAGTGCCCGCCCAGATTGTTGCGGCGGTATTGGATCAGAAAGGAACATAAATTATGGCGAACGGTCAACGCATTCGCATCCGCTTGAAGGGGTTTGATTACCGTATGCTGGACCAGTCTGCGGTTGAGATTGTCGAGACGGCCAAGCGCACCGGCGCGAAAGTTGCCGGTCCGATTCCATTGCCGACGAAGATTGAGAAATTCACGGTGAACCGTTCACCGCATGTCGATAAAAAGTCGATGGACCAGTTTGAGATGCGCACTCACAAACGGTTGCTGGATATTATCGAGCCAACTGCGAAGACGGTGGACGAGCTGCGCAAGCTGAATCTCCCCGCCGGAGTGGATATCACTATTAAGATTTAACGGTTGTCCCAAAAGAGAATGAAGATTGGACTTTTAGGTCGAAAAATCGGGATGACGCGTGTGTACGACGCGAACGGTAAAGTTACGCCCGTGACCGTAATCGAGGCGGGCGGCAACACCGTCGTTCAGCTCAAAACCCCGGAAACGGACGGATATAGCGCGGTGCAGGTTGGCTTTGATTCACAGAAAGAATCGCGCATGACCAAGCCGTTGATCGGGCATTTTAAGAAAGCGAATTCAGAACCCAAAAAATTCGTCAGAGAATTTCGGCTGCCGGATGGAACGAAGGTGGACGGAGACCTGAACGTGGGCGTGAACCAGTTTCAGCCAGGCGAGTTTGTGGATGTGATAGGGAAATCAAAAGGGAAAGGGTTTCAGGGAGTGGTGAAAAAGCATGGATTTGCCGGTCAACCGGCCGCGCACGGGTCCAAGACCCATCGCCGCAACGGTGCGGTTGGAAATCGGTCAACTCCAGGACGTATCTGGCGTAACATGGGAATGCCCGGCCACATGGGCGATGACCGAGTTACCGTTCAAAACTTGCGGATCGTGCAAGTGCGCCCGGAAGAAAACGTCATCTTGGTCTCTGGGGCGGTTCCGGGATCGAATGGAAGCTACGTCGTCTTACGACCCGCGAAGAAGAAGCCGAGTCCCGAGGGAGGAAAAGCTGAATGAGCGCGACGATTTTAACAATTGCTGCCGCCAAAGATGCAAGGATTAACGTCATCGAAAATGGGCGCGGCACCCAAGCTCTTCATGATGTGGTGGTTGCTCTCCGGGCAAACCGAAGAAGCGGCACCGCCAATACCAAGACCAAGGCGGAAGTTGCGTATTCGGGCAAGAAACCATGGCGGCAGAAAGGGACCGGGCGAGCGCGTGCCGGCTACACTTCATCGCCGGTCTGGTCGGGCGGAGGCGTGGCTTTTGGTCCGAAACCTCGGGATTATTCGAAGAATGTGCCGAAGAGCGTCAGGCGTCTTGCTTTGCTCAAGGCGCTCAGTTCCAGGATTATTGCGGGCGACGTGCTGATTGCCGAAGAGATCAAGGTGGCCACGCCGAAAACCAAAGATTTTGTCTCTTTCCTGAAGTCGCAGACTGAAGCACGCAAGGTGCTTTTGATCTCTACGCAATTTGACGAGGTCACTTACAAAGCCGCGAGGAATATTCAACCCGTCCTGTTGAACACTGCTGCCGAAGTAAATACGGAACAATTGCTCTCGTTCCAAAAAATCATCCTGACCAACGAAGCGTTGGCCAAACTAGCGGAGAGATTGGCATGAATGAACCGACGAGTCTGATTCACAATATCCGGCTTACAGAGAAGGCCAGTCTGCTCGGAGAAAAGCACAACCAATACGTTTTCCGAGTCGATCCGCGCGCTAACAAGCTTCAGATCAAGCAGGCGATTCAGGAAATTTTCGGGAAGAAAGTTGTCCGTGTCAACACGGCGCAATACGCCGGGAAAAAGAAACGGGAACGCCGAGCCGATTTCGGCCGGCGCGCGCACTGGAAGAAGGCGATCGTGACGCTCGCCAAAGGGGAGAAGATAGATCTCGTCTAGCATGAGGCGGCAACCATGGCATTAAAGAACTTTAGACCACTCACCCCGACGCAGCGTTTCACTCAAACGCCGGGGTTCGAAGAGATCACGAAGGATAAACCGGAGAAATCTCTGCTCGAGCCGCGGAAACGAACCGGTGGACGCAACAACAATGGACGCCTGACTTCGCGACACATTGGAGGCGGCCACAAGCAAAAATATCGCATCATCGATTTCAAGCGAAAGCTTCGTGATATCGCGGCGACTGTGGCAGCGATCGAATACGATCCGAACCGTTCGGCGCGCATTGCTCTTCTCCAATATCCCGATGGGGAGAAGACTTACATTCTAGCTCCGACCGGATTGAAGGTCGGAGCGAAGGTGATCGCCGGTGACAATGTGGCCCCGGATCTTGGGAATGCTCTGCCGCTGAAATCGATTCCGTTAGGAACAGCTATTCACAATGTGGAGATTATTCCGGGCAGAGGCGGCCAGGTGGCCCGGAGTGCCGGCCAGCAGGCGATTCTAAGCAACCGCGAAGCCGGATATGCGCTTGTCCGCATGCCGTCGGGTGAGATTCGACGGATTCATGAGAACTCTTACGCGACGATTGGACAGGTCGGCAACGTCGAACATATGAACGTTTCAAGCGGCAAAGCGGGTCGCAGTCGTTGGCTGGGCCGGCGTCCGCACGTTCGCGGCATGGCGATGAACCCGATCGACCATCCGATGGGGGGCGGCCAGGGAAAGAGCAAGGGTGGCGGTGGTCGACATCATCCTGTCAGTCCGTGGGGTCAGTTGTCCAAAGGATTTAAAACCCGCCGTAAGCATAAGCCGAGCGACTCAGTCATCGTGGAGCGACGGAAGAGCAGGAAAAAGACGAAGTAACCTATGTCCAGATCGCTAAAAAAAGGTCCATTCGTGGACGTAAAGCTTCTCGAAAAGGTCGAGAGAATGAGCAGCGCCACCGGCGCAAAAAGGCCGATTAAAACCTGGTCGCGCCGATCCATGATAACCCCCGATTTTGTGGGCCACACCTTCCTGGTGCATAACGGCAAGATTTTTAACTCGGTGTTTGTGACTGAAAATATGGTGGGGCATAAACTAGGCGAATTTTCACCTACCCGAACTTTCAAGAAACATGGTGCCCATACCGCCAAGGTTGCGAAGTAAGGAGCGTCTGGTTCCGACGTAAAAGTAATGCAGGTAACATCGACATATCGATTTGCACGAATCTCGGCGTTCAAGGCGCGGGAAGTGACGCGGGAAATACAGGGTCATTCGGCCTCGGAGGCCCTCGACCTGTTGACCTTTAGTCCGAAAAAGGCGGCTCTGCTCGTGAAGAAAACGTTAAAGAGCGCGATCGCCAACGCCGAAAACAATGCTGAACTCAAGGTGGACACCCTGCTCGTAAAAGAGGCTGTTGTCGGAGAAGGCCCAACCTTCAAGCGGTTTCGCGCGCGCGCTCGTGGCAGTGCCAGTCCCCTCCGGAAACGAACAAGTCATATCCGGATCGTGCTAAGTGACGAGCTGGTACCCCAGGCTCCGGTTAAACGCAAAAAGCAGCCTCAGACCAGCCGAGACCGTGCACCCCGCCCGAGTCCGAAAGCCAAAATTGCCTCCGCGGAGGAACCGGCCCCAGGCAAAGCGATTTCGAGCGAGAGCGCTCCGAAGAAAGTTGAAGAACCAACCGGCTCCGATGAGCCAACTATCGAAACAAAGCCAGCAGCTAATAAAGAGTAAGTATGGGACAGAAAGTTAATCCGATTGGGTTTCGACTTGCGCTGAACAAGGATTGGCGGTCGCGCTGGTATGCGTCAACGAAGGAATTTCCGGAGTTCCTGCACGCGGATTTGAAGATTCGGCGCTTTGTGAAGCAGAAGCTTTCCATGGCTGCGGTATCGAAAATTGTGATCGAACGTGCCTGGAACAGTATCCGAGTCACAATTTTCACGGCTCGTCCAGGCATCGTGATTGGCCGCAAGGGCGCTGAGATTGAAAAGATGACCGAAGAGATCACGCGGATGTCAGGCGGAAAACAGGTCAAGATTGATATTCAGGAGATCAAGACTCCGGAATTGGACGCACAGTTGGTGACCGAAAATGTCGCTTTGCAGATTGAGCGTCGTATTTCGTTCCGCCGCGCGATGAAGAAGGCGGTACAAACGACGATGGATTTCGGGGCGTTGGGCATCAAAATCCGTTGTTCCGGCCGGCTCGGTGGCGCGGAGATTTCACGTGCCGAATGGTATCGCGAAGGCAAGATACCGTTGCACACACTGCGTACCCCGATCGATTACGGATTTGCTGAGGCGAACACCGTATACGGCAAAATCGGTGTGAAATGCTGGATCTGCAAACCGGAACCGGTGGTCGACCAGCAGTCTCAGAAAAGAGAGGGGTCCCATGAACCAACGCCAGCGACCAGATAGTTTTTATTCGGGAGATTTCGTATGCCATTGATGCCAAAGAGGGTGAAGTATCGCAAGACGCAGCGAGGCAGTCGCACCGGCAATGCCACACGAAACATCACGATTGCCTTTGGTGAATATGCTTTGCAAACGCTCGATCGGGCTTGGATCACCAACACTCAGATTGAAGCGGCTCGGGTTGCGTTAACACGTAACATGAAGAGAAAAGGTAAGCTTTGGATCAAGATTTTTCCGGACAAATCGGTCACCAAGAGGCCGCCGGAAACTCGAATGGGAAAAGGCAAAGGCAATCCCGAGTTCTGGGTTGCGACGGTGCGGCCAGGCAACATTCTTTTTGAATTGGACGGCGTAACAGAATCGGTTGCTCGGGAATCGTTGCGGCTTGCCGCGACAAAGCTTCCTATCAAAACCCGATTTATCAGTCGGCAGCGTGCGATCGTCACGTAACCGTCCGGACAATTGAGTCATGAAAATCAAGGAATTACGCGAATTGAGTAACGAGGAGCTGGTAGCTCGACGTTACGAGCTGCGAAAGGACGCTTTTAATCTCCGTTTGCAACAGCAGGCCGGCGCAACGGAGAAGCCGAGTGTGATCCGAATTAGTCGCAGAGAGGTTGCTCGGATCGAAACGATACTATCTGAGCGCGCCAAGAAGTCAGACAGCTGAAATGGCGAAGCCGGAGCTCCGCGTCGTCCGCAGGAATTAGAAAGTTTAAAATGAGTGAAGAGACTGTGAAAGCTGAAGGTACTGCCACGGCGGCTGAAGACGCCGGTTTGTCCGACGATCGCGTTGCGGCGTCCGAAACGCCGGCTGTTTTGCCGCAGCAGTCTGAAGTTCCGAAGCGGCATCTTCGGAAGACCCGCGTTGGTCAGGTCGTTTCCAATAAAATGGAGAAGACGATCGTGGTAGCGGTGGTTCGACGAGTCCCGCACGCCAAGTTCGGGAAAATTGTGAAACGGACCAAAAAGTTATATGCGCACGACGAGAAGAACCAGTGTTCGATCGGGGATCTGGTGCGTGTTGAGGAAACCCGACCTTTGAGTCGCTTGAAACGCTGGCAACTGGTCGAAGTACTGAAGCACTAATTTGGAGAGGCTATGATCCAGATTCGTTCCAGGTTAGATGTGGCCGACAATACCGGTGCGCGTATGGCAACCATGATAGGGGTCATCGGCAAACAGACGCCCTACGCCTCCATTGGGGATGTCATCACTTGCAACGTGAAGGAAGCGTCGGCGAACGGCACCGTTAAAAAGGGTGAGGTTGTGCGGGCGGTGGTGGTCCGAACGAAACAGCCGGTGAAGCGTGACGATGGCTCTTACCTGCGTTTTGACAACAATGCCATCGTCATTATCGACAAGGATCTGAATCCCAGAGGGACGCGGATATTCGGGCCGGTTGCCCGGGAGCTGCGCGAAAAGAATTTCATGAAGATCATTTCGCTCGCTCCGGAGGTGCTATGAGCAAGGTGCGATTTCACGTGAAAAAGGGGGACGAAGTCAAGGTGATCTCCGGCAACCATCAAGGAGCGTCTGGAAAGGTGTTGCAAGTTTTGCCGAAAAAACAGCAAGTGTTAATCGAGGGAGTGCGGCTGATAAAGAAGACGCAGCGCAAATCGCAGGACAATCCGAACGGAGCGATTATCACTCGCGAAGGACCGATTCACATCTCGAATGTGAAACTGGTCGAAGCCCGTGTGCCTAAGCCCGTGAAGAAAAAGCGGGGAGAGTAAATGATGCAAGCAGAATTGTATAAGGAGTACCAGACCAGGGTGATCCCGGCTCTTAGCAAGAGCCTGGGCTACAAGAATGTTTTCCAGGTCCCGAAGGTCCACAAGGTGGTGGTGAATACTTGCATCCCGGCTCAGAGTGCTGATCTCAAACAGGCCCTTGAGGATGCAAAGAAGGAGCTTGCGGTTATTACAGGTCAGAAACCGGCGGAGACGAAATCGAAAAAAAGCATCTCCAATTTCAAGCTTCGGAAGGGGCAGGCGATCGGGGCAAAGGTGACCTTGCGAGGAGATCGGATGTACGAATTTCTGGAACGCCTCATTAAGATGGCGTTGCCGAGAATACGAGATTTTCGCGGAATTTCTCCAAAGGCGTTCGACGGCCATGGCAATTACACCTTAGGTGTCCACGATCAATCGATTTTTCCCGAAGTGGACCTCGACAAAATCAAGCGCAACGTCGGGTTTGACATCACGATTGTCACGACCGCGAACACGAATGAGGAGGCCAAGGCGCTACTGACAGAGCTGGGCATACCGTTCAGCGACAAGAAGCAACCCACGAAGGCTTCTTCCCAGGAGAACAATTGATGAGTAATCTTTCAGACCCGATTGCAGATTTTCTGACGCGCCTCCGCAATGCGGCTCGCGCGCACCGGGGCGACGTGTCGGCGCCTTATTCCCGAATCAAAGAGGAGATCGCTCGAATCTTGAAGCGGGAAGGATACATCTCCGAGTTCGAAGTCGATACCCAAAGCAAGCCCGCTCAAATTAAAGTGACCATGAAGTTCGTAAATCGTACTCCGGCATTGACCGGTCTCAAACGGATCAGCAAGCCAGGACTGAGGAAATACGTCGGTTCAGCCGATATTCCCCGCGTCCTAGGTGGTATGGGTGTCGCGATCCTTTCGACCCCTCGAGGGATCATTACCGGTCGCGAAGCTCGCAAAGAGCGGGTAGGCGGCGAATTGTTGGCTCTCGTTTGGTAAGGAGGTCTCCAGATGTCTCGTATCGGCAAGAAATCGATCGAAATTCCTGAAAAAGTAAAACTGGCCATTTCCGATACTGGATCGATCAAGGTGGAAGGTCCAAAGGGTAAGCTGGAGTGGATTTTACCGGACTCAATCAAGCTGCGTGTCGAGGGCAAAGAAGCAGTTCTGGACCGGGATACCGAGACCAGAGCTGTCAAGGCGCTTCACGGGCTTTCGCGAAGTTTGATTTTTAACATGGTTGTCGGGGTGAGTCAGGGTTTCCAGAAAGGCCTTGAGATTCACGGCGTCGGGTTTCGCGCGCAGGTGCAGGGGAAGAATTTGAACTTGAGCATCGGGTTTTCGCATCCGGTAGTATTTCCGATACCGGACGGAATCAAGATCACCGTGCAGGAGAACACCAAGCTTTTGATCGAAGGAATCGACAAACAAATGGTGGGCCAGGTAGCCGCCGACATCCGGTCTTATTATCCTCCTGAACCTTATAAAGGGAAGGGGATCCGGTACGTCGGTGAACAGATTCTTCGCAAGGAGGGCAAGACGGTCCAGTAACAACGTTGCAGGCAGACGCAGAGCATTGATCTGTCTTTTGAGAGTAAAATGGAAACGATTGATCGCATCAAGATCCGACATAAACGAATACGCCGGCGCGTAACCGGGACCGCCGTGCGTCCACGTCTCGCGGTGCATTTCTCCGGTCAGCACATTTATGCACAGGTGATCGACGATGCTTCCGGCAAGACCGTGGCTGCCGCCTCGACCGTGGAATCTGGCGTGAAAGGGAATCGCAGAACGAATGCCAATGTGGAGACGGCAGGAAAAGTCGGTGCGCTCGTTGCTGAAAGAAGTCTGCAGAAAAACATCAAAGCTGTGGTATTTGACCGTGGAGGTTTTACTTACCATGGGAAAGTGAAGGCATTGGCCGATGCGGCACGCGCTGCCGGTTTGGAGTTCTAGCGAGAGTTTGGTGGTAGTCGAAAAGGGACTTATTCCCGCCCACCGCAAAAATATATATGGCAACTGACGGAAGAAATCGTCGTAGTGACAGTTCGGATCGGGGTGGGCAGAAAGGCGACACGACCGAGAAAGTGGTGTTCATCAACCGCTGCGCAAAGGTGGTTAAAGGTGGACGCCGATTTAGTTTCAGCGCATTAATCGTCGCCGGCGACCACAAGGGACGGGTGGGATACGGTTTCGGCAAAGCCAACGAGGTTTCGGAGGCGATACGAAAAGCATCCGAATCCGCTCGGAAATCGATGGTTTCTGTCGCGGTCCGAGACAACACGATTCCGCATGAGGTAATCGGGGAATTTGGCGGCGGGCGAGTTCTACTGCGGCCCGCTTCTCCCGGTACGGGCGTAATTGCCGGCGGCGGAGTGAGGGCGGTGGTAGAAGCCGCTGGCATCAAAGATGTGCTGGCCAAGTCGCTGGGTTCCAGCAATCACGCTAATGTTGTCAAAGCCACCATCGAAGCTTTACGAGGGCTCCGCCATCGCCAGGATATCCTCAAACTTCGCGGCAAGGAAACCAGGTAGAGACGCGCTCCTGCGACTTCGACGGCAAGCGACCAAAACAATTCGGACGCGCAGGAGCGCGTCCCTACCGAGAAATTTATTGATTATGCAGTTAAACGAATTAAAGCCCCGCCCGGGATCAAAGCACCGGGTCAAACGACTCGGGTGCGGCGAGAGTTCCGGTCACGGAAAAACCAGCGGCAAAGGTCATAAGGGTCAAAAGGCTCGCTCGGGCGGAAGCCTTCGGCTAGGGTTCGAAGGCGGTCAGATGCCACTCATCCGGCGGTTGCCGAAGCGAGGTTTCAATAATGCCACGTTCAAGACCTCTTATGCGCTTGTAAACCTGGGTGACTTGGAGCAGTTCGAAGAGGGTGTGCACGTGACTGAGCAGGTCCTGCGCGAAAAGGGGCTGGTCAACGGAAAATTTGACGGCCTGAAGATTCTGGGGCGAGGTGAACTCACGAAAAAGTTGACGGTCGAAGCCGACAAATTCAGCGAAACCGCGCGGCAGGGAATTGAAAAGGCTGGCGGATCGGTGGTTATTCGCGGTTAATCTCGAGTCGTTCGCCCCCATGATTTCGGCATTCACGAATATCTTTAAGATTCCAGAGCTGCGGCAACGCATTCTGTTCACGGTCGCTATGCTGGTCATCGTCCGGGCCGGAGCGGCAATCACGATTCCCGGCGTGAACGCTCACGTCTTGAACGAGTGGTTTCAGACCTCGATGTCGAAGTCGGCGGGCGGAGGTGTGGCCGCCCTTTTCAATATTTTTGCTGGAGGCGCGCTTGAGCATTGCGCCATCTTTTCTCTTGGGATCATGCCGTATATCAGCGCATCAATCATGATGCAGCTGCTCACCGCAGTCATACCGCGCCTGAACAAGCTGGCGCGCGAGGATGGCGGCCGCCAGAAGATCACCCAATACACCCGATACGTGACTCTCGCCCTTTGCATTTTCCAGGGGTATCTACTTGCCGTCTCGATGCAGAATCCTTCCTCGAATCCTTTTTTACAGGGGATCGAGTCGGTGACTGCTCGGCTTGGACCGCTGGTTGAGAATCCCGGTCTCGGATTCCAGATTGTTGCCACTTTGACATTAAGTGCCGGAACGATGTTCCTGATGTGGGTCGGTGATCAAATTACCGAGCGCGGAATCGGCAACGGTACGTCATTGATCATCACCGTGGGAATTGTTGCGTCGCTACCGGGCGCATTGGTGCAGGTGTGGAACACATTCGTGCCGACCGGTGGCGCTCCAAGCCGCGTCAGTCCGATGGTGCTCGTCGTGATGATCGCGTTTTTGGTTCTGGTGGTTGCGTCCGTGATTGCCTTGACGCAAGGACAGCGGAAGATTCCCATCCAGTACGCCAAACGTGTGGTCGGCCGCAAAGTCTATGGCGGCCAGACACAATATCTGCCTTTGAAAGTCAACTCCGTCGGTGTGATGCCGTTGATCTTTGCTCAGGCAATCTTGCTCTTTCCTTCGACGATTCTGAGCATGGCTTTCCGAAACCAGGAATGGGCCGTGACGCTTTCCAATGCTCTGGCCGTAGGTTTCTGGCATTATGCATTGACAGCGGCTCTGATATTTTTCTTCAGCTATTTTTGGGTCGCGATTCAGTTTCAGCCCACGCAGATCGCGGATGATCTTAAAAAATACAACGGCTACATTCCTGGATATCGGCCAGGGAAACCGACCGCAGAATTTCTCGAGTTCACGTTAACTCGACTAACTTTTGCAGGCGCGCTCTTCCTGACGGTCATCGCGGTGATTCCGGAAACCATGATCACCTGGCTGGGAGTTCCACGAATGACGGCCCGATTTTTTGGCGGGACTAGCCTCTTGATTATCGTCGGCGTCCTGTTGGACACGATGCGGCAGGTCGAGACGCACCTTATTCAGCGACACTACGACGGTTTTTTACGCAAAGGGCGCATCCGGGGCCGCTTTGAGCGCGCCGTTGGCGGAACGGGCAAAGTGGTGAAGGAAGGGGTCCTTTTATGGATGTGGCTGGCTTTCGCATTGTTGGCCGTTGCGGGCGTGGCCGTATCCATATTTGTGAACCAAAGATAGTTGAATGGGGTGAAGAGGCGAATCGTTCTTCTAGGGCCTCCTGCTTCCGGTAAAGGTACGCAGGCAGAGTTGATACAGAAGCGATTCGGCATCGCGGCCACGTCGACCGGAGCGATTCTTCGAGCAGAGGCCAAGCGCGGGACGCCCATTGGGATTGAAGCTGCCAAACTGATCACCAAGGGCGATCTGGCGCCGGATGAAATGGTTCTGCATTTGGTGGCAGCTTGGCTCGACAATATCAATGGCTCTTTTTTATTCGATGGGTTTCCTCGAACGGTGACACAAGCCGAGCAGTTCGAGGTTTTGCTTTGCAACCGCCAATTAGAATTGGAGTTAGCGATTTTGTTGCAACTCCCGGAATCGATCATTCAGGCGCGGATGTTGGGGAGGTCGACATGCTCCAATTGCGGAAAAGTGATCAGCATCGGACGACATGTTCGAGACCCTAACGATCGGTGTCCAAACTGTGGGGGTAGACTCGAAGTACGTGCCGATGATAACGTCGGCGTTTTGGCGCACCGGATGAAGGAGTACCGGGAGAAAACAGTTCCGGTGACAGACTTTTACCAGAGACGAGGTATATTGGCACGCGTCGACGCCAGTCGTGCGGGAGAGTTGGTTTTTGAGGACGTGAGTGCACTAATCGTCGCATGATCCCAATCAAGACATCGCAGGAAATTGACAAGATGCGAGCCTCTTGCAAGCTGGCAAGCGCTATCCTTGAGGAGCTTTCTGCCATGCTCTGCCCGGGGATTACCACGAAAGATGTGGATCATTCCGGCGCGAAGCTGATGACGGAAGCCGGCTGCAGAAGCGCTTTTCTGGGGTATAGACGATTCCCGGGTCACATCTGCATTTCGGTGAACGATGAGGTAGTCCATGGAATCGGAGGCTCCCGACGTATTCAGTACGGGGATGTCGTGAAACTGGACATTGGCGTCGTATTGGACGGTTTCGTCGGCGATACAGCGGCGACAATCCCGGTCGGGTTAGTGAGTGACGATGTGCAGCGGCTTCTTAGCGTGACTGAAGATGCTCTCAGCAAAGGGATAGAAAATGTGCGCGACGGCCGCCGCCTGAACGACGTCTGCGCGGCGATCCAGGACGAAGTCGAATCGAACGGATTTAGTGTGGTCAAGGAGTTCGTGGGCCACGGCGTCGGTCGTCACCTTCACGAGGAACCTCAGATCCCGAATTATCGGAGCCCCGGCGCCACGGCGAAATTAAGGGCTGGAATGACTCTGGCAATCGAGCCGATGGTCAATATGGGCCGCGCGGCGGTGAAAGTTCTGGAGGACGACTGGACCGTCGTTACGGCCGACCATTTGCCCTCCGCGCATTTTGAACACACAGTTTTAGTGACGAAAGGTGAACCAGAAATTCTGACATGGCGCGAAAAGACGTCATCGAAGTTGAGGGCAAAGTAGTTGAACTGCTGCCCAATACGATGTTTCGGGTGGAACTACCGAACGGACATCGCATTTTGGCGCATATCTCCGGAAAAATGCGATTGCATTTCATTCGGATCTTGCCAGGAGACAAAGTTATGGTAGAAATGTCCCCTTACGACTTGACCAAAGGCCGTATAACCTTCCGGCAAAAGTAGGGTTATTTAAAGAGAAACGCTCCTGAGAGGGTATCTCCTCGGGCTGCGTTTTTTTGTCCCCTGAGGACGGAAATTGGATGAAAGTGCGACCTTCTGTAAAGCGGCTCTGTGAGAGCTGCAGAATTATAAAAAGAAAGAATGTGGTTCGTGTGGTTTGTAAAAATCCACGGCACAAACAGCGACAGGGCTGAGCTGCATGGATTAACCAGTTGCGACTGGTATACACATTAGGCGAGCCCAATAATTAGGATATGCCTCGATTACTCGGAGTAGATATACCCGGAGATAAGCGGATTGAAGCTTCGTTGCCGTACATTTACGGCATCGGACCCAAGACCGCCAAGAAAATCCTTGAGCAAGCAAACATCGACCCAAACGCGCGCGCCAAAAATCTGACGCCGGAACAGTTGGGAGAAATTGTCCACGCAATCAATGGAAGTGGACTACTGATAGAAGGTGATCTGCGGCGCGATATACAAGGAAACCTGAAGCGTTTGCAGGCGATTCGATGCTATCGGGGAACACGCCACATCCGCGGACTTCCCGTGCGTGGCCAAAGAACTTCAACGAATGCTCGCACCCGGAAAGGTCCCAGAAAGACCGTTGGAGTGCAGCGCAACAAAGACGCCAAGGCAGGTAAAGTCTGATCCGGGGAAACGAAGGAATGCCCAACGAAACAACGCCACCAACGCCGGCTCCCAGGAAAGAATCCGGATCGGGAGCACCGCCAGCCGGTTCGTCCGACGCACCTGTACCAGTAACGCCGACAAGCACGGCACCAGCTCCGGCTGCGGTACCGGGTCCAGCCGCTGAGCCTGCCAAGGCCATCCGCACTCCGAAGCCGAAGACCAAGAAGGAGGGCGCGCCCGCTGAAGGCGCCAAGGTGAGTCTCTCCCTCGATGGCGGTGAAGCTGATAAGCCGAAGATTGTTAAGGCGAAAGGGAGTAAGAACGTTTCTGCGGGAGTCGCTCACATCCTGGCTACATTTAATAATACCATCGTTTCGATTACCGATCTGAATGGGAGCGTGATCGGTTGGTCCAGTGCGGGAAAAGTCGGGTTCAAGGGATCTCGCAAGAGCACGGCATACGCCGCGCAGCTGGTGGCTCAGGACGCTTGCCGGCAAGCCATGGGACATGGCCTCAAGGAAGTGGAAGTTCTGGTGAAAGGCCCCGGTGCGGGACGTGAATCTGCGGTTCGCGCGATTCAGGCCATTGGCCTCGATATTTCGGTTATCAGAGACGTTACACCTGTCCCGCATAACGGTTGTCGCCCGCCCAAGCAACGCCGCGTCTGATTCGAGAGAAAGAACTTAATCATGGCTCGTTACACTGGTCCCAAATCGAAAATCAGTCGTCGTTACGGAATCGCTCTGTTCGGTCCGAGTAAAGCGCTGGAGAGGAAGAATTATCCTCCCGGCATGCACGGTCCAAAAGGATCCCGCCGAAAGCAATCGGACTATTCAACAGCACTAGCCGAGAAACAGAAACTGCGACACATGTATGGATTGATGGAACGGCAGTTTCGTCGCTATTTTGAGACCGCTCTTCGAAAGCGCGGTGTGACAGGGGAGACATTACTGCAGATGCTTGAGACCAGGCTCGACAATGTTGTTTACCGGCTCGGATTTGCGAATTCACGGAGCGCAGCTCGTCAGTTGGTGTCGCACGGGCATGTGACGGTCAACAATCGCAAGGTCAACGTCGCTTCTTATAATCTGAAAGCGGGAGACGCAGTCGCAATCAAAGAAAGACCCGGTTCACGGCGATTGGTCACTCGAAATCTTGAATTGACCCAAATCCAGCCGGTCCCGGATTGGCTCGTGGTTGATAAGGACCAATTTCACGGCAAAATGATGCGAACTCCTTCACGCGAAGAGATCGCTCCGGTTGTCAACGAGCAGCTCGTCGTTGAGCTTTATTCGCGGTAAGCCCTCTTTGATCCAGCTGGATAGTTATTTTCTAAACACCCGGTGGAACTGTTCCTCGATCTCGGTCTGGGGCATCTTCATGTAAGCTCCGACAGCTTGCTGGATGGATAACTTGCCTTCTCGCAGGGGCGCTCCGAAGAGGTATTCAAACGGCGTGAGATGTGGCCGGGCCGATTCCAACTCACGCCGGATCAAGTGGGAGAGCGGGCCCGCACCCTGGTAGAAATTCACTCTCTCAAATTCTTTCAAAACATCTTCGACGGCGTACTCGATGCGCCGTATTTCAACTACCCAGCGATCCCGATCCCAAGTCAACAGTCCGAAGCTCGCGCGCCGGTCACCATCGAAAGGAAACCCGACCGCTCCGACGTTGACCAAAAGCGTGGTATTGATCTGCCGGACAAAGGGAAGGTGAGAATGCCCGACGCAAAGAAGCCCTGGGGGATTGTTCCCGATCATTTCTTTGGCTTTTGCTTCCGTGGTTGACGGAAAAAAGCCTTCGTTGTTCGATCTGGGGGAACCGTGTGCAATGGTGATCGAAAGCTTGTCTGGTCCGGTTAACGTCGTCGCGATTGGCAACTGTTTGATTGACTCCACAAAATCGCTCGTCAGATCCGCAGTCCATCGAGCGGGTAACAAATTGTAGTAGTCTTTAGCCGTCCTGGGTTCGGGATTTCTGGCTCTGCCGAATCACATAATCTTCATGATTCCCTCGCAAAAGCGTCCACCCGGATTTTGCAACAAATTGAGTCACTTCGCGCGGGTTCGGTCCGCGGTTTTGAAAGTCTCCGGCCACGAAGACCAAGTCAGGATTGAGCCGGTCGATGTCGGCTGCGACCGCTTGCAGAGCCGGTAGATTTCCGTGGATGTCCGCGAGCACGGCGATTTGCATCGGACGGTTACCTTAGCGGAGATAGTGCTCCTGAACGAATTCGAGCGCCTTACTCAGGCTCATTCGGCCAAGATAGTGGACGAGCATCGGATCAGCATCCGCCGGCAACCTGCTGCGGAGTTGTTCGATCCGTTCAGAAGCCTGCTTCAATCTTGTCAAGTGAGCGTCTGGATTCTGGTCTCTAAGCTGATGATCGGCGACAACAGAAAGCCGGTCCCGCAATGCCTCCGCGAGCGCAATGTAGTACTGATCCATAGTTGCAAAGTGTCGCTCGGACGCGGGTGCGTTCAAGGGGTTTCCCAAGAGCCGTGCGCCACTACACCAGTTACTGACTTGGTACACTAGTGTTCCCGGTCGAGCAATTCCCTGGGTCGGGGTAGTATCAGGCTGTATTTTTCCGCGGTAAGTTCGTGCAGCAACTGTTCCAACGCGTTGAGACAAACCGTTGGCTGGTGGCCTTCGTGAAACAAAATAATCGCGCCAGAGCCAATCGATCGTTTGATGCGTTCGACAATTCTGTCGGAATCATCGATCTGGGTATCATACGCCCGGGCGCTCCAGCCAACCAGTTCAAGACCGCGCGCTGCCAGAATCGGGTGCAGGAACGGATTCTTGAATCCGGCCGGCGCACGAAACCAGATAGGCGCGGCCAGACCGATCGAAGAGATTGTCGCTTCGAATTCGTCGATTTCACGCGCGAGAGCTCGCGGACCGAACCTCCAGAAACTGAATTTTGGATGGGTCTGGGTGTGATTCCCGATAGTATGGCCCGCATCGAGGATCATGCGGGTCAGCTCCGGATATTTCGCCGCTTTTGCACCGATTAGGAAAAACGTTGCCCGAGCGCCGTATTTCTCCAGCAGCGCGAGAACTTGCGGCGTTGTGCCAGGGTCGGGACCGTCGTCGATAGTCAACCAGGCTGTTTTCGCGGTTGTGTAATATTTTGTCAGGACTGGTCCGAACCCCTGAAGCGATGGAATAAGGGTCACGACCAGAAGCAACAAATGGGAGGCAAACAAAATGTATAGGCCCCAGAGCCACCCGCCTGCGAGCATGAAGAACGTCAGGAACGGTGCCAGAACGATGAACCAGATTATCACAGTCGGGCGAAAGCGCACGGCGGTTAAGAAACAGAGACGACGAAAACTAGCAAGCACAGAGTCAGGAGTTGAAGGAGTACAGAAGTCGCAAGAGTTGCAGCATTCAGGATATGGCCCAGAACAAATACCGCCGTCGAGTCAACATCTTCCTCGCATGGAAGCAGATAAACCAGCATCCAGAGAGGCGGGAAAACCGCCATCCCATTCTGGAACTCCTGACTCCTTTCTCCTGTCTCCTTGATTCGCGTGCTTGCGGGATTCGCGCTAGGATAACCGAATGAATCGACGGCCCGAATTACTCAGTCCCGCAGGCAATTGGGAATGCTTGCGGGCGGCGGTCGCGAATGGCGCTAACGCAATCTACTTCGGCCTCGAACGGTTTAACGCGCGTATGCGCGCCGATAATTTCCGCACGGAGGAGTTGCCAGAGATTATGGGATACCTTCGGCGGTACGATGTCCGTGGCTTTGTCACTTTTAACACGCTGATTTTCACCAGCGAACTCCGAGAAGCTGAACAAATCTTGATCCAGTTGGCGGACGCGGCTGTAGACGCGATTATCGTGCAGGATCCCGGCTTAGCGCGGCTCGCTCGCGAGGTCGCACCGGAACTGGAGTTGCACGCTTCCACGCAGATGACAATTACATCTCCCGAAGGCCTTGAGCTGGCCAGAGAATTGGGCATCACTCGCGCGGTGCTCGCCCGGGAGCTTTCATTGCGAGAATTGAAGCGATTCCCTACCGATGAATTTCCTGTCGAGGTTTTCGTGCATGGCGCGCTTTGCGTTGCGTACTCGGGTCAATGTTTGACAAGCGAGTCGCTCGGCCAGCGAAGTGCGAATCGAGGTGAGTGCGCTCAAGCCTGTCGTCTGCCGTACCAACTGCTCGTCGACGGCCGTCCCGAAGATCTCGGTGACAAAAAATTTCTGTTGTCTCCGCAGGATCTCGCAGGGATCGAGGAGATCCCGGAGCTGGTCCGCCTGGGCGTGGCGAGTTTCAAAATCGAGGGACGCTTGAAGTCTCCTGAATATGTGGCCGCAGTTACCAGAGTCTATCGTGATGCGATAGATCGGGCGCTTGCCTCGATTGAGTCTGAGAATCCGCTTGGCCAAATTCCGGAAGACGATTTGTATAGCCTCGAGATGACTTTTTCACGGGGCCTGTTTTCCGGCTGGCTTCATGGAGTCAACCATCAACAGCTTGTCGACGGGAGGTGCGGCAAGAAGCGCGGAGCCTTTATTGGCTTCATCCAGAAAGTTGGGAAGGATTTTGTAGAGCTCGATCCGGAAGTGGAGGTGAAACCCGGAGACGGTGTTGTCTTTGACGCCGGGGATGATACTGAGCACGAGCAAGGCGGCCGAATTTACGAGGTGCGATTTCGGCGGCTTCATTTTCGTAACGGACAAATTGATTTTCAGCAAGTGAAGGTTGGCGATCGGTTATGGAAAACGGATGACCCAGCGCTTAACCGACAGCTGCGACAAACGTTCGCACGTGACCCTGAACCGGCTCGCACTCCGGTCGACATGGAGGTCTCGGGAGGGAGCGGCCGGCCGCTTCGATTGCGTGTGACTTCCGCTAGTCGCGCGGTTGAAGCATCTTCGGAACTGGATCTCAGCCCGGCCAGAACTTCGGCGTTGAGCAATGCAGTGTTGCGCGAGCAACTGAGCCGTCTGGGTGAAACGCGGTACGTGCTTCGAAATCTCGAAATCAAAATCGAGGACAGCGTTTTCATTCCGATCGGATTCATTAACCGGCTTCGACGAGATGCAATTGCCAGGTTGGATTCAGCAATCGGCGCCGATCGATCTGTGCAAGGCAAATCCGGTCGGCACATCCTTTTCCTCTCGTGTCACGAACATTGAAAAGCCGCCGGCCCTGAATCGATCGCATCGCCGTTCGCCGGAATCGGTCTTATCTCGACCTTCTTACCGATGCTCAAACCTGCCGGGATACCTTCCCCGAATTGATCACACTTTGCCGAACCTTCGATCAGATCGATATCGCTTTGGAGGAAGGGATCGAGACGATCTACGTCGACTTTGAGGATGTCCGTCTTTATCGGCAAGCGGTCGAGCGCATCGGCGATCGTGCCCACTCGTTTCTTGCCACTCCGCGAATTCAGAAATCAGGCGAGCAGGGGTTCTTCCGACTGATTGAAAACGCGCGGCCGTACGGCGTGCTGATTCGGAATCTTGGCTCAATCTCATTCTTTCGCGATAAGAGTTTTCGGCTGCACGGAGATTTCTCGCTTAATATTGCCAATCCGTTAACGGCAAATTTCTTTGCGCAGCGGGGCCTTGATCAACTGACGATTTCTTATGATTTGAATATCAAGGAAGTGCTTTCGTTGCTGCGGTTTGAGCCGGCCGAATCGCTTTGAACTGACTATCCATCACCATATGCCGATGTTTCATATGGAGCATTGTGTGTTCGCCGCGTTTCTTTCGGATGGCACGGACTATACAAACTGCGGCCGACCTTGCGACCGACATGAGGTGAAGCTGCGGGACCGGGTCGGTTCCGAGCATCTGGTTAAAGCGGATGTGGGCTGCAGAAACACGGTGTTCAACGCGCGAGCGCAATCCGGCGCACACTGCGCTCAAGCATTGCTGGAGGCGGGATTGCGGCGGTTCAGAGTGGAGTTTCTAAGTGAAAATCGCTCGGAAGCGCGTCACTTGATCCGGGTGTACCGAAAACTATTAAAAGGAGAAATTCCTTGGGAAGAAGTTTGGCGTGATATAAAGGTCCATCTTCAATTGGGGGTAACGAAAGGGACCCTGGAATGAAGCATCATAAACGAGTGATCGCGCGTTGACCGCCGGCGGCACCAAAAGTTTCTCGAACATGAAGAAGTCACCGCTAGCCAGTATTTTATCGATTGTTTTTATTGATCTGATCGGGTTCGGGATGATCATCCCGATCCTGCCATTGTACGCCCAGCGTTTCCAAGCGACAGAATGGCAAATTGGAATTTTGCTTGCTTCTTACTCTTTCATGCAGTTCCTGGCATCGCCGGTCCTGGGATGGTTTTCCGACCGCTACGGACGTAAGCCGGTCTTGCTCTGCAGCCTGATCGGATCGGCGACTGGGTATATCCTGATGGCCGACGCCAATTCGCTTGCGATGTTATTTCTGGCGCGAATTCTTGCCGGTGTTGCTGGCGCCAGCGTAGGAACCGCCTCCGCTTATATTGCGGATATCACACCTCCCGAGAATCGTTCGAAGCGGATCGGGCTGATCGGTGCTGCTTTTGGAATCGGGTTCGTTCTCGGTCCTGCGATAGGCGGTTTGCTGAGCCAGTGGTCGGTAATCGCGCCGTTCTGGTTCGCAGCAATCTTGTCCATTTTAAACGCGAGTTTTGATGTGGATCGTAGTTCCGGAACCTGACAGGCACGCTGCGCGGCAACAGGGCCCGCTCAATTTGAAGCAAACGCTCGAGCAAGCCGGGAGCTGGCGCCTCGGAATCATTACGATCATTTATTTTATCGCGATCGCCGGGTTTGCGATCGTGACCGTCATCTATCCTCAAGTGAGTCATCGACGATTCGGATTAGATCAGAGCCAGATCAGCTTTATCTTTGTCATGGTCGGCCTGATTGGTGCCGCGATCCAAGGTGGAGGCATCGGCAGACTTGTGAAACTCTTCGGAGACGTGAACCTGGCAATCGCCGGTTTTGCGATCATGGCCATCAGCATGATGCTGATGCCGCTGGCCGGATCTGTTCCTTTCTTCCTTTTGTTCACAGCCTGCCTCGCAGTCGGCAACAGCTTGTCACAACCGACAGTGAACGCAATTGCCTCCAAGGGCGCGAGTGCCGCCCTGCAAGGACGCGTGCTGGGCGTTGTCCAATCGGCCGGCAGTTTAGGGCGTGTCTTCGGTCCGGTACTCGCCGGATTTTTACTTTCCGGCGATCACACGCGTCCGAATGCTCAGTACGGGAATACGCCGTTTCTTGCTGGGGGCGTCATCATAGCAATCGCATTTGGTCTGGCGACAACTTTGCGCCGATCGGAACCGGCGAGGGTGATTGCGGCTTCGCCGGTGGAGGCAGATAACAAGAAATAACCCGCCCGACTTTAGCGTCAGAGCTGAATCGATTGAACGCCCGGTCGGTCAGTTGTTCTTGGATGGGGAGGGTGAGGACTTCGCGCCGGCAGCCGCTTTCGCTGCACGTGCGGCCTTTATTTTTTCGACGCTGGCGCTCTTCGCTGCAGCTAGCTTCTTCTGCTGATCCGGAGTCAGAATCGCGTCGATATCGCTGTCGAACTTGGTTTTAAGGGCAACCAGCTTCGCCCGATCGCCATTCGCGGCTTGTCGGTCATCGACGTACTTATCAATGATCGGTTTGGCTTTGGCCTCCTGATCCGCTGTCAGATCAACTTGATTTTTTAACCGAGTCAATCTGGCGGCTTTGACGGCATCCGGGGAAGCCTTTGTGTTTCGTCTTAGCGCTGGCAGCAGGGCTCGCGTCGGGAGAGGCTGCGTTCGCGATGATGCGCCGTAGACAAAGTGGCACAGAGCAGCATCACTGGGAGCGCTCGAAGAAGGGATTTGAAGTTCATACAACTTATCAAACACGTGTTTCTATGCAGGAGTTGCGGCCGAAGCGAGCGAAAGCGGAGGCACGCTTCGCGGAGCGTGCGCACATCGTGGAAAAACGTTGGATGGGTGCGCATCAAAGAGCGACTATCGAAGTATAGTCAGTCACAATGTATAATGACCATGCCATTGGCAGAGTTTCGAATGCAAACCTGAAGATCGCGCTGCGCAGGAGGCGCCGATAACCATTCGGCTGGACTTTCGTACGTTGAAGGAATTCCTCAGTCTTGCGCTAAAAAATTGGCAACTGAAGACCAAGAGCTGAAGCAGGGAGAAGACAGTTAAGGAGGCGCTCGTGCCGGCCTTGCCGACCCTTGACCGCCTGGGAAGCAATGGTTGACGATTTTGCCGCCGATGCGAATCACTTCCTTTGCAACCAACTGCCACAAGAACACAAGAACAACGGGCCTTCTGATTGAAATCCAGTGTTATTTTTCGAACCGGCATTACATGGCAATCGCGCCGCAATGAAAACGCAACGCAAAGATTTGCCTGTTGGGTCAATTCGAAGGACACCTTTGCAGAGAGAAGTGCATTTTAAAGGTATGAATATTTGTTCATCTCGCGTAAATTCGCGAACATGATGATTTCGTCAGGACCCGTTGGTTAGCTACTATTGACTGGTGTGGTCGTGCCGCTGGGCATCATGTGCCGCGAAGCGGCCTTCTCAACCTATAACCCGTTCTATCAGAATAAATTAGTCCCCCCTACAAGAACCTATGAAGCGTTTATTGGCTTCGATTTGCCTAATGTCTTTGCTCGTCCCGGCGTTCTCCCGGGCCGATGATACGCGATTGGACCTCAAAGGTAAGACCATCAAACTATCCGTCCTTGGTGTTGCAGGATGGCTGCCAAGCAAACTGCCATATGTAATGTCCCCGGAATTCGCAAAATTTGCGAAAGAAAAGTATGGTTACGATGTCTCGTTTACTTACGCAGATGCGCCGTTTTCTACGCTTTTTCAAAAGGCGGCATCATCGTTGGCAACGAAATCGAATGAATACAGCTTGATCGTCAGCGACAGCCAATGGCTGGGTGCTTTCACCGAACCTGGCTGGATTGTGAAATTGGATGATGTGATCAAGCAGAATCCTGAGCTCGATATCAAATGGTTCGATCCAGTGCTCGAGTCTTCCTACCAGGAATATCCTGATGGTTCAGGGCACAAAGTCGGGCTGCCTCAGGAGACAGACGTCCAGGTTTTGTTTGTCCGCAAAGATATTTTTCAGGATCCGAAAGAGATTGAAGCTTACAAAGCAAAGACCGGACATGACTTGCCTCAGACTTTCGAGGATTGGGAAAAGGTCGATTTCGAAGAATTCCTGAATATTTCCAAGTTTTTCACCCGCCCGGAAAAAAATCTCTACGGGACGGTCCTGCAGCATTCGAAAGAATACGATTATCAGAGCATGACGCTTTACCCGTTCATGTGGTCAATGGGTGGAGAGTTTTGGGATCCAAAGACGCACAATGTGGAGGGTTATCTGAACACACCGGCGAACGCCAAGGCGATGGAGTTCCAGAAGCGGTTTCTTGCGGTGGAGCCTCCCGGCGCCATCAATTACGGAATTGCGGAGAACATCGATGCATTCACCCAGGGTAAGACCGCGACTTCGTGGATGTGGGCGGCGGTCGGGCTGGCGATGATTACTGATCAGAACCGTGACAAAGTAATGGTGGTTCCGGCGCCGGGTTTCAAGCAGCCGGACGGGAGTATCAAGCGGCTTTGGTGTATCGGCGGACAAGCTTGGGTCGTCAATAATTATTGCACGCCGGAACAGAAGCAGGCCATCTTTGATTTCCTCAAGTGGTGGTATCAGCCTGATACTCAACTTGAGTTCGCGAAGAAAGGCGGTAATCCCGCGGACAAGGCAACGCTCGAGAATCCAAACTTCGACTCAATCAATCCTTGGAATCGGGCGATGAAATTCATGATCCCATTCAATCGGGATTTCTATCATTCGCCCAAATATGCCGAATTGTTGGCCATCCAGCAGGAAGCATTCACCTCCTACGTTACGGGTGCGATGAACGATCCTGCGAAGGCGCTCAATTGGGCCGCGGCGCGTCAGCAAAAGGTGCTCTTCGATTTGGGCGACACGGACAAACAGCCGACTGCAGAATACCTTAAATTGCAACTTAAATAGGATCGGAGACCTGGGATCGAATTGAGTTTGGAGCTCTATGCTCCGTCCAACCGGTGCGCAGGCAGGGCGATGCCACCGGAAGGAAATGGTCCATGCTGACTACAGTGTACCGTCTCCTAAATCCCTTGAGTTTCGTTGCGTTCAAATTGAGTCGTCTGCGAGGCGGTCCGAGCCGGACAGGCGTAGGAAGGAGCATATCTGGATCGATACGTGACTGACGAGCAACGAAGCAGCCGACCCATTTTCAAGGCAACCCTCCGGGCTGCGGCCAGTTGGCTGTTTTTCCGCGTTGCTCGCTCGACCGTTAACATCCAGATAGCGGCGCTTTACCGCCAGTCCGGCTCGGACCGGCTTGCAAAACAGCCAACTGACCTGCGGCGAAACTCAAGGGATTTAGGAGACGGTACACTAGTGGCTCAGACTCAAGGATTGGACAAGCTGGTTCGCGGCGGCGACGGAGCGCCGCTCGCCAATCGGCCGATGTCAGAGAATCGCGTCGAATACCGTTGTCGGTTTATTCGACTTTGCTGTTTCTTAAATCGAAAAGTGATTCCGCTTTCCTGACCATGCGTTCTGTAGAAAACTCGAAAATCTATCCCTGGCTGCTTCTGACGCCTACGCTGGTTCTATTCGCGATCTGGAACCTGGTTCCTTTGTTCTGGATGGTAGGCATGAGCTTTTACAACTATTCGTTGACCCTCGGGAGGCCGCCGCGCTTTGTCGGATTTAGGAACTATCTAGATTATCTCGACAATCCGGATGTTTGGATTGCGCTGAGCCACACCCTGGTCTTCGTTTTGTTCAGCGTTGTCCTGACGACCTTGCTGGGATCCATTCTCGGAGGACTTTTCTGGCGAAGCTCCAATATGCCGGGACGCCGTTTGGCGCTGACTTTGCTCTTTTCGCCGATGATTTTGACGCCGGCCGCGATTGGAACTTTTTTCCGCCTGAATTATGATCCAACGTTCGGCATCTTCGGTTATTTGACCAAGGTGATAGCCGGTACCAACATCGAGTATTTGGGCACTGAAGGGTGGGCTTTTGCGGCGTTGGTGGCGGTCGATGTCTGGATGTGGACGCCGTTTATGGTGTTAATCATGCTCGCGGCCCTTGGATCCGTGCCTGCCGCGGAACTGGAAGCGGCACAGATCGATCGTCTGAGTCTTTGGCGACAATTTCGTTACGTCATCTTCCCGCACGCGCGATTCATCATCATTCTCGGCGTGATTTTACGAACGATCGATGCATTCAAAGTCACTGACCTTGTCTACCAGTTGACTCGGGGAGGGCCGGGAGGCACCACCGAAGTCATCGGAGTCATGATGTTCCGCAAGGCGTTTGAAGCGTTCAGTGTAGGATGGACATCTGGCGTGGCGGTCATCACGTTATTTACCGCCATCTCTTTCACCGCTATCTTTCTCTATTTGCTCAACGCGCATAAAAGGAAAAAAAGCCTATGAACGTTTCGTGGAAATCGAAGCTTTACCATATTGTGTTGTGGATTGTCGCGCTGGTCTATTTTTTCCCGGTCCTTTGGATAATTTTATCCGCTTTCAAGACAAAAAACGAACTGTTAGCGACTCCTCCGAAATGGGTGTTTTCTCCGACCTTTGCAAACTTCACCAATCTTTTCGCCAGGGAATCCTTCTGGCCGACGTTAGTGAACAGTCTGATAATTTCTTTCGTATCCGTTTCAATTGCGATCGTCGTTTCATTCCTCGCCGCCTATGCCCTGTCGCGGTTCAAACCGGCTGGGACGGACTTTATCATGTTTTTGATATTGTCGATTCGTATGGTGCCTGCCGCTGCAGTTGTGGTCCCGGTCTATCTGATGTACGCAGCTCTCGGCTGGAAGGATTCCTTTTGGCCAATGACGCTTTTCTACGCGATGTTCAGCGTCCCTTTTTCACTCTGGATCCTGAAGGGCTTCATGGATGGCGTTTCAATGCGTTTCGATGAAACCGGGCTCGCGAACAACGCTTCCAGGTTTCATATCATTTTCAAAGTTATACTTCCCCAGGTGAAACCGGGACTGATCGCTGCGTTTGTCTTTAATATCATCTTCGTCTGGAACGAATTCCTGTTTAACTTTATCCTTGGCGGCCGAAGTACCACGACGATTCCTACGCTTCTGGTCTCTAACTCCTATCAAGAAGGCGGAGTCGATTGGACCTTTGTAGCGTCCCTCGGCGCCGTCTATCTCGTGCCGCCGGTTGTGGCGCTTTATTTCTTCCAGAAATACTTGTTGGTCGGAATGACGTTTGGGACCGTGAGAGGGGAGGTTTAGTGAAGTTTTTCCAGTTACCGTTTGCCAGCCAGCTGCAGATCATTCTGCTCGTCGGCATGTTGCTTGGCTTTGTGCTGATCGGTCAAAGCCTCTCTCTGGACGTGTATAGATGGGGACTGATAATCCTGATGTTGTCCGCTTTCTTGCAAATCGTCGTCGGAAATATTCCGCCGGAAACGCAGTTAATTGGAACGATCCTTCGGCTGGTGCTCGGGCTGTCCATTGTCGTCGCTGTCTTTTTGATCGGCATCTGGCTGGTTCCCTACCTCGCACAACTGGGTGGAAGAAAATAATGGTCGAAGTTGAACTTCAGGATATTAGCAAAAGCTACGCGCGAAAGAGCGTCCTCAAAAATGTGGACCTCAAATTCGAGAAAGGGAAATTCTCGGTAGTTTTTGGATCTCCGGTGACGGGGAAGTCGGTCCTGATGCGGCTGATCATGGGACTTGAATCGGCCGATTCCGGATCGATTTTTCTTCGTGGCAATCCAGTCACGCATCTTCCAGCCGGCGTCAGAAATTTCGGGTACGTTCCGCAATCGTTCGCGCTTTATCCTCATTACCGAGTATTCGACAACATTGCCTATCCGTTGACCTTGGCCCGAAAGACCAGAGAAACGATCCGGGAACGCGTCGAAGCACTTGCTAAAAAGCTCCAAATTCACACCCTCCTGGACAAGTTTCCGAATCAGCTTAGCGGCGGCGAAAAGCAAAGAGTGGCGCTGGCGCGCGGAATCGTTAAAGATTCCGACATTTTCATTCTGGATGACCCTCTGGTAGGTTTGGACTTCAAATTGCGGGAGCAGCTTTTTGTCGATTTGCGAGTAATGCTTTCGGAAATCGACGGAACGTTCATCTATACAACTTCGGATCCGCTCGAGACGCTTGCGCTTGCAGATGATGTCTTCGTTTTGGACGATGGCAAAATCATTGATCAAGGCAGTGTTGATCATGTCTACGAAGAGCCGTCCAGCTTGCGAGCCATGCAATTGTTTGGCTTTCCCGGGGCCAACACGATGCCCGGAAAGTTAGCTGGCAACATATGCCGATCGGCGTTCGGAGAGTTTAGTGTAGAATTTGTTGCTTCTGCCGGCCAGCCGGTCACTCGGGAAGTGACAATCGGATTTAGGCCCGAAGCGGTTGTTTTCGGGAATGAATCCAATTTACCGGGGTTGCTTCAAATCGATGCTCGAGAGCTGCTTCGGGAGGATCTCGGTGCTGAAACAATTCTTTATTTTGAAGCAGCCGGCGACAGGTACGTTGGATTCTGGTCAAACGGCTCCGCTCCTCCTCAGCTGGAGAAGGTATTCCAGGCAGGTCTCTTCGCACGAGACCTTCTCATATACGAATTCGAAACAGGACACCGGCTCGGTCGGGGAAAGGATTCAGATGTCTGAAGTGCGATTGGAGAAAATTGATAAGTACTTCGGTCAGTTCGCAGCGGTCAAAGATGTGTCGCTCACGTTCGCATCGCAATCTACTACCTGTCTCCTGGGTCCCTCCGGCTGCGGGAAAACAACGCTTCTTAGGATGATTGCCGGTCTTGAGACTGCTAGTGCGGGCAGGATTTGGATAGATGGGCAAGACGTGACGGGTCTCTCGGCCAGACGGCGGAATATTGCGATGGTTTTTCAGTCCCCCATCATCTATCGAGGTTTGAGTGTCTATGAGAATATCGAGCTGCCTCTTAGGGAGTTAAGACTCTCCCCCGCCGTGCGAGAGGCTCGAGTGCGGGAAGCGGTTACTTTGCTCGGCCTGGAGCATAGCCTGGATCAGGATCCGAATAATTTTGATAACGGCACCCGGCAACGTGTTGCTTTTGCGCGAGCGGTTGCCCGGCAATCGAGCATTATTCTTTTTGATGAACCAATTACCAATGTTGATGCGAGAGCAAAATTTCAGCTCAAGCAGGATCTAAAGAAACTTACGGATCGCTTGAAGCAGACGATTATCTATGTGACGCACGACCAGAACGAGGCGATGACGCTGGCGGACCAGATCGTTCTGCTCAAGGATGGTCGTGTGCTGCAGCAGGCGGCCCCACGACAATTGTACAATCATCCGTCGCAGCGCTTTGGCGGCTGGTTTCTGGGCAATCCGGGTATGAGCTTCTTGAATCATACGTTCGACCCGTCTCTCGGAGGAGAACTGAAATCGGATCTCTTTCCTTTTCTCGTGCGCCTCGAGAAACCTGAAGTCGTGGCAAGCGAAAAGTCGATATTGCTTGTTATTGGCATCCGGCCCGAACACGCCCACGTATCGACCGAACCGATTCCCGATGGAGTTATCGGCCGAGTGGTCCGAAAGTTCCGCGGTGTTGCCGGCCAGTACCTTGTTGCTGTTCGACTTCAAAATCACCTCGTTTGGGCAAAAGTCGCTCCTTGCGTTGGGAAGAATTTGGATGAAAAAGTTTGGTTTAGCTGCGCCCCGGAACTGGCGACAGTCTTCGACGAGTCCGAAAAGGCGATACCCACTGGATTAATGAAGGCGTAGATTTCTCAGGCGAAAGCTTACGGATCGCCCAATGATATCAGATTTGCATGCAAGACGGTGCACTAGATAGCGTCGCATTTGGGGCGCCTGGAATCGAGCCGCGTTGGACGTCCAGCGCAAAGGAAGGCCTCGGAACCTCCTATTCCGGAAGCTGCCGGCTCTGGTTCACGCTCAGCCATGGTATCGTCAATGAGATTTACTACCCGACAGTTGACCAGCCAAATACGCGTGATTTTGAATTTCTGATCAGTGACGGCGAGACGTTTTGCCACGAGGAAAAGAGGGACTTGGATCATCGAATTGATTACCCGGAACGCAATTGTCTTTTCTATCGCCTAACAAATTCCGAGCGCAGCGGCCGTTACCAGGTGATTAAGGAAGTGCTGACCGACCCGGAGCGTCCAGTGCTCCTGATCCATACGACGCTCGAATTGCTGGACGAATCGCTGCGCGGCAAGTTGAACATTTACGCACTGCTGGCGCCACACATTGCGAGATGCGGAGCGGCAAATTCCGGATGGTGTTCAGAGATCGGCGCAAATAAGTTGCTGCGGGCTGAGCGCGAAGGCTTTCATGTTGTGATGGGCTGCAATGCGGGCTTTTTGCGGCGTTCTGTTGGGTATGTAGGCTTCAGCGACGGCTGGCAGGATTTGACGCAAAATTTCAAAATGGACTGGGAATTCACCAGCGCCGAGAACGGAAACATCGCGCTGACCGGCGAAATCGATCTTCGGGGCGGTAATGATTTCACCATCGCCGTTGCTCTTGGAGAGAGCTACGAGAGCGCTGCTGCCAACTTGCTCCAAACCTTGACCACGCCGTTCGGTCTCCATCGGGAAGCTTACGTCCGCCAATGGCAGACCGCGATGGTTGATCCCCAATACGATTTCAGCAGTGATACGTCTGATGAGGGTGGGACCTATCGGTTGAGTCGCTCTGTGTTGCTGGCCCATGAGGACAAACTTTTTCAAGGGGCCTTGGTGGCATCAATGAGCATCCCGTGGGGTGAGACCAAGGGCGACGATGATATCGGCGGTTATCATCTGGTCTGGACGCGTGACCTGGTGCAAAGCGCAACGGCTCTGCTTGCGAGCGGCGCGCCGGATACGCCGTTGCGAGCCTTGGTTTGGCTCGCGGTCATCCAGCGTCCGGACGGCAGCTTTCCCCAGAATAGCTGGGTTGATGGCACTGCCTTTTGGCCGGGGTTACAGCTCGACGAAGTCGCCGCACCGCTCCTGCTCGCCTGGCGTGTCCGCCGAGCGGGCATCACTATCTATTTAATCCGCGGGTCATGATTTCGCGTGCGGCAAGCTATCTTATGCTCAAGGGACCTGCGACCGCGCAGGATCGCTGGGAGGAAAACGCCGGCTACTCGCCCTACACTGTGGCGACGGTCATCGCCGGTTTGTCGCGCCGCGGAGATCGCCAAAGAACAGCGGCGAAGCGGGTGCCGCAGATTTCCTGCTGGAATATGCCGACTGGCTGGCGGCCCATCTGGAGGAATGGATGGTCACAACCAGAGGCGAGTTGGTTGAAGGCTTCCCCCGTCATTACATCCGGATCAATCCCACTGATCCGCAGCTCCCGATCCGCATCCCGGACCCGAATCAGAACGATGATCCCAGTCGCCAATGGCGGCGGTCTGTATCCGGCGCGTAACGTGGTCGGCGGCGATTTTCTTCATCTAGTGAGGTTGGGCATCCGCGAGTCGAAACGATCCAATCATGCGCGACTCGATCAAAGTCATTGATCGGGTGATCAAGCACGACCTGCCGCAAGGCCCGTGCTGGCGCCGCTACAATCACGATGGCTACGGGCAGAAAGACGACGGCAGTGCTTATGACGGAACGGGAGTCGGTCGCTGCTGGCCGATTCTAACGGGAGAACGCGGCCATTATGAACTGGCGGCGGGGCGCGATCCGATGCCGTTCATCAAAGCGATGGAAAACTTCGCCAATGCCGGTGGCATGATTAGCGGAGCAGCTTTGGGACGCCGGCGATTTGCCGGACGGCTGCATGAAACGGGGTTCGCCGACCGGCGCAGCCATGCCGCTCTGCTGGTCGCATGCCGAATATATTTCACTCGTCCGCAGCCGGCATGACGGGGTCTGCTTTGATCGTGTTGAACCAGCGTTCCAACGTTATGTCGCCAATCCGGTGCAGAGCCGGCATGAAATTTGGAGTTTTCGCCATCAGCGCCGCCAAATGCGACAGGGGACAATATTTCGGATTGTCGTTGCGGCAAAGGCGACAATCGTTTGGTCGCCAGATAATTGGGCGACCACCAATAAGTCTGACACAACGGGCTGCGAGGGACTGGATTTGTGGTTCGCTGATTTGCCAACGAAAGACCTTCCAGACCGTACGGTTGTCGAATTCACATTTTTCTGGATTGACGCTCAGCGATGGGAGGGAAGGAACTGGCAAATCGGCGTCGAGCAGCGCTGATCGCGCCCGCAGCTACAAGTAAGCGAAGCGTCCTCGCTTCGCTTTTTCAGAACCGAGCAGAGGGAGGACGCTTCGCCTACAACAGATCTGCGGCGACATCACCACTACATCGGGAACGGTTGGCTATTTAATTAAGCTTTGATGAAATTCTTCCTGACAAATTTTCTGGTAACGCTGAGTGCTTATGCATTCACTACTTTTATTTATCCTAGTGGCGCAACTGTGTTGCCCAGAATATGTCTAATGTGGGCTGCTCCAATGTTAGGAACCGTGGCCGCGTTGCTTGTCAACAGGGTATCATTGCTTGGACACGCGCCAGGAGCCGCGGCTCTAGCTATGTATACAGTTAGCGGGATTTATTGTGTCGCCTACCATGAAAAGGCAATTGTCGAGACTCTGAAATGGTTCACCATCGCGTATTTCCTGCCAGGAGCAATACTATCATTACTTGTGGGCATTCTTGCGAAGTGCATTATAAAGGTAGGTAGGCGCTAAGAATAAGCAGGCGCATCATCGCGGGGTGACAGTTTACCCAGTAAAACCCTGAGCTTTATACACAATACAAGTCCGGGGGAAGCAGTCGCAAGCCCGGCGACCATTGTGATTGTCTGAGAAGGGCGTTATAGCTACGGTGCGAACAAAATACAGGCTGGAAGCCTATGCTACTTTGCTTTCCAGAGTCTGGAGCGATATCTCAAGGTCATCCCGCCGGTACCAACGCGAACCCACAGCCGCGACGCGACGGCGTAACGTCGTGCTGGCTTCCAGCCTGTATCGGGCGCACAATCACTTTATGTTTGAGCGTTTATTCCGCACCT
>CAVTQD010000016.1:0-29045 GCA_963736745.1 uncultured Verrucomicrobiae bacterium | reverse complement strand
GGTGTTAGCAGTATCCGGCGTCAACAAGCGATTTCCGGGCGTCAACGCACTGAAGGATGTCTCTTTCGACTGCCGCGCAGGCGAAATACATGGTCTTGTCGGTGAGAATGGGGCGGGCAAATCGACGCTGATGCGCGTGCTTTCAGGGGTCCATCGCCGGGACTCCGGAAGCATTCGCGTCCGGGACGCGAGGTATCATTGACCTCACCGCGTGTGGCGCATGATCTCGGCATCGCGATGGTTTATCAGGACACCCGTCTGGTTGGCGAACTGGACGTCGCGCAGAATATCTGGCTGGAACGTGAACCGGGCTCTGCCGTATTCATCGACCGCGCCGAGATGATGCGTCGTTCCGCGACAATTCTGCGGCGCCTTGGGGTCGATCTTGATCTGCTGCGCAAAGTCCGGGAACTCAGTGTCGGTGAGCGGCAGATCGTCGAAATCGCCCGGGCACTCACCGCCGAACCGGCCGTCCTCATACTTGACGAGCCCACTTCTTCTCTTGATCCGGCCGACGTCGAGAGACTGACAGGTATCCTAAGAAGCCTTCGCGAGGCCGGTGCAGGAATTGTGTTCATTTCGCACCGTCTCACGGAAGTCTTGGAGCTGACGGATCGGATTACCGTGATGAAAGATGGGCGCATCGTCTGCACCGTCGAGAATAGAGAAACGACGCAGGATTTTCTCGTCAGTCAGATGGTCGGGCGCCAATTGTCGCTGGCATTCCCACCTCGGACGGGAAAAACCGGCCCAACTCGGCTCGAGACGAAAAGCTTATCGAGTCCAGGGAGTTTTTACGACGTCTCTTTCACTGTGGCTGCCGGTGAGATAGTTGGATTCGGAGGGATCCAGGGAAATGGACAGCGACAAAAATCCTGCGTGCGCTTTTCGGACTTATGCCTTTGACAGGCGAAATCCGATTGCACGGTGCTCCGGTTCATCTGAATTCGCCACGCGAAGCCATTCGTGCGGGAGTCGTTTATATCCCAGCGGATCGGCTCATTGAAGCGCTGTTCCTCCCACATTCTATTCGGAACAACATCGCTATTCCGCATCTCCCTCGTTTAAGCAAATTCGGCATCATCCTGCCGGAGCGAGAGGCGCACGCCGTGCGAGAGATTATCGAACGTCTGCATGTACGCACTCCTTCGGATAGGCAACCAGTCACCTTGCTTAGCGGCGGGAATCAGCAAAAAGGTCGTCTTTGGGCGGTGGTTCATAGCGAAGCCAAAGCTCTACCTATTTGACGAACCGACCCAGGGGGTCGACGTCGCGACGAAGCTTGAATTGTACCGTGTCGTTCGTCAACTGGCGGACGAGGGCGCCGCGGTCCTGCTGCTAACATCCGATCTGCTGGAACTAATCGGTCTTTGCGACCGAATAATCGTCATCGCGCGCGGTCGCGTGGTCGATCGAGTCCCCGCAGTCGAAGCGACAGAAGAGCGGATCGTGGGCAGCGCTTTCCGGAGCGTCTCCCACGGAGAATCGGTAACGGCACCCCATAGACTGGCGCCCCCGGCCCTCATTGTGCAGACCGGCAGGAGGAGCAGCCCTTTTTTGTTGATCATGCGTCGATACGGCGGCGCTGCATTCCTGCTCGTACTCATTCTGCTGCTTGGGAGTTATACCGCCACTCAAAGCCGTTGGTTTTTGACCGAGCGAAATCTCGGAAATTTGCTCCTCCAAATCGCTCCGCTTGCTCTAGTTGGATGCGGTCAGACACCGGTCATTTTGGCCGGCGGCATCAATCTTTCCGTTGGTCCCTTGATGAGTTTGACCACAGCAGTGGCTTCGTACACGCTGGTCTCGAACAGTCTGAGTGGAATCGCGAGCGGAGTAGCCCTCTGCTTGACGATTGGTTTGCTTGTCGGGGCACTTAATGGCTTCATTATTCTCCGGCTGGACATCCCTGATCTCATCTCCACCCTGTCCACTTTTTCGATCGTCACCGGCCTCGCGCTGACGGTCCGGCCTAGTCCAGGGGGAACCGTGAGCGAAACCTTCATGGACGCGGTGACCAGCCGCATCGGTTGGGTCCCGATCATCGGCGGCCTGGCAATACTTCTCGGTATTGCAGGCGAGATTTTCCTGTTGCGAGGACGGATCGGTACAAGGCTCTATGCGATCGGATCCAATAAGGACGCAGCCTTCGTCGCAGGAATTCGCGTGGACCGTGTCCGCTTCTTTGCATACATGTTTTCTGGCTTGATGGCTGCAGTTGCTGGTCTGGTCATAGCGGCGCGTATCGGCAGCGGAGATCCACAGTCTGGCAGTCAATTCACTCTCGCTTCGATAACCGCAGTGGTAGTTGGCGGAACGAGCATCTTTGGCGGCCGAGGAACGATGATTGGGACATTGATGGGTGCGATTTTCGTTGTGCTTATGCAAAACTCTTTGAATCAGCTCCATGTGACAGCCTACTACCAGTACATTTGGACCGGAGCGCTCATGCTCCTTGCGGTAGCTGCATACTCGGTCCAAGAGGGAACAGGGTTCTGGAGCCGCTTCTCGCGCCCAAAGGGTTGATCACAGTTGACTTGGCCGTGACCTTATCGTCCTTTTTGGCAGTTTTACTAAACTCCGAAGTTTGGATCCTCGTCCTCGTGGTCGTTCTCGTCCTCGATCAGTCTGCGATTTCTGCAGCGAAGAGAGTCCGGTTGTCCCGCAATTGTTCTGTCCAGTTAGTCTAGAGTGTCAAACATCGAGATTCCCGAGGACGAAGGACGGCCACGAGCACGAGTCCTCAATTTCGGAGTTTAGGTTAGTTTATCCTCAGCACTAGAAGCCTTTTGGCACTTCCATCTTGAACCGAGGGATACGCACCACAAATGGCACCCCCTCATCCGTGAGGCCGATAAACGCACCTTCCGCCACGCTGTCCAAACCGATGACGTGATAGCTGTTATATGAGAACCGTTCTCCGGGGCGCAAGCGCGGATACTCCCCGACAACACCGTCTCCTTCGACCACAATCTTCTGGTCGGCCTGGTCAGTAATCACCCATTTCCGACCTCTGATCGTAACCGTTTCGACCGATTGATTGTCGATCGTGATGAAGTAAACAAACGGGTAAGGTCTGTCCGGCGGCGCCTCGAGCGTTGGCATATAAACAATCTTGTCGATGATCACTCGAAGATTGGCCAGTTCCCGAAATACAGAGCTCACTCTGCTACAATGCGCCATATTCAATGAAAAGTCTCTTTCTATGGAAACACCCGTATCTATCAGTATTGCCGGGTCAGACAGCTCTGGCGGCGCCGGAATACAGGCGGACCTGAAAACTTTTACCCATTTCAAAGTGTACGCGGAGACGGTTGTCACATGCGTTGTCGCCGAAGTGCCTGGAAAGGTGCTTTCGATACAACCGGTCGAGCACAGCGTAGTCCGAGATCAGCTCAACCTGAGTCTGACTGATTTCCCGGTTGCGGCAATCAAGACCGGAATGCTGTACAGCCGCGAAATCATCGATCTGGTTTGTGAAGTGTACGAGGCAATTCCCCCCAACGAACGACCCTTTCTCGTAGTCGATCCGGTCATGATAGCCAGCTCAGGTGATCCACTTGTGCGCCCCGATGCCATTGAACGTTACAAGTTTCGAATGTTTCCGCTTGCGGATCTCATCACGCCAAATCTGGATGAGGCGGCAGCCATCCTCGGGATCAAGCTCGATACGCTCGCAGGAATGCGTGAGGCCGCCGTCGACCTTTTCAGGGAATATCATGTCCCGTTCCTGCTTAAGGGCGGCCATCTCAAATCGACTCTGGCAGTGGACGTGCTGATCGATTTCGATGGGCTGCATGAGTTCTCCGAACCATATCGGCATGGAGTTTCAACGCACGGAACAGGCTGTACCTATTCCGCCGCGATCGCGGCGAATCTAGCGCTCGGTCTATCACTGAAAGAGGCCGTGAATGTCGCTAAAAAATACGTCACGCGCGCTATCAATGACGCATTCCATTGGAACACGAAATCCGGAGAAACGTCCGCCTTGCGCCATTTCTGGAACTAGTGCACCATCTCCTAAATCTCTAGCATGTATCGAAGCATTTCCCTCCTGTTCGCAGTCCTGCTCCTGGTTGGCTGCTGGTCACGACACAAAACTCAAGAACCGGCCTACACAGGGCCGCGCGAGGTAACGATCGAGTGGCTTGGGCATAGTTGCTTTCGAGTCACTTCGTCAATTGGTCTGACGATTATCACAGATCCGTTTAACCCCCACGCTTCTAAAGTCGCCACTGTCCCAGGGGACATTGTCCTGATCACCCATGAAGACGAGAACTCAAACTACACGGACCTGGTGAGCGGCTCTCCGATTATCTTTCGAAGCTCGATGGCAAGCGGCGTTAACCGGGCAAGCGGCGTTTTAATTCGCGGAGTCCAGACAAGCTCGGAAAACCTGGTTGCGCCTTCCAAACTAAACGTCGCGTATATGTGGTCGATGGATGGCATCAGATTCGGCGATCTGGGCGATATCGAAGATGCTGTCACCCCATCTGAAGCACTGAATATCGGCCGCGTCGACGTGCTCTTTCTGCCAGTTGGCGGCTCGAAAAATTTCACCGAAGAAAAACGCCGATTAACGATTGAGCGGCTTCGCCCGAGGATAATTGTACCGATGATGGGTGGTTGGTCCTCACGTGAAGCGAACGTGGTTCATATCAAAGGGAATCGTTTTACAATTTCCGCGTCACAGCTGCCGACGACGACGACCGTTTACGTGCCATCCTTTCGGTGAAGGGCTCAAGATGAATGTTTTGGTGATTGGCGGTGGCGGCCGTGAACACGCACTTGCCTGGAAGCTTCGTCAGTCTCCCCGCGTCAAGAAAGTTTTCATTGCCCCTGGAAATGCGGGGACCGCACAGTTGGGTCAGAACGTTGAAGTCAACGTTTCTGAACTCGATCAATTGCTAAATTTTGCGCGGCGCGAGTCAATCGATCTCACCGTGGTAGGTCCGGATGACGTCCTTGCTGCCGGAGTTGTCGATCTGTTTGAGAAGGCCGGCTTGCGCATCTTTGGACCCTGCAAAGAAGCGGCCCAGTTGGAATCGTCAAAGAGCTTTGCGAAACGCTTCATGGTCCGTCATGGAATTCCAACAGCACCGTTCGGCGAATTCGAATCGTCTCAGGATGCGAAGGCCGCGCTAAGCGACTTTGGATTTCCTCTGGCGGTAAAGGCGGATGGACTAGCCCTGGGGAAAGGAGTCGTTATTGCGCATGACCGCGGCGAGGCCGAAACAGCCATCGATGATATGATCGAGCGACGTTGCTTCGGGGACGCTGGTCGGAAAATTGTGATCGAAGAATTTCTTTCCGGTGTCGAGTGCTCGCTGCATGCTTTGGTGGATGGCCGCTCCTACCTGCTCTTCCCGACGGCGCAGGATCATAAGCAACTCTATGATGGAAATCAGGGACCGAACACCGGTGGGATGGGAACCTTCAGCCCTTCGCAACGGCTGGACACAGCGCTTTTGCAGGAGATTCGGGAAAAGGTTCTTGAACCTTTCATTCGTGGCAACCAGAAAGATCATCTCCGGTTTCGCGGACTGCTGTTCCCCGGGCTGATGCTAACGGCGGATGGTCCACGGGTGCTGGAGTTTAATTGCAGGTTTGGTGATCCCGAGACCCAGGTCATTCTGCCACGACTCAGGACTGACCTCGTCGATCTTCTCGAAGCCACGATCACAGAGCGGCTCGATTCTGTCACAGCCCTGTGGGACACCCGTTCCGCCGTCTGCATCGTGATGGCTTCCGGCGGCTATCCAGGCAATTATAAAACAGAAAAAACGATTGTCGGATTAGAGCATGTCGACCAGATGGACGATGTAATAGTTTTCCATGCGGGGACCCGCCTGCGTGGAAGTCGGATCCTCACTTCGGGCGGTCGTGTTCTGGGTGTCACCGCGCTCGGCGATAACCTGTCGGCCGCTAAGCGACGAGCATACGACGCAGTCGACAAGATCGAATTCGACGGAAGCTACTTCCGACGCGACATTGGATCCCTTTAACATCAATCATTTTACTGGATGTCCAAGCGTACGATCTTTTGTTTTCTGCTTCTGTTGTGCACTCGATTCGTCTTTGCCCAACAAACGCCCGCAAGTTCCCCGCCGCTGAGCCCGACCCCCTCTGGGAGCCCGGCCACGGCAAAACAAATTCGAGACCTGATAAACCAATTGGACCAAGCCGGCCTTCAACGAGTGATCGAACAGCTTCGCTCCAGTTACGTTGATTCGAGTGCGCTGACCAACCAGGAAATCAACCAGGCCGCCGTCGAAGGCCTTCTTTCACGCCTTGGACCTGGTGCCAGCCTCCAAACAAAAACTCAGACCGCGCAACCTGCTCCGAACCGTCCCTTCAAGTCGGACCTCATCCAAACCCAATTCGGTTATGTGCGTCTCGGAAGCTTCACCCAGAACGGTCTGCCGCAACTTGATGAAACTCTTAATAACTTTCGCAGCCGTGGAGTAACCGGATTAATCCTGGATCTGCGAACGATGCAGCCCGCAAGCGATTTTCAACTCGCTGCGGACATTCTGAGTCGATTTGTGCCTAAAGGCAAAGCGTTGTTCAATCTGATGGAGCCCAAAGGAGGAACGGCGCAAGACTTCATTTCCTCTGCAGATCCGGCCTTTGCGGGCCCGCTTGCCGTACTGGTAAGTCAGGACAACGCAGGTACGGCTGAGGCGATTGCCGGCACGCTCCGGGAGCAGTTACACGCGCTGATAATCGGTCAGAAGACTTCCGGACGCGCGGTCGAGTACGAGCACTACCCCATCGGTGACGAGCTCGTCTTGACGGTCGCGACCAAGGAACTGGTAATTCCTGGCGCGCCCCTTATTTTCCCAAACGGACTTACGCCTGACATCACAGTGCCATTCCCAAAGCAACAGCACGATGCCGTCCTTGCGCTCGCAGACCAGAACGGTGTTTCGGATTACATTTTTGACGAAGAACGGCCGCACACCAACGAGGCGGCTCTGGTCGCGGGGAAAAACCCTGATTTGGACGCGTACGAAGCGGACCACGCAAATGGAAAATCGAAGCAAGGACATGTCAAAGACCTGGTTCTGCAGCGGGCAATTGATTTTCTGACAACCATCAACGTTTTCCGGGCCAGGTGATCCTTTCTCTTCAAATTTGCCAAATCGGTGGCGGGTTAACCTTTCCTTTCGGTTATCCCAATCAACGTCGAAAAATCTTGCGGTAAGCCGCCGGCTCCAGAAACCGAAACAAAGCCACGCCTGCCGCCCAGACCATTAGGTGGCGTACTTCCTTCCGAGACACTTTGATTCCCAACTGATTTTCCGGCGCGTCGCCTAATAGAATCAGGGTACGCATCCCGATGAATACCGGCAATGCGCAGGCAAACCGAACTCGCCAAGGCCGTACAGCAATCACGTATTTCCATGCTTCTTCGAGGTACGCGAACGCCCGTTGGCGCCATCGTTCCCACTCACAACGGCCCAGAGCCGGTTTCAAAGCGATTTCCTCCGGATTAGCAACGGGAAGATAGGATCTCCCAGCCTGAAGATCGAGGGGAAAGTCCCGCAGGATATTGATGAGTTGAAGTCCCTTTCCAAAATCTTTTCCGAAGCACAGCATTTCCGCCGCCGGCAAGCGCGCGTAATCCGGCCACTCCAGAAGGCAAAGCTTTGTCCAGAACTCACCGACGCAACCGGCGACCAGATAGGTATATTCTTCGAGCTCCGAGTCATTCTCCAATCCAGAAATCCCAGGTTTGGACTCAAACCTTTCGATGTCGAGAGTCTGGCCATGGATGATTTTTGTCAGGACTTCGTCTACGAGTTTCCAGTGGCTCGTCGAAATTCTTGGAAGGCAGTCCAATACCCGGTTAATATTGGCCACAAGCACTTTCTCCGGTCCGTCCGCCTGCGCCGTTAGAAAGTCTGCCAACTCCAACGGTTCCCTCAGTTCGCGGTTCGAAATAGATTTCAGAAACCGCTTCAAGAAATCGATCCGCTCCGCTGGCGGGAGCTGGTTTGAGTCGGCAATGGTGTCCGACGCCCGAGCCAGCAGGTACCCTAGAGCGATAGCCATTCGGATGCGCTTCGGAAGGAATCGCACACTAATGTAAAAAGACCGAGAGACTCCTTTGAGAAGAGTAAACAATTCGGCTTCACCGGACATCGACCACCTCGATCTTGCTAAGATCGGCGTTCCCTAACCCGTAAGTAAACGCGGTTTGGAGATATTTTGCAGTTTTTGAAGCAGGCTCCATCTGTGCCCCGATGCGCCATTCGTCGATTTTCCTTAAGGCGACCGCATCCATGGCCACCGGATCCTTGCTTGCATACAAAGTCCCATAATGGACAGCATAGTTTGCATCTCCAATCGGCGCCCCGGCGTACAGGGCAATTAAACCGTCCATGACTTGGAAGACAACTTTATCCCCGACTCGCGGATCCGCGTAGGCTTCAGGAATGGACGGATCGCCATTGACCGGATCTTGTACGAGCCTGCGCCAGTTATCGAGGTTTTGAATAGTCATATTAAACAAGGCGCCGGAAAGGCCGCAGAACAGGTTATCGGACAAGACCGGTACGTTGATCACCTTAGTCACAACGCGCGTCAAGACGCTGCTCAGGTGGCTTTCATCGCTGAGGTTATCCATGGTTCGGGGTTTCTTTTTTTCCGTCTCAACCGAATTTTCCCTCGACTCTGCCCGCAGAGTGTCCGGAACCTTGGCCACGAAGAGGAGATCGCCGTAGATAAGTTTTCCGCTGATCGGAGCGGTGATAACGGCTTTTGGATCATAGTTGCCTTCACTCCACATCAGGCGGTAGCCTGCGTTTCTGGGCCGGAATCCAGCAGCTTTTAGCAAGCGCTCTTCGCGATCCCAGACAACAATATTCTGAGGCGGTACACCCGCGTCCGCCAGCCCGGCGACAATTGCATTGATGACCGCCGGGTGAGAGCTAAAAAGTGGCGCGCCATTTGTGCAGACCTTGATGCCAACTACGTCGGACGGCTTGACTAAAGTTCCCCAAGCAGAAGAGACCGTCGGCTCGCCTGTCGCAGCCATTACAAGATTGTCCACCATGCGGCGAACGACTGCAGAGTTTGCTTCATAATCTGCGATCGCTTCCGAATCCTCGATTCGGAAGACGTACGACCGAGCAGGGACCGGTGTGGGCTGCGGTGCGATCGAAGGCTGAGTGACCACTGGAGAAGCCGTCGAGGGTTGCGGCTGCTGTCCCAAACACCAGATCGGACTGGAAACAATGCCACAAATCATTAACGTCACGACAGCTCGGAACACGGGCTGGATTATAGTCATGTTTATGCAAATCCAAAACGGAATTGAGGAGACGACGGAATTGCATCATCTCTATGTCCACATTCCCTTTTGTCCGAAGGTTTGTCCGTACTGCAGCTTTTATAAAGAGACTTCGGACCGCAACAAGACTCAGGCTTTCCTCGATTCGGTCCTGCTGGATCTTGATCGGCGTCTCCTGGAGGTCCCAAGCTGCAGGATCGAAACGATTTTTTTTGGAGGTGGAACCCCTTCCGCCCTTTCAGTAAAGCAACTCGAGTTTCTTCTTTCCGGACTCCATCGGCGCCTCGATCTCACCGGCTTGCGCGAATGGACCCTCGAGATGAACCCTGCCACAGTATCACTGGAAAAGGCACAAATGTTGCTCAATTTCGGAGTCAATCGCATCAGCATGGGAATTCAATCCTGGGATCCCGAATTGCTGGATCGGCTCGGTCGCGTTCATTCTGCGCTACAAGCCGAGCGTTCATTCCACATTCTGAGGGAGGCTGGATTCACCAATATAAATCTCGACCTGATCTTCGGAATTCCGGGCCAGTCGGTTGAAACTTGGGAGAGAAGCCTGCTGAAGACCATCGGCCTGGCTCCCGAGCATATTTCCGCCTATTGCCTGACCTTAGAGGAGGACACCGAATTTTTTCGACGGCATCAACGAGGTGAATTGCCTCAGGACGTGGAACACGATGCGAGATTGTATGAACTGACGATGAGGCTTCTCGATACCGGCGGGTATCACCAATACGAAATTTCCAACTACGCGACTCCCGGCTCTGAATGCCTGCATAACCTCGCTTACTGGCGCGGCCGAGACTACCTCGGCTTAGGTCCAAGCGCCTTTTCGACGATCGGGGAAATACGTTGGCAAAACACACCCGACACCAGCCGGTACATCGAACAGGTTGAAACCGGGGCCGAACCAATCAGTTTTAAGGAAAAGATTACCGGGCCAATCCGAAAAGCTGAAGCGATCGCGTTCGGGTTGCGTACTTCCATTGGGGTACATGAATCGGCGATGGAAGGCTGGACCGGTGAACTGGATGCGCTCCGGAGCGAAGGCTATCTTGAGGAAAAGAATTCATACGTTCGATTAACCCCGAAGGGCCGGATGGTCGCTGACTCCATCGCCGAGCTCTTTGTATGACTGGTTACGACGTCCTGGTCGTTGGAGCCGGACCCGCTGGAGCCACCGCGGCCGCTTTGACTGCGCGCGCAGGACTGTCGACCCTTGTCCTCGAACGAACCCAGTTTCCGAGAGAGAAAGTTTGCGGAGATTGCCTGAACCCTGGTGCGTGGAATATCCTGGATCGCCTGGGTGTCAGCGAGCTGATCGATCGACTCCCCTGTGCTAAATTGCAATGGGTCGAGTTCCTTGATTTGGCGGGCCGCTCGATTCGATTTGAGCTTCCAAACGAAACCAGGGGAGAGCGGGGGATCCGTAGAAAACTTTTCGATGATGCCCTGATAAAAAATGCGGTCTCGGCCGGGGCCGAAGTCAGATTCGGGAATCCGGTGCTCAAGGTACGGAGCGGTTCGGCCTGGAAGGTCACCACCAATGACGAAACGGTCCGTGCCAGATTCCTTGTCGCAGCGGATGGACGCAATTCGTCGGTGGCCCGGCTGCTGGCGGATTACCCCAGGACCCGCACGGACCGAGTTGCCCTTCAGACTCATTTTTCGGCCGATGCCGAGCCCCATATTACCTTGCAATTGTCCCAGTACGGTTATCTCGGTTTGGCCACGATCGGAGAAGGCCAGACAAACCTGTGTCTGGTTTGCCGGCCGAAACATGCAGAACAGTTTCGACGGGAGGTGACAGAAAAGTTCGGACTTACGTCTGAAAACCGCTGGCAATCAATCACCCCGTTGACCAGGCCGGCAATCCAGACGCAACACGCAAACCTGATGTATATAGGTGACGCCGCGCGTGTGGTCGAACCCCTGACCGGAGAAGGGATCCTCTATGCGTTACAGAGCGGAATGCTTGCCGCCGACGCAATTTCGAGTGCGATAACCAATTCTTCGGATCCCGTTCTCATTTACGCCAGGCAGCATCTGAAAGTGTACCGTCATCGGCTCTGGGTTAATCAATTGGCAAGACTGGCAGTCTTGCATCCCAGGATTTCAAACAAATTTCTTGGGCTTCTCAGGTTTAATCCAGCACCCCTGAAATACCTGACCAGCAAGGTTGTGAGTGAGAAGAAGCGGACGGTTGAACCTCAAAGAGAGGCGACTTAATCGGAGCTGTTACCTGCTGTTCCGAAAGCGTCCAATAGCGATACGCGAGGAAAACCGCTTGATTAATTCTCTGCGAGGCTGAATGCTTTCGCCCGATCTGAATGCTGCATGTTTTTGGTTTATTTTGCCGGCGAGCTTTTCTCTTCTAAACACCTGGTGGGCAATGCGGCCTTGGCGGATGCGATCGCAAAGGTCTCAAATCTGAATTTTACTTGTGTCCTTCCGCAAACGCTGGAGAACCGAGGGATGAGTGCACAGGATATTCGCGACACAGATATCGTTACCTTGATCGGCTGTGACTTGGCGCTATTCAACTTCGACGGTCCGGAGCTGGACTCGGGAACAGTAACTGAATTTATGTTTGCGAAATTCGCCGATATCCCTTCGCTCCTTTTGCGAACTGATTTCCGGCGTGCTGGAGATCAGGGGGAAGATCCTTGGAATCTAATGATGAGCTTCTACCCGCGTACCCGAACGCTCTGTTTGAACAGCATGGAGATCTACCAGAAAGCGTCGAGCACCGGTATGTCTCCGGCAGGCGCTGGGCAAAGCCTGATCGAACAAGTCGCCGAAGCGGCGATTAAGGAGTTGGAACTGCTAAGCCAACTGGCTCCCGCACTTCCACATGAACTGGCGGAACCGGTTTTTCGCTGGCTAAGCAAAATGCCGGGATTTCATTCGTCCGAGAGTGATGAGAAAGTGATGGCTGCACTCGCCCAGAAGAAAGCGAACCGACTCCGGCTTTCGCAGCAGGCTCATTCAGATTGAGATCCCTATGGCGAAAAATTTTCAACCTCTCATCGATGAACTTCGGCTTATCATTGAGAATTCCCGCAGCGGACGGCTTTCCCCTGCTGACGAACAAAAGGGTGCTGCATTGTTCAAGGAGTTGGTCGCTACCGGCGGAAAACCGCTGTCGAGCGCGTTAGAGCTTCTCGGCGATCTGCCATGGTTTGTGCCGGTGAACGGAGCCCTGGATGCCTGGCCCCAACTCACTCCGGCCAAACGGCGAAGCTTCTTGGCCGCCCTAAAGCCGTTGGAGTCAGAAGCCTCACGACGAATGCGTCTGAGCATTGCGCGTGGCCTGCACAAGTTGGATCCGTCCTCGGCGCTTAAGCTGATCGTCGCCACTCTCCAAAGTTTGCGTACCGAGAACGGCCTGGAACTGAAAGACCGCCAAATTTTTTACAGCGTTCTGATCGGAAAAAACAAACCATGGCTGTTGCAGCTCGACTTAAAGGCTCTTAAGCCGGCCGAGGCGGAGTTGGTGGCGTTGACTGCGATCGAGTGTGTCGCTGGCGCTAACCCTCCGGCGGCAGTGGCAGTAATCCAATGGGCCAAGCCTTTTCAACCGCTCAGCAAGATCCCGGAACAGCTCCAGCAGGAGATGGCCAAGATTATCAGGAAATGGAGCTCGCGTTGGCAGAAACAACTCGCGGAGGAGGATTTGCCCCCCATGCTGAACGAGATCCTTCAAACAAAATTGATCAAGTCCGCCGAAGACCGCCCAGATGCACCGGCTCCGGAACCCGCAGTTCAGTCAAACACGCAAGAATTGGTTCAACATTCGCATCAACACGATCGCCGCCGGCCGCAGCATCAACAAGGCCAACAAGGCAAATCTCAGGCGACCGGTTCGAGTGAAAATCGACACGAAAAATCACATCGGCAAAGATTGGAAAAGCCGCCTCCGCACCCTCACAAGTCGGGCGTGGATGTACCGGATCTTTTGAAGCATATACAGGCGCAATTCGATAACCTTCGAGAGGAGCTGCAAACCGCCAGGAACCAGCTTCGCCAATCGCACCAACCTCCGAAGCAGGGAGAGGTGTATACGATTGAGACCGGCAAGGAAGTTGGAAAATTACGGGAAGAAAACGCGCGATTGACCGAAACTGTGACTGCGCTGCGCGAAACTCTGAGCGATCTGGCCAGCGAAAATTTCGATCAGGCTGTCAGTCGGAGGATCGATACCGGAGAACCAGTGACGGATCCGGTCGAACAATACAAATCCCTTCTCACGCTCAGAGTCCGCGAGCAGATCGTGAACTTTCAGACTCTGAATCGCGAAAACAATGTCGACGCCCTCCCTCTACTACTGGATAACATCCTACGAACCCTTCAGGAAAGCGGCATCGACCTGGAAAATATTGAAACGCCACCACCGCAAGCTCGAAGAAGGTACTGAGACGAACAGAAGGAAGGAAAGAGAAATTGAACAGAAGGCAGCAAAGGAAGCAAAGATTTGAGTTTCGGTTAAGCTTATGTTCGGTGCTGATTAACGATTTGATGACGGTTAGGAGGAACTCGGCTCAATGGAGTCGGACCTGCTCAATGTCACGCTCGCGGAAGAATCCAATCGAATAGTCATTCGAATCCCAATTCCTAATCCATCTTTGCTTGCTTTGCTGCCTTCTGTTCAATTTCTCTTCCGCCCTTCTGTCATTTCCGTCTATTACGCCAGCGCCTGATAGGAAAGGTTCGCAAATCGCTGATCCAGCGATAGGCTGTCGCGATGCCGGTCCAACAGAAGGAAAGAAAGAGAAATTGAACAGAAGGCAGCAAAGGAAGCAAAGATTTGAGTTTCGGTTAAGCTTATGTTCGGTGCTGATTAACGATTTGATGACGGTTAGGAGGAACTCGGCTCAATGGAGTCGGACCAGCTCAATGTCACGCTCGCGGCAGGACCCAATCGAATAGTCGTTCCGAAACCCAATTCCTGATCCAACTTTGCTTGCTTTGCTGCCTTCTGTTCAATTTCTCTTCCGCTCTTCTGTTATTTCCGTCTATTAGGCGAGCGCCTGATAGGAGGTTCGCAAATTGAGTCGGGCAAGCTCAATGTCACGCTCGCGGCAGGACCCAATCGAATCAGTCATTCCGAAACCCAATTCCTGATCCATCTTTGCTTGCTTTGCTGCCTTCTGTTCAATTTCTCTTCCGCCCTTCTGTTATTTCCGTCTATTAGGCGAGCGCCTGATAGGAAAGGTTCGCAAATCGCTGAAATAACCCGTGCTCATCATGGGGAAGATGCTGGGTGAAACAGAGTGCCACCAGTTTCTCCCCAGGATCGATCCAGCAATAGGTTGTTGCCATGCCGGTCCAACCAAATGAACCAATCGTGCCAAGGTTGCCTGCCAGACCGTTGTCGAGCCGCACCGCGACTCCAAGACCAAAGCCGTGTCCCACACCAAGATTATGGAAAGGAACAGCCAGGCCTGTCAGATGATTGGCAACCATCAATTCGAAGGTTTTGCGTCCAATAATCCGCGTCCCCGCCAACTCGCCTCCGTTGCAGAGCATCTGACCAAAACGAGCGAAATCATCGAGAGTCGAAAACAACCCGGTTCCCCCGGCCGGAAAATTCCTTTGTCCCTCGACCACCTCTCCTCGCAGAAACGGCACTTGCCTCAAGGTGCCGTTGGTGCCATGCTCGTACACCTTGGCGAGTCGTTCCTTTCTAGCGCCTTGCACTGCATAGGCGGTGTCGATCATCTCCAGCGGTCCGAGAATTACCGCATTTAGATACGCGTCGAGACGCAGCCCGGTCACAACTTCGATCACTCGGGCGAGAACGTCGGTGGAAAATCCGTACTCGAACCGTGAACCGGGATGCCATTTCAGTGGGAGCCGCGCGAGATAGCCCACCAGCTGTTCCAGCGATTTGCCATCTCCCTCGTTCAACGGACGATAGAACTCGCCAATCGCCTCGCCGGGAGCATCATAAATTATTCCGGACGTATGCGTGAAGAGATGCTGGATCGTTAGCGCCTTGTTGGCAGGAACCAATTGCGGGTCTTCCGCTGATCCGCCCACAAGCACTTGAAGCTCGCGAAATTCCGGGAGGTAATCCGCCACTGGATCGAGTAATCCCAATTTTCCTTCTTCGAGAAGAGTTAGGGCCGCGACGCTAACCACGATCTTCGTCATTGAATAGACCCGCACAATAGTGTCACGCGACATTGGAAGGCCAAGCTCCCGATTCCGATACCCGGTCACGAATGTGTCGACAATCTCTCCGTTGCGTGCCAAGAGCAGGCTGACACCGGCATGTTGACCGTCGGCGACAAACTGCTGGATACGGTGATGCAATCGCTCGAACCGCTCTGGCACAAATCCCAAAGTCGCCGGTTCACCTGAAGGCAAGGCATTTGAGCAAATCATTTCACCCGTTACAGCAACCCGGCGCACCTGTAAACAGCGGCGCAGCTTCCAAAGGCCGTATGTTGTTTACAATCCTCGATCTGACGCTCTTTTAGAGCGGTTGGCTTGATTGGGATGCATTCCCGGGGTCAAGTTCCCGGGTTAAATCCCGGGCGGATCTGCTGTCCCTCTGGGACACGCCGACAGCGCTCGGCGCTAGTCCGTCAGCCGGTTCAGCCGCAATGCGTAAGCGGAATACACCTCTTCCCCAAAACAGGCAAAGCAAACGCTTTCCAGCGATTGATTAGCTTTTAAACCGGCTACCGTCTCGCGAATTGCGATCTCAGTCGCTTGATCGATCGGGTACCCGAATACCCCGCAACTGATAGCCGGGAAAGCGAGACTTCGTAGACGATGTTCCGACGCTATTTTGAAGCAGGACCTGTAGCAGCTCGCCAGGAGTTCGGGTTCGTTGCGTTTTCCTCCGTGCCATACCGGCCCCACGGTGTGGATCACCCACTTCGCCGGCAACCGATACCCCTTGGTGATCTTTGCCGCCCCCGTTTCGCATCCGCCCAAAGTTCGGCACTCGTCTACCAACTCCGGACCAGCCCCACGATGGATCGCACCGTCCACTCCACCCCCGCCAAGGAGCGACGCGTTAGCGGCATTCACGATTGCATCCACCTGCAATTGCGTAATGTCTGTCTTTTCTACAGTGATCCGGATCTTGATGGGCATGTAAGAAATGTCTCTCAGAATTGCGCCCTCCGCACGGGAGTTTTGAGGGAGGATCCGCCGGTTTCGCACGAAAAATCTCAACGAATTTACCTCGCGGTTCCTGCTAACCGGCAGACGCAGATTTTAGCTGGTTTGCGGTTCGATTCGCGATTAGGGTCCCCGGTGTGCGCCGACACCAATGCAACTATGACATCAGACGTGCAGCGAGGACCGGGCCTGGGAGCACCTTGTTTGTTTTATTGTGCCTGATCGGCGCAGTTTCCAGCCGTGGGGAGGATCTCACCACGGAGGCAGGCAAAACTTTTCATGATATTCAGGTGTTGAGTCGCAGTTCCTCCGCGCTTTTGGTCCAGAGCAGGGAAGGTGAATTCCAGGTTTCTCTGTCCGAGCTCAAACCGGCCGATCGGGAAAAATATTCAAAGAATCTGACAAAGGCAATTGAACTTCCGGCATTGACCGTTATTGGCGAACAAAAGCCGGACTTCAGTACTTCCCCCGATCTTTCCAGGGGCGAAACGCTCGCTGAGAAAGAAATGCAGCGGCAGGATGAGCAAAAACAGGAGGCACACAAAAAGCGAATCGAATCGTATCAACCTGTCCAGATCTTCAGGGGCGTTACGTTCAGCCTCAGAATCACCGACCCGAAAAACGACCTGGCGATTCTTCCAGATTATTTGAGCCCCGAATACGGGCGCGAGTCTCCCGAGATTGTGGAGAAAGACCTTAAGATCTTCCGTACATCACTGAATAATCAGTCGCCATGATTAATAGGGGATTGAGTCGCCTGGAGGGCCGGTTCGTAGTTCGAGATTCTGTGAGATGACTGCTGAATTGGAAGATCTGGTCGAATACATTCGCAAAGCGCACCGGATAATGATCTTTACCGGCGCCGGAATTTCGACCGGGAGCGGCATCCCTGACTTCAGGGGGCCGAAGGGAGTTTGGACTCGTCGCAAGCCGGTGTATTACCAGGACTTCATGACCTCGGAAGCGGCTCGAATCGAGCACTGGGACTACAAACTCGAGGCGTGGCCGGCATTTCGCGCCGCGCAGCCAAATCCGGTGCATCACGCGATCGTAAGACTGGAAAATGCGGGTAAAATCGTTGCGGTGCTCACCCAGAACATCGATGGATTGCATGCGCTCGCCGGCTCTGCTAGCGAGCACCTGATCGAATTGCACGGCACAAACCTGCTTGTGGAATGTCAAACATGTCATTGGCTCGGCGATCCCGAGCCCTGTTTTGAAACATTTCGAATCCATCGCAAACCGCCGCTCTGCAACTGTGGCGGTTATCTGAAACCTGCGACCATCAGTTTTGGACAAAGCCTCGATCCGCTCGCAATTGAGCGCTCCGGTGACGCAGCGCGAAGAGCAGATCTCGTGATTTCGCTTGGATCCACGCTCTCCGTTTATCCTGCTGCCTCGTTTCCGTTGTTAGCCGCGAACCGCGGTATTCCGTACGTCATCATCAATCGCGGCGCGACAGACCACGATGGTCAGCCGTGTGTTTCGCTACGAATGGAAGGCGAGGTCACAGCACTCTTTCCCGACGCCGTTGACTCGGCGTTGGCTCAAATTTGAGATCAGTGTATTGCTTGGAATCTTTCGTCTTCGGCGCCGTCGCGGTGCACAGTCCGCGGACTCGCTCGACAAGCGAGAATGGACCTGTAGCTTCGAACAATGGCAAAAATCAGCTCGACCGATCTTGATATTTATCCAATTGCGCTTGGCGGAAACGTTTTTGGATGGACCGCGAACGAAGAAGAGTCATTTGCCGTCCTGGACGGATACGCATCAGCCGGAGGGAATTTTATCGATACCGCTGATGTTTACTCTGCTTGGGCGCCCGGAAATTCCGGCGGAGAATCCGAGACCATTCTTGGACGCTGGGTTGCGAACCGGGCAAGGCGTGACCAGACGATCATCGCCACGAAAGTGGGAAAGCACCCTCAATTTCAGGGGCTCTCGGCAAAGACTATTCGGGCGGCTGCAGAAAGTTCGCTGCAACGACTGGGCACCGAGTATATCGATCTTTACTACGCGCATGCGGACGACGAACAGACTCCTCTTGAAGAGACGCTCGGCGCTTTTGATGCTCTTGTCCGAGAAGGCAAGGTCAGATACATCGCTGCCTCCAATTACACCGCTCCCAGGCTGGCAAAAGCGTTAGAGGTCTCTGATCGAGAAGGATTCGCCAGATACGTTGCTCTCCAGCAGCACTACAACCTGATGGAACGCCACCGATACGAGGGTGAGCTCGCAGATCTCGTGGCCCGCGAGGGACTTTCGTCGCTGCCATACTACGCGCTGGCCTCCGGTTTTCTGACAGGAAAATACCGCCCGGGCGCAAAAATCGAGAGCCAGCGGGCGCAAAGCGCGGGCGCTTACTTGAATGAGAATGGGATCAAAGTCCTCGCTGCACTGGATGAAATCGCGACCGCACACAATGTCGCAGTCGCCACTATCGCGCTTGCCTGGCTTGCGGCTCAACCGACTGTCGTCGCCCCGATCGCAAGCGCACGTACTACCGAACAACTGCCCGATTTGTTGCGCGTTGCAGACGTGCACCTTAACGATACCGAACTGCGCAAGTTGGGCGAAGCCAGCGCCTTTAAGGGAAGTAACGGGTCTGGCTCTTGACATAGAAGCGGTTGTCCCTCTAGAAGTGTGAAATTCGCGCGAAGCGTAGGGAGGGGTCCAGAAAGCGGCACTTCGCTTCCGCCTTTAAAAACAGCCAACTGACCTGCGGCGAAGCCCAAGGGATTTAGGAGACGGTGCATCATAGGTGCCGAGGAGTACGCCGTTTTGGGGATGACCAAATTGAAAAGACGAGAGTTCCTCAAGGCAACAGCCGCACTCGCCGCCGCCGGCCCGGTCAGCGCCGGGCAGGGCGCTTTCGCTCAAGCGGAAGAAGACCGGCAGCCCTCACCGGCTCCGTCCGCCACAGACGAGTCCGTTTCGCCACGATTCGAAGAGGAGCTTCGCCCAAAATTAAGAAGCGCATCCCACTTTTTTGAAGACCCGGAATTCGACTACGTTTTCCAGCACATGCTCGGGGCTGCTTACTATCGCGCTGCGGATATCGGAGCCTGCCTGGCGATCGCCGACCGGATCATCGACGGAGATCGGCCGAGCGCGTTGCGAGCATTGCTCGTCGCAGGGGATCGGCTCTCGGCGATCGCGGAGACTGCCGCACGCAATAGGCTCCGGGTCAGCGCTCGCGAAGCGTATATGCAGGCTGCGAATTATATATTCTCGGCAACTTATTTCGTGGACCCGGCGGGGCCGCCCGATGCCTTCGCGTTCAACTGGCTGCGCCACCAGGATCTATGGGGCAAAGCAGCCGCCCTGCATGATTCACCGATCGATTACTTGCCGTTTCCCTACGAAAAGACAACTCTACCGGGGTATTTCTTTAGGGTCGATGACTCGGGCAAACGGCGACCGCTCTTGATCCTGAACAACAGTAATGACGGAGGCATGATTACCGCATGGGCCATGGGAGTTGCCGCTGCGATTGAGCGCGGCTACAACGCCTATACTTTCTTCGGGCCCGGCCAGGGAACCGCATTGTTGCGGCAAAACCTTTACTCTCGGCCAGATTGGGAGAAGGTGGTCTCGCCTTTGCTTGATTATCTGCTAATCCGCGGAGACGTCGATCCAGGCCGGGTTGCTCTGCTTGGTATCAGCGAGGGCGGCTATTTGGCACCGCGCGCTGCCGCGTACGATTCCCGTCTTGCCGCGTGTATAGCGGATCCCGGGGTCTGGGATGTATCGACCGCCTGGACCCAATCACTGCCGAAACCCGCGATCGACCTGCTGGTCGGGGCCAATCAGGCGAAATTCGACAATCTGCTTCGCGTCACGCTCCGGTTGAACTCAAGAGCCGGGGCGGCTCTCCTGTTACGCATGCGTCCCTTTGGTCGCAATTCGGCATACGAAGCGTTTAAGGCGGTCCAGGAATATAATCTTAACAGCGTTGTGAATCAGATCCGATGTCCGATACTGATTACCGATCCTGGCAGAGGCCGGTTCTGGCCCGGGCAATCCCAAAAAATGTACAATGCTCTCTCTGGTCAAAAAACACTTATGAAATTCAGCTCGGCGGAAGGGGGCGACCTGGAGTGCGAGCCGAAAATCGCAGGTCTCCGCACGCAACGAATCTTCGACTGGCTGGATCAGACACTAGGTCTCACTTAGTCCTGCAGGACCCTTGCGGTAACTGATCAACATTTGGTTCGGATGAAAGCATTTAAACTACAGAAAACCTCGAACGGATCTCCCGATGCTTGGGTGGATTCGGATTATGCGAATGCATGGATTTCGTATCGCCGGCGCCGGTTTGTGGTTTTTTGTCTCTTCCTCGCCTCTATGCTCGAAGTTCGATTCGCTTTTTTTGTTCCCGGATTTTTCTTTGCCTTGACCTTTGTCGCCTACTTCTTCATCGCCGCCTGGCTGGCGAACTGGAAATGCCCTCGATGCGGACAAGCGTTTTTCCGGGCGGCCTTTTATCGCAGCCTCCTGTTCGGCGGGCGCTGTTTCCATTGTGACCTTCCAAAATGGTGCGTCTCGGAGACTGGAGATATTGTTTCCAGACCGAAATTTCCCTTCGGATGGTCGGTAACCGACCAGCGAAATCATTTGCGATGTTCCCAAGGCCAATGGAAGGAGCTGTGACGTCGATGCCGAGCATGACGTCGATGATGGTGCTGGTTGTGGCGAGAGCGTTTGACGTTGCGCGCTTTGGGCTGTGAATGAGTCGACCCAGAGTGCCTGGGCGGTGAATGAATCTGCCGAGAAACGCGCGGAGGTTGACCAGAGTGAGTTTCGCTGTGGTGAGACACCGGAGGAGGAGGATCGTAGGGAGGAAGCGGAACATCCACGTGCTCCTGTGCGGCGACCGGCAACCTTGCTAGAACAAACGTTAATAAAAGCGTAGTCAGAGTCAGAGCAGGCTTCATCTTTTAACTGAAGTAACAGCGTTCGGTTCCAGCTTGCGCCGCACAAGAGACGCCCCTGACTCGGGGTTCCCATGCAGAATTTTCAAGTAAACGCCAGGGAACCGCGCCGGCTTTCTATCAACATCGTTCGCGTGAATCGAATCCCGCTGCATCATCGTTATCCTAAACCCAGTCCCGGCATCGTAGGATATATTTTTGACTACTTCGGTATTTTGCGCGCCAGCGATGCAGGCTAAGTTCGAGATCAACGCACGTATCATGAAGAACCAGCGCATTTACTTTCTCAATCCACATTATGCCGATCTCTCGATCGAGCGCGAATTGTTGGCTGATACCGGATTCGAACTTGTGCCGGTCAAGGTGCATGGCGAGCTGATTGATCAGATCGCCGACGCGGCTGCAATCATGACGAATGAGGTTCCGATCACCGAATCGATCGCGGCAAACCTCCGAAACTGTAAAGTTATTACGCGGATGGGCGTTGGCTTCGACGTCATCGACGTCAAAGGCTGCAGAAAGCATGGAATAGAGGTCTGTTACGTTCCGGATTACGGAACCGAAGATGTGGCGAACCACGCGATCGCGCTGCTCTTCGCACTTCATCGTCACCTGTTACAATATCATCGAAGCGTCCAAGAGGGTCGGTGGGAATATAAAGTCGCCGGAACAATTCATCTGCTCAAAGAGTTGCGGCTCGGTATCCTGGGTCTGGGGCGAATCGGCTCGGATTTCGCGGGTAAAATGCAGATATTCGTGAAGGACATTCTCGGCTACGATCCGAACCTCTCGGCGGCTCAGCTCGAAGCAAAGGGTGCCATTCCCAGTTCGCCTGGGGACATTTTTTCGGAATGCGAAATACTTTCGCTTCACCTCCCCTATTCCTCGAGTAGTCACCATTTCATTTCGGACAGGGAAATCGGACTCATGAAGCAGAAACCGATCTTGATCAATGTCAGCCGAGGCGGACTTATCGACACACAAGCATTGATTCGGGGACTAAAATCAAACCAACTGAGCGGTGCAGGATTGGATGTATTGGAAAACGAACCTGAGGTTCCTGAGGAACTTTTGCGATTGGAGAATGTGATCGTCACACCGCATGCCGCGTGGTATTCGGTCGAGGCAGGTGACAAGCTCCGGCGAAATGCGATCACCGATATAATTCGAGTCTTGTCAGGGCAAAAACCGAACTACCCAGTGCCGGGTTGACGATTCAACCGAAAAACTCAAGATAAAAGCAATCCTCGATCTGGCGCCCTTTCAGCACCCGCAACCATGCGATCGCGTGTTTTCAGCATAAGCACAACGGGGCAGTGCTGATGAGGGGCGATTGACTTGGTTGGGATGCGTTCCGGACACCGTCTGGTCTTCTCTTTTAATCTGGCGAATCTGTGGTTCCAAATTCGGATTTAGCTTCAACTGGATTTGTGTCGGGGACGATGACGCGACGGTCTTGACCGGGATTGGTACTTGTCCGAGGCCCTAGACATCGGAGCATAAATTTCCGGAACCGGCGCTATGCCGACATCCCCAAGCTTGTACTCTTGCAAGATGCCTTGAGCGATCCCATGCGCGATCCGCCTTCTGTAAGTCTCAATGGCTACTTTCTGTGCTTCCGCCGGGTTTGTAACGTAGGCGCACTCACAGAGGACGCAAGGAATCTCCGGGTTACGAGTGAGCCTCAAGCGACGTCGAATCACACCCAGATCCGCTTCGTCCGTTGCCGCAATGAGTTGCTGTTGAATGCGTGTAGCCAAACCGTGACTGTCGGCTCTCCAGAAAAAGGTCTTCGCTCCGTGCGGCGCGTTGCTGGATACCGCATCATAGTGGATGCTGACCAGCACAGCTCCCCGCCCTTGCCGGTTGGCAAAGCTAACCCGATCATCCAATTCAACAAAGTGATCGTCCTCGCGCATCATCAAAGTCCTAAGCCCGGCGCGGCGAAGTTCATCACGAACCCGCTTGGCCGTGTCGAGAGTCAGGTCCTTCTCCCGCAAAAATATCGGAGCCCCTCGTCGGCTGACACCGCCACTATCTTTCCCGCCGTGACCGGCATCGATCACTACAGTCGAGAAATGCCCAATGCCGCCAGGAGCGCGGGTGCTTGGCGTTTGAGCGCAACCACCCAAGAAAAGGACCACAGAAAGTGCCATCAAGACAGGCAGATAAAAGGAGCGAGACATGCTGAATCCAAACATGAGATGCGCTCAAAAATCAGTATGAACCGGGCTGACGCAGGTCCGTCGAGCCAGCCGGGACAAAGGGAGCAATCGGCCGAATCGGAACAAAAACAGGCGCCTGTGGAACTGCGCTCCGCGTCGGTATACCGACTTTATCGAGGAGCTGATACCAGTAATCGACTTGCCATGTTTTCGATCTCGTCTCTCTAGCCGTAAACCAGCAACCCACTACCAGGTGCGCTCCTTTGTCGGCAGCTAATTTTTTAATTTCGTACGGGTCGACAAAATATTGGGATCGAACCGAGACCATGCCGATCTTTCGATATCCCTGACCCAGGTAGGTTCGCACCGTCTTTTGAAATTCGCTGGGGTCCACTCTTTGAAATAGGACCTGATCCAGCCAAACCAAGGCGACCTGAGTCCCTCCGGTCTGATCTCGATACACGCTCCCAAGATCACCATAGTAATTCCATGCCTGTCCCGGCTTTCTTGTATTGACATTAGGGGTTAAAGCACAGCCAAAGAACGCAGGTGCAATCATCAGCAGAACGAAGCGTTTCATTTGAATACGGGCAACAGAACCGGCGGATTCCGCATGCTGGCATACAAGTAGCCGGGGATGGTGCTTGTGTAAATTCTAGCCTGAAAAAATCCGTGCGAGATGCTCGCGTAATGCCTCGGCGTGCCTGGCACCGCCCCTAAAACCAATATAACCGTCCGGCCTTATTAATAGGATGGCGCCCGGTTCAGCCTCGTAAAGAGCGTGCGCTGCGCCGTCCCAATCGAACAAGACATCAGAGAAGCCGGCCTGCGTTCCATGAATTACCACAAACGCTTCGATCAACCCTTTGAAATCCCGCACGATCTCCACGAGCAAGACCTTCGATTTCAATGCGATATCGGTGTCCGCGCCGGCAAAAAACAGAAGATGATGAACCGGTTTGCGGAATAGATCAAACAATCTGAGAGGTTCCGGACCGGTCTCCGGTTGGAACTCACAATCCGGTGCGCGGTCTCCGGGGTGAATTGAAGGCCCAGTCTTCCCAGACACAATCGAGCTTCGCCGGTAATGAATTCCGATCTCAGCCATGGTTTCCGCGATTCGATCCTCCACCAAGTGGATGCCGGTGAGAATTGGAAGAAGCGCGTTCCTAAGTTGTTGACCCAGCGCGCCCTGCAAAGTGGCCAGGCGGGTGAGTCTGTCGGTGAGAGTCAACACCATCTTCGCAACAGGTTCCCGCTCCTCGTTGTAACTGTTCAGCAACGAATCCGGTGATTTCTTTTGAACAACCAGGGCGAGTTTCCAAGCAAGGTTAACGGCGTCCTGGATACCGGTGTTCATCCCCTGTCCGCCCGCAGGGCTATGGATATGAGCGGAGTCGCCAGCGAGGAAAACACGGCCGGCGCGAAAATCCTGTATTTTGCGATGAGAAATGCGAAAGCGCGATAGCCAGACAGGGTCGGTAAGACGTATCTCGAAATTGGTTCTGCTTTCAACGATGGCCTGAATTTCGTCAAGCCGCAGCTCGCCGGCCTGTTGGATCTCGGCGTCCGTTTGTGCATTGACGATTATCCGGCACCGGCCACCGCGGAATGGAAATATCCCGACGAGCCCCTCCCCTGTCAGGAACAAATGGATATGAATGTGATCCAGCGGACCGTCAATCTTTACATCTGCGAGGAGAAAGGTTTCTGGATAGGCGTCTCCCTCGAACGGCAAACCTAAAAAATGCCTGACACTGCTGTGTGCGCCATCGCAGCCAATCAACCAGCCCGTTTCGAGCCTTTCCTCGATTCCTCCCGAGTTCCGAATGACTGCTTGAACCGCATTGCCTGATTGAGAAAGAGCCACGAGCTCTTTTTCCCGGTCCACAGCAATCCCAAAGCCGGCCAGATGCTCACTCAGAATGCGCTCCGTCTCACTTTGCGGAAGGCTGATCGCGAATCGGTAACGACTTGGCAAACTGCTGAACCCGATGTGCCCGATCTGACCGCTTCGGTTGTAGAGAGCGATGCCGTTCAATTGATGACCGGCCTGGATCACCGGATCAATTGCTCCCATCATTTCAAACATCTCGAGTGTGCGAGGGAAGATAGCCAGCGCTCTGGATGTAGTAGCTGGCGTAGCCGCTTTGTCGATAATCCGGCATCTCACGCCGCTCCGAGCGAGTTCGCAGGCCACCGTCAGCCCGACGGGACCGGCACCGATCACGAGAGTCTCGGCAGAAGGGCTATCTTCCATGGATCGTTCGATCGTTACCTTCCGCGGTTTCTGAAGCGCCGCGACTGCTCAATTTTGAGATCCAGCTGGACCTGTTCCTCTTGCAGCCGGCGCTTCAGGCGAGCTTTGACCTGATCATCATTGCATTTTTCAATCTCGTTACTTAACCGCTTGATCTCTCTTAGTTGTTCTACCTCTAAAGGAACGCAGCCGGAATTCTTAAGAAGAGAAAGACCGATTCGCTGGTCTTCTGGCCAGCTGAAATACTCGTCAAGATCCAGCGGTTTGCCTTTTCCGGGCAATTCTTCGCCCGCTTTCTCGGCCAGCCATTCCTCGATGAGTTTCTCAACGGGATAAGACATATTTTTCGCTCCAGAAGAAAGTTATATCCTCAAACTAGTGTCCTGTCCCCGAAATACGAGGCATTTTGGGGACAGGACACTAGCCTGCGTACCACAAGACAGCGCAAAAATGGCAGGCTGTTCCGGCAATCACAAACAGATGCCAGACGAAGTGGTTGTACGGAAGCCGTCTCGCGGCGTAGAAGAGGACTCCTGAGGTGTAGGCAACGCCTCCGGCAAGAATCCAGAGTAATCCCGCGAACTGAACGTGGATCCAAAAAAGACGAACGGCGAACAATGCCAACCATCCCATGCCAAGGTAGGTGAAGATCGAGATCCGTTGATGCTTCAGCCCGCCAAAAACTTTGAAAGCTATTCCGAGTATCGCCAAACTCCAGACCACACCGAAAAGTGTCCAACCCCAAACGCCCCGTATGGCTCCAAGCGCGAAAGGTGTATAGGTGCCGGCGATAAGAACGTAAATCGCCGAATGATCAAGCAGGTGGAAGAACCGTTTGATTTTGCCTTGCGGTAGCGCGTGATAAATCGTGGACGCAAGGTAGAGGCTAACCATTGCCACCGCGAAAATGACGGTACCGGCCAGACTAAATTCGTCCCGGCGTTGAATCGCGGAACCGACGAGCAACGGGATCCCGGCAATCACCGCCAACAGTCCGACTCCTGAACTGACGCTATTGGCGATCTCTTCACGCAATGTTTGTGGACGTCGTTCTGAGGCGAACGGGTGCGCCATTCGCACTTGTGATACACGCAAATTGCATTCGCCAATCCTTGATCGCGGTTTCATTAACTTTGCGTGTTCAAAAGAGGGATTGAATGTCCCGGAAACGGGATATCGTCTACGGTTTTTTTTTCCGGTCAGAGACAGCTCCCTGGGGAAACCCTCCTCTCCCACTATGGCACGAGCCGTGCTTAACCACGGATTAGTCGCGAATCTAAAAGTCTGCGGCCCAAATAAACAATCATCATTATGAAAAAATTTCTGTTAAGCTTAATCGCAGTTTCGGCAGTTCTACTGCCGCTCAGCCAGAACGCTCAAGCGCACTGGGTGTACTACCATCGTTACTACGTCTATCACCACTTGCATCACCGCTACTGGCACGATGGTTATTGGTATGCCGGTTGCTGGCATCCGGGTTACTGGTACCCTGGTCCAGTCACAGTGGTTGTGGACCCGTATTGATAGTGCTTCAGCTCCGTCCGTTCGCGACGGCAACGGCTGCCGATGCCACTCGCTTTCGTCCGGCAACTTCTTCGCCAGCATCCTTCGGAAGTCGCGCAAAGTTAGCGAACGAGACGGCCGCAATGACCCCGACGACCAGAAAAGCAGGCGTGAAATCCGATGCCGCCAATGTCTCACTGTGACGTATCGCGAGCGAAAGCTGGAGCATCAAAGCACCAACTGTGATGCCGATGCTCAGTGCAATCTGCTGAAAAGCGCTTGTGAAACTGGTCGCCTGGCTCATTTCCAGCTGATCGGTTTCAGCAAAGCTGATCGCGTTAATGCAGGTAAACTGCAATGACCGGAAAAAGCCGCCGACAAAGAGAATTGTCAGCATGATACCAATCGGCGTCCTTACCGTAAAAGACGCCGGCGCCGCAATCATTGCGCCGCTCACGATCGCGTTGAACATCAGGACGGTACGAAATCCGAACCGTTTCAGTATCGTCCCTGCGGCTGTCTTCATCCCGATCGCACCGACAGCAGCGACAAAAGTTAGCAAACCTGAATTGAGCGGAGTCATTCCGAATCCGAGCTGAAGCTGAAGCGGCAACAGGAGTGGCATAGCGCCGACTCCGATTCGAAAAAGTGAGCCCCCAATGATTCCCGCCCTGAACGTCGGATATCTCAAAAGTCTCAGATCGAGAATAGGTGATTCAGCTCGACGCGCGTAAAACACGTAGAGACTTATCAACACGGAGCCCAACAGGAAAAGGCCGACGACTATCCAAAGCGGCACTCCGGGGGCGTCCAGGGCAGCGGACGCCGAGACCAGCCCTGCAAGCCCAATACCGGAGAGGACGAAACCCAGATAGTCAAACCGGCTGATGATTTCTCCGCGAACATTTGGAACGAAAAGGGTGGCAAGCACCATGCCGAGAGCGGCCATTGGCAAATTTATCCAAAAGATCCAGCGCCAATGAAAATACGTCGTAATGAAGCCGCCTACTGGCGGCCCAAGCACCGGTCCGAGGAGCGCCGGTATTGTTAACCAGGCAAGCGCTCCGACAAATTCCGACCTCGGAATCGTCCTTAAAATCACAAGCCGCCCCACAGGGACCATCATCGCCCCGCCGATTCCCTGAAACGCCCGGGCCGCCACCAGCGTCCCAATAGAATTTGCGAAGCCGCAGAGAGCGGATCCGCAGGCAAAGATGAAAATTGCCAGACGGAACACGATCCGAGTTCCGAATCGATCGGCAACCCAGCCGGACGCCGGGATAAAAACAGCGAGCGTGAGCAAATAGGAGGTAAGAGCCAATTTGAGTTGAATTGGACTTTGATGAAGGTCACGCGCGATCGCGGGTAAAGCTGTTGAGAGGACCGTTGCATCCAGATTTTCCATGAAGAGTGCGCATGCAACTATCAGCGGCACGAGGATACGAAGAGGTATCATCGGGGTTTCTTGACCTTCCGGACTTGGATTGCTGCTTCTTGCGTTTTGCGCTGCTTCCGGCATTTGAGCGGTAAGAGACGGGCAAATCACATCGCACCCCGGAGGCAGCGACGCAACCCCACTCCCCGCGTTGTCCCCCGAAAACCCGACTCAGCATTCGAGAGAAGCAACTTGGAGTTGGCAGAGCAAAGGAGCGTCACACCCTTTACGTCAAAAACCGATTTACCTTGGATGATTATAATAATTATTGTTATTATGGATATTATGGCTATTATTAAGTCATGCAAAC
>CAVTQD010000015.1:0-28341 GCA_963736745.1 uncultured Verrucomicrobiae bacterium | reverse complement strand
ACGCGATATTTCCGGCCAACTCGCTTTGAGGAAACCTCACGTGATTGCAGCTCTGGCGATTCCACTCGTCGGAGAGAATGGCTATTTGGAAAGTGCGAAGTAAGGAGAGTAAATTTTGGGTGTTACTTTCCAAATTCATTTGGCACAACTTTTTGCGCACTATTTGGCATAGTTGACAAAATCGAACTCGAATTCCCTCAAGCAACTTCGGCGCAAATAATTTTACGCTGGCCCGCAATTTGACAACCACCGCTCAACCTCAATCCAACTGTCTGACTTCGGCCCGCGCTGCAGCACGCTGGATCGTCAACTGCCAATCCGAACGCCTTTGGCCAAGCCGGCCTGATACGCCGCTCGATGAGCAAGTCGATCTATATTATGGAAACGCGGGCACGATTCTCTTTTTTCGAGAGTTGGCCGAGTCAACAGGCGAGCAAAGCTACCGCGCAATCGCCTTGGCCGGTGCCGCATATATTGCAACGCAGATTGAGAAAGTAACGAATTCCGGTCTTTATCGCGGCCTGGCAGGGATGGCATTTGCACTCGATCAGATGATGCGAGCGACCGAGGACCGTTCCCTGCTCAACTCGCTGCACCTGGCGATAGATCGACTTCTGGCCAACGCGAAACAGGCCAACCCAGGCGTCTCGTGGAACGAATCGAACGATCTCTTTTCCGGGACGGCCGGCATCGGGTTGGCACTGATTCATCTCGCCAGGCAAACCGGCAGAAACGAATTGCTGGAAGTTGCGAAGTCGGCTGGCGACTGTCTCCTCGCGCTCGCGCAGGAGTCGGCCGAAGGCAATTGCTGGACCTTCTCGGCCACGTGTTCGACGCACTATCCGAATTTCTCTCATGGCACAGCCGGCGTCGGTTATTTCCTGGCCGAACTGTACGAAGCTACCGATGACGAGCGCTATCGCGTGGGTGCGCTCGCGGCCGGCCATTACCTCCTATCGATTGCCTCGAAAGCGGCGTCTTCAAACTGTCTCATCTTCCACGACGACGCTGCCGGCATCGATCTTTTCTATCTAGGCTGGTGCCATGGTCCGGCCGGAACCGGTCGGTTTTTCTATCGATTGTATCAACTGACCGATGATCCAGACTGGCTCGATTTGGTCGAGAAACAAGCAACAACGGTCATGGCCTCAGGAATTCCCGAGGGACAAACCGCGGGGCACTGGAACAACGTTAGCCGATGTTGCGGAGCCGCTGGAATTGGCGAGTTTTTTCTTGGCCTGTACACAGCAACCAAGGACAGAAGGTATTTCGCATTTGCCGAACGCGTCGCGGTCTATCTAATCGCCCGAGCGGAAACGGATGCGGGCGGAATGAAATGGACGCAGGCAGAGAGGCGCATCGAACCTCACAATGTTGCCGCGCAAACCGGATTGATGCAGGGCGCAGCCGGCGTCGGGTTATTCCTCGTTCACTTCGACGCGGCGTGTCGCTCTCAGAAGCCACTCGTTCGATTTCCAGACGAGCCGTTGTGGGAAGAGATGCATTGAGCGGAGTAAGAGATTACTCAAGGGGGTGATTGGCGGATTCGGCGGGAGACATGGTCAAAAGTCGCGGGTGTTCTTTCAGAAGTTTGATGTCGGAGAACCGCCTGCATAAATCCGCTCACCAACGGGTGGGGTGCCGACTCCCTGGATTTTGCTTGAGGAACGAACAGAGTCCCTACGAAGAATGGATGATCGAGAATCTCGATGATTCTGATTTCTCCATTGACGTCTCTGCCTGAAATCACCAGATCTTGATTTCCAGCCACGGTGTCCGAATACTCGGGATTAACTCCGAAAGTGCAGTAGTAGCGTTCGACTGCTTCATCTCCCCCGTAAAGAGTGTGGGCAGTCGTATGCGGTCGGAGTCTTACACGCATTTCCTTTCCCACGACAGAACAGCTCAAGGCGCTGATGAAAAGCCGAGAAGCGTCCGGAGCGTATTCAGCGTGCCTGGCATCGGCAAACCCGAGCACGTTGCGGGCGAACTCCAGGATCATGTGCTGAAAACCACCGCAGGTTCCCAGACACGGTATGAGATTCTCGCGAGCCAAGCGGATAGCTTGGAGCGCCTGTGATAAATCTTTGTAAGGACTGCCCGGAGCAACCCAGAGACCGTGCGCCTGCATGATGTCGGCCTCCTTGATCGTCTCAGTCGAGATCCAACTTGCTGTTAACTTAGCGTTCAGCCGAAAAAGTGAGTGACGAATCGCTGCATTGGTGGCGCGATGTGTTTCAGAGTCTGGATCGTATTCGCCTAGAATAACGAGGTCAGGCCGCATCTAATGATATTGCCAAAACGCCCAAAAAAAGACCAGGAGATTGTTGCAGATAATAGGGGTTGGAGTAAACCCGCTACTGGTATGCAGCAATACTAACTCCGAAGCCTAACTAACCATCTAAAACGTGCAAAGTTAGTTATATCCCACTGCACACATTTCGGATGTCTACCTAACGAATGAAAAGAAACTTGCTCTAAACTCGCTCATCATCGCTGTCGTGACGATTCGTTTCCAACCAATTTTTAGACCACCGTCGCGGCGACCACCCTCCGACTGCTCTCGAAGCCATTCGCGCCTTTAGTCGTGAGCGTGCAACCTGGCTTCCGCATGATCGAGGTCACTCTGTATGCGGCGCAAAACTTCGTCATTGATGACATATTCATCGCGCAATTGAATGATCGTCCGGCGTTCCACATCGAGCGCCTCTTGTTGTAAGCGTTGGTAGGAGGGCGCGATCAACCCATCAGAGCGATCTTCGCCAGTACCCGCGCATACTTCCAGCTGCCGGATGCGGTCGTCGTATTCAGCGCGAAGTCGCTCCAGGAGGTCCCGCGCGAACTGGCTATCGACTTCCGCAAGGTAAGCCAACGCTGCTTCATTCGCTTTCAGTCGCGCCGTTCTTTCTTCCATATTTCAGCCCATCATCCACCACACCAAGCCGGCGAATCAGCCCCGGCAAACTCAGACCTTGGAGGACGAGCGTCGCGAGAATCACGCTAAAGGTCATGAACAAAATGTAGTCGCGTCCGGGGAAAGGGCTGCCGTCCGAAAGGGTCAGCGGCACCGCGAGCGCAGCGGCGAGCGAGACAACGCCGCGCATCCCTGTCCAGGCAACAATCGCCACGTTCTGCCAAGCTGGATACGGGTCTTTTTTGCGCAAGGAAGCGCTTATCAAACGCAGCAGATAAGTCGATGTAAAAACCCAAGCGATGCGCACAAGAATGGCGGCGCAGCTTATCAGCACGCCGTGCCAAACAAGCTGTTTCAGAGAATGGCCCGAGAGGGTATAAAGAATGCGCGGAAGTTGCAGACCGATCAGGACGAAGACCAGGCCGTTCAACAGGAACACCATCATCTCCCAAAATACGTATAAGTTGAGCCGCGTCCGAGAAGTGAGGATTCGCGGCCCATGCCAGCCGAGAAACAGCCCCGACGCAACCACAGCGAGTACGCCCGAGACATGCAAACGCTCCGCAGGAATGTAAGCGGCAAACGGCGTTAGGAGCGAAATTGTGATTTGAATGGGCGGATCGTCGAGACGGCGTTGGAGATGAGCAGCGAGCCAACCGACAGCCAACCCAATACCGGTGCCGCCCAGGGCAACCAAAACAAAACGCACGCTTGCTTCGGAAAATGAAAACCTTCCGCTCATCATCGCCGCAATAGCGAAGCGGTAAGCGACGAGCGCCGTCGCGTCGTTGACGAGACTCTCGCCATCCAAAACAGTGACGATTCCACGCGGCACGCGCAGACGGTCCGCGATAGCGGTCGCTGCAACCGCATCCGTAGGCGAAATAATTGCGCCGAGAACAAACGCAGTCGCCCAGGGCAAACCACTTAGCGCGTGCACGACGACGGCCACGAACGCCGTCGTTAACAAGACCAGCCCGATCGCGAGCAACAAGATCGGGCTCAGGTTCGCGCGAAAATCCCGCCAAGAAGTAAAGACCGCCGCCGGATAGAGCAACGGCGGCAACAAAAAAAGAAACACCATGTCCGGTTCTAGCTTCACCGCTGGCAAGCCAGGAACAAACCCGAGCGCAAGGCCGCCGATCACCAGCAACACCGGGTAAGGCAAGGCGACTTTTTTCGCCAACATTGCAAGGGCCGCAACGGCGATCAGCAGCGTACAAATAATCTCAGCTTGGTTCATAAGCCGGTGAAGCGGGGAAATAGGGGTGTGTGATGCTGGAATTAAAATCATTCGGTATCATTAGCTTTATCGGAATACCCTATTCTATTCTTCAAGTCACGAGCGCGTCGTGATGAAGTCAACGCCAACGTGAAGGACCCTCGCCTGGCCAGGATGGACTGTAACGCGACGCCGTTCGACCGCAGATGAATGGCTTACGGAGGGGAGGCTCGTATCGCAGCGTTGGAAGGCTCGCCAGGCGCTGGCGAGCGCGGACCTAACTTAGCTAAACACGAAGCATATATTCCATTATTCGTATTTGTGGAATACATAAGGACTATTTACTTTGAGGTACCTGATGGAGCTATCGATATGAGTTTATTCGCGATACTGCTTTTTGTTGGAACAATGACGTCGTCGTTGTGGTCCGCGACGCAGGTTCGGCAGGTCTACGACAAGTTCAGTCAATTGCCTGCGAGTCCCGGATCATCCGGCGCGGAGACCTCGGCGACAATTCTTCGACAGGAGGGAATATCCAATACAGTTGAAAGGGCCACCTACTTATGAAACCTAAGACAAAATCAATGGAACCGCTTGTTAGTTCGGACGAACCAGCTACCGCCCAGTTCGGGCAAGTTTCCGAAAGCGTCTGGAGAGTCTCTGGCAAAACGATGACCATTGACGCATTTATCGAAAATCAAGCGCGGCACGTGAACTCAATCGACATTTCTGTACTCAGTTCGTTCAGTGGCCGCCTACTGGACAAGCTAAAGGAAAGCAATGCCGTTGAGTATCCCGGACTGCAGGACGCGGTCCACATCATCATCCAGTTCTTGGAATCACCGGCGGCCCAGCAGGCGAAAGATCCATTGCCGCGCTGGATGGCAGAGACTGGCTTCGCTGCGGGTTACCTCCTGAAACGATTTGACTTAATACCCGATCACGTTGCGGAAATTGGCCTTGCGGATGACGCGCTGATTCTTCAATGCGTGATCCGACGGAATCAATCGGAGCTGATTGCAGGTTAGCCGAACGTATCGAGACCGCGGTGGGCCACAGCCGCTGAAACGGTGCGAGCTCCGTTCACAACATGGCGCGAGCAGAATTAACTAGAGAATGCCTCGGGATCATGCCAACTCGCGCGCCCGAGACCAACTGATCTTGGAAACTATGACCATGAAATTTAAGGACTATAAGGAAACCATGACCTCGGAGATCACCGACTTTATTCAAAGTCAGGCCCGCGCGCTATCCCTTGCTGACATCGACCGACTAATTGTCGATCTGCCAGCGCTGGGTGAACGATTTGCCAAAATTCCAGCACAGGCGTATCCCTATCTGGCAGACCAGCTTCAATTCCTCTCCCGCGTTGTAGAGGAGCAGGTTGTATCGAGAGCCGGCCGCGGAAATGGTGGGTGAAGCGGCGTTTGCGCTGCTCTATTTCCAGCGCACGACTGATCTAATTCCAGACTCTATTCCCGGCATGGGTTTATTGGACGACGCGATTATAGTCCGCATCGTGCTGAGCCGTCACGAGCATGCATTGAAGTCTAGTTCGCACGCTTACAAGCTAAGCTGGCCAACTCCGAGCTTCGACGTCGATCAACTGCTCTCAATTGTGTCCCCACTCCGTTTGAACTCTTTTTACCTGTCGATGGCAACCGAGCCGCGCTTGGCTGTGCCCGACTAGATCACCCGCTTGCCGTCCCACCGCAGAGGGCAGGCGGCGAATTGCCCCGTAGTTGCCTGGTTCCTATTTTATGCATACGAATTTCTGGTTCTGGATCGCCTTTAACGCCGGCGTGCTCTGCGTGCTGGCCATCGACCTGTTTGGTTTCCAGCGCAAGGCGCACGCGCCGAGCACGAAGGAAGCGGCGCTCTGGACTGCCGTTTGGGTAACCCTTTCGCTTGGATTCAATGCCCTAATCTGGTATTGGGAGGGACACGCGAAAGCTTTAGAGTTTCTGACAGGTTACCTCTTGGAATATTCGCTCAGCGTCGATAACATCTTCGTTTTTGTCCTCGTTTTTTCCTATTTCGCCGTGCCGGCGGCTTACCAGCACCGTGTGCTGTTCTGGGGCATTTTGAGCGCGCTGATCTTGCGCGGTGTAATGATCGGCGTTGGTGTCGCGTTCGTTGAAACGTTCCCCTGGGCGCTTTATCTCTTCGGCGCATTATTGCTCTTCACAGGCGGAAAGATGTTCTTTAGCGGAAAGAGAGCTATCGATATCGAACGTAATCCGCTGATCCGGCTCATGCGCAGGCTGTTGCCCGTGAGCGATACCTACCACGGAGCACGCTTCACCGTGCGGCGGGACGGCAAGCGGCTGCTGACGCCGTTGGCTCTTGTGCTGATCACGATTGAGGTCACAGACGTTCTCTTCGCTGTCGACTCGATCCCGGCCGTCTTTGGGATTACGCGCGACCCGTTCATTGTCTACACCTCCAATGTTTGTGCAATCCTCGGTTTGCGTTCCTTGTATTTCCTGCTGGCCGGGGTCGTTCACAAGTTTATCTATCTAAGGTCTGCCCTAGCAATCATCCTCTCCTTTATCGGTGCCAAGATGCTCCTGGCTGACGTTTATTACATCCCAACGGCGGTCTCACTCGGCGTCGTTGGCTTGGTTTTATTGGCCGCAATCGGTCTGTCATTACTCGTGAACCGTCAACGTCCAACGACGGTAGAGCCTGCCGAAACTAACCATCATTCACCACCTGTTACCAATTTACGATGACAACTAGTGAAAGCGCCTCCCGACCGCGACTATCGACCGACCTTGAAATGCTGCACGCTCGAGTAAAAGGTAAGTCGCTCACATTTTCCGAGTTGAAACAATCGCTCAAAGGCCGTGGTTCCGCCATGCTGCTGATTCTATTAGCGTTGCCGTTTTGCTTTATTGCTATTCCCGGTCTCTCCACACCTTTTGGTATCGCCATATGCTTGATTGGCGCATCTCTGGTCATCGGACGCGAGCCATGGCTGCCTCACTTCATTATGCGCCGGCGTCTATCGCCCGCTCGCTTGGCCCAAATTTTAACTGGTGCGATCAAAGTGGCTCGTCAGCTCGAGAAGTTTGTTCGCCCACGCTTAGCTTTCCTGCACGCCGGGCCGAGTATGCTACAATTAATCGGCCTGGGGATCATTATCGCTGGTCTCGGATTGATGTTGCCATTGCCGATTCCATTCTCGAACAACATTCCGGCCTGGGCGGTAGTGCTGCTGGCTATCGGAATGATGGAAAAAGACGGCTTGTGCGTGTTGCTTGGCCATATAACTGCCATCGTTGCCTGGCTCTTTATTGGCCTGACTTCTGTGTTCGCCGTTGGAGGTTTCCGGAGGCTTTTGGAATTTTTTTTGGCCTTATGAACGTCGAGTTCATCACGGCCTCGACCAACCGAACCCCAGCCTCCACATCGCAACGGTTATGCTGACTTCTTTGAGGATACCACCGACGGCGTATGCCCGGTTGAGTCTAAGGCATGACGAACGGAAATTGCGTTTGCGCTTCGTTACAGGGCCAATGAAACTGACATCATCCCGGATTTCGTTCCTGAGATCGGCTACGCCGATGATTCGCTCATCGTGCGCACCGTCTTAATCCGGCACCAGGATGTTTTCCGCGACTACTGCTGTTCTCGAAAGATTCGTTGGATCTTGCCCCTTAGGGAGCCGACCACCGCGCGGGAATCCTCGAGACAGGATCGAAAGCGGCCTTCGGAGGCATGATAATTCCTATAACCCAGACGTCATGAACTTATTTACCTTTCTAGCCAACGTCACCGACGCAGCGGGAGCGCCCGCGACAAGCTGGGACGGGCCAGGCACCATTCTACTCAAACTCTTAGCAGTCGTTTTCCTCGTCCTGCTAAACGGCTTTTTTGTCGCAAGCGAGTTCGCTATCGTTAAGGTGCGGGCGAGTCAACTCGATGCGCTAACCGCCCCGAGCAACGGACGTGCTCGGCTTGCCCGGCATGTAACCAGCCATTTGGACTCCTATCTTTCAGCCACGCAGCTCGGCATCACTTTTGCTAGCCTGGGTCTTGGCTGGCTTGGCGAGCCGTTTCTGGCCGACATGATCGAACCGTTTTTCGCGCTGGCCAACATTAGCTCGCCGGCGCTGATTGAGACGGTTTCTTTCGCCCTGGCTTTTGGCACCATCACGATCCTTCATATCGTTCTGGGGGAACTCGTACCGAAAACACTCGCTATCCGCAAGGCCGTACCGACGGCTCTTTGGATCAGCCAGCCGCTGAGGTTCTTCTATCTCGCCTTCAAGCCGGCGATATGGCTGCTCAATGGGCTTGCCAATTGGCTGCTTAAGAGAATCTTGCGCCTCGATCCGGTCGCGGAAAACGAGTTGGCCCACAGCGAGAAGGAACTGCGGCTGATCCTCGATGAAAGCCTAAAAGCGTCCAAAATTTCTAAAATCAGCCAGGAAATTGCCGCTAACGCGTTCGAGATGCGCCGGCGTTTGGTGCGCGAGGTGATGACGCCGCGGGGAGAGGTTGTCTACCTCGACTCCGGCCTCTCCCTCCGCGACAATCTTCAACGCGCCAAGACGGCGCGCCACACGCGTTTTCCGCTCTGCACGTGCCACTTTGACCGCGCGATCGGCCTGGTCCACATCAAAGACATCCTCGCGCAGTTGGACGAGCCAGAGCCAAGCTTGCTGGCTATCACAAAAGAGCTGCTCGTCGTTCCCGAGATGATGCCGCTGGAGAAACTGTTGACGCGTTTTCGCGACCAGCAGGCGCACCTTGCGCTGGTGCTCGATGAGTTCGGAGGCAACGTGGGCATTGTCACCTTACAGGACGTCATCGCCGAGGTGATCGGTCAATTGCCAGATGAGTTCAGCCTGGGACGCCGGGAGTTCGAGCGGCTTGACAAAGACGAGTTCCTGGTTGATGGCGGCCTGCCCCTACACGAGCTGGGGGTTTTGGCGGGTCTAGAGTGGAAAGATGAGGACGTGACCACGGTTGGCGGCTACGTCGTCCGCCGACTCGGACATCTTCCGCGCGTTGGCGAGCAGGTGCGCATCGACGGCTACATCGTTACGGTCGAGCAAGCCGACGATCGCCGGGTCCGGCAACTTCGCTTCTACGGGAGATGCCATGTATCATGAAATTGCCAAGAAAGGGTTGCTGCTGTCTGGCAAATAATCGAATTCAGTTACTTTTCATCCTCAAATTGAGAAAAGGGCTTCTGGATCAAGTCCAGAAGCCTTTGCCGATGGCGGGAATCGAACCCGCACGACCCTTTCGGGTCAACGGGAACCGCGCGATCGTGGTGTCGTCAAGTATCGGCCCATCGGTTCTCGGTTACAAAAGGTGCAACCCCTTGGCATCGTTCCGGTAGTAGTCGTGCTCATTTGTTTTTTATTAGTTTTTTAACTTTCCCTATTCGCTATATTTCTGTGAATGGTCATACCCCCCGGAAAGGGATTGCTAGTCAAGCCGTTGACAAGCTGTGTAAAAACAGGAATTCGGTAAACTGACCGTTTGTTGTGATCGATCAAAGAGCTCGGCCGCCTCACGATACTTTTCGTTCTTGTTAGCTCTTGACCGACCGGCGACTGTTGTCGCCCTGTATTTAAAACGATACCTGGGGGTTAGGATTCGGATTTGCACACTTCAGTCGCCTGGATCGCGGCGAGAGCCACCGTGTACACAACGTCGTCGACTAATGCCCCTCTGGAGAGGTCGTTGACTGGGCGTCTTAACCCTTGGAGCATCGGACCGACGCTAAGCACGTTTGCGCTGCGTTGGACCGCCTTGTAAGTTGTATTTCCTGTGTTCAAGTCCGGAAAGATGAATACGGTGGCGCGGCCGGCTACGGGGCTGTTGGGCGCTTTAACTCTTCCGCAGGGCATCTGGTGTAATCTAGGGCGCGTATCGCGGCACGGGGAAGTTTCATCGAAGACTGGCGTAGATCGCTCTGCAGCTTCGATTGGCCAGCCACCTCCCCGAAAGCATCCGCCGCAATCCCAGACCACCTAAATCAGTCGCTTGAGGCCGATAAGCGCCTTTGCTATGCGGATCATGCGCATTTTTGGATGTTTTCCTGGGAGCCAAAACCCCCGCGCCCCGCACCAACACTCAGGCGATGGAATTGACCGGACAGGCTGTGGGCGCGGCTATCGGCTGGTCGGCGAAAGTGACGCCGAGATCGGGTATGAAGCAGCGTCCGAGCGGATTTGTGGTTAGATACAGAACGCGCTGGAAGAAGTGATTATTCGCCTCGGGCCGGCCGATGTTGATAACCGCGGCATCCTTGAGCCCATACTCGATGAGGCTAATCATGCGCTGGTGCGCGTCGTCTTCCAGTGCATGGAGGGCTGCGTCGATCACTATCCAGCGGGGCTTGCGCAGCAAGAGACGCGTGAAGACCAAGCATTGCTGCTCGTCTTCGGTGAGTTCTCTGTCCCAGCGCGCGATCCGGTCGAGCGAAGAGGATAGACGGTTCAAGCCGGCAGACTGGAGCGCAGCGATCAGCTCCTCGTCTGGGTAGGCGCTTTCGGGCGAGGGATAAGCCAGCGCTGCCCGCAGCGTTCCCAGCGGCACGTAAGGGTGGCGCGGTACGAACACCACGCTATTCGACGAAGGCAGCGCGATTCGGCCCGAGCCCCAAGGCCACAAGCCCGCGATCGCCCGGAACAACATAGTCTTGCCGCTACCGGAGTCGCCAACGATGAGCACACGTTCGCCTGGCCAGATCTCAACGTGCCGCTCGCTCAGTGTTGTGCAGGCCTTGGAAGTGGCGATCTCCAGATTCTCGAAGCTCATCGTGTCGCCCTTCGATTTGACGAACTTGATGCGATTCTTGGTCGCGCCGAGTTTGTCCATGGTAATGACTGTTTCGCGGAAGCTCGCGACCCGCAACAGAGTGGCGCGCCAGTCGGCAATGGTGTTGAAATTATCGATGAACCAGCGCAGGGCCTGCTGCACCTGAATAAAAGCCCCGACGGCCATCATCAGCCCGCCGAAGGAAAGATCGCCGCCGAAGTATCCGGGAGATGCAACGACAATTGGCGCGATGATCGTGAACCAGCCATAACCTGATGTGATACATGTCAGCCGCGTGCTTGCGCCGACGATCCTCCGCATCACCCGGAGAACCCTTTTGAACTCGGCAGTAAGGCGCCGCTTCTCATCCTGTTCACCGCCATAGAGTGTGACACTGTCACTATGCTCGTTCAGGCGCACAAGCGCGAAGCGCAGATCGGCCTCCCGGGCGTAACGCTCGCAATTGAGCTGGATCAGCGGGCAGCCGACGCGCCAGGTGAGCCATGAGGCGGTGCCCGCATACAGAAGCGCGCACCAGACCATGTAGCCGGGAATACCGAAGTTTCGCCCACTCACATGGAAGGTCACATTTTCAGAGAGGATCCAGAGGACGCCAAGAAAGCTCCCAAGGAGAAGCGAAGACTGCAGGAGCCCGACGCCAAGGTCAGTCGTCAACTCGGTCAGGTGGCGCGCATCCTCGTGGATACGCTGATCGGGGTTAGCGCCTATCTCGCCGGCACTGACGAGGTGAAAGGCGCGCCGAGGCCTGAGCCACTGGTCGAACAGGTCACACACCACCCCTTCGCGCAACTTTACTTTGGCCATTTGGTTGAGCCAAGCCTGCGCCACGTTCAGGACCAAAAGTCCGCCGGCAATCACGCCAAAGACCATAAGTTGGTCCAGGAGCCCCATTAAATCTTTGCGCGTGAGCGCATTGTAGAAGGGTTGGTTCCATGCGTTGAGCCTGATCTGGCAAAAGGCCGTCGCGCCGATGACGACCACGATCCCGACCCCCAGCAGCAGGAGCTTGGTTCGCTGCGGTGAGGCCCAGATGGCGCGAAACATGATCAACATCTGAGGTCTGAGGTGCCGGCCTGCCGGCAGCGCCGCTGCGGCCGCGGGCACCTCGGACCGCTTACTGGATCCATCTCCGCTAGGGTAAACATGAGCGGGATGCTCGTTCGCTGTTTGGCGGTTTATCATTTTCTCCAATACACAGGTCAATGGCCAATCCGGAATATTGCCAGGCGCATGATCCTATAAGGTGATTCAATCAGGTCGCGAAGAATGGGCTCTACCACGCTTGCCCAATCCTCGCCCTCCCTTGTTCCGCCTGGAGCAGCGTTCATGGTGTTGCAAAAGACGTCGGCATCGCCGATCGGCTTCCGTTGCGGCTCGGCGCGCCGCGAAGCTATTTCCACCTTCGCGACATTGGCATGGCCTTGCTCCGGTAAAATCGCCGCCGGAACCTCACGCCTATTTAACGTAATCAGGTTGATAGACGACCGCCACGATTCCTTCGGCGAGATCCGGCGGCGTTAGTCCCCGTAACAAATCCGTGTCGATGCACCGAATCGGGGCGGCGAACGCAATCTCGGCCCAAATCCTTTTTTTGACTTTTGCGTTGGCCATTTTGCGATTGCGTTAAACGTTTGGACAGAAAAAGCGAGGTGGAAGACTGAGGCAATTCCAAGCATCGAAGGCCGAGCCGTTCCGGAGAGCAAAGCCTCTTGGCGAAAAAACAACAGCGACGAACCTCGAACACTGAAAAATCCGAAAATACCAGGACCGACGCTACGATGACGGCACTTGCAGCATGCACCTCGCCCTGCAACAGATTCACAAACTGATTATCGAGATGCTGTATTCGCGTGTCGGACTCCATCAGCCGCTGCCCGCCCGAAGCTGGACCGGAGAATCCGAAAGTCGCTCGCGACAACGTGGCCGAGCATCCTATTCTCATAGCTCAAGCGGCTCGATTTCTATCGTTCCGGGCTCCCCACGCGAACGCTTGCGGCTCACCTCACGGGCAGGATTCAAAAAATCTTTGTGCGATCGCACAAAGATTGTTGACGCGTTCCGGGAATCCATGCAAGGTTCTCTTCAGAAGCTCAGGAGTCACCCGGAGTCCTCACTAGGAAAACAAAGAAAAGAAGTAAGGAAAGAACATGAATGCGACGGAGCGGCGGCAGGGAGGCGTCTACAATGAAAACCAACGAAATTGAAATCACACGAAACGGAAGTGTGATTAGCAACCACCCCGACGGCGTCGTTTGCACATACGACGGTCAGCACCGAAATTTAAAGGTTCTGATGGAAGACGGATCGACCTTTGAACTCTTCCAGGAACGAATCGACAGTGACACCATTCGGGCCGACTACCGCACTGAACTTATGACAATAGCGCATGGAGAAGTTTGTCGAGACGTGCAACCGCACGGGCAATCAGACGATTGAACTGTTCGAGAAAGCGCTGGGCGTTTAGCGTGTCTATGGCAGACACTTCGTGAGCTCTTCTTCCAAAAGAGAGGCCGGCTTTGTTCCCACTCGACAAGGCAATGATGATCGCTTGGAATTCACTCCGTGGTCTTTGCCGGATTCGCCGAAAGCAGCCTGGCGACCCGGGTCGTTGATGCGAGCCTTGGTAAATTCCAGTCGTAGCCAGTCTTGACTGATCTTACGCTCGAAATAATTGTGACCCGGATCTTGATCGCTCTTTGCTGTTCCAATGGGATTTTGACAGAAAAAGGGTTCCAAGGCTTGAATGTCCTCATCGGTTACGCGCTTACAAGCTTCGCTGCCGCGCCTTTACCGGAGAATTCCATGACATTAGCGCCGGCCGAGGCTCGACAAATTTTAAGTCAGGACGCACGGGGTCGGGTTCTGGTATCGCGGGAGCGTCGTGAATTGTTGTGGGAGTGATGTTCCAGCGCATATTTCCTCCTGATTGCTCTCACGCGCCAGCGAACCATAAAGGCAGAATTTCTGTCAAGACCCCCAGGTTCTTTCCAGTCCCGTTTTAACTGAAATCGACACCCGCGCTCCACTGGCTTCGTACTCGACTACGAACCCCTTGATTTCCTCCTGGCTTCTCCGTCTCCGTACCTGGACTTCCTGGTTTTCGTTCACACCTCGAGTAGACCAAAAAGCCCACGCCGCGACTAGATGCGGATAGCTAGCTCGTTACACTCTTCCCATATCTCCTTCCGGGAGTGGAGCGAGTCACTTCTTGGCCAGGAACTTCGCTCCGTAAAGCGATTTATTCTTCCCCCTCAGCATCCGGGTCAGATTTATCGCGAGGCTTGACATAAAAACTCGTAAAAATAGTATTATTATCCTCATTAATTTCTTCCACTTCGTCATAGACATCAAGGTCAACATAGACGTCATAATGCCCAGCCCGAATGGTCATTCCCACCATAGGACTAATACTTTTATACCTAAAGTCAGCTTCCCCGGGTTGTGTGATGGGAACAGTGGCAGGCGCGGTCACTTCCGCGCGGAGGATCTCGTCTTTCTCATCTCTACATCCGGAGCAACGGTCAGCTTTATAAATAGTTAACCTGTCGACATGTTCGGGAGCGGTTTCAAAACCTGTATTCCATACAACCCACTGTATTTGGAGAACGGTAAATCCCTCCTTAGACGGGCCTGTTGAACTAGATCCGGAATTTGCATTATTGAAAGCTATTGTGCTGTGAAATTCCAGTTCCGCCTTCTTGTCTCCTTCCTTCCGAGGCATCCGCTCAGTTGGTTTGCCAACCCCTCCGGGTTTACGCTGAATGAGGGCATTGGTAGGCTCTGTCAAAGCATTGCTCTCGATTTTTTCTTTGTCCACGCACCGGTCTCCACCGCGCGCGTACTCGACGCGACGTGGCTGGGTGGCTGATGAGGGTTGGACGCTCGCGGAAGTGCTAATAGCGGTGAGGGACGAGAGCGGTGCAGACATCCTCATAACCTTATCAGCCACCTGATCCGCCTCCTGTTCGAATAGGTCGTTCGACTCGCCGACCTTCAGGTTGGGCTGAATTTCCGCCGTGCCTGGGGACGCCGGGGCACTCAATCGAGCCGCTCGCATATGGAACCCAGATCTGAAATCGTGGCCGAAGCTTCCCTCCATGTCTTGCCGTAACGCCGGCCCAGGCGGCAGGCCGGGACGGGCAAGACCTTGGTCCATACTGGCAAGGGCCGATACCGCCAACTCCGGCCTGGGAACCCGTTCTGCTGCCTGCTCGCATTCATCACCTGACTTGTTGGTCGCTCGCTTCATTTGTGTCGCTGCGGCGGGAGGATGAATGGGAATCCGGCTAAAATCGTACCCGGAGAGGGATGATGCCATGCCGTTCAACCCGGCTTCGAGCTCTGCACCACTAGTTCGTAGCGGCCGTTGTACTGCTTGATTACCGATTGTGCGCTGCAAATGCAGGAGAGGATTTGCGTGATGATTCGGCCCAAGTATTCCAGTATTCGACCGAGCAAAGCTTGATGATACTGCCTTTTGAGGTTGATTTTGCTTTTGCGCAAAGGTTTTCATCTCCATGTTCCTATTGAGTCGCAGCGTTGTTGCCTAACAAATCGCAAAAACAGAAATTTTGCAAAAGCTGACGGCATATTAGGAAATGCATCCTTTGAAGCATCGGCGCGTTGATCGCCGGACATGCCAAAGCAGCAGTTTCTATGACTTCGGATCGTAGGCGCAGGTCCGAACCCTGCCAGTGCGGGCAACGCTCTACCGCGCTGACCAAACCGAATGGGAATAAGTTTGAGTCAATCCTCAGATTTACCGGCAAGTCAGCCCGGAGAAAGATTACTTCCACTGGCGCTTATTTTCCGCCAGTCGTGCAAAAGCGTCGTCCGCGGATTATCCTTGCGAAGGGTCGACCAAGTAATTCGAAAAACGCTTCTCAAGAAGCTCGACGATATTCGCATTCGGTGCTTCGCCCTCCACCTGTCGTGCCCGACACTTCCAAATTGCTGTTTCCTAACGCTTTTGCATTGTTTCTCCTTTCAGCTGTTTCGGACCGACCACCTCGTATCGAATCCAGAGCGCATCACGACCGCGCTGCTCTATGGGTTTGAGCCTGAGGGGAACGGCTGTGTTCCTTGAAGGGCTCATACGGTCGAAGGCGGCGGGGATGCGTGGCATCCATTGATGCCAGGGAGCCACAGACGAGAGCATGTGACAAGTAATATAAGGTCTCATTGCGGTCCCATTCGCCGTGAATCAGGCGGGGTATTGTTCGTCGCTGACCTTTTCCATCCAGTCGGCAGTCTTACCCTCGAACTGTTCCACGATGGCGATGTGCGTCATGGCCGTGGTTGCCGTGGCGCCGTGCCAATGCTTCTCACGCGGCGGAAACCAGATCACGTCACCCGGTCGAATCTCCTCGATCGGGCCTCCCCAGCTCTGTACCAGGCCGCAGCCAGCCGTCACGATCAGGGTCTGACCCAGCGGGTGGGTGTGCCATGCTGTCCGAGCGCCGGGCTCGAAAGTGACCCTCACGCCGAGCGCGCGTGCGGGCTCGGGCGCCTGGAACAGGGGGTCAATACGTACAGTGCCGGTAAAATACTCGACCGGCCCTTTGCCGGAAGGCTGTGAGCCACTTCTTTTGATGTCCATTTTCTGAATTCCTTCACTTGATTGCCTTTTACTTGATCTTCCTATTTCCCAAATCCATGCCCATTTGTTTGCCGTGCCTTGGTCCCGAATCGACGACGTGTTGGATCAAGCGCGGCGGGACTTGTCGGGCAAGGTCATTGTAACCTCGCTCCGGTGAATGCTCAGAATACCAAACCACGGGCGTCCCACGCGAGCCTGTTCCGTTGTGCCTGACATCACAATCCCGTTCTCTTCTTCAATTCTTCGGGATAGCGTTCGCCGGACGAGATTCAGCGCAGGAGCCTGGAACCAATCGCGGCGGTAATCCTGATTGTGGGTGCCGGTGGAGGATTTAAGGAAGTATTACTGGAGACCAAGATAGCCGACGCCATTGGTCAATGGGCGACGAACGCACACCTTTCGCCGTTGCTACTGGCTTGGACCGCTGCGGCGGTGGTCCGCATCGCTACCGGATCGGCCACCGTGGCCACCATCACCTGAGCCGGGATCGTTGCTCCGCTGATTCAGAACAACACAACGGTAAATCGCGAGCTGCTGGTCCTGGCGACCGGCTCGGTTTCGCTAATCCTTTCCCATGTGAACGATGCCGGTTTCTGGCTGGTAAAGGAATACTTTGGCCTAACCGTAGCAGAGACCTTCAAATATTGGACCACGATGGAAACGTTGCTGTCGATCCTTGGTTTGACGGGTGTTCTTTTAGCGAGCTTAATTGCTCGAAAACTGACCGCGCTCTACTTAAGCTTCGGATTCAATAACTCCTGGGACCGAACGCTGTTCATGTTTTCCTGAGTGATGAGGTTAACACCAGTGTCTATCTTCGGTTCGGTTTTTTCGCCTTTAGATGCTGCCAGAGCGGTTTTGACGCCCTCATATCCCATCCGAAACGGATCTTGGACAACCAAAGCCGCGATGGTGCCATCCTTCAGGAAACCGACTAACTTATTGTCGGCATCGAAGGAAACAAGTTTGATGGTATCGCCTGCTTTGTTCTCCGCGATGGCCTGGCCGGCTCCTTGTCCCATGAAAAGCGCATCCGCGAAAACCCCGCGTAGTGCAGGATTGGCGGTAATCAAATCGGTCATGATATTCAAGCCCGTCGTAGCTTGACCATCGGCAACTTTCACAGCCACCAATTTGAGGCCAGGATATTTGGCGGCGATCTCCTCCTTGAAACCTTGATCTCGCTGGTCCAGCGAACCAACACCGGGAAGCGAATTAATCAATGCCACCTCGCCCTCTATCTTACCGTATTTGGCCTTGATGGCGGCAGCCAATCCCTCTGCGGCAACCAGAGCGCTCGCTAAGTTACTGAAGCGTCACACGCGAAAACAACTTCTCCATTCGCCGACCTAAATGAAAGCACGCACGAGCCATGAACATGGAAGTGCAGGCTGGGGTCAAACGCTTTCTCCCTCGATGTCATTTACAGTTAAATCGCGGAGCAGCGCATTTGGAGACAGATTTTGCGGTTAAATCGTGAAGCGATGTCCCCATTTTGCAGTCAAGTCGCGGAGCAAATGCATCAAGGTTTTCTCCCCGTGTGGGTTTTTCGAGAGATCCAATGTTGTTGCACGCCCTTCGAGCATCGTCGCTCTGACGCTTAAAAGCACCCCGCCACAGCGCGGGCCTTGACGCGTACGCGCCCGGGGCCGGCTTAAGAGTCCCTTGTCGTGGGAGTAAGGCGAATTTTCTTTAAATTTAAGAAAAGAAAGAAGTTTAGAAAAATCTGAACTATTAGAGTTGCGTGGAAGCATTACGCGTTCCTTTCTCAGAAACCGATCCGGTTGTGACATTCGATTCCTAATCAAGCTTGCGTTGGCAAACACCGCGATTAGCTATTCTTCTTGGGTCTCGTGAATTCTTCCATGACCCTGGTTCCGAGGAAGTCGCCGGTTATTGACGGTGACGGGGAGTACGAGTAACGCAATAATAATAACTATCCCAACGAGTAAACAGCCCAAAAGGCGCAGTGGTTTCATCGAAGCGGCGATCTTCTTAAGCCACGTCCAATTCATGCCAAGGTGGGCGATGACTGCTGCGATGACAATGTAGGAAATCCAGAGGTGGACGTCTCCCCATTCGTGGCGATCCATGCCTAGGACTGTCAATCCACTGCCGCCCCGGCTTCCGGGCGGCAGACGGAAGCCATGAGTAATCCGGTGCCCACCATCGCGCAGAAGGCGATATATAATAGCAGATTCAAAACACGGTGTATCAAATTCTTCATGGCACTTAACACTGTTGAGAATTAGTTAAGTTAGGAGGGGAATCGAAGTGAGATGCGGACTCCATCGCTGCTGCATCGATACCGAGTCAGCTGCGGGAACTTGATTTACCTGCTCCACGACGCAAGAAGCGTTCGGTGATTAAACCGCCCGATAAGTTCCTGGCGCATAGTCCATACTGGCGAAGCAGGCGTGTCGCCACATAACCCCGCATACCGACCGTGCAATAGACCCTGATGTCAGCGTGAGAAGGGATCTCGGCCGAGCGCTCGCGCAAAGCCGCCAGCGGAATATTAATCGCGCCGACGGCATGAGCTTGTGCGTATTCATCCGGATCGCGCACATCCAGGAAGAGAGTGTTCGCACTGACGGGCTCATTCCAATGAACGATTGGCATTTCTCCCCGCAATACGTCGCCGGCGATCATTTCCGCAAAGTTCACTGGATCTTTTGCCGACCCAAACTGTGGAGCATAACAGAGCTCCGCCTCCTCAAGATCATAAACAGTCCCTTGTTTCTGGATCGCCATGGCTATGACGTCGATGCGTTTGTCCACGCCCTCCTTGCCCAGTGCTTGTGCGCCGAGGATTCTTCCGTCCGATTTTCGGAACAGGAGTTTCAAATTGATCCGTTCGGCAGCAGGATAATAGCTAGCGTGATGGTAAGGATGAAGGTAGACCTTTTCGTAATCCGAAATCCCCGCCTGCATTAGTGACTTTTCGCTGGCGCCGGTACTAGCCACAGAGAGCTCAAAAACGCTGCAAATCGCTGTTCCTTGAACACCTCGAAATTGAGAAGAGAGTCCAAGAATGGCGGCCGCGGCAATGCGGCCTTGCCGACTGGCGGGACCAGCCAATGGCACCAGAGTCCACGAGCCCGTGATGGCATCCCTGATCTCCACGGCGTCACCTACTGCCCAAACGTTCGGATCACTTGTGCGCATTTGGGCATCGACACGGATGCCGCCACTTTCGCCGATCTCTAGACCAGCCGCCCTGGCCAAGGTAGTTTCTGGCCGTACCCCCGCTTTTCTGGCGATGTTCAACGTGCCACAACTCGAAAGGGTGGCTCAGGAGGTAGAGGAGAGCATTATCAAAATTATGAACGAGACGGCCAAAGGCTGATAGCTCATGTCTCTGTCGAAAAGTCCAACAACTTAAGTTCAGTTTTCGCCAAATTTGGGGTAGCTGTTCTCTGGTTAACTTTTAGTTTGGATTCCAATTACCAGTATTGATGCACTTAACAATGGAGTGGACTCTCGGTGCGCCACGGACCTTCCTTTTCCTGGAGGAGATCCGCAGTTTTTTACCTTTTTCGTGCCAAGTCCGCTCTAATCCCTTGGAAGAAACATGAAAACATCACACTTATTAGCAACCCTAATCGCTGCGACTTTACCGCTAACCGCCGTTCTAGCCGAAGATACTGCTAAGACTGAAACGACAGATCAGAAGCAAGAACAGAGCTCTGATACGACCGCGATGAAAGGCATGGACATGGGCCAAATGACGGCGAATGCGAAGGATCAGGACGCGGAACTCGACAAACTCGTCGCCGAAATGAATAACGCCCCCACCGAAAAGAAACTCGACGCTATCGCGGCCGTTTTGGCCAAACTGGTCGAGCAGCGAAGGGCGCTGCACGAGCAGATGCAGAAGATGATGTCGGCCAACGACAAGGAGGGAATGGGTATGTGCCGGATGATGATGGGCTGCGGCCAAGATGGCGAACACTCGCACCATCACTGACCGAGACATTTATAAGCTCTGAAAATTGGCGAAAGCGGTTTCTTCAGAATGAAAACCGATCTGGAGTCACGGTTCAACGCGAAAACCTTACAGCGCCTGCCAACGGGTATCTGAAACGGCGGCGTAAGTGAACTAACGGTTGCATCAAGTCCGAGAGCTCAAATCTGAACAGCCGAAGTTTGCGTTCTACCAACTAAAGCAAGGCCGCATCCGATAGCTGGTTTTGTAATCGAAGGACATCGTGAAGAGTAACGATGCCAATCGGCGTATTCTCGGTCGTCGACACAACCACGAGTAAACTCAAAGAGTTTTCCACCATCTTGGCGACCGCTTCCCTAATTGTTGAGTGCGCCGGAATCGCCTGCGCCGGCACTACCGCAACTTTGGGCAATTGATTGGTCAGGATCTCGCTTCGGTCGATCAATCCAACGAGTTGGCCGTCCACCACTAACGGGAATTGCTGGTAAGGATATTCGGCACAGAGACGCTCCAATTCATCGCGATCGGTGCTGCTGGCAAATATCGGAGAGAAATTTGCGAACGTGGAGATCGGTCGGCTCTGCAGCGAAGCAAGCGATCGTGGTGGCATATGGCGCTCCAATTCTATTCCATCTCGTTCAATGATTTCGCTGTAAAAATTAGTGTGGCAGAGGGCGCGGCTAACCGCTTGGCTCGCGATAGTACCGATCATAAGGAGTGGAACAAAAGAAAACTGATGGGTCATTTCGAACACAATAAGAATTGAAGTAATCGGCGCTCGCACGACCGCTCCCAAACAGGCACTCATCCCGGCCACCGTGAGCGCGATCCGATCGTTCAACTGTAGGTGCAGCACAAGTCCGCAGACGTCAGTGAAGGCAAGACCGATGGCAGCGCCAAAGAAAAGAGTGGGCGAAAAGATCCCGCCGGCGCCGCCCCAAGCATAGACGGCGGTCGTCGCAGCTAACTTCGCAATGACCAGGATAACCGCTTGTGGGCCACTAATGCTGCCGTAGAACATCTTTTCTAGATCTCCGTAGCCGAGGCCGAACACGCCGATTTTGCCGATAGTCAAGAAAACCGAGATTCCAAGCATCCAGTTCATTGCCGCGCCAACCGCGGGTTTCAGAAAAAACGGGATACGGCTGACCCGCTTAATTTTGTCTCGCCAGATCAAAGTGCCTTTTTGGAAAGCGACGCCCGCCAATGCTGCAAGTCCTGCGGCCGGAATCACCAGAACATACAGAATACTGGAAAAATGCCCAATTGATGGGATCACAAACGCGGGATCCTCACCCAAAAAAATATGGCAGACGAAAGTAGCCGTCACGGAGGCGATCAGCACCTGGGCCAGATAACCGCGGTTATTCAGGTCTTCGATGATCTCCTCAAGGACAAAGGTGATGGCCGACAACGGTGTATTGAACGCTGCGGCCAATCCTGCGGCGGCCCCGGACAGGAGCGCCGGGCGCCGGCCCTGTTTGGCAACCCCAAGCCAGCCGGCAATGTTCGATGCGAGGGCCCCGGCGATATGAACCGTCGGACCTTCTCGCCCAAGACTGCAACCGCCCCCAATCGAGACAGCGCCGGCGAAGAATTTCGCGCTCACGACCTTGGTCGGCATAAATCCAAAATCTCTCCAGAACGCGACTTTCGCCTGGGGAATTCCGCTTCCGGCCGCGTCGCGGCTGACAAAAGTAATAATCAGACCCGCGATGATTGATGCCGCCAGAATCGTTGCCAGGCTGAAAAGCGCGAAAGTCCCCGGTGGCATCTGTTGGGATGGCCTTTCCCAGAACAGTGAGAATAGGATGCTGGCCAATTTTTGGAACGCAACTGCAACAAGGCCTCCGAACAATCCGTAGATAAACGGTAGAATATATGTTCGAAGATCAATGGGGAGTTTTCGGACATAGTCAGCAAGCACGTTTCGCAAATCATTTCCTCCAGATACTTTCAATCATGGGGTCATGTTGGGCAGCGCGCAATGACTACCCTGACCTTCGGCGCGTGGACCTTGATTTCCGGACATCTCTCGCGGCGTCGAGTGGCGCTTCCGAACACAAACGGGCGAACAAACCGCTGCGCATCGCCGCAGAAGGAACGACGGTGGCGACTGGTGACGAATTCTTTCGGTTATCGGCCTGATGCGCGGCGCATGCGCCGGAAGTAGGTTACGCCTTTGTCGCGGAAACGCCGAGCGAGATGGAGTCGAGAATCCCAGGCCTTTTGGGATGGCTGGGATTATGGTGCCGGTTCTCCTCTTATCGAGTAGCGGTGGGTCACCCCTGCCTGAGTCAATCCGGATTTCAGGCGAAATTCCCAGAGTACCTCTGGCTGCAACAAATCGGCGCCGAGGGTGCATCAAGGTGCCCTTGCGCAACTCCCAAGACCGAACACTGGGCACTTGGCAGTGTTGCAACAGAAGGCCATTGAGCCATCCGAAGAGGATATTACGACGCTGCAGATCTTTGCGCCCGGTGTCCTGCATAAAACTCCTGGAGCGTTCCAACACGGCAAAGGCCGCATGCCATTCGTTGAGATGACAAGGAGTGGGCAGGTGAAGCGATCTCGCCAATTGAGCGCTATTCCTAACTAGGCAAGGGCTTCGCCCTTGATATCCCATTCGTGATGTTCAATGTCGCAGAGGGATTCACCGCCGTATGTTCCTGGTATCTCACCACACAGGAGCAGGCGATGAACACCTTCTGCGAACATCACCAGAATAGCATAAAATTCGGCTACCGTTGTTTTGACCGCATCCTTTTGAACGGACTGATTCAGCCCTTCCAGCAACCCGAGAGAGTAATCGGCTTCTTTAATGCCTATCGCGACGGCGAGCGAGTTACTCGTAACCGCCTACGTGATATCGCCCAGCAATTCCAGAACTGGGTCAAGAACCGTTGCCAAAGATGGGGCGCGCCTGTTCTGGATGCGCCGACGGGAAGGCGTGACGACTTCGTCGATCCCTACTTTAAGCACGCCAAGAAAGATGAGGTAGTGGTGATTCTAAAAGCTAGGGAACCGGCCCGGATCATGATTGCCATTGGGGCAGAAGATCGCTGGCACCTGCAGTTGGCCCAGCGCTGGATTGTCCAATATAACTTTTACATTAACGACCATCATTGGGGTCGAATGTTCGTTCGCATCTGTCCCTACCTACCCTTTTCAGCACGCGTTTGCCTCAATCAACACCATTGGCTGGCTAATCTGATGCACGCCGAAGGCATCAATTTTAAGCAATGTTCCAATGCATTCCTCAATTGCAGCCACCCACAGAAGCTCCAGGAATTGGCAGATTCCTTGACCGTACACGATCTGCTGAGCTGTGGGCAAAAATGGCTAGCTTGCCTGACTCCATTCTTCAAAGAAAGCGAACGCAAAGAAGCCGGCTGCCAGCACCGGCTTTTCTTCTCCCAAGTCGAATATTGCGACAACCTGATCTTTCACCGGCGAGCCGCCTTGGATCAACTCGGCCAGAGACTGCTGGATGCCAACCGAACGATCGGGCAGCCCAAAAAGATTACCACGATCTTCGGCCGCAAGGTCACCAGGCACTATCAGGGAAAGCTTCAGACCATCATCGAGGATCTTGACCTTCCTAACCCAGTGATCCGTAGCCACTACGGCAACGGCTTTCTCAAGCAGTATGTCCGCGATCACTTGTGCCTGCGCACCGAGCTGGCTACCAACGACGTCACCGACTATGGGGTCAAAAAGGCTGTGGAAAACTTACCCCCACTGCGAGATAAGCTGGCTGGCATCTGCGACAACTATCTCACTGTCCAGCAGGACATCCTGGAGACCTTTGTCGACCGAGGTCAACTGCGTAAGTTGACAGAGCCTACAGTTCTTCCCAGTGGTAAACGCATTCCCGGCTTGAAACTGGAAAATCCACGACAACTGGCTTTGATGCATGCCCTGGTACGCTTTGCTCACATCGCCGCGGGAAGCACCTTTACGACCGCTGAGCTTTATCCCTTCGTTTTGGCCGCTCTGCAAATATCTGCCGACCAATACAGTCTCGCGTCGCTCCGCTACGATCTTTCCAAATTGAGAGCCAAAGCCTTAGTCGAGAAACTCCCGAAATCGCGCCGCTATCGGCTCTGTCCACAGGGGTATTCCATTTGTCTGGTGTTTCTCAAACTCTTCGAACGCATTTACTCACCGCTCACTGCCGGGTTACTTCAGCCCTACCGGGCCGACGCCAAACTTCAGCATCACAAGCGAACCCAGTTGGATCGCCTCTATCAAAGGATCGTAGACGATCTCGATGAGCTTCTTGGTGTTGTTGGCCTCAAAGCTGCCTGAAACAACGAGAACAAAATTCCCGTCAGAATCAGCATAACGGGCTAAGACCCGGGTGTTTGGTGTTTGTTGTACTCTCGGAAGAGTTGCCTAACCACTCAAAATATCCAGCTCATTCCCCCCGAAAAAGCCGCGCCTTGGTCCAAACTGCGGAGCAAAAACACCGATTCCGGTACCGTTTCGCAGTTCGTAGCTTTGATCGAAGAGGTTGGTGACGTCGAACCGGAATTGAAGCCGGCCATATTTTTCCGGGAGGTGAAAGGCGTGAGTGAATCCCAGATTTACTGGATAATACCTCGGCAGTTCATCCGTGTTCGCAAAGCCACTTCTCAGGCCGCTGCCATAGAGAATGTCAGCATATACCGTAGTGTCTTTGTAAGTGTAAAAGGCGCCGGCAGAAACGGTGTAACGCTGATCATGGCCGAGGAAGACCCAGTGGTTGCGGATGAAAGCAAGCTCGTCAGGTCCGAAAAGGAATTGACCGGAAACCAGTTAATAGGGTTGCGAAAAAAATGATTGGGTAGTGACCTCCGTCTCCGGTTGAATGGTTGGTAATTATGAAAAACCAAAAAGAACCATCAACGGAGGTCGGGAACATGGTAGGGCACGCCAGTCTGTTTAGCCAGCTGCTTTCTTTAGTGGACCGGCATCGCTTCGAACGCTTTGTCCGAGAACATAGGGCCGAACCAGGTGCCAAGGGCTTCAGCTGCTGGAGCCAGTTTGTGGCGATGATGTTTTGCCAGCTGGCACAAGCTAAGTCGCTGCGGGAAATCATCGACGGCTTAGCCTGTTGTGAGGGCAAACTTCGCCATCTGGGTCTGGAGCGTTCACCGAAACGTTCCACCCTATCCTACGCAAACACCCATCGACCATGGCAACTGTTTGAAGCGCTCTTCTATGCAATGCTGGAGGTAGCGCGAAGCTCGGCGCCGGCCAAGCGTCTACGTTTCAAGAACAAGCTTTTCAGCCTGGATGCGACCATTGTCGAGCTGTGTCTGGAGATGTTCGACTGGGCCAAGTACCGGCAGACCAAGGGAGCGATCAAGCTTCACGTGCTGCTTGATCACGACGGCTATCTGCCAGTCTATGCACACGTAACCGAGGGCAACGTGGCCGAAATCGAGATTGCCCGCGCTTTGAGCCTGCCAAAGGGCAGCATCGTGGTCATGGATCGTGGCTACATTGACTACAAGCTCTTCAGCCGCTGGACCAAGGCGGGGATTCATTTCGTGACTCGACTCAAAGAAAACGCCGATTATGCGGCCTGGGAAGATCGACCGATACCGAAAGGCAGCAACGTCACAAAAGACCGCCTGATTCGACTCAACCCTTTCATGGCCGGTGCACCCTGCCATGAGGATCTGCGCTTGGTAAGCGTATGGGATGAAGAAAACCAACGCCAGATCGAGCTATTAACTAATCTGGTGCACTTAAGTGCGGCAACGATCGGCGCCATCTACAAGGAGCGCTGGCAAATTGAATTGTTTTTCAAGGCACTCAAGCAGAGCCTGAAAATTAAGACCTTCGTCGGTACCAGTCCAAACGCGGTGCGGACCCAGATTTGGACAGCATTAATCGCCATGCTGCTCATTAAGATATTGCAGCAGCGCAGCACCTTTGGGTGGGCCTTAAGCAACCTGATCGCACTGCTGCGCTGGAACCTCTTCACTTACCGCTGCTTATGGGAGTGGATTAATCGGCCCTTCGACACCCCGCCAGAAACGCCGCCCGACCAGGACTCGAGCTCTTCGATTTGGACAGCAACCCGCAGCCCATTTAGTCCACATACCCCAACCTCATCTTGAAAAATCCATCCAGAGCGCCGCCGAAGCGCTTGAATACAGGACTAACTTGTCCAACTAACGGTTATTTTGGACAGCAGTGACCGGAAACAATATCTTCGCCCAATCCGCGTTCGAAACCGAAATTGGCACCCGTCTTGCGCTGGTTCTCCAGAATCGTAAAGGGGACGTCGGATGTTTGAATTCCTGAAGGTATGCGAGAATGGCAAATTCATTCTGCTCATGCTGATTCACACTCAGAAATCTCGGACTCAAAATTCTTCGGGCCAGCTCCAGCAAGTGCAAAGAGAGGCGGCTGTCCGGGGTTGGCAGGAATCTGAAAATCGGAGTAGGTGCCACTCATTATTTGCGACCAACGTTCCAGACGAAGAGCAAGATCCAGAAGAGGGGCGCCGGCCAATTCCGTGGCGAATTGCTGGCATCCACATCCTCTTTCTCTGCTGGACAGTAGCGAATGCCCACTATCCCGTGCTTGTGATCTTGGGTCTTCTTTTCTTTCTCGCGTTCGTCTCAGCCACGCGGCTAAACCAGCACGCGATTGCGCTGCGACCACCCCTACTCCTCGGCTTCTTTCTTCCAGCGCTAATCATTCACGGAGGTTGCCAGCAATGGTGGATAGGGGCCTGTTCCCGGCAGCTTGAGTAAATGGCCCTTGATGATTGCCGCTACGATCCTCACCGCTTTCAACGACAGTGAGAGTGCAGCGGTCACGTAACTTGCATCCCTTGTTCCTGGATTTTCTGACGCGCTCAAATATGTGGTGTTGGCCGGGGCAGTTACTGGCGGCGGGCTAACCGTAATAGCCAACTCTCCAAATCCAGCCGGTCAATCGATCCTCGCGTCGCGTTTTGGGGAGGCCGGAATTTCGCTGCGTACTTCTTCCTCGGAGCCCTGGCGCCGACGCTGATCGCCGGAGCAGCGTTTATGTTGCTTCCATAAGCGTCGGCTATAAAAGCCATTCGCTCGCAAATCGAGTTCGGTCCGCGGGTCAGGAAAGCGCCGGACCGCAGGCCGCCTCGCGCCGCATTGCGCGAAAATTATGGCTTCTTTTCTGTGAGTGTCCCCTTTGGAGTGAGCACGTCGAGAGCCAGGTTCAGCCTCAACACATTCACCCAGGGAGCCGACAATTCTGTTTTCCATAACTCGGCTGGCTCTTAGAGTTTGCTGAGCGACCAGCTAAACAGGGCCAGGATACTGACTGCAAGAATGCTTACTACAATATAGATAATGTCATTCATGAGATTTTGTTACGTGGTTTGACTTCAAAATGTAAGGAGTAGGTAGCTTCAGAACTTCTACTTGCCTTTTTTGAGGTCAAACTCAATAAGCGAGTCGATTTGACTTTCGTCTGGTTCGAAAGTCGAAATCCTTTTCAAGTTTATTCTGATACATTTGAATTCGATTGTTCCGGTGGGCATTTCAGTTTTTGGGGTTTGGTAGCTATCAACTCGGGCTTTGTGAAGGGTTTTTACTTCCATAATTCTTGCGGCATCAACATCTGATTCCCTTTGTCTTTGATCAGATACTCATATATACGGCACGAGAGATTCTATGATCGCAATTCTAGTAGATCCAACGAATTGCTGTCGTGCTTTTGTCGTATTTGCGGATGTAACGAATGAGCTTGCGCGCGAGACCCTTTACGGAATTGAAGACGCCTCGAGAAATAACGTCGCGCTGAATCTTGGAAAGCCACATTTCGACCAGGCTGATCCAACTGGCGTAGGTCGGGGTGGAGTGGAT